>CAVWIL010000007.1:0-630850 GCA_963755045.1 Nitrospirota bacterium | reverse complement strand
CCGTGACAAAAATGGCAACGACGGCGCAGAGCGATATTATGGGAGCACATATCTGTACTTTGTGATACATCTCGGTCTCCTTTTAGTGTAGTGTAAGGAGGTCCTTCATTAAATCACTAACCGGAGGAGAATCTGCTCGCCCCAATATTTATCGTGACATATACTATTAAACAATCCGCTTGATGTCAACTATTTTTATAGATCTTTGTTAGGAAAACGTTCAGAGCTTCTGGAAAAAAAATAATATGATGGCACTTTATAATACTTTAGTCGGCCATGAAAGATAGGACACGCAATATGATCATACAATCGTTATTGTTATTCCTTGTAGTAGCAGGGGCATCGCATTCGGCTTTTGCCGGCCCGATTCAAATTGAATCTATTCAGGTCGTTCCTGCTGAAACCAGTGTTGGAAGGTATCCTGAAATAACCGCCAGTGTTAAAGCGAATAAGAATCTCGCACGAGGCGAGTCAATGAATATTGTTGTCATTGCATCAGTGGTCAGGCCGGACCATGTCATGAAGTCGTGGACATGGAAGAAGGTAAGCATGCGGGCCGGTGATATCAAATCTTTTTCCATTCCGAAAGAATACGGGATTAAATTGGCCGGGTCCTATAAAGAATTGATTTTAATATCTATTCCACGGACATGCTGCCTATAAATAAGCTCTCCACGACGTTTGTAGCTGTAGACCAGTCGCTTCAGCCCGCGAGCACGACAACCCCGGAATCAGAGCGTGTCCGTAACGAAGCCACCTCCGTGTATGCGGCGGATCATCCGGCAGAATATAAGCATCTTGGCGTCGGTGTGTATTCGAACACGCTGAACAGTACTGCGGGAGCAACAATGATCCTGTGGCCGTTCAAGTATGTGGGACTTCAAGGTAGTTACACAGTAGGGTCGTTTACCATAACCGAGGGCAGGGTCCTCGCGCGGCTGCCGCTCTCATCGGGGATCAATCCGTATCTGGGTGTGGGGTATTTGAATGTAACCACGGAGAAGTCGGTGGATATCATAAACGTCAAGGAAAAGTTTCAGGACAGCGGGGTAAGCGGCGTGGTCGGCGTCGAGATACCGCTCGGCAAGGATTTTTTTGGTTATGTCGAAATATGCGGCGCGTCAATCGATCTAAAAAAAGAGGTGACCAGTGGCTCGATAACAGGGACCGCTTCTGTTAAGTATTCCCCGGTTAGCTTGGGAATAGGCCTTGTTTATTTCCTGTTCTGACGTTGTTACGATAAGGATCGTAATATTTTCGGGATGTGATCCAACGTTATCCGTGTCACATAAATTTGAGGCTCTTCTGACTTTTATGTGGGTGGAATAAGCTCCTCTATGACTTATTATGTAGTATTATCGCCCCTTTTTCATGTTTGTTGTCACCTTTCTTGCTTGCCCAAGCAAGGTGACCGAAAGAAGGGCACCCGGCGAAAATCCTTTACGGCATGCTCGGTCGTCCTCGGTACATTTCGGAAACTCGCCCTTCGGGCTCAGACAGTCCGAAATGTTTAACCTCGGACTCGGTCGCATGCCTAGATTTTCGCATGGGAAGCTTTTGGTGAAACGTCTTTAAACCAACCCCGCATGTCCCCGGAGCGGCCCTATGAAATTTTTGGGCACCCGTCTTGGCCTAAGGCAGCGTCCCTCTGGGGCGAACGCGTACTGTCTGAGGCCGTAGGCCGAGTTTACGCGGGCGAGCGGACGTGGCCTTAGTCGGGTCAAAAATTAATTCAGGCCACGAAGGGGATATGCAAGAAAATAGATAAAGGGTGAAAAACTACCCACACAAAACCCGGAAGATCCTATTTTGTTTCTGCTTGTTCAGCAACTTTATAACGAATGAATGCAAATCACCCGCGTATGGTATAATTAAAAGCTAATGCAGCCGAAAAAACAAAAAAAATCAAAGCCGGCAAATGGGAAACTGAAAAAGTCGGAGCCCCTTGTCTGTACAGAAGGCAAACTGCCCGAAGAGAGGGCCAACCTATTGAAGAGCATACGCCTCTTTCAATCTCTGGCGGATAATGAGTTGTTCGATCTCTCGCCGAAAGTGATGTTGAGAGAGTTCAAGAAGAACCACGTCATTCTGCATGAGGAGGATACGAACAGCTTCATGTATATTATTGTCCACGGCAAGGTCAAGATCTATCAGATCGGGAACCAGGGAAAGGAAATGATCCTGTCCGTGCACGGCGCTGGAGAGTTTTTCGGAGAGATGTCGCTCATTGATGGCAAGACAGACCCTGCAACGGTTGCTGCGATGGAACACTCTATGATAGCGATCATTTCGCGGAGCGATTTCTATTCTTTACTGCACTCCCAGAAAAAAATGCTGGAGAACCTGCTGGAGATCCTCTGCTCCAGGCTTCGTGAATCATGGAAAAAGATCCAGATGTTGAACTTTAACGATGCTTCGCAAAGGATCAAAATGCTTTTGCTTATACTCTCAGAAGACCATGGAGAAAAAACGCAGTCAGGGACAACACTCAGGATCAAGCTTATTCATCAGAACATTGCGGATATGACCGGCCTTACCCGCGAAACGGTGACACGGGTGCTTGACAAATGGAAAAAAACTGGTGAAATAAGAATCACGAAAGATAAATTTATCCATCTTAATGAAGAATTTGAATCTATTCAGCTGTAGTACCTTACTCGTAGAAGCGTTTACTAATTTAGCCGGCATAGCCAAATTCTTTTCACAATGAGCCTTCCCGTTACGTTATGTTTTCTTTTAACCAGTCTTTCTGCGAAAAACTCTTCTCTCACCCACTGCTTTAATAAACAAAATTTACCCGGAAGTTTTTATCCTTGACAAAACCGCTGAAATTTCATACAATTCGCTCTTGCAAATAATAAATACAGGCTCGTAGCTCAGGGGGAGAGCGCTACCTTGACACGGTAGAGGTCGGCGGTTCGATACCGCCCGGGCCTACCATGATTTAGTTATTGTACTATCATCTATGTTATCAATCATATGAGTGAAATACAGCTCAGGCTGCCTGACGGTCAGGACAGAAAGTATGCCTCTGGCATCACCGGTCAGGAAGTTGCCGAGAAAATCGGCTCTCGCCTCGCTAAAGACGCGCTTGCCATTAAAATTGACGGTCATCTTCAGGATCTCAACATCCCTGTTGAACGGAACGCCGAAGTTGCGATCGTAACCTTTGACGTCCCTGAGGGACGCGAAGTGTACTGGCACAGTACCTCGCATCTCCTGGCGCACGCCGTCAAGCAGCTTTTCCCGCAGGCAAAGCTGGCTATCGGTCCGGCGATCGATGAAGGGTTTTACTACGACTTCGATCTCGATCGTCCCTTTACACCGGAGGACCTTGAAAAGATAGAACAGAAGATGGCGGGGCTGGTCAAGGCAGCCACAAAAATCACGAGAAAGACACTTTCCAAGGCCGAGGCCCTGGCGTTCTTTGAGAATAAGGGTGAGACGTACAAGGTAGAGCTCATCAACGAGCTGCCGGACAACGATACGATCTCGATCTATGAGCAGGGCGATTTCTCCGATCTCTGCCGGGGACCCCATATCCCGTCCACGGCGAAGATCAAGGCCTTTAAGCTCCTTTCGATAGCAGGGGCCTACTGGCGCGGAAGCGAAAAGAACAAGATGCTGCAGCGCATCTACGGCATCTCGTTTCCGGCAAAGGACGCACTCGACGCCTATGTCGCGAGGCTCGAGGAGATCAAGCGCAGGGACCACCGGAAGCTCGGCAAGGAACTGGACCTTTTCTCCCTGTCCGATGAGGTGGGCGGCGGTCTGGTGCTGTGGCATCCCCGCGGCGCGCTTATCCGGAAGACAATCGAGGATTTCTGGCGCGACGAGCATCAGAAAAATGGCTACGATTTCGTCTATTCTCCCCACGTGGGCCGTGCGAACCTGTGGGAGACGTCGGGTCATCTCGGTTTTTACCGGGAGAACATGTATTCGTCCATGGAAGTGGAAGGGCAGGAATTTTTTGTAAAGCCGATGAACTGTCCCTTCCATATCATGATCTACAAGAACAAGCTCCGCTCGTACCGTGACCTTCCGCTGCGCTTTGCCGAGCTCGGAACCGTTTACCGTTTCGAGCGCTCCGGCGTGCTGCACGGGCTGCTTCGTGTTCGCGGCTTTACGCAGGACGACGCCCATATCTTTGTGGCGCCGGAGGACATGGAAACAGAGGTTATCCGGGTCATCGAGTTCGTGGTAAAGATGCTCAGGACCTTCGGATTCGATGATTTTAAGGCGTACATCGCTACCCGTCCGGAAAAATCGGTCGGGGACCAGACGATGTGGGACCGTTCAACGAACGCCCTGAAAATTGCCGCTGATAAGGTTAATCTCGGGTACGAGATCGACGAGGGTGGCGGGGCTTTCTATGGCCCCAAGATCGACATCAAGATCAAAGACGCCCTGGGGCGGCTGTGGCAGTGCTCGACCGTGCAGTTTGACTTCAACATGTCCGAGCGGTTCGACATGACCTTTATCGGCGTTGACAATCAGGCGCACAGGCCCTTTATGATCCACCGGGCTTTGCTTGGATCGATCGAGCGGTTCTTTGGGATGTTGATCGAACATTATGCCGGAGCATTCCCGGTCTGGCTCGCACCGGTGCAGGCCAAGGTGGTGTGCATCACCGACAAGCAGTTTGATTATGCCAAGGGCGTACGGGAAAAACTGCTTGCCGCAGGCATCAGGACCGAGCTCGATGCCCGGTCGGAGAAGATCGGGTTCAAGATCCGCGAGGCGGCAATGGAGAAGGTTCCCTACATCCTGGTGGTGGGGGACAAGGAAGTTCAGCAGAACATGGTTGCGGTGCGCGAACGGGGCGGGAAAGACCTCGGCGCGATGTCGCTTGATGAATTTATGAACGGTGTGCAGAGGCTTGTTCGAGAAAAAAATGTATCAACCGAACTAATAAGGGGGTGATTGTTTATCAGTAAGATTACGACGAGAATCAATTTTATGATCAAGGTGAAAGAGGTCCGTGTTATCTCCGCGGAAGGCGAACAACTTGGAATCCTCGATACCCGGGATGCGATCAAAAGGGCGGAAGACGCCGGGCTCGACCTGGTGGAAGTCGCACCGACGGCAAAGCCTCCGGTTTGCCGCATCATGGATTTCGGAAAATATAAATACGAGATTGCCAAGAAGGCACATGAATCCAAGAAACACCAGAGCGTTATAGTCGTTAAAGAGATCAAGATGAGGCCTCGTACTGACGACCATGATGTACAGTTCAAGACGAACAACATCAAACGTTTCCTTGAAGATGGCAATAAGGTCAAGGTGACCGTCATGTTCCGTGGACGGGAGATGGCCCATACGACGCACGGCAGGGCATTGCTGGATCGCATCCTGGCGGATCTGCAGAACGATGCAGCCGTGGAGCAGTCGCCGCGCATGGAAGGCAGAAACATGACAATGATGCTCGGGGCAAAGGTAAAAGAAGTGGCGGCAAAAAAGTAGCCCTGCAATATGAACGATACGTGATGCCACGGAAGCACTTATTCCGTTGTTACCATACAGGAAACGGCAAAGGCCTGATATCTCAAAGGGGGAAAAGGAAATGGCAAAGGCAAAGGCCAAGACAAAAATAAAGTTGAAGACGAGAAAAAGCACGGCCAAGAGAATAAAATTAACAGGCACGGGCAAGGTCATGAGGCGCAAGGGATGGAAGGGACATCTGTTGTCGGGCAAGAACGCTACACGGAGGAGAAGACTTTCCGGTGCGGTGCAGCTTACCAAGGATAATCTGGAGAATGTCAAGCAGATGCTTCCGTACGGTGTCAAATAACTAACTGATTAGAAGACAGAGGACAGACGATAGAGGACAAATTCGTAAGATTTTTTGTGCTCATATACTATCTGCAGTCTGGCATCATGATTTAAGGAGGAAGAAAAAATGCCGAGAGCTAAAGGCGGCCCCAAGACGAGGGCCAGAAGAAAAAGAGTGCTTGACCTGGCAGAAGGCTACTGGGGAGCAAAATCGAAACTGTTCCGCAGTGCTACCGAACAAGTGGACCGTTCGCTTAAGTACGCGTATCGTGACCGGAAGGCCCGGAAGAGGGATTTTCGCAGACTATGGATCGCGCGCATCAATGCGGCAGCGAGACTGAACGGAGTGACGTACAGCAGGTTCATCGCCGGCCTCACAAAGTCCGGTGTGGGTTTGGATCGTAAGATCCTCGCGGACCTCGCGATTACGGATCCGGCGGGTTTCGCGAAGCTTGTGGAGACGGCCAAGGCAGCATCATAAAAGATTCACCGCTGCCCGTAAAAACGGCAAAGGTGACGCATTACCCGTTCTCAGAAGACACTATCACCGGCCCCGGTTATTCCGGGGCCTTTTTTTGTTGACATCTCCTCGTAATTCGGTTAAAAAACAACAGGAAAACTATGCAGAATCGCGGCCGTTCCTGTATCGCGGCCTTCATGGCTTGCGCCATCCAGCTGCTTGTTGCTGCACCCGCTTACCCGTCTTATAATACCGAGGCCGGGCATAAGTATACTGTCGCCTGCCAACGCCTGGCCGATCTCCGAAAATCCTCAAAGAAAAAAATGTACCGCTCGTACTGGGTGGATTGCATCCGGACCTTCGAGCTTGTGGAAAAGAAATACCCTCGAAGCCCGAGCGCGGGGGACGCCTGCTTCGACCGGGCGGGGGTTTATCAGGACCTCTATAAATTTAACAGATATTCAAAGGATTTAGACCAGGCTGTCCACATCAACCAATTTTGCCAGACAACCTATCCCAAACATGACAGGGCGCCTGAGGCGCTTTACCATGTCATTGAACTTACTCTTGATCACAAAAAAGACAATGCGCTTGCGGCAGAATCATTTGCCACGCTGAAGAGGTTATATCCCGACAGCTCATGGACCGGCAAGGCAATGGCGAGATTCAACCCACCTGCGCGCATGAAGCAGAAAGAAAGGCAACAGGAGACAGAAATACGAAGCATGCCCAAGCCGGCGCCCGCAGCTTCAGGGAAGACCAAACCAACAGGCACGGTTACCGGCATCCGTCACTGGTCTGAAGGGGCGTATAGCCGCATCGTAATTGATCAGACGAACACGGTTGTGTTTCATGTCCAGGAACTCAAAAATCCTGACCGGCTGGTTTTTGACCTTCTCAATGCCCGTGTTGGCAAATCGTTGAGTAAGGAGCCAGTACCTATCAATGACGGGATCCTGAAACAGGTGCGGGCCAGCCAATACGCACCGGGTGTCGTACGGGTCGTACTCGACCTTGCGAGCATCAAGAGCTATGCCCCGTTCCCGCTGCATGATCCCGAGCGTCTCGTGATCGACGTGACCGGCGAAGGTGGAAAGGTGACCGAGACCCGCGTTGCGAGCGCGGACACGGGCACACAGCAGACCGCAGAGACCCCCGCGGTGCCGGAGGTACAGGCCAAACCAGAACCGCCGGTCCTGCCTCCTCCGATTGCTCCGGCACCTGAAGTGAAAGACAACGACGGAGCAAAGCTGTCGCTGTCCCGGCAGCTCGGACTCAAGATCAAGACCATCGCCATTGACGCCGGACACGGCGGTCATGATCCTGGCGCAATCGGTAAAAGCGGACTGAAGGAAAAAACGATAACACTCGATATTGCGCAGCGGCTCGCCGCGCTCGTGAAGGAACGGCTCGGGTGCACGGTGGTGATGACTCGCGATAAGGATGTGTTCATCCCGCTTGAACAACGACCGTTTATCGCTAAATCAAAAGGGGCCGACTTGTTCGTATCGATTCATGTGAACGCCAATCGAAAAAGGCAAGCTCGGGGGATTGAAACGTATATCCAGGGTCTTCGTGCATCGGATCGTGATGCAATGGCGACGGCTGCCAGGGAAAACGCTACCACCTCCAAAACCCTTGGTGAGCTTGATGACGAGCTGACGCGAATTCTGAAAGGGCTTCGGATGGAGAGCAATGATGAAGACTCAATTCATCTTGCACATGCAGTACAGGGATCGCTAGTCAATGCCGTGAGGCCGATCCAGAGCCAGGTCGTGAATCACGGTGTTAAACGGGCCTTTTTTTATGTGCTTATCAACACCGGAATGCCGAGCATCCTTGCTGAAGTTGGGTTCATCAGCAATCCCGAGGAAGAAAGGATGCTGCGGACGAACGCGTACCGGCAGAGCATTGCCGAGGCATTGTATCAGGGAGTGAAGAAGTATGTTGAGGCGCGGTCGCCGCAGATGATGGGGATATGAATCGATTGCGGAATGTGGATTGCGGATTGCGGAATGAAAGTCGAAGACAATATGGCTGTTTTCCTAACCGGCTCCTGACTCCTGGTTCCTGACCCCTTTTCCACTCACCGAGATCAAATAAGCATCTATGAACTGGTTGAGGTCTCCATCCATCACAGCAGTCACATTTCCGGTTTCCACACCCGTGCGGTGGTCCTTCACCAGCTGATAGGGCTGGAACACATAGGACCTGATCTGACTTCCCCAGGAAATATCCTTCTTCTCGCTCACCAGCTTGCCGAGTTTCTCATCATGCTCTTTTTTCCTCAATTCATACAGCCGTGAACGCAGCACCTTCATTGCCACGTTCTTGTTCTTGAGCTGCGATCGCTCGTTCTGGCACTGCACGACGATGTTCGTGGGCAGGTGGGTAATGCGCACGGCCGAATCGGTCTTGTTCACATGCTGGCCGCCGGCGCTCGATGATCGATAGGTGTCGATCCGCAGTTCCTTTTCGTCGATCACGATATCAATATCGTCCTCGACCTCGGGGTACACGTAGACCGAGGCAAAGGAGGTGTGTCTGCGTTTGTTCGTGTCAAAAGGCGAGATGCGGACGAGTCGGTGCACACCGGCCTCCGCCTTCACCTTGCCGTAGGCATAACTGCCTGAGACCGTGAACGTGACGGATTTTACACCTGCTTCGTCGCCGTTCTGGTAATCGAGGATCTCGGTCTTGTAGCCCTGCGCCTCTGCCCAGCGCAGATACATGCGCATCAGCATCTCGGCCCAGTCCTGGGCCTCGGTGCCGCCGGCCCCGGGGTGGATCGAGACGATGGCGTTGGTAATGTCCTGTTCGCCCGAGAGGAGCGCCGCGATCTCTGCAGCCGAAATGTCCTTCTGGATGGATGCGATTTCGCGTTCCAGATCAGCGCGCATGGCCTCGCCGCCTTCTTCCGCCGCAAGATCCGCCATGGCCTCGAGGTCATGAAACCGCGTCGAGAGCGAGTTCCAGTCCTTGAGAGAACGCTCAAGCATGGCTTTATCCTTCATGAGCGCGTTTGCTTTGTCTTTATTGTCCCAGAAGCCAGAGGCTTCCATCAGGTGGGTAAGTTCGGTCAGTTTTGCTTCCTTGGCAGGGGTGTCAAAGATGCCTCCGCAGGGTCTCTATCCTGTTTTTGACTGAGTTAAGCTCCAGTTTGAGGTCTTCTAAAAGCATTCACATCTCCAGTCATATTATTGATCTGAAATCGTCGGGATTATACCACAGAGAAAATGAACAATCAAAGACTAAAGAAAATAAATCTTTCAGAATTGATGTGGATCATTTCGATGATTTTATTCCGGCAACTTAATTTTTTTGGATCTTCCGGGTTTTGTGTGGGTAGTTTTTCACCCTTTATCTATTTTCTTGCATATCCCCTTCGTGGCCTGAATTAAATTTTTGACCCGACTAAGGCCACGTCCGCTCGCCCGCGTAAACTCGGCCTACGGCCTCAGACAGTACGCGTTCGCCCAGAGGGACGCTGCCTTAGGCCAAGACGGGTGCCCGAAAATTTCATAGGGCCGCTCCAGGGACATGCGGGGTTGGTTTAAAGACGTTTCACCAAAAGCTTCCCATGCGAAAATCTAGGCATGCGACCGAGTCCGAGGATTAAACATTTCGAAGGACTGCCTGCACCCAGCGTTGACGAGTGCAACGCACGAGTGCAGGGCGTCAGCGATGACTGCGGCCAGCGTTTACGAGAGGAACCGCGAGTGCAGGCTGTTTCCGAAATGTACCGAGGACGACCGAGCATGCCGTAAAGGATTTTCGCCGGGTGCCCTTCTTTCGGTCACCTTGCTTGGGCAAACAAGAAAGGTGACACAAACATGAAAAAGGGGCGATAATACTCCATAATAAGTCATATAGGAGCTTATTCCACCCACATTAAAGTCAGAAAAGCCATTTTTATGAACTTGTCAAAAAGTCCAACGTTTCTTTCTGAGCAATCGACCGGTCTATCAATGGATTAGAAAAACCAGGATTCTTCGTTTTATTCAGAATGATGAATTCAGATTTTTTCTGCTTTTTACGACAAAATCAATTATGCAACCAATTAACAATTCGTTGAAATCCCGCTATGTTTATGAGATAATCGCATGTCGTTATGGCAAACACACGTACCACTCGACATAACTATCTCGATATTTTACTGATCCCCCTCTGGGTTGGACTGCTCGTACTGCCGTTTACCGGTATCGGCAGCGCTCTTCGTCTTTTCGCAGCGGCAGTTATTGCCGTGCTCCTCTGGAGGATGCTCAAGGCCGATTTGGTCACGGTTGCCCGCGCCTCGGCTGCTGAAAAGCTGTCAAAAGCGGCTGCGGCCTTTCCCCCGATCACCCGATATGCATCCGCTCCGCTGACCTATGTGCTCATCGTTGTTTTCGTGATCATCCTTCCTCTTTTTCTGAATGATTATTATCGCGACATCATGACGCTCACCGGTATGTACGTTGTCCTTGCCCTTGGATTAAACATCGTGGTGGGACAGGCAGGGCTTCTGAATCTGGGATACGTCGCGTTTTACGCGATCGGTGCCTATACCTATGCCATTCTATCGACGACCTTCGGGCTTCCATTCTGGTCCGGACTTGTTGCCGGAGGAGCAGTTGCCGCCTTATTCGCGGTCCTTCTCGGCATGCCGACCTTGCGTTTGCGCGGCGACTATTTTGCGATCGTCACCCTGGGGCTCGGCGAGATCACCCGCATCATCCTGAACAATTGGGACAGCATGACCGGCGGGCCGAACGGAATCTCGAAGATCGGCAGACCAGTTATAGCCGGATACGAACTCCACACGACCCTGGATTTCTATTATCTCATTATTGTGATCGCGATCATTACAATTTTTGCCATGCACCGGCTTATCGCTTCGCGCATCGGCCGGGCGTGGGTTGCAATCCGCGAAGACGAGGTTGCGGCGGAGGCCATGGGGGTCAATACCTACAGGATGAAATTGCTGGCTTTTGTGCTGGGGTCAGTATGGGCCGGGATCGTCGGGGTTTTTTTCGCGGCCAAAATGGCCTTTGTATCGCCGGAAAGCTTCACATTTTTTGAGTCGGTCATGATCCTCTGCATGGTTGTCCTCGGCGGCATGGGGAGCATCCCGGGGATCATCCTGGGGGCGCTTCTCCTGATCACGATCCCGGAGATCTTCAGGGATTTTCAGGATTACCGGATGCTGGCGTTCGGGATCGCCCTTGTCCTGATGATGGTATTCAGACCGCAGGGGCTTCTTGGCGCTGTGAAAAAAAAGAGTACGCTTGTCAAGAAGGTTTAAAAATTTTAAAAGGATAATGTTATTACTGGAGACTAAAAATCTGGCCAAACACTTCGGAGGGCTGAAGGCACTCGATGGGATCGATATGCGCGTGGAACGCGAGCGGATCGTAAGCATCATCGGGCCGAACGGGGCAGGGAAGACCACGTTCTTCAACTGCATCACCGGCATGTTCCAGCCTACCAGGGGGAATGCCATATTCCGCGACCGGGACGTTACGGGGATGTCGCCCCACGATATAACGTCCATGGGAATCGCACGTACGTTCCAGAACATCCGCCTTTTCAGCGGGATGACCGTGGTCGAGAACGTTATGGTGGCCGCGCACTGCCGTACCAGTGCGGGGGTGTTCGGTGCGATCGTCCGACCCCGGCGGGTAATAAAAGAGGAACGGGACATGGAGTATCGTGCCGTGGATATTTTGAAATTCGTGGGGCTCGATGCAAAGTATGATTCGCTTGCGATGAACCTCTCCTATGGAGATCAAAGGCGGCTGGAGATAGCACGGGCGCTCGGGACCGAACCCCACCTCTTGCTTCTCGATGAACCTGCCGCAGGGATGAACCTTCAGGAAACGCAGGACCTGATGACGTTGATCCGCAAGATCCGCGATAACGGGGTGGCAATTCTCCTGATCGAGCACGATATGAAGGTCGTTATGGGCATCTCGGACCGGGTGGTCGTGCTCGACCACGGAGTGAAGATCGCCGAAGGCCTGCCTAAAGATATTCAACAGAATACGGATGTGATCGAAGCGTACCTGGGCAAGGAGAGTTTGCATCATGCTTGACGACTTCGTCAAAAGTCCATCTGCGGCGTTGCGCTGCGTCCTTCGTCACTGCGGCGTACGGAAAAGTACGCCTCATTACTTAGTACTTGCGCGCCTTGCACCTGGAACTTTTTATGTTGTCGTCTATCCTTCATGCCGTCTTATCGCTGCGGAACATCACGGGGGCGTGTATGCTTGAGCTGCGTGTGGTGACCGTCTCCTACGGCATGATCGACGCTCTAAAAGGCATCAGCCTGAAGGTGGAGCGAGGGGAGATCGTTGCGCTGATCGGGGCGAACGGCGCGGGCAAGTCAACAACGTTGATGTCCATCTCCGGGGTTGCCGCACTGCGGTCGGGTATGGTCCTGTATGACGGTGCTGAGTTGTCAGGACGGCCTGCGCATGCAATCGTGCAGATGGGTATCTCTCAGGTCCCTGAAGGCAGGCGCATCTTCGCGAGGATGACCGTGCGCGAGAACCTGGAAATGGGCGCATTTATCAGGGAAAAACGGGAGCTTGAAGGTGACCTCGCGCGGGTATTCGAGCTGTTCCCTGCGCTTGCTGACAGGAATAAACAGCTTGGCGGCACGCTCTCGGGAGGTGAGCAGCAGATGCTCGCCTTGGGAAGGGCACTCATGTCACGGCCAAAGCTTCTCCTTCTCGACGAGCCATCGCTCGGTCTTGCTCCGATCATAGTGAGCAGGATATTCAAAATCATCAAGGAGATCAACCAGCAGGGAACAACCATCCTTCTCGTGGAACAGAACGCGAAAGCCGCTCTCCGTCTTGCGCATCGTGCGTATGTTATGGAGACAGGAACAATCGTAATGCAGGGCCGGGCCTCGGATCTGGAAAAAGACCCGGGGATCAAGAGGGCGTATTTGGGTGGGTGAGCTTCATTTCAGAGCTCGAAGCATGAGATTGCGAGTGGTATGAAAAGAAACATTAAACTTATCCTTGAATACGACGGCACCAACTACCACGGCTGGCAGTCGCAGATCGGGAGCAATATGCCGACTATCCAGGATGTTCTCGAACACGCGCTAAAAAAGCTTACGAGTGAACAAATAAAGACCGTTTCATCGGGCCGGACCGACGCGGGGGTGCATGCCCTGGGGCATGTTGCGAACTTCAAAACCGCAAGCAGGATCCCGGCGGAAGCATGGGCACCTGCGTTAAATCACATTTTGCCGAATGATATCAGGGTGCTGCTCTCCGACGAGGTGCCCGATGATTTTCATGCCAGATTCAGCGCACAAGGGAAAATATATCAGTATAGGATTCTGAATAGGCGAAGCCCGTCAGCGTTATATCGAAACTATTCCTGGCACATGAACAAACGGCTGAACCTTAAAAATATGAGATCTGCCGCTGCCTGCCTCGTGGGTAAACACGATTTTTCCGCATTTCGAAGTTCTGAGTGCGGTGCAAAGACGCCGGTGAGGATGCTTAAGGAGCTCACGATCAAAAAACACGGGGAGTTTGTCGAGGTATTTCTTGAAGCTGACGCTTTCCTGATGCACATGGCGAGAAATATCGTTGGGACACTCGTAGAAGTCGGTCTCAATAGGCGGCCGGTGGAGGATGTGAAGCGGATACTCCTGTCGGGCGATAGAAAAAAAGCGGGAAGGTCCGCCCCGTCATGCGGCCTGTATCTCTACAGGGTGTTTTATCTTTAAAAAGTAGAGAGTTACATGCATGAATGGCCGTCTTCAATACAGACCTCTCATTGAAAATATGTAAGAAAAATTTATTTATGTATTATGAGATATGATATAAATTATGCTTGCTAAAATTCACTCTTTATGATATTTTCTGCGTTGTCTCATTCTGAAGATAATAAGCCCCCAAACAAGAGATTGCTCCGATTTTTAAGAGCAATGTGTTACTTTTTGAAAGGAGAAGGTATGAGGAATTGGCTGAACGTTTTTTTACTGTTACTGCTTACACTCGTTCTTGTCCCCGCGGCTGGTGCAGCGACCGACGCGACGACGTGCCTCGGCTGTCACGGATCAATGGAAGGGGCCGTCAATGTGAACCAGGAAAAGTTTGCTAAATCCGTACACGGTGCCATGAATGACTGTACCATGTGCCACATGAACCTGAAAGGGGAGCAACATAAGGGACTGGCGGCTGGAAAGCCGGATAAGGCAGTCATGGAATTGGCCACCGCGATATCGCCGAAGAGCAAGGTCGATCCAATCGCGCAGGCCGCCTGCATGAACTGTCACCCGGATATTTATGCGGCTTATAAGACCAGTGTTCATGGAATAAACGTTATCGTCAAAAAGTCATCCGACGGCCCGGTCTGTACAAGCTGTCATGGTTCGCCGCACTATATTCAGCCAAAAACGAGCAAGGAATCGGCGGTAAACCACGTTAACGTGGTCCAAACCTGCGGGGCCTGTCATGAAGAGAAGATAATGTCGGAGAAGTACGGGTTCAGCCCCCTGGTTGTGGAGCGATATAAGGAAAGCTTCCACGGTAGAAAGCTGAAAGTCGGCCACAGCGGCGCGCCGTCATGCGCGGATTGCCATGGCGCACATGATATCAAGAGCGCCAAGGACCCGTCCTCGCCGGTTGTGGGCGCGAACAAGATAAAAACCTGCTCCAAATGTCATCCGGGGGCCACGGTAAAATTCGTTGCCGCTGTCACCCATAAACCCCTCCATCCGATTGCGCACTTCTCCGAGATCGCACTCATCATCCTCACGGTGAGCACGTTCATCTTTATCATTGTCCACGTGCTTCTGGATATCTACGCGGATATCCGCGACCGTTTGTTCAGAAAAGGAGGCAACCATGAATAATAACATACCAACCGAGATTGAAAGGTTCGACCTTTCAGCGAGGATCCAGCATATCATCTTGTTCACCTCGTTTCTGTTTCTCGCGTTCACCGGCTGGGGACTCAAGTATGCGTACCAGGATCCGGCCAGCGCGTGGATCAGTTTCTGGGGCGGCGCCAGAAGCGCGGGGATCATTCACCGCGTGGCCGGAATAATCCTGCTCTGCGATTTCATTTACCACCAGTTCTACATGCTCAATCTGTTTCGGAAAAAGGACCTTCGCCTGACGATTGTGCCGATGCCCAAGGACCTGCTGGATCTTATTCAGAACTTCATGTATTACTTCGGCTTCTCGAAAGTACGGCCTTCCTTCGGAAAGTTCACGTATCTGCAGAAATTCGATTACTGGGCGGTTTACTGGGGCATGATGATCATCGGGACGTCGGGATTCTTTCTCACCTATCCGGTGATGGTGTCGTCAATCTTCCCGACATGGACCCTGGGATGGATTTGGGACGTGGTCTTTACCATGCACAGCGACGAGGCGCTTCTGGCCATCGTATTCATATTCATCATCCACTTCTATAGTGAACACCTGAAGTCCGATGTGTTTCCCATGAGTTGGCTGTGGCTAACCGGAAGGATGTCCGTCGATCAGCTGAAGCATCACCACCCTGAGGAGTATGATCGCCTTTTCGGGGACAAGAAGAACAAATGAAGATACCAAATTGAATGTCTGATATGATAAGAACAGCGGCTCAAAAGGCCGCTGTTTCTGTTAGTGCAGTTAATGAAATTTGAACAATTTGTTGAAATGCTCATCTTGGTATAGTGTTTAGTATGATGCGACCATGCTGTATGCATCTCAAGTTCATCATCTCATGACAATGGATCGTTGTATGCACGGAGTCAACGTCGTATCCACGATTCAAGGCCTTGAAGTGAGATTACTTCGCATCATTTTCGCGCGTGTCACGCACTGTACACCTTCTCAAGACGATGTCCTTGCGCTTTGCTGATTCTTCGCCTCAATCGGAATGGATAAAGGACTTGCATCGACAAGCTGCAGAACATGCTCGCACATAAAAAAAGGCAGTGATTGCTCACTGCCTTTGACCGGATGCTTATGGTACGAGAGCTGCTCTTCCTACCTACGCTTTTTCGGCAGCTTTCTCTTTCATCGCTGCCGTTGGCACGGACACGATATATCCTAAAACCGTGCCGATCAGGCCGCCGACCACGAGGCTTACCGTTGCCGCGCAGGCAATCCCGACCACGATGCCCATGACCACCGCTGCCCTTACGAAAAGCGTGGGATCAACCGCACCACCCATGATCTTCTGGAGCAGGATCAGTGTCCCGAAGCTCCCGAAATAGAATCCCGGCATGATCCCGAACACCAGGAAAACCAAACCACCTGCAGCTGCACCAATCTTCATACCTGTTTTTACTGTCTCGTTCTTCATGGCAAATCTCCTTTTAGCCTAAGCTATTTTATTTAGATCTCTATCGGCTATCTATGTGCAGCCTTTTTATCTTCCGTATTTTTTGGGGCGTGAGCGCCCGATTCAAACACTATCAACCTAACCGACATATAATCCTATGTTTGATATGTTCGTTTTCATATTCATTACGTCCTTGTTGATTATTTAGTATGCAGCTTCTATGCCAAGAGATAAAATATTGAATTCAAAAGATATGAAGTCTATCTTGGCACTGCAAGCCTGCAAATAATTAAATTTACTTTGCAATAGTGCAAAGAGTAAATAGAATATTGCTCTCGCGATGTGAAAATGGAATTTGATGGTGTGTCTGGGAGGAAGTGAAGTGTTTAATCAAGCTTTTCCAGGACGCCCTGTTTCATCCTAAATCGTTTCTGCGCACGGAGGGCTATTTCGGAGCTGTGCGTGACCATGATCATCGTCACCTTTTTCTCTTTATTCGTTTTCTCGAAGAATTCCATGATTTCAGCTTCCGTTTGCTCGTCGAGATCGCCGGTGGGCTCGTCAGCCAGGATTATCTCAGGCGAATTGATGAACGCCCTGGCGATTGCTACCCGTTGCTGTTCGCCGCCGGAGAGCTCTGCCGGATACCGGTCCATTTTGTCGCCAAGTCCGACCAACTGGAGCAGGTGCACCGCATCGTCTGCAGTTCGTTTTCGTCCGAATACGGTAGGGAGAAGAACGTTTTCCGTTGCGCTCAAGGTGGGGATGAGGCTGGCAAACTGATAGATGAATCCGAATTTCTCGTTTCTGAGCCTTGAAAGTCCTGAGTCATTGTATCCCCAGATGTTGGCCCCGTCGACGCTTACCGTACCGGTGTCGGGTCTGGCAATGCCACCTATAAGGCTTAAAAAAGTACTTTTTCCGCTTCCAGAGTGCCCTACGATAGAGAGAAAATCTCCCTGCTGAATGGTCAGGTCAAGCGTTTGGACCGCTTTTATCACGTTGCCTAAAATGGTATAGGTTTTTGAGAGCCCCTTCAGTTCGATCATGAACTTCCTTTCTTTCTGGAGGACTTGGCGATACTGAAAACAACTCCTGCCATGGTAAAGATGCCGATAACGGAGAGAAACCTGATAGCAGGCACCATACCGTAGTGACAAGGCATTCTCGGGCTGAGGCAATACCCGAATTTTTCGGGAAGCCAGAAAGAGATGCCGAACACGATAATTGAGAGAATGGCGCCGATGAGCGGCATTGTTGTGGATTTCACCACAAGGGTCATACCGGACACCGCGATGAGCACTACGCCGATGACCTGTTCAGCGCGCGCGGTATCCGAACAGTGCATGCGGGGAAATCCATCAAACTCACATGCCGGGAGAATATATCTCGGCATGAGGATAAAAAGTATGCCGCTTATCAGTGCTGTAAACGCAACCAGCTTCTTCATTTTAAGGCCTTTGCCGTTGCGTCGAAATCCATGGCCATGCCGAATTTAGCCGCGTCATCCTTGTTAATGAACGCTGCGATGCCCCATCCCATGGGAGTGTTGAATTTCTGTTCCGCATGGACGTAGAACGCTTTCCGTGCGTCGAACCATGCCCCGCCGGCGAAGTCCTTGACCTCGATCCGGGCATCATTGAGATTATGTTTTTTAAGGTAGCCAAACAGGTCGCCGATGTCGCAGAAGTAAAGCGTTGTGTCTCCCTGCGTGGTCTTCGCTGAAAATTTTGATGCTATATCGACCTTCATGCCACATTCAGTGCATCTGATATCTGCGGCAAAGGCAGTGGAAAGAATGAGCAGGATAAGCACGAGGGTGGTGATGGTTGTTCGCAATCGTATTAGCATGTGTTATTTCTCCTTTTGTTTATCGATTTCTTTTTTAAGAGAAGACGCAACAACGGTGTCAAATTTACTGAGTTCATTGTACTGTTTCAGGGCTTCGCCGCGTTTTCCGATTCTGAGCATTGCTATCCCGAGATTGTGCCGGGCAGTGGCATAATGGGGCCGCAGCGAAATTGCTTTTTCAAGAAAGGCGATTTCCTCATCTGTTTTGCCGAGTTTGCCATAGGATACAGCGAGGTTGTTGCACAAGACCGGATCCTTCGGAAAATATTTTAGTGCTGTCCTGAAACTGGTTACCGCGTCCTGGTGCCGTCCAAGCCGGTTATATGCATTCCCCAGTTTAACATATGCGTAGCCCTTGCCGGGATCGAGTTCAATGACCTTTTGGAGAGCAACCAATTCTTCCTGGTGCATTTGAGCATTCTCATAGAGGTTGGCAAGATGATACCAGGCTTCGGCGTCTTTGGGGTTTTTGATCGTCTGTTCCTTTACTTCCTCAAAGAGGCTCTTTTCAGCGCTCGCTGGTTCCTGGCTCTTTTCCGGCTCTTTGCTGCACGACAGCAGCATCAGCATACTCACGATAAGAACGAATAGCGGTTTCATTCGGCGCTCCTTATTGCTTCGTAGGGTTCCACTCGCAATACCGTCAGGGACGGCAGCAATGCAGCGAAAAGTCCGGTAAGTATTGAGAAAAAGAGCGCGCCTGCGGTCAGGACGACCAATTCAGCAGTGGCAGGAAACAGATAGGGAAGCTTGAGGTAGTGAAGCATCAGATTTTTAAAGCTTGCAAGCAGGACATATCCAAGGATAATTCCCGCTGCACCGCCGGCTGCGGATAAGAGCGAGGCTTCGCTCAGAATTATTGTGGCGATATGTACCTTATTTGCGCCAATCGCGCGCAGAAGGCCGATCTCTCTCCGGCGCTCATTGACGATCATATAGAAAGCAAATGCCATGATAAGGAGAACAATGAACCAGAGAATGATGCTGATGACCCAGATCGCCTTGATAAGTCCCGCGAGCTGCTGCCGCACCGTGCTGATGATCGTGTCTGAAACAAGGGCTTTGACACCACTGATATCATGCTCAATACGGATCGCCACGCGATCAGGTGTTACATCATCATGTATCTGCACCAGGACCGTGGATATCTGATTCCGTCCGATCTCTATGGGCTGGAGCGCCTTGGTACGCGAGTCTTCCGCCATTTTATAGGCGGAGTCAAGATTCATAAAAACGGCGCGGTCGAAGAAATCCATGCCCGTTGCTTCCATAGTGCCTGCTACGGTAAAGGTTGTGCCAAAGAAGGGGATCTTGTCACCTGCTATTACCGGGACCGATCTCCCGGTAATGATCTCATTCATTCCGAGTGATTTATGAAGGTTCTTTGACAACCATGGTTTGACGGTAAAGTCCGTGTCAGGATCGAACGCCACGAGGAACACGTCTACATTGAAACAGCAGGTAAAGCTGGTCGGCTTGACGAACAATTGAGGGGTAACATTTTTTACTCCCTCGATGGCTTTTACCCGGTCAAGAATGGACCGGTCCATCAGAAACGAGGTAGGTTCGCCGGAAAGCAAAGCGGATTTTGCCTTCGACTCAGCGCTCTCGGGTACGACAAGGATGTCGGCGCCAAGGCGGTAGGTTCCGATCTTCAGCGCGTTGTTGATGCTTTTCAAAAAAAGGGTCGCCGAGAACAGAGTGCAGGAGACGACTACCACGATGGCAAATAAAAGCCAGGTCCGGGTAAGTTTTCTCTTGAGATTTTTTAGGGCAACATAGGGGATATTCATGCGATGGGTGATGTTCCTTCACGTTAAAAAATTGATATGGTTATGATGTCTATTATTATAGCAAAAGATTCGGGGTGAGGATAGAGTAAAAAAAACCGGAGGCAGGCTACTCCTGACCTCCGGTCTATGTTGTAGAAAAAAATTAATGGACAGGCGAGTTCATCTTACTTGTGCCAGTCTACCTCAATGCCGCAGAGAAGCGGTGAACCCTTGTCGATTTTTACCTCTATGCCGGCAGGCTTATGGCAGCCGGCGCAGAGAGATACTTTGCCGACAAGATTGTGGGTCTTCATCTCCATGATGTTCAGGGTGCTGT
Source organism: Nitrospirota bacterium (assembly GCA_963755045.1). Classification (GTDB taxonomy): domain Bacteria; phylum Nitrospirota; class UBA9217; order UBA9217; family UBA9217; genus JALNZF01. Next base: position 610,371 of record CAVWIL010000007.1, on the reverse strand, counting down.
CATCACCATAGGTGCGCGACGAGAGGAATGCATATTTCCCATCCGGGGAGAATGCAAAGTCATGAGGTCTGACCGTGTCAGGCAATACAAGCCGCTGAACGATCACATCCTTGTCCGTATCGATCACGATGACCTGGCTCTTGTGGGTGCCTGGCTTGAGGCCCGGATCGAACTCGTTCGGTGCGCTGACCCAAAGGCTCTTTCCGTCCGGCGCCATTCTGATCTGGTGAAGGAAGGTCATCTCGGGGCTCTTGATCTGTTTGATCTCTTTCTTTGTCTTCCAGTCATACACAAAGATGATGCCCTGCGGCATGTCGCTTATGTATGCCTTTTTGTTGTTCTTGGTCCACTGGATACCGCAGACTGCGGCTCCCACCGGCATCTTGTCGACCGTCTTCAAGGTCTTGGAATCCCATACGTAGACACTGCCGTTCGCCATGTCTTCGAAGTAGACATTGCCGTCAGGACCTGCGATCGCGCCGCAGAACTTGTCGCCGACCTTGAATGGCCCTTCCTTTTTACCCGTAGCCAAATCCACTTTGTAGACATTGCCGCTCAACGTGCCGGCGACGAGCACTTTCTTGCCACCCTCGTTCGTGAGCAACTGACCGTGAGATCCGCCCGCCTTCTTGGCTGATTCAAAGTCCATACCCGCAATTTTCCCTTCCATCTCCGATCCTGCTTCCACGAGAACGATCCGGTCCTTCTCAATATCGGACGGAGCTTTCATCGTGTTCATGTTGAGGACCGCCAGGTGACCGCCATGGCCGGCGATATACGCTGTTGCGTTAAACGTCGGAATCTTGGCTGCCGGAACCTCTTTCACATCGATCACTTTAACATCTGCTGCCTCCACCGTTGCCATGTGTGAAAAACCCAGGTAGAGTCCAAAAACACTCACTACAATCAGACTGATCAAAATATATTTTCTCATCTAGTTCATCTCCTTTTCTTTTTAAAGTTCCGAGTATTGAAATACTCACATAACTCACCATTGTTGTTCAACTTAAGAAGGTCCATTTCTCTATCGGGCATTTACCTCCTTCTCCGCAGACGACCGGTACATGGGATATGGTTGTGTGCCTTGACAGTTAACAGCAGCTTAATGCGTTATTATAGCATACTATTCATTAATGCATCCGTTGCTAATATAATCCTTTAAAAATAGGGTGTCAACTTCAAGTTTCAACGTTATAACTTGCATTATTAGAACTTTAGTCACTATGAACAGTAAAAAATTAATAGAATTGCAGAGCACATGTAAGGTTTAATACTATTGTCTAATGCGGTGTATTGTGCTACACGACGTGTGAGAACTGTTGGCCTCTGAGCAGAAAGTATGAAAAGCGAAACAAATATCCCCCGGATTTTATCAAAACACGGGGGATGGTGAGAACCGGGGTTCGAGGGATCAGCTTACTTTCTGAACTTTGCCGGACCGAATGCAGCGTGTACAGACATGCATGCGCACATGGGAACCGTTGGATCCTACGGCTCTGATTGGCTGCAAATTCGGCTTGGAAAACTTCTTTGACCTATTGTTGGCATGGCTCACCTTATTTCCGCTGAGCTTGCCTTTTCCACAGATATCGCATGTACCGGCCACTGTAAAATCCTCCGTTGAATATAATTTTATTTTTTTGAGCGGGCTTACAATACCATAAGAATCCGTTCCATGCAAGAGGAAAATGCCCGTTGGACCATAAAACCACTTGACATCAGTCCTCATCGGATGTACTGTATGAAATTGTAAGTGATTACTTACATTGTCAGAATATGAAGAAATTAGAGACAAATGAACAGCTTTTGAAGGCAACGCTGAAACTTATTTCAGAGAAGGGATATCTCGGCGCCACTACCAGGGAGATCGCCCAGGAGGCCGGAGTGACCGAATTGACCCTGTTCAGACATTTCGGGTCAAAGGAAATGCTGTTTGAAGAACTTCTCAAATCCTATACGTTCCTGCCTAAATTGAAGGAGCTTTTGCCGGAACTCGAGGGTCTTACCTGCGAACAGTCCCTCACCATGATAGCCAGGCGATTTCTTCTCACATTAAAAGAAAGAAAACCAATGATCAGCATACTATACTCCGAGGTGACGACCTATCCGGAAAAGATCAGGACCGTCTATAATAATTTTATCGATGAGATGAGGGCGACACTTGCCGGTTATTTTAAAGTCCTCCAGGATCGCGGGATTTTGAAACTGACGATTTCCCCGGAGATAGCTGCCCGGGTGTTCTTATGGATTTTGTTCTCATATTTCCGGTCCGAGGAGATCATGAGGGGCGGTTCCGGAATGACGAAACAGAAATTGGACAAGAATGTTGGTGAAATTGTCAAGATTTTCATGCATGGCACGGTAAATAACGATTAAGACACTGATGGGAGGGACACCATGAAGACTAAATGCGTATATTATATTGTATGGCGCTGATCGCGATCATGCCGTTGTCGTTCGCAACGACCGGGCTTGGTGCGGTTGAGATGCCACCATCTGAACCGGCAGTAACATCTCCCGGGCAAACGGTATCAAAGGCAACAACAACGGGCGGGGACATGAATCAGGCGAAGGTCCTGACCCTGGACCAATGCATCGACATCGCGCTTAAAAACAATCCCACTGTCCGTGCTTCGATGTTCGGCGTGGACGTTAATCAGAGCCGGGTCAGCGAAGCCCGCTCGGCCTACTACCCGCAGCTCAGTGCGTCGGCCTCGTATGCCCGCGTTCATCCCCAGCCGAACACCGTTGTCTTTAATACTCCCGCGGAGTTCGACCAATATTTGACCGGCTTTACGCTGAACCAAACCATAGTGGATTTTGGAAAGACGTCGCAGGTCGACATATCGAAATACAATCTCGAATCCTCCCGTTCGGATCTGAATGCAACGCAGGATACCATTATCCTGAGCGTAAAGCAGGCATATTACGGCGTCTTGCAGGCCAGGAGGAACCGGGATGTTGCCGCGGACGTACTGAAGCAATTTCAACTGCACCTCGATCAGGCAAAAGGTTTTTATGATGTCGGAACAAAGGCGAGGATCGACGTCATCAAGGCGGAAGTGGACCTGAGTAACGCAAAACTGAGCCTTATCAATGCCGAGAACGCGCTTAAAATCGCCTGGGTGACCCTCAGCAATGTTATGGGGACCGCAGATGCACCCGAGTCTGCCATTGAGGACAACCTCTCATTCAAGAAATATGCGATAACCTCGGAAGAGGCGATGGAGCGCGCCTTCGAGAACAGGTCCGACCTCAAGTCGATCATCGCAAAAAGGCAGGCTGCGGAGGCAAATATCAGTTTCGCACAGACCGGCTATTACCCGGTCTTATCCGGTTTTGCAAATTACAACTGGGCGGGCCAGACAACATCGACGCTGGAACCCTACTGGAATTATGGCGTGCAATTGACCGTTCCCCTGTTCAGCGGATTTTTGACGCAACAGCAGACGGCGGAGGCGAAGTCGAACCTTTATATCCTGAGGGCAAACGAAGATACATTGCGGCAACAGATAGTACTCGATGTGCGCCAGGCATATCTGAACCTGCAGGCAGCGGAGGCCAGCATTGCAACCGCCGAACTTGCCGCCGCCAGGCCAAAGAGAACCTTGATCTTGCAAACGGCAGATACACCGCCGGAGTCGGAAGCCCCATAGAGGTTTCGGATGCCTTCGCTACCTACGTCACGGCACAGGCAAACTATACCAGCGCCCTGTCTAATTATAAAATAGCTCAGGCGACCATCGAAAAGTCCATGGGAGCGAGATAAGGAATTGCGGAGTGCGGAATGCGGATTCCGGAATGGGGAACGCCAATGTGAAGGAGACAAGAAATACATATCCTGGAGAGTAATGAATGAAACGAACCTGGTCACATTAGCTTGATGGTTTTCATGTCAGTACTGTGTATCACGTGTTCGTCCTGTCAAAGGGAAAACCGGCCCGCCGCGGACCGTGCCGGTGGTCACCGGGAGAGCCGATGCAAAGGAATATCCCGCTGCAGCTCAAGGCCATCGGCAATGTTGAGGCCTATAATGCCGTATCGATCAAGCCCCTCGTCGGCGGTGAAGTGGAAGGCGTGTACTTCCGGGAAGGGCAGGACGTCAAGAAAGGCGACTTGCTGTTCAAGATTGACCCACGCCCCTATGTAGCAGCGCTCAAACAGGCGGAAGCCGCTCTTTCGCGGGACCTGGCGCAGGCAAAGAACGCGGAAGAGCAGGCCAAGCGGTACGCTGTCCTGGTCCAGAAGGATTATGTCTCCAAAGACCAGTATGACCAGCTTCGCGCCAATGCAGACGCCCTCGCGGCCGCTGTCGAAGCGGACAGGGCAAATGTCGAGAACAACAGGCTTCAGCTTGAATACTGCACGATCAAATCCCCGATCAACGGCAGGGCCGGCAGCGTGCTCGTAAATAGCGGTAATGTCATCAAGGCGAACGATATTGCGATGACTACCATCAACCAGATCGTGCCGACCTATGTCACGTTCACCGTTCCTGAACAGAACCTGTCGGACATAAAAAAATATTCGGCCATGAAAGAGCTCAGTGTTGAGGCCATCATCCCCGGGGACGAAAAACGCCCGGCCCGGGGCGAACTGACCTTTATCGATAATGCGGTGGATAAGACCACGGGGACCATCAAGCTGAAAGGCACCTTTCGAACAACGACAGGAGGCTCTGGCCGGGGCAGTTCGTCGATGTCATCCTCACGCTTACCACGGAACCTAACCGGGTGCTCGTCCCGACTTCCGGCGGTGCAGACCGGCCAGCAGGGGCAGTATGTGTATGTGATCAAGGACCGACATGACTGCCGAACTTCGAATTGTGAAGACCGGCAGGACCCATGAGGACCTGACCATCATCGACAATGGCGTCGCTCCGGGGGAGAAGGTCGTGACTGACGGGCAGCTTCGCCTGGTGCCGGGCTGAAAGTGGAGATCAAGAACGGGAAACCGCAAGGAACCAAACAGGAGAACGTTAACCCGGAGGCACGGAGACACTGAGCAGGGAAGATCTAACAACCCAAAAACCAAAGTCAAAATAAACAAATAAGATTAGATCTATTTGTTTGAGATGTTGTTATTCTCCGTGCCTCCGTCTGCACCCAGCGATTACGAGTGCGCGAGCGCGAGTGCAGGGCGTGTTTCCGTGGTGGATTCTTAATTTAACTATGAATATTTCAGAACTTTCCATACGTCGTCCCGTCATGACCACCCTGGTCATGATTTCCATCCTGCTGGTAGGCATCGCCGGGTACCGGCTCCTGCCCGTGAGCGACCTGCCGAACGTCGATTTCCCGAACATCGTCGTGACCGCAAATGTTGCCGGGAGCCAGCCCGGAGACCATGGCCTCGGCGGTTGCAACGCCGCTCGAAAAGCAGTTCTCGACCATCGCCGGCATCGATACCATGACCTCGGTCAACGCCCAGGGCCTTACGCCAGATCAACATCCAGTTTAACCTGAGCCGGAACATCGACGCCGCGGCCCAGGACGTAAATTCGGCCGATCGCCGGCGCGCGAGGCAGCTTGCCGCAGAACATGCCGAGCCCGCCGTCCTACCGCAAAGTGAACCCCGCGGACCAGCCCGTGATCTATCTCGCGCTCAGTTCTCCCACGCTTCCGCTTTCGGACGGTGGACGATTATGCCCAGACCATGATGGCCCAGCGCATCTCCATGATCAGCGGAGTGGCGCAGGTGCAGGTATTCGGCTCCCAGAAGTACGCGGTACGCGCCAAGCTCAACCCCCGCGCGCTGGCCAGCAAGGGGATCGGCATCGACGAAGTGGCGGACGCCGTTGCAGACGCGAACGTGAACCTGCCCACCGGCACGCTCTATGGCGCAACCAAGGCCTTCACGGTCCAGGCCACGGGCCAGCTGAACGATGCGGCCGCTTACCGTCCGGTTATCGTGGCATACCGCGGAGGGCTCTCCCGTCCGGCTCCGGGAACTGGGCAACGGTCGTTGACAGCGTGGAGAACGACAAGATCGCAAGCTGGTATCGGCGACACCCGCGCCATCATCCTGGCGATCCAGCGTCAGCCCGGCACGAACACCGTGGAGGTTGTGGACTCGATCAAGCAACTTATCCCCACGTTCAGGAGCAGATGCCTGCATCGGTGAACCTGAATATCCTGTTCGACCGCTCCGAATCCATCCGGGATTCCGTCGCCGACGTGCAAGTTCACGCTGATTCTTACGGTCTGTCTCGTCGTGATGGTCATCTTCCTGTTTCTCCGAAACCTTTCCGCCACGGTCATCCCGAGCCTGGCGCTCCCCATGTCGATCATCGGGACCTTCGCAGTCATGTACGTGCTCGACTTCAGCATGGACAACATGTCGCTCATGGCGCTGACCCTTTCCGTGGGCTTCGTGGTGGACGACGCCATCGTGATGCTCGAGAACATCATCCGGCACATGGAAACGGGCGAACGCGTCATGGATGCCGCGCTCAAGGGGTCGAAGGAGATCGGCTTCACGATCCTGTCCATGACCATATCGCTCGTCGCGGTCTTCATCCCCGTATTCTTCATGGGCGGCATCATCGGACGGCTCCTGCATGAGTTCGCGGTCACGATCGGCATGTCGATCCTGATCTCCGGTTTCGTTTCCCTTACGCTCACCCCCATGCTCGCAAGCCGTTTCGTCCGGCCTCACGGCAAGGAGCAGCACGGCAGGCTGTACCAGGTCCTCGGAGCGGTTCTTCAAGGGCATGCTTGAATTCTACGAGCGGACACTGAGCTCGTGCTGAGCACCGTTTAGCCACCCTGCTCGCTTCCGGCGTCATTCTTCTCGCTGACGGCGTTCCTGTTCAATATCATTCCCACGGGATTCCTCCCGAGCGAAGACATCGGTGCAATCTTCGTCACCACCGAGGCGGCGCAGGGCATCTCGTTCGATGCCATGAAACAACATCAGCTGGACGTGGCCGATATCGTGCTCAAGGACAAGCGAACGTTGAAGGGTTCATGTCGAGCATCGGCGCGGGCGGGTCGAGCGTTGTCAGGAAACCAGGGACGCATCTTCATGAAGCTGAAACCGCGCTCGGAGCGCAAGGCGCACGTGGACCAGATCATTCAGCAATTGCGACCTCAAGTTCAGCACGCATCACCGGGATCCAGGCATTCCTGCAGAACCCGCCGCCCATCCGCATCGGCGGTACGTTCACGAAAAGCCTGTACCAGCTCACGCTCCAGGGCCCTGATACCGGTGAACTGTACGAGAACGCCCCGAAGCTTGAAGCAAAACTGCGGGAACTGCCCATGCTCCAGGACGTGACGAGCGACCTGCTGATCAAGAACCCCCAGGTGAACATCCAGATCGACCGCGACAAGGCATCCGCCCTCGGCGATCACGGCAACCCAGGTCGAGAACGGCCTCTCCATGGCCTACAGCGCGCAGCAGGTCTCAACGATCTATGCGCCGAACAACCAGTACCAGGTCATTATGCAAGTGCAGGACGACTACCAGCGTGATCCGGCGGCCCTCTCCATGCTCTATATCCGTTCGTCGGCCGGCCAGCTCGTGCCGCTCCGGAGCGTGTCAAGGCTCTCCCAGAACGTTGGCCCTCTTTCCGTGAACCACCTGGGACAGTTGCCTGCAGTCACTATTTCGTTCAATACGCGCCCCGGCGTGTCCCTCGGGACGGCAATTGATGCCGTGAATAAGGTCGTCCGGAACACGATCCCCGCGTCCATCACCACGAGCTTCCAGGGCACGGCCCAGGCCTTCCAGTCGTCGATGCAAGGCCTGGGGATATTGCTGCTTGCCGCGACTCTCGTGATCTATATCGTGCTCGGCATCCTGTACGAGAGCTTCATCCATCCGCTCACGATCCTTTCGGCGCTGCCGTTCGCCGGCTTCGGTGCGCTGGTAACCCTCATGCTCTTCGGGTCTGATCTGAATGTCTATGCATTTGTAGGAGTCATTCTTCTCGTCGGCCTCGTGAAAAAGAACGGCATCATGATGGTCGACTTCGCCCTGGATGCCCAGCGGAAAGAGTCCGCGACGCCGGAGGACGCGATCTTCAAGGCCTGCATGATACGCTTCCGGCCCATCATGATGACCACCATGGCCGCGCTCCTGGGTACGCTGCCCATAGCTCTCGGCTTCGGCGCCGGGGCGGAGTCACGGAGACCCCTCGGTCTTGCCGTGGTAGGAGGTCTGCTTTTTTCGCAGACATTGACCCTTTATGTCACTCCTGTAGTCTTCCTGTACATGGATCGGTTGCAGAGAAAGCTCAGCACCCTGAAGATTTTCCAGGTACGGAAAAGGGCCACGACCCACGAATAATATAAATCAAATGTACTGCAACTATTACTCAGCTCAAGTGTCAAATCTAATTGTATTTCTTAATGTCTTCGTAACGTCGTGGTAAATTCTGATTCCGGCTTGTCCGGGCTAGGGAGAGATGGTAATGTGCAGAAACAATAAAAAACCCCATGTGACAGGCTGGACAGTAGGCATCGGGCGTACTCTTTCGATCATCAGTATCCTCATTGTCGTTCTTTTCGGATGTAAGGGAGACGCTCCTTCATACCGGACCGACCCCGTCTCGATCGGCGATATCCAGCAAACGGTGACGGCAACGGGGACGGTGAATGCCGTGACGACGGTCCAGGTCGGTACCCAGGTGTCGGGGACCATTAAAACACTGTATGTGGATTTTAATTCCCGGGTGAAAAAGGGGCAGCTCATCGCACAGATCGACCCCTCGACCTTCGAGTCCCAGGTGCAGCAGGCGAAGGCGAACCTGCTCTCGGCTGAGGCAAACCTCGAAAAGGCACAGACCGCGCTCGCTAATGATAAAAAGACATTTGACCGGAACAAGGAACTGTTAGCAAAAAAGCTCATTGCCCAGAGCGATCTGGACACGGCGGAGACAAACTACCAGTCCGACAAGGCCCAGGTGGCCTCGGCCAAAGCGCAGATCGAACAGGCCAAGGCATCGCTTGACTTGTCCCAGCAGAACCTTGCGTATACAAGGATCATCTCGCCTGTTGACGGGGTTGTGATATCGAGGGCCGTGGACGTGGGACAGACCGTTGCCGCAAGTTTCCAGACACCCACCTTGTTCACGATAGCACAGGACCTGACAAAAATGCAGATTGACACGAATATCGCGGAGTCGGACATCGGCGTAATAAAAGTAGGCCAGGACGTGGAGTTTACTGTGGATGCTTATCCCGATACGACGTTCAAGGGGAAGGTATGGCAGATCAGGCAGGCACCCATCATTGTGCAGAACGTGGTCACCTATGACGTGGTGATCCAGGTGAACAACCGTGATCTCAAGCTCATGCCCGGGATGACCGCCAATGTCTCGGTCATCATCATGACGAGACATGACGTGCTCAGGATCACGAATGCGGCTTTGCGGTTCCGCTTCTCCGAAAAACCGGCAGGCTGCGGGGGCGAGCGCTGGTTCGTCCGAAAAGAAGGGGCCGTCGGTCTGGGTCCTGGAGAATGGAAAGCCGAAGCGCGTCAACATCACACCGGGCATCAGCGACGGGACCTATACCGAGGTCGCGTCCGGAGATCTGAAAGAGGGTCAGAATATCATTGTTGAAGCCCTCAAGAAGGGCACCAAACCGCAAGGGCCTTCAGGGCCGAGGATGTTTTAAGATGGCGCTTATCGAAGCAAAAAATCTCACCAAGGTATACAGTCTGGGAGATGTCGAGGTCCGGGCGCTGGACGGCATTTCGACGACCATTGAAAAAGGCGAGTTCGTTGCGATCATGGGTCAGTCCGGATCGGGCAAATCTACCTTTATGAATGTTCTGGGATGTCTCGATACGCCCACGGACGGACACTATCTCCTGGATGGGGTTGATACGGGCGGTCTATCGCGAGACGCGCTTGCCGAGATCAGGAACAAAAAGCTCGGGTTCGTGTTCCAGGGATTCAATCTTCTGTCCCGTACCTCGGCTGTTGAAAATGTCGAGCTTCCTCTTCTTTACAACGGCTCTCCCGCGCGGGAACGGCACGACAGGGCCCGGACGGCCCTCAAAAGCGTGGGGCTTGAAGGCAGGGAGGGACATCATCCCAACCAGCTCTCCGGCGGTCAGCAGCAGCGGGTCGCGATCGCCCGCGCCCTCGTGAACGATGCGCCGATCATCCTCGCCGACGAACCCACGGGAAATCTCGATACCAAAACGAGTGTCGAGATCATGGAACTCTTTGTGAAATTGAACCGTGAGTCACATATAACGGTCATCCTTGTGACCCATGAACCCGATATCGCGACATTCAGCAAACGGATCGTACGCTTTTCGGACGGGCATATTGTGAGTGATGAAGAAGGTGAAGCGATGATGTGTTGATGCGTAAACCATGGACCTTGAACACCCGCATTCTCGCTTCTACTCATATACGCTTGACCCTTTACGGTTATTTACTATGATCAACATTCCTTCCACCTTCAAGATTTCCTTCCGCGCGCTTCGGGTGAACAAAATGCGCTCCGCCCTTACCATGCTCGGCATCATTATCGGTGTTGGCGCTGTTATCGCCATGGTGGCCGTCGGCACAGGTGCGAGCCAAAAAATTGCCGCTCAGATATCGAGCATGGGGAGCAACCTCCTCATTATCCTGCCCGGCGCCCGACGTCTGCAGGCGGTGTCAGAATGGGAGCCGGCACGCAGCCCACGCTTTCCATGGGCGATGCCGATGCGATCGTCAGAAGGAGTGCCCGCGGTGTCCGATGTCGCCCCCACCATTGGGCGGCGTGGCACAGATCGTGTACGGCCACCTGAACTGGTCCACGGGCGTCATGGGACGACTCCGGGCTTCCTGAATGTGCGGGATTGGGACCTGACCGCGGAAGGCCGTTCACGCAGCAGGACGTGAAGAGCGCGACCAAGGTGGCCTTGCTCGGCCAGACCGTGGTCATGATAATCTTTTCGGGGACCAGAACCCGGTCGGACAGACGATCAGGATCAAAAATGTTCCATTTACCGTGATCGGTGTGCTGGCGACCAAGGGCCAGTCCGCACAAGGACAGGACCAGGACGACACGATCCTCATCCCGGTCACCACGGCCCAGAAGAAGCTGTTCGGCACCCAGTTTCCCGGCATGGTCAGGATCATATCGTCAAGGCCAGGAGCGCCGAGGATCTCGCACTCAGCCGAAAAGCAGATAAGCGAGCTGCTCAAAGCAACGGCACCACATTGGTCAGAAACAGGACAACGATTTCACGGTTCGAAACCTCACCCAGATCATGCAGGCCGCGGAGCAATCCACGAAGGTGATGACGCTTCTCCTTGGAGCCATCGCATCGGTCTCGCTTCTTGTCGGCGGCATCGGCATCATGAACATCATGCTCGTCTCGGTCACCGAGCGCACGCGCGAAATCGGCATCCGCATGGCGATCGGCGCCAAGACCTGGGATATCCGTCTCCAATTCATCATTGAGGCGCTTACCCTGTCGCTTATCGGCGGCATTATCGGGATCATTGTTGGAGTCTCGACATCCATGATCCTCTCAAATCTATCAGGCTGGCCCACAGTCGTATCACCAGTTTCCATTATACTGGCCTTTGGTTTTTCAGGCTTCATCGGCATCTTCTTCGGGTTCTATCCAGCATACAAAGCCTCGCTCCTTAATCCGATTGATGCGCTGCGGTATGAATAGCCTCAGGGCCGCGCACTTTCTGCGGATTGATGGAGAACGAGTGCATTCTAACCGTCATTTACACGGTTGACATAATGTAAAAAGCAATTACCATGCTCACTATGAAGATAAAAATATGCCCCTGCAAAAAATATTATATCTCAGCAGCGCCATTATCCTGCTGATTGGTGTGAGCAACTCCATCATGATTTATAGCGCAGCTATGAATGATTCGACCAGCGATTCGAGCTATGAATTCATAGGTGGATTTGTGTACCCGGGTGAGGGTGGATATACAAAGAAATACGTCCATGATCTGCAGCTCTATGGTGGAAACGCGGCTGTGCTTGCGGATGAGTTCATGCGCTGGTTTAACGGGCTGTGGCGCGGTGAGTCTCTTGCGTATACCGCTGGCTTCATCACCGTGTCACTCTCTCTCGTGCTATTTCTTATTGCCAGGAGTACCCCATCAGGCATCATCAGCAGTCCCCCTGACTGTGCAGGGCGGGATAGGGGCCACTGACACAACAAAACCCCGGCATACTTCCTGGATATCGTTCTATCGATTCACTGCGGTACGAGTAGGGTTTCTCTTTTGAGAAAACCCGATCTGTGGTATGATTACCAGTGTTAAACAGCCTGTTTTGCACATGAAGACACTTCTGCGGCGGTGCATATCGCCAAACGAGCCGACTTTTGAAATGAGGAAACAAGGAGATGATACATATGAAGATTCTCAAGTATTGCATCCTGGTTATTGCCGTAGTAACAGTAGCTTCAGGTTTCATGGGGTGCAATCAGAAGAGCAACATGCTTGCCGCGGTTACGGTGACCCCGGCTAATCAAAGCATGGTGAAGGGTACAACACAGCTATTTATAGCGACAGGGACGTTCACAAACGGCATGAGCCTTCTCTGGTCGCAAGTTGTTAGCTGGAGCTCGTCCAGTACAGGAGTCGCAACAGTCGACAATACAGCAGGCTTAAATGGCCTCGTTACCGCAGTTGATTACGGCACGGCTATCATTGCGGCGTTCGACGTGGCAAATAACATTACCGGCACCGCCGCAGTCACCGTTATGGATCCCGACCCGGTTCTAACGATACTGCCGATCAGACCTTATATGGCAGTCGGGACAGCATACCCGTTTTCAGCCATAGCATCGTTCACCCTGGTTAGCGGAGAAACGGTTACGCAGGCGATATCGTCCTTCGCAACTTGGACCTCATTATCTTCCGGCGTCGCAGAGGTTGGCAATGGTCTAATCAGTACAGGCTCCATTACCGGATTGGTCAAAGCTCTTAACACGGGAACAACTATAATTCAGGCAACCATAAGCGGCGCGACCGGCACCACCATGGTCACGGTCACCAGCGGACCGTTCATATTAATTGCAGTTGGCCCGGTCAATCCGTTCATTCCTAACACTACAACGATGCAGTTTACAGCGGTAGGATCGTTCGCGGACGGTCAGACAACAGAGACACTCAATCCGGGCGTTGTTGCATCATGGAATTGGACCTCATCAAATACCGGGATCGCAACCATCGACTTTTATACCGGTCTTGCCACGGCCGTTTACCCGGGATCCACACTTATTACGGCAAAAGACCCGGTATCAGGCGCCGCAGGAAGTACAACACTTTATGTACAATGATAAGGATACAATCCTCATCTGTGATCATCTGACTTTTTTGTTGTTCAATAAAGTCATGATCCCGTTCGAACTTCCCGATATCTCTTGATCGCCTGGAAAACATAGGGGTAGATCTTCTCGGTGATGATCCGGTACCCCTCTGCAGTTGGATGGATGCCATCCTTCTGGTTCAGGGACGATTCGCCTGCCACCCCCTGAAGAAAGAAGGGGACCAGGGTCACGTTGTGTTTCGCGGCTAGGCGGGGATAGACGGCGTTGAACGCGTCGGTATATTCGGCCCCAAGATTTCTGAGCATCCGCATGCCGGCAAGCACCACCAGGACTTTGTTCTTTTTAAAGATGCGGAGCATCTCGTCGATATTTTTTTGAGTCACGCGAGGATCGACGCCGCGCAGGCCGTCATTGGCACCGGTTTCCAGGACCACGATGTCGGGTCTCAGTTTCATCACCCAGTTGATCCGCGAGAGCGCGCCGCTGCTTGTTTCGCCGCTGATACCTGCGTTGACAACCCTCCAGTTAAGTCCGGCAGCCTGAAGTCTTCTCTCAAGTTGCGCCGGATAGGCGTCATTCTCATTCACGCCGAGACCCGCGGTAAGGCTGTCGCCCATCGCAACGATGGTCCCCTGGGAGGCGGCCTGACTCTGCTGAGGCACGGCAGCTGCCTCATTCCTTTGTTCAGATCCGGAAACCTGTGCCTGTAGAATAACGACAGCGATGAAAGCTGCAAGCCCGATCCATCTCTTCATACCATGCGCCTCCTACTCTGAACTCCACACTCCGCAATCAACAATCCGCAATCCGCAATCTCTTCACATTACTCTTCCGTCTGCTCCCGAAGAAAAGCAGCGGGTTTCTGGTGAAGTGCCGGGACCGAGGCCCCCAGACCTGCGGCAATGACGACGATTACGGTAATGAAAACGATTGCAAGGTTCACGCCGATAAAAGGCGTGTAGGGCACATCGAGGGCGTATTTGCAAATGATAAACGTCGTTGTCTGGGACAGGACGACGGCGAGGATACCGCTCGCGAGCCCGATGAACAGGTTTTCAACCGCGAACACGGCGAGCACGAAGCGCGGACGCGCGCCGAGGATGGTGAAGAAAACCGCCTCCTGGACGCGCGCGTATCGGGTGGCGAACACCGAACTGACAATGATGAGCACCCCGGCCGCAACGGAAAAGAGGGTGAAGAAATTGACGATTCGTGAAAGCCGCGTCATGATCCTCGCGAACACGGAGATCGTCTCGGTCACGTCGATTATGCTCACGTTCGGGAAGCGGGTGGCCATGCGATTCTGGAGCGCAGAGACGCGGTCCTTTTCGACGCGAATTGCCGTGAACAGGGTTTGGGGCGCATCCTTGAGCGTTGCCTCCTGAAATACAAAATAGAAGAAGGGCTGGAGGGATGCGTGAGTCCGTGTCCGGATGCTCGAGATCCGGGCCGAGATGGGAATTCCCTGGATGCGCAGCACGATCGTATCGCCGATCTTCATTTCCCGCATTTTGGCCACTGTGTCCATGACCGACACCTGCGTATCTGTCCAGTCGGGTCTGAAGAGACTACCGCCCGTCACGATTCGCTCGTCACCCAGAAGGTGTTCACGGTACGTAAGGTTGAACTCCCGGCCGAGGTTATCGCCCCGCTTTTTGCTTTCCTTTTCGCGGTCGATCGGTTCATTGTTCACCGAGAGGACCGTGCCCCGGACCAGAGGATAGTAGATCGCGTCGATCCCGAGCGACTGAGCAAAACGATCCTTTTGCGAGGGCTGGATATCGACGAAAAAAAGGTTCGGCGAGTCAGGCGGATAAGATCGGACAAAGGTCTCATCAAGGTTTCTCTGCACGAGCGTGAGTGATGAGATCACCGCAAGTGACGCAGTCAGGGTGACGATGATTGAGCGCGTGGCATTTCCGGGACGAAACAGTCCTTTGAGCGCCTGACGGAATACGAGGTGCCCCACCGACTTTCTCTTCAGAACGCGCAGGAGACCGTCAGCGCAACCAAACGAGATCCCGATGAGAAGACCCAGGCCGAGGACGAAGTACGTGCCCGTCTTGATCTCGCGAAATCTCCACACGACCATGCCGGAAAAAAAGAAAAAATTTGCCAGGATAAAAAGCCACGGAAAGCGGCCTTGCCCCGGCTGTTCGGCCTTGCCGAAGATGGCGCGCGGCCGCACCGAGAGAAGCTGACGCAGCGGATGCAGGGTGAAGAGCACTACCACCACGCTGCCGAGGGCAAGACCCTCCAGCATCGAGGTGGCGGAGATGCCAGGCTCGATGCCTGACGGAAGGAGGCCCTGAAACAGGGCAATAAGGATTCTTTCCAGCAGAAGGCTTGCCGCAAGACCCAGGATCGTGCCCACGAGACCGAGGAAAAATACCACGGCATAATAGTGCAGGACAATGAACCGGCCCCGGGCACCGATTGCCTTCATGATCGCGATGGTTCGTTCCTGTTCCCGGAGAAAGGCCGTGAGCGAGCTCTGAATGCCGATCCCGGCCAAAAAAAGGGTAAAGATACCGATCAGATTCAGGAAAAAAAGAAAGTTGTCAAAGAACCGCTTAATGCCGGATTCCGCGGTCTGGAATGTATCGACCCGCTCCGCGTCCTTATTCGATGCAGATCGGAGCTGTTTCGTGATCCGGTCCAGGTCCTTCTGGTTTTCCACTTTTGCAAGAACCGTATAGTTCACTCGGCTCCCTTTGCCTACGAGTTCAAGGGACGCGAGGTCTCGGCTGGAGATGAAGATGCGCGGGCCAAGCGCGAAAAAATTTACCGGCCGGTCCGGCTCCTGCAGCACGACGTCCCTGATCACGAACACGGCGTCCCCTATTTTGAGCGAGTCGCCCGGCTTTAACGAAAGACGGTCGAGGAGCGTCTGCTCAACGACAATGCTTCCCGGAGTCAGTACCTCGCTGAATGGCTTTCCCGATGCGAGGACAAGCGTGCCGTAGAAGGGGTAGCCGGGTTCGACCACCTTCAAATTTGAAAGAAGCGTGTCCGGCTGCTCGCCTTCGTCATGTTGCCCGGAAGCGGAATTGCCCCGTATGGCCCGAACAACGGAGTAGAACTCGTAAATGCGCGCGCTTTCGATCCGGCCCTGCTTTGAAAGGGCAGCAAGCTCGTTTACGAGGGAAGAGGAGAGGGGAGCATGCGAATGGATGATGATGTCCGCGGCGTGCAGCGCGCGGGCGTCCTTCAGGAACGTCATGTGAACGCTCCGGCTGAACGCGGAAAGCGAGACCAGGGTCACGAGAGAGAGGGCAACGCACAGCACGAAGACGACGGATTGGTGCCGCGAGCCCGCGATCTGGCGCCGGACAAGATGAATATTAAGCATCGGAGAGTCCTGGTGCAATTTTCCCGTCCCTAAGCAAGACCACGCGGCCTGCCTTTGCCGCAATGTCCCTGCTGTGCGTGACAAGAACCAGGGTCGAATTCTTTTCACGGTGGAGTTCCAGGAGCAGGTTCAGCACGGCCTTGCCATTTAGCGAATCGAGATTGCCCGTGGGCTCGTCAGCGAAAATAATGCGGGGCTCGTTGATCAGGGCGCGGCAGATGGCACAGCGCTGCTTTTCGCCGCCCGAAAGCTGATGGGGGAAACTTGCGGCCCGGTCTGAAAGCCCGACCCGCGTGAGGAGCCGTTCGGCCTTTCCCCGGGCCTGCCGATCGCTGCGCAGTTCAGCCGGGAACATGACGTTCTCCAGCGCTGTAAGCGAGGGCACGAGATGATAGGACTGGAACACGAAGCCGAAGCTGCTGTTCCTGAGCGGAGCAAGTTCATCCTCGGCCAGATTGGTAATGTCCCTTCCTTCGATGAGGACCCTGCCTTCGTCGACCGTGTCGAGCCCCGAGAGGATGGAGAGCAAGGTTGATTTGCCGCTGCCGCTCTCTCCCTGCACAACGAGAAATTCGCCTTCTGCCACCGAGAGGGAGACGCGGTCGAGCACGGAGATCCTCCTGCTCCCGGCAACGTAGGATTTGGATATTTCTTGCGCTTCAAGGACGGCCATGGGAAGTCTCCAGCAACGTATCGATGCACAAACCTTTATGCCGCGCAACCGGTTAATACTATCATTCCTCGACAGGAGAGTCAATTTTATCCGCGAGTTCAATAAGTAAGTGCAACACCATGCCTCGCGGGCGTGAGAAGGCCGGTCCGGTGGCGGCGGGGGTGGTGCGGAATCGTCTACTACGCCTGTAGGAACGACAGTTGATCTTACCGTAATTAAAAACTTTGCTGAAGCAAAAACTCAGGGGAGCAGCATGTCCTTTAACATGTCAGGCTCAAGCAGCGCCGGCGTAAATCTAACAGGTTTATTCTCTTTGGCCGTTTCTGCACCGACTATTACATCAACTTCCACAGACACCCAAACCCTTAACGTTGCAGTGCAACAGGTCACACTGACCAATGCGAGTACCGGTGCGTCTGCATCGGAAACGACTACGTATTACTTCTATCAAACCGGCTACCTTTATGAAATAGTACATGGTGATGGAACAATATCTACCTCGGCTTCTCAGATATTATTGCCGATATCTGCAAAAGTAGGAGATTCCGGGGCCGACATGATAGTAAACGAGCCGGACGGGACTACTGAAACAAGTACGTGGAGAATAGACCCGGGCACAAACGGAGATGCCAAGTTTGTTTTTTCATACACGGATAGGAACAGCTCTAATGCAGTGACACTCACAGAGGAAGACTCATATACAGTAAAGCCGGACGGATCGATATCGGCATTAGCAACCAAAATCTATTATTCGAACACAGGCTTGACAATAACCCTGTCCGGCAACAAGAATTAGGAAATATTGCCCAAAGGAGAAAAAATGACTATAATTTCAACCTCCCATGTTAACTTCTTGTTCAGCCGCAAAGGCGGTACTGATCGCCCAGGAGATCGTAGAAGATTTGGAAGCTGCGCTGGAGCAGTTCCGGGAGATCGTCGGGGATTTGGGAACGAAGGATTTCAAGTAAGGAAAGGATGACATGGTGATATTTGACAGGTATTGCACATCGGATAAAATTTGACTATAATGGAATCAAGGCCTAAGTGAAATGTATCCGCTTATCAGGGGGAGGCGTTGAAATGACAAAAATTGCTGAGAAACTTGCTCAGGAGATTCATACGTTGTCGGATATAGAAAAACTTCAGATTGTGGACGCGATTCTGACCGACCTTGACAAGCCGGACCCGGCAATGGACCGCATCTGGGCGGAAGAAGCCCGGAAACGATGGGCCGCCTACAAGGAAGGACGCATTCCCACGGTATCCTATCAGGAAGTCATGGATAAACATCGCCGCTCATGAATGTCCGCTTTCTTGCCCCCGCCCGACAGGAGCTTGATGATGCCGTTGCCTGGTATGATCAGCAGGCCGACGGCCTGGGAAGCGAATTCCTCGATGAATTGGACCGGGTCATCCGAAGAGTTGTTGCCTACCCCTTATCCGCAATGGAAATAGAGCCCGGGCTTCGGCGAGGCCTTCTCGCACGGTTTCCGTATGGGATTATTTTCGGTCTGGACGGCAATACCGTCGTGGTTGCGACGGTCGCTCATTTGCATCGTGAACCGCGCTACTGGTCTGATCGCGTTTAATTTGGAGCCTCAAGCTCTGAAAGAATTTCTCCACCGTATCGTGAACTCCCCACGTCCGTGTCTCCGCCTGTACCCAGCGATTACGAGTGCTCAGCGCGAGTGCAGGGCACGCCTCCGCGTGAACCAAAAAAAGGTTTGAGGCCTATGCGTTGATTCCATGGAGTTCACCGCTACAGTTAAGGCAATAAACAAACTTCTCAGAATATGCAGCCCCATACAGTACTATTTCCCACCCTATTCTTGACATTATCCACATCCAGCGCTATGCTATTAATAAGGATGGATATAGTCCCGTATTAATTAAAACTTTAGAAATAAAGGGGTACGACGGGAATTAGCTGCCGCCGGTAGTTGCATTAAGCGTAGCGGAACAAGGAGGTGTATGATGAAGATAATGAAACAGGTTCTGTTTGTGGCATTTGTGGCCATTCTCTCGGTTTCTGTAGCAATGGCTGCTGAAATGGCTGCCCAACCCGCACCACCCGGGCCGGCTGTAGTTTATCAAGCCAAATACCCGATCACGGTACAAGGCGCTGATTATGATCTACTCACCATCATAATGGACTTTCCGTCAGGAGCAGGGGTGCCAAGACATACCCATGGCGGTTCCGTGTTGGTGACGGTGCTCAGTGGCGAGATAACCCTGAAAGAGAAAGGAGCTGAGGTAATAAAAAAGACCGGTGAGAGCTGGACTGAGAAGGCCGGTGATGAGCATGCAGTCGTCAATGCAGGCTCGGCGACTGTCCGGGTTGCGATCAGCATGCTGCTGCCGAAAGGCGCTGAGGCGACCACAGTCCTCAAGTGATTCGCTGGATTCGCTCTGTTGAGTGTTGAGTGCTGAATAAAGTAAAGGGAGAATATCCCAAAAAAGATCAATGTCTTGAATGAAAAGAGGTGATGATCATGGCAGAGACCCTTAAACAAATTGAATGCGATCCTAAATGTGGTTTTCTGGTTCGCAGCCACGACGAAAAGGAAGTCGTCAGGATTGGTATAGAGCATGCGAAAAAAGCGCACGGCATGACTGTAACAGAAAAAGATGCTAAGGAAATGATGAAAGCTGCATAGTTGAGAAGCAGGATACAAAAAACGACTTTGGGGGGCTTGGTGATTCCAAGCCCCTTTTTTATGGGTCCTCCGGATTTTGTGTGGGTCACTTTTCTCTGTTTCTAACGCAGCACATGTCACGGTCCTCTTTTTTTTCTGCACCCCAGTTCACAGCTCCGCGCAGGGCATGATCGTCGGTACTGATAACAAGCATTTTCGAGCATCGCAGCGCTTCCCCTCGCCCAGAGAACGGGCTCGGCCGCGTCTGCCTGGCTTTGTGGCGGCATTGGTCTTTTCTACCTTACCATGCGCTTGTGCGCGAACCTGTTCATGGGATGCAGGGGCTTCTGGAAAGGCAAAGATATGAGTCTCTCCCGAAACTCCGTCGAGACTAATTCTCCACTGAGTGGGGTAGGCCTTTTTGATTTTGCCGTTCCCCTGCGCCGGGTAGTTCTGACTCGAGAGACGCGCATAGCAATGCTGCACAGATCGTAGATACGAGAACCAGACAAGGCAGACTCGGGCGAGCCCTTTTTAAAGGGCGAGGGTGGAGTGATGCGAGTCCTGAAAATCAGGGTGGGTATTGCATATATGCCCGGCATGCAAAGCCTGCCCTCGAATGCCTTTATCGGGGGCGGCTGAGTGATGAGCTACCCAAAAAACCAATGCACACGTGGGACGAGTGTCAACTTAGATAATATTCAAATATCAGGACATAAAAAAAGGGCCGCCGAAATATGGCGGCCCCGTAACTCCCCTGTGGTTAATCGCGCATTGTGTCTTACCCCTCGCGTCCTCTCTCATGGTCGCGCCCGCGCTCTTCGTGCTGTCCGCGCCCTCTTCCTTCATGTCTCTCCTCACCGCGCCCACTCCAGTGGCGCTCCTTTTCCCAGGTGCGCCAGTTCTTATTGACCTGACCGAAGGGCACGCGCTCATATCGTGAATCGCTGCGGAACCCCGACCGTAGGCCGTATACAGCGCGAGGCACCCGCTCGGGCCGGATGGAGCGCCACGGGCCGTTATAACCGTTGGAGAGATACCAGCCTCCCCTGTACGGCCGATACCAGTGCCCGTGGAAGAAGAAGATGTCCACGCTGACATCGGGCGGATAATAGACATAACTGCCTGGTATCACGACCAGGGCCGGCGGCGCCGGTATGACCAGCCCGGGTAAGGGCACCGTGATATTGACATTCACCTCGGCATTGCCTGCCATTGGAATAAAAAGGACGAACACCATCGAGCATTGTGCCTGCTGCGAATACATTTAATAAAGATCTCTTCATCATAAAACCTCCTTTGCTATAATTTGACCCCGGCGAAGGATATTGGTTGAACATACTGAAATTCTTTTTGCAGGTTACGTCTGATGGCATTGCTCACGCGGATGCGCTTATCCGACGACTTCCATTGATCCCAATGTTATAACACTATTTTAAAATGCTCCGCTGAATTGCAGCTTGTATGATCCCCGTCATAGGTAGTGCCACTTCGGTCGTGTATAGTGATCCCCAGCTTAACAATATCGATTCAATACTATCTTATCGAGGGAGGACTACAGAATGTTTTGTTATCAATGCGAACAGGCGTCAAACGGCAAGGGGTGCACCAAGATCGGCGTATGCGGCAAGGATCCGGAGTTATCGGCGCTGCAGGACCTCTTGATCTATTCGCTCAAAGGGCTGGCGATCCACGCAATCGCTGGCAGGAAGGTCGGCGTTATCGACCAGGACGTGAACGTGTTCATGGCCAAGGCTCTTTTTTCCACGCTCACGAACGTTGACTTCGACCCGAAACGGTTCGAAATGCTGATCAGGAAGAGTGTGGAACTTCGGAAGCAGCTCGGGTCAAAAATACGCCAATCGGACGGCAAAACGGATTTTGCCCATGCGAGCGCATCCTTTAACCCGGAATCCACTCACGAAGGCCTCGTCAAGCAGGGAAGATCGGTCCGTGAGCACATACCCGACGTGGTCGTGAATGCAGACGTCCAATCGCTTCAGGATATCGTACTTTTCGGTCTTAAGGGAGTTGCAGCGTATGCCGACCATGCCCAGATCCTTGGCAAGACGGACGATGCCGTCTATGCCTTTATGAGCGAGGCGCTGGCGGCCATGACAGGAACGGACCTCGGCTTGAGCGATTGGGTCGGTCTTGCGCTCAAATGCGGCGAAGTGAATCTCAAGACCATGGAACTGCTCGACGCTGGCAATACCGGGACCTATGGCCACCCGATCCCGACCAAGGTGCCGCTCGGTGCAAAGAAAGGCAAGGCTCTCCTCGTATCCGGTCATGACCTGAAGGACCTTGATGCCATCCTGAAGCAGACAGAGGGCAAAGGGATCAATGTCTATACGCACGGCGAAATGCTGCCGGCTCATGCGTATCCGGGCCTCAAGAAATATCCGCACTTCCACGGGCACTACGGTACGGCATGGCAAAACCAGCACAAGGAATTTGCGAAGTTTCCGGGCGCGATCGTGATGACAACGAACTGCATCCAGAAACCGCTTGCTTCCTACAAGGATAATATCTTCACTGCCGGGCTCGTGGGCTGGCCCGATGTTACGCATATCGTTGATGGCGACTTCTCGCCGGCAATTGAACGGGCCCGTGCGCTTCCCGGATTCACGCAAGACGCCCCTGGCAAGGAAGTCCTCGCCGGATTTGCCCGGAACGCCGTGCTCGGCGTAGCGGACAAGGTGATCGATGCGGTGAAGGCGGGCAAGATCCGGCACTTCTTCCTCGTCGGAGGGTGCGACGGGGCGAAACCGGGCAGAAATTATTATACCGAGTTCGTGGAAAAAGCACCCAAGGATACCGTGGTGCTCACGCTGGCATGCGGCAAGTTCCGGTTCTTCGACAAGGAATTGGGCGACATCGACGGCATCCCGAGACTTTTAGACATTGGTCAGTGCAATGACGCTTACTCGGCCGTCCAGATCGCCGTTGCGCTTTCCAAGGCCTTTAATGTAGGCGTGAACGAACTGCCGCTGTCCCTCATCCTGTCGTGGTACGAGCAGAAGGCTGTTGCAATCCTGCTCTCCCTGCTTTCTCTCGGAATCAAGGACATCAGGCTCGGTCCCTCGCTCCCGGCCTTCATCACCCCGAATGTACTTGCTGTTCTCGTGAAGAATTTCAGCATCAAGCCTATCGCGGATACGCCGGAAGAAGATCTGGAGACGATCCTCGGTCCCTGCTGGTCAAAAACAAAGGCTGACTGTGTCGAAGCAAACGTAGCTGTCGCTTAACACGTCAACTCCCCATAACAGGCGGGACGGTAAATCCGTCCCGCCTGTTTTACTCTGAGACGCAGACATGTGATAAATCTTGTGGGCCAGGTCTTGAAATATAAGTAACAGTCTTTTCAAGAAATTATCTTATCGTTGTAGCCCCTGTCTTTTCTGACATTACCCTTTTCATGGTAACGTAATGATTTTCCGCTATTATGGCATGCATTCCTGTCTAATGTCTACCTTAAGGAGTATTCTCAAGTCCTTCCAAATGCTAAACACGGTGCTCAATTCAACATTGGGACAGCAGTGACCCGGATATAATGCTCAATCAGGCCCCCTTTCTTGACAAACAGAGCAACCGTGTTATCATTAATAATAGAGACAGGATAAAAAAGGAATTCGAGTATCCCGATAAAGCCTAACCTCTCGAACGAGAGGGGCGGAAAGTCACGGGTCTTCTTAAAAGATAGCCGAGCTGCCGAAGGATGGAACGTCCTTGGTGGAGCTCGGCTTTTTTATTATCTGGCCGTTCAGGATGGAGATGGACTTGTGGATCACAATGCAAAAAATGACGACAGGATAAATGAGGTCGTACCTCTCTCCATGGCTCAAAAAAGAGAAGGCATCAAATGAATAGAAAAAATTACAAATTAAAATATATAGTTAAAGTTGCCCTTATGGCTTTATTCCTGGCGAACATCTTCGGAGCTCCGGTGATATACGGTGGAAGCGTCTCAGGCCATCAGACGAGCGTAAAAATAACGATTGGCGCCACGGTCCTCGAACGGACGACCATGACGGTTCTCAAGCAAATTCCGGAAATAGTCGTTACCACCGCCGATATCATGCGCGGATATGTGGATATATATGCTGCTACACGCATTAGTGTCAGAAGCAATAATCCGGCTGGTTACTTATTGGCTTTCGAGGACTTGAGCGGCCCATCTTCCATTTTCAATTCAATGAATGTGCGCGTGGGGGCCAGGGAAGTCCAGTTCTCACAAAACCGGGGCTGGGTTTCCCAACCGTATGTTCGCGGCGGCGTAACTCTGGACGTGAGTTACCGCTTCTTGCTGGCTAAAAACGCGCGGCCGGGAATATATCATTGGCCTCTTATGATCGCAATCCTTTCTGTGTAAATTGGGTGGGATGGATTGCCAATCGGTCTCATGAAGCCGACCACAGGGCGTCAGGGTGATCAAGCTCAAACCGATGACCCCTTGTCTTCTCATGCAGTTTATTTGAGGAGATTCACATAAGTAATCACCGAGCTCTTCTCTTTTATATACGTCTTACGAAACATATTATCCATAGACCGTGATATCATCTTTATATGGAAAATTTCGAGCAACTTATTGCAGAGTTATCACACCTTGCGGGTATTGAGCCCGAGTATTACGATATTTTCGGCACTAGGCACGTCATTTCAAACGAATCGAGAGTCGCTATTCTGGCGGCAATGGATCTCCGGGTCGAAAGTACGGAGGATGTCAGCCGGGAAATTGAGAAGAAAATAAACCGGCAATGGCATGCGATGCTCGATCCGGTGACGGTCATATCCGTTCATGATCAGCCGTACCGCCTGGCAGTGCACCTGCCGATGCCCGAGGGCAGGGAGCAGGCGGCGGAGATCAGGCTGACTGTGGAAGAAGAACAGGGGACGAAGGAAACAATCAATTACCCTGCCGGTACTTTGCAGGTTGATGAACAACGGGTCATCAACGACCGAAGGTTCGTACGAATTCATGTTCCCCTGATTCCAAAGGGAATAGGCTACTACACTGTTTCTGTCGCCTGCTCGCATCCAGAGCCGGTTTTCGACAACGGCGGGAGCTCTTTAGAAAAATCGGTCCGTTTGATCATTGCGCCCGATTCATGCTATCTGCCCGAGCAGCTTCAAACCGGGAAAACATGGGGCGTTGCGGTAAATCTATATGCGCTTCGCTCTGAACGGAATTGGGGAGTCGGTGATCTTGGGGACCTGCGGACACTCGTCACTTGGCTGTCAGGGCTGAACGCCGGTCTGGTCGGCATCAACCCGCTTCACGCCATCCCCAATACTGTGCCGTTCGGGATCAGCCCCTATTCACCCGTCAGCAGGCTGTACAAAAACCACATCTATATCGATCTGGAACGCGTTCCCGAGTTCTCCCAAATTCCCAAGTCAGCCCATATTGCAGAAAAAAGATCGTTGCTCAGAAAAAACGAGCTCGTAGACTATCAAGGTGTAGCAGCAATCAAACAGGACCTGCTCGAACAGGCTTTTGAATTCTTCTACAGCGATCATTATCTCAACGAATCTCCGCGCGGCAGAGCGTTCCGTGAGTACCTGCAGACCGAAGGAACGCCGCTTCGGAAGTATGCCCTCTTTCTTGCGCTTTCGGAATACATACGGGACCAGCATAAAGCAGCGGCATGGTTCGAGTGGCCCGAAGAGTACCGCTCGCCGGTGAGTGCGGCATCCGAGGCTTTCAGGAAAAACAATGACAAACGGATTCTCTTCTTCGTGTATATGCAATGGCTTTTGGATACCCAGATGGCAGAGGTGTCAGCCGCGGCATCAGCAGCAAACATGGCGGTGGGTCTGTACGGCGATCTGGCCATCGGGGCGGTTACCGGCGGCAGCGATGCCTGGATGTACCAGGACGTTGAGGCGGAAGAGGTAAGCGTGGGGGCGCCACCCGATGATTTCAATGCTAACGGCCAGGACTGGGGATTCCCGCCGATGATCCCGGACAAGCTCAGGGAAAGCTGCTATGATCTGTTCATCCGGACGATAAGAAAAAACATGCAGCACATGGGAGCGCTCAGGATCGATCATGCCCTCGGGCTCTTCAGGCTCTTCTGGATCCCGAAGGGGATGCACCCGCGCGACGGAGCCTATGTGCGGTGCAACGAATACGATCTGCTCAGAATCATCGCTCTCGAGAGCGTCAGAAACAGGACGCTGGTGATCGGTGAAGACCTCGGAACCATTACCGACGAAGCGCGTCAGACGCTGCAGCGCTTCAGCATACTGTCGTACCGGCTTTTCTATTTCGAACGAAATTATCCCGACCCCTCCTTCCTTCCGCCTGATCGCTACCCGGCGATGGCGCTTTCTGCGGTCACGACCCACGACCTTTCCACCCTCTACGGCTACTGGTCGGGCCGCGACCTGGATGTGAAAAAGCAACTGGGCATCATCGGCGGCGATTCGCAGTACGCACAGCAGAAACGCGACAGGGAACGCGACCTGAAACTGATTCTCCGGGCGCTCCACGCGCAGGGGGTCCTTCCGGGCTCCGTTTCCGTAGGTTCCTCGCACTTACCGGAGATGACACCTGATCTGTGCCGTGCAATTTACCGATTCCTCTCCCTTTCTCCTTCGAAGATCGTGCTCGTGAACCTTGACGACATCCTCGCGACGATCGATCAGCAGAATATGCCGGGCACGGTTTGGGAGTACCCGAACTGGATGCAGAAGAGCCCGCTTCTCCTGGAGGAGATCGGTGCCGACCGCCGGTGGCAGGAGCTTGCAGAGATGTTCAGGAACACGCGTCCCGGCAGCGGTGAAAGAGCGGAGGGCAGGGTTGCTTGAGTGTACTTTCCCTCGACAAAACCCTCAAAATATTCTAATATTGTCCATTCCCTATGGACGACCTCAAGATCATCCTCGACCGGATCAGAAAACCGTTGACCTTTGCGACACGGGACAACTTTGCACACCTCAAGAGCCTTGCTGCTCTCGAGCTGTTCATGCAGTCGCAGATCGAGGACCTGAAGCGTCTCGATAAAAATCGTCGCGAGATAGTGGAAATAGAAAATTTGTTCTCCGGGTTCGATACCCTTCCTCCTGATCAAAAAAAAGAGCATATCATCCAGGCAATGGTCGTGATCGATTCTCTCGAACACGGTAAGACTGGGGCAACTCAACAGGTACGCACCTCCAAGCCTAAACAAGAAAAGCAGGCATCTTCGGAACCAATTGCCGCCATCCGGCACGACACTCCCATCCAATACTGCAAAGGCATCGGCCCCAAGAAGGCAGAACTGCTTCTGAAACTCGGCATTACAACCGTCGACGACGCGCTCATGCATCTTCCCTGGCGCTACGAGGACAGGGGAAATCTCAAAAAGATCAGCAGGCTCTCCTACGGATCTTTTGAGACGGTGTCCGGCGAAGTCGTCTCCTCCGACGTGGTCCAGACCCGGCGGCAGCGCGTAAAGGTCTTCGAGCTGGTGGTCACGGAC
This sequence comes from Nitrospirota bacterium, assembly GCA_963755045.1. Classification (GTDB taxonomy): domain Bacteria; phylum Nitrospirota; class UBA9217; order UBA9217; family UBA9217; genus JALNZF01. The sequence goes on along the minus strand of CAVWIL010000007.1, from coordinate 582,981 downwards.
AAGACAGGGATGCTCGTGGGTTCGTGGTATAATCAGCCGTTCATGAAAAAGATGTTCAGGCAGGGCCAACGGGTCATTCTCTCGGGCGTCGTGAAGTCAAATCCCTACCGGAGCGGTCTGCCGCAGATGGACAACCCGGAATTCGAGATCATGGGCGATGACGAGGGGGATGACATGATCCATGCCGGAAGGATCGTCCCGATCTATCGTGCCACCTCGGGTCTGTCGGTCCGCGCGATCCGAACGATGATGAAGAACATCCTCGATTCGTGCGCCGGATCAGTGCGGGAAGCGCTGCCTGACTATCTTATACAGAAATACTCCCTCATGTCATCTCTTGAAGCATTGTCCGAAGCGCACTTCCCCACGAAAGAAAAAGACATGGTTGTTCTGAACCGCGGTACGAGTGCGGCGCACCGGCGGTTAAGCTTCGAGGAGCTGTTTTCGCTCGAGCTGGGGCTTGCTCTCAGGAAGCGGGGAGTGATCGTTGAAAAGAAGGGGATATCGTTCAAACCGCTTACCGGGCTCGAGACAACCCTCAGAAGGGACCTGCCCTACAAACTTACGGCTGCTCAGGAGCGGGTGATTGTCGAGATCAAGAACGACATGACTGCGGACCGGCCCATGAACCGGCTGGTGCAGGGTGATGTGGGATGCGGCAAGACCGTGGTCGCTCTTGTCGCCTCGCTGATGGCTGTCGAGAATGGATACCAGGCTTGTATCATGGCGCCGACGGAGATCCTTGCCGAGCAGCATTTTAAAAATATCACAGCCATGGCCTTGCCTCTCGGGATCAAGGTCCGCTCGCTCACGGGCCGCATGAAAAAGAAGGAGAAGGAAGCGCTGCTGGGAGAGATCGAGTCCGGTGCGGCGCAGATCGTGGTCGGCACCCACGCTCTGATCGAGCAAAACGTGAAGTTCCATCGCCTGGGACTTGCGATCATCGATGAACAGCACCGCTTCGGGGTGATGCAGCGTTCCACGCTCACCTCCAAGGGATACGAACCCGATGTGCTGGTTATGACCGCGACGCCGATCCCGCGCACGCTTGCGCTCACCGTTTATGGTGATCTCGATGTATCCGTGATCGACGAAATGCCGCCGGGGAGGAGCCCGATCATAACCCGTCTTTATTTCGAGAACCGGCGGAAGGAAGCGTACCAGTTCATCAAAAGCGAGCTTATGAAGGGGCGTCAGGTATACGTGGTGTATCCGCTTGTTGAGGAAACGGAAAAGAGCGACTTGAAGGCGGCGACGGAGATGGCGGCGCATCTCCAGGCGGACGTCTTCACGGACTGGAAGGTCGGGCTTCTGCACGGCAGAATGAAGAGCGATGACAAGGAAAGGGTCATGACGTCCTTTAAAGCGGGAGCAATACACCTCCTGGTCTCTACCACGGTGATCGAGGTCGGCGTGGACGTCCCGAACGCAGCAATCATGGTGATCGAACACCCGGAACGGTTCGGACTGGCGCAGCTCCATCAGCTTCGAGGGAGGGTCGGCAGGGGTGAACAGCAATCCTATTGCATTCTCATGGGACCGAGAATGTTCGCAGAAGAGGCACGTGAGCGGTTGAATGCATTCAGCCGCACAAATGACGGCTTTATGATCGCAGAAGAAGACCTTCGGCTGCGCGGTCCCGGTGAGTTCTTCGGTACGCGCCAGTCAGGCCTGCCGGACCTGCGCGCGGCGAATATCATCCGGGACGCGGACCTGCTCGAGAAGGCCAGGACCGAGGCTTTCGACCTGGTCCGGAACGACCCGACGCTCGCACAATATCCGCAACTCCGCGATCTCCTGAAGAGGAAGTGGCAGGGCAGGCTCGGACTGATATCCGTGGGTTGACCTGAAACGGCACGATAGTGTACAACTCATAAACCTGGGGAAAGCATTTAGCCACAGAAACACATAGATCACAAAGAAAATCAAATACGGTTCTTCCGGGTTTTGTGTGGGTCGCTTTTCTTTGTTCCTAACTTAGCACATGTCATGATCCTATTTTTTTCTGCACCCCAGTTCACAGCTTCGCGCAGGGCATGATTGCCGGTACTGATAACAAGCCTTTTCGAGCATCACAGCACTCCACCCTCGCCCGGAGAACGGGCGCGGCCGTGTCTGCCTGGCTTTGTAGCAGCATCAGTTTTTTCTACCTTGACATGCTTGTGCGCGAACCTGTTCATGGGATGCAGGGGCTTCTGGAAAGGCAAAGAGTTCTGCCGTTCCCTTGCGCCGGGAATGGCAGAATTAAGATTTACCCCAACCCCGCACGTCCCCGGAGCGGCCCTTACGATATTTTTGGGCACCCGTCTTGGCCTAAGGAAGCGTCCCACAGGGCGAACGCGTACTGTCTGAGGCCGTAGGCCGAGTTTACGCGGGCGAGCGGACGTGGCCTTAGACGGGTCAAAAATGTCGTTCAGGACGCGAAGGGGATGTGCAAAAAAGAGCATGCTGCGTGGCCGAGTGATGAGCTGCCCAAAAAAAAACAATGCACACACGGGACAAATGCTGACTCAGATCCCGTTATCACGGTGTTACGGAGTTGATATTTCAGGAGTATTCTGATAGAGTGAACCAGTATCCGGGTTATGGGTTGAAGGGGGAAGGGTCATGCCACCTGAAGGAGTTCCAATGACGATCTGGGAAAAAGCGGTATTGAACATGCAACGAGGCAGCCAGAGGATATCCGTTGCCGCGGTACTGTTTGCAGAGCGGGTGCGGGTTGAGATAGCCGTTGTCCGACTGCGCATCAGGATCAACGAGGTCCAGGCGCGGATCGATGAACTGTACCAAGGCATCGGCCGCATGGTCGTTAACCTCGCCAAAGGGGATGCACTTCCAAAAACGAGTGAACAACTGGTCCAGAATGAGGAAATTTCCCTTGCGATGCAAGAGCTATCTGACCGGAAGCAGGAACTCGAAGAATTGCATGACAAGATCAGGAGCGAACAAAACCTGTTCAAAACAGTGCCGAAGCAGAAGGAGGACGCCAACGTATGATCATTGCGGTTGTGTTTATTTTTGGTCTTATCGTTGGAAGTTTTCTGAACGTTTGCATTGTTCGCCTGCCGAGAGGTGGTTCCATTGTCAACCCGCCTTCTCATTGCCCGCGTTGTCAAGGCGGGATAAAATTCTACGATAATATACCGCTTATCAGCTTTCTTCTCCTGAGAGGAAAATGCAGGAATTGCGGGGAGCCCATCTCATGGCGATATCCGATTGTCGAGCTCATAAACGCGCTGCTCTATGTCGGGATCGTCAGCGAGTTCTGGCTCGGTGGCGAAGCCTTTATGATGATGGCCCTCTGCTCGTCCTTGCTCGTCATCACGGTTATCGACTACGACCACATGATCATCCCCGACAAAATAACCTTGCCGGGCATGCTCGTCGGCCTTACCCTTGCGCCATTCTTCATGTCCCCGCTCGGCGATCCTTTGCCGTTCAACCTCGAAGCGCTCATTCCCCATGCAGGACCGTACCTGACCGGATTTCTGAATTCTCTTATCGGCTTAATCCTCGGCGGCGGCCTGCTCCTTTCTATCGGATGGGCCTGGGAAAAGCTTCGGCATATCGAGGCCATGGGCGGCGGGGATGTGAAGCTCATGGGCATGGTGGGGAGCTTCCTTGGATGGAAGGGCGCTCTCCTTACCATCATGCTTGGGGCGCTTACCGGCTCCGTAATCGGTGTATTGCTGATCGTCCTCAAGAGACACAAAATGGAGAAATTAATTCCCTTCGGACCGTTCCTGGCTGCCGGCGCTCTGGCGAGCGCGTTTTATGGCCCTGATATCATTTTGTGGTATATTGGACTGATCCGTATATGACCGCTCAACCTTTCTTCATACTGCTGCTCAGCATTATGATCGTTGGGGTTGCAGCGATCATCTTACGGGGTATAGCACGACGATACCGCCGCACACTCGGTATGCAGACCGCGGAGCGCGAGAGGACGAGCGACACCTCGTTCATCATCAACGCCTTTCAGGACGTGACAAAACAGCTCAAGGAAAAGGAGAAAGAGCTGGAGCGCCTCAGGGCGCTCGCGGAACAGCGCGCAGAGAACGTCGAAACCTATAATGAAAATATTCTCCAGTGCGTCACGAGTGGAGTAATGGCGTTTGATAGAGACTGTCATTGTACCACGATAAACCGCGCAGCTCTGGAGATGCTCAGTCTGCACCGCGAACAGGCCGTCGGTAAGACATCCCGGGAGTTGTTCGGAGACAATGAGATCGCGAGATCGGTGCACGAGACGCTTGAAAAAAGGGTCCTGTCTGTACGGATGGAGGCGATGCTCGACAGGCCCGGAGGCAAGCTCTGGCTGGGTTACAACACGGCGATGCTGATGGACCGGCAGGAGGCCGCGCTCGGCGTTATTCTCTCCTTCTCGGACCTTACCGAGGTCAAACGTCTTCAGGAGCAGATAGAGCTGCGGGAACGTCTGACCGCGCTCGGTGAGATGTCGGCGGGTATTGCGCATGAGCTCAGGAACCCCATGGCGGTCATCTCGGGGTACCTCACGCTGCTGTCAAAAAAAAACGATCTGGCTGCTCAAGAGACGATCCGGAGCATCGCGAACGAGATCAACGGCATGAACCGGATCATCGGCGACCTGTTGACCTTCGCGCGACCGGCATCGCTCAACCGGGTTAAGGTCGCTATCAAGGATATGATCACAGGCTGTCTGGCTGCGGTGCTCCAGGCCAAGGGCGAGAATTCCCGGATCGAGACAGTAGTAAAACTTCCGGATACTGAAGTTTCCATTGATGAAGTCCTGATGCGGCAGGCTGTTTCCAATCTTCTTCAGAACGCGGTTGAGGCCATGCCGGACGGCGGCACGCTTACCATCGAGGCGCATGTGAACCGTGACATCAAGATCGTGATTCGTGATACGGGCACCGGAATACCTTCTGACAAATTGAAGAAAATATTCCTTCCCTTTTATACGTTGAAAGACACTGGTGTGGGCATGGGACTTGCTCTTGTACATAAGATCGTTACCTCCCATGGTGGCAGAGTAGACGTGGCGAGTACAGTCGGCAAAGGGACGGTGTTTAGTATTATCCTTCCCCAACGGTAAACGACATGGCTGATATCATCCTTATTATAGAAGACAAAGAGAGCATGCTTGACATGCTCAAGCAAACGCTGGAAGCCGAGGGCTACCAGGTGATCACGGCAAGGGACGGCGCCGAGGGCATCAGGAAGCTTTCCGACGAACGCATCGGGTTGGTGCTTACGGACCTCAAGCTGCCTAAAAAGGACGGTTTCGATGTCCTTAAGGCAGTGAAGCAGGACAACCCGCTCTTGCCGGTGATCGTGATGACCGCATTCGGAACGATCGAGACCGCGGTCAAGGCAGTCAAGCAGGGTGCCTATGATTTTTTAACCAAGCCCTTCGATACCGACCATTTGCTTGTGTTGATGCAACGCGCTCTCGATGCATCCCGGATGGCCGCTGAAAACATCCTGCTCCGGGAAGAGTTTGCCGATAAGTTCGGCTTGCCCAAAATGATCGGAAAGAGCAGCCAGATACAGGACATCATGGCCAGGATTCAGAAGGTGGCGCCGACCAATGCCTCGGTATTGATCCACGGTGAGAGCGGGACGGGCAAGGAGCTTTTTGCGCGAGCGATTCACTATCTGAGCAATCGAAAAGATGCGCCGTTTATTGCGATCAATTCCGCCGCCATTCCCCGTGAACTGCTGGAGAGCGAATTGTTCGGGTACGAGCGCGGAGCATTCACCGGGGCGGAAGCCCGGAAGCTCGGCAAACTTGAACAGGCTGATAAAGGGACGGTGTTCCTTGATGAGATCGGCGATATGGATATGGCCCTTCAGGCGAAGATGCTGCGCGTGCTCCAGGAACAGGTGATCGAGCGCGTAGGCGGAGGCAAGCCGATCAAAATTGATGTTCGAATCGTGGCAGCTACGAACAAGGACATCGAAAAAGCCGTGGCCGCCAGGTTGTTCAGGGAAGACCTGTTTTATCGCTTGAATGTTTTTCCCATCACGATCCCGCCGCTTCGTGAACGACGTGACGATATCCCGGCGCTGGCGCAGTATTTCTTGAACAAGTATGCAGCCGAGGTGCGGAAGGGCATGCTCACGATCTCCGACGATGCTATGGACATTCTGATGAAGTCGCCGTGGAAGGGAAACGTGCGGGAGTTGGAGAACGTGATAGAACGCGCGGTGATCTACGCCGATGGAGGCGTGATACGTGCTCAAGACCTCGGCATCAGCGAATCGAATATCCTTGACGCGCTTGCGGAGCATGTGCCGATGGAGGGCCCGCTTCAGGAGATTGCGGCAGCGGCTACGCGCATCGCCGAGTCACGGCGCATCAAACAAGTGCTGAAGCAGACGGGAGGAAACAAGTCCCGCGCTGCCGAGATACTGCAGGTGAGTTATAAAACCCTTCTCACGAAGATCAAGGATTATCAGCTGGAGGAGAAGGGGGAATACGATAAAAGCAGTTCGTAGATTTGGAGTTCTGAGTTCGTAGTCAAAGGCGTTGAAGAAATGTATGCAGAGCCTGCGTAACCTTCATGAAAAAACCCCCTGTTGATATAAAAAACGAAATCGAAAGACTCGTCAAGGAAATCAACGAGCACAATTACCGGTATCATGTTCTCGACACTCCGGTCATATCCGATGCGGAGTATGACAAGCTCTTTCGACGACTGAAGGAGCTTGAGGAAAAGTATAAGTATGTCCTGCCTGATTCTCCCACCCAGCGCGTCGGCGCGCCTCCACTGGATAAGTTTGAAAAAGTAAAACACACTGAACCCATGCTCTCCCTGGACAATGCCTTCTCTCACGACGAGGTGCGGGAATTCGACCAACGGGTAAAGAAGGAGCTCACGAAGAAAGGGCTCGATCCCGCTGAAGAGATCGAGTACACCGTTGAACCCAAGTACGACGGAATTGCCATGGAATTGAGTTACAAGAAGGGTCTTCTTGAGCGGGCATCCACGCGAGGTGATGGATATGAAGGCGAGGATGTCACGACGAACATCAAGACCATCAAGGCAATCCCGTTGAAGATCGAAGGCGCCGATATCCCGATCGAAATCGATCTGCGCGGCGAGGTCTATCTGGACAGGGAAGAATTCGAAAAACTGAACAAGGAGCGTGAGAAGAGCGAGGAATCGTTGTTCGCCAATCCGCGAAACGCGGCTGCCGGTGCGGTGCGCCAACTCGATTCGTCGGTTACAGAAAAGAGAAAGCTTCACATGGCCTGCTACGGTGTCGGCGCAATGAAGGGCATTGATTTTAAGAGCCAGACGGATTTAATGGCATGGCTTAACAAGTCGCATTTCCCGACGCCACAGCGATTCGCTGTAGTCAGGGGAATTGATTCGATTATTGAACATATTAAGAAGATAGAAGAAGACAGGCCGAAACTGCCATTTGAAGCCGATGGCGCCGTCATCAAGGTCAATGACTTCAAGCTCCAGAAGGAACTCGGTTTCAAGACCCGTGAACCGCGCTGGGCCATCGCGTACAAATTTCCTGCGCACCAGGGCACAACGGTCATCGAGGACATCATTGCGAGCGTCGGCCGTACCGGCGCTATTACACCGGTGGCTATAATGACGCCTGTCCGCATTGGAGGCGTAACGGTATCACGCTCGACGCTTCACAACTGGGACGAGATCGAGCGCAAAGACATCCGTATCGGCGATACGGTGGTCTTGGAGCGGGCAGGGGATGTGATTCCCCATGTCGTGACGGTGATCAAAGAGAAACGAACAGGTCGTGAAAAACAAATTTCTCCGCCGAAACATTGTCCGGTATGCGGTTCACACGTCGTGCGGGAAGAGGGCGAAGTGGCTTTCCGGTGCATCGGCTTGAACTGTTCTGCCCAAGTCCTTGAACGCATCATGCACTACGCTTCCCGGGGAGCAATGGATATAGAAGGCCTCGGAGAGAAGAACGTCGAGCTTCTCTATAGTCAGGGTCTTATAAAGCACTTTGCCGATCTCTATACGCTAAAAAAGGAGCATCTGCTCGAACTCCCGCGGTTCGCGGAAAAGTCCGCCCAGAATCTGATCGATGCGATCGAAAAGAGCAAACAGACGACGCTCAGCAGGTTTCTCTTTGCACTCGGCATTCTGCACGTTGGAGAATATGCAGCCAAACAGCTTTCAAGGCACTTTGAGAGAATCGAAGACCTGTATCACGTAAAGCCCGGGCATATCGTTGAGATCAAGCAGATGGGCGAGAAACTGGCGGAGTCGATCTCGCGCTTTTTCAACGAGAAGGATAATTTGCATACGTTGGACACCCTTAAAAAGCTCGGCGTGAAGATCAACAATCCCGATTACGAAGCTGGTACGAAGAAAGAGAGGGGGCCTCTCGACGGACTTACGATCGTAGTAACCGGCACGCTCTCCAGGCCTCGCAATGAGATCGAAGAACTTATCGAACGTCTCGGCGGCCATGCTGCCGGGTCAGTATCGAAAAAGACCAGCTATGTGCTGGCCGGCGAGGAAGCGGGAAGCAAACTGGAAAAGGCGAAGGCCCTCGGGGTGAAGGTAATCAGTGAGAAAGAATTCAACATCTTAATAGGCAGTAAGTGACAACGTATTATTTGTTATTATCCGTTTCTATCGGTGTATATCCGTGGCTGACAAGAAGGTTAACATGAGACTTGGCTTTCACGTCTCCATCTCCGGCGGTTTCTTCCTTTCCGTCCAGCGTGCCTTTGAGCTCGGTTGCACCTGCATGCAGATCTTCAGCAGGAACCCTCGCGGCTGGACCATCAAACCGATGGATAAGGATGATGTGGCTCAATTCAAAAAGCTGCGTGAGAAATGGGATATCGGGCCGGTATTCGTTCATACCAACTATCTTATAAACCTTGCGTCGTCGAAGCCCGATCTGTACGAAAAATCCATTGAACAGTTTGTCATTGACCTCGAGCGCACCGAGGCCCTCGGCGCGGAATATCTGGTCACGCATCTTGGTTCGGCGAGTGGCCAGGAACCGCATTGGATGATCGATCGTGTATCCGATGCTTTGAACATGGCCATGAAGCTTCATCCGCCGAAAGCGATGATCCTGCTCGAAAATACGGCCGGTGAGAAGGGCGACATCGGATATGAGTTGGAGCAGGTCCAGGAAGTAATAGCCCGGCTCAAAGATTCTTCCCACGTCGGCATCTGCTACGATACCTGTCATGGTTTTGCCGCTGGGTATGATGTCAGGACAAAGAGAGATGTGGACGCCCTTGCAAAGAAGATCGACACAATAATCGGCTTGAAGAGATTGAAGGGGATGCATCTGAACGATTGTCTGCGTGATTATTCCTCCCATGTGGATCGCCACTGGCATATCGGCGAGGGCAAGGTTGGTCTTGACGGCTTCAGGGCATTGCTGAACCACCCTGCATTTAAGGATGTGCCGATGATCATGGAAACACCGAAAGATACAGAAGAGGATGACCCGAGGAATATGAGGACCGTGAAGTCACTACTACGATATTCATGAAATTTCATTTGGCAAAAGGCGAGGAGTATAAAATCATGGGTGAAATGCAAAGAAATCAAGTCCAAAAAAGGCTCGATCACGCGAGAGATTCCCTTAAAGATGCGAAGACCCTCTTGAGTGAAGGCGCGGAGCTGAGCTATGTGATGAACAACCTGTACTATACGTTCCTTTATCCGGTGCTCGGCCTGATCCAGGCACGGCAGATCCCGGCTCCGACGCAGAGCGCGGCGATATCAGTATTTGAGCAGGAGTATGTGCAAACAGGTATCTTTGAAAGCAGGTTCCTTGATGCGTTTCGCAAGACTTTCGATCTCCGGCCTGCTTGCGAGTGCCAGAGAAATATCGTCAACAAGGATATTGAGGAACTCATGCCAGTTGCCCAGGACTTTCTGGATGCTGTTGATAAAAACATGCAATAAATCGTCGGTAACAATGCGGCATCAATGAACAAATCCTTTCTAGATTTTTTTACCCGCCTCTGGTATAGTACAGAACGTTGTCAGCTGAAATAAGGCAGGGATAGCTGCAAACACCCATCGGTCTTATTATGAAAGTTGCGGAAATTAAAGATAAAAAAACAGCGGTAAGGCGCTACAATGCTTTCGGGCAATACATGAAGCAGTTGTACCGCGCGCCGGTCTACAAGGTGAACGTGGACGCAGGATTTACCTGTCCCAACCGCGATGGAACAGTTGCAACAGGGGGGTGCATCTATTGCAACAACGACAGTTTCCGGCCCTCGGCGTGCACGAGCACGGCATCATTGCGCGAGCAGATTAACAAGGGCATTCCCTATCTCCGATCGCGTTATGGCGCCGAGAAGTTCATCGTCTATTTTCAGCCGTATACCAATACGTATGCGAGCGTCGAGATCCTCGATCGCCTCTACCGCGAGGCGCTCGACAATCCGGGCGTTGTCGGTCTTGCCATCGGCACGCGGCCGGACTGCATTGACCCGGAAAAGATCGCACTTCTCGAAGACGCTTGGACGCGACCATTTTGTTCTGGTGGAATACGGGCTCCAGTCGATCTACGACCGGACGCTTACCTTCATCAACCGGGGGCATGACTACGCCTGCTTTAAGCAGGCCCTTGCGATGACGATCGGCAGGGGTATCCATGTCGGGGCTCATCTCATACTCGGTTTCCCGACAGAAACACGGGAAGAAATGCTCGCCATGGCCGACGAGCTCTCCGGACTGCCGATCGAATTTCTCAAGATCCACCAGCTTCAGGTGGTGAAGGAGACGGCACTGGCGGATCTCTACGCGGAAAAGCCTTTTGCGACCTTTGGATATCATGAATATATCGAGATGCTGGCTGATTTTCTGGAACGGCTGTCACCGGATATCGTGCTGCAGCGGCTTTTCGCGGCTGCTCCCGATGACATCCTGATCGCACCGCTCTGGAACAAAACCCGGAGTGAACTGCTGCGGGATCTCGATGCATTCATGGAGCAGCGGGGGAGCTATCAGGGGAAATTACGCGCTCCGCGCGAATTGGAAATTGAAGATTGGAAATTGAAAAATGCAAAGTAAATTTAAAATTTCCAATTTGCAATATCCAATTTCCAATACACCGAAGGTGATGACTATGATCGATCTCCATACCCATTCTCTATTCAGCGACGGCGTGCTTGTGCCGTCGGAACTGGTGCGGCGCGCGGTGATGAAAGGTTACGAAGTGATCGCTATTACGGACCACGCAGACGCCTCGAACCTTGACTTCACCATACCGCGGGTGGCCGCAGCGTGCAAAGAGCTTAACCGTCGCTGGAAGATCACGGCCCTGCCGGGCATTGAGCTCACCCACATCCCGCCGGAAACCTTCGCAGAACTCACCGATCGGGCCCGCTCTCTTGGCGCAATGATCGTGGTCGCCCATGGAGAGACGCTCGTTGAACCCGTCCACCCGGGGACGAACAGGGCGGCGATCGAGGCGCGGGTGGACATTCTCGCTCATCCCGGCCTGATCACCAAAGAGGAAGCCGAACTCGCGTTCAAAAACGGGGTCCATCTTGAGATTACTGCGCGCAAGGGACACAGCCTGTCGAACGGACATGTGGCAAGGAAAGCAGCTGAGACGGGCGCCAAGCTCGTGATTGACACCGACACCCACGAACCGGGAGACTTGATCACCGATGAGTTTGCCCGGGACATCCTGCTCGGCGCAGGTTTGAGCGTCGATGCGATTGCCGCTGTTTTTCTAAATTCAAAAGTTCTGGCTGCAAAAGCGACTGCATCGTTTAATAAATAATAGAAACACTGTTCGGGTACCCAATATCCATCGTCCCCGAATTCCCTTACCGGGGAACCCAGGAATGTCGAAAACCGCTGAATTCCCCCCGGCTTTAATCGTACCGGGGCCGGGCTTGTAAAGCGTTCGGGAATGACGATACAACGCGGTATGGTGGCAGAATATGTGTGCGGTTCTCGGGAACTACAGGCGATCCGAGTTATTTATAATGTTCTTTGGGTTGTCGTGACGTTGTGACTAAATAAATCTAACCATATTTAATCAGGTAAGGGAGGCTTTACAGATGCTGACGATCAAGAAAAAAGTACGTGTCACAAAGCAAACACAAGAACAGGAAATTGTGACCATCATGCACAAAGTCACGACTGTCCTGTCGCCTTATAGACAACAGGTTGTGATTGCCGTTTTAGTCCTGGTAGCACTGCTCGTGATAGCCGGAGGATATTCGATCATGCGGTCAGCCGAGGAGCGAAAGGCCGGGTCACTTTTATCCATTGCCTATGAATCCTACAGCTCAAATGGTAGTTCGCCGGCGGACTACAGAAAAGCGCTTGAACTCTTTCGCGGCATTCAAAAAAAATATTCCGGCACCTTGAGCGCTGCTGTCGCACAATATTATATCGGCAATTGTCTGGCGAATCTCGGTCAGGCGGACGAGGCGCTTAAAGAATATCAGGTTTTTGTCAAGACCTACTCGGACAAGAAATTTCTTCTGGGACTTGTGTATCAGCGCATGGGATATGTTTACAGCATGCTTGGAAAACAGGCAGAGGCCATCAAGGCATTTGAGCAATCAGATGCTCTTGGAGCACCGGGTGTCGCCACCGTTGAACTTGCAAGACTCTATGAGGCTAACGGAAATATTTCCGAGGCTCAAAAAAAATATAAGATTGTACAAGAAAAACTCGGCGGCTCGACATGGAGCATAGAAGCAATGGGGAAAACGCAGTCGTTCGAGCCGGCTTCGAGACCTGTTGCCGGAAAAGAGGGGAAGTAACTGAAGGAACGATATACCGATGTACTGTCGAGATAAGCAGAGAAAGTCCCTTTTATTTTTTGCTAGTCACCGCTCTATGACCAGTGTGCAGCTGGAAGGCAGGAAAATCACCGCTATTTCCAAATAAGTTAAAGCATCCTGAATACGTCAAGGGCCATCACCGTCCCCGCAGAGCTGTTTTTCATCGTTCAAGTTACTCTGTCCTATGAAGATAAAAGACAAAAAGAAGAAACTTCTGTTCCTGGTTGCCTGTGGCATCTTGATCTGGGTGACATATGAGCCCGTTCATTCATTCCTGTTCACACACAAGACGCTTTTGCATCCGCTGAACTATGATCTCTCCGTTAATGAACTTGATTTCCGCGCATTGTTTCTTGCCGGTATGCTTGTGTTCGGCATTCTGGTGGTTCTGTTCGGCATTCTGGCAAAAAATATACTTGCAGACTATCACCGGAGTGAGGAACAGTTCAAGAATCTCGTCGACCTATCAAACGATATTATCACTATCACTGACAGGGACGGGAAACTGAAATTCATGAATGATGCCGCCTGCCGCATACTCGAATGTAAACCCGAAGAGGCTGTCGGCAAGTCATTCATGGAATTCGTGCATCCCGAGGACAGGAAAAAATATCTGGGAAAGCGCGAAGAACTGGAAAAAACGAGAACGGATACCTTCATTGTTGAGAACCGGTTCACGACGAAGAGCGGAAAAGCGATAAAAGCCCTCCACACGGTTCGTGTTCTCACGGATAAAAAAGGAGCGGTTGCCGGGATGCTCGGTATTGCGAGAGATATTACGGAAGTCAAGCGGGCGGAAGAGTCATTGAATAAGGCTGTTGCACGAGTAAACGATGATAAGGCAAGATTGGAATCCATTCTTTCGACCATTGACGAAGGGATCAGTATTCAGAGCACGGATTTTAAGGTTATTTATCAAAATCAGGCACACATGCGCATCTTTGGCGGGAATACCGGGGGTGACCATTGCTACCAGGCATATATTCATGCTGATTCCCTCTGTCCTGGCTGTCCGGTAGAAGAGGTTTTTAGAGACGGTAACGTTCATAAATTTGAACAAGAAATATCAAAAAACGGTGAAGTTCGTTTCATAGAGGTCAAGGCCTCTCCCTTGAGGGATGCATCCGGAAATATCGTCGCCGGAATCGAGGAGGTCAGGGATATTACGGAATGCAAGAGTTCGGAAAAGAAATTGAGGATGTTTTCCGTTGCAATTGAAGAGGCGGTTGACGGCATTCAAATCGTCGATATGGACGGCAATATCCTTTATTCCAACAAAGCGGCCGGGTCGATCTACGGATATTCTCCTGAGGAGCTTGTTGGGAAGCATATCCGTGAGATGAACGCTGACCGGGAGTTTACCATGCGGGTAATCATCCCGGCGGTCAGAGAAACAGGCCATTGGAGCGGAGAGCTCATGGCAGTCCATAAGGATGGCAGAACCTTCCCGGTCTGGCTCTCCACATCGGTCGTGAAGAGTGAGTACGGTCGGCCAATTACGATGATAACTTCCCTTCAGGATATCACCGAGCGTAAACAGACGGAAGAGACCATGAAACAAAACCATGATCAGCTGACGAAGCTGGTTGAGGAACGCACCCGGGAACTTTCAAGCGCGAATGAGAAACTCCTCAAGGAGACCACGGACCGGGGGAAAATGGAACAGGAGTTGCTCAAGGCGCAGAAACTCGAATCGATCGGCATCCTCGCTGGCAGCATTGCTCATGATTTCAATAACCTGCTTGCATCAATCGCGGGGAACATCTCTCTTGCTATGCTGGACATCGATCCTAAGGACAGCTCCTATCGGCAGCTCGAAGGGGCAAAGAAGGCTTCACTCAGGGCCCAGGACCTTACCCACCAGCTGCTCACGTTCTCGAAGGGTGGAGATCCGGTCAAGAAATCGGTGGCCATCGCTGACTTGATCCGGGAAGTCAGCGGTTTTGCCGTGCGCGGTTCGCGCATAAAGCTCTTTTTTTCCCTCCCCGAGGACCTTTGGCATGCGGACGTTGACGAAAGCCAGATCAGCCAGGTCATCCATAATCTCATTATTAATGCAGACCACGCAATGCCCAAGGGGGGGACGATCACGATCAGCTGTGAAAATGTCGTTGTCGCTGCGCAATCGAAACTTCCGTTGAGGCAGGGAAATTATGTGAAGATCAATGTCCGGGACCACGGTGTCGGCATACCGCGGGAGCACCTCTCGAAAATATTTGATCCTTATTTCACGACAAAACAGAAAGGGAGTGGACTCGGTCTTGCCATGGCATATGCCATTATCAGCCAGCACAGCGGACATATTTTAGCGGAATCGGAATCGGGAAAGGGCACAACCTTCATCATCTATCTTCCCGCAGCCGTTTCCGGGACAGCGCAAAAAAGATGAACGAAATGAAACAATTCGCGGGCACAGGAAGGATATTGCTGATGGACGACGAAGAGGACGTCAGGCAAACCATCGGCGATGTGCTCATGCGACTTGGCTATACAGTTGAATTTGCAGACGACGGATTATGGGCCATCGATCTGTATCAAGAGGCGAGGAAGGCAGGGACTCCTTTTGATGCTGTGATCATGGATTTGACCATACCGGGCGGCATGGGGGGGAACGAAGCTTTAGAGAAATTGCTTGCAATCGACCCGAAAGCCAGGGTGCTTATATCGAGCGGATATCTGAACGATCCGATCATGACTGAGTACAAAAAGTACGGTTTCAGCGGCGTTGTGCCCAAACCCTATCATATTCATGACCTGGGTAAAACACTGAATGCCGTAATTCGAGACAAGTCTTCAGGAGAACCCAGGGATCATTAATAACGATAGATCGGTAATAGTTGTGTAATCTGTGCTTACAATGATCTGAGCAATAAAAAAACGGGTCAGGGTATATTCCCTGACCCGTTTTTATTATTATGTCCAAGTCAAATTTGGTCAGTGTCAACCACCAGCTTGATCTTCTGCCCTGCGCGAACTCTACTGATACCCTTGTTCCACTCCCGGATGTCTGCGATGGTCACATTGTGCTTATTCGCAATCCGACTGAGCGTTTCACCGCGCCTAACGCGGTAGAGTATCTGTTGCTGTTTGCCGGATTGTCCCATGGATAAGTAGCCCAGGTCAGAATTTTTCCCGTTGATGTCAATGGGAATGAGCAGGTGCTTGCCCGGCGCTATCCGGTTCTTTTTGAGCCCATTAATGTCTCGAATCGCCTCCGGCCGCGTGTTGTACTGTTTAGCAAGCGAGGAGAGCGTCTCGCCTTTCCTGACTTCATGCCGTTCCCACTTGATCTTCTGTTCCGGAGGGATGGCCGCATAATTCGCAAGGAATGTCTCTTTCTTTCCAAAGGGTATTCTCAGAGTATATTTGTCATACTGCGGAGGAGTTACCCAGCGTTTGATCTCGGGGTTCAACTCTTTGATATCCTGGTAGGTACAGTCCGCGCAGCGGGCTATCAGCCGGAGGTCCGTGCTTTCTTCGATCACCACTTCATCAAACTTGTACGGATCGACCGCATTTATGGTGAAGCCGTAAGCCTCGGGGTTCTTGGCAATGATGGTTGCAGCCATGTATTTGGGGATATAGTTCTTCGTTTCCGGCTTGATGTACCGCGATGCCTTCAGGTCCCAGAAATCGTCGGAGCGAGTCTTGAGCACGGCGCGCTGGACCTTGCCGGCGCCGGCATTATACGATGCGAGGGCCAGGGGCCAGGAGCCAAAGAGATTGTGCAGGTCTTTCAGATGCTCAGCCGCGGCATTCGTGGATTTAATGGGGTCCTTCCGTTCATCTATCCACCAGTCGATCTTAAGGCCGTAGAGCTTGCCTGTGGCGGGCATGAATTGCCAGGCGCCCACGGCCCGGCACCATGACACGGCATAAGGGTTGAACCCGCTCTCGATCATGGACACATAGACCAGGTCCTCGGGCAGGTTCTTTTCTCTGAAGATTTCCTTCATCATGGGAATATATCGTGCTGCACGGTCGAGCCAGAGCTGAAATCTATCCCGCCCGCGCGTCTTGAAGTATTCCATGTGGCTTTCCACACTGTCGTTCAGGATCATGGGGATGTCGTAGGGTTTTACATAGGCTGAATCGTCGATGACTTCATCAAGCTGGGCAACATCCTCCGACGGAGGCTTCAGCTGAGAGGGTATCACATCCTCCGTCATGGGGAATAGAGCCTCTGAAGGCATCGCCTGAATCGGGAGAAGGAAAACAACACTAATTATCAATAAAAAAAGTGTATTTATACGGTTCATTTTTTCTCCTAAGTATTTTTAAAATTTACATTATTTGCTGATTATTGTCAAGGGATAAAATAAAATTACTTGTGTAACCTAATATTACTTGAATAATGTTTTTCAGGTGTTCCGGAGAGTATTTTAATTTCTCGCATATAATCCTCCGAACGTTACTCTTGCAATTCATTAAGATGTTCTGTATGATTATATGCATGAAACATGCCCAACTTCATGAGGTATTCAGTTCTATTCAAGGGGAGGGCCCCTGGATCGGTCAACGGCAGATATTTGTCCGCTTTGCAGGGTGCAATATAAGGTGCCGATACTGCGATACACTGGATGCAGTTCAAATCCAGGGAGGACAGACTTATCCTCAATTCTGCAGCATTCAAATTACAGAAGGTTCGAAAGAACGCGAACAAGCGGCAAATCCTATCTCTTCCCAAATACTTACGATGTTCTGTAAACGCCTGATTATTCCCGGGCCATCACGGCCGGTTATCAGTCTGACAGGTGGAGAACCTCTACTGCACGCATCATTTTTGATGGAATGGCTCCCCATGGTCAAGAACGACTTCACACTTTATCTTGAAACAAACGGCATTCATCACGATGACATGATGATGATCCGGGACCTGGTGGATGTCGTAAGTATGGATTTTAAACTCCCTTCTTCCACCGGATTGCGTCCATTTTGGGATGATCACACAAAGTTTATGCAGTCAATACGCGGAAAAACGCTTTATATAAAAGTAGTTGTAACCAGAGACACGAAGGTGGATGATATCCTTACTACCTGCAACATTATCATGCTGTTTGATCGATCCACGTTACTGGTTATCCAGCCCGCAAGTGGGCCGCTTGCGCCTGAATCAACCATGCTCATGGATTTTCAACAAACGGCCCTGACGATCATCAGAGAATGTTCGAATCATTCCTCAAGCGCACAAGATATTAAACGTACCCTGATAAAACAAACCGAAATATGCTCAATCTCGAAGTCAATAAAGTTGAAGAATATATGCGATAAATTCTCAGATAGAATTTATTCTTCAAGATATAAATCCGCCAAACCGGCGTCAATAATTTGGCTAATCTCCCATTATTGTAGAAAATTTGACTGATAGATAGCCAAAATAACTGTAAATGCAGGACACGAAGTTATAAACAAAAATCACAAACCGTTCCGGCGAGGAGGGCATCTCAAGGCATGAATTTCCACGTACTGTCACTGGTAGTGGAAGAACTTTCGGCTCTTCTCACGAACGCTCGTGTAGAACGCGTGTATCAAGGCAAAGATGGCGGATTGTACCTGCTTCTCCATCGCGAGCGAAAAAAGTTCGTCCTGCTGCTTTCCCCGGACCGTGCCATGCCCCGTCTGCATCTGGTGAGCGCGAAGCCGGCTGCCGATGATTCGCCCCACGGATTTATACTCTTTCTCAGAAGCCGCCTGACCGGCGCACGGGTGAGCGGCATAAGCCTGTTGAACCAGGACCGGGTTGTAGAGATCCGCTTCAGCAGGCAGGGAGAGGAGTATCTCCTCCTGTTCGAGCTCTTCGGTTCATCGGCTAATCTTGTCCTTGTTGATCCTTCATTGACAATCCTCGCAGTCTATAACCCGGTCCCGCCCTCGGAAGAAGCTGCCCGTCCTCTGCTGTCCGGACTTGTTTACAGCGCTCCTGAAAAACCGCATAACACCGGTTTTCAGAAGAGCGATCCCGCAAGCGGATTCAACGCTGGTCCTTCTCCCAACAGGTCTGCGGAACAATATTACGAACACCTTATCGAACAGCGGCATATCACAACACTGAGGACCGAACTTATATCTCGTATAAGAAAGGACCTTGCAAAGACCCTTCGTTTGATAAGTGCCTTGTCGGGAGATTTGCAATCAGCCGACCGGGTTGAAGAATACAGGCAGGCAGGGGATCTTGTCCTTGCGCATCTGAAAGAGCTGAGGACCGGGATGGAACGGGCGGACCTTGTGGGGTATGACGGCAGTACTGTGGCGGTCATACTCGACCCGAAACGCTCTCCGTCCGGGAACGCGGAACTCTATTTCAAAAAGTATAAAAAAGCAAGGATGGGCCGGGACATAATTGCCGCGCGTCTACACCGGTCTACCGATGAGGCCTCATATCTCGAATCGCTTTTGAATGATATTGAACAGGCTCAGGATGTCGATGCACTCATGTCCATCCGGTCCAAGCTTGTTGCACAAGGACGACTTGGACAGAAGCCGATACTGCATAAAAAAATGCGTCAGGGGACTGTATCACCAGCGATAAGAAAGATCATCTTCAACGGCTGGGAGATCCTGGTGGGCAAGAGCGCCGCAGGCAACGATCATCTTACGATGAAAATAGCCCGTCCCGACGATCTCTGGCTCCATGCCGAGGGAATGCCCGGCTCTCATGTGATCGTCAGGAATCCGAATGCAGGGGTCATACCGCCCGATGTGCTGGTGAAAGCGGCCGCACTGGCGGCGTTCCACAGCAAGGGAAGAAATGCCGGTAAAGTGCCGGTGACGTATACGCGCGCAGGTCTGGTAAAAAAGCCGAAAGGGGCCAAGCCGGGACTGGTAATGCTCCAGGAACGGAAGTCTTTAATGGTGAGGCCGGAGGACGGATAGGCTACTGCAACCGTTGATAATTGCCTTTACAGTTTGAATATCAGGGACGCACGGGCTCTCCTGCGGGCTTTTCACAAAGGTGCAATGACCGTTTCCGAAGCAGTTGAACAGGGACCGCAGAAGACGTCTAACGTCGCGGGTTGGATCGTGAGCAGGGGAGAATATTTCAGAAATGGCGGGTTCTTTTTGACAGACCGGAAGCAAACAATTGCCGTCAAACCCTGGCTGCCTATCGAAGCGGTAAAGTCCCCGTTCAGGAAAACGCGGCCCCGGCTGATGTCTGATGTCATTAATAAGCCGGTATTGTTGGAAGGCGCGTTGACAAAAATCAACGATGATTTGCAATTCACGGTCAGGAAGGAAATTATCCTTGAATAGGTTGCTTGCGTCGTATCAAACAAATATCGAATTGAAACCAGACTTGCTGCGGGCACAGCGTCAGGTCAATGGTTTTTCTTTCCCTTGCTTTCCTGCCACAGTCTTTCCATCTCGTCCAGCGTCATGTCGCCCAACGACCTGCCCGCATTCGCCGCATGTTCCTCGATGTAACGGAAGCGACGGATGAACTTGCTGATGGTCTTCCGGAGCGCATCTTCCGGGTTGACGCCGAGGAACCGCGATATATTCACGAGCATGAAGAAGATGTCTCCGAGCTCCTCTTCGATGCCGGCGGCGTCCTTTTTTTTCAGAGACTCCTTGAACTCCGCCATCTCCTCATCGAGCTTGGGCAGGGCCTCGTCGATCCTGCTCCAGTCGAATCCGACGCGCGCCGCCCGCTCCTGAAGGCTGTGGGCGCGAAGGAGCGACGGGAGGTGCGCGGGGCACGCCTTCGAGGATCGATTTCCGCTCCTCATATCCTTTTTCCTTTTTCTTGATCTCCTCCCAGTTCGCGAGGACTTCCTTGTCCGTGGTGAGCCGGGCGTCGCCGAAAACGTGGGGGTGCCGGCGGATCATCTTTTCGATATTGGCGTCGAATCACGTCGTGGATGGTGAACTGCCCGCTTTCCTCGGCGATGCGGGCGTGAAAGATAATCTGGAACAGGAGGTCGCCGAGTTCTTCCTTCACCTTGTCGGGATCGCCTTCGTCAAGGGCATCGATGACCTCGTAGCATTCCTCGATCAGGAAAGGTTTGAGCGATGCGGTGGTCTGCTTCCGGTCCCAGGGGCAGCCGTCGGGGCCACGGAGCTTTGCCATGAGAGCGACAAGATCTTGAAATTCTTGTTCATCGCAGGACTCCGTTATGGGAAGGGATTGTCATTGATATCGCTGTGCGTGCTTCGACAGTCTGTCATTTTTGTTGTACCTTACACAAACCACTCTCTGTTTGCAAGCTTTTTTCTTGAAACAAAACGGTATCTATGGTAATCTTACTTATATCCTCTAGCATGAATCATTGGTATCGAAAGGAGACTGATCATGGTTCAAAGAGCTTTTTACGCAGTTATGATGCTCGCTGTTTTCATCCTTCTTACGGCATGGGCGGGACAGGGGGATTCGAACGGGCCCCCCGGGTGGAGAAGAACTATGCCGTCATCGTACCGATGCCGCGGGAAACAAGATCCAAGGCGAAAAGTTCAGCTGGGAGGGGCGGATTCACTTCTCAGGATACCTGGGCATGGCGCAGGTGACGATGCCGTTCGACAGGATCAAGGAACTGACGGTAGGGGAGAGGCAGGAACGGAAAGTGAAGGTCACCGCGCATCTGACCGATGGAACCGAGACAGGTTTTGATGTCGACGCGAAATCGCGCTGTTTCGGAGAGGCGAGTTTCGGCAGCTTCATGCTGCAGATGGACGAGATCAAGTCGATTGTGTTTCACAAGAATTAAGATAATTCCTCAGGAGAATAGACTGAGGGTTGACAGACTGAAGCGGACGATGAAAGGTTTTCAGGATACGTCAGCCTTCAGCCGAAAAACCTGATCATACTTCAGCCTTCGGTCTTCAGCCGCAATACCTGAGCAGTTGCGGATCAAAAACCTTTCCCTCGTATCCTCATGAACAGCTCTCATCATAATACTGACCTCAACGCAGGCCGGCAACATCAAGGCGATGCTCGAGGAAGAAGGCGCGATCATCCGCAGAGGCGCACTTTGCCGGCGCGGGCGGCAGCGAAGTGGTCCAGCGCCGCACCGGTCTCATCGACAGAACGCTCCGCGAGGCCTATGCCCGCCTGGCTACAGCCGGCCCCATGCCCGCGCTCCTCGCTATCGGCGGCTACGGCAGGGGAGAACTGAACCCCCATTCCGACATCGACATCATGTTCCTGTGCAGGGACGAAGAGGACCGGAAGCGCGCTCCGGAGCTGCTGTACCTGCTCTGGGACGCGGGCCTTGACGTGGGCTACAGTGTCCGGACCGCGAAGGAGTGCGTGTCCCTTGCGCGGCAGGACATCAAGATCCGCACCTCCCTGCTGGAATCCCGTCTGATCGCCGGAGATCCCGGCTTTACGATTCGTTCCTCAGGGTCATGCGGAGCGAGGTCTTTTACTGGAAGCCCTCGGCGTTCATCCACGAAAAAGTCGCGGAACGGATCGCAACGCGCAGGAAGTACGGCGGCTCCATCTATCTGCGGGAACCCAACATCAAGGAAGGCGAAGGCGGGCTCCGGGACATTCATACGGCGCTTTGGATCTCCTTTGTGCACTTCCGGATCAATTCGCTCGAAGAACTGGTCGCAAAGACGTCATCACGGGAGGCAGTACGCGGTTTTCCTGCGGTCCCGGAACTTTCTCTGGCGGGTCCGGAACGAGATCCATTATCTCTCGGGCCGCAAGAACGACCATCTTACCTTCGACCTCCAGGAACGTGCGGCAAAGGACTTCCAGTACCGCGACTCCGCACACCTGCTCGCCGTCGAGCGGTTCATGAAGGCCTACTTTCTCCACGCGAGGAACATCCGTGAATTTTCGAATATTGTCTTCGACGCCGTTCTCAGGAAACCGTCCGCAGGCTGGTTCCAAAGGACACAGCAGCTCGGCCCCTTTTCCCTCATCGGCAGGACGCTCTTCCTCGCCTCGTCGGAGACCGATGCACGGAAATGCCGCTCTTGCCATGTCGCGCTTTCCAGATCGCCCAGTCGCGACATGCTGTTTTTTCCGATCATCTCAAATCTCTGATCCGGCGCATGCAGGATCGATGACAGGAGAGGATCATCGGCGGCCGCTTCACAGGCGTTCCTCGCGATCCTCAATAATCCCGACGGTCTCTCGGAGACGCTTACCCTGATGAAGGACCTGCGTCTTCTCGGCAGATACCTCCCGGAGTTCCGCTCCATCCAGGCGCTCGCGAGACACGATTACTACCACCTGTATACGGTGGACGAGCATATCCTGCTCGCGATCAGAAACCTGCAGGCTTTGTGGTCCGGCAGTTTCCCGTCGCTCACGACGTTTTCCGACGCTTTCAAGGGGCTCAAAAGCGCTGGGTCCTTATCCTCGCCGTTCTGCTCCATGACCTGGGCAAGGCCTTCCGCGATGAACATGCGAACAGGGGCGTGGAACTGGCGGAGACGATCCTCGCCCGGCTCGGCTGTTATTGGAGATGACCGCGAGCGGGTCCTCTTTCTCATCGAGAACCATCTGGTCATGGCGCTCCTGTCCCAGCGGCGGGAACTCACTGACCGGAAAGTCATCGCCGATTTTTCCCGGCTCGTGCGGGACCGCGAGAACCTTGCCATGCTCTACCTGCTCACCTATGCCGACATCTCGGCGGTGAACCCCACCGCCTGGACGCAATGGAAGGCCGCGCTGCTCCAGGACCTCTACGTGAGGACGCTCAATCACCTTGATCGAAGTGCGCAGACCGTTGAGGAGGAACGGGCCAGGCTGATCGCGGCATCCGACAGAATCAAGAAAGGCTGCTGCGGGACTGTTTCTCCTCGGAGGAGATCGATGCCTTCCTCGTCGGCCATGCCCGAACAGTATCTTCTCACCGCCTCGACGCGCAGGGTGCTCGACCACATGGCATGATGAAGAGACTGCCCGAACGAACAGCTGGTTATCCGTTACCGGCATTCTCCCGAGAAAGGCTATACGGAGCTCACGGTCTGCGCCTACGATGCCTACGGCATGTTTTACCGGACCGCGGGCACGATCGCGTCAAAAAACCTGAACATCCTTCGCGCACAGGTGTATACCTCGAAGAGCGGCGTCATGATCGATACGTTCCAGATCACCGATCCCGACGGGAACCTGTACCACTACGAGGACGCGTGGGAAAGCGTGCGCACCGAACTCCGGGCCGCCCTCATGAGCAAATTCACGGCCGCCCGAACCGGGCCCCTATGCCTCGACCCAGTCGCTCCCCAGGCGATCACACCGGCCGTGGAATTCGACAACGATACATCGGAGACCTTCACGATCATTGATATTACGGCGCGGGACCGGGTCGGTTTTCTGTACCATGTGACCAAGACGCTCTACGACCTGAACCTGGACATCGGCTCGGCGAAGATCGTGACCGAAGGTTCACGGGTCATGGATTCTTTCTACGTGACAGACCTGCTTAAGAAAAAGATCGATGATGATATCCGGCTTGAGAAGATCCGGAAAACACTGATGAAGACGATCGTATAGGGCAGTGATTCGTTATCGGTGATATGCGAAACGGATAGAGGGACAAAAGAATCCAGCAGCTTCTGAATAAGGTTGGCATGAAAATAAAGATCATCATCGTCCTGATCATACTGATCGTCCTGCTTGCAGGAGCAGAGGGCTATCTGCAGAGTGACGCCTTTACCGCAGATGATAAGGCCGTATGTGCTCGGGCCACTCAAAGAACTGGTGGGCCAGGATGCGAAGATCGGATTGATAAAAGCCCACTTCATCCCGCCCTACCTTGAAGTGAGGGACATCTCGATCTTCGACGCAGGCGGGAACGAAGCCATCGCCATCAGGAAAATTAATGCTTACATCAACCCGCTCCCGCTGTTCCTGAAAAAGATCAGGCTGCCGTCGATATCCGTTATTGAGCCGCGCATTTACGCGGAGCGTGCTCAAGACGGCACGATCAATCTTACCCCGATTATCGATCGGATAACCAAGAACGCAGCAGGCAAAAAGCCGGAAGGCGCGTCCGGATACAGCCTGCTGCTGAGGGATCTATCACTCAGCAAGGGGAGGATAGAGTTCAAGGACAGGATAACGTCCGCCTGGTTCTCCGTCAGCGATCTCACCATGACAACCAGGGTATTTCTTTCGCAAGAGCGCTTCACCACAAGCATCAAGAGCTCCCATATCCGGCTTTCGACTCCCGCATATCCCGAGATACTTGGTAATTTCAAGGCAAGGATGGAATACAACCAGGGGCGGATCCATGCGGACGTGGTTGAGCTGTCAACGGCAGATGCTACGATCACCTTGTCCGGAGATGCAGGGCTGCAGCCGGAATCCCCCCTTGATCTCAAGATCACGGGAAGGTCGGGTCCGGAGGTTATCAGCAGGTATCTCTCCTTCCTGAAACCGGCCAAAAAGCAGAAGGCCTCTCGCTTTGAATTGCAGGCGCTGGTCCGGGGAAAACTGTCTGAACCCTTTATCGAGGGGAGACTCAAGGTGTTGGCCGTTCCCTTCAGAGAATACCTGTTTCAGGATGGCGTATTATCATTTGCTTTCCGGGACGGGAACTTCACTGTTTCGGGCAGACAGTTGAAATTCGCGAAAGGTGATAAAAATATCGTCGTTGACTCCATTGACGCTGACATCGGCTATAGCACGGGAGGACTGGACATCCGGCGTCTGGATCTTCTCGCCGGAGACATGGTGCTGCATGGTGACGGCCATGCAGACCCCGCAACTGGCTTCGACGCCCTTCTGAGCGCAACGTCTTCAGGTAAGGGAAAGACAGTATCGTTTCTCACCAGCTTGCAGCTTGAGGGTGCGGTGAGCGTGACCGGACGTCTTTCCGGCGCTTTCGTCTCGCCCCGTTTTGACGGCAGCCTGTCCGCGGGGCCGGTGACTGTACGGGGCGTCCCTTTCAGTACCGTAGCCGGCAGGATAGAGTATAAAAATAACATGATAGTGCTCTCTTCGATGGATATTACCGAGCAGTCATCCCGTTATATTTTTTACGGCTCCGTTGACCTGAACGGGAAGGAGCCGGTCTATTCAGCGCGGCTGAAGGTCCTTCGGTCAAATGTAGTGAGCATCGTGGCATTGTTCTATGAGCGGCTGCCGCTCAAACTTTCCGCTGTCGGAGAGCTGACCTTCCAGGGGACTGCGCAGAATTATTCAGGGAACGGTTATCTCAAGCTTGATGCAGGCAGTGCTTACGGTGAGTCCTTTGTCCGGGGCGCGATCACGGCATCGCTCAGCACCGGCAAGATAGCCTTCCCGCAGGTCGTGCTCTATAAGCAACAGGGAATGGTGAAGGCAACCGGATGGATCGGGTTTCATGACGGAACGTATTCCGCTGATCTTGAAAGCAGGGGCATCGACCTGTCTGCCGTCGATTTGCTTAACGGCGTTGCAGTTCGGCGGGGAGGGGAAGCTCGACATACACTCCTCGGGAAGCTTCTCCCGGCCTCTGGTCAAGGCCTCGCTTGATGTTGATGCGCTGTCGTACCATCAGGTCTCCATGGGCGGGGCGCATGCCGAGGCGCTGGTCCGTGACGGAACGATGTTTGTCAAAACAGGGCTGACCAGAGACCGGGCGAACCTGTCATTGCGCTGCACGCTCCACAAGCCATATCCCTGGACCGCTGAAGCAACGTTCCGTTCAGAGGCCATGGACCCTTTTCCCATGCTCGAAAACAAGGGGCTTGCTGATCAGGTGAAGGTGGTTGCTGAAGGCGCAGTGACGGCGAAGGGCAGCGGACTTGATCGATCGACGCTCCAGGGAGAGGCGATCTTCAAACGGCTGAGCCTGTTCATCGGTGATTATCGGATCGATAACGATTCGGATGCAAAGCTTGCTATGGACGGCGGCGCTATATCGGTCGGGGCGCTGAATTTCGTCGGCACTGACACAAGGTTCGGCATCACCGGCTGGGTCCGACCCATGGCGGATATGGATATCGTCATAAAGGGCTCGGTCAATCTTTCGCTCCTTAAACTGCTGTACCGTGAGATCGAACACGCATCCGGCGTTGCCGAGATGAAGTTTGGGATCAAGGATACGTGGAAGAACCCCGAGATGACCGGCGAGCTGCTGTTGCGGAACGGAGAGATAAAAATAAAGGACATCCCGCAGCGGTTTGCCGCATTGAACAGCAAGATCGTCTTCGAGCAGGGCAGGATCATTGCGGACTCTTTGTCCGGCGAAATGGGAGGCGGCACGCTGAGCGCATCGGGATGGGTGCAGCTTTCCGGCGCAAAGCTCAAGGAGTTCTCCGCAAAAACACACGTGGAAAATGTTACGGTCCGCTATCCCGAGGGGCTCGTCTCGACGCTTTCCGGAGAGCTGTATTATGACGGCAACGCATCTGAACAGGCCCTCGCCGGCGACATCACGATCAAACGCGCCAGGTATGATAAGCGTATAGAGTGGAAGAGCATGCTCGTTGATATCGGCAGGGGCCTGTACCAGAAAAAGAAGACGGAGGTCGGGTGGATCGGGGATACGCAGATCAATCTCCGTTTCCACGGTGCGAACGACATCCTGTTCCAGAACAATCTTGCTAAAATGTCCCTTGATGTGGACGTGTTTCTCCGGGGGACAGTCAACCATCCGCAGCTCCTGGGCAGGATCGAGGCACGCGAAAGGGATCGTCTATTTCCGCAAGAACGAATTCAAGATACTCCGTGGGTCTGTGGATTTCGTAGATCCCAACCGGATGAACCCCGTGCTGGATATCCAGGCGGAAACGCAGGTGCGCGAATACAGGATCCAGCTCTCGGTAACGGGTAACGCCGATCATGCGGTGGTCACGTTTATTTCCGAGCCTTCGCTTGTCGACTCCGATATTCTTGCGATGCTGGCACTTGGGAAAACCGGAGCAGAACTCAAAGGGAAGGAAGCCGGCGTTGGGGTAGGCGAAGCCACCTCATTCGCCACCGGCCAATTCCAGGACGTTATTGAGCGTAATGCCAGAACACTTACCGGGCTTGACCGTTTCCAGGTTGATCCATACGTCGGCAAAAGCGATATGTCCGTGCCCCGGGTCACCGTGGGCAAGGAGCTCGTGCAGAACAAGCTCGTACTTACCTATTCATCGAACGTGGGCGCTTCGTCGCCGGAACAGAATGTCAGGCTCGAATATATTCTGAACAGGCACTTTTCGCTCGTGGGCGAGGGGCTGGAAACGGAAGACAACGGAAAGAATATAGGAGCGGACATTAAATATCGATTTGAATTCAAGTAACGTTCGCAAAGAGCATAGGGTATGGCGCATGGGGTTTAAGACTTTAACGCTATGCTCTCTGCTCTATTCGGGTTTACCCTTTTACTCGTAGCGGTTTCAATGCGCTTCATCCCAGTTCTTGCCCACGCCCATATCCACCTTGATCGGGACCGAAAGTGTGAGCACACCTTCCATTTCTTCCTTGACGAGCTTTTTCATCGCTTCGATCTCCCGGTCCGGCACTTCGAATACCAGCTCATCATGCACCTGGAGGATCATTTTTGACCCGAGGTTCTCTTGCGTGAGCCGCTTCTGGATGTTGATCATTGCCAGCTTGATGAGGTCAGCGGCGGTCCCCTGGATGGGCGTGTTGATCGCCATGCGCTCGCCGAAATTTCGCACAGCCACCGTGGATGACGCGAGTTCGGGGATAAAGCGGCGTCTGCCAAAGAGCGTAGTAACATACCCATTCGTTTTCGCGTCCTTGATGGTCCTGTGATGAATTCGCGTACCCCGGGATATTGCGCGAAATAATTGTCGATGTACCGTTTTGCCTCGGCATTCGACACCCCGATGTCCTGAGCCAGGCCGAACGCCGATATGCCGTAAATGATGCCGAAGTTGACCGCCTTGGCCTTGCGACGCATTTCAGGCGTGACCTCATCCGGGGTCAGCCCGAAGATCTCCGATGCAGTCCGGGTGTGGACGTCTTCATCGTTCTGAAAGGTCTTGATCAGCGCCGGGTCGCTGCTCATGTGGGCAAGGACGCGCAACTCGATCTGGGAGTAATCGGCCGAGAGCAGGCTCGCTCCTCGTTCGGCGATGAACGCCTGTCTGATCTCCCGCCCCACTTCAGTGCGTATGGGGATGTTCTGAAGGTTCGGCTCGCTGCTCGAAAGCCTGCCGGTCGCGGTCACGGTCTGGTTGAGCGATGTGTGGAGCCTTCCCGTTTTCGGGTTGATCATCAACGGCAGCGCGTCGATATAGGTCGACTTGAGCTTCGAGAGCGTACGGAATTTCAGGATCTCGGCCGGCAGGGGATGGACCGGGGCCAGCTCTTCGAGCACGTCCACATTGGTCGAAAACCCGGTCTTGGTCTTTCTGGTCGGCGTAAGTTTTAATTTCACGAACAGGATCTCCGCAAGCTGCTTCGGCGAATTGATGTTGAATTCTGTTCCGGCAAGTTCGTAAATCGTTCTTTCTATGCCCGCCATCTCAAGGCCCAGCTTGTTCGACATGAGCTTCAGAAAATCGGCGTTGATCTTGACGCCGGCGCGCTCCATGTCAACAAGGACCTCCATGAGCGGCATTTCCATGTCGAGAAAAAGCCGTTCCAGGTTCTGCTCCCGCAGCAGGGGGGCGAGTATCTGTTTCAGCCGGAGCGCTAAGTCCGCGTCTTCGCCGGAGTAGCGGGTCGCTGTCGGCACATCAACCTCGGCAAATCCGATCTGTTTTTTCCCGGACCCCGTGACCTCGGCATAGGTGATGGTCTTGTGATTGAAATACTCGAGGGCAAGCGCGTCCAGACTATGGGATGCCTTGCCGGGGTTCAGAAGGTACGATGCGATCATGGTGTCGAAGGAGACTCCCTTTACCTGAATCCCGTAATGCCCGAGCACGAGCAGGTCGTATTTTATATTCTGTCCGATCTTCCGGATTGCCCGGTCTTCCATGACCGGTTTGAGCGCGCCGAGTGCGTGCTCGAGGTTGATCTGTTTCGGCGCACCGGGGTAGTTGTGGCCGAGGGGTATATAGTAGGCATGGTGGGGTTGAATGGCAAACGAGATCCCCACCAGCCCGGCCTGCATGGGATCGCGAGATGTGGTTTCGGTATCAAAACAGAATTCGTCCGCTGACGAGAGGGCGCTGATCATGTCCTGAAGATCCTCGACTTCGAGGACCGTGCGATAGTCCACGTCCTGCACGGGTTCCTGAATGACGTACTTAAGCAGCGCGGTGAATTCGAGCTCTTTTAATAGCGTGAGCAGGGCAGGGCTGTCAGGGGACGTGAGCTTCAGGTCGTCATAATTGATCTCGATCGGCACATCGGTGTGAAGGATCGCAAGCTCGCGGCTCAGGCGGGCGAGGTCCGCGTATTCAATGAGCGATTGTTTCAGCTTCGGTTTGGATATCTCGTGTGCGTGGGCGAGCAGGTTGTCGATGGTCCTGTACTGCTTGATGAGGGTCTGTGCCGTCTTCTCGCCGATTCCGGGCACGCCGGGGATATTGTCCGATGCGTCTCCCATGAGGCCCATGATCTCGACCACACGATCAGGCGGGACGGAGAAACGTTCCTCTACATCGTTTTGGCTCGTAGAACTTGTCCTTGAGCGTGTCATAGACCTTGATCCGCGGTCCCACGAGCTGGAGGATGTCCTTGTCGCCTGTGACGATGGTGATATCCATGCCGCGCGATTCCGCACTTCGCGCGAGTGTGGCGATCACATCATCGGCCTCCTGGCCTTCGATGACAAAGACCGGTATGCGGAACGCCTCCACCAGTTTGTGGATATAGGGAATCTGGGGGATGAGGTCTCTGGGCATGGGAGGCCGGTGGGCCTTGTATTCCTTGTATTCACCATGTCTGCGGGTCGGACCCTTGGGATCGAACACGATGGCAAGCAGCGCCGGCGCTTTGTCCTTGATAACCTTTAAGAGCATGTTGGCGAAACCGAAAACCGCGTTCGTAGGCATGCCGGTAGAGGTGCTGAGCCCCCGTATAGCATAAAATGCGCGGTAAATATAAGAATTGCCGTCGATAATATAAAAATTGGAATTTGATTTTTCGCCTGTGTTCATAGGAAGAGAGTATAGCGTACCGGTTTAATAAATACAATGCGAGAATGGCAATCCGAAAGAATTTCTTGACAGCAGAAGAGATAATGTTGTATAAACTACAGTCTGTTCAGCGCGTTTTTGATCGATTCCTTTCCCTCCTCAGGCCATCTTAGCTCAGTTGGTAGAGCAACTGATTCGTAATCAGTAGGTCGCCAGTTCGACTCTGGCAGATGGCTCCACTAATCAAATACTTAAACTGCCTTCAACTTCTTCTTTGCGTCCTGTAATGACCACCCTGTGACCACATCATCAATACCACTCTCTAGCGTATGCACCACGCCCAAAAGACGGCCACTTGCAACGTGTGTATAAATCTGCGTTGTGTTGATACTCGCATGGCCGAGCAACGCCTGTATAAACCGCGTATCTTGGCCAAACTCTAACAGGTGAGTTGCGAAACTGTGCCGGGGCAAATGTGGTGTGATCCGCTTGTTGATCTTCGCTATCTTTTCTGCTCGTTCAACGGCCTTCCTCACATCCACGATAGGCCGCCCTTCCATTTTCTTTCGACGCGAAGGAAAGACAACCTGATCGACCACCGTTTCCGGCTTGATAGACAGGAATGCCAAGCGGAGAGTATTGTCAAGGGGAATAATCCGAAATTTGTTCCCCTTGACAAGTATCCGCAACGTCCCGCGCTTCAGTTGCTATATTTCATACTTCCGTCTCGTGTGCTATACTATGCAACATGAAATTGACCGCCATTTTTATCGTGTTGGTGCTACTGTTACTCGGGTGCTACACTGTTAAATATTCCTCATCTGATGTGAAAGAGTCTTTTTACGTTCAGGATGATCCATTATATTTATCTCTTTATAACGACACAAACCAATGCATCAAAAAAGTTGGTTTTACTACCTATCCAAACGACCTTCACATCATTTTGCTAGACACCTTTCCTCTCTGTGATGGAGTTGCAAAGGTGGCTTGTGTTAAATTTTCAAATCATACTCTAACGATCCATATTGCCCATAAATATAACTCCACTCTTTTGCGACATGAATTTGTTCATGCTTTAACATTCCTTGGTAACTCGTACCATGATAAAGAACCATTTTTATCGTGTGGCAATGAATCTAAGATGAAAAAATAATATATGTAATAGGACAACTCGAAGCGTTGTCTTTCATGATTTCTTTGCCCTCGCTTTCTTCTTGCGTCTATAAGTTGCAGGATCAGAAAGTTCGTCGCGAAGCTCGTCGATTTATTTTTGCATAGTCTCAACGATATCCGGTAGGGACTGCCCCACGAGCATGGGGATTCCCGTCTCTGCAAATAGTTTATTAACGTGCGAAGATGGAAACATGCAATCCGCCAGGTACCTCCGTAACATGTTCTCCTTCGTTGATTCAATCGTTGAACAAAAACAAATGTGAACAAAAAGAAAAGGTTGACAAGATAAATAAATATGTTTATATTTACATTCATTGAGCGTATCCAACGGGGTGCCGATGAACCTTCCTAACTATATCACTCTACTCAGAATTGTCCTCATCCCGTTTTTTATTAATTTGATGATTTACGGTTACTACCGGTCGGCGCTGGTTGTCTTTGCCGTGGCCTGTGTGACCGATGCGCTCGATGGATTGATCGCGCGCGTTACGAATTCCATAACTGACCTGGGCGCGCTCCTGGATCCGATCGCGGACAAACTGCTCATTCTCGCTGCGTTCGTGACCCTGGTGTTGCTCGGGATGCTGCCCGTATGGCTTGTCATTATCGTGGTGAGCAGGGACTCGATCCTGGTCCTTGGCAGCCTCGTTATCTATTTTTTAGGACACGAGCTGAAGGCCAGGCCATCGATCATCGGCAAGGCCACAACGGTGCTGCAGCTGCTCGTGGTAACGCTCTCGCTGGTCCTGAAGGCGTTCGGCAAAGAGATGGCGGGGACGCAAGTGCTGCACTGGACAACGGCCGTATTCACCCTGGTCTCGGGCGTCCAGTATGTTGTGCGCGGCACCAGGATCGTCGGCTGATATGGCATTGATACTAATACACGGAGGGCATGAATGAAGATATCCGATATGATCAGACAGGCACTTGAAAAGAAAGGTTTCAAAAATCTTAAGGACGCGTCCAAGGTGCTCGGCATCAGCCCGGAGCTTCTTCGGGTCACGATCAATAAAGGGCATATACCGAAGGACTCGACGCTCATGGTGATCGCGAACAAGCTGGGTCTGGACAAGTCCATGCTCGTTCTTGCGGCCCACCAGGAAAAGGTCCCGGACGAGGTCAAGGGTTTTTTCCTTTCTCCATCGCAGGTGAAATTCAGACGGGGGAAGCGTAAATATCCGCTGTCAGAAGAGCAAACCAATTACCTGGAAAAGATCCTGAGCGTTGATGAGATCATGCTGATTCGCAAATTCCGGCAGGTTACCGATGAGGCCATGGTCCAGATCGCCGGGTATGTTGACTTCATGTTCGCCTCAAAGAAGAGAACCTGATTGCTTGAGATCGTCCATATCCTGCCGGGTAGTGCCGCTGAAGGACTTGGCTTAAAAGCGGGGGACGTCCTCGACTCCGTGAATGGAAAAGAAGTCCATGACGTTATCGATTACCGTTTTTTGGTAGCAGACGAACGGATCATTCTCACTTTTCACACGAAGGACGGCAAGGCCCGAAGGCTCATCATCGGGAAGGACCCCGACGACACCCTCGGACTCGTCTTCCCCCCATTCCGCATCACCCGATGCCGTAACCGGTGTATCTTTTGTTTTGTCGATCAGATGCCGTCCGGTACCCGGAAAAGTCTGCATATTAAAGACGACGATTTCCGGGCTTCATTCCTGCACGGGAACTATATTACGCTCGGTGCCCTGTCAGAAAATGACTGGGAAAGGATCTTTCAAGAACGGTTGTCTCCTCTGTATATCTCCGTCCATACCACGGACCACTCGCTTCGTACGTTCATACTCGGAAACAAGAAGGCGCCCGACATC
Organism: Nitrospirota bacterium; assembly: GCA_963755045.1. Taxonomy (GTDB): domain Bacteria; phylum Nitrospirota; class UBA9217; order UBA9217; family UBA9217; genus JALNZF01. The sequence continues at coordinate 549,285 of CAVWIL010000007.1, read as the reverse complement.
CTGGCGAGCATGAAGCGTCTCGCCGCGGGCGGGATCATGATGCACACGCAGATCGTACTGTGCCCCGGGATCAACGACGGCGATCACTTGCAAAAGACGCTGGACGACCTGTCCGGTCTTTTCCCGGCTGTTGCTTCCATAGCGGTGGTCCCGGTGGGCTTAACGTCATTCAGAAAAAAGCTATTCCCTCTCAGGTCATTTACCCGTTCCGAGGCGCGCGCGGTGATCGAACTCGTTACCCGGCTCGGGTCGCGGTTCAAACGAAACCTCGGGACACGACTTGTGTTTGCTTCTGATGAATTCTTTATCAAGGCGCGAGAACCATTCCCACCACTTTCTTTTTACGAGGACCTGCCCCAGAAAGAGAACGGCGTGGGCATGGTGTCCGAATTCCTGCGAGATGTTTCGCGTACCCGGATCCCGAAAAAGGCGGCGCCGATACAGGTGACCCTGGTTACCGGGGTATCGTTCGGCAATATCCTCAAGCGCTCCCTGGAGCGGTTGAAAACGGTTGACGGACCAAGCATCAGGCTGGTGATAGCACAGAACTATTTTTTCGGCTCTTCGGTGACGGTTGCAGGGCTCTTGACAGGACAGGATATCCTCCGGGCTCTCAAAGGCAAGCGTTTGGGAGAGCTGGTCGTGATACCCTCCGGCACGCTGAAGGAAGATGAAGATCTGTTCCTCGACAACATGCGCCTCGAACAACTGGAGCAGGCGCTCTCCGTCAAGGTACGGAAGGCGGATACATTCAGTGAATTGGTGACCATGTTGCGTGGTGAAGGGAGGCGCTCATGATGATTTCGGGAAAGACGATGATCTACGGAATATTCGGACACCCTGTTGAACATACCTTTTCACCGGGGATGCATAATAGCGCGTTCAAAAAACTCGGGATGGATGCCTGCTACGTACCCTTTGCGGTCCCTCCTGGGTCTCTGGAAGATGCCGTGCGGGCGGTGGTCCCCCTCGGTCTCCGCGGACTGAACGTTACGGTCCCGCACAAAGAACGGGTGCTTGCCTATCTCGACGAACTTTCTGAGGAAGCGCGGCTGATAGGCGCGGTGAATACGATCGAGGTCCGGAAGGGGCGGCTGATCGGCCACAATACCGACGGCAGAGGGTTCCTGCGGTCTCTCAGGGAGCGTGGGGGGCTGGATCCAAAAGGAAAAAAATTTCTCTTCATCGGTTCGGGCGGTGCGGCCCGTGCGGTGAGCTTTAGTCTGGCGCTTGCCGGTGCCTCTGTGATCGTCTTCCGGGACCTTGATGCCCGAAAGGCGGCTCTCCTGGCGAATGATATCCGGGAAAAGACCGGTGTGCCGTCAATGGCCATAGGACAGGAGATGCTCCCTGAGTATGCGGCTGATGCAGATTGTCTGATAAACGCCTCTCCGATTGGTCTCAGGATAACCGACCCCCTGCCGATGCCCGCGGAGCTCGTCGGGAGAAAACATCTCGTGTATGATCTTGTCTATAACCCGCCGGAGACTGCACTCTTGAAGATGGCGAAAAAGCGGGGCGCCAAAAGACTATCCGGACTCGGCATGCTTTTATACCAAGGTGTTATCGCGTTCGAAATATGGACGGGAGAAAAAGCGCCGGTTCTCGTCATGAAGAACGCGCTTTCCAAGCAGATTCGATAACGCATTATAAAATCGGGGGAAAGTACGTGTGCTGTCTTGACATGTATTCATTATTCAAGTAATATAGTAGTCATTCGGGTTATCAGGTTCACGGTTCAAGGTTTTGGCATAAACTACGCTGGAACGTGAACCGATCTCCCATCATGTTTGAGATTTATTCTGCGATTTCGACGCTTCAAATCGTTCGATCTTCATGGTTTTCAAACTCGAACCGTGAACGGTGAAGTAACGTAGTTACTATTAGACGTACGGGAGTTCTTATGGCGATGTCTGGAAGACTCGGCGCGATGCTTGTTTCGTCGGGTCTGATCACGGAAGATCAGCTGCAAAAAGCGCTTGCCGCGCAGAAAAACGAAGGCGGCAGGCTCGGCTCTATCCTGGTCAAAATGGGGTTCGTGCAGGAAGACAAGCTGATGACGTTTCTGAGTAAACAGTACGGCGTCCCGTATGTCGACCTGGGCAAATTCGAGATCAATCCTGTTGTCATAAAACATATTCCTTCGGATGTAGCGCAGAAATACCGCATCATGCCGATCAATCGCGCCGGTGCCACGATCACCATCGCCATGGTCGACCCCTCCAATATATTCGCCATCGACGACATCAAATTCATGACCGGCTATAATGTTGAAGCTGTTGTGGCAACCGAAGGCGCAATTGTTGAAGCGGTCAAAAAATATTATGGCGGTGCCACCAAGGCACTCGTTTCGGCCAAAGCGGACGCCCACGGGAAGAGAAAAAGATCTCCCTGGATGCCAAAGATTATGCGATGGATGATACTGCTGATGACGGCGGCTTTGTGGATGATATCGATACCGGCGGAGAGGTGGACGTCGATGATTTCGACAACCTTGTCCACGGCGCGGTCGATGAACTCGAAGTGATTGAAGATGACAAGCTGGACGCGTTGTCGGAAGAGGTTGAAGCGCCGATCGTGAAACTCGTGAACGGCATTCTGCTCCGTGCGGCAAAGGCGGGCGTGAGCGATATCCACATCGAGCCCTACGAGAAAAAGTTCAGGGTGCGGTACCGGCTTGACGGAGTTCTGAAAACGGTCATGGGTCTTCCGCTCAAGATCAGGAATGCGATCATCTCCCGCATAAAGATCATGTCATCCCTTGACATCGCCGAGCGGAGACTTCCGCAGGACGGCAGGATCAAGCTCAAGATGAGCAAGAACAAGGTGATGGACTTTCGTGTTTCCGTTCTTCCGACCCTGTTCGGCGAAAAGATCGTCATGCGCCTGCTTGACAAGTCGAATCTTCAGCTCGACATGACCAAGCTTGGCTTTGATGAGGACCAGCTGGCGGATTTCAAGGATGCCCTCGGGAAACCGTTCGGCATGGTGTTGGTGACAGGCCCGACAGGAAGCGGCAAGACCACAACCCTCTACTCGGCGCTGAGCGAACTGAACACCGATTCCGAAAACATTATGACCGCCGAGGACCCGGTGGAATTCAACCTTATGGGTATCAATCAGGTCCAGATGAAGGACGAGATCGGGCTCAACTTTGCCGCGGCGCTCCGCTCCTTTCTCCGTCAGGACCCGGATATCATCATGGTGGGAGAGACCCGTGATTATGAAACCGCGGAGATCGGGGTCAAGGCCGCGCTCACCGGCCACCTGGTGCTCTCCACACTCCATACCAATGATGCCCCAAGCACCATCAACCGTCTGCTTAACATGGGTGTTGAACCGTTCCTGGTATCCTCGGCAGTGATCCTGATCGTGGCGCAGCGGCTTGTACGGAAGGCCTGCCAGAAATGCAAGAAGCCTCAAAAACTGCCGGTTGAGACCTTTATCGAGGCGGGGTTCGATCCGGAAGAGGCCAAGACCATCGTGAGCTACAAGGGGGAAGGCTGTGATATCTGCAACCAGACCGGGTACAAAGGCAGGGTAGCCCTCTACGAGGTCATGCCGCTCAGGGACGACATCAAGGAACTCGTTCTGCAGGGCGCATCGGTCTTCGAGCTCAAAAAAGCGGCTGTCAGCGGGGGAATGAAGACGCTTCGGGCGAGCGGACTGTTGAAGGTGAAGGCGGGATTGACTTCGCTGGAAGAAGTGGTTGAGAATACATTCCCTGATAAGAATTAGCGACACCAGCGGGCGTGAAGTACAACCGGGTATTCAATAAAAGGGGTTCATCATAATGGCCAACCTGCACGATTTGCTCAAATTCATGATAGAAAAAGGTGCATCCGACCTGCATATAACCACGGGAATCCCACCATCGATCCGCGTTGACGGCAAGATAAAATTGATCCCTGGACTGGAACCCCTTTCCGCCACGCAGACCAAGGACCTCTGTTACAGCATCCTCACCGATGCCCAGAAACACAAGTTTGAAGAGAACAGCGAACTTGACCTCTCCTTCGGCGTTAAAGAACCTGTCCCGCTTTCGCGCGAACATGTTCGTGCAGCGCGGCGCTGTTGCTGCTGCGGTCAGGACCATCCCCTTTAAGATCAAAACATTCCACGAACTGGGACTGCCGGAAATCGTATCCGACCTCTGCAAGAAGCCGAGAGGACTCGTTCTCGTCACCGGGCCCACGGGCAGCGGCAAATCGACAACACTGGCCTCGATGATCGACAAGATCAACAGCGAGCGGCAGGAACATATCATCACCATCGAAGACCCGATTGAGTATCTCCACCCGCATAAAAAATGCCTGGTAAACCAGCGGGAAGTCAACGCCGATACCAAGTCGTTCAAGGACGCATTGAAATACATTCTCCGGCAAGACCCCGATGTCGTGCTCGTCGGTGAAATGCGCGATCTCGAAACCATTGAAGCGGCACTGACCATAGCGGAAACAGGACATCTGACGTTTGCGACACTCCATACGAACTCCGCTGCGCAAACGATGAATCGTATCATCGATGTCTTTCCGCCCCACCAGCAATCCCAGGTCAGGGCACAGCTGTCGTTCGTTCTCGAGGGCGTCATGTCCCAGACGCTCATTCCGAAGATAGGCGGCGGCAGAATGCTCGCTCTTGAGGTCATGATCCCGAATGTCGCTATCCGGAATCTCATCAGGGAGGACAAGATCCATCAGATCTATTCGATTATGCAGACCGGCCAGTCAAAATTCGGCATGATGACGCTCAACCAGTCGCTGTATGAACTCTATACCAAAAAATTTATTTCATATGAGGACTGTATCGGCCGGTCGTCGAATCCCGACGAACTTATTCAAATGCTTGGGCGCTCCGGCCTTGCAGGGACGCAGAATGTCCGGAAGGAATACCGCTGAGACGTCCGGATGCCGGTCCAATAACGACGAGGTGAAAAATGGCAACAAGCGTATTTACATGGGAAGGCAAAACACGACAGGGAGCGGTCCAGAAGGGCGAGATCGCTGCAAACAGCAAAGAGGATGTGCTCGCGCTCCTTCGGAAACAGAATATTCAGCCCATCAATGTAACCGCCAAGCCGAAAGATATCAAGTTGAGCTTCGGCGCTCCAAAGGTCAAGGATAAAGATATCGTGATCTTTACCCGGCAGTTGGCGACCATGATCGATGCAGGATTGCCGCTCGTGCAGTGTCTTGATATCCTCGGCACCCAGACGGAAAACAAAACGCTTCAAAAGACCGTAAACCAGGTGAGGTCCGATGTGGAGAGCGGCGCAACGTTTGCCGATGCCCTGAAAAAACACCCCAAGATCTTTGACGCTCTTTATTGCAATATGGTTGCCGCCGGAGAGGCTGGCGGTATTCTGGATACCATTCTCGGGCGGCTCGCCGCGTTTATGGAAAAGTTCGCAAAGATCAAAGGTCAGATCAAATCGGCGATGATATATCCCGCGATCATTCTGTTCGTCGCAGTTGCCGTGGTCTCCCTGCTGCTGGTCGTCGTCGTCCCCATGCTGGCCGCCATTTTTGTTGAAGCGAAAATGCAGCTGCCTTTCCCAACCCGCATTGTCATGGCAATCAGCAATTTTTTGAAAGGCTGGGGCGGACTGAGCCTTCTCTTCGTCATTATTGGTTTCTTTGTTGGTCTCAAACAATTCAGGAAAACAGAAAACGGGCTGAGAACGACCGATGCGATAGCGTTAAAAGTACCCGTTGCGGGATCGCTGATCCAGAGGGTGGCGGTTGCCAAGTTTACGCGCACCCTCGGCACGCTGCTTACCAGCGGGGTCCCCATCCTTGAAGGGTTGCTGATCGTTTCCAGGACCGCAGGCAACAAGGTCGTGGAAGAGGCGATCCTCGCCACCCGGCAGAGCGTGAGCGAAGGAAAAACGCTTGCTGATCCGCTGGGAAGGGCAAAAATATTCCCCGCCATGGTCGTCTCAGATGATCTCGGTCGGTGAGGCGACGGGCGCGCTCGACAACATGCTGAATAAGATCGCGGACTTCTACGATGATGAGGTGGATTCCGCGGTGGCGGCGCTCACCTCCATGCTGGAGCCCATGCTCATGATCTTTCTGGGCGTCGTGGTCGGCTTTGTGATCGTGGCCATGTACATGCCGATATTCCAGATGGGCGCGGCGGCGGGTTAGCGACTCACGTGACACAAGAGTATTCAAAAGAAGAATACACAATTCGCATAAAGTGGCTTATCTGGAGCAGGGTGGTGCTCGCGACCTTTCTGGTCGGGACCCTTGTTTTTATTCAACAGCGCTATACGATTTATCCGTTCAAGACCGCGTATGTATACTATTTTCTTCTCTCCGTCTATTGCCTGACCGTTGTTTACTGGTACCTTCTTAAAAGAATACAGCCTCTTTCCCTCCTCGCCTATCTTCAGACGTCGGTCGATATTCTTCTCGTCACCGCCCTCACGTACCTTACCGGAGGCATCGACAGCGGTTTTTCACTCCTCTACCATCTTACCATTATATCGTCAAGTATTATTCTCTACCGCCGGGGAGGGTATCTTTCGGCTTCTCTCTCGAGCATTCTCTACGGCGCAATGCTGGACATGCAGTATTATAACGTTCCCGGTTTCGTCAGGAGTCAGAACTTTACGGCAGTCCAGGTGCTCTTTCAGGTGTTCATCAATATCCTTTCGTTCTACATCGTCGGTCTTTTGAGCGGCTACCTTTCTGAGCGTCTCAGGAAAACGCGCAAGGAACTGCGCGAGAAAAGCATGGACCTGCAAGACCTCCGCGTCCTGCAGGAGCACATCCTGCGGAGCGTGGGAAGCGGGATCGTGACGATGGACCTGCAGGGCAACATCGCATCGTGGAACCCCGCCGCGGAACAGATCACGGGGTACCCGTACGACGAGATCAAAAGCCGCTGGCAGCAGGTGTTCGGGGACAGCATCAAGGGAGTCTTCGGCCATACCGATTCGCTGAAATCACACCCGTTCCGTTTCAACGGACAGATCATGAAAAAGGACGGCAGTATTGCGCTGCTCGGGATGACCGCCTCTCTGCTCAAGGACGATGCCAACACGGTTCGCGGGTTCATCCTTATCTTCCAGGATATAACCAAGCTGATGGAGATGGAGGACCAGGTACGGACGAAGGAGCGGCTGGCAACCGTCGGGAGCCTTGCCGCTGGCATCGCCCATGAGATCCGGAACCCGCTCGCATCGCTCAGCGGTTCCATCCAGGTGCTTCAGGGAGAACTCGCCCTGCAGGGAGACAACAAACACCTTATGGATATCGTTGTTCGCGAGACAGACCGGCTCAACACGATCATCATGGAATTTCTGGAATATGCCCGCCTCAAGAACGCCCAGAACGACTATATCGAGCTTTCGCCCGTCCTTGACGAGACGATCATGCTTTTGAAGAATTGCAAGGAGTATTCAGGCAACATCCGCATCACCCAGCAGGTTGATCCGCGCGCCGTGATAAAAGGGGACTCCCAGCGGATCCGCCAGGTTTTCTGGAACCTGCTCATTAACGCCTGCCAGGCAATGCCGCAGGGCGGCGAGATAACGGTCACCGCGAGGGTGTCTTCCCGGGCAAAAGATGACCTTGATTGGTGCGTGATCATCATAAAGGATTCGGGTCAGGGAATCGCGAAGGAAGATCGTGACAGGATATTCAACCCCTTTTTTACCACAAAGACAGGGGGCACCGGTCTGGGACTGTCGATCGTCTACCGGATCATCGAGGACCATCAGGGTACGATCACCGTGGACAGTGCGCCAGGCAAAGGGACGCAATTCATCATCCGGCTCCCGATCCGCGAGGAACCGGTTTACTCACTGCCCAAGAACAATACCGGGCAGGCGCAGAAGAGGCGGAATTGATATGAGTAAAATACTCGTTGTCGACGACGAACAGAGCATGCGGGACTTTCTCGCGATCCTGCTCACCAAGGAAGGTCACGAAGTCGTGACGGCAAAGAACGGCGCAGACGCAATCAAGGCGGTCCAGGCCGAGATCTTCGACCTGGTGATCACCGATGTGAAGATGCCCGGGGCCGACGGTATGGAAGTGCTCAAGTCGGTCAAGGAAATATCACCGGAGACCGTCGTGATCATGATCACCGCCTTCGCAACCACCGAGACTGCGGTCGAGGCCATGAAGATCGGGGCGTATGATTACATCACCAAGCCCTTCAAGGTAGATGAACTGAAGTTGATCATTTACAACTCTCTCGAAAAGCGCTATCTGAGAAAGGAGAATATCCTTCTCAAACGCGAGATCGAGTCGAAGACGGGATTCGCCAATTTTATCGGGAAAAGCGAGCCGATGCAAAAGGTCTTTTCCCTTATCCGTCAAGTTGCGGATACGACCAGCACCGTCCTGATAACAGGCGAGAGCGGGACCGGCAAAGAGCTCGTGGCAAAGGCCGTTCATTTCAACAGCCCCCGGAAGAACGGGCCGTTCGTGACGGTCAACTGCGGGGCCTTGCCCGAGACCCTTCTGGAAAGCGAATTGTTCGGATATATGAAGGGCGCCTTTACCGGCGCATCGTCGAACAAGCAGGGACTCTTCGAAGCAGCCAACAAGGGGACCATTTTTCTCGATGAGATCAGTGCGACAACGCCGGCGCTCCAGATCAAGCTCCTGCGGGTGCTCCAGGAACGGGAGTTCATCCGGGTAGGCGGGACCGCCGGAGTCACGGTTGATGTGCATGTCATCGCCGCAAGCAACCAGGACCTGCTGGCGGAAATTGCGAAGGGCGCGTTCCGGGAGGACCTGTACTACCGCTTGAACGTGATCCCCATCCACCTGCCTCCGCTCAGGGAACGAAAGGACGATATCCCGCTTCTTGCGGAATATTTTCTCAAGAAAGTCGTGCGCAAGGAGGTCGAGCGGGCGCAGGTCAAATTGATCGACGCTGAGGCAATGCAGGCGCTGATGGCGTATCATTGGCCGGGGAACGTTCGTGAACTGGAGAACACAATAGAGCGAATGATGATCATGACCCCGGAGAACGTTATTCGCCTCGATCAGGTGCCGGATACGGTGAAAAACCCCTCGCCCTTTTCCGACCAGTTCACGCTCGAAATCCCCGACACTGGGATGGACCTCGAGGCCCTGCTGGAAAAAACGGAAAGAACGTTTCTCCGGAAAGCGCTCGAGAAAACAGGAGGGGTCAAGACAGATGCGGCAAAACTGCTCGGCCTGACCTTCCGATCCTTCCGGCACCGGCTGCAAAAGTACGGCGACTCCTAGACGACAACGGTGTTTTTGGAGTTTTTGATTGCAAATCTCCAGTGATTCCGATACAATCCAATTCCCATGGCATACGATACATTAAGAGATTTTATCGCGGTTCTCGAAAAAAACAACGAACTGGTCAGGGTCAAGGCTGAAGTGGACGCCGACCTTGAGATCGCGGAAATCACCGACCGGGTATCAAAAGAAAAGGGCGCGGCGAATACGGCGCTTCTGTTCGAGCGCGTCATTGGGTCGGCCTTCCCGGTCCTGACCAATGCATTCGGTTCCATGAACCGGATCTGCCTCGCGCTCGAGGTCGAGAGCCTGGATGAGATCGGCCAACGGATCAAGGAACTCGTCGATCCCACGAACCTGTTCCCGGGTCCGGGCGCCGGGTTCCTGGACAAGCTGGGAGTACTGCCGAAACTTGCCGAACTCGCCAAATTTTTTCCCAAGACCGTCAAAAAAGCCCCGTGTCAGGACGTCGTTCTGACGGGAGACCATGTAGACCTTTCAAAAATTCCGGTGCTTAAGTGCTGGCCTGCCGACGGCGGACGGTTTATCACGCTTCCGATGGTATGCTCAATCGATCCCCTGACGAAGATCACGAACGTCGGCATGTACCGCATGCAGGTCTTTGACCATCAGACCACGGGCATGCACTGGCACAAGCACAAGGACGGCGCCAGGCAGTATCAGCAGTACGAGGCGTCCAGCAGGCGCATGGAGGTTGCGGTTGCCATCGGCGGCGATCCCTCCATCATATATTCAGCCACCGCGCCGCTCCCGCCGGCCATCGGTGAGTTCATCTTTGCGGGCTTTCTCAGAAAGAAGCCTCTCGAGGTCGTCCAGTGCAAGACCGTCGACGTTCGGGTACCGGCGGAGGCGGAGTTCGTCCTTGAAGGATTCGTCGATCCCCACGAACGGCGGGTGGAAGGACCCTTCGGCGACCATACGGGCTACTACTCCGAGGCAGACGAGTACCCGGTATTCCATATTACCGCCATTACGCACCGCCGGAACGCTATCTATCCGGCCACACTGGTCGGCCGGCCGCCGCAGGAAGACGCTTATCTCGGCAAGGCCACGGAACGGATATTTCTCCCGCTTCTCCAGATGGTCGCTCCCGATATCCTCGACATGGACATGCCCGTTGAAGGCGTGTTCCATAATAATGTGATCGTCAGGATCAAGAAGCGCTATCCCGGCCACGGCAAGAAGGTGATCAACACGATCTGGGGCACGGGCATGCTCATGCTCTCCAAGTTCGTCATTGTCTGCGACGAGGACGTCAATATCCACGATTACTCCGAAGTTACCTGGAAGGTCATGAACCATGTCGACCCGCAGCGCGATGTGATCATCACCGACGGGCCGCTCGACATCCTTGATCATTCCTGTCCGCAGATCGGGTTCGGCGGCAAGATGGGAATCGATGCCACGCGCAAAGGACCCGGTGAGGGATTCACGCGTTCATGGCCGGATGAGATCAAGATGTCACCGGAGGTCCAGGCGTTGGTCGAGAAACGCTGGAAGGAATACGGATTTTAGATTGCCGATTGCGGATTGCGGAACGGAGAGAGCGGCAGTTTTATCCAGGAAATGAATGTAGGGAGATGCTGTTGTATTGAAAAATCCCAAATCTAAAATCCGAAATCCGCAATAGTAAATATCTATGCTTTTTCTTACGCTTCTCTCAATCATACTTCTCATCCTCCTGAACGGTTTTTTTGCAGCGGCCGAAATTTCATTGATCTCGCTTCGCAAAAGTCGCGTGCGGCATCTTGTAAAAAGCGGGAACAGGAAAGCAATACGGATCCAGAAGCTCCAGGAGGAACCGGAGCGTTTTCTCGCCACCATTCAGGTCGGCATTACGCTCATCGGGACGCTGGCGGCCACGTTCGGCGGTGTAATAGCCATTGAGCGCATCAAACCTTTTTTTGCTTCCCTGCCGATGGAATTCCTCCAGAGAGCTGCCGAGCCGATCGCAGTCGGTATCGTCGTCAGCGTGATAACGTATCTGACGCTGGTGTTCGGAGAGCTGGTCCCCAAGTCGTTTGCGATCCGCAATGCTGAAAAGATCGCATTTTTCACATCGACATCCGTCGATGTTCTTTCCCGGACCTTTCGCCGGGTGCTGCGAATGCTGACCGCATCGAGTAATTTCATCATTGGTCTGTTTGTTTCCTCGCATGAGCACGAGCCGTCTCTGGTGTCGGAAGACGAGGTCAAATATCTCATCCGGGAGGGACGAAAGAGCGGGGTGTTCGAACCGTCGGAAGAGGACCTCATCCACAGCGTGTTCCGGTTCACCGACACCGTCGTAAAAGAGGTGATGGTCCCCCGGACCGAGATCGTGGCAGTCGAAGCGGAGAGCGACGTCGATTCGATCCTTCATACCATGAATGAGAAGGGGTTCTCCCGGCTGCCGGTATATTCCGAGACCATCGACAACATCATCGGTGTCGTTTATCTCAAGGACATTTTACCGCTTCACCTTTTAGAGAAGGAAGTCAGTCTCAACCAGATACTCCGGAAGCCGTATATCGTACCTCCCAATAAGAATGTCAGCGTCCTGTTAAAAGAGATGCGTGAAAAACGCATCCACCTGGCCCTGGTGGGCGATGAATACGGAGGCACCGACGGCCTGGTGACCATGGAAGATCTTATCGAAGAGATCATCGGAGACATCAGGGATGAGCAGGAGAAGGTACTGCAGGAGATCAATGAGATCGCCGCAAACCGGTACATCGTTGACGGGAAGACCGACATCGGCAAGGTGAATGATAAACTGGGGATCAGGCTGCCGGAAGACGAATTCGAGACGATCGGCGGTTTTCTGCTCGGGCTCTTCGGGCGATTGCCCGCCGAGGGCGACCAGATCAAACACCAGAACGTCCTGTTTACCGTGCTTCGGCTGAGGAAGAACCGGATATCGCGCATCCGGGTGCTCAAATATACAGAGGATGACCAGGGGAGAGGGGAACATGAAGACGCCGCTGATACTGGAGACTAATCTCGCAGGGCTCAAACCGCCGAAACGGGGCAAGGTCAGGGACATCTATGACCTCGGTGATATGCTTCTCATCGTAGCAACAGACAGGATTTCCGCGTTCGATGTGGTTTTGCCGAACGCGGTCCCTGAAAAGGGCAGGGTGCTGACCGAAATATCGCAATTCTGGTTCTCGCATACCGAGGACATCGTGCCCAACCATCTCATATCCCTGGATGTCCGGGATTATCCCGTTGAATGCAAGCCGCATGCGGATATCCTTAAAGGCAGAAGCATGCTCGTGAAGAAGACTCAGCCGCTGCCGGTGGAATGCATCGTACGGGGATACCTTTCCGGATCCGGACTGAAGGAGTACAAGGCAACGGGCTCGGTAAGCGGCATCAAGCTGCCGAAAGGCCTGACCGAGGCGTCGCGTCTGCCCGAACCGATATTCACACCCTCCACAAAGGCAGAGATAGGAGAACATGATGTAAATGTTGATTATAAAGAAGTGGTTAAGCTTGTTGGGGCTAACGCTGCGGAAAAGATAAAGAAATATACGCTCGCCATTTATCGGCGTGCGTGCGAACTTGCTGAACCCAAAGGGATCATAATCGCTGATACGAAGCTCGAATTCGGCATCCTGAACAAGGAGGTCATGCTGATCGACGAAGTGCTCACACCTGACTCGTCCCGTTTCTGGCCCAAGAACGATTACCGGGAAGGGGTTGTGCAGAAGAGTTTTGACAAGCAGTTTGTCAGAGATTATCTCCTTTCCCTTACCTGGGACCAAAAGCCACCCGCGCCTGTACTCCCCGATGACGTTGTCCAAAAAACGAGCGAAAAGTATCTCGAAGTGCTGAAGATGCTTACAAAATAAGACAATACAAAAAACCACAGACTTTTACCACAGAGAACACTGAGAAAAGTCTTTAAGATATTAAAAAAACTCTGCGATCTCTGTGGTTATAGTTCCATTCATTCAAGGTATTCTCTGAGTGCTCTGTGGTTAAAGTTTGACAATACAGTGCTAGAGGAGGGTTGCCATGATGATGAAAGAGCTTGTCTTGAAAAACAGGAGCTACCGGAGGTTCCATCAGAGTGAAAGCGTGAGCATCGAGACCCTGAAGGAACTGGTTGATCTCGCCAGGCTTTCCGCGACCGGCGGCAATATGCAGCCGTTGAAGTTCATGGTGTCCTGTGATGCTTCCCGGAATGCCTTGATCTTCCCGCAGCTGGGGTGGGCAGCCTATCTGAAGGACTGGGCCGGGCCCGCGGAAGGCGAGCGGCCCTCCGCGTACATTATCATACTGGGGGACAAGAGAATAAAGACATCCTTCGGCTGCGATCATGGCATCGTGGCGCAGAGCATTCTGCTGGGCGCCGCGGAGAAGGATCTGGGCGGCTGTATCATAGCAACGATCCAGAAGCCGTCCCTGAGCCAGGCGCTGGCGATACCGGACCATTTCGAGGTCCTCCTGGTGATCGCGCTCGGCAAGCCCAAAGAAACCGTTGTGATCGAACCGATCGGCCCTTCCGGCGACATCAAATACTGGAGGGACGCTCAGGGCGTCCACCATGTACCCAAGCGTTCGCTTGATGAATTGATCGTGGGTTAGGACGGATTTAAGTCCATAATCTCTAAAAAAATACAGATTGACAATTGGTAACAAATAAGTTACCTTATGCGGAGACGATAATTGGTTGTCCGCAAAGTTGTTGAATATATCCATAACGGCAATTCGCCCTTTGTAATGTGGTTCACCGAACTGGATGGGCATGCGGCGGCGAAGGTTGCCACAGCGCTCTATCGTCTGGAACAAGGCAATTTTCCAAACGTAAAATCACTCGGCAGGGGGATCTTTGAATATAAGATCGACTTCGGTCCGGGATACAGGATATATTTCGGGCAGGAAGGCAACGAAATCGTCATTCTGCTCGGCGGAGGCAGTAAAAAGACTCAAGGAAAAGACATCATGACCGCACAGATGCTGTGGGCCGAATATAAAAAAGAGAAGACAAAAAAGAAGTGAGGGGACAGGATGCCTATTACACGCAAATTTCGCGCAACAATTCTATCGCGAGCCGAAGCCGATCCAACATTTCGCCGGCAGTTGCTGACCGAGGCTGTGAACGAACTCCTGGCGGGAGATCTTACGGTTGGCAAAGCGATGCTTCGCGACTACATCAACGCAACGATCACGTTCCAGCAGTTGGCCAAGAAACTCAAGAAATCGGACAAGAGCGTGCATCGCATGCTCGGTCCAAACGGCAATCCCCGCGCCGAAAACATCATTGAGATCATCAAGATCCTTCAGACCCACGAGTGCGTAAAGCTTCGCGTGGAAGCGCATCAGGCTGCCGCGTAGGGGGGATGTCAAGCCGCAAGACCTCAGGTGCGAGTGAATGAAACGAATGAAGATTTAACCCCGTGACCTTATCTCACCCATTACAAAATGAACCACCTGCCGTGCCGAAAACCCTGACAATGTAGCCGCAACTCAGTATAATGTGTATACATAATGAGTGATTCATGGACCTGAAGAAGATAAGTCCCAAAGCTGGGTTTACCTGTTCATGGGATGCAGGGGCTTCTGGAAAGGCAAAGATATAAGTCTCTCCCCAAACCCCGTAGAGGTTAATTCGCCACTGAGTGGGGTAAGCCTTTTAAGTTCTGCCGTTCCCTGCGCCGGGTAGCTCTGAGCGAAAGACACGCATAGCAATGCTGCACAGATCGTACTTACGAGAACAAGACAAGGCAGACACGGCCGCGCCCTTTTTAAAAGGGCGCGGGTGGAGTGATGCGAGACCTGCATATCAGCGCGCAGATACTGTAAATTTCCGGCATGCTGCGTGGCCGAGTGATGAGCTGCCCAAAAAACCAATGCACACATGGATCAGTGCCAGCTTAGACAACCTTCTGAGAACAGATGATTCATGACAGACCCCAATCAGGTTTCTGGGATTATACGCTGGTTCAAATCTGCATTCAAACAACACGTTTCTTGTAATGAAATCCTTGACAAAAACAGGCTGTGTAATATAATCGGTCAGCATCATCTGACCCCCTATCCACCCCCGGCAAATTTGTGCATTAAAAACAGTTGCCAATGAAGACAAGGTTTTTTTGCACTGTGCTGTGCATTATCAACGTCCTGTATGTTTCCGGAGAAAGACCAGGCCCTAAGAGGTTTTCTGAGTCTGCGCGAAAAGATACCCACACTATTTACCTTAAGGAGGTTGTCAAATGAAAAGAATCTTATTGGCATATGTCTTATTTGTGTTCGTTGCCGGATGCCATTCCGCGCCGCTCAAGATCCCCACGGATATGGCAAGTTCGGGATACGATGTGCTGGGAGAAGGTGAAGGCAGTTCAACGGGGATCATGCTGTTCAACTTTATACCGATCGGGCAAAATGAAAGATTCCTGGAAGCGTATCATAATGCCGTTATCAGCAAGGGAGGGGATGCGCTCCTGAATCCTGAAATATCGGAGCACTGGTTCTGGGCCTACGTATTGAACGGATACGTTACGACAGTGAAGGGCACGGTTATTAAGTATCGAAAATGAGCGGGAACGGGACCCTTGGAGCTCCCTGCAGGTCCATCCAATTATGAAAAGGCACATCAACTGGCTGCTGAAGGAACTTGATCTCTGGGTGCAGGAAGGGCTGATCGACGATGTCCAGGCCGGCGCAATCCGCGGCCGCTACCCCACCGACGAACAGGCGGGTACGTGGGGGCGTGTTGCCTTCGCTGTTGCCGGGGCATTGCTGATCGGGCTGGGCGTAATCCTGCTCTTTGCCTACAACTGGGAAAAGATGCACAAGTTCGCAAAGCTGGGCGTCGTGTTCGCGGCCCTCATATCGGTCCACGGCGCGGGCTTATTTGTGAAGCGCCGCGTAACGCAGGAGACCCTTCATGTCCTGGGCACCATGTTCTTTGGCGCGGGCATCTGGCTCGTTGCCCAGATCTACCATATCAACGAGCATTATCCTACCGCCTTCTTGGTCTGGGGCCTGGGCGCATTGTCTCTTGCCTGGGTCCTGCCGTCGCTCGCCCAGGCTCTCCTGGCCACGGCGCTCCTGGTCCTGTGGAATGGGGCCGAGGCGTTCACTTTTCACAACCCGGTGTATGCCGCGCCCGCGCTGATCCTGCTCGGCATCCTTCCGCTCGCCCGGGTGCTCAGTTCCCGGGTGCTCGCATCCGCCGGCCTGGCTGCGTTTCTCTTTGTCCTTTTCACCATGCTCGAGCGGTTGAACGGGTATATCCTGATGCCGGCCTTCTTCGCCGTTGCCGCGTCTCTCATTGCTCTTGGACTTCTTCTCAAACGATCGAGCGACGTTCCGGAACTCGCGCCTGTTTGTTTCTTCTTCGGAGACCTTCTTTACTTCTTCATGCTCTTTGTCCTCACGTTCCGTGAAGCCCGCGAGACCTTTTCGTACCGGCCGCACGAGAACGCCGCCGACCTGTGGTTCACGCTCTTTCTCGCGATCGCCCTGGGGCTCTGGATATTCGCGCTCCGGCCGTTCACCGACATCAAAGAACGGATCAACGAAGGTCTGCGCATCGATCACCTTGCCGTTCCCCTGGCGCTCATCCTGTACAGCCTCCAGTTCTTCGGAGTACTCAAACTGCAGGGAGCGCTCTCCACGGCGCCGTATAACCTGCTGATCCTCTTTTCGGCCGTCATGCTGATGCTGCGCGGTTTTCAGACCCTCCAACTCCGCTCGGCGATCATGGGCAGCCTGCTCCTGACCGCGCTTGCCATAGCGCGGTATGTTGACTTGTTCCACAGCCTGCTCGCCCGGGCCGCGGTCTTTCTTGTGGTCGGCGGGATGATGCTCGGCATAGGGGTCTTTTTCGCGCGCGTTCGCAGGGCGCGCAAGGAGGCCGCACCATGAGGCGGGCACTTCTTATCATCGCGATCGTCCTGCAGGTCCTTGTCCTGGTCTTCATGGCCGGAAAGCGCGAGTACGTTGCCGCTACCGGGACCATGGTACACCTCCGCACCGCGCCCATCGATCCCCGTGACCTGTTCCGGGGCGATTATGTCCGGCTCCGGTATGAAGCATCGATCGTTCCCCTCGCCCGGGCGTCGGCCGACATTGCGGAGCAGATCAAAAAACAAGCGTCATCCGGAGACACGGTATACGCCTCACTTGCCAATGGAGAGGGCGGCCTGGCCGAAGTAACGGGCCTCTCGACGATCAGGCCTGAATCGGGGATCTTTCTCAAGGGCCGCCTCGCGCAGCCGTGGCAGTTCGGGATCGCATTTCGGAACGCGGCGGCTGTTGAGTACGGCATCGAGTCCTACTACGTTCAGCAAGGGAAAGGGATCGAGATCGAAAAACAGCAGGGGACGCGCGCCACGATCCAGACGCCGCTTGAAATGGAGGTCGCCGTGGGAGGTGACGGCACGGCCGTGATCCGCGGCTACCAATGGAGTCCCATCGGTATAGGGCTGGAAATGATCGAAAGCCCGAGACAGAACGATCCAGCAGGCCGGAAGAGCGCGCGGCTCCGGCTTACACTAAAGAACACCTCGCAAAAACCCATGGCCCTCGTGAATCTTCCCGGTTTCTGTTCGCTCTCACTCGATCCTGTGTCGCCGGGACTGAACACAAAGGTCCCGGACCGGCCCCAGTGCAGCAGCCTGACTGTCACGGACAATGATATCCTGGTGCTCCAGCCCGAGGAGGCGCGTTATTACGATATCGACCTTGCCGAGCAGCAGTGGCAGGTGCTCAGGAATAACACCCTTGTTGAAACCGGCACGCTCGAATGGAACGAACGGTTTCGCATCGTATACAGACCACCCTCGACCGAAGCATCGGCAGCTCTCAAGGACGCCGCACTCATATGGCACGGCCGTCTGCCGTCACGCGCATTCCATGGCCGGGGGAACATTGATTGAGGGGGATGGTTGCCGAATCGAAATCAACGTTGTTGGTAAAGGAATTATAAAAAGGCGCCTGTAAGGGCGCCTTTTTTATAGAGAATTCACACAGGCGAACAGGCGATCATTTACCGGCAGATTTTCCCATCCGAGACAACTTCGACATGCAGCGTAACCATGTTGAGCGATCCGTGGCCTGCGAATCTTCCGCATGCGCGCAAATACATCCGTTACGTCAATAATACTCAGTCGGCTATTTACACCATAGATAAACGGCACGTCCGTAGCGCAAAAACAGCTTGATTCAACAGCTTCAGTGTGCTCCCGTCCGGCAAGAAGATTGTCAATTCAGAGACTATATGGAAAGGCCATGAAGGCAAACAAGAAAGTGACGATGGTCATCGCGAGATAAAAGCTATACTGGGCTTCAAGAGAAGTGACCCTGTTCCATGAAGATAAAAGTAGAGCAGGTCCTGCTGAATCGCGAGATTGATACTTTTATCCAGTTGACAATTATTAATCGCGCGCTATTAATAAATTGATAGTTTTCTTGTTCTTTATTGGAATGTGCATAAATTGCCGTCAATCGTTCTCTAATCGAAGGCGCGAAATCACCGCGGAGGATGAGGTAACAACAGGTGTGTTGTCGCGCCTGCACCAGGTCCGCAAGAGACAGCAATCTTCGTCGGGTAACCGAACCATAACCGATAGAGTAAGGAGAATAGCATGAACAAGAGAAACGTTGCCATAGCGATCATTATGGTGGTCGTTCTCGCCGCAGTGGCCTGGATCGGGATATCATACTTCGTCAAAAACGGGATGCGCGCTGATAAGGCGCATGTTGTTAAGAGCGGATATGTCGCCGCAAACGGTGTGAATTATTACTACGAAATCCGGGGGCGGGGGGAACCATTGCTTCTCTTGCACGGCGGACTGGGCCAGATCGAGATGTTTGGGCCGGCGCTCCCCGCGCTTGTGGAAAATCGGCAGGTTGTAGCCGTAGACCTCCATGGCCACGGCCGCACCACGCTGGGAGATCGACCGATCAGCCTCATTGACATGGGCAACGACATGACAGTCATCCTCAAGAATCTCGGATATGGATAGGTAGATGTCCTCGATTACTCCATGGGCGGCGGAGTCGCTCTCCGGTTTGCGGTGCAGCATCCAGAGATGGTACGGCGCCTGGTCCTGGTTTCGACTCCGTATGCGCAGGACGGATTTTATCACGAGATGCTGCCGCAGCAGGCGCAAGTCGGCGCCGCGATGGCAGAGTTCATGAAAGAGACGCCGATGTATAAGTCATACATCGCGATTGCTCCACACCCGGAGGATTTCCCGAAGCTTTTGGACCGAATGGGCGAGATGATGCGCAAACCATACGATTGGTCGGAAGATGTCAAGAAACTTGCCATGCCGGTTATGTTGATCTACGGCGACAGCGACATGATTCGTCCCGAGCACATTGTAAAGTTCTACCAGCTTCTCGGCGGGGGGCTGAAGGATGCCGGCTGGAAGCGCGAATATATGTCGAAAAACCGCCTTGCAATACTGCCGGATCTCACTCACTACGAGATGTTCTTATCGCCGAAATTGACCGAAGCCGCGATTCCGTTTCTAGACGGGAAAAGCGGCGCAGGCAGCTGGGCCGATCCGATGAAGGCCAAAGACAGTGGCAAGAATTGATTCTTGAGCAACAATGGCCGGCAAGGGCGAGCTATGAACTTCATACGCACAACCTCTCTGGGTGAAGTGATGAACTACGAAGAGAAATTTGTACAACTGAATCAACATCGGATTTATGTTCGAGAGTACCCGGGCGAAGAACCGACGATTATACTGATGCACGGATTTCCCGATAATCTGCACCTGTATGACCGCCTTGTTCCCCACCTCTCACCGCTACGACGAACAGTCACGTTTGATTTTCTTGGGTGGGGGGCTTCCGATAAGCCTGCCGGTTATCCCTACACCGCCGCGAACCAGGTGCTGGAGTTGGCCGCCGTTGTCGAACAACTGAAGCTTCAGCGCGTTGTCCTTGTAGCACACGACGCTTCCGGGCCGCCGGCGATTGACTGGGCGCTTGCCCATGCCGGGCGCGTCGCAGGGCTCGTGCTGCTGAACACATACTATTGTAAAATGCCGACGCTCCGGCCTCCAGAGGCGATTTTGCTTTTCTCAACACCTCTGGTGAGAAGCATCGCACGGCCTGTATCGCAGATGTTTGGTGATTTCATCTTCCATCGCATGTTTCTGTGGCAAGTCGGGAGATTCTTCCGTGATGCAGCGGTCAGAGACGAATTTCTCCCGGTGTTATATCGGCAATTCGAAGCCATACCAGGCGCTCGTCCCGCGTTCTTCAGGTTGAACGAAGACTTGCTGCCGACAGTACGATCGAGAACAAAGATGATTCCAATGCTGAGAGAGTTTAAACGTCCTGTGCGGATCATTTTCGGTGATGCCGACCCTTACCTGAACATAGGAGTGGCCCGGAGCTTTCACCAGTTCTTTCCAACCTCCGAGCTGTTTCTTCTGCCCGGCGCCCGGCACTATGTTCAAATGGATGAGCCTGACGAGGTGGCACGGTTGATTCTTGCTATGCCGCTTGTGGAGAGGGCTCACGCGGGAGATTAAACAGGCGAGGATATAAAAGATCAAGTGGAACAACGAAAGTCCATGTCGGTCACTACGTCCCTGTTTCCCTGCTGTTTCCCTGAAATGGACGATTGATACTAAGGATGAGAAACAGAGAGGCGAATAAGAGGAAGGATGTTAATCTGCCGCAAACCATAATAAAGAACGGGAAAGGAGATTCTTATGCATTACGTCGATGGATTTGTGATACCGGTACCGAAGAAAAACCTGAAAGTCTACGTCCGAATGGCCAGGATGGGAAAAGAGATGTGGATGAAGCACGGCGCGATCGATTATAAGGAGTGCGTCGGAGACGACTTGGAGAACAAGTGGGGGACGACTTTTTTACGAATGATGAAATTGAAGCCGGGCGAGACCGTGGTTTTCTCCTGGATTGTTTACAAGTCCCGGGCGCACCGCGACCGCGTCAATGCAAAGGTGATGAAAGAGATGGAAAAGATGAGCCCGAAGGAGATGCCCTTCGACATGAAACGCATGGTGTATGGCGGTTTCAAGGTCCTCGTTGATATATAGTATTTCTTCGCGGGATTTCACGCGTTCGCGCGAATCTTTTTTATCGTTCGGTAATGGTAACGATGCCCGTTTCGGTCACGTGGTTCGTCTTTCGTGGTTGTTAAGATGCAACCGATTACCAAACCACGAAACGGGCATCGTAACCGTTGAACGTTACTCGGCTGCGGCCAAAACCATCAACAGACAAGGAGGCACATATGCAAAAAATCACACCCCATTTATGGTTCGACAAGGAAGCGAAGAAGGCGGCGAAATTCTACACATCCGTTTTCCCCAAATCAAAGATCAAGAACACTATGACGCTCCGGGACACCCCTTCCGGCACGGTGGATGTCGTTACTATCGAGCTTTTCGGACAGGAATTCATGATGATCTCAGCCGGTCCTCTCTTTAAGTTCAACGAAGCGATCTCCTTCATCGTCAACTGCGATACCCAGGAAGAAATAGACTACTACTGGAAAAAACTCTCCGCAGTGCCGGAAGCGGAACAGTGCGGCTGGCTTAAGGACAAGTTCGGCCTTTCATGGCAGATCGTCCCAACTGTAATGGACAAGATGATGAAAGATAAAGACAAGAAGAAATTGGCGAGGGTCACCGAAGCGTTTCTCAAGATGAAAAAGTTTGACATTGCAGCCCTCAAACGGGCATACAAAGGGGAATAATAATGAGAAAACTTATTGTTCTGTCTTTCATAACCCTTGACGGCGTGATGCAGGCCCCCGGCGGGCCTGAAGAAGATCCCACCGGTGGGTTCAAGCACGGCGGGTGGGTTGCGGGCTATTTTGATGATTCCTTGGCAACGTGATGGACAAGCAAATGAGCAAACCCTTTGATTTGTTGCTCGGCAGAAAAACCTATGAGATTTTCGCGGCGTACTGGCCGTATGCGAAGATCGATGGAGATCCCATTGCGACCGGAATTAATAAGGCGAGAAAATACGTGGTTTCAAAGACGCTGAGGAAGCTCGACTGGAACTCCGAACTCATCAAGGGGAATGTCGCGAAGGGAGTTAAAAAACTAAAGGAGCAGGACGGGCCCGAATTGCAAGTACACGGCAGCGGCGTTCTTATTCAAACGCTGTTGAAGCACGACCTGGTTGACGAGCTTTGGCTGAAAATATTCCCTATCACGCTCGGCAGGGGAAAGCGCTTGTTTGCCGAAGGCACAATTCCGGCCGGATTCAAATTGATTGAAAGCGGGACCTCGCCAAGCGGTGTCATCGTTGCGTCATATGTACGCTCGGGAGAGGTCAAGACAGGATCGTTCGCGCTTGAGGCCCCCAGCGAGGCTGAGCTTGCCCGTCGCAAACGGCTTAAAAAGGAGAAATAAAAGAATGTGAATGGCGAATGGATCGCGGACGCTCCTTTCGGAAGAGTGATCATCAGATTGGCAGAAATGAACAAGTTCGGAGTCCTGGGCCACGACGTCATATTGGAATCCGAAGCAAAGGTCCATAACCTCGGGCGCAATGCCGATCCGGCTGTTTAGCCTCGATCCTGTTGGGATATACTATGAGAAGGAGGTGGTACTCGTGAAATCTATTATTGAAAAAGAGACCCTTCACTTTCTCAGAGAGCTGAAAAAGAACAACGAGCGCGCCTGGTTCAATAAAAACAAGGACAGGTTCGTTGCGGCCAATGAAAACTTCACCCGGTTCGTTCAAACGCTGATCGACGAGACGGCGAAGTTTGACAAATCGTCCGCAGGGATCGTCGCGAAAGATGCCGTGTTTCGCATCTACCGGGACATACGTTTTTCAAAAGACAAATCGCCGTACAAGACGCATTTCGGCGCGGTGCTGACGGGAAGAGGAAAAGGCTTTCTCGCGGGGTATTACCTGCATCTGGAGCCGGGCAATGCCTTTCTCGCGGGCGGCGTGCACATGACCGAACCGAAAAACATGAAAGCGATCCGCGCGAGAATCAGCGCTGAGGGGAAGAAGTTCCTGAAAATTATCGGTGACAGGAACTTCAGGAAAACATTCACAATAGAAGGGGAAAGACTCGTGAGGGTCCCGCAGGGCTTCGACAAGGAAGACCCGATGGCAGAATATTTGAAGTATAAGGACCTGACGCTTGTCCATTCGCTGGACGATAAAAAGATCCTCTCGGACGATTTTGCTTCGTACTGCGTGAATATTTTCAAGGTTATGGTCCCGTTCAACCTTTTCCTCAATGAGGCCGTAAAGGGCAAGCCGACCGCGTCGCGGAAAAAGCAATAGGAGAATATCGTAAAGGGGAAGCAAGACCGATATGAAGACAGAGCATTTGAGTTTCGAAATGGAATGATTTATCGAGGACGGAGGCGCAACCTTCTACTTCACCTTGCAATAGCTGGTAAAAGCAATCTGCCCTTAGTCGATATGCTTAGCTCACGGTAACCCACTTTTTCTCTTTCGAAGCTTTTCCCCCTTGTGCAACATGATCCCGATATATTTGTTCAGCGGATTCGATCTTCGGAGGAAGGGGAGCGCAGGTTTATCGCTTCTCATCCCC
Source organism: Nitrospirota bacterium (assembly GCA_963755045.1). Taxonomy (GTDB): domain Bacteria; phylum Nitrospirota; class UBA9217; order UBA9217; family UBA9217; genus JALNZF01. Next base: position 525,513 of record CAVWIL010000007.1, on the reverse strand, counting down.
AGGCTCCGCAGCTCTTTCATCATGTGGTTGTTCCCCGGGGAATAGGAGAGTCCTCTCCTGAGAGTTTCCCGGGCTTCTTTTTTTTTGCCTGCCGCTGAATATGCTTTGCTGAGGTTATAATAGAACACCGGGTAGAGCGTTTCTTCATCAAAGGAGCCATTTATCTGAAGCGTTTTGATCGCCTTCTGACAGGCCTCAATGCCCCTGCGGTACATCCTTTTCTCGAGCACCATAAGGTACCCGTAATAAGAAAGAAAAACCGGCTCGTTCGGGAAAAGAGCCAGTGATTCTTTCACTAATGCGAAAGCTTCACCCTGTCTGCCTGCACGTAAATGGGTCTTTACCTGACGAAGAGATTCAGCCGGTTCCAGGAGGGTATGGGCGGTATGATGGGACATATCAGTGTGCTCTTTATGTTCAGTGATGTCATGTTCCTTAATGAACATTTATGGCCCCGGATAAGATAAAAGCACCGGCAAACGTTGCCGTTTCCCGGTTCGTACTCTCGCCACAGTCGTTTCAAAGTGCAGCATCGCTTCTTGAGTACGTCAAACGCAAAATATTTTCCGAATCATATATCATGCAAGACGAATGCCTTTTGATATAAATAAAATCGATTGGAAATACGTATGCTTGCCGACTGTGCTGATAACAACGTCGTCATTTTGAGTTGTTTATTTTGATCGCATCAGCGAAATTAGACTACCACTGTCAATCAGGAACTTCAACGCTTAGTGGCATTAAATTCTACCTTCCCGCTCATCTCAGTGGTGGTGCATTATTGGCTGAAAAGAGGGATAATGCCTTGTGGCTACGAGAGAAAAAACAGAATCGACGCTCGGCGTCGCGGGTAAAACCTACTCCCTATTCGGGAACGGGCCCGCGACCGCGGAGTATTATCGGAGGATCGGTGCGCTTGCAGATCGCCTGCTGGAGCTTAAGCCCGATATCCTTGACCTCATCAGGACACTGGAACAGGCAAGCAGAAAAAAGCGGTTCCTGAAAAAACAGCTTCGCGTGTCCGGACCGTCAAAAAGCGGTCTCATCCATCTCGCCGTTACCTCGGCACGGGACCTGCTCGCTCCCCATACCGCCCTGGTCGATGCTCATCTAAAAGAGCTCTCGTTCCTCAAGCGGTGGGACGGCACGCTCTTCACCTCCGAGGAGCAGTACCATCTTTACATGCTCCTGATCGAGCTCGCCAACCGGGCCTGGGGAGAAGCGTTCAGGCGGGCCAAACGCAGGATAGCCTTTCTTCCCTACTGTCTCCGCGATCTGAGCGCGACCTGCCGGTCCGGCCCTGGTGAACTCGACACTATCTGCAAGGGGTGCTCGAAGGACTGCTACGTCAACCGCGTGAGCGCGATCCTCAGAGAGGCACGGGTCGAGCCCTACCTGTGGATGAACGCGAGCCTTAAATCGCTGCTCAGAGAACTGAGGGACAAGGAAGGAAGCATCGGTGTGCTGGGCGTGGCCTGCGTCCCGGAGCTTTTCCGCGGCATGCGACTGTGCATGGGCTTGGACATCCCCGTGGTGGGAATTCCCCTGGATGCGAACCGCTGCATGCGATGGATGGGCGCGTTCCATCCTACGTCAGTGAACCTCGATGTGTTGAGCAGGCTTGTAAGGGACAGGTGAAGGGAAGATGGGCATACGACGAGCAGGGCAGGATGATTATCAATCAGGAACTTGAAATACGCCGTAAGTATCAGCCGCCCCAAAGTTGGTCTAATTGATTGTTAAGTTGCGGTAATCCGGGGTGAAGATGTCGCTAGAAGGATCAGACAGCGGAAACTTGCGAATTTGAAAATCCGTGCTATACTTTCTTCATGGTTCTTGAATAAATCGTCTTCGATTGCCTTGGGTTTTGAGGGGAGAGGTACCGTAAGTATACGAAATGCCTTCATGCATCATGCCGTGTGCAAGCCCTCACCAGCAGCAGAGAGGGTAGCCTGAAGCATCTGCTGAGGCAACTACTTTGGAACCAGCCTCGCAAAATACTCAAAACTCAAGGCATAACTTTTTTCTCATTACTTTCCATGTCGGAGTCCGCACGTCTTCCACATCGTCCAATCGCCTCTATGTAACCGCATAGGTCCCTTCATCTCTCGTCCGGTGATATACTTAAAGTATCAAGGCCAGTCGTTACAAAGGAAAAGAGGTGAGTCGTATGATCGTCAACCTGGAGAAGAGGGAACGGGACCTGCTCGTTCAGGAACTGGAGGAGACCACGATTCCGCAGATCAGGGAGTTGGTTGCCTCGGGAATGCGGCTGGAAAGCCGTGAAGAACTGAAACTAGACGAAGAGGTTCTGAAGAACGTTCTCGAGAAACTGAAAAAGGCCGCGTGATCTGTTGCGGCTGCGGTCCAAGGTAAGAGATCGATCTATCACCTTTGATGTAAGGTGATGAAAAGGGAGAGGTGCAATGTTCGTAATTAGAGTGGCACCCAGTCAGAACTTCTCAGCCATCCGTGCGCAGAAAGCTTGATTACGTCTTTACTCCTCCGCATTCCGCATTAGAAAAATTCCTTGTCGTTTTCAACAAAAAAGAGTACGCTTGCCTCATTCGTATAATCGTTCAACCCGAAACTTACAACTCAAAACTCGTAACTCAAAATTCCTAATGACAAGGAGGACACACTATGGATCCCGTTGTTCACTTTGAGATGCCGTACGAAGACAGTCTGCGCATGGCGAAGTTCTATAAGTCCGCTTTCGGCTGGCAGACACAGATGTTTGGCGAGGAGATGGGCTACTATGTCCTCGCGACAACCGTCGAAACCAACGAGAAGGGGCCCATAAGACCCGGTGCGATCAACGGCGGATTTTACCCGAAAAAACCCGATTGGCCCGCGCAATATCCGTCCATCGTCATCGCGGTCAACGATATCAAGAAAGCGGCCGGGAAGGTAGTCAAGGCGGGCGGAACCGTGCTCGGCGAGCCGATGGAGATACCCGGTGTTGGACGCTATGTCTCGTTCGTTGATCCTGAGGGCAACCGCGTCAGCATGCTGCAGCCCATCCCGCGCAACTGGCATGCACCAAAGAAAAAGGCGAAGAAGAAGATAACAAAAAAAAAGGCGGCTAAGACAGAAGCGGAGAGAAAGCGGAAGGCAGTAAGGAGAACGGCAGGAAAGCATAGATAGAAACAACGTCCCCAAAGCACAAAGCAGTACCCAAGGCGGGAAGAAGAACAAAGATAAGCACCAGAAACAGATAACAATGAAGCATGTGCATGAAATGCAGCAGAAGAAGGACCATGAGGTGAAGAGCTCATTCGAAGTAAAAAGCAAGATTTAAGAACATTTCGAGTTCAGATCAAAAAAATAAGATTTAGCCTCGAGCAAGGGGCCAGTGAAAGAGCCTGTAAAATAATTTGTGTAAGTGGCCAGAGTCGGTATAATCAACCGAACTGGAGGAACCAATGGCCACGACAGACGAACTGCTCGACGATTTAATGAAGAACTACAGGAAGCCCGAAGATCTCATAGGAGATAACGGACTTCTGAAGCAACTAACCAAAGCACTTGTGGAAAGAGCCATGAAAGCGGAGATGACCGCTCATCTTGGCTATGATAAGCATGATCCGGCCGGAAAGAAGAGCGGCAATTCCCGGAACGGCAAGTCAAAGAAAACCATCAAAGGCGAGTTCGGCAACATGGAAATCGCCGTCCCCCGGGACCGGAACTCGACCTTCGAACCGGTGATCATTCCCAAAGGGGAGACACGATTCGCCGGCTTTGACGACAAGATCATCTCGATGTACGCTCGCGGGATGACCACCCGAGACATCCAGGCGCATCTTCATGAAATGTACGGGGTCGAAATATCGCCCGCGCTTGTCTCTCAAGTCACCGATGCAATTACCGAGGAAATCACGCTGTGGCAGAACCGTCCCCTCGAAGAGGTCTACCCTATCATGTACCTGGACGCGGTCCGGGTTAAGGTGCGGCACAATGGCTCGGTGATCAATAAGGCTGTCTACCTTGCTATCGGCGTGACCTGGGACGGAACAAAAGACATCCTCGGCATGTGGATCGCTGAGACCGAGGGAGCTAAATTCTGGCTCCAAATAATAACGGAACTCAAGAACCGGGGCGTCAAGGACATCTTCATCGCCTGTGTAGACGGCCTCAAAGGCTTTCCCGAAGCGATAGAAGCGGTATTTCCGGATACTCAGGTTCAGCTGTGCATCGTCCATATGGTCCGCAACAGCCTGCGCTATGTTTCCTGGAAGCAGCGCAAGGAAGTAGCTGCAGACCTTAAGGGTATCTATCACGCGCCCACGGTCGATCAGGCAGACGCCAACTTAATTGCCTTCGCCAATAAATGGGATGCGAGTCATCCGACGATCTCCAAATCCTGGCGGAACAACTGGGAGCGGATCATTCCGCTCTTTGGCTATCCGCCGGAAATCAGGAAGGCCATCTACACGACCAACGCCATCGAATCAATGAACATGTCGCTCCGGAAGGTAACGAAGAACCGAGGCTCCTTCCCAAACGACGAAGCCATGACGAAACTGCTATACTTGGCCATGATGAACGTCTCGAAGAAATGGACCATGCCGATCCATGACTGGAAGTCGGCTCTGAATCAGTTTACGATTATCTTCGAGACAAGAATGCCGCCACCCTAAACCGAAAGGTCATTTACACAAAACTCTTTACAAGTTCCAGTGAAACGGCGCACATCTTGCTTCCTCGAACATCTTAGGAACATCTTATAATAACGTCTATGCCTTTGCATTTTCCATATAGTTGAGAACATCATAGAATCAGGTCTTGCGTTTTGACATTTTTGCCGAATTTTCAACTGCTATATTAAACTTCTCTCTCTAGTTTATTCTCTAACCTTATCTCCACTAAATCCCCGATAAGACGAACCCATCCTCACCCGGTCCGTCTCCTTGAAAGAGAGGGGCCTTAGGACAAGGCTAATTCTATCCGCATCTTGCTTCCTGTTCTCTGAGTTTTCTGGTACGATAGGGTAGGTCCAGTAAGAAGGAATAATTAAGAATTAAGAAGAAAGCAAGTAAGAGTTGAGCTATTTAATAAATTTTACATCTACCTTCTTAATTCTTCCTTGTTTCTCAGGAGGTTCATTATGGCTGTTGTGGGGATCGGGCAGTGTGCCTGGGATATGCTCGCGGTTGTCGATCGCTTTCCGCAGACTGATACCAAAAAAGAAGTGCTTGTGTGGGAAGAACAGGGAGGGGGACCGGTCGCGACGGCGTTGGCCGCGTTGTCGCGTCTTGGTGCGCCCTGCCAATTCTACGGTGTTATTGGAGATGACCGGGAAGGCGCAGCAATCCGGAAGTCTCTGATAGAAGAGGGAGTCGCTGTCGCAGGGCTGGTCAAGCGAACGAACGCTTCGTCCCAGACTGCATTCATTGCCATCGATAAATCCATGGGAACTCGTACGATCTTCTGGAAACGGCCAACCGGCGATTCGCTAGCAATGGAAGAACTCCCGAAGGATTTCCTGAGCAATGCCGAGTTTCTCCTCCTTGATGGTCTCATGAAGGACGTTTCGCTTTTCAGCGCGCGGGAGGCCAGGAAAGCCGGCGTTCCCGTGATGCTTGACGCAGGCCGTGTCCGGGACGGAATGCTTGAGCTTGCCCGCATCTGCGATTATGTGGTCGGATCCGAAGAGTTCGCCAGGGAACTGGGGTGGAAGGATGATCCGGGATCGTTCAGACAGGAGGTCAGGAAGCTTGGCTTCGGTATCACGACCATCACCCTTGGCAACCGGGGAAGCGTTACCTTTGCGGATGATGTGGTGATTTCCTGTCCCGCATTTTCCGTCGAGATCGTGGACACAACCGGCGCCGGAGATGTATTTCACGGCGGCTACCTCTACGGCCTTCTTCAAAAGTGGCCGCTCAAAGACACGATCCGCTTTGCGTCGGCTGTTGCTGCTATGAAGTGCAGGAAGCTCGGCGGACGGGCGGGCATTCCACGGCTTGCGGAAGTGCGGCAATTTCTGGAAGAGCGGGGAACTGCTCATCGTATCTGACCCGCTGCAGGTGACCTGCTCAAAGGGGAAATGAAAAGGGACATCCTATATTGATTCTGTCAAGAATAAATATGGGATGTCCCCTGAGATTCTTTCATTACCTGAGTCCGAATCGCAGCTACATCGCCATTGGAAAGGGAGTGTAGCCGGCCAGGAGCAGCTCGCCGAGGTAGGAACTCGATTTCATTTCCGCATTTTCGATAAATTCTTCCTTGAGAACGCCGAAGCCAGTCATGAAGGCGTGGCATACATAAAACTTAATACCAAGATCGACGGTCATATCCATCAGCTCACCGACATTGACTTGACTGCCTTCCAATTCCATGGATATGGTTTTTCCCACTCCTTTTTTGGCAAGCTGGACGCCTTCACCGACAAGAAAAACCGCCACCTCTGCCGTGTCGTCGAATGCCTTCATATTGGAGGCGATTTTAAGCATGACGATCACTTCCATGGGATTTGACGTTGCATGGGACAGGACAAATAAAAATTTCTTTGGTTCCATTACGATCCTCCTTAGTTGGCCGCAGGCCGTTGATTTGAGTTCGGGTACATATTACAATATGCGCAACAATACGACAAGGTGATTTTTTTAAAAGAAGAAGGCATGCATGAGAAGGCAATAGGGTCTTGCGGCTTGACCTTCCATTAAGAAGCACTTATATACAGACCTGTATATAAGTGCTATAATAGGACCTATTAACAATACCATTAAGGAGGTCTATTATGAGTACCAAGTTTTCCGAAGACATCGTCCCCCTCAGCGACCTGAAGGTGAACCCCGGCAAGGTGGTTTCCCACGCGCAAGAGACGCACCGGCCTATTTTACTCACGAGCAGGGGCCGCGGAGTTGCCGTGGTCCGATCGCTCAAGGATTATGAGGAAGAGACCGAAGAGCGCGCCTTTATGCAGGGAGTCGTGAAGGGGCTGATGGACCTGGAAGAAGGCCGCGAGATCACCGCTCTCCGAGGCGAAAAAGCGCCTTGGTCTGAAGTGATCCCATGGCTGAACAGGCACGGATAACATTTGCTGCTTCGGCGATCAAGGACCTTGAGGACATGCAGTCCTACTACGCGGGCGAAGGTGTGCATGATGTGGGGACAAGGCTTATTGCTGAGATCATTACAAAGATTGAGCGGCTGGGCGCGCATCCGCTGAGCGGTCGCGTCGTACCTGAGTTTCATGTCGAACATCTGCGAGAGATCATTTACCCTCCTTTTCGCATTGTTTATCGATATGATAAAAACAAAGTGCGTATTGTTCGGATCTGGCGAAGTGAAAGGATCCTGAGAATGCCAAGACTTCAGCAGCAGTCAAACAAATAGGGTCAAGTGCCCTTTTGACATTCTCTTTTTATTCGTGATACAGTCGTTTATCTCCCGTCATCTTCGAATCGAATATGGGGACCAATCGGAGTCAGATCTTCGATGTTAAGGACCGAAAGGGGCCGTAGTGACCGAAGTGGATTAAATGCACTTAACACTTACAGAAAAAGAATACGTTCATCTCGGTCACTACGTCCCCCAAATGCCTGCATAAGCCAAAACGAATAAACCAGGAACAGCCAATTACTGTTCCTTAAAAACCGGACATTATTATTTTAGCTTGACATGAGATAGTCTGAGTCTTGCAATTCGCTATAGAAGTGTTAATATTAAAACATGTGCGATGACCTTCCTGAAGTTGTACCCGTCCTCGTCATCAATACGAAATCGGAGACGATAGCAATTGGAGTTACATAATGCGGAATATGAGGAAACACCAGAGATTCAAATTGGATTTAATCGATCTGAGTAGCAAGATGAGCCTAGTTGGTAAAGTAGAAATTGTTGATATAAGCTTGGGCGGAGTTGCGTTAAAGGCTGACAGGAAGCTCAATATAGGGAAAGAGTGTTTGATGATGTTGGAACACGAGGGAAAACATATTAATGTAAAGGGAATAGTGGTTCGTTCCGAATTAAGCGGAATTGAAGAAAGAGCTGATGGGGAAAAAATAACTATTTACTCGGTAGGTATGTTTTTCAAAAATGAATTCACAGGTACGGTTAAGGATTTTCTTGATTCAATTGAAAATAACAAAAAAACACAAGTGCCGGAGCAGACTGACTGGTTCTATCGCGATATCCGGTTTATCATCACAACGACCAGCGGAAAAGTTCTGAATCTGCCAACGCAGTTCAGCATAAAAGATATCAGCCCAAAGGGTATAATTATTCAAACTGATCATGAAATGAAGATAGACGGCCTGGTCTTCCTGGAGTTGTCACTCGACGCTTGTGATCTTGTAAGCTTTGTGGGAAAAATCGTTTCATGTCGCATGCTGCAGGATAGGGTGCATGCAAGTTTCGACATAGGGGTAGAATTCTCAGGAGTGACGGATCGGGGCAGGCCGTTGCTTATAAGATTCATAGACTGCGTTAAAAATATCGAAGACACGGGACCGAAAGGGGACGTAATGACCGAAGTTGATTAAATGCACTTAACACTTGCAGAAAAAGAATAAGTTCATCTCGGTCACTACGTCCCCCAAAAGCCTATGGTCCGCCAGAAGGCGGAAAGTGTCAATGGATAAAGCGCTTCACCAATGACCTTAATCCTGATGGGTGATCCCGCCATGGCGGGATAGAGACTGATACCGAAATCCCGCCGAGGCGGGACAATGCTAAGGCTGAGGCTAACGAAAAGGCTCGACGAGAAACGTTTCGTTTCTCGTCACAAGATAGCTTTTTTCGCTTGACGGTGCCCTTTAAATGGGTGCCCCTGTCAGGTCCCCTGTCGGGTCCTGGGAACTTTTGGAAAGCGAAAAGGATCAATGCTTTTTGTGTTTCCCCCATCGCCGGAATCGGCAGGTTGGTTCGCTTCTCACCCCACCCCGCATGTCCCAGGAGCGGACCGTCTTAACGGTTATGCCGATTTAGTACCCGCTCGTGTAGCGCACCCGGTATACCGTGGACACAAGATAAAACTTACACGGCTGCCATCAGCGGAGTGATTCATTGAGGGTGCAAATATTGTCGGATTTTCTTACATTATATAATAATTCAAAAAAAACAAATTAAATTATGTATAAATTCAATATGCTAATTATTGGTATAAATTTTGCTTTATTAAGGAATTAATCAGAAAATACGGCATAATATGAAGAAGTATATTAATTTAGTGCGGTCAGTCTTAATACTTGTAGTAGAACTGCGATAGTACTGGTTGTAGCGAACCCGGTACCCTGGACACAAGAGCGGGACGCCTCCCATGCCCGATAGAGCTTGCCGGTGGTCAGGGAAATCGTAGTGCTAATCGCGGCCGCTATAAATAAAATATGTATTGACATGAATTTCATTACTATGCTATTTTAATATTATTGAAGCATCTGTTTACTCTGCCCATTTAAATCCATAACAAAGCATTCTATCCCGGTTTTTACTCATCTCAAAAAATCGAATCAGTACTATTGCGTTCATCGGCATCCAAGCTGCTTTATTTTTTTCTTTTTGCTGACGGGCATCGGATGACCGATTGTCTTGAAAAAAAGGAAATCTTACAGGGAATGTAACGGTCTTCAGAACCAGTATCACTGTTAGGATGATATTCATGTTTTTGGTGGGAGCTGAAAACGTTATGCCGGGACAAGATGCATTGCCTTGCAGGCGAAACAGATATTTGAGAGGGGAGAGCACTATGGAGGAGTGGGGCGCACGGCGCGGAACGAGAGAGAACGATATCACAAGGCGGTTCAAACAAGAGATACGCAGAAAAGCATGGCTTCCGGTCATGACGCTTGCCATCGCTCTTTTGCTAATCGGAAGACCGGTATCGGCCGAAATCACGATGTTGTTCACACAGCCTGCAATAGCAATAGGTTTTTATCATACCGTGGCCCTAAAGAGCGACGGGACGGTGGCGGCCTGGGGTTATGACTATTATGGGCAAACTGATGTTCCTGCTGGCCTTACTGGTGTCACCGCTGTATCAGCAGGGGCATATCATTCAGTAGTCTTGAAGAATGACGGGACGGTGGTGGCCTGGGGCCAAAACCTTTACGGTCAGATCTCGGTTCCTCCGTACCTTTCCGGCGTTACAGCCATAGCAGCTGGTGCCTATCATACCGTGGCCCTGAAGAGCGACGGGACAGTGGTGGCCTGGGGCTATAACGATCAAGGTCAGAGCAATGTGCCTGTCGGTCTGACTGACGTGATCGCAATAGCGGCAGCAGGGTATCATACGCTGGCCCTGAAGAGCGACGGGACAGTGGTGGCCTGGGGCTATAACGCAAACGGTGAGAGCACTGTGCCTGCCGGTCTTACCGGTGTTGCCGGTATCGCAGCCGGGGGTATCATTCGGTCGCTCTGAAGACGGATGGGACTATTGTCACCTGGGGCAGGAACGTGGAGGGTCAGTGCAATGTGCCTGCGGGCCTTACAGGTGTTGTAGCTATCGCACCCGGAACGAATCATACGGCAGTTCTAAAGAGCGATGGTACCGTCGCGGCTTGGGGTGATAATACTTACAGTGAGAGCATCGTGCCTGTTGATCTCATCGGTGTTACTGCTCTAATGGCAGGAAAAGAACATTCGGTGGCCTTGAAGAGCGACGGCACCGTGGAGGTCTGGGGAAGGAACTCATACGGTGAGGGCACTCCGCCTGCCGGCCTTAACCTTATAACCAGATACCGCGTAACGACAAACACACCGGCCATAGCAGCAGGAGATAGTCATACTGTAGCCCTGAACAGCGACGGGACGGTGGTCGCCTGGGGCGATAACTCGTACGGTGAGAGTGCCGTGGCACCCGGTCTCACCGGTGTTACCGCGGTAGCGGCGGGAGGGGGCCATACCGTGGCCCTTAGGAGCGACGGGACCGTGGCGGCCTGGGGCAAGAATGATCAAGGTCAGACCACTGTGCCGGCGGGCCTGACGAATGTTGCCTACATAGCGGCGGGAGGGTCTCATACCGTGGCCCTGAAGAGCGATGGCACCGTAGTCGCCTGGGGCGATAGCACTTACGGCGAGAGCGCCGTGCCGGTTGGCCTAAGCGATGTTACTGCAGTAGCGGCAGGAGCGCATCATACCGTGGCCCTGAAGAGCGACGGCACCGTAGTCGCCTGGGGCGGTAACACTTACGGCGAGAGCGCCGTGCCCATTGGCCTTAGCGGTGTTACCGCAATAGCGGCAGGGGCGTATCATACCGTGGCCTTGAAGAGCGACGGCACCGTGGTCGCCTGGGGCGGTAACCTATATGGCGAGAGCGCCGTGCCTGCGGGCATCGCAGGTGTCATTGCTATATCCTCAGGAACATATCATACCGTTGCCCTTAGGAGCGACGGGACCGTGGTCGCTTGGGGCGATAACACGTACGGTGAGAGCACCGTGCCGGCTGGCCTAAACAGGGTTATCGTAATGGCGGCAGGAGCGTATCATACCGCGGCCCTGCAGAGCGACGGGACCGTGGTCGCCTGGGGCCGCAATGATCAAGGTCAGGCCACTGTGCTAGGGGATTTGAAACTTGGCTCCGGCCGTATCTCGTGCGTCCCAACCTCGGTGGGCTACAACTCGAGCTCAGAATGCATCATAACGCCAGGTATAGGGTCTCAGGTTTTAGACGTGAAAGCTGGACCGGCAGCAGGAGGTATGAGCTCAGTAGGTGCCTACACCTCCTACACCATAGGCAACATCACTGCCGACATGACCATAGCGGCAACGTTCGGAGCGAATCCGGTATCAGACACCACTCCGCCAATAACAACGGCATCACCCGCAGGAGGGACGTATAGCGCTGCCCAGCGCATTACTTTGAACTGCAATGACGGCGGTGAGACCGGCTGCAACACTACCTACTATTGCCTCGGCACCGGTTGTACCCCGGCAACCTTATACCGTGGGGCTTTTACAATATTAAAATCAACTGATCTGAGATTCGCCTCGACTGATAATGCCGGGAACGCCGAAACCGTAAGAACTCAGATATTCACCATGACTACGGCCGCTCCTACTTTGACTGCCACAGCCGGACCAAACGGCAGCATCAGGCCGTCAGGCGCTGTGACCGTCCCCACCGGGGGGAATGGAGCATTCACCATGACGCCGAATGCGGGGTACCGCGTAGCTGACGTTCTGGTTGATGGGGTCTCAGTAGGTGCGCTTACCTCGTACACGTTCTCCAACGTCCAGACGGACCACACGATCAGCGCGACCTTTACCCTGGATGTCTATACCGTTACGGCTGCAGCCGACGTCAACGGCAGCATAACGCCGTCGGGCGTGACAACGGTGAACAAGGGAGACAGCCCCACCTACACGATCATCCCGGATGCAGGTTACGATGTGCGGAGCGTGATCGTTGATGGTGCAAATAGTGGTGCAATAACCAGCTACACCTTTGCGAACATTACGGCGAACCACACTATCAATGCGTACTTCAAGGTGAAGACGTTTACCATCACGGTCAGTGCGGGAGCGGGGAGCATAACATGGCCCTTGGGCACGACCACGTTGAACATTGGTACCACTCAGACCTACACCATAACGCCCACGGCCGGGTACCATATCCTGGATGTCCAGGTCGATGGGGTGTCAGTCGGCGCGGTGAGCACGTATACCGTTACGAACGTAACGAGCAACCACACGATTGCGGCGACATTTGAAGCGAATCCATCGTATACCATCACGGCAAGCGCCGGACCGAACGGCACCTTGTCGCCGTCGGGCAACGTGTCTGTGGTGGGCGGCACCAGGAAGACATTCACCATGACGCCGAATGCGGGGTACCGCGTAGCTGACGTTCTGGTTGACGGGGTCTCAGTAGGTGCGCTTACCTCGTACACGTTCTCCAACGTCCAGACGGACCACACGATCAGCGCGACCTTTACCCTGGATGTCTATACCGTTACGGCTACAGCCGACGTCAACGGCAGCATAACGCAGTTGGGCACGATAACGGTGAACAAGGGGGACAGCCCCACCTACACGATCATCCCGGATGCAGGGTACGATGTGCAGAACGTGGTTGTTGACGGCTCAAGCAAGGGTGCAATTACCAGCTACGCCTTTACGAACATTACGGCGAACCACACCATCAACGCATACTTCAAGGTGAAGACGTTTACCATCACGGTCAGTGCGGGAGCGGGGGGAGCATAACATGGCCCTTGGGCACGACCACGTTGAACATTGGTACCACCCAGACCTACACCATAACGCCCACGGCCGGGTATCATATCCTGGATGTCCAGGTCGACGGGGTGTCAGTCGGCGCGGCGACCACATATACCTTCACGAACGTAATGGCCAACCACACGATTGCGGCGACATTTGAAGCGAATCCATCATACACCATCACGGCCAGCGCCGGAGCTAACGGCACCTTGTCACCGTCGGGCAACGTGTCAGTGCTGGGCGGCACCAACAAGACATTCACCATCACGCCAAATGCGGGGTACCGGATAGTCGATGTGAACATTGACGGAACATCTGCTGGTCCCTTGACGGCATATACCTTTGCCAATATAACACAGGACCACTCCATCTCGGCGACATTTACCCTGATACTGTATTACAACATCACTGCCAGTGGGGGGCCGAATGGCAGCATATCGCCGACAGGCACGGCATCCGTGCCGGAGTTCACAAACCAGACTTACACCATCACGCCGAATATGGGGTACCGCGTGGCCGACGTTCTGGTTGACGGGGTATCAGTAGGAGCGCCAACCTCGTACACCTTCTACAACGTCCAAACGCCACACACGATCAGTGCAGCCTATACCCTGGATGTCTATACCGTTACGGCTGCAGCCGACGTCAACGGCAGCATAACGCCGTCGGGCGTGACAACGGTGAACAAGGGAAACAGCCAAACCTATACGATCGCGCCGAATCAAGGATATCAGGTGCTGAGCGTGTTTGTTGACGGCGCGAACTGGGGTGCAATAACCAGCTACACCTTTGCGAACATTACGGCGAACCATGCCATCAACGCCTATTTCAAGGTCATTACCTATACCATTACGGCCAGTGCAGGAGCAGGGGGGAGCATATCGCCGTTGGGCACTAACACTTTGAACATTGGTGCCAGCCAGATCTACACCATCACGCCTACAGCAGGATACCGTATCACGGATGTCCTCGTTGATGGAGCGTCGGTCGGTGCCGTGGCTACGTATGCCTTTACGAACTTAACTGGCAACCACACGATTTCGGCGACATTTGGAACGAATCCGTCGTACACAATCACGGCTAGCGCGGGAGCGAACGGCACCATATCTCCTGGCACGTTGACAGTGCTGAGTGGCGCAAGCCAGAAGTTTACATTCTCCGCTGCCGCGGGCTATCGCGTGGCCGACGTTCAGGTGGACGGGGCATCAGTAGGGGCGCCGACCTCGTACACCTTCTCTAATGTTCAGGGAAACCACACGATCAGTGCTTCCTTCATGCTGAACGTCTATATCATAACAGCGGCAGCGGACGTCAACGGAAGCATCACACCATCGGGTACAACGACGGTGAACAAAGGCGCCAGCCAGACCTATACGATCACACCGAATACAGGTCGGCAAGTGCGGAGCGTGATCGTTGACGGTGCAAATAGGGGTGCACTAACCAGCTTCACCTTCACGAACATCATGGCGAACCACATCATCAACGCATATTTCAAGTGATGTCCTGCGCAGTTAAAAAAATTTGAGAAGGCCAGACAGTCATGTCTGGCCTTTTTTTGACTATTTAATGGCGAAGAGCAGGCAAAAGAAACTTATTATAGAATTAAAAAGTCACAGAGGCGCCTTTGACGTACTCATAAGTTCATGTTATTTACTATGATAAAAATGAGATAAAAATTATCAAAAAAGGCATAATCATCAAAATAGGCCAGACAAATAAAACAGTAACAATTGCTTGATTCGAAAAAGAAAACGGGAAACCAAGCACAAATCAAGGAAGGAGGCGATAGGGTCATCCATTTAAAGGGCACCGTCAAGGGGAAAAGCTATCTTGTGGCGAGAAACGGCACGTTTCTCGTCGAGCCTTTCCGTTATCTTCATCCGTACCATTGTGCCGCCTTGGCGGGATTTCGGTGTCAGTCTCTATCCCGCCATGGCGGGATCGCCCATCAGGATTAAGGTCAGCATGGTACAACATTGATCCATTGACCCATTACGTCTTATGACGGACCAGAAAATCTTCGGTTCCAGGCCGTGTCCAAATGATTGTTCAGGTCTCATGGTTATTAACCAGCCCCAAAATGGCTCACGGCGTGGGCAGTAAAAATGCTGATAACGTTATAAGGGTGCTAGCCCCGTTGCACCCGTTGTGGGTCGAAATTTTAAGAGCAGCTTCAACGAAGGACATAAGGGGAATGTATGGTATACTTCATAACAAGCCGCCTGAGATGCATTTGAAAAAGTCCCTGATCAATCGGACAGATCAAAAGCGTAGAAAGGAACAGAGACCATGAGACAAAGTTCGCCGGCACGTGAGTACCCCCGTACCCCCATGCCGTGGAGGACATCGCTTCCCTAATCACACGGGACCTGGCACGAAGGGACAGGACCAAAACTTGAAATTTGAGATAGTATGCTTTGCGGATGCCATGGCCGGAACATTGAGAACAGAACACCGACAAGAAACTTTGCGGATGTTATTTCACCCGTTGCGTGCAGGAGGATATTATGAATAAAGTGTCTTTATCGAGAAATCGGGTTCCCACGTATTGGGTCGCCATCCTTTGCGCAATCCTGCTGGCTGGGTGCGCGGGAGTCAAGCTGATTTCCGACTATGACGAGGTGACCGACAAAAGCCTAACGACCATCCAAGAAAAAACCGATGACTTCATCGAAACGCTGCTCACGCAATCGGGGACGAATAAGGCCGCCTTCAGCAAGCACCAGGCTTTTTATAGTGACATCGCCCAGCAGCTGCGCCGCCTCGAATTTCGCGTGAACGCAATCCCCAAGAATGAAAAAACAATTGATCTCGTCAAAAAGGTCCGCCTGGCGATTCTCGGCGAAGGCAAATGCACGGCGGAAGGGAACAGCCTTCGCGACCTCCATTGCATGCCGGCGAACAAAGTCAAGGGGCCATCAATCACGGCCCTGGCAATCTGTCGTCTCAACGTAAACCAAACCATATCGGCAGCGCTCAGTCTTGAAGTCTCCAAGAAGCAAGGCGCAGGACAGAACAAGTAGCGGAGGAATCGCTTTCCTGTTGGCAGGGAGGATGCAATGGCACAGAAAATAATCGCTGTTCTTGTAGGAAGCCTTCGAAAGGAATCATTCACTCGCAAAATGGCAAAGGAGCTGATGAAGCTTTCGCCCGGTTCTCTCAAACTCGAACTCATCGAGATCGGAGGTCTTCCGCTCTACAATCAGGACAGTGAAGACAATCCGCCGGCCGCCTGGACCGAGTTCCGTGAACGCATAAGGAATGTTGACGGTGTCCTGTTCGTCACGCCTGAATACAACCGTTCAGTTCCTGGAGCGCTCAAGAACGCTCTTGATGTGGGTTCCCGTCCCTATGGCAAAAGTGCGTGGGATGGAAAAACGGGTGCCGTAGTCAGTGTTTCGCCCAGCGCCATCGGCGGTTTTGGCGCGAACCACCATTTGAGACAATCGATGGTGTTCCTGAATATGCCGGCCATGCAACAGCCGGAAGCTTACATCGGGCAAGCCGCGGATCTCTTCGACGAGCACGGCAGCCTTGTCAATGAATCGACCCGTGAATTTGCCAGGAAGTTTATGCTTGCCTTTGCGACGTGGGTAGAGACCGTAGGAAGCAGGTAATTGTCGATTGTTGATTTCGAATTTCGGATTGCGGATTGTGCACTGCAAATACAAGTTTACGACAAGATTTGTTCGAAGGCAGAACAGCTTTACCCTCCCGCAGTCTCAGCATAGGAGACACCTCTTGCCCGTTACCATGGAGGAATCATATAGTGAGACATTGTATGGTAACTGGTAAGGGCCTGTGGGAAACAAAGATGGTTGATAGAGGTTGGGGCAGTCATAATAAAGGGAGATAACCATGATCAAGATCCAATACAATCTTTTCACCGCGATGATTACACTGCTCGTTGCCGGTTGCTCATCTCTTGGTGCTCCTGGCGAAACGAGCCGAGGATTGGTCGGGGCGTGGATCGTGACAGCCAGTCGCCCGTCTGGTGTGGGAAAGAACCTCCTTACATTTTCGTCGGATGGAACGTTTTTTCGAAGCGGGGATACGCATCCGGTACTCAGTGGAGGGCATGGTGCCTGGAAGCGGGTCGGGGATAGGGAATTTGATGCCACCTATATTGCGTTTCGATTCGATCAAGACAGAAAGTGGATCGGAAGCACCAAGACTCGAATACATATCACTCCCCGGCCTGGAGACAACGAATTTTCGGGCGTGGCCAAGGTCAGCACACGCGACTTGAATGACGATGAAACCGGAGTGTCCGAAGTACGTCTTGAGGGAAATCGTATCCAGGTTGAGCCATTCTGACATCTCATTCTTAGGGAATGGCTCCTAGCTAAAACTCAAAGCGTGCGTGAGTTACGCGTTGAGTTATGAAACTGCAAAGCCTCGGGACCAGCAAGTGCAGGGTGTGCCTTTCTGCGGCTACATGATTATGCAGCTTTCGACTTTTGCTCAATGCTGCATATCATCTTCATGGTCTCCCGCATGAATGCGGGAAGGTCCGAGGGCTGACGCGAGGTTACAAGATTGCCGTCAACAACCACCTCTTTGTCCTCGTAGATCGCACCGGCTGCCTTCAATTCGTCCACGACGGTCCGGTAACAGGTGGCGTGCCTGCCTTTCAATAAGCCTGCTGTGATAAGCGTCTGCGGTCCGTGACAGATGGCGGCGACAGGCTTTCCCTTCATAAAGAAATCTTTCGCGATCTCCACCGCTTTCCTCTCCTTTCGCACCGCTTCAGGTGCCTTGCCTCCGGGAAGCACCAGAATGTCATAGTCCTCCGGCTTGACCTCCGCCAGGGTTTTGGTCACCTCGACCTTATAGCCGTGTTTGCCTTTAATAGGCTGTTTCTTCATGGACGCGATGTCCACCTCGAGCCCTTCTTCAAGCAACCGATAGTAGGGAACAAGAAGCTCCGAGTCCTCATATGTGTCCGCGCTTATGAATAGTGCTTTCATGGGATCACCCCCTTTGTCAGCAGAGAACATCAAAGCCGGAGAAGAAGCCTTTCTCCGGCCTATTACATTGCATGTTGCCTATGCTGCCTTGCGAACGTCGGCTACTTTGGGTGTAACCGTCATCTCCATCATCTTCTCTTCCTTGCCTCCTTTGGGAGTAATGAACATCTCGAACTCCTGGGTATTGTCATCCTTGATCTTCGTTACACTGCGCCAGACACTGGGACCCCTCACCGGGTCGTCATAGCTGCATTCCTGCGTGATGATCCTGCCGTCCGGGCTTGCAGTACCTACGAAATAGTAGATGGCTGTGTTCAGCGAATCGATCCAGATCGACTCATACTTCTTCGTATGGTTGTTATACCCCAGGATGTTGATACCGGTGAATGGCACTCCCATCATGTCGCCTGTATACTCCTGCCGCAGGTAATGGCCGTCCAGGATCAGCGTCTGTTCACAGGTGCCGAGCGATTTTCTCGGTGGCTTATCAGGTTCCTCCCACCCCCTGGATCTCGTGTTCCAACTGCCCACCAGTTTTGACAGCAGTTTATGAGGAGCACCCGGAGTTCCGACCTTCCTGTATATCTCCATGACCTCATTCAGGTCAAGTTTCTTATCTTCACGCTTTGCCATAATAAATCTCCTTTCTTAACAGACTGCGTTAAGAATCATCTCACAATTAAAGGAAAGCGCGATTTTATAGTAATGTCAAGTAGGATGGAGTCCTTCCGAATGTACCGATGAAAAAAGAGTCATCAGGGAAAGACTTTTTTGTTGCATTTTTCAACTTTTGAAGAGGGGATTTAAATGAAAGGCGAGAGAGACACCCTCTGCTTTCCAAACAGCCTCAAAGATAGTCGCTCCCACGGATTAACTCCGCTTCCCGCCTGCGA
Organism: Nitrospirota bacterium; assembly: GCA_963755045.1. GTDB lineage: Bacteria > Nitrospirota > UBA9217 > UBA9217 > UBA9217 > JALNZF01. The sequence goes on along the minus strand of CAVWIL010000007.1, from coordinate 506,480 downwards.
ACATGGCCGCGAAGGGCCGGCCATCAAAGGCCGAGTGGACATGGGAGATCTTCCCGCCTTTGATCTGATGCCACTCTGCCACCAGCGTCGTGGCCTCGGCAGGCGCTGTGGTCTCCAACTCGAAAAAGACCGCTGCGTCGTTACCTTCCGCGATGATCTTCATCACGTCCAGCCGCACTGTTATGGATAAAAGACCTGTTAGGGCTTTGAGGTAGCCTTCAGCGTTCGGATATGTCTCAAAGAGTCCGACGAACACAAGGTCCTCATTCAGATAGCGGCGGGCCTCTCCAATGTCTTTTTTTGTTACAGCATCATAGAATTTCCTGAGGATTTCCCCTGCGTCTGACATAATTGTTCTCCTTCCCAGATAGAGCAGCGCGTATCAGGATGCACTTGATTATCCCGGGTGGTCGAGTGGTTCATATACATCTGAGGACACGTTGTTTCCCGCGGTGCCTTCACGACGGAATGGCCCTGAGCTGCATCAGGATCCCCAACTGGTCAAAGTTTGACCAATGTTCAATGATCTTGCCGCCTACGATTCGGAGGAAGTGGATCTCGGTCCACGCGATGCGCTTGTTGCTCGGGGGGACGCCCATAAAATCTCCCGTGCTCGTTGCCTCGACGTGGTCATGAAATACAGCAAAGTCACCCTCCGCGATCACATCATCGATGTGAACCTTTACGTCGGGGAACGCGTTTCTCGTCGCGAGCACCAGCTGCCTGAACCCTTCTTTTGTCCCCGGTATGTTCGGAACAGGCATGTTGTGCATTACATAGCTGTCCGCGAATATTTCGTCAAAGACCTCCATGTTCCCCTTGCTGAAAACCTCTTCTGCCAGTCGTTTGGCTACTTGTTTATTTTCCTGGGTTTGATTGCTCATTTTTAAGCCTCCGTCTTATAGCACATAACTCTTTGCTTTAATTTTAGCACGATTTCCATTCTGGACATCAGGAGGCCTGCGGCGAGCGGAATTCCTCATCAAATCTGCTCATGAAGCTTGTTTATCCTTGACGATTCCGCATATAATCAGTATAATCGGCGATTGAGTTTATCATCACGGTAAAGGGGATTTTCATGGAAGATCACAACGAGTTGATCCAGCAGCGCTTTAAGAAGCGTGAAGAGATCAGCGCGATGGGCATTCGTCCGTATGCGGGAAGGTTCGACGTGTCTGTTTCCGCACAGGGCCTTATCGACCAGTATGGACAAACGAGCAAGGAAGACCTTGAAAAAACGCGGGTTGATATCGTTGTTGCCGGACGTATCGTTGCCATGAGGAGCTTCGGCAAGGCGGGTTTCGGCCATCTCCAGGACGGATCGGGAAGGATCCAGTTCTATTTCCAGAAAAACACGCTTGGCGAGGACAAATACGCTTTCTTTAAAAAGCTCGACATCGGCGACTTCATGGGCGTGAAGGGTTTTCTGTTCCGTACCAAGACCAATGAACTTACGATCGACATCGAGGAATTTACGCTCCTCTCAAAATCGCTCCGCCCATTGCCCGAAAAATGGCACGGCTTGACGGATGTCGAGCTCCGCTACCGACAGCGGTATCTGGACCTGATCGTGAATCCGGATGTCAGAAAGGTTTTTCTGCTCCGCACGAAGATCGTCCAGGCGATCAGGGGCTTTCTGAACGAACGCGGGTACATCGAGGTCGAGACGCCGATGATGCAGTCCATTCCAGGCGGGGCGACGGCAAAGCCGTTCAAGACCCACCATAACGCCCTGGACATGGACCTTTTCCTGCGCATCGCGCCGGAGCTGTACCTTAAGCGGCTCCTCGTGGGCGGTTTTGAAAGGGTCTACGAGATCAACCGCAATTTCAGGAATGAAGGCATCTCCACGCGCCATAATCCCGAGTTCACCATGCTCGAATTCTATACGGCTTATGCTGATTACCGCGTCCTCATGGACATGACCGAGCAGATGATCAGCAGCATAGCACAGGATGTCCTCGGCAAGACCGAAGTGGAATATGAGGGACACCTGATCAATCTTTCGCCGCCCTGGAAGCGGATCAACCTACCTCGACGCGCTTCGCGAAGCAGGCGTATCCGACGAGGTCCTGACCGATGGTGTGAAGGCCCGGGAGTATGCGAAAAAACTCGGCGCGCACCTTACGGGCGGAGAACCTTTGGGAAAGGTACTGAATGAGATCTTCGAGGCGCTTGTCGAGCCCAAGCTTATTCAACCCACTTTTATTACCGACTACCCGACGGACATATCGCCGCTGTCGAAGAAATGTGACGACAATCCGAATTTTGTTGAGCGGTTCGAGCTGTTCGTTGTCGGGAGGGAACTGGCGAACGCCTTCTCCGAGTTGAACGACCCGGTGGACCAGAAAGAGCGGTTCCTTAAGCAGGTTTCGGAAGGCGAGGCAGGGGACGAAGAGGCCCACCAGATGGACGAAGACTTCATACGCGCACTCGAGTACGGCATGCCCCCGGCCGCCGGAGAGGGGATCGGCATCGACCGCCTGGTGATGCTCCTTACGGGAGCCAGCTCCATCCGTGACGTCATCCTGTTCCCGCAGATGAAGAAGGAGAAGAGTAAATTAATCGAGTTTGCGAGTTGCTGAGTCTCAAGTCAATGTGAACCCGAAACTGAGAATCCTAACATCGTAGACTCAAACCTGAGACTCTGAGACTAATTCATATATGAAACTCCCCTACGAAATATTCATCAGCCTCCGCTATCTGAGGACCAAGAAGCGCTACGGCACTATCTCGCTCAATACGTTCATCTCCATCGCCGGCGTGGTCATCGGGGTGACCACCTCCATTATCACCCTTGCGGTCATGACGGGTTTCCAGGGTTATTTTCGAGACAAGATCCTGTCGGCCATGCCGCACATTGTCGTGATGGAGTACACCGGCACCGGCGTCAAGGACCAGAACGACCTTCAAAAGAAGGTGGAACAGGTCGCTCATGTCACGGCTACGACGCCATTCATCTATGGTCAGTCGATGCTGACGACCAGAGACCGCATGCAGGGCGTGGTTGTGCGGGGCATCGACCCCAAAAACGAGGGCAGGGTGACCGACCTCGCGAAGAACATGACCGTCGGCGGCCTCGCGGACCTTGAAGGCGCGGAGGGGAAGCCGCCCCGCATCATCGTCGGCGAAGACCTTGCCAGAAAACTCGGCGTGTCGGTCGGAGAGACGATCACGATGGTGAACCCGCTCGGTGAAGAAACGTCCATGGGCATGATACCCAAAATGAGGAAGTTCGTGCTCGCAGGCCTGTTCGATGCCGGGATGTATGATTACAATACGGGGTTCGTCTATATATCGCTGCCCGAGGCCCAGAAGTTTTTCGAGATGCCCGGCCGCGTGAGCGGAGTGCAGGTGCGGGTGGACGATATCTACCAGGCCGGCGCGATCGCTTCGTCGATCCAGGCGTCTGTTGGATATCCATTTTACACGCGCAACTGGATGGAGATGAACAAGAACTTCTTTTCGGCCCTGCTGCTTGAAAAGATCGGCATGTCGCTTATCCTTGTCGTCATCATCATTGTGGCGTCGTTCAATATCGTCGGGACCCTCACGATGATCGTTATGGAAAAGAGCAGGGAGATCGCCATCCTGAAGTCCATGGGTTCGCCGGCGCAGAGCATTATGAAGATATTCATGTTCGCGGGACTCGCTATCGGTTTCGTGGGAACAATTATCGGAGCGATCCTCGGCTACGGGGCCGTGACGCTCATCACCAGGACGGACATCATATCGCTGCCGAAAGACGTGTATCAGGTAAGCCACCTGCCGCTCTCGATCTCGGGCCTCGATATGCTTGCGATAACGCTCACCGCGCTCGGCATCAGCTTTATCGCCACGCTCTATCCGTCGTGGCAGGCGGCAAAACAGGATCCCGTGGAAGTGCTGAGATATGAATAAATCGAGTCATGAGGGACGATAGACGAGAGACGATAGACGCAAAAGCTTTTACGTCCGTCGTCCTAGCGAAGCGATCGTCCATCGTCCATCATGCAGCATCGGCGTCCGTCGCATAATTATAAGGAGGTTTCCATGGCACCAATAGTCGGAAAATTGAAGAGGATCCTGTTAATCATCGTGTTTCTGGTTTTGGCCGCAGTCGCATTTGTTCTTCTGGGCGGCGGTAACCTGCTTAAATCAGCAGGCACCAAGGCGGAAAACATCAAGGGACAGATAGAGGAAGGCGCAAAGTCGGTCGAAAAGAAAGCGGAGAAGGTAAAAGAAGCCGTAACGTCGACCGGAGAGAAAGTCGAAAAGAAAGCTGAAAAAGTGAAAGATGCTATAACGTCGGGAGAAAAGTAATAACACGCACGCTTATCCATATTGAGCAGCTCCGCAAGACGTTCCTGAGCGGTCCCGTGGAGCTCCCCGTCCTTGACGGGATCGATCTCGACATCCGGGCAGGAGAGATGCTCGCCGTTGTCGGTGCATCGGGTGTCGGGAAGAGCACGTTCCTCCACATCCTGGGCGCACTTGACCGGCCGACGTCCGGCAAGGTCTATTACGGAGATATCGATGTTTTCGGCCTCGATAATGGACGGCTCTCGCGTTTTCGCAACGAGCGGGTGGGGTTCGTGTTCCAGTTCCACCATCTGTTGCCTGAATTTACAGCGATCGAGAACGTCATGCTCCCCGCGCTCATCCGTAGGATGGACCGTGAAGATGCGGCTGCGGCGGCCGGGAGAATTCTGTCCGATGTCGGGCTCGGAGCGCGGCTCCATCACCGGCCCGGAGAGCTCTCGGGCGGAGAACAGCAGCGTGTCGCGGTCGCGCGGGCATTGATGCTGAAACCGGATGTCGTACTTGCCGATGAACCGACCGGCAATCTTGATATGCATACAGGCGAATCGGTCCACGATCTCCTCCTCGGGATCAACAAACAACAGGGCATAACCTTCGTGATCGTGACGCATAACGACAAACTTGCGGTCCGCGCTGACCGGGTGCTCAGGATGGCTGAGGGAAAGCTCATGCCGGAGGCATGAAGAAGGATAACAATTTCAGTCATTCCCGTGAAAACGGGAATCCAGGCTTTCAAAACATTGACCTTGGTCCTGGATACTCGCTGTCGCGGGTATGACGATTTATTCAGAATGCATCAATAGAAAATTATGATCATCACCCGTAGTGTTTATTTCTCTCATTGGTTACTTTCGCATTTTACAATGTCGTATCTCGCATTGCCTGTTTTTCCCTTGACTTAGAGAGGCCGTAAAAAGTAATATTAACCGTTGTCCTTCAGACCATTACAGGAAACCGCCTTATGAATCTCTTGTTTTTTCAAATAGCAATGGGTTTATACCTGCTCGCAACAGCAGGGTACATTACCTATATCTTAAAGCCGGAGCGGAAGTGGACTTCTTCGGCATCGCTCTGGGTTACCTTCTCGGGGTTCCTGTTCCAAATAGCCTATTTTTTCTTCAGGTGGATCGAATCAGGTCGCGTCCCGATAACGAGCTTTTTCGAGGCAGCGAATTTTCTCGGCATGGGCATCGTGCTCGTTTTTCTTATCATGGAATTCCGCTTCAAGATCCCGGCGCTCGGCTCGTTCATGCTTCCGCTCGTGATCGTTCTCATGGCACCTGCACTCATCCTCTCCGGCGAGATCAAAGAACTCAACCCCGTGCTCAAGAGCGGCTGGCTCGGCGTGCATACGAGCCTGACGGTTCTTGGAGACTCTGCCTTTGCCTTCGCCTTCATCGTTTCGATCATGTATCTGATCCAGGAGCGCCAGCTCAAGGCCAAGAATCTGGGCGCGATCTTTCATCGGTTGCCGTCCCTTGATATCATGGACACGCTGGGGTACAAAGCGCTTACCATAGGCTGGCCCCTCTTTACACTCGGCATGCTTTCCGGATCTATCTGGGCGAACAGCGCATGGGGCACCTACTGGAGCTGGGACCCCAAAGAGACGTGGTCGCTTATTACGTGGGTTGTTTATCTGGTGCTCCTGCATCTTCGCACCATCGGATGGCGGGGGAGAAAAATGGCCTATCTTTCGATCGTCGGATTTTTCTTTGTCCTGGTCAGTTTTTTTGTGGTAAGCCGTTTAGGGATAGGAAAGCATAGCTTTTAGTAAAAAATATAAACAACAGAAGGAATGAACATAGTTCTACCACGAAGGCACCAAGACACAAAGTAGGCATTAACTTTATTAAAATATATCACGCATTTCTTCGAGCCTTCGTGTCTTCGTGGTAAAGTTGGTTCCGGCTAGTCCGGGTCAGGTGAAAGCGGAATGAGTATCATAGTAGTTGGTCTCAGTCATAAAACAGCGCCTATCGAGGTCCGCGAGAAGCTCAACTTTCCTGAAGCGACTGTACCTGAAGCGCTCAAGAAACTGGTGAACTACGAGGGGATCCGGGAGGGCCTTATCCTGTCCACCTGCAACCGGGTGGAGATATACGCGTCGGTGCAGGACAGCATGTCCGGCATCGAACGGATCAAACAGTTCATCTCCGATTACCATGGACTCTCCCGTGAGGCCCTGGAGCAGTCCCTCTATGTGTATCCCGAGGCCCAGGGCGTTCGCCATACATTCCGCGTTGCATCAAGTCTCGACTCCATGGTGCTGGGCGAGGCGCAGATACTGGGACAGCTCAAGGAGGCCTTCGACATCGCCCTCAAGGCCAAAACCACGAGCACCATTCTCAATAAACTGATCAAGAAGGCGATTTCCGTTGCGAAACGGGTTCGCACCGAGACCAAACTTGCCGAAGGAGCGGTGTCCATAAGCACCGCAGCGGTTGAATTGGCAAAGAAGATCTTTGGCGAACTGGCGGGCAAGAACGTCATGCTCCTTGGCGCCGGTGAGATGGCTGAGCTTGCCGCCCAGCACCTCCTGGGCAATGGCGTGAAGAATATCATGGTGGCCAACCGCACCTTTGAACGCGCTGAAGAGCTCGCCAAGGAGTTCAAAGGCGACGCCATCCGTTTCGAACATTTCCCGGACGCCCTGCTTATGGTGGACATCCTCATCTGTGCGACCGGGGCGCCGCAGTATGTCGTCAACCGGGACATGGTCAGCCGGGCGCTCAAAGAACGGCGCAATAAGCCGATCTTCATGATCGACATTTCGAATCCGAGGAACATCGACCCCGAGGTCGACAAGGTCGACAACGTCTATCTTTATGACATCGATGATCTTCAGAGCAAGGTTGACGTGAACACCGGGGGCAGGGCAAAAGAAGCGGAAAAGGCCGAAGAACTCATCACCCTGGAGGTTGAGACGTACCTTCAGTGGGAACGCGCCCTTGATGCCGTACCGACCATCGTGGACCTTCGGGAAAAAGTGGAAGACATCCGGAAACGCGAACTCGAGAAGTCGATCGGTTCATTGAACGGCATCACCGACGAACAGATGCGGGCGATGGATGCCATGTCTCAAGCCATCGTGAACAAGCTGCTCCACGCGCCCCTCGTTGTCCTGAAGCAGGCGGCGTCAACCCCTGACACGGGCGACGCCACCATCGCGATCGCGCGCAGATTGTTCAACCTGGACAAGGAATTGAAGCGGCCGGAACGCACGAAGGGGGCAGCGTCACCGGATAAAGAAGCTTCCGAACAGAACCAGGAACACCAGACATCAAAGAATATTTGCTGATGAATCAGACGGATCAGTCGGATCGGTCGGATCCGGACTGATTTTTAGAACGAGTTATTCAAAGGAGTCATTCATTGCGAAAACAGATCAGAATAGGTACACGCGCCAGCGCACTCGCGCTCTGGCAGGCGGAATGGGTTAAGTCGGAGCTCGAGAAGCGCTATCCCGGCGTGACCGTGACGCTCACGAAGATCAAGACCACCGGCGACAAGATCCTTGATGTGCCGCTCGCCAAGGTCGGCGGCAAGGGGTTGTTCGTCAAGGAGATCGAGGAGGCAATGCTGGAGAATGAGATCGACATTGCCGTGCACAGCATGAAAGACGTGCCGACCTTTTTCCCCGACGGACTCCACCTTTCGTGCATCACGAAACGGGAGGATGCGCGGGACGCCCTGCTTTCGCGAAATAATGTGGCGTTCAAGGATCTGCCAAAGGGAGCGAATGTGGGCACGAGCAGTTTGAGGCGTCAGGCACAGCTCATGAGCCTGCGTCCGGACTTTGTGATCCATCAGCTGCGCGGCAATGTGGGCACGCGGCTGCAGAAATTGAAAGAAGGAAAGTTCGACGCCATCATCCTTGCCGCGGCAGGGGTGAAGCGGCTCGGGCTTGAGGCGAATGTCTCGGAATACCTCTCACCCGAGATCAGCCTGCCTGCCATCGGCCAGGGGGCGCTCGGCATTGAGTGCCGGGTGGATGACCGGGAACTCAATGACATGATCGCGTTCTTCAACCATGCGGACAGCCGCACCTGCGTTACCGGCGAACGGGCGCTCCTCAGAAGGCTTGAAGGAGGCTGCCAGGTCCCCATCGCCTGCTATGGGCAGGTGAAGAACGGGAGGCTCATGCTTATCGGTCTCGTCGGCAGCGTGGACGGCAAGCGCATCGTCAAGGACTCCATTGAAGGAGAGCCGGAGAAGGCCGAGAAGCTTGGCGTGGTCCTGGCGGAAAAGCTCCTCTCCCAGGGGGCGGACGTGATCCTTCGGGAAGTGTACGGGAATACGACCGACTTCAGCGGCAATAACCTTTTGGAAAATTCGTAATAGAACCTGAATCTTCGAACCGCTAGGGCGCGAAGGTCGCGAAGGGTGGATTCTTCTTCTTAAAATCCGATATTTTCCTCGCGTACTTTGCGTCTTCGCGGTTAATTTATTTGGCAATCATGACTCAATCAATCGGAAAAGTATATCTTATCGGCGCCGGCCCGGGTGACCCGGGTCTGATCACGGTCAAAGGCCTGGAGTGCGTGAAAAAGGCGGATGTGATCATCTATGACTATCTTGCTAACGAGCGTTTGCTCGATCAGCGGCGGCCTGATGCGGAGCTGATCTATGTCGGCAAACAAGGCGGCCGGCACACGCTGCCCCAGGAGGAGATCAACAGCCTGATCGTCAAGAAGGCGAAAGAAGGGAAGCTCATTGCCCGTTTAAAAGGAGGCGATCCTTTCATCTTCGGTAGGGGCGGGGAAGAGGCCGAGGAGCTGGTTGACAGCGGCATTCCCTTTGAAGTCGTACCTGGCGTGACCGCTGCCACCGCGGTGCCGACCTATGCGGGTATCCCGCTCACCCATCGGGATTTTACCGCAAGCGTTGCCTTCGTGACCGGACATGAAGACCCTACAAAACCGGAATCCAAAGTGCACTGGGACAAGATCTCGACCGGCATCGGCACGCTGGTGTTCTTTATGGGCATGAAGAATATCCAGAATATCGTTGACAATCTTATTGCACACGGCAGAAACCCGGAAACGCCGACAGCTGTCGTCCAGTGGGGTACCCGCACTGACCAGAAAGTAGTAACGGGAACCCTGAACGATATAATCCCCCGGGTCAAAGAAGCCAGGCTCGGCCCGCCGGCCATCATCATCGTCGGCGAGGTGGTGAAACTCAGGGAAAAGCTGAACTGGTACGAGTCCAAGCCTCTTTTCGGAAAACGGATCGTGATCACGCGTTCGCGCGATCAGGCAAGCGTGTTTGCCGAGATGCTCATCGACCGCGGCGCAACGACCATTGAATTTCCGACGATCGATGTTGTTCCTCCCGCGAGCTGGGCTGAGCTCGACAGCGCCATCCAGGCGATCGAGACATATCACTGGATCATATTCACGAGCGCGAACGCGGTCAAATATTTTATGGACCGGCTTCGCGGACTCGGGAAGGACCTGCGCATGCTCAAGGGAGTGAACATCTGCACGGTCGGTCCAAAGACGGCGGAGCTGCTCGAGCAGTACGGACTCAAGGCTGACCTGATACCCGCAGAGTTCAAAGCGGAAGGTGTGGTTGCCGCGCTCGGCGGTGTGAATGTGAAGGGCCGGAAATTCCTGGTCCCCCGGGCGAAGGTGGCACGTGAAATAATCCCGGACAAGCTCAGGGAACAGGGTGCCGAGGTGACGGTCGCGACCGCTTACGAGAACGTCCGGCCCACATCGGATGTGGACCGGGTCAAAAAACTGCTTGAGGAGAAGAAGATCTCCGCAGTGACCTTTACCAGCTCATCGACCGTGCACAATTTTGTTGAAATACTCGGTCAAAAAGGGTATATAAAACTTATTGAGGGTGTGACCGTTGCCTGCATTGGTCCGGTAACAGCAAAGACCGCCAATGAATACGGCATGAAGATAGACATTATGCCGAAAGAATATACCATTCCGGCACTCGTCGATGCGATGGTGGAGTTTTTCAGGAAAAAATAAGGTTTTGTCACTCTTTGACCTCTGCGGCAAAGATATTAAATAATCAATAAGGAGAACAAGGTGATTACCATTTCAGAAGTTGCGGCGGACAAGATAAAGGAAATACTCAAGGCAGAAGGCGTACCCAACCATGCATTGCGCGTAGCAACAGCCGGAGGTGGATGCGGCTGCGGCCCGTCTTTTGAGATCATGATCGATGATAAGACAGGCGACGGCGACACCGTTGTCGAGAAGAACGGCGCCAGGGTTTTTGTCGATGCCACGACTGCCAGTAAGCTGGAAGGCGCGGAGCTTGGCTTCATCAGCGATGAGCGCGGCGAAGGCTTTGCGATCGGATTTCCGAACGGTGCGCCGTCCGGAGGGAGCTGCGGCTGCGGCGGCGAAGAGACCAAACAAAGCGGCGGGGGATGCGGCTCCGGCGGCTGCGGGTGCAGTTAAATTATTTTTTTAGCATCGCATAGAGCAGAGAGCAAAGCGCAGAGGGTTGTACACCAAGCGCTATGCCCCATGCCCTCTGCAGATTTCAGGAGATCCCATGTTTCAGCCGGTATATCGGCCGAGAAGGCTTCGGTCCAACGAGAACATACGTCGCATGGTCCGGGAGACAACGCTTTCCCCCGATAATCTCATCTATCCGCTTTTTGTCACTCACGGCAAGGGCATGAAGAAAGAGATCGGGTCCATGCCCGGGAACTATCAGCAGTCCATTGACAATATCGTGAAGGATTGTGAAGAGGTGAAGAACCTCGGAGTTCCCGCCGTGCTTCTCTTCGGCATACCCGAGCACAAGGACGAGGTCGGCAGTGAGGCCTACTCCGATGAGGGTATTGTCCAGCATGCGATCAAGGCGATCAAAAACAAGTTTCCCGAACTTGTCGTGATCACTGACGTCTGTCTTTGCGAGTACACGAGCCACGGCCACTGCGGCTTGATCAAGAACGGGGTGGTCCAAAACGACGCCACGCTTGAGTTGCTTGCCAGGGAAGCGGTTTCCCATGCCAGGGCCGGCGCGGACATGGTCGCGCCATCGGACATGATGGATGGCAGGGTCGGCGCCATCCGTGAGTCGCTTGATGGCGAGGGTTTTCACGATATACCGATCATGTCCTATGCCGCGAAATATGCGTCAAGTTTCTACGGCCCGTTCCGCGAAGCGGCAGAATCGACACCGCAGTTTGGCGATCGTCGATCGTACCAAATGGACGCTCCGAACAGCCGTGAGGCGCTGCGAGAGGTCGCCCTGGACATCGACGAAGGCGCGGACATTGTGATGGTGAAGCCTGCGCTCGCCTATCTCGACATCATCTACCAGGTGAAACAGCAATTCAACCTGCCTGTTGCCGCCTACAATGTGAGCGGAGAGTTCTCCATGATAAAAGCAGCGGCGAAGCTCGGATGGATCGACGGCGAACGCGCCATGATGGAGTCGCTCATTGCGATCAAACGAGCGGGCGCGGACATGATCCTGACGTATTTCGCCAAGGAGGCTGCTGCGCTATTGAATAAATAGCACAGACTTTACACGCTTCACGGCTCAGGCTTCACGGTTCCCCTTCGATTAAGGAAGTTCATTATGCGGAAAATTATTTCGTCGATCATCATGCTCTGGTTAACCCTTTTCGTCAGGAATGCGGTCAGTCTTGAACTTCCCCAGATCGGAAAGCCTGCCCCGAATTTTGCGCTCACTGACCTCAACGGGAAAAAAGTCAGCCTCTCGGAGTATAAGGGGAAAGTGGTCATCCTTAATTTTTGGGCAACATTTTGCGGTCCCTGCAAAGAGGAAATGCCCTCTCTCAACAATCTCTTCATTTCGTTTAAGAAGGACGGCCTCATTGTGTTGGCCGTATCCACGGACGATTCCGAAAAGCCCGTCCAATCATTTATCAAGGCAAAAGGCATAACTTTTACCGTGCTCATTGACAAGGACCAGCAGGTTTTTTTCGATCGGTATGCGGTCCTTGGTCTTCCAACAACCTATATCATCGACCGGGATGGGATTATCAGAGAAAAGATTCTGGGCGATCGGCCATGGGATGCCCCGGAAATGAAAGCGAAAATAGGAACGTTGTTATCAAAAAACAGGAAGGACGGAAAATGAGAACCTGATTCTAGATGTTCAGTATCCTGCTACGACCATCAACCACCCGCACATCTTTCTGCCTTTATCCTAACCAAAACAAACCGGAACGATAAATAAATTCATATTTGCCACGGATGCACACTGATGAACACGGATAAGAATTCAAGATATAGTTCTTATTTTTATCAATCAGTGTCAATCCGTGTTAATCCTTGGTAAAACAGCTATTGATTTTTTGTCATTTTGAGAATTTATATTTGTACGTAACTAAGAAATCTATCCGGATTTACGTTTGTGCACATGGCTCAGGATATGGTCCTTGCAGTACCCGAGCCCGCCGCATTCGGGGCAGTAACGAAATTCCATCTGCGGATGAGATAGATCAGTAATACCGCAGGTTGCGCAGGTGTGGAATGCCTCCTTTTTTCCCGAGAACTGTCTCGCCTGGGCTGCCATGACCCGTTTGCCGGTCTTCATTCTCCACAGAATATCGTTTCCAAAGAACAGAAGGAAGTTGCTGATCGAGGCAAGCACGAACAGCCGTGTCGACCAGGAGCCGAACAGGACCTCATAGGCATAGCCGATCCATGTAAGCAGCGCCAGCCACTTGATCTTTACCGGGAGGACAAACAGGATATACAGCTGAAAATCCGGATACAGGAAGGCGAAGGCCAGGAACACGGAACCGCCGATAAACACGTTCGTCGCCGGATACTGGGGCATGATGAACGATACTGCCACGGTGATGGTGTAGCCGGCAAGAAGAAAGAGGTTGTAACGGAACGCCCCCCAGTGGCCTTCGAGTGCGTTCCCCATGAGATAGAACAGGTACCAGGCGAAAAATGCGAATATCGGGCTGGTAACTGGGGGGATGAACAGGAACGTGATGAGCCGCCACCACTCACCCGCAAGCACATACTCGGGGATAAGCACTACGCGCTCGAGGATGAACCTGCCGGATAGGGCGAATACAAAAAAGAGCACCTGGCCGAGAACAAGGTAGAGGGTCACGTTGTGAACGGCATAGCGCCGGAATTTTCTTTCGAGGTTTTCAAGCAAGTTCATGAATAACTCCCTGACCTGGACAAGCCGGAACCATAAATAAATTCATTTTCACCGCGGATGTACATCGATGAGCACGGATAAGAATTCAAGATTGAGTCCTTATTTATTTCAATCAGCCTGCGCCCAGCGTTTACGAGTGGTAACGCGAGTGCAGGATGTGTCATTCCGTGTTAATCTGTAGTGAAATAGTTTTTAGATTTTCTTTCCATGTTGAGCAGAATTCGATCCTATCGTAATTACTAAAGGTATCTCACCGACATCATGTGGTAATCGCTTCTCCGTTCAACCGCGTCAGACGACCTTGCATCATCAAACTCAGCGCTTAACCGTTCTCCGGAGTCGAGTTCGCAGGTGATGGTGGGGCCCGTCTCTGCAGGGGATAGACTCCTTAACCGGAAATAGGAGAGGAGCGCCTTTCGATGGTTGATATCATACCGGGAGATCAGGTCAAGGAACCTGCGTGATAAGCGTGACAGGTCAAAGAAGGGCTGTGCGTCTATCAATTTGTCGTAAAGAAGGAGAAATGCCGATCCGCCTTCGTATGCATCCCGGAAATAGCAGCTCGCCTTGCAGAGCTCGCTGGCAATCAGCGAAAGTACATAGCCATCGGCTCTGTGCAGGTCAACGGAAGGAAGGGTAAATTCTTGCACGCGCTCTCGCAATCCCCAGTCCCTGAGTTCACGGGATGCCTGCACCAGTTCCACCGGGACCTCCTCTGTCTGCTCATCAGCCCACGCCCAAAGCCAGATCAGGGTATTATCTGACTCTGTGCCGAGAACCTGAAAGGGAAATTCGAGATTGTCGTTGAACCGGATCTTCCCGGAATCGAGATCGAGAACATACGTATGGTCGCCGAGAAGAAGCTCCAGCTTGTCCTGTTTTTCGAGCGAGATGAGCGCGTATTGTTCGAGGTATTCAGTAAGCATAGGCCTAGTTCACCGGACAGTGGAAAGAAAGCACGCATACTATACCGTTATTCATCCTGTTTTGCAAGGCAAGCCACATCCAATAAAAAAATAATTGCATTTGCGTGCAACATGGAGTACTATCCGTTGCATGAACATGAAAACACTCGGTATATCATACGCTGCAATCATCTCATCTTTTCTTCTGATCGGTTGTGCCGCACACACATCTCCGGAGAAGCCGGCTCAGCACATCGCGAGCTTACAGTCCTCGGTTGCCGAAAATGGCGCAGCCGGCGTGCTGCTCGATCAGGCAAACCCTCAACCCGATCAAAACGCAGAAGCGGGGGATGACGAGGAAGATTCACCCGAGGAAGATACCAAGAACGGGAACGTTGTGCCGGCAGAGGAGAGCCTCCTCGATACAGCGCTTGAACTTACTGAGACCTCACATGAGCTCTGGGCGGCGGGAGATGCCGAGAAAGCTGTCGAGGCCCTGGACCATGCATACGCACTCATCCTGAAAACGCCGGCGGACGCTGAAGGAAAGAGCAGCCAGCAGAAGGATGATCTGCGGTTCGTGATCTCGAAGAGGCTCATGGAGATATATACGTCGCGCCTCACTTCGGTGAACGGCCTGCACAAGGAAATACCCCTTGTCATGAATGAACATGTGGAGCGTGAGATCAAGTCTTTCCAAACCATCGAACGGGATTATTTTATTGAATCCTATAAGCGCTCGGGCAGATACCGGGACGAGATGGTAAAATCCTTTCACGAAGCAGGGATTCCCGAGGAGATCACGTGGCTCCCCCTGATCGAGAGCGGGTTCAAGGTTAGGGCCCTATTCCAAGGCGCGTGCCCTCGGCCTCTGGCAGTTCATACCTTCAACGGGCTATAAGTTCGGTCTCAAACGCACCTCATGGGTCGATGAACGGCTCGATCCCGATAAGTCCACGGCTGCGGCCATAGCGTACCTCAAGGAGCTCCACCAGATGTTCGGCGACTGGGCAACAGTGCTCGCTGCGTACAATTGCGGGGAAGGGAACGTGTTACGGGTCATCAGGCAGCAGAAGATCGACTACCTCGATAATTTCTGGGACCTCTATGGGCGGCTTCCGCGCGAGACAGCCCGGTACTATCCGCGCTTCCTCGCTGTCCTCACGATCCTCAAAGATCCGGCCAAGTACGGCTTCACCTTTGATGAACTGGAAAAACGCATTCCCTATGAAGTCGTGGCCATTGAAAAGCCTTTGCAACTCTCAAAAATCTCGGAAAATATCTCTTGTTCATATGATGACCTGGTGAACCTGAACGCCGAGCTGCGGTACGCGGCCACGCCGAATACGGTATATGACCTCAAGGTCCCTTTTGGAATGAAAGACGCGCTGCTTGCCAAAATCGATACCCTGCCAAAATGGTCTCCTCCGCAGGTCAAATATGTTGTTCATCGGGTGAGAAGGGGAGAAACCCTTTCGACGATCGCGATACGATATCGCACAAGCATCCAGAGGATCGTGGAGACGAACAACCTCAAGCATGGAAAACACCTCCGTGTCGGTCAAAAACTTAAAATTCCTTCGAGAGATACGACCTAGTGAAGTGGGTGTAACTTCTTTTCTTAAGCTGTCACCCTGAAGAGTGAAGGGTCCGGCATCGGCCTGAAAATACAAGATTCTTCGCTGCGCTCAGAATGACGGCTTATGTAAAGAGATTTATAACTCGCTACGCTATTTATTTTTTCAGACCCGCTCAAACCTCATTACCATACGATTCAATCCAATTACTCGTCTAACCTGATCCTTTTTCCATGGCAAGGATCCGCTTCTTTATTTCTTCCGGGACCGCAACCTTCCTGCCTTCGCGATAATTGTACATCACGACCACACCGTCGCCTTCAGCGGCGATCCTCTGGTGACGGTGGCTCACGACCACATATTTCATTTTGAACCGGTCTTCTTCGATGCCCGTGACCTTTGTGCCTACTGAGACCGTATCGGGATAGGTGAGGGGAAGTTTGTACGAACAGCTCGTCGAACCGAGGATGGGGCCGATGCCGGTCTCGTCTTTCATCCTGTGCAGTCCGAGCTTCTCGGAGTAGAGAATGCGCGCACTCTCGAAGTAGCGGAAGTAAACGATGTTGTTCACATGCTGGAATGAATCCATCTCGCCCCAGGCAACGGGAATTTCTATTACAATCGGATAGCCTTCTAACAGTAGATCGTTCATTGTTACACTCCCAAACAAAATAAAGGCTAATGCGTCAAATTATTTTCGTAAAGGATGTTGTTATCGCCGGGCGGCAGTACATACTTCAAGCAGTAAATCAGTATCGTGCCATGCAGATAGATTTCGTCACCTACACCTACTACTATGGAATTCCGATTGGTCAGTAGAATTCACGATGACCGATTGAAACTCGCACATGAACGCTTCGCTTTAGGTGCGCGTTTTTCAGCGACCCTCTCGAAGCGATTTTGTCTATTCAGTTTTGTGATTTATTGTTAACTCGATTCTACCCGATTCCTTCCAGCAGATTTTGCACGATACAGGGCAATATCCGCTTTCTTTATGAAAGAATCGATAGTGTCGTTTTTTTCGAATTCAGTCACGCCAAAACTGCAGGTTATACGCCCAACTGGCGAGAAGTCGAACGCTTCAATCTCAAGGCGGAGCTTCTCGGCAAATATCACTGTGCCGCTTCTTGTCACATTAGTGACCAAAATCATAAACTCTTCACCGCCCCATCTTGTGAAGAGATCATTCTTTCTAATGAACTTTGACACTCTTGAAGCGAATTCCCGCAAAACATTGTCGCCGACATTATGTCCATAGGTGTCGTTTATTTCCTTGAAACGGTCAATGTCCATCATGATGAGCGAGAGAGGTAGTGTGAACCGTTTAGACCGAGCGATCTCTATCCCCAAGACCTCATTGAATTTTGTCCGGTTGAATATTCCGGTCAGAGGATCGCTTGATGCCTGACGTATAAGGATCTCATGTAGACGTTTCAGCTCCTCGTTTGCCCTATTGCGATCGGTTATGTCACGGGCGATGCCGATTATGTACCCATTATGGTCATCAAGGGGATAATAGCTGACACTTATCTCAACAGGGAAGGTTGTGCCGTCTTTTCGCCTATGCGAAGCTTCAATAATATTCCCCTTTTCCCGGAACGCCTTTACCTGCTCTTTCCACTGGGAAGGCGTTATTGTAACTGCATCCATATCCATAACATGCATGGAGAGAAGTTCCTCCCGGTTGTAACCCGTGCTTGTGCATGCCATGTCATTGACGTCGATAATGCGTGCTGTTTCTGCGTCTGCTATAAAGATAGCGTCATTTGTTTTGTGGATGAGTTTACGGAATAGTTGCAACTCTTGATTGCTGGACAAGACCACCTCCGCTATTTTAATGTTCCTAACAAAAGGGAACCAGCGTCACTGCCACAAACGTGGAAAAACAGTATAAGAGAAACTGTAAAGAGTTTTTTTGCAAACATTTTATTTTCCATCTGATCCTCCGTATTATGTACAAGAGGCTGCTTACGCCTTACGTACCTTGTTCAGAAGAGACGGGGCAAAAATGTATTTGTTGCCCTCCTCTTGTTTGACGACCCGCACATCGTACCCGACACTATCCAGCAAGCCCTGCCCGCGTTCTTGCCGCCGTGGGTCCCATCCAATTCCCGTGTTACGTTTGCTGGACACGTCCCGAGCTCCTTTTCTTTTACTCCACCAACCTCGCGGCCGCATTTCTTGAACTCCCAACAATTCTGTTTCGGCACGATAGCCCTCCTCTGTTTAGTGCCCTATTTTTTTATATCATACATTATCTAATTACCAAGGTCAAATTAAAGGAGTGTATCACGCAGGATTTCATAGAGTCAACTTGAAGTTATAATTTGAGGTGTGAATCTGGGCACTAAAGCGTAGACAGTGAAATACAAGCACCGTTACAGCTTGTAGCTTGATGAGCTCCTCACCGAGGAGCTCTTGCGCTTTATTACTGTTATTACCAAGCGGATTATCTACATCGACTGGACAGAGACCATCACCGGCCAGCTGTAGGTCCCCGGCCGAGCGCTCTTTCCCAGAGCAAACCGATAACTCACATCCGTCGTTACACCACCCCGGTTGTACGGCTGGGGGATCCAACTCCCGCCTGGTGACAGCTGAACATCACGGCCGCCTACGATCACATTCACTGTATGAAAAATAGCATCGGTCCCGCTCATGACTTCGAATGACAGCAAATATCCTGAAGGGTTATTGCTCTTAACCGTAACGCGGGAGGCCGAGGGAACTTCCACATAGCCGCGCATAATATCCGCGTCGGTAACAACCAATTCCTGAACCTGGTTGAGTATTTGCATTCTCGTGCTTTCAAGGACCCTGGCGCTGATAGTGACTTTTGCGCTCGCTACGGAGCCTGCGGAGCTCCCAGCGCAAGCCTCCTGGACGCCGACTACGTTCGCCATCGATAGCGCCGCAACAAGAGCCGCGGTCACGAGTTTTTGCTGGAGCTTTAAGCCGTGATCGATTTGATGCGGTTGTACATAACTCGCCTCGATCAGGAGTTCGCCGATTTTCTTTTTGGATATTTTCTGATGGGTGCACATGTGATCCGCCGCTTTCCGTCCCCCTCTCGCGAAGGGTTTGGCTTTATCGTGGAATATTTTAGATGTTTAGGTGCGTGTAATTGAAACGTGTATATTTGGACTAAAGCACAGACTATTGGAGAACGGACCTCGAAAAACCTATTCGCTGGTAACTTTAGTTGAAGTTTCGATGACATGTTCTTTGAAAATCATGCTCGGCTTGAAACTGACAACTTTTCGCGAGCTGATATCGATCTCCTGGCCTGTCCTGGGGTTGCGGCCTTTCCGGGAGCTCTTCTTCCTAATGACGAAGTTCCCGAAGCCGGAAAGCTTTACGTTTTCTCCCTCCTTCAGCTTTTGCTTAATTGAATCTAGAATCATCTTCACCATCTCGTCAGCAGCCTGCTTTGGCAAACCGACCTTATCAAAAACTTCTGAGATGATTTCTGCCTTTGTCAAGGTTACCTCCGTCTTTATGGTTTTATGGGACTCTTGCTTTTCGAACTCTTATTAGAGCCGTTCAACTGGAAAAACTTGCTGAAGGTTGATCCTATGTCCAGTCTTGTGGACTCCGTTTTCTTGGTAAATATCATCGTTCTTTAATCCACTTGTACGCCCTATCAAAAGGCGCTCCTGCTCTTTATGATTTTTTCAATCTTTTTAAGATTGCACTCGGTGTAGACTCTCCAGCCACGCCAGTCACGCTCAATCTCTGTCAACAAACCTTCACTCTCCCATCGAACGAGTGTGGCGCGGGAGATATCGAAGCGGCTGCAGATCGCGCTTGTTTTATATTTTCTCGAACTTATGCGTTTCATCATGGCGCCCTTTCGGGCTATTCTACTTATACTAACCAGCGAAATTTACCAGAAAACTCAAGAGGGTGTTTTTTTAAGGATCGACGCTAACGAATTTGGGTTGATCCCTTCTATGTTGCAAAGAATGGCAACCGCAAGAACTTCAGGAAAGATTGGCGACCAAACATTTCATCCATAATCCTTCACCTCGTTTAGAAAATATCAGATCCATCGGCCACCTACAATCATGCAATGTATTGTGCCTTTCCATAGTCCCCTCTTTTTACTCATGCTTCTTTAGGTCCTGATAATTCTCTAAATAACTGAGCAATTATCGTGCCCCAACATAAGATATTGATATTAAAAGCATTTTGCTATCTACTTGATTGAGCCGTAAAATTATCCGATATTTATTGGAAGAGAAACTGCAGAGAATATTGTATAAATATACTGAAAGAAATTGGGCGGTTATAGTAAAGCTCTTGCGTACCATTGATACATTATGAAATATTCTGAAATAGAATGTTCATTATACTAATTAAATTATGTCTAGTTTGCCGACACATAACAGTGGTACCAATCTTTGACAATACCTATCGGGAAAACGATGATCTGGCCTGAACTGGAGGAGGGGAAATCAGTGTACCTGTCACATAGTTGGTTTATTCCCCGGGGTCGGGCAGTATAGGGCAGGGCATTTTTAGGCGAGACGCTGATAATTTCTGAATGTAACTTTGAATTGTTGCGAAGAAAGGAAACTCCAATGTTACAGGAAGAAACTATTGGCTAGAAATTTGATCATATAATTCATACCTTAGATCGAAATATGTGATCACCTGATCAGCGAACCACCGCGGAAGGAATCAATCGGAACGTCTGGTAGCGATCCACCAGCATTTGCACGCCCATTTTATCCCTCTTCTATCCCAGCGACACGACGCCGGCGCCGAGAACGGACTCGATCTCGGCAATGAGCTGTTCGTTGGGGTTGACCCGGATCTCCCGGCCCACGGAGATGAGGGATTCCTTCCGGGCTGGGTTCTGGAGGCGAAAATAGACGGGGATGGAGCCCCGGTAGCGGAGCAGGATATCCTTGATCTTCAGGAGGTCGTCCTGCGTCAGACCTGTTGCGTTCAAATTGATATCCATCCTGGTCGTGCCTTTTTTCTTCACGTCCGCAAGGAGATGGAGGCGCACGGCCTTGATCTTGTTGCCCTGTTCGCTTTTATCGAGCTGGCCTGCCACGATGAGCGGTGTGTCGGTCAGCAGCATATGCTGCGCGGTTTTGTACAGGTCAGGGAAGATGATGACCTCAATGGTTCCAAAGAGGTCTTCAAAATTCAGGATCGCCATTTTCTCGTTCTTCTTTGTCATCTTGGGTTTGAGTCCCGAGATGACCCCGCAGATGGTCACTTCCCTGCCGTCGGGTATGCTCTCGAGCGTCTCCGTGGTTGCCGTGGCGTAGCGCTTGATGTCCGCCTCAAATGCCGCAAGGGGATGGCCGCTGATATAGAACCCCACGCTTTCTTTCTCGTAGGCCAGAAGCCGCCCCTCCTTCCACTCGGGGACATCGGGCAGCACGATCTCGTTGTGGCCTTCCATGGAATCGAAGATGCTGAACTGTCCGATGGCCTCCTGCTCCTGGTGTTTGCCGCCCTGGCCGATGAGCATGTCAAGGCCGTCCATCATCTGCGCCCTGCGGGCGCCGGTGCAGTCAAAGGCACCGCACTTGATGAGCGCTTCGATCACGCGGTGGTTCACCCTGCGCTGGTCCACATTCCGGCAGAAGTCCGCGAGGGACGTGAACGCACCTTTTACCTCTCGTGCTTCGACAATAGCCTCGATAGCGGAGAGTCCCACGTTCTTGACCGCTGCCAGGCCGAAGCGAATGGACCCGATGTTGCTCCCGGGTTCCACCTCATCACGGTCGTGCGCATCCGTAACCGTAAAGTCCCACATACTCTGGTTCACGTCCGGCGGCAGGATGTTGATGCCCATCTGGCGAACTTCCTGAATATACTTCACCACCTTGTCAGTGTCCTGGACTTCGCTCGTCAGCAGCGCGGCCATATACTCAACGGGGAAGTGGGCCTTCAGGAATGCGGTCTGGTAGGAGACAAGGGCGTAGGCCGCGCTGTGGGACTTGTTGAATCCGTACTCCGCAAACTTGGCCATGAGGTCGAAGATGGCTTCGGCCTTTTTTGCATTGACCTTCAGTTTCTCCGCGCCCTTGAGGAACGGAACCTTTTCCCTGGCCATGACCTCGGGGTCTTTTTTCCCCATGGAGCGACGCAGCAGGTCCGCTCCGCCGAGGGAATAGCCTGCCAGGGTGCGGGCGATCTGCATCACCTGTTCCTGATAGACGATGACGCCGTAGGTCTCTTTCAGTATCGGTTCGAGCGCGGGCAGTTCGTAGGTTATCTTCGTGGCGCCTTTTTTCCGCTTGATAAAGTCGTCCACCATGCCGCTTCCGAGCGGTCCCGGCCGGTAGAGGGCCACCAGGGCGATGATATCTTCGAAACACTGGGGTTTCATCTTGATGACGATATCGCGCATGCCTGATGACTCGAGCTGGAAGATGCCCGCTGTCTCTCCACGCGACAGGAGCTCATAGGTCTTCGTATCATCCAGAGGGATGCGGGAGATGTCGAACCGTTCCGTGTGTTCCAGAGGGGCCTTGGAGAGCCTCAAGTTGATCGTCTTGACGGCCTTGTCGAGGACCGTGAGCGTGCGCAGGCCGAGGAAGTCGAACTTGACGAGCCCGATCTTTTCCACACCTTTCATATCGAACTGGGTGATGATCTCGTCCTTCGGCGTCTTGAAAAGGGGGAGATATTCGGTGAGCGGCTCCTGCGAGATCACGACTCCTGCGGCGTGTTTAGATGCATGCCTGACCTGGCCTTCGAGGTGGAGCGCGATCTCGATCAGCTCGGCCATGCGCGGGTCCTTCTTGAGCTCTCTCAGCTTCGGCTCCTGCTCCATGGCTTTTTCAAGTGTTATGCCGAGTGTGTTCGGTACGAGCTTGGCGACCTTGTCCACTTCGGCGTAGGGGATGTCGAGCACCCTTCCTACATCGCGGATCACCCCCTTGGCAAGCATGGTGCCGTACGTGATGATCTGGGTCACATGGTCCTGCCCGTACTTTTCGGTCACGTACTTCAACACCTCGTCGCGCCGGTCCATGCAGAAATCCACGTCGATATCCGGCATACTGATGCGCTCGGGGTTCAGGAACCGCTCGAACAGGAGGTTGTAAGGGATAGGGTCGAGGTCCGTTATCCTGAGGCAATACGCAACGAGACTGCCGGCTGCGGAACCGCGGCCCGGGCCCACCGGGATGTCCTTTTCCCTTGCATACCGGATAAAGTCCCAGACGATCAGAAAATAACCGGCAAAACCCATCCTGCTGAGCATCTCGATCTCGAATTCCAGTCTTTTCTTATACGACTCACGGTCTATCGAACCGGGACCGCGCACCGCCTCGATCTCCACGAATCGCGCCGCAAGCCCGGCGCGACTGAGTTCAGCCATATAGGATTCGCGCGTCGTGCCTTCAGGTACGGGGAAGTGGGGGAGGTGGTACTTGCCAAGATCGAGTTCCAGGTTGCAGCGCTCGGCAATGGCCACCGTGTTCGAGATCGCTTCGGGCACATCGGCAAAGGACTTCTTCATCTCCTCGGGTGTCTTCACGTAGAACGTCTCGGAGGCGAACTTCATCCGGTTCGTGTCTTTCACGATCTTTCCGGTCTGGATACAGAGGAGGGCATCGTGGGACTTGTGGTCCTCCCGGTTCAGATAATGGCAGTCGTTGGTAGCCACTACAGGGATCCCGGTGTCCTTCGACAACCGGAGCAGTTCATGGTTTGCCTGCTCCTGCTCGGGAATGCCGTTGTCCTGAAGTTCAAAATAAAAGTTGTCGCTTCCGAGGATGTCCCGATAGTCAAGGGCGGTTTTCCTTGCGTCGTCGTATCGGCCCTGAAGCAGGAGTTTGGGAATCTCGCCTGAAAGACAAGCCGACATGCCGATAAGGCCATCAGCGTGTTTTTTGAGGAGTTCCTTGTCGATCCGCGGCTTATAGTAAAAGCCCTCGAGGTATCCCGCGGTCACGAGCTTGACGAGGTTCTTATATCCTACCTTGTTCCTAGCGAGGAGAATCAGGTGATAGGAACTTTCTTCGTGTTGCCCTGCGGTGCCTGCCTTTTCAAACCGCGATCCGGGCGCCACATACATTTCGCAGCCGATGATGGGCTTGATTCCAGCCTTGGTGGCCTTGAGATAAAAATCCAGAGCGCCGAAGAGATTGCCGTGGTCCGTGACCGCGATCGCGGGCATGCGCAGTTCAACGGCTTTTTTGATCAGGTCATCGAGTGCGTTGGCGCCGTCAAGGAGGCTGTATTCGGTGTGAAGATGAAGGTGGACGAAATCGGCGTGATGCATAGAATTAGGGCAAGCACCAAATCCTAAGCGACAAATTCTAAATAAATTACAAATTCAAATGTCCAAACTGTTTTGAATTTTGAAATTGAAATTTAAAATTTATTTAGGATTTCGACATTAGAATTTTGGATTTACTTTTCTCACTGCGGAAAGTTGGAGGCGGCGATCGGATTTGAACCGATGAATGAAGGTTTTGCAGACCTCTGCCTTAGCCACTTGGCTACGCCGCCCTGAAAAACAAATAAAGCTGAAAAAAAATAATCTGAAGAACGTGTCGGATACAAGCGGAATATTAATGGAAAACCGTATTTATGTCAAGCCAAATGAATTAAGATTGTCAGCATGTTATCCTGTTTTACTCCTATCGAGCATATGGTACTTCCTTGATATCCGCGTTTGACCACCCAAAGGGAGAACACCCGGACGCTAAAGCCGGCGCAGTTGAACGATAATAACTGCTCTTCATAATGCTCGTCCGGTGCCTTCTTTCCACTGCAACTTCAGCCTGTTCCCCTCAACCACGGTCACGCTGGTTCCGTAACTTTTCCCTTCCCGGTTCAGGACCGTTTCGAGCCATGCGGCATCTCCTGGCGAGGCGTAGTTCACCCGGAAATGACGGACCTGCGTGGGCGTCATGTCAAGGGAAAGAAGCTTGCCCGTCCTGGGATCGATTTGCGCGAAATACATGAGTCCCAAGTCGCCGCGAAAGGCCTCGTATCCGCCGATGCCTTCATAGTCGTTCAAAAAGTCGCCGCATCCATAGAGGATGAGCCTGCCCCGGTACACCTCGATCGCTTTCACATGATGGGACGAATGGCCGTGTATCACGTCAACACCGGCCTCATCAATTAGAGCATGGCTGAACTGTGACTCCCCGGGTGAAATGGAGTATCCCCAGTTCGGGCCCCAGTGGATGGAGGCAATGACGATATCGTCTTGTTTCTTAACTCGCCGCACCTGGTCCCGAATACGGTGGACCGTTTCGCTGGAAAGATCGGGGAGGAGATTCACTCCCGGCCGGTCATTCGTTGCGGACCAGGCATCCGGCACGCCGCTCGTGTCCGCGGCAAAAGAGAACACGACCACTCGTCCCTTCCCTCCGAGGTCGACGATCGCCGGAGCTGCCGCCTCATACCGGTTTTTGCCGGCACCCCCGTAACCTATATGCTGTTTTTTCAGCGTCTCTATTGTTTCCGCGAGGCCGGTGTATCCCCAGTCGAGGACGTGGTTGTTCGCGAGAGCGACAACATCGATTCCGACAGCGGACAGCACAGGTGCGTTTGAAGAATTCATCCGATAGTTGATTGCTTTGCCCTTCCAATAATCCTCGCTTTTGGTAAGGGCCGTCTCGAGATTGATCACTCGCACGTCCGGCGCACGTTGGTCCAATTGCGCTAACGCATCGCCCCAGACCGCCGTGAAGCCGAGGGGTTTTTGGATGGAGCCGAAGGCCTTTTCCGCAAGCCGCACATACTCCCTCGCATCATTCACATACGGCTCATAGATCCCGGGATTCGAGGGATGGGGGAGCACTTGATCGATGCCGCGGCCTGTCATGACATCGCCGCACAGGAATATCGTTACCGCCAGGAGGTTCATCACTCTCTGCATGATCTTTTCAGGAATTCGGTTAGGAGCTGCTTCACTTTGACTTCAGAGGCGCTGCCTTCTCTCGCTCTCTATCGCCGAGGCTTGTCCGCTTTACATTATCGCTCTTGTTTAAATTTAATTCTTTACCGGAAGATTGTCAAGATGCAGCGACACGGAGAGTGATTCTAGAGAAGAAGATACCTTGACAATCTCATTAAACCGATGGTATAATAATGCCTTGACACCTGAAGAACTGAAAAAATGGCGAAAGAAAAACGGCTACCTACAAGGCGAGCTTGCAGCTATTTTGGGGTGTGCCCTGATGACCGTTTCCCGCTGGGAGGTAGGTACGAGGTCAATCCCCAGTTTTTTGCACCTCGCTCTAAAGACGATCCCCAAGAAGAAGGGAGTCATAAAGAAATAGGTAATTATCCCCTTTGAGGGACCAACTGTATACTTGGAAATAAACCATCCAAGGACAGGAGGCCTCTATGGGGCTTTACGATTATCGATTTTATCTTGCGGACGAGAGCGAATGCCGCACGCTTCTTCATGAAATTCGATGGCCAAACGGGATAAGATGTCCACGCTGTGGCCATCCCTTTATTTGGAAGCTGGGAAGAAAAGACAGCTATAAACGCAAGTGTAGAAGCTGCAAATATAAGTTCATGGAAACATCGGGTACGATCTTTGAGAAGACCAGGACGCCTATTTCGAAATGGATATGTGCAATTGGCCTTTTCAAGGTCGGGATCTCTGCCAATCAATTGAAGGATGAGATCCGGGTAACCTACAAGGCAGCCTGGCAAATGCTCGCGAAGATCAGAAAGGCCCTTAAGGGTGACCCTCTTACCGACCAACTGTCTGGGCATATCGAGGTTGATGAAACCTATTTTGGCGGCAAGCGGAAGGGTAAACGAGGCAGAGGCGCTGCCGGCAAGACACCGGTTATTGGTATCATTAAGCGCAATGGAGCTGTTCGAACGATTGCGATACCCAACGTTAAGAGCAATACGCTGCAAGCTCTCGTGAAAGAACATGTAAAGGCCGGCAGCACGATCTATACCGATGGCTGGCAGGGCTACCGCGGCCTTGATAAAAGCGGGTTTTCTCATAAGCTCGTAAATCACGATAAAACGTTTGTGTCTCGCAAAGGGCATCATACAAATTCCATCGAGGGATACTGGCGACTATCGAAACATAAGCTGTACGCGCGTTATCACAAAATCTCTGAAAAGTATTTACCGCACTACTTGGCAGAGTCAGAGTTTAAATTCAATGAGCGCTCACAGCCTGATTTCATAAAAAGAGTACTTACAAAGCTTGTTTTTCAGTCCCCCTAAGGGGATAATTACCAAGAAATAAGGCGTGAAGTAACTGCAATAATGAGAGGCTATAATTGATAGAGCGTAGAGGGTCAACTTTAATAAATACCTTATAAGGAGGTTTATAATGCACAGAATTATCTGCCTTTTATTTTCTACTTGCTTACTATGTGGCTGTGCTGCCACTTCGAAAATCATAGCATTCCGAGATCCCGCATTTGCAACCAAACAATTTAGCGCGATAGTTGTTTTTGCCCATGGTATGCCATACAGCTTTGAATTCGAGCGACAGATGTGCATGGATCTTGCTCCGACACCATGTGATCCTGGAAAATCAGTATTGCTACCAATCCGTCCATCTAGTCAATATACAGTCGATGAGGTCAAAAAGTACCTGAAAGCTTCAGGAGCGGACGCAATACTCGTTATTGCGCGGGTTGCTGATCAATCGGATACACGATACTTCGGTACGATTGCAGACTTATCGTCATCAGCCTCGGCAACCGCAAGTAGTTCGTTAAACTTTTATAGAAATGCGGCTCTCTGGGGAGGAGCAGCAGATGATGCTGCATCACGCGCATCATTATTGGCATCTGAGTACAGCGATTATTCATATTTTCGAGTAGCCTTCGGACAGTTTGGACTTTTTGATCTCCAGAGCGGCAACATCGCTTGGCTTGGAAAAATTCTGGTTGGAGGGCAATCGAGAGATAGCATTACTCCCGAGGCATTCATGTACTCCGCAACAAGCAAGATAGTTCGCGAATTGAGGGCATCTAAACTCGTGGACTGAAGTTTTTTTCAGGAAGCAAGGCGATAGAAAGGAGGTATAAAACAGCAGAGTCGTATCACGAGAACAAAAAAGAAAGGAGGATAATCACGGAATAACCGATTTCCATTTCCATGACCTCCGGCATACCTTCGCAAGTCGACTCGTCATGGCAGGCGTTGACCTCGTAGCAGTGAAGGAGCTATTAGGTCACAAAGATATAAAGATGACTCTCCGCTATGCACATCTCGCCCCAGCGCATAAGAGAAAGGCTGTAAACGTGCTTGACTCACTCTTGAATGCGTCCCTGAACAAAAATGCGGCTACCAACTACACAAAGACTGCACAAGAAACAGAAAAAGAGTTAGCTAACTTCAGCTAACCCCCTGTTTCAATGGAGCGGGTGGCGGGATTCGAACCCGTGACCTCAACCTTGGCAAGGTCGCGCTCTACCAACTGAGCTACACCCGCATATGTCAGAATGTTTCCTGCCGTTTGACTGCGCAAATATAACAAAGTGGTATTTTAATGTCAATAGAAAAGAATAAACTACTCAGGTGAATAGACTGAAGGCTGAAGGGTTTTAGAAAAATTAAAGTAAATATACTTCAGCCATCAGCCTTCAGTCTCAAGCCTGACTACCCGAGTAGTTACCGTCCTGATATCGGCTTACGGCGCTTCATCATGGATGAGCGGTTCATCGGCGGATATTCCGGCCTCATTACAATGCTGTCTCGGTTCCGTTCCCGGCAGAAAGGCC
Organism: Nitrospirota bacterium; assembly: GCA_963755045.1. Taxonomy (GTDB): domain Bacteria; phylum Nitrospirota; class UBA9217; order UBA9217; family UBA9217; genus JALNZF01. The sequence continues at coordinate 477,860 of CAVWIL010000007.1, read as the reverse complement.
CGGCGAACGGACTGCTTGCACGTTTCCGTGCTGAGCAGGCCGGTCCGGGGATCGATCTGCCTGAAGAGAATGCCCTCGGGTGCAATAAAGTCTTCGAGAGGACGGTCGGCATGGGCTTTTTTCATGAATTCGAGCCAGATCGGGAGTGCGGCACGCGCCCCTGTTTCCCGGGGACCGATGCTCGTCTGGTCGTCGTATCCGACCCAGACCCCGGTCACGAGGCTTGGGGTATACCCGATGAACCAGGCATCACGGTAGTCGTTCGTGGTGCCTGTTTTGCCGGCTGCCGGCCTGCCGAGTTCCCGGGCCTTCCATCCTGTTCCATCTTCAATCACACCCATGAGCAGATCGGTGGTGAGGTATGCGATCTCGGGTTTGATCGCTTGGGCTGGAAGCGCATCGTTCGAATACAACACCCGGCCGGTGCTGTCGGTGATCGTCAGGATGGATATTGGTCCCATCCTGATACCGTGATTGGCGAACAGGGAGTACACGGACGTCAATTCCGCAAGGGTCATGTCGGAACTTCCGAGAGCCAGCGACAAATAGGGGGTAAGTGTGCTTTTGATGCCGAGTTTTCTTGCAAAGAGGATAGTCTCGTCAATGCCGATCTTTTGAAGCAACCTGATCGTCGGGACATTCAACGACTGGCTGAGCGCCTTCCGAAGCGTTACCGCGCCCTGATAGGTCCGCGAGAAGTTTTCTGGGGACCAGTTCTTGTTCCGGTCCAGCTTGATCGTCAGGGGAGAGTCGTCAAGGATGTCGGAGGCGCCGAAACCACGGTCGAGGGCCGCTGCATAGATGACCGGCTTGAATGCCGAACCAGGCTGCCGCAGCGACTGCCATGCGCGATTGTACTGGCTTTTGCCGAAGTCCCGTCCGCCGACCATGGCCCGGATTCGACCGCTTGCCGGTTCGATGGCAAGAAGCGCACCCTGGAGCGGGGACTTGACATGTTGTTTATGCCGGGATTCGATGCTCAAGAGCCCGGCTGCCACGGCCCGCTCCGCGGAAGTCTGCAGATCGTCGTTGATGCTCGTATAGATGTTCAGCCCGCCGGAATAGAGGATGCTCGATCCAAAGCGCTCCTCCACTTTTTGACGGACATATTCAACGAAATAGGGAGCCGATCCCCCGGCTTTGACCGATGCCTGGAGCGGCAGGGGGGCTTTCTTCGCCTCCTCGGCCTGCGCCCTGGAGATAACGCCGGTGGCTGCCATCCGGTTCAGGACATAGGCGCGCCTCCCCAGGGCGCTTTGCGGTGATTTAAAGGGGGAATAGTATTTCGGGGTCCGGGGAAGACCCGCGAGGAGCGCGCACTCGGCAAGGTTAATATCTTTGGCGCCTTTCCCGAAGTAGATACGGGCCGCTGCTTCAACACCGTAGGCGCCGCTGCCGAAATAGATCTGGTTAAGATACAGCGAGAGGATCTCCTGCTTGGTGTAACGCTGTTCGATCCTGAGCGCGAGGATCATTTCCTTGAGCTTGCGAGAATAACTTCGTTCGGGGTTCAGAAAGAGCACCTTGGCGAGCTGCTGCGTCAGGGTGCTGCCGCCCTCAAGCACCTTCCGCGCCCGCACATTGCGGTACAGGGCCCGGACGATACCGCGCGGGTCAATCCCGTGATGGCTGTAGAATTTGTTGTCCTCGGTTGCAATAAGCGCCTTGACCAGCATCTCGGGTACGTCCGTGAAGACGACGGGAGTGCGGTTCTCGAGGTAGAACTCCGCGAGTAGCTTGTTGTTATCGGAATATACGCGGGAGGTGATGCTCGGTTTGTATTGTTCGAGTTGATTGATCTCGGGCAGGTCCCAGATCGAAAAGATAATGAATCCGGCGACACCGCCGATGAGCGCCGCGAATAACATCAGGAACAGGGTGAGGAGGAGCGATCTTCCTTGTTGCATAGACCGCATTATACCTCCTGATGCGGGGAAAAGCAAAGCAGATAAGGCATCCGAATTGACTCACAATAAATGTTACCCAAGTGATTTCTGAAATGCATCGTTGACTCATAAATCATGTTACCGGAAGAATACCCCTTTAAGGAGGGTCCGGCATGAGTCCACGATCCAAAAGAGAGTACCTGGAAGCCATTGTTGTCCGATACCGTAAAGCTGCCCGTCAGGTAAAAACAACGATCCTGAATGAGTTCTGTTCAACCTGCGGATACCATCGCAAACATGCTGTTCGACTGCTCAATGCCTTTCAACGGTTTGTAAAACCCAAGAAGAGGCAGCGTGGTAGAGAGCGAAGCTATCGGCCGGACGAGCTGCTGCTCCCGCTCAAGCGCATCTGGAAGACCGCCTACATGCCCTGTTCCAAACGGCTTAAGGCCATTCTTCCCTTTTGGCTGCCGAGCTACGCCAAAACCTACGAGCCGCTGCCGCTTCCGGTGGTCAAAGCCCTGCTCCGAATCTCTCCGGCTACGATCGACCGGATGTTGAAACCGGTCCGGGCCAAGTATCGACTGCATGGCAGGGCCACTACCAAGCCGGGTACGCTGCTCAAACAGCACATCCCGGTCAAGGTCAACCAATGGGACGAGAAGCGCCCGGGCTTCCTGGAAGCAGACTCCGTATCGCATTGCGGAGGCTCTACAGAAGGCGTTTATGCATCTACCCTCGACTGCGTGGACATCGCCACCGGTTGGACCGAGCAGCGGTCCGTCTGGGGCAAAGGCTATCAAGCGGTGATCGATCAGATACAGGACATCGAGCAATGCTTGCCGTTTCCGCTCCTGGGATTTGATTCAGACAACGGTACGGAATTTCTGAACCATCACCTGTTCAGATACCTGACCGAGGGCAGGAAGCAGCCGGTCCAGTTCACCCGCAGCAGGGAATACAAAAAGGACGACAATGCCCATGTGGAGCAAAAGAACTGGACCCATGTCCGCCAGTGGCTGGGGTATGACCGTTTGGATAATCCAGCCGTCGTGCCGCTGATGTCTCGCACACGACGTTGACGATCGGGTGAACATAGATATCGAATTGAGTCATTACTATAGGATGACAACCGCTATTTCGATCGATCGTTTTTTATTATTCTGCAAGCGTACAGACCGACACGATCTCTGAAGCATCTTCTTCTCTTGAGTTTTATCAGGCAAGATGCTATGATTCATCATCCTCGAGTGTGAACTAAGGAGCGGATTTTGCAAAAAGGACTGGTGATCGTTTTTACCGGAGATGGAAAAGGAAAGTCGAGCGCGGCTCTGGGGATAACACTCCGCGCTTTCGGCCATAAAATGTACGTTTCCATTGTGCAGTTCATCAAAAGCCAGTCCGATACCGGTGAGTCGCGGGCATGCGAGCGGCTTGCGCCCGAAATCGAATTCGTTTCGCTGGGCAAGGGCTTTGTAAATTGTTGCGGCAATACCGCGCCACTGGACGAACACAAAAAAGCTGCTGCCGAGGCGCTGACCGCAGCACGCCAGCGTATACATTCAGCCTCCTGGGACATCGTGGTCCTCGACGAGATCAATATTGCGGTAAAACTCGGTCTGGTCGATATCAGGGATGTCCTGGACCTCGTCCGGAGCAAACCACCCGAACTTCATTTGATCCTCACCGGCCGTGATGCGCATCCGGACCTCATTGCCGCAGCTGATATGGTAACTGAAATGCGTGATCTCAAGCACCCCTACAATTCAGGCGTGCCGGCGCAGCAGGGGATCGATTATTAATATATTTTTCTCAGGTCGGGTATCTCACTTCGTCGCGAGAGAATGAGAATCCGGGAATACATAGCATTCACGTCGCTTCCGCTTCGCCCGCGCCGCATGGATTTAACAGTAGACCGCAGACCGCTCGGGCAAACGAGCTCTTATTTCACCTATACAGCCCGCCCGACCGGCGATGTTTTCATTAAAAGTCAAATTGACTTTGAAATTTCAACGTGTTAACATAATACGCGTGCAGGTTCCGCGAACCCTGCGTAGCGCTAACTCATGAAAACCTCTGCCGTTAATCTGACCATAGAAAATGAACAGTCATTGCCAAGTCTTTACGGCGACCTGGATAAGAACCTGAGGCTGATCGAGAATACCTACGGAGTGATCCTGCAAGCAAGAGGCAACAGGATCCAGATCGAGGGCGAGGAGAAGGCGGTCTCGAAAGTTGAGCACCTCATCACGCAGCTTGCCGACATGCTTGCACAGGGTATCATTTGTCAGAAAGATGATGTGCGGGACGCGATCCACGCATTTTCTTCCAATTCATCCGCATCCTTGAAGGACATTTTTCAGAAGGCGGTCCCCGTCTCAAGCAGGAAGCGCCCCGTTACCCCCAAGAACGAAACCCAGCGAAAATACATAGAAGCGATCAGGCAATACGATATCGTGTTCGGCATCGGGCCGGCGGGTACGGGAAAGACCTATCTCGCCATGGCTACGGCGGTTTCCGCGCTCCTCCGGCGGGAGGTGAGCAGGATCATCCTGGTCCGCCCGGCGGTTGAGGCCGGTGAGAAGCTCGGGTTCCTGCCTGGCGACCTGTACGAGAAGATCAATCCCTATCTGCGTCCGCTGTACGATGCATTGTATGACATGATCGAGTCGGAAAAGGCGAACAAGCTCGTCGAGCGAGGGGACATTGAAATTGCGCCGCTGGCGTTCATGCGCGGACGCACGTTGAACGACTCCTTCATTATCCTGGATGAGGCACAGAACACCACCTCTGAACAGATGAAGATGTTTCTCACGCGTCTCGGATTCAACTCCAAAACCGTTATCACCGGCGACATCACCCAGGTCGACCTCCCGAGCGGCAGGGGTTCGGGTCTCATCGAAGTGCAGAATATCCTCGAGGGTATCGAAGACATCCGGTTCGTTTATTTTACGAATAAAGACGTGGTTCGCCATAAGCTGGTTCAGCAGATCATCAAGGCATATGAGCGTTATGAGGCAGCGGATGATCAGCAACGATAAATCAGCAGCAAAACTCCTGACCAAGGACCAGGAACAGGAACACGACCATGACGAGCCCGCCCCGGGGATCTCTTTATCCATCAGGATCGTTACGTCAGCCGTCGCCCTCGTGGCAGCGGTCATACTCGCCTTTGTACTGCTCCCCAGGACACCGCTGCTGGAACTGGGAGAGACCGCCGACCATGATATCATTGCCCCTTATACCCTCTATATCGAATATCCGGGGCCTGACCAGACACTATCGTCTCAAGGTGAACAAGGGAGAACTGATCGTCGGATCAGGTCACCAGGTGACGGAAAGTGCGGAGCGGGTGCTCCAGGAAATTGCCCGCCGGGAAGGGATCGGCAACCGGCTCGATGCCTACCTCGGCCTGTTCATTCTCATCCTGGCAATTCTCTACCTGTGCTACCGGGACATCAAGCGGTACCGGCCTGTGCTTTTTTCAGAATGGAAAAAGATCGTACTGCTGGTCTGCCTGCTGCTCACGACGATCATCCTCTCGCAGTTGGCAAAATATGTGCTGTCGCTCCTGGCAAACAAGCTGCATCTTGATGTCATGACGATCGGTTTCTTGATTCCCGTAGCCGCGGGCGCCATGCTGACGAGCCTGTTGCTTGACTTTCATCTCGCCCTGAGCTTCTCGTTCGTCGTCAGCATCCTCCTCGGCATCCTGTCCCCGGGGGAACCCTTCATTCCCATCTATTACTTTCTCGGCAGCATGGTGGCGGCACTCAGCGTGATCCGGTGCAAGAAGCGGACGGCCCTGCTGAAAGCGGGGGCGCTGACGGCGCTCGTCAACCTGCTGTCCGTCATCGGCATCGACCTGTACCGGGGAGAACTCTGGAACCGGGGAGGCTATGACCTCGCGGCGGGCTTGGTCTGTGCAATCGCCGTATCCACGATCGTCTCGGCGTTACTGCCGTTCTTTGAAACGGTGTTCGACATCGCCACGGACATCAAATTGCTGGAATTCCTGGACCCCAATCAGCCGCTGCTCAAAGAGCTGGTGTTCAAGAGCCCCGGAACCTACCACCACAGCATTCTTATCGGGAACCTGGCCGAGGCCGCTGCTGAAGCCATCGGTGAGAACGCCATCCTCGCACGGGTCGGCGCCTACTACCATGATGTCGGGAAGACGCGCAAAGCCGAGTATTTTATCGAGAACCAGCGGCCCACGGAGAACAAGCACGACCACCTCATGCCGTCCATGAGCAGCCTGATCATCGCGTCCCACGTCAAGGATGGGGTGGAGGTAGCCCGAGCGCACCGGGTCCCGTCGGCGATCATCGACATCATTCAACAGCACCACGGCACATCGCTGATCACCTATTTCTATCAAAAGGAAAAAGATCTTCACCCCTTCGCGCCTATCACCGAAGAGGTCTACCGCTATCCCGGACCCCGTCCAAGGACGAAGGTGGCCGCCATCGTCATGCTGTCAGACTCAGTCGAAGCGGCATCACGAACCCTCGAAAACCCGACACCCGAACGGATCCAGATGCTTACCAGCAGTGTCATCACCCGCTTCTTTCTTGACGACCAGCTGAGCATGTGCGACCTGACGCTCAAGGACCTGCGGGTCATCTCCAGAAGCTTTAATCTTGTTCTGACCGGTATCTTCCATCATCGCATCGACTATCCCGGCATGGCTTTCAAAGAAGAAAAGGATCACGGTGAACATCAAGATAACAAACAAACTGAGGAAACGAAGAATTCCGACAGCGGTCCTCGGGACAAAGCTCGCGAAGCTGCTGCGTAGTCTCGGTCTTCCTGATGCCGAGTTGAGCGTCCTGTTCATCGGCGACCGGGCCATGCGCACGCTCAACAAAACCTGGCGTAACAAGGACAGAACCACGGACGTTCTGTCCTTCCCCCTGCGGGAGGGACGGTTCCTCCATATTCAGCCTGACATGCTCGGCGATATCGTGATCTCCGTTCCGGTTGCAGCGCGCCAGGCAAAGGATGCAGGACATTCTCTAACGATTGAACTCGAACGACTGCTCGTTCATGGCCTGGTCCATTTGCTCGGCTACGATCACGAGCAAGGCCTCAAGGAGGCACGCCGTATGGAACGGAAGGAGCGGCAGCTCCTGAAAAGGATGTCTTCATGAGGACGTGGGTAAAGAGCGCCAATCTCGCCATCGAGGGGATCATTTATGCGGTGAAGACCCAGCGGCATATGCGTCTTCATCTTTTTGCGACGCTGGCGGCGCTCATGCTGGGCCTGGTCCTGAACATTACCCGAACCGAATTTATCCTGTTGTGCATGGCGATCTTGCTCGTTCTGGTGACCGAGATGCTTAATACCGCCATCGAGACGACGGTGGACATGATCTCCGAAGAATATCATCCCATGGCGAAGAGCGCCAAGGACGTCGCCGCCGGCGTGGTGCTCGTTGCCTCTATGGGGTCTTTGATGCTCGGGTATCTTATTCTGTACCCCGCATTCAAAGCAGCCGTCATGGCGGGGCACTGGCAATTACGAAAGGCGCCGAACGACGTGGTGGCTTTCGTTGCCCTTGCCGTCGTCGTCATTCTGGTCATCATTCTCAAGGTATTGTTCGGCAAGGGAGAACCGCTCCGGGGCGGAATGCCGAGCGGTCATGCCGCCGTGTCTTTTTCCATCTGGACCGCTGTGTGGTACTTGACCGGCTCAGTTCCAATCGTTCTCCTGGCCTTGCTCCTTGCTATCACGGTGAGCTGGAGCAGGTGGTCTTCGGGCATTCACCGGCCTATCGAGGTAATAGCCGGCGCACTGCTCGGTGCGGGAGTTACCTTTCTATTTTTCCGCCTGTTCAGTTGATTCGAAATAACGCTTTTGAAATGAGATTAACGAGGCAAACCGGGATCGCTGAGGCAAAACTCAAATCGCAGAACTGCTACAATTGATCGTACATCCCTAATTTCCTGAACTTCTCATATCTTCGCTTCACGAGATCGTCCGTAGACGTATTCTTGATCTCGGCCAGGTTCCTTGCAACGGCTTCTTTGAGCAATTCCGCGGCCCTTCGCGCGTCGCGGTGCGCCCCGCCGATCGGCTCCTCCACGACTTCATCGATTACCTTCATATGAAAAAGGTCTTGCGCCGTGATCTTGAGCAGTTCGGCTGCCTCGCTCGCCTTGGCGCCGTTGTTCCAGAGGATGGCGGCGCACCCTTCGGGGGAGATGACCGAGTAGGTGGCATGTTCAAGCATGAGCACGCGGTCGGCAACGCCCAGGGCAAGCGCGCCGCCGCTCCCACCTTCGCCGATCACTACCGCAACGATGGGAACCTTGAGGAGGGACATGACCGAGAGATTACGGGCGATGGACTCTCCCTGACCTCGTTCTTCTGCGCCGATGCCAGGATAGGCGCCCTGAGTATCGATGAATGTGATAATGGGTTTTTTGAACTTTTCTGCAAAGCGCATCAAGCGCAAGGCCTTGCGGTAGCCCTCGGGATTCGGTTGCCCGAAGTTGCGGTGCACCCGCTCCTTGAGCGTTCTGCCTTTCTGGTGGCCGATGATCACGACGGACATCCCGTCCAGTTTTGCCATGCCGCAGACAATGGCCGGGTCGTCGGCAAAGCCGCGGTCACCGTGCATCTCTATGAAATCGGTGAGCATGGCCTCGATGTAGTCAAGGGTATACGGACGGTTCGCATGGCGCGAGATCTGAACCTTCTGCCATGGCGACAGCCGCGAATAGATCTCGGCCAGCAGCTGATCGGATTTCTTCTGGAGCTTAAGAATCTCCTCTTCGAGGTCGATGTTCCCATTCGACGTGAAGAGCGTCAGTTCCTCGATCTTTTTTTCCAGTTCAGCGATCGGTTTTTCAAACTCGAGATATTCAGCCGGCAAATCCTGCTCCTTATAATTCCCTGGATGACCAAAAACACGTATGCCGCTCATGATGACGCGGCAGAGGGGCTGATTTCATTTTTAATGGCAACTTATTATCGGATATTAAAGGTCCATTGTCAAGGATTTGTTAAAGAAGCGCAATGCCAGTGGAGGAAACGATCGTTCGGAGCATCAGAACATGATTGAATATGGGTGTTATTGCCTGGTACTAAAGCCGTCAGTGGGGAATCGCTTAATAATCTGTTATTTTCAGACGTATTCTCAGAGAAGTGGAAGCAGCGGGTCCAAATTGTTTATGACCCCCAAAAACAATCTGAGCTTCATGAAATTTGTATTTTTAGCATGACAAAGGACATGTCTGCTTGAGGTTGACAAAAAAACATACTCGCTTGCCTTTTCAACTGTTTTATAGTAACCTCTTCAACATCGGAAAAAGGAACCAGCAGACAGGCGGGGTGCAGCCATTGAGACCACTCCTCGCATGAACATCCGCATCCCGACACACCTGGCGGTGTCAGTGAACAACGTGCAGTTTGATATCGGAGAAGTCGAGTTTGCCCCAGACCTGTCCGAAGAGGCGTATTCATCCGCACGCTCAAGCCATACCCGCCTTCATCATCGGTAAACGTGCAGATCAGGATAAGGGACTGAATCATCGCCATTGAGGCCGTGGTCCGCTACAGTCACAAATTCGAGGAGGGGCTCTATAAAGAGCCCGGCATGGGTCTTCGGCACACCAGTATCGCATTGAAGAACCAGGCGATAGTCCGTCAATTCATAAATGAAGAGATCAACAAGGGGATCAAGGCATTCAAAGGGAAGTAACTGCAAGTTCGGATGATGCATCGTTTTTTTCAGGCTCGCTGAAAGCAAAAACGTGCATATTCTTCCGATCACGGCAGGCTCTTGAAGTTTTCATGTAACTTATGATAAGATGTTTATCATTGCATCTTAATTCTGACGCCAGGAGGAAAAGAATATTATGGAGAAGGTATCATACAAGGATATCGGTCTGGTAACGACCACAGAGATGTTCGCGAAGGCAATGAAGGGCAAGTACGCGATTCCGGCATATAATTTCAATAACATGGAACAGCTCCAGGCCATCGTCATGGGATGTGTTGAATCGAAATCGCCGTTCATCCTGCAGGTTTCGAGCGGCGCACGGAAATATGCGAACCAGACCCTCCTGCGTTTCCTGGCAATGGGCGCGGTCGGGATGATCCAGGACGCCAATTCGCCGGTGAAGTTCTCCCTTCACCTGGACCATGGTGATACCTTCGAGCTCTGCAAGTCCTGCATTGATACGGGATTTTCGTCTGTCATGATTGACGGGTCACATCATTCATACGATGATAATGTGAAGTTGACCAGACAGGTGGTCGAATACGCCCATGCCAATAATGTCGTTGTGGAGGGAGAACTGGGCCAACTGGCGGGTATTGAAGACGCAGTCTCGGCTGAGAAGTCCACCTACACAAAACCCGAAGAGGTCGAGGACTTTGTGAAGAAAACGAAGGTCGATTCCCTGGCCATTTCTATCGGCACGTCTCATGGCGCCATGAAGTTCAAACCCGAGCAGTGCACGCGCGACGCGAGGGGCGTACTTGTCCCGCCTCCGCTCAGGTTCGACATCCTTGAGGAGATCGAAAAGAGGATACCCGGCTTTCCCATAGTGCTGCACGGGGCATCGTCGGTGATCCCCGAGTACGTCCAGATCATCAATAAGAACGGCGGGGCACTCAAGGACGCAGTAGGCATCCCCGAAGAGCAGCTCAGGAAGGCTGCGCGGAGCGCGGTCTGCAAGGTCAACATTGACAGCGACGGACGCCTCGCGATGACGGCGATGATCCGGAAGACCCTGGCCGAAAAGCCAGCGGAGTTCGATCCGAGAAAATACCTCGGCCCGGCACGCGACGAACTGATCAAGATGATCATCCATAAGAACAAGGAAGTGCTCGGCTCGGCGGGACAAGCTTAGTATCGGTCCTTGCAGGTTCATATCACGATCAGCTGTTGAAAAGGCAGGGTGCTTTTCAACAGCTTTTTCTTTTGATGAAACGGAAATTGGCGCGCAGTGCTTGCTGTATGACTGCGGATACTGTAACCGCGAGAGATGCTCTCATTTCTGCCGGCTGAGTCAAACGGAGATGCTTCGAAGAGATATTTTGGGATGCAACTTGCGGATTTTTTTTTTTTTTTTTTTTTTTTTTTTTTTTTTTTTTTTTTTTTTTTTTTTTTTTTTTTTTTTTTTATTTTTTTTTTTTTTTTTTTTTTATGATACCTATAATAGTTTATCTATTTCAGGTTTTAACAGGTAACGCATTTATGATGAATGACAATGTTAGCCGAAATGAACCTTCTGCCTTATTCACCTCTATATCCATATCTCTATTTTTTATTGTTCTTGGGCTCCCCCTGGCGCAAATGATTCTGTCGGTTGTTCCCGAAATGGCTACGCATGAGAACAGAACACTGGCCCAAATGCCTCACATTCAAAAAATGGGCGATCTTCGGAATTACAACAAAAACTTCGAGATCTATTTTAATGACCACTATGGCTTCAGGAGTTATCTGGTCCGGCTGAATAGTTTTCTGCACCTGACTGCCTTTAACACATCGCCAACACGGCGGGTCATTATCGGCGAGCAGGGCTGGTTATGGTATGATGACCCGAGGGATGGCGTTAACTTGAAAGATTTCTACGGGGGCACAAATTTTAATGCGGAAGAGCTCAAAAGGATTAAAGACAATATTCTCCATATGCATAAAGAACTGCAGAAAATAAAGATCCACTTTCTCCTTGTGGTCGCGCCGAACAAACATACGATTTATCCTGAATATCTACCCGCCAATATCCAACAGTTACGGGGCAGAATAACACAGCTGGACCAGGTGACCCAGGTTCTGAATAACTCGGGTGTCGATTTTATAGATTTGAGGTCCAAACTCCTGACAGAGAAAGAGCGCACAACCTATCCCCTCTATTATCGCACAGACACCCATTGGAATAACATTGGGGCTTTTTTCGATACGAGCAATCATTACGCGGCTGCGAGCACCTATCCCGAATAAAGCAGTTGAGCCGTGATGATTTCAGTATCGTCGCCGAAGAAAACAGAGGAACGGGAGATCTCGCCGGCTTCCTGAACATGAGCGGATTGCTGGACGATACAAACATAACATTAACGCCAAGGGTAAAATTCAGCGCTGCATGTTGCCTTCAAATCAAGCGTCAAAAGAAGGCAACGTTACCGTTCGCTGCCAAATCCCAAACAGCCACCTGCCAACATTGATAACGTTTCGCGATTCTTTTGCAGATTCGCTAATTCCCTTTTTGTCCGAAAGCTTTTCGAAAAGCATCTATCTCAACCGTCTTGAAAAACAGAAAATTATCGGTCATTGCGCGCGAAAAACCTGCGATAGTGATACTTGAGATCGTCGAACGAGCTTTGAACGACTTCTTATCCATTCAATGATGCACGTTGCGAACGTGCTGCCCGTGGCACGGAAGAAGCACATGGGATATGGCATGAAGGTCTATGTGCGTGATTTGTCTCCCGTTTACCAGACAAGATATTTTCCTGCGCTTTGCGCTCTCGCAGCCGTTACAACATCGTCAGCGAACTTCCCTTTAAACTGGCGCTGCTTTTATTGATGCAATTTGCATTGCAACGATCTTTTGCAGGTCCATGAGCGGTTCGGGTTGTTTCGATAGTGTAATCTTTTCATCAACAAATTGTTCTGCATCTTGTGACAGGGACATAAAACGAATGCCTGACCGGTATTGGGATCCCACCTGTCTGGTCCAGAGCAGTTCTCCACTGTGCTGCCCAAAGATCCGGTCCTTGAACCAAACTATGCCCGGCTCGGTATGCGTGTTCGATTCGATGCACACACCGCCATTGCTTATGTCTACAATAGAAGCAAGGTGATCCGTCCAGTCAAGATGTTTGAATGTGAAAATTCCGAGGTTGCATTCCCGCTTTACATTTATGGGTTGTCGCTGTGAATGTCTATTGTCATCCATAATTTTATTATACAGTAAAACTTCAGAAAGTGAAGCGCATTTATTCGTCTATCCGAAATATTCAAAATATGCCCTATTCATAATAACCATGAAAGTAGTATAATGCGGAGAAAAATAGGAATGGTAGTCTGTAGAATACTTTAGGATTACCTGTTCGCTGTCCCATAATAAACCAATGGAGATGTCATGAAAATCCTGCTCGTCTATCCACAATACCCGATCACGTTCTGGAGTTTTAAGTACGCCCTGAAATTCATTTCAAAAAATGCCAGTCTACCGCCTTTGGGGCTGCTGACCGTTGCAGCCATGCTGCCCCCGGATTGGGAGGTACGTCTCGTTGACAAGAACGTTAAGAAACTTTCAGACGCTGACCTTCACTGGGCGGATTTTGTCTTCTTGAGCGCAATGTCCATTCAGCGCGAGTCGGCCGAGAGGATCATTCGCCGATGCAAGTCGCTCGGCGTCAAAATGATAGCCGGCGGGCCCCTGTTCACGTCCGTTCCGGAAGAGTTCAGCGATGTTGATCATCTTATTCTGAATGAAGCAGAGATCACGCTCCCGCTTTTTCTCGCAGACCTGAAGGAAGGAAGGCCGCGCCATATCTATACGTCCGACCTCTGGGCAGACCTTGCCACCACCCCGGTGCCGAGGTTCGACCTGCTGGACAAAAAAAGATATGCTTCCATGAACATCCAGTATTCGCGTGGCTGTCCCTTTGACTGCGATTTCTGCAACATCACCGTTCTCTTCGGCCGTGCACCGCGGACCAAGGATTCATCGCAGGTCATCGCCGAGCTCGACGCCCTCTACACCGGGGGGTGGCGGGGCAGTGTGTTCATTGTGGACGACAATTTCATCGGCAACAAGGGCAAACTCAAGAAGGATCTCCTGCCAGCCATAATCGCCTGGATGGAGAAACGAAAACATCCCTTTGCGCTCTACACTGAGGCATCCATCAATCTCGCAGACGACCCGGAACTGATGAAGCTCATGATCAGCGCCGGATTTGATCAGGTCTTCATTGGCATTGAATCTCCGAACGACGAGAGCCTTGCTGAGTGCAGCAAGCTTCAGAACCGGAATCGCGACCTTGTCGCCAGCGTGAGGAGGATCCAACAGGCCGGATTTGAAGTCCAGGCGGGATTCATTGTGGGGTTTGACAAAGACCCGGCTCTGATCTTTGAACGGCTGGTCGATTTCATTCAGGAAAGCGGGATCGTGACTGCGATGGTAGGGCTTTTAAACGCGCCCCATGGCACAAAACTCTATCAACGCATGAAGCAGGAAGGGAGACTCCTGAAGTCTCCGACCGGCGACAATACGGACTTCTCGCTCAACTTCATCCCGAAGATGAGCCCCGAAGCCCTTCTCTCCGGCTATAACTCGATCCTGAAAACGATCTATTCACCGAAACACTATTACGCCCGGGTAAAAACATTTTTAAAGGGACACCATCCGGCACGGGGACGTTCGGGAGGTATCCGGTTCAATTATCTCATGGCCGGTTTCAAATCCATGATACGGCTGGGTATCATTGGCAGGGAGCGGTATCAGTATTGGAAGCTCTTCTTCTGGTCCCTGTTCAGAAGGCCGAGGCTCTTTCCGCTCGCGATCACGTTTGCGATCTATGGATTCCACTTCCGAAGGGTATTCAAGATGCATGAAAAAGCTTTCCGTGCCGGTATTGTGCGCTAACCGGGCATCTTTCTGTTTATGAACTGAAAACCAGCTGATCGATCAGGTCAGGATGCTGTACTTCGCTCCGGTACGTGAAGCAAAAACCTCCCGCACATCGTCCGATGTCAGCGGGAGGATTGCATCAATTACGATGAATTGCGTTATCGCTTTTCCGCTCCAGTCCCGCTCCGGCAATCGTGCCTTTCTCGCTTTATATCAAAATAATTTTATGATATAATTCTGCACCAAGGAACCGAACCCCATTAAATAACGGATGATCCCTCAGTTCCTTTACCTATTTGATGGATATGTCAAAAATATTGCCTTTATCACAACCGGGAACAAGTGCTGATCAGTACGCGCTTCATATCCCGATGTACAAGGTGCTTCTTCATAATGATGACCACAATTCCATGGAACACGTGATAAAGGCGCTCAGGCGGGTTTTTCAATTCGAATTGAGTGTGTGCGAACAGATCATGATGGAGGCGCATCAGAACGGCATTGCGCTTTGTACCGTGGAGCCGTTGGAAAAAGCGGAGCACCATCGGGACCAGCTTGAATCATTTTCATTGCTTTCCACCATCGAGCCGGAGTAGCAATGATCAAAGGGAAAAAATTTTACCGGGAAGGCCTTCGTTTCGAATGTCAGGGAGAGGGCAAGTGTTGTGTGTCGCGCGGGAGATACGGTTACGTCTATCTGTCATTCAGCGATCGGAAAGCGCCTGGCAGCCCATTTCAGAATGTCCACAACCGAGTTTACCGAGGCGTACACTCATAAGATCGACGGGCTCTATGAGTTGCGCTATACCGGCAAGGACTGCCCGTTTCTTCAAGATAATCGCTGCCGGGTCTACGAAGCCCGTCCCTGGCAGTGCCGTACCTGGCCTTTCTGGCCGGAAAACATGAACAGCGTAGTGTGGGAGATGGAAGTGTCTTCCTGGTGTCCCGGTGCGGGCAAGGGCAGATTGTACACCGCGGTTGAGATCGAAGAGATCCTCGCAAAGAAAAAAGACGTCTCATAACTCCCGAGGACATGACACCCCCTGAATTTACAGGCCGTACTCCATTGATGAACTTCTGAAGCAGGCCGACAGGCATATGTACGAACAAAAACAGCGGAAGAAGACCAGTCAAGCGTAACATGATCTGTTCTCGACATTTATCTTGACAAAAAATGGTATTTCACTATTATTCAGTCGTACTGGATTCATGCCGCTGTGGCGGAATTGGCAGACGCAAGAGACTTAAAATCTCTCGACGGGCAACTGTCGTACCGGTTCGATTCCGGTCAGCGGCACCATTTTTTCAATGACTTGTGATGCACACTCACCGCAATCCGTCTGCTCTATACTGCCATTATGCCCGCCGTTATGCCCATGACGCATTTTTTCTTCTGATTTCTTGTGATGTTCGCCGATTCTGGTCGCCGCATTCTTTAAATCAGTCGAGTCAACGATGTTATACCTCTCGAAGACGTTGCGTGTCTTATGTCCTGAAATACTCATGGCGACCTTTTCAGGAATGCCCGCCCTCATATCTCCTTCTTATAAGCCGAATCAGTGATTGTACGTGTTCGGGTCCGCCCATAACTGCATCATTTTTTGCGAATCGGTCCCGAATTACTGCTTTATCAAATCAATACTGTCTTTCCGGGCAACATTATCGTAAATATCATATTCGGTGACATTCCCCACAAGGTGACCTGACGCATTTATGCTTAATGCTAAACCAGTTACTTTAAAGGATTCCCAACGATAATCATAATAACAAGATATATTGCCATTATCACCTATCACGCCCGAAACAACACCAGAATCATTATCGTTGTTAACAACACTTCCTGTTACATTCCCACTGTCCTGCAACAGTAATGTCCAAAGTTCCAGTCTGACCCCATATGGAATCAACCCATGTGCCTTTCCAATGGCCAGCATAAGGTGAAGGAGGTGAACTACTATCACCGCCACAACCGACAAAGACGCTCACTACTAACAAAAAAATAAATAAGGCCGATAGATGTCTGGTCCTAAACATGGCATCACCTCCAGAACAATAGAGAGCATAATATAATTGGACGGCAAGCGAACAGGAGCACAGGTCATACCGTTTTCCAACCAGGTTAACGAATAATTGGCAGGTTGGGGGACAATGCTTATTTAGTATTTTACGTCAAAGGCCTGAATAATGTCCATTACTAAAAGAAGACAGCGGAATAAGAAAAAGGCCTCCTGAATTAACAAGAGGCCTTTTGCCCGCCGTTATGCCCGTGACCATGCAAATATGCCAACTCCAGCCAGCCTCGTTGCCTCATAAGAAAATGTTACCGAAAGATGGGATATAGGATTATAGGGGAAAGAGTCTTTTCAGCTTTTCCTCCAGAGCATTTCTAAGATCAAAGGGGTTCAAGGTGTTGAACTGCGCCGTCAGTTTATCCTTGGTTTCTTTCGGGATGTCAGGAGACTCCAGGATGCGCTGATAGGGTGTCTTTAGTTTATCATATCGTTTGATCGTCTTTGAAGCAACTCGTTCTTTGGAAAGAAGCTTCACTGAAGGGCAGAAGAAGTTGTGAAAGAGCCTCCACTCGGTTTTGTAGAGGTCGTTCATCAGCGGCACGACGGCTGGATTATCCAAACGGTCATACCCCAGCCACTGGCGGACATGGGTCCAGTTCTTTTGCTCCACATGGGCATTGTCGTCCTTTTTGTATTCCCTGCTGCGGGTGAACTGGACCGGCTGCTTCCTGCCCTCGGTCAGGTATCTGAACAGGTGATGGTTCAGAAATTCCGTACCGTTGTCTGAATCAAATCCCAGGAGCGGAAACGGCAAGCATTGCTCGATGTCCTGTATCTGATCGATCACCGCTTGATAGCCTTTGCCCCAGACGGACCGCTGCTCGGTCCAACCGGTGGCGATGTCCACGCAGTCGAGGGTAGATGCATAAACGCCTTCTGTAGAGCCTCCGCAATGCGATACGGAGTCTGCTTCCAGGAAGCCCGGGCGCTTCTCGTCCCATTGGTTGACCTTGACCGGGATGTGCTGTTTGAGCAGCGTACCCGGCTTGGTAGTGGCCCTGCCATGCAGTCGATACTTGGCCCGGACCGGTTTCAACATCCGGTCGATCGTAGCCGGAGAGATTCGGAGCAGGGCTTTGACCACCGGAAGCGGCAGCGGCTCGTAGGTTTTGGCGTAGCTCGGCAGCCAAAAGGGAAGAATGGCCTTAAGCCGTTTGGAACAGGGCATGTAGGCGGTCTTCCAGATGCGCTTGAGCGGGAGCAGCAGCTCGTCCGGCCGATAGCTTCGCTCTCTACCACGCTGCCTCTTCTTGGGTTTTACAAACCGTTGAAAGGCATTGAGCAGTCGAACAGCATGTTTGCGATGGTATCCGCAGGTTGAACAGAACTCATTCAGGATCGTTGTTTTTACCTGACGGGCAGCTTTACGGTATCGGACAACAATGGCTTCCAGGTACTCTCTTTTGGATCGTGGACTCATGCCGGACCCCTCCTTAAAGGGGTATTCTTCCGGTAACATGATTTATGAGTCAACGATACATTTCAGAAATCACTTGGGTAACATTTATTGTGAGTCAATTCGCATCGTGTTGGTAATCTTGACAAATACCGTGCGATTAGGTATAGTTTTTCCGTACCGAATATTCCGTTCCAAGCCACTTCTTTTCACCCCATGCCGGAGCAGGTGAATAGTATCTTGACTATAAAGACCACACATTAACAATCTTGTTCACCTACAGCAAACATATCCAGGAGGAGGTGAAAGGTGACCAACCAACAGTGTATCCCGGATTTATCCATTGAGAAAATAAACTAAGGAGGTATGCCATGTTCGTAAAAAGATCCGCAGCTATCGTAATGATCGCCTTAAGCCTTTTCATTTTTGTATCAACAAACGCTTCAGCACAACTTATGGGTACGATCAAGGATGTCGAACAGCCGGTGGGTTCCACGGGAAAGGTGGATTGGACCACGGGAGTGCTGACAGCGGTCGGCATCGGCGCTCCTCCGGCACAGCCCGCCAATGCGGCGCAGGCGAGGGCCATGGCCGAACGTGCGGCACAGGTGGTCGCATACCGGAACCTGCTCGAGGCCGTCAAGGGCGTACGGGTTGATTCCACTACCACGGTCGAGAATTTTATTGTCACGAGCGATGTCATCAGGACCGAGGTGAGCGGCATCATCCAGGGGGCTATGATCATGGACAAGAAGTACATGTCCGATGGGTCTGTTGAAGTGACGGTGGGGATGAAGCTTACCGGCGCGCTTGCCGATGCCCTGCTCCCGAAGACACCTCCGACGCCTCCGACCGGTCTTACCGGATCGCTTGCTCCCGCTACTCCGGGACAAATATATACCGGTCTCATCGTTGATGCACGGGGACTCGGCGTAAAGCCTGCCATGGCCCCGAAGATCCTGAATGAAGACGGCAAGGAAGTCTACGGCTCAGCATGGATCAACAGGGATTACGCGGTACGCGAGGGCATGGTCGGTTATCTCAAGGACCCTGTCCAGGCGCAGACGAACCCCCGGGTAGCGGATAAACCCCTCATGGTTAAAGCTCTGAAGGTCGCGGGAGATGCGCGAGTGGATATGGTCATCACCAATGCGGATGCGGCCATGCTGCATAATGCCTCAGAGAACCTGAGCATGCTCCAGAAGTGCAGGGTCATTATTCTGGTGGATTAAAAATTGGCGGTATCGCAAAAAGTATTTTTTAACCAACAAAAGGTCTTACCCATGTGCTTTATATGGCAAAATTGGCATCTCTGTTGTCAGAACTATACGGGGCATGCGGTATGCTCCGCTCTTCAAAAATCCCTATACGATCGGAGGTCGGTAATGTCTACTCAGATTAAACGACTCATTGTGCTTGTAGCGGCCCTGGCTTTAGTGGTTGCCGGGTGCGGCAAGAAGATATCACCCCCCACGTCGCTGATGGACTCACCCGAGTATCATTACACGAATGGATTAAAGTACCTCGACAAAGACCAGATTGACGAGGCCATGAAGTCCTTTGACCGTGCCATCGCGCTTGACCCCAAGTCGCCGCTCGGTTACATCGGCAAGGGACTGGCGTACGGTAAAAAAGGTGAGTACAAGCCGGCATTTGAGAACATGTCGAAGGGCAAGGGCCTTGACAAGGGCATTGAGGCCAACATCGGCATGATCAGGCTCTACAGCATGCAGCGGGCAAAGGGCTGGGTACCGGAAGCAGAAAGCGAATTCGAGACCGCAAAGAAAAAAGATCCAAACAGCGCGCGGCTTCATTATTTCATGGGGATGGCCTACAAAGTCGCCCTGGACTTCGATAAGGCAGCGGAAATGTTCAAGACTGTTCTGGATATGAACAAGGAGTTCACCGGTGAGGCTAATACCGAGTGGGCACTGATCCAGAAGATCCAGCGGGCCGCGCCGGGGACCGAGATCGGCAAGAAGATAGCGCTCATCGACAAGATCGATCGCGCCGATGTAGCTGCGCTCTTTGACCAGGAGATGAACCTGGAAAAGCTCTACACAAAGCGGGGAGTCAAGACCTATGATACATCGTTCAAGGCTCCGACAGAAGCTTCCACGGACATGCAGACCGAAAAGGTCATAAAGATGGAGCCCGCGACAGACATTGCGGACCATTGGCTCAAACCGAGCATCGATCTGGTGCTCAAACTCCAGGTCCGCGGTCTTGAGGCGGGACCGAACCATACGTTCGAGCCCGACAAACTCATTACCAAGGGTGAGTTTGCCCTCATGCTTGAAGATATACTGATCAAGGTGACCGGTGACGAGAAACTGGCCACCAAATTCCTGGGCGCAACCTCGCCCTTCCCGGACATCAGGAACGATCAGTACTTTTTCAGCGCCGCCATGACCACAACCTCGAGGGGATTCATTGAAGCCGATAAGGCAACCGGCGAATTCAAGCCTGGCGACCCTGTTTCAGGCGCCGATGCGCTTCTCTCTATCCGTGAGTTCAAGAACCAGCTGAAATTCTAGGTCGTTCGATACAGCCCGCTCCGGATTCCCGGGGCGGGCTGTTGTGATGGAACGCTAAACCTGTGCATTAAGTCTTTTGGCAAGGATATATTATTTGTAATACAATAGATTGCCTTATTAAAACTCATCCAAAAGTTAAAGCTCCCAATGTCCGTGGCATTGCCGATTTATCCTTGTACATCCGTAGGGAATTGCCGCTTTTTAAGATGAAAAAATACTTATCTATCTTCATACTTGCACTCTTTCTTCCGGTATGTTCTCAAAATGTCTTCGCTGGTCTCAAGGTGCTTGAAGGAGAGCATATGGTCGTGTATGACATCGTGAATCCCCGCGGCGTTGCTTTTATTCCTGAATATTCCAATGAATCATTTGATCAGAAAGTGGTCAACCTCGATGAGTACAGCAAGCGGGTGACCGTAACATCGAAAATGGGCCCCTTGAAGTCTCGGGTCCCATTCCCTGTTCCAACACAGCGGCTGTCTGCGGCTGTATCACACTACCTGATGCCGGAGCAGGACCGCCAGTCTCAGGATCCTGCCATTGTGCGCCTGGCAGGGGAGATCACCCGGGGAAGCAGGTATGCCCATGAAGCAACAAATGCGATTCTCTCCTGGTTAGCTGACAATCTCACTTTTGACACGAGCATCAAGGTGCCGAGCGATGCGGTTTCGGCCCTCAAATATAAAAAAGCATATTGCGTCGGATATTCCAACCTTGCTGTTGCCTTGCTGCGCGCCGCGGGTATACCGGCACGCATTGCGCACGGATACCTGCCGCCGGGATATGAATGGGGGTTTTCCAAGGAGTACTGGGGCGTCAAGGTTAATGACGGAGGATACCATGCCTATCTGGAGATCTATTATCCCGACACCGGTTGGGCGTTCTCCGATGCAGAGCATTCACATAATTTCGTCGACCCATTCCACATAATCCTTCGTCTCGATGACAGGGAAATGCCCGGAGCGTACAAGGGGGGGTACCTGGATGTGGACAAGGCGACGTTCTACACGATCTTTAAGGAAGTAGACAGTACTCTTATGGTCGACGAGCTGCCCTTCCCGAAAGAGAAGCGGCTCGGCAGGCGGCTTGATGAGCGCCAGCATTCCGCTCTCGTGACCGGCCGGGTGGTTGACGGAGCCGGGCAGCCGGTAGAAAAAGGCTCGGTGGTTCTGTGGAAGGACGGGAGAGGGACGCCATCGCCTTTTGTTGACGGAAAATATGCAGCATTGTTACCGAACCCCGGCAAATACCGCGTAGAACTGAAAGGCCCGGGTTATTCAAAGTCGTCCCAGGAAATTCAGGCTGAACTGGGCCAGGTATACAGGCTGAACTTCACGCTTCAGCCCGGCGGTGTGATCAAAGGCAAGGTGACTGATGCAGGCGGCAGGCCGTTGCAGGATGGCGATGTGTTTTATCAAGACGGCGCCACAAGTTTCGGCGTCCCGATCGACCGAGACGGGACTTATAGAATAGAGGGGCTTGCTCCCGGCCCGTATAAGGTATCGGTAATGAGCGGGGAGAAGAACGTATCGCATAATGTGCCGGTCGATGCAGGCAAGGAAACGGTCATGGATTTTGTGATAAAATGAGGTGTCGAAATAGGAGGAAGAAATATCATATTCTCATACAGGGTTGACACTCTATCCAGGAGCATGAAAAAATGAAGGTTCATCTCATGAATATACTGCTTATTGCATTATTGATGACTATCTCCGGATCAGCACTTGCTCAGACCAGCGGTACCGGAGACGCTGTTGAGACCGTGAACTCAGGCAAGATCAACTGGACTGTCGGAGAGGTCTATGCTTCCGGTATCGGAGCTCCGCCCGCGCAACCTTCCAACGCAGCGCAGGCCCGCGCCATGGCCGAACGCGCCGCTTTTGTTGTTGCGCTTCGAAATCTCCTCGAAGTGGTGAAGGGAGTTCGCGTGGACTCCGAGACGATGGTCGAGAATTATATGATCAAAAGCGACGTGATCAGGACCCGGGTCGAAGGGATCGTAAAGGGCGCCCGGATCGTCAAGAAGCAGTATATGTCCGACGGCTCGGTCGAGATCCTGGTTGCCATGCCGATGAAAGGCTCATTGATGGACACGATCGTGCCGGAAACCTTCGGGAGACCTGCCGGAAGTCATATGCCACTGAAGCCGGCTCCGATCCCTCAAAAACCTTCGTCCGTAATACCATCACCGCAGCCTTTGAAACCCGCTGAACCTTCCCTGCCTCCTGTTCCTCCGCCCTCAGTTCCCGAGAAGAAACCAGAACCGGCGAAACCGCCGCTCCCGCCGACAGTCATAACACCGGAGACGAAACCGGAGCCGCCGAAACCGGCCACGCCATCACCGGAAGAGCCTTCGATCGAGTTCAAAGGCGGTGTCGCAACCGGCCTGGTGATCGATGGCAGGGGACTCGGTCTCAGGCCCGCGCTGTTGCCCAGGATCGTCGACCCAGAGGGGCAGGAGGTCTATGTCGGACAGGTCGTTACCAGGACCAATGCCGTGGAACAGGGTGTCGCGGGCTATGCCAAGGACGTGAAGGCCGCGGCAAACAATTTCCGGGTCACGGACAACCCGGCGGTCATTAAGGGGTTACGCGCATCCGGTTCTGCCGGGACCGATATTGTCGTGGCCCGGGCTGACGCCCGGATGCTGCATCAACTCGGCGGACAGGGTGATTTTCTCCAGAACTGCAGGGTCATTATCGTCTATTGAACTGATGGAATTACTTTTGGATCGATGCAGGGGATTTGCAACTTGACAGGCAATGGCAATTATGCAAATATCTTTCACCTGTTACGTGGAATTTAAAGAGGGAGCATCGGATGCTGAAACAATATGTACGCTATCTTGCCGCGATAACCCTGCTGGCGGCCGCCACAGGATGTCTTCCTCCTCGACCCTCGAACTTGCCCCGTGACTACAGTAACCCTATCAAACAGGTGGCGATCCTGCCGATGAAGAATGATACGAACGATGTGGACGGACCCGAGGTGATGAGAAAAAAGATGGCCCAGGCACTGGAGCGCCGCTCTTACGTGGTCCAGGAACTGAAACAGACGGACCAGATTCTGCGTGACCGCATGGGGATTACGCTCGGCGGTCAGCTCAGCCTGACAACAGCGCAACAGCTGGGACAGGAACTGGGGGTAGAAGGCGTGCTCTACGGCACGCTCATGGATTTCGATGAATCGACGCTGGGTGCATTAAATGTAAAAAAGGTCAGGGGTAAGTTCATGCTCGTGAACACCATAACCGGCCAAACCATGTGGGAACGGGGCCTCGGTGTGAGAAGCGAACTGATCATGCAGAGTAAGTACGGTGCAGCCGCGGCGCTAGCCTCACGGGCCGCGGATGCACGGGACAAGGATACTCCCTGGGTGACCATCGAGAGCGTGACAACGGGAAGCGATAAGATCGGGGAGTCTTTTGCCGTCGGTCTTGGCGCGAAGCTGTTTACCAAGGCCATCGGGCTCCACTTGGACTATGAATCAACAGAACTGGCCAGGCGGATCACGGATAACCTGCCGTGGGGGCCGGGCCCCGGGGCCGTTCCCACGATGCCCGCGCCAAGAATCGTGATGCCCGAGATCAAGATGCCCGAACCGCCGTCATTCGGGTACATGGACTGGGAAGGGAAGAGGGATTTCTCGGCAGTCGTCTATTCCGTATCACTTGATAAGAAGCGAAAAGAGCCTTTTTCCATGGAAATGCCGATTGCGGTCTCTTCCAACAGCATGCGGATGGACATGGATATGTCCAAGCTGAACAAGGGTGACTCCACTTCGCCGCTCAGTAAAATGGTCATGATCAACAGGGGAGACAAAAAGACCAGCTACACACTCTACCCCAACGCGCAACGGTATATGGTCCATGCAGAGACTGAAGCAACGGAAGAAAAACCAAAGGTCGAAAAGACCCTGGTGGGAAGTGAGGTCATTGCCACACATCCCACGGACAAGTTCAAGGTGAGGATCATCTACAAGGACGGAAGGGTCGAGGAAGGGTTTATCTGGAATGCCAAAGACCTCGACGGCATGACCATCAGAAGCGAGGTGGAGAATCCGGACTACAAGGTCACGACGGAGGTCAGGAACATCATATTGAAGACCCCGGCTGCCGCGCTGTTCGAGATACCGGCAGGCTATACCGAGGCAAAGGGATTCATGGATCTGATGCCGACTGAGCCGAAGAACAAATAAGTCTTACTTTATACTATTATTCGAGGAGGGTACAAATGAGAAAAACTTCATGGTTAATGCTGGCGGGGGTATTGTTTGTCATGGGTGCATTCAGTATGGCAGGCTGTTCACCATCGATGTCCGGAGCGGTCAAGGACGACACAACGTTGACCGATACGTCCAAGCAGTTGAAGACAAGCAGTGATGTGGGGAGCTTCAAGGGCCCGAAGCTGAGGGTCGGCGTGGTCAATTTCCAGAACAAGACGGCTTCACGGGTGCTCGGCATCGGCGAGGCCGCGGCTGAGATTCTGGGAACCATCCTTCAGAAGACCGAACGGTTCATCGTCATCCCCCAGCAGGACCTGGAGTCCATACTTGCCCAGCAGCGGTTGGGCGCAACGGGCGCGATCAATCCGGATACCGCGGCAAAGATGGGCCAGATCCTGGGCCTGAATGCGATCGTGACCGGATCAATTACTGCCTATTCTGAGACGGAGGAGGGCTACGATTATCTGGTGAGTAAAGGAAAAAAACAGATCGCCCGGGTCACGGTTGATTACCGGATCGTCGATACCACGACCGGAGTCCAGCTCCTGGCTGATTCTGGAGCAGGGATTTACGAAAAGTCGGTGGGATCGGTTCTCGGTATGGGGACCAAGGGCTCGTATGATACCGACCTCCGCGACGGCGCTCTCCGGGATGCACTCACAAAAGCCATGGTAAACATGATGAAGCAGCTGGAAAGCCAGACGTGGAAGGGCAAGATTGCCAAGGTTACCGGCAACAAACTCTATATCAACGCAGGGAAAAAGACCGGTTTGCAGGTGGGCGATAAGCTTGACGTCTATCGTGTGGGCGAAGATATCATAGACCCCGATACGCATGTGAAATTAGGAACAACGGAAGACAAGGTAGGGCAGGCAATCGTTCAGCAAAATGACCTTGGCGACAAGGCGGATATGTCGGTGGCGGTAACAACATCCGGCATGGCGATTAAACAAGGAGATGTCGTCAAATTCGTCGGCAAGTAAGCGGTGACGATGCGGCCGAATGGATGATACTATGCTGAAACGAGGTTGCCTGTGCCAACGATGGAAATGAGGCGATCAGGGTTTATATGCAGGCCCGGCAGGCAGCGGAGCCCGTTCAAGCTGTTATTATGGACCTGACCATGCCGGGCGGGATGGGCGGCAGAGAGACAATGGAGAAGCTTCGTGAAATAGATCCTGGTGTAAAGACGATCGTATCGAGTGGATATTCACATGATCAGGTCATGGCCAGCTTCAGGGACTTCGGTTTTGTCGGTGTGGTCAGCAAGCCCTATAAGCCGTCAGAACTAGGCAGGACATTGCACGAGGTTTTGGCAAACAGCAGCACATGACGCCGACGAACCAAACCGGCGGCCTTCGCGCCAATTGCCTTCATGAATTGCGTAAGACCCTGTCGGCGTGAAAGAGAAAACAGACCGCAAGGACCGCGCCCGGCCTTTTGAAAAACCGCTTGACAGCGACCCCTTCACATGGTATAAAAGCTCTTATTGAAAATGGATATCAAAATCAAATTATGCAAAAAAAGCCCATCGAACATTTAAGTGAATACCTCGTTGTACAGGGGTTGAAGTCGACGAGCCAGCGGGACAAGATCCTCGACATCTTTGTCAAGGCAGGCCGGCACCTGAGCGCCGAAGAGCTGTATGCCCGTGTGAAGAAATCGCACCCCGGCATCGGCTTTGCCACTGTGTACCGGACGCTCAAACTCCTTGCTGAAGCGGGGCTTGCCCAGGAGCGGCGTTTCGAGGACGGGTTTACCCGTTACGAACACGCGAGTCCCGACGCGCACCACGATCATCTTATCTGTACGCGATGCGGCGCTATCATCGAGTTCGAGAACGAGCGCATCGAGGCGCTCCAGCAGGACGTAGCGAAGATGAACCGCTTCAAGGTGCAGAACCATAAGCTGGAGCTGTATGGCCTGTGCGAAGTCTGTCAGGGGAAGAAAAAAGGGGTCAGAAGCCGGAAGTCAGGGGTCAGTCATCAGTAATCTGGCTCCAGGGGTCAGAAGATAGTCTGAAAGTGAGGATGTTTATATAGTGCACGACCATGGTTCAAGTGATGAGAATCGTTATCGCGACTCCGCGTTACATAAGGTCCTTCTGATCGGCAATCCCAATGTCGGCAAAAGCGCGCTGTTCGGTCTGCTTGACGGGTACCTATGTGACCGTGTCCAACTATCCGGGCACGACCGTGGAAGTGACCTATGGAAATGCGGTCCTGAACAAGACGAAGACCCTGGTGATCGACACGCCGGGTGTGAACAGCCTTGTACCCATGTCCGAGGACGAGAAGGTGACAAGGGACATGCTGCTTTCGGACCGGGCTGATGTGATCGTGCAGGTTGCTGATACCAAGAACCTCCGGAGGGGCCTGTTGATCACCCTGCAGCTTGCGGAAATGGGTGTGCCTTTCATCCTTGATCTCAATATGGACGATGAGGCCAGGAGCCGCGGGATCGTCATCAATCAGGAGACGCTCTCAAAAATCCTCGGTGTTGAGGTGGTAAAAACCGTCGCTATCCGGAGAAGCGGAATCGACAGGTTGTTGAAAGACATTCAGCATCCCCGGCCGTCCGGTATCGAGGTGAGGTATGATGATGCGATCGAAGGCGGGATCAGGGACATTGCCGTTTTGTTGCCGGAAGCGAACATCTCGCGCCGGGCGCTCGCTCTTATGATCCTTGCAGGTGACGAGAGCCTCAGGGGATGGCTCCATGCAAACCTTCAGGACCATGTGATCGAGGAGATCGACAAAATCCGGCAGGTGGTGCAGGCGAAATTCAACAATTCGCTCGGTTATCTCATCAACCAGCGAAGAATGAAAAAGGCTGATGAGATACTGGCGCAGGTGTTGAGTCTCCACGAGGCAGGCAAAGGTTCAACCATCGCGTTTTACATCGGCAAGTGGTCCATGCATCCGGTCTTTGGGTTTCCGATCCTGCTTGCCGTGCTTTATGCCGTCTATCAGTTCGTAGGCGTTCTCGGCGCCGGCACAGCGGTCAATTTTCTGGAGAAGACGGTCTTTGGCGGATACCTGAATCCCTGGGCGATAAAGATCGTAGATTATTTACTTCCGGTTCCGTTTCTTCAGGAAATGATCGTCGGAGACTATGGCCTGGTGACCATGGCGCTCACCTATGCCATTGCCATTGTTCTGCCGATCGTGGGTTTCTTCTTCATTGCCTTCGGATTGCTCGAGGACTCGGGTTACTTGCCGAGGCTGGCGGTAATGGTGAACAAGGTTTTCAAGATCATGGGGCTGAACGGCAAGGCGGTGCTCCCGATGATCCTCGGTCTTGGCTGTGATACCATGGCAACACTGACGACGCGCATCCTTGAGACCAAAAAGGAAAGAATACTCGTAACGCTTCTCCTCGCGCTCGGAGTTCCCTGTTCAGCCCAGCTCGGGGTGATCCTGGGGCTGATCGCCGGGCTTTCGGCCTTTGCGACGTTCATCTGGCTCGGCACGCTTGTCGGCGTAATGCTTCTGGTGGGGTATCTTGCGGCGAAGACCATACCCGGCGAGCCGTCCGACTTTGTTCTCGAATTGCCGCCTATCCGCGTGCCGCAGATTGCGAACATCCTCGTCAAGACCGCTGCCCGCGTGCAATGGTATTTGAAAGAAGCGGTGCCTCTCTTTATCCTGGGCACGTTCATCCTCTTCATCGGTCACAAGCTGGGGGCACTGGCGTATATCCAAAAGCTGACCGATCCGATCGTGGTCAATTTCCTTGGACTGCCGAGCAGGGCGGCCGAGGCCTTCGTGATCGGTTTTTTGCGTCGCGATTACGGTGCAGCCGGCCTCTTCATGCTTGCCAAAGAAGGCCTGCTCGACCCGATACAGATCGTGGTAAGCCTTACCGTGATGACGCTGTTCGTGCCCTGCATCGCGAACTTTTTCATGATGGTGAAGGAGCGGGGAATGAAGACCGCGATGTATATGGTGGCATTCATATTCCCCTTTGCCTTTGGTGTGGGTGGGGTGATGAATTGGGTGCTGAGGACGATGAAGGTCGCAGCTGTAAGAACGACGGACGAGGGACGAAGGACGAGGGACGACTTAAAAGATTTTACGTCCGCGTCAGAGTGAGCGCAGTGAACGGTCGTCCATCGTCCATCATGAAATGAGGGAGGAAACATGTCAGAACATAAACGAATTGACACCATTGAGGGGAAAGCAGGCCATCCCGCACCGTGCGTATTGCCGGAGATCGAGAAGGAGGATGAACTCTTTGAGGTCATCTGGACCTTGCGGGAAGATGGAGACCTGTCCATTGACCAGATCGTTCAGAATTGTACCATCCAGGGCTGTGAGGAGATACTTAAAGATCTTGCCAAAGGCGGATGGATCGAGATAAAAGGCCAGTCTGTGGAGCTGCTTGCCAAGGGCGAAAAAAGGGCGCGGGAGCTTGTCCGGAGACATCGCCTCTCGCTCAGGATGTTCTACGATCTTTTTGCTCTGGACGGCGCCGAGGCAGAGGCGTGCAAGTTCGAGCACATTCTTTCCCCCGAGGTTACGGACAGCGTCTGCACCCTGCTCGGCCATCCCCCGAATTCGCCGGACGGCAAGCCCATTCCGCGCGGCGAATGCTGCGCCATGTTCCGCCAGGAGATGAAACCCCTTGTTGCACCGCTCGCGGACCTCGTGCCCGGAGAACAGGCAAAGATCGTGTTCATCACGCCGGGTTCTCATTCCCGACTTGACCGTCTCTCGGCGATGGGAGTGGTGCCGGGCAGTATCGTCAAACTGCACCAGAAGAGGCCGTCCTACGTGATCCAGCTCGGCGAGACCACGATCGCCGTTGACAAAGACATCACAAAAGAGATCTTTGTGAAGAAGATCCGATAGGCGATTATGATGAAAATCGAGCTTGACAGAAAGTAATTTTTACAATACCGTATAGGAAAAGAGTGGACCCGATTATGAAAAAGATACTGATAGCGACTGATCTGAAAAACCTCCTTACGCGGAGAAGCAGCTATCTCAACAATACCGGCATCAGGGTGTATACAGCCGATACGAACGATGATTTGCTGAATCTCCACACGGAGGTCAAGGCCAATCTCATCATCACACATCTCGACATGCCTGGCATCCCGACCTTGGATCTCTTCAGGATCATCAGAAAAAATAAGGAACTGCGGGATGTCTCCGTCATCATGATCTGCAGGGGCAATCTCGCCAACCGGGAATTATGTAAAAAATGTGGCACCAACGCGATCATTACACTGCCCGTGGATACTGACCTCCTGAACAGCAAGGTGCGGCAATTGCTCAATATCGCGCCGAGAAAAAACTATCGGGCCGCACTCGCCGTCGCTATTGAAGGCAAGTTCAAGGACAGACCACTTCCTTTTTGGACTGAAAACATAAGTTCGAGCGGAATGCTCATCAAAACAGAGGAGCCGCTTTCGAGAGACGCCGGGATTTTCGTTTCGTTCTTTCTTCCCGACGGCTCACACGTGAGCGGATATGGCGAGATCACCAGGGTTATTAAGCTGGAAGACGAGCCCGGTTTTCTCTATGGGGTCAAGTTCACGTCAATCGATCAGGATGTCAAATCGGCGCTCAAAGAGGCTGTGAAGTAAATCCGCCGTTTGTAGGTTATTGCTCCGCTCCCGCAAACAAGAATAATCAAAACCGCATCTCATGAGAACAACACCTGCCACAGATCATCATGCGGCTTCTCATGCGCCACGTTTTTCCCTGCCTGACTGCTGTTTACCACTCCATTCGTGATCATTTTCGCGCCGGTCGTTGCAGCGCGGTTCGTAAAAGCTCGCGCGCCTCGTTGAACATCGTTATATATGTTTCCGAGCAATAGTCGAGGTAGGTATGGTCGAAGGCGGTAAAGCTCCGGTCTTTATTGCCGTACCGGAGCGTTACTTCGGCGTAGATGCCGTTGCCGATATAAAGCCGGTGGGAGTAGTCCTTGGTGGTTGCAAGAACGACCTTGGCTTCGGTCACGTATCCGGGGTCAAGGTTGATCCTGCGTCGCGTGCGGTTCCCTGCCTGAAGGGCGAGGCTTTTCTCGATCCGGGTGGTATTGATCTTTATCGAGGACAAATCACCGGGGTCCAACAAGCGTTCGAAGAAAATAAACTTTCGTAAAATGCCTGGCCCCATTTCTTCCCGGTAGAAATCCGAATTCGTCCAGGGAACGATCTCGCTCTGATAATCGACAGGGCCATAATCCTTGCATAACAGGTCAGCGCACGTGTTGAACAGCGCGGGCTCAGGTGAAAGCATCCCGACGAACAGCTTGACGGGTATGGGAAGCTGTATTTCTCTCATCACGGTCGTTGGCCGATCAGCGCTAATCGGCAATACATCGGGACAGCCCCTCGGGGCCGGAGAGCGGCAGTTCCAAAACAACTTCAACCGCGCCGTCATCCAGTTCGCGCTCGCTGATGACCGTAGCGCCCTTCAGACAGCCCTCAACCTTTGAGGCAACGTTTTTGTCGCGCATGGCGGACTTCATATCTTGATTGTCATCTAAGCGCATCTGTTCTATGATCCTGAGCATATTTCTCCGGGCATCGGTAAGGGCAGCGCGTTTTGCCATTTCCCTGCGTACGGTCTCGCTTGAGGCATCCTGAGGCCGCACCCCGGTGCCGGTGGCGCGAATCTTCCCCGCGGTCCAGTCAACACCATCGATGGGAGTGACGGGAAGAAGAAAAGTATTTAGTTCGACCGTCCGCTTGTCGGTGATCACGATCGGGATGGCATTGTCGGCATGTCCCGGAGCGTTTGTCTGCACGATGTACGATCCGGCGGGCACTTCCTTGAATTCATACGTTCCCTCGCGATCAACACGCACGGCCGCTCGTTCACTGCCTTCGTAGATGAGCCTGACTTCGGCGTCATGCCGCACGGGTTTGATCCTCCCTGACAACCCCCCTGTACCCGACACCGGCGTGAGGTCGATCGGGGGAAGAACGGTCGACTCTCCCGATTTTACCGGGATGTTGTTTACCCGGAGAGGATAGGGAGAACCGTAGGACACCCACCGTGATCGCATAAACACCGGCGGCGAGCGTTAGTTTGAATTTGCCGTCCTGCATACCGGCAGGAACCGTCAGAACTTCTTTATTGTCCCGCACCGCCGTAATGCGCGCTGACTGTCCCCGGGGGACGATGGTCCCCTCAATGGCCCCGTCCTGTTTCTTGAGGCATGCGGGCAACAAGAGAAACGAGAGAAGTACAATCGTTATTATCGGGCGAGACAGCTGCATAGTTACCTCCCAGCGGTATTATATCACAAAGCAATGACGAGTTGCCTCAAGATAGTGCAACTCCCTCATTCGATAAAAAGCAATATATCGTACTTGACAAAGACAGCAGGTTTGATATAGTTGAGGCATGCAAATAACACGTGAAGGGGATTACGGGATTAGAAGCGTCCTCTATCTTGCCCGCCAGCCGTTCAATAAGGTGAGTTTTGTTAACGAGATTTCCGAGGAATACAAGATCCCGCGGAGTTTTCTCGCAAAGATACTCCAGAAGCTGGTGAAGGCGAAGATCGTCAGGTCCTACCGCGGCGTGAAAGGCGGTTTTTCGCTTGCCAAACCGGCGAGGGAGATCACGGCGCTTGACGTGCTTGCTGCAATCGAGGGCAAGCTTGCCATCAATGTATGTCTTGTCGATAAAAAGAAATGCAATTTTTCAAAACACTGCCCGACCTACTTTCTGTGGGCCACTGTTCAATCAAAGATAGTCGAAACGCTCAAAAAGACAAATTTCGATGACCTGGCGAAACAAAAAGTATAAAACCTGAAACTGCAAACCCCGGAGAACACAGCGGTTCTCTTGCAGTATTTTTGCAATATGCCTTCCTGAACAATAATTTCATGTATGGGGACGACCATATGGCAGAGAATACCTATGATTATCATGGGTAAAGGGATTTGCATTGTCCTCCCTCTGGGGATCGTCGGACTTCTCATCGGGATCCGCAGATGGGACCCCGAATGGCATGCCGGGGTTCCAGAAACAGCTTGGTTCAGACAAGGTTCGTGAAGTTGCCCATTATAGCTATTTCAAGCACAGCAAGTAATCAGGTATGATACCAACATCCTATCGCACCAAACGCCGGGTAGCTGCATGGCTGCAGGCTGTGCTGATGCTTGGTTTGCCCTTCCTCAGGATTCACGGCGAAAGCGCCCTCCGTTTTGATGTCCCATCGCTCAAGCTCTACTTCTTCGGCTCTGTCATCTGGATCAGTGAAGCGTACTTCCTTTTGCTCGTATTTCTCCTCTTCTTCATCGGCGTTATGCTCTTCACGGTTCTGTACGGCCGCATCTGGTGCGGCTGGGCGTGTCCGCAGACAATACTCTCCGATCTTGCGAGATTCATTGAACGAAGCGCAGTGTGGTTCACCCCCCATCCCGTTCTCCGAACGACGAAATCTCATATCATCATGCTCCTTGTGTCTTTCCTTGTTTCTGCCGATCTCATCTGGTTCTTCGTCTCTCCCTATGACATGCTTGCAAACATAAGGAACGGATCTCTGGGTCCCTGGGAATTCTGGTCCTGGGCCCTGTTCACTATTTTGACCTATGTCAATCTTGCATTCATCCGCCAGAGATTCTGCGGATCAATATGCCCATATTCGAGGCTCCAGAGCGCTTTTTTTGATGATAGGACGCTCACCATCGGCTTCAACCGGAAGCGCGAAGAAGAGTGTCATCGATGTGAGGCCTGTGTTCGTACGTGTCCCTCAGGTATTGATATCCGGGACGGTCTTCAGGTGGAATGCATAAACTGCGCTGAATGCGTCGATGCCTGCTCAGGGCAAATGGCTCAACAAGGGAAACGCGCCGCTCATCGAATATTCCCGGGGTGATTCCAGCGAAGGATCTCAAAAAGGGACGCGTGCCGGCGTTATCGGGCTTTCGTTAGTCTTTGCGTTCATAGCCGCAATGCTGGCGTATCAGATCCATAGCAGGATGCCCGTCGATTTCTGGGTGTTGCGCGATGAAGCACAACCCTACCACCAGGTGGGTACGAAAGGCGGCATGATGAACGCCTACTTCCTGACCGTGGAGAACAGGAGCCTGCGGCCTGCTGGTTATCGTTTAAGCGTTTCGGGCATCAAAGACGCTGAATTGGTGGTTTCTCAAAATCCATTCCTGCTCCTGCCGGATTCCTCCTTGAGGATCAAGGTGTATGTATTCGTGCAGAGAAAGAACCTTGTCGAGCGGGTGACGCAGCTGCACTTTATTCTTGAGAATACCGATTCAAAGGAGATCAGGGTCGTCCAGGAAGCACCATTCGTCTATCCCGAACATTCAGACAAAGGAGTCGAGATCTAACGTGGTATCGACGCAGAGTGCGCAACTGATCTGCGAACACTGCCTCCTGCCGGTCACTGATTAAATACAACAGACATGTTCTGGACAGTCATCGCACTCATCGTTCTCATGTTCTTCTTCGGCCTCGGCGCATGGTTCCTCGTCCTCTGGGCGGCCAAGACGGGTCAGTTCGACGACATCGAACGTCCGAAGCACCGCATGATGGATGATGATACCTGAAATACAAACATTTGTACCAGAATCGCTGGGGACAGGGTGCTTGCGTTATTGAGCGGAAACTGTTCAATATGCAAGTTGTAATTTTATCCAGCCGTGTAACTATTTGATAAAACGAATTTCACTCTATATAGTAAAGCTTCTAATTTATTGACCGGATGAAAAATTAATGATAAAGTCCAGAAACTGCTCAATAGATTGTTAGGGGTGCTTGTTTGAACGAAAGAGGGGGAGCAAATCATGGAGTGGTCAAATTTTATTTCGGGTGTGATTGGCGCTTTCTTTGGTGGCGGCGCGGGCGGCATTCTCCTGAAGATTTACCTTGATCATAGGCTGACGATAGAGCGAAGCGAATTGGTCGAGAAACGTCTTCAACTGCAGAAACAGCGGGACGCAAGCGTCGCCGTTGCAGAAATACTGGGCGAGTGGGTTCGCTCCACGTACCTTGGTCAAACGATGACGAACGAACAAAAATGGCAAATGCAAACGACTTACTGGAAAAACATTCTCCTTCTCGATAAGGGGCTAATAGACAAGCTTTTCCCCTTGCTGGCACACGCGCCAGGCTCGGTCGGAACAAATGAAATGATTGTTCAGACCAGAATGATATTGCTGGGTCTAGATGAACCAGACATCAATGCTACTGACCTCAACAACTGGTTGCCAACCGCACCCTAACTCGTCGGTCGAGCGGACAGTCCTTCATAGCGGCTTCGCCGCCATGCCTTCTGTCGCTCACTTCTGCGTTAACCTTGAGGCGAAACGAACAATGACAACTTTACCTGAAATTTGGAATTGCATGCTTAATACAATGCCTAAAGGTCGCTGGCACGCTATAACTGAAATTTACAGGCTTGTTGAAACTAATATAAACCTTGATAGGGAAGATTTTGAGTGGCAATCTCCAACCTCCGACATCCCAAAATGGAAAAGAAATGTTCGAAATGTTTTGCAGTATCGAAAAAAGACAGGGCTATAAAATGGGATGGTAAGGCGAATTATAAAATCTGAAGCAGATCAAACAGAAGGCGCGCTGTGTTAAATATCTGGGCGATCAGAATCTGAGGAGAAGAATCTATGTGGAGAGTACTCGTATTGATAGGAATTAATATAATGCTCGTTTCAGGTTGTACAACCGTTAATAGTATCTACGAAAAAGATGGAAAACTGGCTCTACTGATCGAATGTGGTGCTGCGGTGTCTTTCTCAGTTTGTCACGACCGAGCAAAGCAGGAATGTCCTAACGGATACACTACACTGTCTGAGGAGAGCGGCTTTAATAGAAAGGAAATTAGGGTCAGGTGCAATTAACCTGCGGGTTGAGACCGCCGCGCAAAAGACGCGCGTCTCACCCGCGCGTTATCTTGAAATGAGGATAGACCTATCATGAAAAGCATTTGTGCATGGTGCAAGAAGGATCTGGGAACTGTTCATTCAGACGCTTACTCAGAGAACGTCATTACGCATGGCATTTGTGAGGAATGCGCGCATATCGTCTTTGCAGGACTGAATATGGATCGGATGGCGATCTTTATTGACAGGCTTCCCGAACCAGTGCTGGTTGTCGATGGTGATCTTGTAGCGTTGATGGCAAACATGAAGGCCAGGGAGGTTCTGGGCAAGGATTTGCCGCAGATAAAGGGCTTCAAGGGCGGCAATATCATCGAGTGCATTCATGCGCATGAGCCTGGCGGTTGCGGAAAAACCAAACACTGCAATGGTTGTGCGATACGGCGGACCGTAGAAGATACCTATAAAACAGGTAAGAGCCATTTGCGGGTACCGGCCTATGCTGATATTCCTGTCGAAGGCAAACCCAATAAGATCAGTTTTTTGTTATCCACTGAAAAAGTAAAAGGAGTCGTTCTCCTCAGAATTGACAAAGTTGGCGACTATGAGATGTGGTTAAATCCTGACAAAACGTAATTTATCTGCAGGGGGGGACAACTATGAAAATCATACCGTATAACGACGTTAAAGCAATCCGTATTGAAAGCGATGTGGCAAAAAGGGTGACGGCACGCGTCGTGATCGGTAAGAATGACGGCGCTGAAAATTTTTGTATGAGGGTTTTTGAGATCGCTGAGGGAGGCAACACCCCCAGGCATTCTCATGATTGGGAACATGAAATGTTCGTTCATGCGGGCGTAGGCGAGATCTATTGCAGCGGCAGGTCGACCCCCGTCAAAGCCGGAAGTGTCGCGTTCATACCCGGAAACGAAGAACATCAGATAAAAAACACTGGCAAGGAATTGCTCGTTATCGCCTGCCTTATCCCATCAAAAGCGCCTGAACTATGAACGGCAACAAGAAGGGGATACCGTAAATTATTTTCAACCAAGTATGGTATCGGAGTCTGATTCCCTGAACTGTAGAGCGCTATCCCGCCGGACATGAGAGTAGTGCAATCATTGCTATTATATTGCACATCAGAGCAGGACAAATTCTGGTAACTGGTAGCCCCCCGATTGCTCAACATTGCTACATCTTACCAAAACAATACTCTTGACCAAAGACTGCCGTCGTTGTATAGTTCGATTCATTTTGTTTCATTCCAGTGCGTATCCGTAGCCAATTACTAATCATATGCTTAAACTCGGCCATATTGTCTACTCAAATTGCTTCCCTCCCCACGCTGGCATCCTGCGGGGGCAGGTCCCGTTCCCTTTCAAACTGGTGGATGGCATTCCCACGGAGTTGAACCGACTGCTCTATGAGGGAAAGATCGATGTATCGCCTTCCTCGTCCATCGAGTACGCCATGAACCCCGGGCGGTATCATCTTTTACCGACCCTTTCGATCACATCGAAAAAGAAGGTCATGAGCATTCTTCTTGAAAGCAAGGTGCCGATCGAGGGACTAAACGATAAAGTCGTTGCCATGACGACGGCCTCCGCTACCTCAGTGGTGCTGCTTCGCATTCTGCTGGAAGTCCGGTATGATTTGAATCCAAAATATACGCAGTATGAGCAGGGTGTTGACGACCCTGCGGAACAGTCCGATGCAATGCTTACGATCGGCGATCTGGCTCTCACCAAAAAGCCGCAGCCTGCATTTCCATTTCGCTACGACCTGGGAGAGCTCTGGAATGAATTCACCGGTCTCCCGTTCGTATTTGCGCTTTGGCACGTAAATTACAAAAAGAACGTTGAACGGGACCTCAATATGCTGTATGATATGCTTATCGCATCCAAGGCATACGGCGTCTCTCATTTACGGGAATTGGCACTATCGGAGTCGAGAAGGTTCGATGTACCCGCAGAATTGCTTTTTTCATACTGGAATTCATTCAGCTACGACCTGGGAAGAGAAGAGCAAAAGGGACTCCGTGCTTTTTACGGCTATGCAGCGGAGATCGGTGTGATAGAAACAATTCCGGACCTGCGGTTCTGGACAAAAGGGTGAGGCAATTACTCGAATCATAAGAAAAGCATCACGCTCAATGGTACAAAGTACGCAAGGCTTTTATATGAACGGATGCCTTGCTTTTCTTTGTGACCTCTGAATCTGTGCCAGAAAATATTTTGCTTTGATTGTTTTTTTCTCGTGACCTGGGTGGTAAAAAGCTGATATAATCGGAGCGTTTGAACATGTCGATGTCTCATTCTCATATCGATGAAGAACACGATCACGAGCATGCCGACGATCATGCACTGCGCCAGGTTCCTTCGGGCGGGGGAAAAGATATCCTGATCGCGCTTTCCATCACGTTTCTGATGATGGTCGCCGAAGTGATCGGCGGATTGCTCTCGAACAGTCTTGCCCTGTTGTCGGACGCCGGCCATATGCTGACCGACAACCTGGCCCTGCTGCTCTCGTTCTTTGCAATGAAATTCGCCTCCATGCCGGCCACTGGACGAAAGACGTTCGGGTTCTTCCGCCTGGAGATCCTTGCCGCGTTCGTGAACGGCATCGTTCTTGTCCTGATATCGCTGTACATCATGTATGAGGCCTATCTGCGGATGGTCCATCCCCAGCCTGTCCAGGGCATGCTGATGCTGGTGGTTGCGATCATCGGACTGGTCGCGAATGTCATTGGTGCACTGTTCCTGTTCAAACATAGCCATACCAGCTTGAATATACGCGGCGCCTATCTGCACATTATAGGCGACGCGCTGTCATCCGTCGGCGTGGTTATCGGCGGGGTCATCATCCTGTACACGGGCTGGTACCTGATCGATCCGATCCTGAGTTTCCTGATTTCGCTGGTGATCATCTACGGGGCCTGGTCGCTCGTAAAGGAATCGGTGAATATCCTTCTGGAGGCGGCGCCAGCGCATATCAATATCGACTCCATTGCTGCCGAGATCGCGAAGATCGAGGGCGTGCGCGAGGCATATCATATTCATCTCTGGACCATAACCTCCGGAGTCTATGCCCTGAGCGCTCATGTACTCATCGACGACCGGCTGGTCAGCAGCAGCAGGGAACTGAACGACCGGATCAGGACGCTTCTCTCGGAGAAATTCAAGGTGCTCCACAGTACCATCCAGCTGGAATGCGAGAAGTGCGATATGAACCCGACGTGCAGCCTGCCCGATGCCGTCAGGAATAACCGATGAAGACTCTTTTTTGCTTCACGGGGCTGAAAATATTGTAACCGTTTATGCGGCAGTCGCTCAGATTCTTCTGTTATGATAGGTCACATGGGGGCCATGGGACAATCAGAAGCCAAAAAGGTCCTCATAACGGGAGGCACCGGGTTCATCGGAAGCCATCTGACGGAGTTTCTTCTAAAGAACGGTTACTCCGTCACCTGTTTGGTCAGGGACCCTCGCGCTCTTCGGTGGCTTGACGGCCTCGATATTGAGGTTGCTGTGGGCGACTGCTCCCGGCCGGAGACGCTTACGAATGCGGTTAAGGATGTGTCCATTGTGGTCCACGCAGCCGGACTTACCAAGGCACGGCGGTCTCGGGAATACCATGAGGCGAACCACATCGGAACCCGGAACATGCTGGAAGCGTGTTCGAGATATAATCCGGACATCGAGAAGTTCATTCTGATCTCGAGCCTTGCGGCAGCGGGGCCGGCCAGGGATGGAAAACCGGTCAAGGAAAGCGATCTCCCTCATCCCATTTCGGATTACGGCAAGAGCAAGCGCCTGGCCGAACTCGAGGCTGTTGGGTATAGGGATACCTTTCCCGTGGTCATTCTCCGTCCATCCGTGGTCTATGGACCCCGGGACAGGGATATGTTCGAACTCTTCCGTTGGGCCGGACGGGGTGTTACGCTGGAGATAACCGGCGGGGAACGGTTCCTCAATTTCTGCTATGTCGGAGATCTTGTGAAAGCGATATCTCTGGCTATGGAGAAGCAGACAAGAAGCGGAAGCATCTATTTTGTTGCGGAAGACAAGCCCTATTCCTGGTCCGAAGTAAGGCGAGCACTGTTGTTCACCGGGGCGGTGAAAGCGCTTACCATTAAAATTCCCTACCCCGCGGCTTACCTGATCGGTCTTGCGTCGGAGCTGGGGAGCCTGATCACATCAAGGCCTGCGCTCACGAACAGACAGAAGGTGCGGGAGGCCTCACAACAGTACTGGACATGCGATCTCTCGGCGATAGAACGGGAACTCGGATTCAAAGCAGCGTATCCTTTGCAACAAGGTTTAGAAATTACTTGGAGGTGGTATCGTGACAATAACTGGCTCGCATAAGAAGGCAAAGAATACTATTCCGACAGCGATCGAGACTCATGGAGATCTCTTCGAAAAGTGCCGAAAGTTTACAGCGGCAAAAGAGGTGATGGCTGCCGGGTTTTATCCTTATTTTCACGTGGTGGAATCGCAGCAGGACCCCGAAGTGATCGTCGAAGGCAGGAAGATGATCATGCTCGGGTCGAATAACTATCTCGGCCTTACGAGCCATCCCGAGGTGAAGGCAGCGGCCGTTGAGGCCATACGGAAGTACGGGAGCGGATGCGCCGGCTCGCGCTTTTTAAACGGCACGCTTGATATTCATGTGAAGCTCGAGGAACAACTGGCAGTGTTCTTTCGAAAAGATGCCGCCCTGATGTTATCCACCGGATATCAGACGAATCTCGGCATCATTTCCTCTCTTGCGGGCAAGGACGATGTCGTGGTGATCGACAAGCTTGATCATGCCAGTATCATTGATGCATGCAGATTGTCGTATGCCGACGTTAAAAAATTCAGACATAACGACATGAACAGCCTCGAGTTCGTTTTGAAAGAATGCGGAGACCGGGGCAAACTCGTCGTTGTTGACGGTGTGTATAGCATGGAAGGTGATATCGCGCCTCTTCCGGAAATCGTGCCGCTCTGCAGGAAATACGGCGCCCGGCTCATGGTGGACGATGCCCACGGCGTCGGAGTCCTGGGGAAAACCGGTCGGGGTACTGCCGAGCATTTCGGCTTGGAAAAGGACGTGGATATCATCATGGGAACGTACAGCAAATCGCTTGCCTCGATCGGGGGGTATGTTGTTGCCGACGAGGATGTCATTCATTTCATGAAACATAATTCGCGGCCGCTGATCTTTTCGGCAAGCCCGCCACCCGCATCCGTGGCCTCGGTCATTGCGGCGCTTGGTATCATCGATCGGGAACCGGAGCGCAGGGAGCGTCTTTGGCATAATACCAACAAGATGATGAAGGCCTTCAAGCAGATGGGATTTGACACCGGTGCTTCAGAGACGCCCATTATTCCGCTCCTCATGGGTGAGATGGAGCAGGCGTTCATGATGTGGAAGATGCTTAACGATAAAGGCGTGTTCGTGAATCCGGTGGTGCCGCCGGCCGTGCCGCAGGGGCGGTGCATGATCCGCACCAGCTACATGGCGACCCATACTGATGAGATGCTCGATCGGGTGCTGCATATAATTGAGAAGGCCGGGAAAAAGCTGGGAGTCATATCATAACGAATGCACAAAATTTTAATCGTTTGGTTATTATAATTGATCGATTGAGTATTGGTTGCCATTTGGGATTTTATTTTTGAGAGGCTAGATTCCCGTTTTCACGGGAATGACGAGATTGTATTTCCCGGACTTTTACAACCACTTTTCTAGACCCTGGATACCCGCGTTCGCGGGTATGACGTTTTTAACGAGACCCTCAAACTTGATGCCTGCGATTTGGTAGTTACTCTTTGCAGGCATCTCCTTTTAGGACTGCCTCATGAAAATCGAACAAATCTCAAATAAAAAAGATTTAGACGAGTTCATCCGCTTTCCCTGGAAGGTATATCAGGGAAACCCGAACTGGGTCCCGCCACTGTTAAGTGAGATGAAATTCGTCCTCAGCGACAAGAACCCTTTTTTTAAACACGCCGAGGCCGCATATTTTATCGCGCGCCGGAACGGAGACGTTGTGGGAAGAGTGGCCGCGATACTCGACCGCAACCATATCAACGTCCAGAAGGAGCAAGCGGGCTTCTTCGGTTTTTTTGAATGCCTCCCCGATCCGGCCATTGCGCATGGACCTGCTGGATGCGGCATCGGCCTGGCTCAAGGAACGCGACATCGAGATCATGCGCGGGCCCATGAACCCATCGGTCAACGATGAATGCGGTTTTCTCCTGGAAGGTTTCGATTCTCCCCCGATGATCATGATGACCTACACGCCGGCTTATTACCTCGAGTATATGGAACAGTGCGGACTGGTCAAGGCAAAAGACCTCTATGCTTATCTATCGGTGATCGCCGACGTATCCACCGGAAGAAGGCTCGAACGCCTGTCGACCGCGATCAAGGAGAGGATCCCGGGTCTCGTGGTCCGTCCGGCCGATATGAAAAATTTCAGACGGGAACTGGATGCGGTGAAGGACATCTATAATTCCGCATGGAGCCATAACTGGGGTTTCGTACCCATGACCGATGAAGAGATCGAATCCATGGCAAAGAGGCTCAAACCGCTCATTGTGCCTGAACTGCTCATTATGGTAGAGGTGGATGGGAGGCCGGCGGCGTTCTATATGGCCGTGCCGGACTATAACCAGGTCTTCAGAAGGATGAACGGCAAACTCGGTCCAATTCAGATGATCAAATTCCTCTGGTACTCCAGGACAATAACAGACATCCGCGTCCTTACCATGGGGGTAAAGGAAGAGTACCGAAAAAAGGGGCTTGAGGGACTCCTGTATCTCGAGTCGTTCAAAGCCGCCACACGCAAAGGCTATAAGCGGGCCGAAATGTCATGGATCCTGGAAGACAACACCCTGATGCAAAAGGGATGCGAATTCATGGGCGGAAAGCTGTATAAAAAATACCGGATCTATGAGAAAAGAATAGCATGAAACAAATCGGCCGTAAATTATATCACCTGCTCGGCGGTGTGGGACTCCTGTCGCTCTATTATATCCTCGGCAGGAAGCAGTCGCTGTTATTCTATGCAGCGCTTTTTATACTCGTCCTTTCCATTGACGGGGCACGGCTCATGATACCGGCGATGGAACCGCTTCATGTTCACGCGGTTCGGGAGCTTCATCCGCAGAACGAAGAACACAAGCTCACCGGCACCGCGCCCTATATCCTCGGCATTGGGTTGTCGCTTTATGCCTATGCGCTGCCGGTCGCTACTGCGGCGATCTGTTTTCTCGCGTTCGGCGATGTGGCGGCAACAGCCATCGGTGAACGCTTCGGGAAAACAAAGATCGGTGACAAGAGCCTGGAAGGGACCTTTGCCTTTATTGTTGCCGCGGCACTGTCAGGGTTCCTGCTGTCGTTGCTGGGGGTCCATCTTCTCACCTGGGTGATGGTCCTCGGCGTTCTTGTGGCTGCCGGCGTTGAGCTCCTGACGCTCCCGATAAACGACAATCTGCTGATCCCGCTCGTGGCCGGCGGGATGATGGAATTAGCCTTGCGGACGGCCGGATGATCCGGAGAAAAGCCGGTACGTTTTCGGTGCGATCAGGATGGTCAGTGCGGCGAGCAGAACGCCGGCGATGACATCGACGACGTAGTGATATCTGAGATACACCGTCGAGATGATCAATGCAGAGACAGCAGGTACGAGGATCCAAAAGAGAACCTTCTCCCGATATTTCCATGCGTAAAAGAGCGACACGAGCGCCACGGCAGTGTGGCCGCTCGGGAAGGCATCGGTCTTGTTCTGCTCGAGTCCGTCGAGAGTCGATTGTATCCACTGGCTCAAGGGGCCGGTTTGGAGTTCCATGGTCTGTACCTGGTTGAGGGTGAACCGCGGGCCGACGGCGGGGACGAGCAGGTATCCAATATACGAGAGATAAAAACAGAGGCAGATGGTAAAGACCGCACTGTCGAACTCATACTGCTTTTTCTTGAGAAAGAGAAAAGTGCCGAGCGAGATCGGCATAAAATAGTAGCTGATATACGCGATCTGGAGCAGTCCGGTGAGAAGGACGGTATTGAACCGTTCCATCCAAACAGTCGGGTGAGTGCCGAAAAGCGCGTAGTCGATCCGGATCAGGTCATTGTCATAGTACTGGTGCCGGATTCGGGGGATAAGTTCTCCGAGGCTGTTAAAGACCAGGAGAATGATCACGATCGGAATAAAGGCGTGCAGGATATGAAAGAAGGTCCTCCTTGAAGTATTTCTATCCAGCACGGCCAGCGAAATGATGATCAATGCGAACAGAGAATATTTGAAGATGAACTGCGGCCAGTTAGAGACGACGGACAGGGAAACCAGGGTGACTATCGCGAGCAAAGCGATGAAAACGATCGAGAGGATATCCACGGGTTTCAGGGCTGGTCGCATAGGGATTTATACAATACCCTCTTCTGAAATGCAAGTGTTACCTCGTGGTTTGAAAGGTCCTCGCCATACCCGCTCTCTTCGAATTCTCATTATCATCCTGATCGGGCTTTTTCTTGGTCCGGGTGTTGTCCTGGCAACGGAGACACTCACGCTTCGCGATTGCATAGACACGGCGCTCAAGAATCAGCCGTCCATCAGGGCGGCGCAGCAGACCGTTTATGCAGCAGAAGGCAGAGAGACGCAGGCTGTTTCTCCCTATTACCCCCAGGTCACTGCGAGCACGGGGTACTCCGAAAATCACCAACTGGGGATTCAACAGGGGATTGCTTTCGGATTACCACTAGGCACCTCTATTGGAAACGTCGTAACAAAAAGCTATACCACCAGTCTGTCCCTGAACCAGGTTCTCTATGATTTTGGAAAGACGGGCAATGCGCTCGATGCTGCACGGTGGAGCATTCGTTCATCGGAGAGGGACCTGGACCGTACCGTACAGGATGTCGTTCTGAACGTAAAACAGGCATATTATGGATTGCTTGCGGCCAAGAAGCTTGTTGAGGTGGCCCAAAAGACGATCGAGCAGACCGAAGGACACCTCAAACAGGCCCAGGCTTTTTTCCAGGCCGGCTCCAAACCGAGATTTGATGTGACCCGTGCCGAGGTGGAAGTGAACAATGCCAGGCTCGGCCTGATCAACACCAAGAACAGTGTGCGCATCAGGACCATAGTTCTGAATAATGCGATGGGCATCGATCCGGGACAATTGACAGAGATCGAGAACGCGCTTCCTGCCGTCCCTGCTATAATGAACCCTGGAACAAGCCCAGGCTGATTCCCTCAAAGACCGTCCGGAAATGCTCAAAGCCGAGGCGGATATCGAGACGGCTAAATCCAGGGTAAGCGCTGAAGAGTCGAATTATTTCCCGACCATATCAGCGAATGGCGCTTATAACTGGCAATCAGGCTCTCAGGAGTTTGGGTCGTTCAAGACCGATCTTC
The DNA here is from genome assembly GCA_963755045.1 of Nitrospirota bacterium. GTDB lineage: Bacteria > Nitrospirota > UBA9217 > UBA9217 > UBA9217 > JALNZF01. Next base: position 432,920 of record CAVWIL010000007.1, on the reverse strand, counting down.
AGGACACCTGGAACGCAGGAGTGATGCTGACCGTGCCTCTGTTCCAGGGAGGTCTCACGCGCGGGCGAGTTAGCGAGGCGCGGGCCAATCTGATCACAATCGAAGTACAACGCTATGCAACCAGACAATCCATCCTTCTTGAGGTCAACCAGTCCTACACAGACATGGAAAGTGCTAAGGTGCGCATTGAAGTGATGGAGAGTAGTCTGCAAAAGGCCAGGGAAAACCTCGATATTGCTCAGGGAAGGTACGAGGCCGGAGTCGGTCCTTATCTTGAAGTGACGGACGCCCAACTCTCAGCAGTTAACGCCGAGACGGATCGTATTCAGGCGCTTTACGATTATTACCTTGCGGCAGCGCGATTGCTCAAGGCAATTGGATACAAGGAATAGAGTTCGGATCCATTCGACTGTCGCTCATGATGGTGCGCAGGAGTCAAACAGTTCAACGTACAGAGTACCGGGTATAAAATCGAATAGATAGTGCACTTCATCAGCGAGGAGAGAACATGCCGACCAGAGAAGTAACCTTTACCGTGAAACTGCCGATCGAGAGCGTATGGTCGTTTATGTCGGACCGGAAGGAGGTCGGCTGCCTTTTTCCGGGATGCAAGGGCGTGGAGATCCTGAACGACGTGGATTCTATCTGGACGCTCAAAATGTCGCTCGGGCCTTTTTCCCGCACGATCGTGATGAATGCACACACGACCGAGATGGTCCATCATGAGCGGATAGCGTGGACCGCGACGCATGAACACCTGATCACCTCGGGAATTGTTTCGTTCAGGAAGGTTTCCGACGAAGAAACGGAGATCACCTATCACCTTGAGGGGCATGTGACTGACAAATTTTCTTTTCTTCAGGACATCGTCGTTTCTGAAAAGCTTGGAGAAGTGACCCGGGTTTTTATGAAGGGGATCAAAGAACGTCTTGAGTATAATGCCCGGAATAAAGAAAAGTCAAGTCATTGACACAGATAAGAGAGGATGAAGCTTCTGAGACAACCTGATTCTTCATAATCCAGTCGGTGTCACAGAAGTTGCCTTTAACGGAATTATACTCATATGTAATTGGGGACGGATATTGTGTTGACCATGGCTAGGATAGTAAAAAGCAAACTTATTTGGATTTCCGTAGTCGTAGTGGTTGTTGTTATCCTCATATGTTGCCATTAGCGGAAAGAAGCCAGTATCAGTCAAGGTTGTGGAGCTTAAGCCCGGCGAACTTCGAGTCATCGTCAATGCTACGACCACATCCACCGTGAAATCCGAGACAGAGGTCACGCTTTCCGCGCAGCGCACCGGCAGGGTGGTCGCGCTCCCCGTGCAGGAGGGGGATGTCGTCAAGGCGGGGCAGCTTATAGCCCGGCTGGATCTGACCGAAGAGTCGGTCCAGACCGAGAACGCGACGGCGCAGAGCAAGGCTACCTATGAGGAGGCGGGAAAGAACCTGAAACGCTCGGAAGACCTGTTCAACAAGGGCATGATCGCCCAGCAGGACTTCGATGCGGTTCGCAGGGCCTATGACGTGGCGAAGTCGCAATACCAGTCTTCGGTCGCCGATGCGGGAGTGAAGCGGGACTACTCGGTCATACGGGCGCCCTCTGACGGCGTGGTTGCAAAAAAATCCACCGAAGTGGGCGAACTCCTGGTGCCGGGCAAGCAGATAGTGACGATCGTCAATCCCGATAAAATATACGTCCTCGCGACGATCGATGAAGTGGATGTAGGCAGGCTGCGTTTGGACCAGCCGGTGACGATCTCGGTGGATGCGTTTTCCGGAGAAAAGTTCGAAGGGAAGATAAGGCGCATCTCGCCAATCGTGAGCGGCGGGAAGCTCGAAACACGCACTGCGGACGTCTGGATCTATTTCAACGAGAAGCAGCAAAAAATCAAACCCGGCATGTCTGCCGATGTCGAGATACTGGTTTCTACCCTCCCGTCCGTTCTGTCGGTGCCGTCCCAGGCGGTCATCGAACGGGAAGGGAAAAAACAGGTGTTCGTAGCGACCGGCAGCACCATCAGGGAGGGAGAAAAAGCCATTGCAAAGCTCAAGCCGGTCGAGATAGGGGAGACCAACTGGAGCTTTACGCAGGTAACGAAGGGCCTTGCTACGGGAGAATTTGTCATCACCACTCCGGAGGTGGAGGGGTTGAAGGACGGGGCGAAGGTGAGGGTGGAGTAGGTGTTGATGCGGGAGAGATGTGTATATGTGTTAATGCGGAGAAGCGGGAAAGCTTAGATGATGCGAGTTAATGCGGACATAGGGTAAACTAGGTTTATGAGCGGTATGAAAGATACGCATAAAGATTTATGATGTATGGAAAATGGGAATTGATATAGTCGAAAAGGTCTAAAGAATAACAGAAGAATTTACCAAAGAATGAACAATCTTGGCACTAACGCTCTACAGCTTAAGAAGTGCAGCCGGTATCCATTCCTTCGAACATTGCAGAAGGATGCAGCAAGAAATTCGAAACGGGAAAATTTACAGTACCTATATATCAGTCCGGCTCCTGGCCGAAGCTGAAACGCAGACTGATTATTGCGAATCGTTTACAAATACCAGAACGATCAAGATTGATCAGATGGCAATAATATCGAACATCTTCGGCGTAAGCTCCATAAGACGTTCATCAATTATATCAACGGGTGAAGTCCGCATAGACGATTTACACATATTAAGCATTCTTTCGCATGAACGCATATTTCAACGCATTCTCGCTGCGTTCGAAACGACAATCAACGCATCCACGCAACTATGATCGAACTCAAGGACATAACAAAAACGTACCGCATGGGCGAAGTTGACTTCACCGTGCTTTTCGGCGTTTCCCTGAACGTGCAGAGCGGGGAATTCATCGCCATCATGGGGCCATCAGGCTCCGGTAAATCCACCATCATGAACATTATCGGATGCCTGGACAGGCCTACGAGCGGATCGTATCGGTTCGAGGACCGGGAGATCAGCGCGATGACTGACGATGAGCTCGCGTCGATCAGGAATGTCAAGATCGGCTTCGTATTCCAGACCTTCAACCTCCTCGCTCGCTTTTCTGCGCTCAAAAATGTTGAGGTACCGCTGATCTACGGCGGCGTCCCGGCGCGCCTGCGCAAAGAGCGGGCCATGCCCATGCTCGAAAAGGTCGGGCTCGCCGATCGATTGCATCATAAACCGACGGAGCTCTCCGGTGGGCAGCAACAGCGTGTCGCCATCGCGCGGGCGCTTGTGAACAACCCGCCGCTCCTGCTTGCCGACGAACCCACGGGAAATCTCGACAGCCGCTCCGGTGACGATATATTAAGAATCCTGACCAAGCTCAACGAGCAGGGGGTCACGGTCATTATCGTTACCCATGACCAGACCGTGGCAGCACGCTGCAAGCGCATCATCAACGTGAAGGATGGACAGATCATAAATGACGAAGTGAAAGGCTGACAAGTCGTCTTGTCGCCTTATTGTTGCTATTTCTCAGTGACATGTGAGATTCTTGTGAGAATGTCTCCTCCCAAAACATAAAGACCCATCCCCTCCCTTTTTCCCTCCCCTTGAAGGGGAGGGGCAGGGGTGGGGATGCGTTTGTCTTACGGGAGGATTTAGGTGGGGATGGGTTTCATGAGAGCATACAAATAAACCCATCCTCACCCCGTCCCTCTCCTTGAAGGAGAGGGTGTTTGGTGGGTGCAACATGCTAACATAGGTAACAAAACAACCTATGGACATGGGTAACACGTTAAACTTCAGGGCAAGGAGGAATATACTATGCCCTGGAGAAAAACGGAACCCATGGAAGAACGTTTAAAGTTAATAGCCGACCGGCTTGCCGGTTACAGTGTCACCGACCTCTCCGTAATTTACGGAGTGAGTCGCAAGACCATTTACAAATGGATTGAGCGTTACAACAGGCTCGGCCTAGACGGCTTAAAGGAACTTTGTCGCGCTCCGATCAATCATCCGAACCAGACCGGCGAGAAAATTATCAATCGTCTGGTTGAAGTAAAGCTGTTGCATATGAACTGGGGTCCCGAAAAGCTGATAGACTTCCTAACCGTGCGACAGCCCCAGATGAAATGGCCCTCTGTCTGCACAGCCGAGAAATGGCTCAAGAGACAGGGCCTTGTCAAGGCTCGGCGGCTGCGCAAGAGGACCCCGCCATACAGTGAGCCTTTTCTGGCCTGCAACGCACCGAACAAGGTCTGGAGCGCAGACTACAAGGGCCAGTTCAAGACAGGCGACGGCCGATGGTGCTATCCTCTGACCATCACCGACAACATGAGCCGTTACCTGCTTACGTGCAAGGGCCTTTATTCTCCTTGCTACGCGGACACCCGCCCATGGATCGAGTGGACGTTCCGCGAATTCGGCCTGCCGGAGGCCATACGTACCGACAACGGGACGCCGTTCGCCGGGCGCGGGGTAAGCGGCCTCAGCCGGTTGTCGGTCTGGTGGATCAAGCTGGGCATCAGGCCGGAACGAATAGAATCCGGCAAGCCCCAGCAAAACGGGCGTCATGAGCGGATGCACCGTACCCTGAAGCAGGACACGGCCAAGCCGCCCAAGGCGGACATGGGCCATCAGCAGCTCAGGTTTGATGAGTTCCGGCACGAATATAATTACGACCGCCCGCATGAGGCCCTCGACAAAAAGACGCCCGCGAGCGTTTATGAGAGGTCACCGAGGAGGTTTCCGGAAAAACTCCGCGACCCTGAGTACGATCTCGGCGTCGAGGTCCGAACTATCCGCCATACGGGCGACATCCGTTTTAAAAGAAACTACTACTTCATTTCCGAGCTTCTAGCCGGAGAAAGAATCGGACTTGTCGAGGCAGCAGATGGAAAATATGAAATCCGCTTTGGCTTCCATCCTATCTGCATGCTCGACGTGAGGCTCGGGAAAATGGAGCCTAATTTAACAAAAGTGTAACCCATGTCCCCAGGTTAAAATGTAACCCATGTGCATGTTGCACAGTTTGCGGCTAGAGGCAGCATTATGAACTTTATAGAAACATTCCGTGTCGCCTTCGAGGCGATCCTCTCGAACAAGGTCCGCTCGGGTCTCACCATGCTCGGGGTGATCATCGGTGTCATGGCAGTGATCCTGCTCGTGTCCATCGGTGAGGGTGCGCAGGTGTATATCACCAAGGAGCTCACCGGCATGGGCACGAATCTTCTGATCATCACGCCGGGAAAGACCTCCACGCGAGGAGGTTTTCATCCGCCGTCAGCAGGCACGGTGCGCAAGCTCACCTATGATGATTCACTGGCGCTCAAGCGTCGCGCCTGGCTTCTGACCGATGCGGTTCCCATGGTGTTCGGCACCGGAAAGATCAAGTACCGCAACATGGGACGCGATACGATGGTGATCGGCACGACGCCGGAATTTCAGAGCATCCGGAACCTCTATGTGGATTCCGGCAGCTATGTGACCCAGGGAGATGTTGATTCAAAAGCGAAGGTCATTGTGCTCGGCACGAAGGTGAAAGAGGAGCTCTTAGGCACTGAAAATCCGCTCGGCAAGATTGTGACGCTTTCGGATGCGAGATACCGCGTTGTCGGAGTGATGCGGAAAAGGGGAACGAGCCTCGGCATGGACCTTGATGATATAGTTTTTATTCCGGTCACGAGCGGCCAGGAGCTCTTTGATACCGACTCGCTCTTCGAGATTATAGCGTCGACCCCCCGGTCGGAGGATGTCGACCGCGCCATAACCCAGATCAAGGACATCCTGATAAAGAGGCATGCTCACAAGGAGGATTTCACTATCCAGACCCAGGGGGCCATGCTTGAAACGATGAACACTATCCTCAACGTGCTCACGGCCGTGCTCGGCGGCATTGCGGGCATCTCGCTTGTCGTGGGAGGCATCGGCATCATGAACATCATGCTGGTGTCGGTACGGGAACGTACGCGTGAGATCGGTATCCGGAAGGCCCTTGGCGCACGGAACAGGGACATCATGGCCCAGTTCATGATCGAGGCCATAACGCTCTCCGGCGCGGGCGGGGTGATCGGCATTCTGCTGGGAGTCGGTCTTGCTCTTCTCATACCCGTGTTTGTGACCGTCCTTCCCACAAGCGTCTCGGCCTGGTCCATCATTATGGCGTTTACCTTCTCGGCAGCCGTGGGAGTGTTCTTCGGTGTGTACCCGGCGCGCAGGGCCGCGCTTCAGGACCCCATCCAGGCGCTGCGGTATGAGTAGGGTGAAGTTTTTGAAATAGGTGGATACTTCACGCGAAATCGAGGTAATAGCGAAGCCATTTTTCCGGTAATCATCACGCAAAGAATCAGAGACGGTCTTTTTTTCCAGAACTGCATCAAAGTATTTAAGAATGTCCTTCGGGTCAGGCTGCATGACTTACTCCGCAAATTAACTAATACCATTATTGCATATTAGTCACGATAATATAACTAGTTGTCATTTTGCATATTATTCTTTTTATATAAGCATAACGATTTCATGAAGTTACGTCACGTTTTTTCTTAAATTCATTGACCGGTCACCCGAGTCTATGTTACTGTATTCCGAAGAGCTAATTACTTGTTGAAGCTGTAGGAAAGTCATTTTGTAACGTACTGACGTCATCTTTGTAAAAGGATAACAGGCCGGTAGCGGTCTGACGGTAAAAAAGCCGACAATTTGTTCGAGGCCTGCGATCAACCCAATGGTTTCCGTGCTTTACATGGATGACACCAACACATGAGGAGGTATGTCATGAAGGAAAAGACTGTGTTGTTGCTTGTGGTGCTGTTGGTTGCACTATTTGCTCTAGGATGTGGTAAATCGACATCATCTGCTGACAGTACGCAATCTACATGGACCACCCAGACATCTGGCACGACACAGCCACTTTATGGCATTGTTTGGTCGGGCACACAGTTTGTTGCTGTAGGAAGCTCCGGCACCATTCTCACATCACCTGACAGTATTACATGGACCACCCGGACATCGGGCACGACAGAGCTACTTTATGGCATTGTTTGGTCAGGCACACAGTTTATTGCTGTAGGAAGCTCCGGCACCATTCTTTCGTCCTCTGACGGTGTTTTATGGACACCGCAGTCGTCTGGCACGACACGGCCACTTTACGATATATCATGGTCTGGTTCACAGTTTGTGGCTGTGGGAGAAAATAGACTGACCTCTCCAGATGGGATTTCATGGATAAACCACACATCAGTCTTCACCGGGTACGTGTTTCAGGGTATTACATGGTCAGGAACGCAATTTGCTGCTGTGGGATATTCCTCTTCGCCTGGTTCGCATTGGGCCGACCCTTTCATCTGGACCTCTCAAGACGGAATCACGTGGACACAAGAACCTGTAACGTCAACAGGCCTAAACGGTCTTTCTGATATTATATGGTCAGGCACACAGTTTGTTGCTGTGGGACACTATGGAGCCATTTTTACGTCCCCTGACGGTATTACATGGACAAGCCGCTCCTCAGGCGGTCTATATACACTTAACGGGATTACATGGTCGGATTCGCAGTTTGTGGCGACAACCGAATCGGGCGCACTCCTTTTATCTTCGGATGGAATTACTTGGACAGAACAACCTCTAGTAACATATTCGCTCAGGGGCATTACATGGTCAGGTACACATTTGGTTGTTGTGGGAAATAACGGAACAATACTTACATCGCCGTGAGTTATTAACCAGCCGGTCCGCAGCCTACTTATACCTCTCTTATTAAAAGGACATTGGGTAGGGCTCCTGCTAGGTTTTCTCTATTGGACCATGGGGTATCTTACAAACCTTTTTTTAAAGTCGGCGGTATCATCCCACAGGTATATCCCATAGATCTTCTTGTTAATAATGGCCTGACAGATATTTTCTATGAATCTAACGACGACACATATGCAACCATATTCACAAGCCCGAGCGGAACCATTACTCTCTCAAGCATCGGCAATGTGGGCGAAAAAATCAACGGCTCATTTGATGCGATAGTTATCCTCATGTCCACCACGTCTAATGATGTGCGCAGTATCTCAGGGACATTTAGTGTGACGAGAGATAATTAACAAACGGCAAGATGGATAAGAGTACCAACCAGCGCCTCGACAGCGTCGCGCCGAAAGGACGGCGCGTGACCGGCGCGTTAGACAGAACAACAAACAAATAACAGGAGGTAATCACGATGATCCCGGAAAAGCTGTTGGAAATTATGAAACAGGATGGGGTTGTTGCCATTGCGACATTGGGAAAGGATGAGCCGCATATGGTCAACACCTGGAATAGCTACATCAGAATATCCTCAGATGGGCGCTTGTTTATTCCTGCAGGTTACATGCATAAGACAGAGGCTAACATTGCCCACAACCCGAATGTGCTGATTACGCTGGGAAGCAGCAAGGTTAAGGGCTTGCACGGACCAGGTGCCGGGTTTTTGATCAAGGGAAAGGCGACCTTCATAACATCTGGACCCGATTTTGATTTCATGAAAGCAAAGTTCAGCTGGCTGCGAGCCACCTTAGCTGTTACCATCGATTCTGCTACTCAAACCTGGTGAAGGGGAGTTGAAAGTCTATACGTTGCAGTTTCGTGTCTTTGGCAAGCATGTGACAATTGTAAATCATGTCGAAACTGTCTATCAATGTGCTCCACCTGACGTGCTGCGCACGCAGATGAGTCCAGCGTTGGATTGCCTGCTCTCCCGCTAATTCGGTATCTTTTCTCGAGGAGTCAATGGCAAGATGAACCGAATCGTCATGACTTGTTTTCGAATCGCAATCGCGATTCTCGTTTTATGGAGGGTGTCCGTGGTCCCGGGACACTCGGCCGTAGCCGCCCCGCGTGCGATCTGGATCTGGGAGGAAGACGCCTTCAGCATGCTCGACAGTGATAAGACGCAGCGGGAAGTCGAAGACTTCCTCGATCGGCAGCATATCTCGACGATGTATCTGTATGCCGACGAATTTAACGGCCGGAACATTCTTGTGAACCAGCCAAAGAAATATCGGAAGCTTATTGCAAACGCCCATGCTCGAGGGTTCAAGGTATTTGCGCTGCTTGGCTCGGGTGATCTCCGCACCCATGAGTTCATCCTCCCGGAGAAGCGTCCCGCTGCTATACGGATGTTCGGGAATATCCTCGACTTCAACAGAGACACGCCGGATGCTTCCTCGCGATTCGACGGCGTCAATATTGATATAGAACCATACCTACTCGACGACTGGTCATCCGCGCGCCCGCTGCGCGGCCGGCAGTATCTGGAGCTGTCAGCCGAATTCATGCGCATGAAGGCCGCGGCCGGATCGAGTTTGCTTGTGGGACCGGCGATGCCGTTCTGGTTCGACGGCATCGAAGACGTCGAGTGGAACGGGCAACGCCGGAAGCTGAACGAGTTCGTTCAAGACATCTACGACTATGTCGCGATCATGGATTACAGGAACGTTGCCGAAGGTTCTGATGGGATCGTGTCGCTCACCCAGGACGAGCTTGACTACGCGGATCGGATGAACAAGAAGGTGATGATCGGCGTCGAAACTCTTCAGACCACACCGGCGAAGGTCACCTTCTTTGGAAAGGGCAGTACATACTTTGAAGCGCAGCTGGCACTGGCGGAATCAGCGATGACGCAGCATCGGTCATTCGGAGGTTTCGTTGTTCATCACTTGAGATCCTATCGTGTTTTGGTTGAGGAAAAGAAGTGACGTCCGTACTGCATTTTCCGGATTTCAGCAAAGAGCATATACATGTAGGCGTCTTCTATGGCGTTTACCCGGCGCGCAGGCCGCGCTTCAGGACCCCATTCAGGCGCTTCGGTACGAGTAGGTTCAGTAGTTTTTCTGAAGGACCGATGTATCAGCTGGAGGGCATAAGCGAAGAACTGCTGACACCCTTTATGCGGTATTGATCACCAGAACAAATACTATCATGAACTAAAAAAAAGATCCCAGCCGCTGATATCAGCGGCTGGGTGTTCTTGATCCATCAAAAATTATTTAACAGATACGGTCTTGGTGGTTTCGAAGAACAGATACTGATCTTTTCCCACCACTCCCGTTCTCGGATCTCCGCCTGCCGGCAGATACCATAGTTTGATCGTGACATCCATATCTTTTGCCTTGACCTCTCTGGTCTTTTTCCCTTCCTTTTCTATGTCTTCATAGGGGTATTTAATCTCGAAGGTCTCAGTCTTGGTCTTGCCGGGCTGGATGCTCGTGTCGCGGAGCATGCCGGATTTCCTAAAGGGACCGTACACCATCTTATCACCCCTCCCAAATGCAGGGGACTGGGGCATATAGATTTTCTGATCAGCGAATATCTCTTTCCCGTCTTTCGTCTTTGCGGTCACATCCAGGACCACTCGGTTTGGCGATGGTCAGCCGTCAGGGATGCGGTGGCCCGCGGTACTCGTCATCTTGACTGTTAGTACCGCTGTTGGAATAGAATCACCGGCCTTGGGAAGGAAATAGTAGCCCCTCGCGGTTACGTCCACATCAACGGCACTCTTGGCGATTCCGGGATCTCGGTAGGAGGGCATAAGATGCCCTGTCTTGTACTTATGCATGTGGCATTCCTGGCAGGTCTCGGAACCTCCTGAGGGCACATAGGCATGCAAGTAGCTTCCGTAGAGCGTCGCGCACTGTGTGGGATTTGCCAGCTCGAAGTTGGGTCCCAGTCCATGGCACTGACCGCACAGAATGGACTCTTTCATGATCGGACTTTTTTTCATTGCTGTAAACATCTTGTCGTTATGGGAGCCTTCCTTGTTCCCATAGATCACATTCTTCTCAACTTCGCCGTCAACGAGCTTGTGGACGATCGCCTTCATGTTGTGGCAGACGATGCAATTGATGTTGACCTTCTCCAGGGTGGCCTGGTCCCCATCAATCACCGCCTTCGCGATCTGCTGTGCGACCGCATCCGTGGCGTCATTGAGCTGCGGCAAGTGGCACTTGAGGCAGTGCAGCATGTGCTCAACCTTGATGTCCTTGACTTCCTTGATGCCCGATTTCGCCCATTCCTTCATCATGCCGTCCGTGATAGCCGTCTTGATGGTGGCCATGGTGCGGCCGGTTCCGATGAGGGAGCGGGCATGTATGGACTTTTCCCATTCTTTGTAAATATCTTCATGACACTTCTTGCATGAAGATACATCATACATCTTGGCCAGTTCGTCAACGGACTTCGCTTTTACTGCTTCTTGCGCGCCGAACACAGACAGCGGCATGGAAATGAGCAGTAAGATCAAAAGAAATTTCATCCCTTTCATATGCAATCCTCCTGTTAGATTGTGCACTGCAACACCCCCTTAGGCATCTATCATAAACAAATGGATTGAATTACTTTCACCCCCTTTCAACTCAGAAATTAATACTTAGGTAACATAACAATGAAAGCAGTTAATATAAAAACATTATATCTCATTTTTTGAGTAATTGTATGTGGAGCCTCCCTCCGGAGCCGGGAGATTCGAATTGATCGAAAGTAGTTAAAAAATCAGGTGTACATCCGGTCTTGTCCTAATCCGAATGCGTTTACAGGATTATTAAAACTTTTCCGCAGCCTTTTCCAGGGTGGCCACGGGAATCAGATAGTTGCCGTCTTCGATCCTGCCCTCTATCTTGATCGGATAACAACCCCCCAAACCCTTCTGCAGTTTATACAATGAAAAGTTCATGTTGCAATAGCGGCAGGTGACGGCTCCATCCTCACATCGGTATCCCTTTTTGTGCGGATAGCAGGTCATGCAGGCATCGAGAAAGGCCAGGACCCTGTCCTGGATCTTGAGTACGAAAAAATTAATGCTCTTGCCTTGATATTGGTAGGTGTAAAATTTCGGAGTTTCCGGCTGAAGTTCGTTGACCGCAATAATGACGTCCAGTCCTCTTTGGTGTGGCGGAGGATAAGAGGGCTGGCGGGAGCAAGAAAAAGCGAACAGCACGAGAACGAGAGATAACGAAAGAACGATCGTAATCCAGGTTATGGCGTTCCTGCGGATCGTATACGTCATTTTATAACCTGATTTGTTCATTGTACATTCACCATAAAATCGAAGAGAAGGACCTTGTCACGGTGTTTTACCTGACTGAATATCGTATAGATCCCCTTGGCGGGAAAGACGACGTCGGATTCTATCTCCGGGCCGAACCTCTTCGGGGGCTTGGCGTGCATATGGTCCTGGTGATTATGGGGTTCGCCCGGAACGGACCCGTGGGCGTGAATATACTGTTTGAGGTCTACGGAGACGATGGCAAGGTGCATCGCCGCGCCCAGGTAGGGGTTGAGGTCCGTAACGGGTTTCCCGTCTTTTTCAATAGTATATTGCAGCGACGTTTCCTCACCCGCCTTGATGGTCATCGGGGAAGCTTCGAACGTGACCCGGTATTCGCCAAAATTCTTTCTCGTAGAAAAATCTATCACAGGCCTTCCCATCGCAGGCTTACCCGAGACCGAGAGGCTAAACGTCTTGCTGTAAAATTCATCTCCCGCGAAAAAGTCAACGCCGACGAGATATTCCCCGGCCTTTGAAAAAGTGAAGCGCAGTGGGAAGGCCACCTGCTTCAGCATCTCACCAGTGACTGGCCCGGCATCCTCGGGGTGGATGTGTGCAAACGATCGCATATCGCGACCGATGATGAGCGTATGGAGAATTCGTTCGTGGGATACCGCAAGTCCTTGCAGAGGCCTTCCGTTGGGATCTTTCATACGGACGGTTATCGTAACCGGGGTCCCCGTGGCAATCTTTGACGGTTCTGTCTCAAGGCTGACGACCGGGACGGGACCCCGGGCTAAATGTTGCTTCCGTTCATGTTCCAGATGGGAATGATGGCGTGCGGGGATCTCATGGCGCAGCATGGCAGCGCACAGAAGCGCCCCCAGAATAAGCAACGCCTCGATCCTCACGATCTGTCTGAACCTGAAAGCGATCGTGAGTCCATCAGGATTACGAAAATATCGGGAGAACAAATGGCTTGCGATGCGAGAAATCATGCCGCCATCTGCGCGGAAAGTTCCACCCCATTGCAGCAACAGGGGAACGCTGACGTAACGATTGAATGCGCCGAGATTAAGGAGGAGAAAGAAGAGAATAAATTTGGCGAAGACCGTCCAACCATAAGGCGAAGTCCAGACCGCTTCGAAACTCCCCACGTAAGACCACGCATTGTAGAGCGCGGTGATCGCAATGATCCCGACGGCGATGCCTGCTATCCTTGAAAACCTGCTGGCGACGTCGGCGATCAATGTTGCTGTTCGATTGCCTCCCCTTGCCAGTTTTGGAAGGATAACAAGGGAGAGCACAAAGAGCCCCCCTCCCCAAACGCCGGCGGCGAGGAGATGGAGGAAGTCCATTATCTCGGGAATGCTGAAATCACCTTTATCCGATGCGTGTCCTGATGCACTTTCGGTCATGGTGATGATAACGGTGATGCCGAGCATGAGACCAATAACTCCGCGCGAACCACGCCGCCGACCGCCCGCCATAACCGCAATCAACAAGAAGATAAGAGCCCCGATGCGAATGAGCCATGCACGTCCGAGGTGAGAATGGAAGATCACCTTAGGGAGCACGGGGACAAGCGTCGAGAGAGGATGGCCGCTCATCTCCGCGGCGCGCAAGAGCAAATTTGCGCCGCTGCTGACGATCATAACAGTCGCACAGACGGCGAGCAACTTCCACATAGCATCGAGGATATTTTCCTGTTGGATAAGCCCGGCGCGCGCTGAAAGAGTAAGAACCCAGAGACGGCAAGCAAGCAGCCCGATGCAGAAGGTCAGGGAGACGAGTTCGAGCCATTCGGGTATGATGTGAATGAAGAAGTTCATTTGATAGAGAATGTATAGTCGCCCGCCGTGCGGTGCCCGTCACGTGCCACGACGCTCCAGATTACGCGATACCTGCCCGGAGGCAGCCGGGGCACGCTTACCTCAAGAAGCGTTGCATCGGACGGATTCACGCGTCCGTCCCTGTTATCCACCATCGTGTTCTCCGAATTATGGACCATGATCGTGGAAAAGTCCGGTTCCAGCTCGCTGTCGAACCATATGCGTACGCGGTCCGGAGATGCTTTGATCGTTGCTCCCACTTTGGGATCGGCGTGGTCCGGGTACGCATGACCTCGCGCGGCGTTCGGCATGATGAAAAGAAACACCGTGAACAGGAGTGCGACCGCTGTCCAGACATCGGAAGATCCTGCTGATTTTTTCATGGGAATATCGGTCTCCCTATGCTCTTCGGGAACAGGTCATCGATAAAGAGGTGAAAAAGGACGAAGACCCCGGTACCCGCTCCCGATCGCGGGTTCATTGGGATCTCTGCGGCAATGCCCAGCTCCGTATATTTGCCGATCCAGGCGATTCCCGGGTTTACGGTCCCGGTCGTCTGATTTTTACAGTCCGCGTTCAGGCAGGTCTCCATGGGAAATTCGACGACAACGACCATCCGGTTGAAAGGGGCGCCGAGGCCCACGTCCTTTACAGCCGCACTGGAGATACATCAGGCTGTACTGGAGAGTGAACGCCCAGGTCAGCGTGGTCGGATGGCGTTCCACATCTATGTCTCCCGTGTCCTCGTTTACGGTGCTCGTTTGTTTCTGAGAAGGAAAGTTCGGACCGATGACCCCGGTGACTGCCAGAGGCCTCAAGAAATCTGTTGACTCGAACAGGTCTCCGAACCCTTTGCCGAAAATAGAACGCGGGGAAATTGTCGGAGAAGGACTCCGCGCCCACCTTACGGGAACCGGTGTTGCCGATCTCGTCCGATACTCCGAAGGAAAGGATCGTTTCATGCTCGGCGCTCGTGTAAAACTGGTACTTTCACGCTCACTTCGAGGTTGCCATAGCCGCTGACAGTGCCGTCGCCCTCAGTTTGCAGGCGCTGGTAAGATTCCGTCGACTTCTATCCCGAAGTTGGGCAGGATGCGCTTGGAATATCCCACGTCAAACGACGAGGTCCGGACCTGCGGCCCGCCCGCTTCGTCGTCCATTGCTAGTGGAATTGATAGAGCACTGAAAACTCATCGGAGATGAATGGATCATCGACGGCAAAGGTCGTGGGGAAAAACCGCTGTCCCGCGACCCCGTGCGCGAATGAAGTTGCCGGGATTGATGCGATGATCATAATAAGAGCGCAGCAGAAAGCTTGCCGCAACCACCTCACCATCGAACTCTTCATATTATCATCATTAAATTAATAACGTTCAACATCCTTCATTTCTTGATTAATTATAGCGCATATTTCGTTGAGTCAATAATACGCTCAATTGAATAAGGCGCAACATCCCGATGAAGAGAACAGCATTGATGTTTCCGCACCTCTAGTGCTGTAACAAGGTAATAGTAAACTTCACGAAGTGGTGAGGAGCGTTCAAGGAATGGTTCCTGCGATATATTATTATTGAAGTCGCAGGGCGCGTTTCCCAAACGTGTCGAACTTCTACGAAATATCTACAGTTTCAATGCTTCTGGACCAACTCCTCTCTGGCAGCAGCGAGGGCTTCGTCCCAGGTGACTATCTTCCCTCTGTTCGCTTTCATGAACGCTTCAGCGCCTGCCTTTGACTGGAAGGCCCACGTGGGCTGTTGCGTCATGACACCGCGTTTTCCACCTCCCATGACCCAGATCGCATGCTTAACATCGATCAGCGTCCGGGAGTCCCTGTCAGCGACAAGAAGGGATTTCACCGTCCGTCCCTGGTTTGCATCAAGCTCGACAACGGCACAATGCAGGCTGCAGGTGCCTACCATAGCTCCGTCCTCATACTGGACCAGCATACGGCTGTACCCGTAGGCTTTCCGGTCCATTCCGCAGTTTGCACAGGATCGGTGGGTGTCGAGATCGTCCTGGGCCAGGACATTCATTTCAGCCATACCGACCAGAACTACGGTGAGTACAGCGATGATGGCAAATATTCGTTTCAGCATTGATTCCTCCTTAGCTGTATTGAGTATCCAGGTCATGGTAAACTCGTGAGCACGGCCGTCAGTCTGTCGTCCTTATAATCCTCGTTCATCCGTATGACGCCCGTTTTATCAATGACAACAGTGGTCCCCATTGTGCCATGGTAAAGATTCAGGACTGTTTGAACCGTGTCCGCCAGAACAATGAATCCTGATCCTTCATACCCGTTCGATAGCTCTGAATTCCTGGCATCGGCAACGGTGCCGGACACATAATCCACTGCGTAAAAACGCACATTCGGAAAGACCGGGATTTGGGAACTTCGCATGCTGCTCATATGAATGTCGCAGATTGGGCACCACATGGTGAAGTACAGGACAACACCGTTTACCGCAGTTCCTGTAAGCACGGACGAGAGTGTGACGCTGGTCCCGAGGGTGTCGGAAATCGTGAAATCCGGAGCATTCTGTCCGACATGTGATCCGACGGTCCCCGATTGCACTGTCGCTTGTTTGTCGCTGCCAGATGGATTAAGATCCTCCATCATGCCGCCGCATCCCGCAAGGAAGGTCGGAATCAATAACAGTAACAGCCAACGCATATTAACGGAACCCATAATTCACCCCGATTGTAAAGATGTCGGTTGCGGGGAAGTTTTTCCCCCATCCGTCTTGCTTGAGCGTGTGAATCCATATCGCTCTGATTCCCCAATCATGATCAGTGCTTGAGTAGGCAATGGTCCCGCCGATCGAGTCCTTCTTAAGTCCGCTGTTATCAACCTGGTTGCCGTCTATGGTCGTATCCGCTTCACGCAATTCCGACAGCGATGCAGTGCCGGTCAACGCATCTCCACCGGACCCGAGGTAATAGATGTAGCTTAATGAGATCGAAGCAGATGATCGGTCCCCAAGTTTTTTCCGGTACGGCGGGACGTAGTCAACTTCCCGATTAACAGGTCTTTCGAGATAACTCCCATAGCTCAGAGCAACAGAGGCGCTCCAGGGATGGAGGGTTTTCGAGATAATGATGTTTCCGTCGAGCCTGTAGAAGCCACGGCCGGTCACGTCATCGCTGGGCACACCGTCATAGGGCGAAGTGCCGGTGGGAATAACTAATGAAGGACCGATAGCGATCGAAGGCGTCAGATCTTTCAGATCACGTATTTTCCATGCCGATATATCATTGAGTGCTTCATACCAGACGTTCAATGTCATGTCGCCGATCCCGTCCGTTCGATGGGTACCGGAGGCATATTGATTGACATTCCAGACATAGGGAATGAGGACGCTGGCCTGCCATTTAGTTGAAAGACGACGGGCGACACCGATGTTCAACCGGTATTGCCGCAGGTCCGATCCTGCCGGGTCCGGCGTATATTTCCCTTCCTGATTCCAGAAACCGTCATATTTTTCCAGGTCAAAGGAAACATCGACCATGCCCTGATAGAACTTCGGGAGAAGCAGGGTCGCGCCGCCTCCGCCTCCGCAGCAGGAAGCGGCCCAGGAAAGAGAAGGAGAGATGCTGGCAGCCCCGAGAAGCAGGGCCGCCAGCATAAGTGATTGCATCGTTCTCGTCATGGTTGATCAGTGTTACATGCCGGGTGTTACGGTAAATGACGCGTAACCATTCGCGCTGGATAACGCCATGCCATCGGTGGTTTTCTGTTCGACAGCCGTTCCGTTGCCGACGCTCGTTCGAACATAAATCGTACCTGTCGCACTGCTGGTGAGATTGGAAAGACCTGGCACCGACCAATGTCCGGCAATAGGGCCTTCTGTCGCCGGTAAGCCATGTTGATCCATTGTCGGTCGAAGCATCAACGGTCATTGAACTGATCGTCCATGCCGAATTCGTCTCGTTATGCAGGATAGATCCGTTTCCTATTGCAGGCATGCTCATTATGCTTTCCTTGGCGGCTATGAATAGCTTGAAGGTATAACCACCACCCATCATTGCACTGGTAAGACCATCGTTGAACAAATAATAGGTGCGATTTTCAGTAGCGGTTCCCGTGGAATTGCTGAGGATCTTGTCGGTCACGCCCTTAAGTGTGGCCCGGACCGTGGTGGTACCCATTGCCATCGCCACATCCGGGTGGAACGTTGTTGTCTCTCCGCCGATGGTGACGGCCATGTCCCATGTCCCCATGGTCGGACCGGATGCCATGAGATAGTAGGCGGTGCAATTATACAGCCCTGGTGTTGTGGTTGACTCGCTCACCAGATCTGCCGGTGTGGTATGGGTGTCTCCGTTCGTCATATGCATGGTGAATGAGAGTGTCGGCGTCAGGCCGGCTGCAGGCGAGTTATCGCTTGTTTTAGTAATATTGAGCTGGTACGTGGTCTTTCCCTGCATGGGCGCGTTCATGCCCGTTCCGGGTACATACTCTACCTTATAGACCGCTGTCGGAGTACTGCTGTTGTCAGAATTTCCGCACGAGGCGATCATCAGTGTCATGCATGCCAAACATACCAAAACCATTGTCAATCTATATGATCTAATCATGTTCATTTTCAGTGCCTCCCCGTTTTTTGATTTATTTTGCTTATCATTTATTTATTCAGCAACTCAATGATCTTCTGCTCGATCAGTGTGAAATCATCTTTATCGTAGCCCGAATACTTATGCCGTATTATGCCGTCCTTCCCGACCATGAAGGAAGCCGGCAATCCGGAAAAGCGAAAAGCCTCCGCAACAGCACCTTCTTTGTCGACCAGGACCGGAAAGGTAACCGGGTGTTTCTTCAGATAGTTCACCACGATCGAGTCCGATGATTCAATGCAAATACTAAGAACCGAAAATCCTTTATCAGCATATTTCCGTTGCAGGATATTCAGGTCCGGCAATTCCTCTTTGCAGGACGGGCACCAGGTGGCCCAGAAAGTAAGGAAAACAACCGTCCCTTTGAAGCTATTGAGCGTCAAGATACTGCCGTTCACATCATGCAGACTGAATTCTGGAGCAACATCCCCTGCATTGACTGCAAAAGCAGACAGGGGAACCAGGATGGCAATAAACAAGATGGCAGTTAGGGTTTTCATTGTTCTGCTGTCAATAAACATCAAGGACTTTTTTTCTTCCATGATTTTAAATCTTCCATTTAAAATAGTTACTCACACGTCAAAATATATCAGCACCCGGAGAGAGAAAAGATGCCTCCGCGTCAGAAATATCATGTATGTAAACAATAATATAATGGATATTGCCGAAGCGGCGCGAGCTTACTGGCATGCGAAGACTTACGCATTCCTATTCCGAGGAAGAATACTCACAGCTTCGGTTTTGAACTAATGATTAGTGTTTCGGAGGACGTTCGTCTTGAAAGGCGATGAAAACAGGTTTATCGGGAAGGGATACGATATGCATTACTTCTTGCAGCGCTAAAGGGAGAAGAGAGTTCGAACATTCGCTCAAACAAGGCATGTCGCCGTTCGATGACAGGGCAGGTGTTGCTGAGTGGCAGACGTCCAGTGTTCCAATTGCCGCCTGCCCACCGCGACCGGCCAGCGGCAAGGAGGGTGGAACGATGATGCTGAGAGTGATTGCCACAAGTACGATGAATGCTTGCCATCTCATATGAGGAGTATAAAGGCTATGAGAAATGATGTCAATGTAAAGTTCTAATTTGCCTTTATGTGGTTCCAGAAAAATATGTTCCGTGGCTTCATGGTCCATACAAGTACGTCGTTCAGGATGAGTCGTCCCTGTCGGCATAATGTGTACTTTCTATTGACAGATCGTAAACAGAGATGCTATTGTAATTTCGTGGACATTCATCATCTCAGGATATTTCTATCAGTCTTCAGGAACAGAAGCTTCTCAAAGGCTTCCCGGGAATTGAGACTCAGCCAGCCTACCGTCAGCGATCATATCAGTCGCTGGAGGATCTATCTGGAGTGCGCACTGTTCGAGCGATTGGGGCGAAAGATCATCCCGACAGGTGAGGCCGAGGTCTTGTACAATTACGCTATCGAGGTAACCGAAAAGGCTGATGGCATCCGGCATACTATCGGTCAATTTAAAAAAGAAGTTGCCGGAGAGTTGATCATCGGCGCAAGTTCGATCCCGGGCACCTATTTACTGCCTTCCCTGGTGGCAACCTTTAAAAAAAGTTATCCAGCCGTCTCGTTTCAGATTCTCGTATCCGACTCGAAGGCGATCGTGCAGAAGGTTTTGCAGCACGAAATTTTCCTCGGTATGGTGGGGGCGAGGCTGAACAGCTCACAAATATCCTCTGTACCGTTCTTGGAGGATGAACTGATCGTTGTGTCCTCGCCTCCCTTGGTTAAAAGCAAGATCATAAAACTGAAAGACCTTTCAAAATATCCGATGGTAATGCGTGAAGAAGGGTCGGGCACACGCCGGGAAGCGGAAAAAATATTGGAGGCTCAAGGCTTTTCCCTGGAGGCCATGCAGCACGCAGGCGTCTTCGGTTCTACTGATGCAGTCAAGCAGGCTGTCAAGGCCGGGTTGGGAATCGCAGTAGTATCGAAATACTCCGTTGAAGAAGAACTGAAGCACGGAACGCTCAAAGAAATAAGGATCGCCAATATCCGGATGAAAAGAAGTTTTTATGTGGCAACGCACAAGAAACGCTCCCTTCCACGGCTGTATCAACTCTTCCTGGAACATCTGAAACCCCTATCATAATAAGTTCGATTCCTTCCCGCCCGGCATAAGGCCGGACCTATACAACTTGTCCCTGCCATAGATATTAACTATTTTACATGTTCTAAAGCTTTAATTATAGTACGTCACAGTGATGAGTGACAGGATTGGAGTCCTTCCTTGTCAAGGGAGAACAAAAAGAGGAGGATGGTTTTATGCTGATCGATGCGCGAAGGCAAGTGTGCCCGCGGCCGGTGATGATGGCCGAGGAGGCGCTTTCAAAAATCAAAGAAGGCATCGTCGAGGTTCTTGTGGACAATGAGGAGTCGGCACTGAATGTCGCCGGATTCGCCGCACAGAATGGGCAGTTCAATGAGATGAATAAGGTAGGTAGAGACTGGAAGATCAAGATTGTCAAGGGGTACGAGTGTGACGCGCGCGCCCCCGATAGCAGTATTCGAGGGCAGGCTGCGTCCGCAGCCCGGAGTTCGGAGTTGGAAAAAAAGAAGAACCTGCTTCTCGTTGTCGGGTCCGATATCATGGGCAGGGACGAGGAACTGGGGAAGACCCTGATGAAGGCCTTCTTTGAGACTATGAAGGTATATAAACAGCTGCCTCACACGATCTTTTTCTTGAACACGGGGGTATATTTGACGACCACCAACGTGGATATCACAGGGTTGTTGCAAGAGATGGAGAAGATGGGTGTAGAGATATATTCCTGCGGCACCTGCCTTACGAAATATAACCTTGAATCAAAGCTTGCAGTCGGCCACCGGGGCACCATGAACATCGTCGTGGAAGGCATGCAGGATTTTGAAAAGACGGTGTGGGTGTAAGCTGGTACCGAGATCATAGATCATATCCCCCTTGTCTCGATGTTCCTCTCTCTGACCCGCGTAGTCTTTTTTATTAAGACTGGTTCAGTCGGCTGGCGCCGGCCGCAGGCTTCAACCCTGTCGGGCAACTGTGCAAGGTTCGCTATCGGTCCGATTCCGAAACCAGTCTCCATTTCTAATTCTAAAATAATTTTGCAATTTGACGGGTTTCCCCTTTTTTCTATCTCAGCGTCGAGCTACAGATGCGCCGGTATATCTGATGTTTCAGAACTTGTCCGCCATCTTTTCCAGCGTCGCAATGGAGATACGATAATTTCCCTTGTCAAGACTTCCCTCGAGCTTGATGGGATAGCACCCGCCGATTCCTTTTTCGAGCTTGTAAACAGAAAACTTCATGCCACATGCTCGGCAGGTGACCGCACCATCTTCGAAGCGGTATCCCTGTCTGTGCGTATAGCAGCTTGCACAAGCATCAAGAAATGAACTGACCTTGTTGTCGATCTTGATCAAGAAGTAATTGATGTTCTTGCCTTGAAAGTGATAAGTATAGAATTTAGGAACCTCGGGCTGAAGGCCTTCTGTATCGATAATGATGTCCTGAGCGCTCTGCGGGGCAGAGGGATACGAAGGCTGGCGGGAACACGATGAACACATCACAAGGGCGGTCACAAGAAAAAATGCGGACATCATCAATCTCTTAGCTTTCAGTATGCTGAAATTCATGGTAGTCCTATCGGGAGACTTTGCAGCTTCGATCCATTTTTGAAATCTCGATCCTCTGCACAACGCCTTTTTTGCCGATTTCCACGTTCGTCCCCATGAGCGTCGTATTCGATAAGGATCTCTGGGTTGTGTAGACCAGAAAATATATCTAAACAATGCCAAATCAGACAGCAGTGAATCATATCCGGCTAAAACAGATAGGTCACGCCGCCAATTGCTTTGTAGGTTTCTCCAAGCTGGGTGCCGTTCAGATTATGGTAGATGGCGTGCTGGTACGAGAGCTCGACCACCCAATGAGGCACAAGCACCAGCTGGATTCCTGGCGAAAGATAAACCGTATTACCTCCGGAATCGTCAACAGAATCTCCGTTTATTTTTTCCCGATCTCGCGCCTCTCCATTGACCCCCAGGGCGAAGAAGAGCTGCGGCTTCTGGGGCGAGAACGCATCCGGATAAACCCGGTACTTTCCGGTAATATCATAGTTCAAAGAATTGCCAAATTCGTGCTTGGTGTCTCCGAACTTGCCCTCAGTCGTGATGGTCCCGAGCAGGTTAACGGATACCGAGAACCTCTGGAGGGAATGGCTGTAAGACAGGCCGAGAAGATAGTCCGTTGAACCGGTCCCTGGCTGCAGGTGGCTGTCAAGGAATTCTGCGCCATCCGACGTTTTAGCATTCGTCTTGCCCGTAGCGAACTTGATCCCGACCAGTCCGGCCATGACGTTCGTGGTATCCGGGTTTTCCTGTTTTAAAAAAGTGTACCGTCCCATGATCGCAACATCGCCAATCCCTGAAGCCTCTCCTGCTCCCGCCGTATCGAGGTCCGCCACCGTGCCATCAGGGTTCAACATAAGTTCACCACTCGTTTTACCATTCTTATAGGGCACGACGGCCATCATCATGAATTCAGGAGTGATGCTGTAAAATCCGGTAAGCTCAGTTGTCCAATGCTCTTCCTTTGCACCGGGGTTCGTCTGTTCGCTGGTTCCCTTATATACCTGGTCGAGCAATGTGTATCGTTCACTCACCTTGATGCCCGCTCCCTTGATCGTATCGAGTGGCGATATGCCCTGGGAGAGCAGACAAAAATCGCAGGCCAATCCCGACTCCATGTGCGAGAAGAATAACAAGATTGCAAAAATGACAATTAAGGTATCTTTTTTCATGATGCGCCTCAACAATTTATTTGATTAGGGGAATATTCGTTGTTGACATTCTCGCGCCGCTACTTCGCGCACTTATGGCGCTGATGGCATAACGGCTCATGACTTTTGGTGGCAATAGCGGATCAGTATTTCGGTGGATGTTCGTCTTGAAATGCGATTATGGAGGTTTTAAGAGGAGGAGTAATTTTTATTGAAACCATGCATGCCGCCAATGGAAGAGGACAACAGAAAAAGGCGTTTATGCCCGGCAAATCACTGTTCGAAGAAAGGGCAGAAGTTGCCGGGTGGCAGAAATCAAGAATCCCGATCTCAGCCTGTTTGTCATGAACTGCGTTAAACGACAGGGAGGGAGGAACGGCGATACTAACAGCGATTGCGAACAATATGATGGTAGCTTGCCATTTCATAAGCACACTATAAACGCGAGGCAGGATCGATGTCAATGTAAAGTTCTGATTTGAGTTCGTTGTGAGCTTTTGAACGACCTTTTATTAGACCCATTATGATCCTGTTTGTTGGATGGATTGCGAGACATGATCAGCGGTAAACCGGTCGTGTCCATTTCAAGTTCATGGTTGACACGCCCCGGTAAATGCTGTAATTTTACACATGACTGGTATCGTGCTTGCAGGCGGCGAGAGTCGTCGAATGGGCAGGGACAAGGCATTCCTCACCCTTGATGGAATCCAACTGATCGAGCGTGTCCTGCGGACGCTCCGCGCTGTTTTTCCAAGGATCATCATCGTGACCAACGATCCGGCATCGTATGTCTCTTACGACGCCGTTGTGGTCACTGATGCCCTTGAAAAGCAGGGGCCGCTCACGGGCATTTATTCCGGCCTGCTGCATTCCCGGGACGACTATAATTTTGTCGTGGCCTGCGATATGCCGTATTTGAATCCCGATCTGATCACGTATATGGCCGGTCTCGCCCAGGGACATGATATCGTCGCGCCGATGGTTGCCGGCTACCTCGAGCCGCTTCATGCGTTCTATCACCGGCGTTTGCTGCCTGTCATCGAAGAGCGGCTCAGGCGGGACGCGCGACAGATCAGGGGCATATACGGTGAAGCACGCGTTCACTATGTAACAGAAGCAGAGATCGATCGCTATGATCCTGAAAGACGGTCGTTTAAGAATCTCAACACACCAGAGGAATACAAGGAGGCAACATGTTTGGACTTGGAATGCCGGAGCTGATCGTCATATTGATAATCGTTTTAGTTATTTTCGGTGCGAACCGTTTGCCCCAGCTGGGCGAAGGGCTCGGAAAGGCCATCAAGGGATTCAAGAAGGGTATTTCAGATTCCAACGAGAGCGCAAAAGATTCAGATAAAAAAGAAGGCAAATCCTGATCAACGAAGGTCCGATAGGGTATGAAATGGGTTCTTGCTGGGTCTGATGATGGCATTACGGCCACGCTCGCGAAACAGGCAGGCCTGCATCCGCTCATAGCCAGGCTGATGGTCATCCGGGGCATCACCGAGGCCCCGGACGCTCACGCGTTTCTCGCCTGCGATCTGTCGGCGATGTCCGAACCGGGCATCTTCAACCAGATGGGAAAAGCCGTCGGACGGATTCGCGCGGCGATCGCCGGCCGCGAGAAGATCGTGGTGTACGGTGACTACGATGTCGACGGCGTGACCGGAACTTCGCTCCTGTTCCTGGTACTCAAACAACTGGGCGCGAAGGTGGATTGCTATATCCCGGACCGAATGACCGAGGGGTATGGACTGAATTCAAAAGCCCTCGAGAGATTAAAAACCGCCGGCACAACACTGGTCATTTCCGTAGATTGCGGCATTACCGCTATTCAGGAAGCGAAATCAGCCCGGTCGATCGGTCTTGACCTGATCATAACCGATCACCACGAGTTTACTACAAATCCTAAATCCGAATCTCTACATTCTAAAGGAAATGATCTTTCACAGCAGTTCGGATTTAGACATTCGACCTTGGAAATTGTCTTACCGGATGCTTATGCGGTCCTTCATCCGGGGCTCCTCTCATCAGATATTTCACCAGCCCTTCGGGAGTCCGTACGTGGACTGACCGGTGTAGGTGTTGCTTATAAGCTGGCCCAGGCCCTTCTGGACGTAAGCAGCACTGATGAACGTCTGACGACCTATCTGGACCTCGTGACCCTCGGCACCATAGCCGATGTGGGCAGGATCACGGGCGAGAACCGGATCCTGGTGAAGCATGGCCTTGACCTGCTATCTTCGGACTTGGATACCCAGCGGCCGGGGATCGCAGCGCTTAAACAGGTGTCAAAGCTAAATAACAAGAAGATCGGCGTTGGCATCGTCGGCTTTACGCTGGCGCCGCGGATCAATGCGAGCGGCAGGCTGGAGAGGGCTGACGCCGCATTTCAGCTGCTCACGACAAGCTCGCTGGAAGAGGCTTTGAAACTGGCCACCGCCCTCGACCTGGTGAACCGGGAGCGCCAGTCCGTGGAGGAGGATATTTGGGAAGACGCCCGCAGACTCTGCCACGCAACTGCCGCCGAAGCTGCAGGAGCGCTCGTGCTTTCTGCCGAGAAATGGCACGCCGGTGTCATCGGGATTGTTGCATCGCGGATCGTTGAAGAGTTCTACCGCCCGACGGCACTTATCTGCGTCCAGGACGGCGTAGGCAAGGGTTCTGCACGAAGCATCCCCGGTTTTGACCTCTACGAGGGCCTGGTCGGCTGCTCGGACCTGCTTTTGGGATTCGGCGGACACAAGTACGCGGCCGGATTTACTATTGCGGAAGATAACATCCCGCTGTTTCGCGAGCGGCTGGGCGCCCTTGTTCTGGAGCGGATTGGTTCTGAAGGATTCGTGCGTACGCTCTCCGTTGACGGCTCCGTGACTCTCGACGAGTTGACGCTCGACCTGATGGAGAAGATCGAAAAACTGGGGCCTTTTGGACAGGGAAATCCCGAACCCCGACTCGGCGTAAGGGACCTTAGCGTGGTTTCTTCACGAATCGTGGGCAACAACCACCTCAAGCTGCGATTGAGGCAGCAGAGCGGCGTTTCTCGTGACGCCATTGCGTTTAAACGAGGACATCTTCTCGGGAAACAGATTCGGGATGGGGCGCGGCTTGCCGCGGTGTTCACCCCCCGCCTCAATGCCTGGAATGGAACAACAACAGTGGAGTTGGAGATAAAAGATATTAAAACGGAAAAAGATATTTCAAAATCCTAAATAACAATTCCCGAGTAAATTCCAAATTTCGATATCAATTCAAAACGTTTGGAATTTTAATTTTGGACTGTGGAGCTTGATTGAATTATGCCGGCAGTTCGCCTTGAAGACATAGTTGAGCAGATCCAAAAGTACAATTCCGATGCCGATGTGGACCTCCTGAGGCGCGCGTATATCTTTTCGGCCAAGGTGCACCAGGGACAGACGCGACTCTCGGGTGAAACCTATCTCAATCATCCCATCGAAGTGGCCGCCATTCTCGCCGGTCTCAAGCTCGACGCGGCCACGGTGGCAGCCGGCCTGCTCCATGATACCATCGAAGACACCACTGCCACTCCTGAAGAAATCAAAGAGATGTTCGGTGACGAGGTCGCGGGACTGGTGGACGGTATGACCAAACTCTCCCGCATGGAGCTTCAGAGCCGTGAACAGCGCGAGGCCGAGAACTTCCGCAAGATGATCGTGGCCATGGCCAAGGACATCAGGGTCATCCTTATCAAATTGGCCGACCGTCTCCACAACATGCGCACCCTCAAATCGCTCCCCCCGGAAAAACAAAGGCGCATTGCCCAGGAAACGCTCGATATCTACGCCCCCCTCGCCAACCGCATGGGCATCTCCAAGATCAAGATCGAGCTTGAAGACCTATCGTTCATGTACCTGAACCCCGAGATTTACGAGGACCTGGTCCGGAAGGTCAATAAGCGCCGTATCGAGCGCGAGTCGTATATCAACGAACTCATTGAGATCGTGAAGCAGCAGCTCGGGGAGCACGGGTACAAGGGCGAGGTAAAGGGCAGGCCAAAGCACTTTTACAGCATCTACCAGAAGATGCAGAAGCAGGGGATCGCCTTTGAAGATATATACGACCTGATCGCTATTAGGATCATCACCGATACCAAGGTTAATTGCTATGCCATCCTCGGCCTCATCCATTCGCTCTGGACGCCTGTTCCGGGGCGCTTCAAGGATTTTATCGGCGTGCCAAAGTCCAACCTTTACCAATCACTCCATACAACGATCATCGGCCCCAAGGGTGAGCGTGTCGAGTTCCAGATCCGCACCGACGAAATGCATCGCCTTGCCGAGGAAGGCATCGCCGCACACTGGAGGTATAAGGAAAAATCAACCATCAGTCTGCGCGATGAGAAACAGTATGCCTGGCTCAGACAGCTCCTGGAATGGCAGAAAGACGTTCCGGACGCCAAGGAGTTCATGGAAACGGTCAAGGGCGACCTGTTCCCGGACGTGGTCTATGTTTTTACGCCTCGCGGGGACGTGAAGGAATTGCCGCTGGGATCAACGCCCGTGGATTTCGCCTACAGCGTGCATACCGATATCGGTCACCAATGCGTGGGCGCCAAGGTGAACGGAAGGATCGTGCCGCTCAAACATGAGCTTCGCAACGGCGATAAGGTCGAGGTCACCACCCAGACGGGCCACACCCCGAGCCGCGACTGGCTCAAGTTCGTCAAGACCTCAAGGGCCAAAACAAGGATCAAGGCGTGGCTCAAGATCGAAGAGCGGCGGCGCAGCATGCTCCTGGGGAAGGAATTGCTCGAAAAAGAGCTTAAAAAGCACGAACTGAGCCCCTCAAAATTCTTAAAATCGGAAGAACTTCTTGGTGTCGCGAAAGATCTGTCCCAGAATTCGATTGACGACCTGTTGGCGGCCATCGGTTACGGCAAGGTGTCGGCGCACGTGGTAGCGAACAAGCTTGCCCCGGACAAGGTGCACATAGAGCCGGTCCCTAAGAAATCGTTAAAATCGTTCTTTAAACCAGCAGCAAAGCCCGCCAGCGGAGGCATGAAGATCAGTGGGATGGACAATATGCTGATCCATCTGTCCAAATGCTGCAATCCCGTGCCTGGCGACAAGATACTCGGGTTCATCACCCGGGGACGGGGGGTCTCCGTCCATACAGCGGACTGCACGAACATCGGCGATCTTACCTTTGATAAGGACCGACTGGTGGATGTATCTTGGGGCGATCTGCAAGCTGCGGCTCATGCGGTTAAGATATCGGTCCAGACCAAGGACAAACCAGGCCTCCTTGCCAGCGTTTCTTCATCCATCAGCGCGGCGGAGGCAAACATCACCCACGCCGAGGTCACCACAAACGAGGATAAACAAGCGATGCTGCTTTTTACTATTGACATCAGGGATGTGGAACATCTGAACAGGATAATCAAGAACATCGAGGCGATAAAAGGGGTCATCGATGTGAAGAGGGTCAGAACGGGGTAGGTTCCAGGTTAATAGCCAAATATTAACTCCCAGCCATCAAACAAATTTCAACGACAAAATACCAGAAGCATCAGCTATTCTACATGTCTCATGAAAGACAATATAATGGTTTACATTACTTTCAAAAGTTACTTATAAAACAGTATGTTGTTATTATACAATTAACCAATAACCGGAGGTTATTATGGAGAATAAAATCATAAAAACGGATGATGCTCCCCAGGCAATCGGGCCTTATTCCCAGGCTGTTGAGGCGGGTGGCTTCGTGTTCATATCCGGTCAGATACCGATAGACCCGAAAACCGGTAATGTGATACAGGTCGACATCAAGGCACAGGCCCGGCAGGTCATGGAGAATGCCAAAGCCATCGTTTCGGCAGCCGGGTGCGGCATGTCACAGGTGGTAAAAACTACGATTTATTTAAAGAGCATGACAGATTTCAATGCCGTGAACGAGGTATACGGAGGGTATTTTTCTTATGATCCGCCCGCCCGTGCCACGGTCGAGGTTTCACGTCTTCCAAAGGATGTGTCGGTTGAAATGGATTTTGTTGCCTGGAAAGGATAGTTCAGCAAAAATTCTGCGTTATTGCGATCTTCCCGTCAGGGCCAAAGGCGATACCA
Organism: Nitrospirota bacterium; assembly: GCA_963755045.1. Classification (GTDB taxonomy): domain Bacteria; phylum Nitrospirota; class UBA9217; order UBA9217; family UBA9217; genus JALNZF01. The sequence goes on along the minus strand of CAVWIL010000007.1, from coordinate 403,671 downwards.
ATGCCCTCGCGCCTCCAGTAGCGCATGAGAATATTTTTTCTGTGTCCCGGGCTGTTCATCCATCCCTGCACTGTTGTTTCAGCAATCGTATCCTGCGAGTTCCACTCGTAGAATGCCTCACTGTTAACCGTAGTAACAGAGGCATATCGGTTGTTCAAGGCGATGTTTTCTGCGCCCGCGTAAATAGTATTGTCCACGCGGATTGAGCACTGATATCCCTCCCGCTGGTACCGGTACGAGAAATCATGCCCTTCGGGGGAATAATGATCAAAGTAATTTCTCAGTTCCATATCCTTGCTGTGTTTCCTTCCAATACCTGCCAGCGCATCATCCCATTCGAGTTGTGACAAGCTCTTTTTTTGTCGTTCCCTATTGATAAGGTTGTGGATCTGCTTTTCCAGGCCGGCTGCTGATACCTTCGGTTGCGGTTGATTTTTGAGCGAAGCGGGGTGGTTTTGTGATGGGGACGAGGCGCACGAATGCAGGATAAGAGCGCAGATCACGATACTGATCATCTTCTGAATATGATTGACCATCCTAGGGCGGCCTATAGTCACAACCAAAGAATAAAACCTTTTGACACGGGAAAAATATGATAAAGGCTCTGATAAGAGCGGATAAATCGAGACATTATCATGGTTCTTCATAATTCAATCCGCCTTTATCCGCCTGTGCCCAGCGTTACGAGTGCGTATGCGCGAGTGCGGGGTATGTCAATGATTCTCTTTCTTGTCATTGTAAGATTCGTGCAACCATGTCAAGTTATTGAAGAGAAATCATATCCTCATTTGCTCCGCAGCGTCACGATCATCGCTCCCCAGCCTCCCGCAATTTCATCAGCTGTTCTGAATGATTCCACGTAAGACAGTTTGTGGAGAACCGATTCAACGGTGCGCCGCAGCGTACCGATGCCTTTTCCGTGTATGATGCGGACCTGTGTGATGCCGCGCTCCCGGCAGGCGGCGAGATACTCGGGAACCAGGTCCATGACTTCTCCGGGCAGGAATGTATGCAGGTCGAGCGTTCCATCTATGGGCAGTTTTGTTAACTGAGGATCGGTCATGGCAATGTTATTGTTCATTCACCTGTGGTAACTACCCAGGTATTTAGGCCGAAGGCTAAGGGCTGAAATCCACCAACAGTCTTCCACCTTCAGCCGAGTCGCCTATATCATGCTGCGGGGCATCTCAACGTTAAAGACAAATTCAGTCAGATTGGACACAATATTCTTTTCAGATATCCATGGAAAACACCATGCCCGCTCGTTTCTAGAGCGGGCATGGTTATGAAGAGATTGATTCTGTTTATCCGAGGATTGCATCTTTGGCGGCTTTGGCAACCCGGAACTTGACGACTTTCTTTGCCTTTATCTTGATGGCTTCACCGGTTGCCGGGTTTCTGCCCATGCGGGCCTTGCGCTGTACGAGCACGAGCTTGCCGAGCCCGGGAAGCGTGAAGGTGTTCTTTGCTTCTTTATAGGCTACCTCTGCGATGAAATCCAATATCTCACCGGCTGCCTTCTTGGTAAGTGATGCTTTCTCCGCGATCTTCGATACCAACTGTGATTTTGTCATTGCTTTTGCCATATCTTTCCCTCCCTGAATTAGAATGGTGTTTCTATTCGGCAACTATATGCCATTATGAAAGCATTGACAAGAACTTTTTATCGAAAATGATGGTTCTTTCGAAAAAAAAAGTTGCAAGCTATGACTATCACAAAGAAAGGAATTTCGTTGTTCGCGGTAAAGATGAAGTAAAGTAAACTTCGTGTCATACCCGTGAAAGGGAAAAACATAACTACGAATGAGAGAAATAAAAGATACAGCCCATGAAACACCTCTGACTTTACACTATCAAACAAAACTGTATGAACCGATGCCCCGGTGATATTTGTCAGACTACTTACGAGAGCTAATAAAATTTAGAAAATCTCTTCCCCTTGAAAACGAGAGACCATTTTTTTCTTGCATTCCCTTGATCAGTATGTTACAAGATAGTCAACACTCTGGGAAATTCCTTGAAGAGTGGGCATTTGTTGCCCACTCTTTTTATTTGGGGGTTTGAATGTCTGATGCCGTGGGACAGGTCCGGCAGTTACTGGACCCGATCCTTGAATCCATGGGCTTATCGCTCTGGGACCTGGAGTTCCATAAACAGGGACCACAGTGGCTTCTCAGGATCTTTATCGACCGGGAACCCGGAGGTGTCATGCTGAGCGATTGCGAGACCGTAAGCAGAGACCTCAGCGCGGCTCTGGACGTCGAGGACATTATTTCGCACGCATATACCCTTGAGGTCTCGTCACCCGGTCTCGACCGGACCCTTTCGAAACCAGAGCACTTCGTCCGGTTCACTGGTAGCATGGTCAGGATAAAGACCTACCAGCCCATCAATGGGCAGAAGGTCTTCCGCGGCAGGCTGCTTGGGTTGGCTGAAGACACCATAAAGGTGGAACTCGAGACAGGAACGGTCATTGAAATCCCGATGGCCGGTATCACCAAGGCCTCGCTTGAAGTGGAGTTTTAGCTAGTTACTTCTCAAAAGCGGGAATAAATTTTCTTGCAGAGGCGCAGAGTTCGCAGAGAAAAGCTTTAATCAGACTTAAAAGTTTTGATTTAACTCTGCGCTCTCCGCGTGCTCTGCGAGAGATACCTTTTGGGTTCCTGTTTTTCCGGGATGGAGTAGTTTCTGAATATAATCTCTGAAGAATTTATATACAAGATCTATCAGGAGGAATAAGACTTATGAGTCAAGAGCTGATTCATGTTATCGATCAGATAAGCAAGGAAAAAGGCATTTCGAAGGAGATGGTTGTCGAGGCCGTGGAGTCGGCGCTCGTGAGCGCGGCCAAGAAGAAGTACGGCGCCCAGCGGATCGCGGTGCAAATCGACCCCAAACGGGGAGACATCATTATGTATGCCTATAAGAAGGTCGTGGCCGAGGTCTCGAACCCCGATGAGGAGATCACCCTCGAAGAGGCGCAGACGCTCTATCCTGACGCGCAGATGGAGGGTGAGGTCCCGCTGCAGGTCGAGTTCCAGGGTTTCGGCAGGATCGCGGCGCAGACAGCGCGTCAGGTCATCGTGCAGAAGGTGCGTGAGGCCGAGCGCGAGGTGATCCTTAAAGAGTTCAACGACAAGATCGGCCAGCTTGTGAACGGCATCGTCCTGCGCCATGAAAAGGGCGCCTACTACATCGACCTCGGTAAGACCGAAGCCGTGCTGCCGGCACGGGAACAGGTCCCGCGCGAGAGCTACCGCAGGGGCGACCGTGTCAGGGCCTATGTGCTTGAGGTGCGCGATACGTCAAAAGGTCCGCAGGTGGTCCTCTCCCGCGCCCATCCGGATTTCGTCTCCCGGTTGTTCGAGATGGAGGTCCCGGAAATTTACGAGAATATTGTCGAGATCAAAGGCGTCGTCCGCGAGGCGGGAGACCGTACGAAGATAGCCGTGGCATCAAAGGACTCACAGGTAGATCCGGTCGGCGCCTGTGTGGGCATGAAGGGATCCCGTGTGCAGGCCGTGGTCCGCGAGCTGCGGGGAGAGAAGATCGATATCATCCCCTGGTCCGAAGATCCACGCATTTTTATCGCCAAGGCATTGAGCCCCGCAGTGGTTGAAAAGGTCGGTGTGACCGAGGAAGACCGCTCGGCGTTAACCGTGGTTGCCGATTCCCAACTTTCACTCGCCATCGGGAAAAAGGGGCAGAACGTAAGGCTTGCGGCAAAACTCACCGGCTGGAAGATCGATATCCTGAGTGAATCTGAATACGATCAGGAGCGGCAAAAGGAACGCGAGCAGGAGATCGAAGCGGCGATCGTTGAGGAAACAAGGAAGCTGGCCGAGGAGCACGAAGCAGCCGAGAACCTGGAGGCCGAAGCTGCCGGGACCACCTCGGGTGATGCGCAGCCAGGGTCAGGCCTGACAAATCTTGAGGGCGTAGGACCGAAAACAGCGGAACTGCTCGTCAAGGCAGGCTACGACACAGTGGAAAAAATCGCCGCCATGTCCGATGAGGAAATCCTGGCGATTCCCGGCATCGGTGAGAAAACAGCGCAAAAGATACTGCTGTCGGCGCGTGCGTTCCTCGGAACGTAGGCATCCTCGGGTGAAGCGTCCATGAACTCACAGTCACGAGGAAGGTTGAAAATCCGTGCATCGTTCACGAACCGACTATCACCCGCATCCTCAGTTTCCATCCCATCGCCGGGAGAAGATAAGGTGAGAGGCATTTACAGGTGAAACAGGGGCCGGAGAGAACGTGTATCGGTTGTCGAGGCGTATTTGAGAAGGACGCAGTGGTCCGGATCGTTGCCGGACCTCTCGGAATCGCTATAGACTACCGGGAGAAACTACCCGGTCGTGCAGCCTATGTCTGTCCCACGGTGGAGTGTGTAAAAAAAGCGCTGAGCAGAGAAAACCTGTCCCGGTCGCTTCACAGCAAGGTCAGGACGCCGGAGCCGGAGGCATTTATCGACCAGCTTGCAGCTCTCATTACAGAGAAGATAAAATCTCTCGTTGTCATGTCGGCAAAGGCGGGCAAACTGGCGGCAGGATATTCCGCTGTCCACGACGCCGTGGAGAAGGGTCGAGTTTCTATGCTCCTGTACGCGATCGACCTGTCCAAAGGGACAAAGGAAAAGGTGGCGAGTCCCGCTGCCGCATCAATCCGGTGGACAACGCTTTTCACCCGCGAAGAACTCGGGACTATGCTTAACCGTGATCTGGTCGGCGTGATCGGAATAGAGGATAAAGGGCTCTCCAACGCACTGTGGAAAGAGGCCGAAAGATTAAAAGGCTTGATAAAAAGCAGTGAGTAGAGTAGAATGCCGCATTAAACAACCTTCTGGGGGCATGTGATTTTATGACGGTAATAAGGGTACACGAGCTGGCCAAAAAAATGGGAGTCGAAAGCAAGGACCTCATCTCCGTTCTTGACAAGATGGGCATTAAGAGCAAAACTCCGTCGAGCGGTCTTGATGACCAGGAGGCAAAGTCCCTGATCGATAAATTGAAGGCTGTACGCAAAGAGAAGGAAAAAGAAAAAACCAAGAAGGAACCTGCCGGTGCGATCGTCTCCAAAGAGGACCGGTTGAAGAAAGCCGCAGCGCTGATAGGAAAATTTTCGTCAACGCTCGAGAAACCGGGGGTGAAGCCGAAGCCGGCACCCATCCCTCCGCCGAAGCCGACCCTGCCTGCTCCGCCGGTTATTCCGCCTGTGTCCCATGCGGCTCCGGTGCAGCCTGTTGCGGTTGAAGAAATACGCGTAACTCAAGAGCCCCCTCAACCCACACAACTCCAGCCGGCATTGACAGCGCAGCCGACCACCGCACCACAGCGTCCTGGCGCTCCTGCGCGTCCGGGCTACGTGCCACAGCGACCAGGTGCTCCATCAGCGCGTCCGGGCTACGCTCCACAGCGGCCGGGTGCTCCACCAGCGCGACCAGGTTTCACACCTCAGCGCCCCGGCGCACCGGCGCGGCCGGGAGGGCGTCCCTTTGAACGGACCTCTTTCAGATCTCCGGTACTTGAACCTGCGCAGGTGCCGCCGTCGTTGATGCCGATTCCCGGCAAGCCATCAAAGAAAAAGTGGCAGAAAAAAGGCGAGTTCGAGAACAAGTCTGACCGGGAGTTTCGCGCGAAGCCGTCGTTCAAGAAGCTTCCCGATCTGAAGACGTTGCCCCTCGGAAAGAGACCGCATAAAAAAGACGAGAGACATGCGCCGCAGACCGATGTGGCCGAGATCACCAAGCCGAGAAAAAAAGTCGTCAAGATCCAGGAAGGCTGCACCATTAAGGAATTCGCTGAGATCATTGGTCAGAAGGTGAGCGACGTGATCAAGAAGCTCATGGTCAACGGCATCATGGCAACGCAGAACCAGGTCATGGATACCGATGCCGCCATGCTCCTCGCCGAGGATTACGGCATCAAGGCCGAGATCACGAGCATTGAAACAGCCGAGGATGTTCTGGAGGAAAAGGCTGATACGGCCGAGTCCCAGGTGCTGAGGCCGCCGGTGGTCACGATCATGGGTCATGTGGACCATGGCAAGACCTCGCTCCTTGATGCAGTTCGGGTAACGAATGTTGTCTCGGGGGAAGCCGGAGGAATTACCCAGCATATCGGCGCCTACCAGGTGAGCCTGAAAGGGAGGGACATTACGTTCCTCGATACACCGGGCCATGCGGCGTTCACGGCAATGCGCGCCCGCGGCGCGCAGGTAACGGACATCGTTGTCCTCGTTGTCGCGGCCGATGACGGCGTGATGCCGCAGACGCGTGAAGCGGTCAACCACGCCAAGGCGGCCGGTGTGCCGATCATCGTGGCCATCAACAAGATCGATAAGCCCGATGCCAAGCCGGACCGGGTGAAGCAGGAGCTCGCGGAATTCGAACTGACACCGGAAGAATGGGGCGGCCAGACCATCTTCTGTGAAGTATCGGCAAAGAAAAAGATCGGCCTCGAACATCTGCTTGAAATGATCCTCATCCAGGCCGATGTGCTTGAGCTCAAAGCAAACCCCGACAAGATGGCGCGTGGTACGGTCATTGAGGCCAAACTGGACAGGGGACGCGGCCCGGTTGCCACCGTGCTGGTTCAGTCCGGTACGTTGAAGGTCGGTGATTTCTTCGTGACCGGGGCCCAGTTCGGCAAGGTGCGGGCGCTTATTAACGACAAGGGCGAACGGGTGGAAATCGCCGGACCGTCCATGCCCGCAGAGGTCATCGGATTTTCCAATGTCCCGCTTGCGGGTGATCGTTTTGTGGTTCTCGAGGAGGAACGCAAGGCCCGTCAGATCGCGGAAGGCAGGCAGGCCAAGCAGAGAAGTGTGGATATGGGCTCGATCAAAAAGGTGACGCTCGAAGACCTGCATACCCAGATCCAGGAAGGCATGGTCAAGGAGCTCAATATCGTGATCAAGGCGGACGTGTCGGGATCGGCCGGAGCCATTGTCGATTCGCTCGAGAAACTTTCCACCGCCGCGGTCAAGCTCAAGGTCATCCACAGTTCCGTGGGCGCGATCAATGAAACCGACGTGATGCTCGCGGCAGCGTCAAATGCCATCATCATAGGCTTCAGTGTCCGTCCGGAACCAAAGGCAACAGAGCTTGCACAGCGCGAGGGCGTGGATATCCGCTTGTACAACATCATCTACAATGCCATCGATGACATCAAGGCCGCCATGGAAGGCCTGCTGGAACCGACTCTCAAGGAGCGAATCCTCGGACGCGCCGAAGTGCGTCAGACCTTTCATGTGTCCAAGGTCGGCACGATCGCGGGATGCCATGTCGTAGAGGGGGTTATCAGCCGGCAGTGCGATGGCGTCCGGGTGATCCGGGACAATGCGCTCGTGTACACCGGGAAATTTCATTCGCTTAAGAGGTTCAAGGACGACGTGCGCGAGGTCCAGACCGGCTACGAGTGCGGCATTGGTATCGAGAACTTCAATGATATCAAGGTTGGCGATATCATCGAGGTCTATGTGATCGACAAAGTGGCGGGAAAACTGTAAGACACTGTAGGGGCAACCCTCTGTGGTTGCCCTCGTTCGACAGGCTCACACGGTGAGCATCGTCGAACCGTTCATTGGGCAGGCACAGGGGCCTGCCCCTACCGTTTAGGATCTATGTTCATCGGTGTTTGTACCATAGAGATGCATGTTCCCGACAGCGGGTCGCTCAAAGACAAGCGGCATTCTCTCCGCAGCCTGAAAGACAGGATCCGGAACAAGTTCAATGTCTCGGTGGCCGAGATCGATGACAATGATCTCTGGCAAAAGGCATCCCTGGCAGTGGCTGCTGTGAGTAATGATAAATCCCACCTCAACCAGACGCTGGACCATGTGCTGAACATGGTTCGCGGAGTGCCGGAAATAGACCTCCTGGATTATCATATAGAGATATTTTGAAGAACAGGAACGGGGTGTCAGGAGCCAGAAGTCAGTATCCAGAAGCCAGAATAACGTCTAATTATTAAACCGCATTCTCTATCTTTCTCCTGACTCCTGTCTTCTGACTCCTGAATACTAATTTATATAATTATGGCTAAACCAACCTATAAAAGAGCAGTGCGAGTAGGCGATCAGATGAAGCAGGAGATCGCCGATATCCTCATGCGCAAAATAAAGGACCCCCGAATAGGGTTTGTCACGGTGACCGATGTCGAGCTGTCGGATGACCTCAGGAATGCAAAGGTTTTCGTGAGCATCTACGGCGGCGATAAGGCAGAAACGTTAAAGGGCTTGAAAAGTGCTGCGGCATTCATCAGGTCTGAGCTCGGCAGGCGAATGACCCTGAGGTGCCTTCCGGAGATCCTGTTCCGTTTCGACGATACTGTGGAGCACGGGGCGCATATCATGGAGCTCCTGCACGAGATCGAGAAAAAGCAGGAACAGGAAACAGAAGAGAAGAAGACAGAAGAAAAGAAGACAGAAGAAGAAGACGGAAGACACCATGCATGAGTAATCACGCGAGCATTGCAGCGGCACTGAAAGCGTGCACGACCGTTCTTATATCCACGCATAAAAGTCCGGACGGAGACGCCCTCGGGTCTCAGCTCGGGCTTATGCTCGCGCTGGAAAAAATGGGTAAGACGGTGATCGCGCACAATCTGGACCCGGTGCCGGAGATCTACCGTTTTCTGCCGCAGCATAAGCGGATCAGGGTCGGAAAGCCGGTTCAGGGTCATTACGATGCATTCATTGTTGTTGACGCGGACCCGCCGCGAACGGGACTGTTTGACGATATCTATCCTGCCGATTTACTGATAAACATCGATCATCACATTACCAATGCTCTTGAATGGCCTCTTACCTGGCTGGATACAGCCGCGTCCGCCGCCGGCGAGATGATCTTCAAGCTTATCCATGAACTCGATGTCCCGATCGATCAGGACATTGCGCTTTGTCTTTATACCGCTATCTTTACTGACACGGGGTCTTTCCGGTATACGAATACAACACCGGAAAGCATGAAGATCGCGGCAATGCTGCTCGAAGCAGGTGCAGACCCCTGGCTCGTGACCGAAAACGTATACGAATCCTTTTCGTACCATCGATTGAAACTCCTGGGAACGATCATGGCGAACATGGAACGGAGTACGGATGGGCGGACTGCATGGGTCATAGTGACCGATGATCTTTATCAGCGGACCGGCACGACGTCTGAGGACACTGATAACTTCGTAAATTACGTCCGGTCAGTCAAGGGTGTTGAGGTGGCGGTCCTGTTCAGGCAAACAGGAAGCGCGCGGTATAAGATCAGCATGCGCTCCAAGGGACGGGTTGACCTCTCAGTGCTGGCACAATCGTTCGGCGGAGGCGGACACAAGAACGCCGCCGGAGGTGTGCTCGACGGGACGCTCGAGGAAGTAACAAAGCTGGTGATCGGAAAAGTCGAGAAGGCCATCGCGGCACAGATCGGGAACAAAGGAACGATTTCGGATGGACGGCGTTCTTAATATCAACAAACCCTCAGGGGTGACCTCTCATGATGTTGTCGAGAGCGTCCGGAAGATCCTGCATGAAAAGCGGATCGGCCATACGGGAACCCTCGACCCGCTTGCGACCGGAGTTCTCGTCCTCTGTGCGGGCAGGGCAACCAGGATCGCGCAGTATCTTGAAGCAGGGGAGAAGGAGTACAAGGCGATCATGCGGCTCGGGGTGACCACCGATACCCTTGATGCCGAGGGACAGATACTGGAAACGAGGTCGTATACTCCGCCTGACGAACAAAAGATCATTGACGTTCTGCAGGTTTTCATCGGTTCGATCATGCAGCGTCCGCCTGCATTCTCTGCCGTGAAGGTAGCGGGGGTGCCGTCGTACAAGTTGGCACGCGAAGGCAAGGCGGAATTGCTGAAGCCGCGATCGGTAACGATATATAGTATCGAGCTGACGGCGTTCGAGGATCCCGTGGTGAGTCTCCTGGTGCGTTGTTCAAAAGGCGTTTATATCCGCACGCTGTGCGCTGAAATAGGAGATGCCTTGGGCATGGGAGCGCATCTTATTGGCCTGGAAAGAACGCGCTCCGGGCGTTTTAACATAGATGGCGCCGTCACCCTTGATCGGCTTCAGGAGATGATGACAGCAGGCAACGCGGAACAGGTGGTCACTCCGATCGACGAGGCGCTTGCCGCGTTCCCGGCGATCCGGATCAGCGAGGCCGAAACAGTGCGGGTGCTGCATGGCAACCAGATATCCTGCCCCTCGTCCTTTGCAAACATCACCAGCGACCATATCAGGCTTCATAGCCCTGCCGGCAGGCTCCTGGGCCTTGCTCGGATCGTTGCCGGAGTCCTCAAACCCGATCTGGTTTTTTCGTAGAATATTTTCATGAGACGGATCCGACGGATATGTCGGATTGTTGTTTTTTTACGTTTTAACCTGAATTATTGCTCGTATTGAATAAAATGCTTTACATCTCGCTGTAAATATGATAGTTTACCACGCCTTAGAAAGAAACATCTTAATGAAAGGAGGGACGGTTGAATGGATAAGGAACAGAAAACAGGTCTGATCAATACGTACCGCAGGCATCCATCAGATACAGGTTCTCCGGAAGTGCAGATAGCAATTCTGAGCGGACGAATCAGCCATCTGACGGAGCATTTGCAGGCGCACAAGCACGATCAACATTCGCGGAGAGGTCTTCTGCAAATGGTCGGGCAACGGCGCAGGCATCTGAATTACCTGAAGACGAACGATCTTGACCGCTATCGCAAGGTTATTGAGCAGCTGGGAATACGAAAGTAGCATAACGATTGCAATGGGAATAGTGAGGTTTCATGGTCACAACAGTTGAAGCAGAAATAGGCGGAAAAAAAATAATCCTGGAAACAGGATTAATGGCTAAACAGGCAAATGGCGCTGTTGTCGTCAGGTATGGAGATACCGTGGTCCTGTCAACGGCCGTTTCTTCGAAAGTAGAACGCGCCAACGTTGATTTTCTTCCCTTGACGGTGGATTATCAGGAAAGGGCCTATGCTGCCGGAAGGATCCCGGGCGGGTTCTTTAAACGCGAGGGACGGCAGACCGAAAAAGAGATCCTGACGTCAAGGCTCATTGACCGGCCGATCAGGCCGTTGTTCCCTGAGGGATACTATTTCGACACGCAGATCATCGCGTCGGTACTTTCGATCGGAGATGAAAGTTCCATGGATCTTATGGGAATGATCGCTTCGTCGTCCGCTCTCGCGATATCCGATATCCCGTTCCGGGGCCCCATCGGGGCCGTTCGGATCGGGTTTGTCGACGGAAAGTATATCATCAATCCCGATCATAAGGAGCTTGAGACCACGAAACTCAACCTGGTCGTGGCTGGCACTGCTGATGCCATCATGATGGTCGAAGGCGGAGCGATCGAGTTGACCGAGGACCAAATGCTGGAGGCCCTTGAGACCGCGCACCGCGAGATCAAAAAGATCGTCGCGCTGGTGAACGAACTTGCCGCGAAGGTCGGAAAACCCAAGCGGCCGGTGAAGACGGTCGAGATCGATAAGGACCTTGCCGGGCAGGTGGCTGCGCTGGCCATGGAGCGCTTGCTGACCGCCATCGTCATTCCGGACAAGATGGAGCGTCAAAGGACACTCGATGCGCTGCTCGACGAGATCAAAGAGAAGCTCAAGAATGAGGACCCGACAAGAAATCTCCAGATAGCAACGATATTCTTCAGTTTGGAAAAGGATGAGGTCCGGAAGATCATTCTGGAAAAGAATATACGGGCTGACGGACGAAAGCCGGACCAGATCCGGCCTATCAGCTCCGTTGTCGGCATGCTCCCCCGGACCCATGGGTCGGCCTTGTTCACCCGCGGCGAGACACAGGCACTCGTGGTAACCACCCTCGGAACGTCAGTGGATGAGCAGCGCATAGACTCCCTCGAGGGAGAGTACTTCAAGACATTCATGCTGCACTACAATTTCCCGCCGTTCAGCGTAGGCGAGACCAAACCCCTCCGCGGACCGGGCAGACGCGAGGTCGGCCACGGGGCGCTCGCCGAGCGTGCCCTGAAGGCAATGGTTCCGACCAAGCAGGAGTTCCCGTATACCATCAGGATCGTATCAGACATCCTTGAGTCCAACGGTTCGTCTTCCATGGCAACGGTTTGCGGCGGTACGCTGGCGCTCATGGACGCGGGTGTGCCCATCAAGGCCCCGGTCGCGGGCATCGCCATGGGTCTCATCAAGGAAGGCGACAAGGTCATCGTGCTTTCTGATATCCTCGGACTGGAGGACCATCTTGGGGACATGGATTTCAAGGTCACCGGGACAAGCCAGGGGATCACCGCGCTCCAGATGGACATGAAGATCGAGGGTATTACGATCGATGTTATGCGCACAGCCTTGCAGCAGGCGAAGGACGGGAGGCTGCATATTCTCGGCAAGATGCTTGAGACGCTTGCAGAGCCGAGGAAGAACCTGAACGCCTACGCGCCGCGCATCATTACGATGAAGATCAACACGGATAAGATCAAGGATGTCATCGGCAGCGGCGGAAAGGTGATCCGCAGCATCGTGGAACAGACCGGAGCGAAGATCGATATCGAGGACGATGGTACGATCAACATTGCTTCATCAGACGAGGCAGCCGCCCTTAAGGCAAAAGAGATCATCCGGGGCATCTGCCAGGACGCCGAGGTCGGCAAGATATACATGGGCAAAGTCCGGAAGATCATGGATTTCGGCGCCTTTGTTGAAATATTCCCGGGCACTGACGGATTGCTTCACATATCTCAGATCTCCGACCAGCGGCTCGAAAAAGTGACCGATGAGCTGAAAGAAGGGGATGAGGTGCTCGTCAAGGTGCTTGAGATCGACCGGCAGGGGAAAATTCGCTTGTCACGCAAGGAAGCCATGCGGGATCAGGCAAACAAAAAATAGCCTTCCCCGTTGTCAACAGCACACTGAAAAATAAAAGAAAGGAAATAGGAGACTCGATGAGATTCCCTGTTTCCTTTTTTGTTTGTGACAACGCAGCTTGTCAGGTTCACGGTTCAGGGACTTCGACGAGCTGAGTCGAGCCGTTCACGTTTTTGGCTGAATAAACAACATTGAAACCTTGAACCAATCGTTGCTTTCCAACCGTGCACATTGAACCCTGAATTTTAAGGAGTACCCATGCCGAAATACGATGTAGCAGTGGTTGGTGCAGGGCTCGGCGGACTTGCCGTAGCAGCACTGTTGTCCGGGAAGAAGAAAAAAATTATCGTCATTGAGCGCGGCGGATCATTGAGCGGGGCTGTGGGAGCTTATGACAGGGATGGATACAGCTTCTATGCATCACCGGCGCTATCCTATGGATTTGAACGGGGAGGGGCATTTTACACGCTCTCTGCGAATCTCGGGATCGTCCATAGCGTTTCCGTTCACTCTCCCTGTTATCAAGTGGCGCTTCCTGACCACAGGATCACCATCTTTGCCGATCAGGGTGAAACTCTTGAAGAACTCAGAAGAGAATTCCCCAAAGAAATAAATGCGCTTATGAAGTTCTACCGGGATCTGCATAGTCTGGCAGAGAAGTCGGTAAAAAGCCGTTTTTGGTCATACGTGACGTCGCGCCGTTCTGCTGCCGGATTTATCCGGGGATACCGCTTCAGCAGAGAATTGAAAACGTTCTTTGATATCCAATCCCTTTATTTCTTTCAGAGACCTGTTGCAGAACTATCCTTGGTGGACCTTATCACGTTGTGCGATACCCCGCCACTCTACCTCGAAGGCGGTTTCAAAAAACTCGCCGATCAGCTGTATAGCACCATTCTTCAGCAGGGAGGTGAAATTCTGTATAACCAGACGGACGCCGAGCTCGCATCGAGAGGCGGTCATATTGTCGGTATTAAAGCAAAACAGGGAGTCATAGAGGCTGACACGATACTCCTGAATCTGTCAAAGCGCTATGATTCGTCGACGATCTTCATGGGGCTGCGGGATACCGTCATACCGGTTGGTATGTGCCCGGAGGTGCTTTATCTTCCGGACTATCAGTCGCCCCAGGATTTTTATACGATCTCTCTCAGCGCTAATGATGATATTGCAAGCGCTCCAAAAGGCATGAGGGCGCTGAGCGTATCATTCAGATCGGGACAAAGCGGCGTGGTTGATAAACAGGCGCTCATCGAACGCCTGAACAGGCTTATCCCTTTTTTAAACGATTATCTTGTTTTCAGCGATGAACATCGAACCGGTGATGAAGGAATCGATGTACCGGAGGACGTTACGTTCAAACCGCTTCGATCAGGAGAGGGGACATCACTTCTTTACCGCGGTTCCAGGAGTATATATCTTTTGAAAAATGCACAGACAGCCCCACTTCAGGTAATGTCAGAAGTGAACAGGTATGTAAAAAAAGTAAGCTGAACTTGATCAGGTATGGTTTTCCCCCGATCATTATCACGCAAAATACAAAATCACTTCATGAACATCGTAGTGTCACCCATTTGCATGGATGACACTCAACGGTTTCTTGAAAGAGATACCATAAAGTTTAATCTACGTTCTCATAAACAGGTCTTTTCAATAACCTTCTTCGCTTCTTCTTTGGTAATGCCATAGTGATAGTAAATGTATACTGACACCATATCAACGAGCTGCGGCAGGGGAATATCCGGCATAATCTCAAGGATCTCTTCCTTAAATAGATTTGCTGCTTCACAAACAGGCTTGTCATCTTTGGGTATCATTCATTTTCTCCCTCAACGTATATTTTTGAACACACCTCATACTTGTAGCAAGACCATACCAAAATAAAGTGCAATCCACACTTCAACGAAATAAAGTATAAACTACAACTCACGGATAGTCAAGACGACACATTAACGAGGATGCCAGAGCGGAAATCTTCAGGGCAAGATCCTGCGGCCGAGCAATTGTCTTGCTGTGGCTTTTAACTTGCAGATCAAAGATAGTGAAGACTGCAAGGGCGTTAGAGGTTAGGTGTGAAAGGTAATGAAGAAACAATAGTAAGACACAACTCAGACGTTGGCGAGCACAACGGACTCCGCTTCCTGAAAATCAACTGCACCGTCCTTGAATGTCACCAGTACCTTATGGGTGTCTTTAAATCGTCCTCTCAGGATATCCTCTGAAAGGGGATCTGCGAGATACTTCTGGATCGCCCGGCGCATGGGCCTCGCGCCGTAGGTGGGCTGGAAGTTTTCCTGAATGAGCCACTCCTTCACTTCCTGACTTACCTCGAGCTCAATGTTCCGGTCATGCATCATCTGGTTATTCAGCTCAAGTACGAGCATGTCCACGATCTTGATGAGATGCTCATTCGTGAGCGGATGAAAAACGACCACATCGTCAATCCTGTTCAAAAATTCGGGGTTGAACGATTTCTTGAGCTCCGACGTGACATTGTCCTTCATTTTATCATATTGCGTCCTGGCACTTGCCTGCTGGAAGCCCAGCGTCGTATCCTTATCGATCATTCTGGCGCCGAGATTCGATGTCATAATGATGATGGTATTGCGGAAATCCACTTTTCTGCCGAAGCTGTCCGTCATAAAGCCGTCATCGAGGACCTGGAGAAGCATGTTGAAAATATCCGGATGGGCCTTCTCGATCTCGTCAAAGAGCACGACCGAGTAGGGACGGCGCCTGATCTTTTCCGTCAGCTGACCGCCATCATCATACCCGACATACCCTGGAGGTGATCCCACGAGCCGGGACGAACTGAACCTTTCCATATATTCCGACATGTCGACGCGAATGAGCGCATCTTCGGTATCGAACAGGAACTGCGCGAGCGACCGGGCGAGTTCGGTCTTGCCGACGCCGGTGGGGCCGAGGAAGATGAACGAACCGATGGGCTGCTTGCGCGTCTTGAGTCCGACCCGTGAACGGCGAATGGCGCGGGACACCGCATCGATCGCCGCGTCCTGTCCCACGATTCTCTTGTGGATCTCTTCTTCCATCCTGAGAAGGCGGGACGCCTCTTTTTCCTCAAGCCGCGAAAGGGGAATGCCGGTGATATGTGACACGATCAACGCAATTTCCTCTTCATCGACAACGGGGATATTTTTCTCCTGGTCGTCCTTCCAGTCCTTGTGAATGCCGTCGAGTGTTTCGCGCAGACGGTCTTCCTCTTCCTGGATTGATTCCACTCGCACGTAATCCTTGATCCGCGAGAACAGGTTCTTCTCCTGTTCGAGTTTTTTGAGTTTCTTCTCTATGACCTTCATCTCTGAGGGGTAGGTATAGCGTTTGAGCTTCGCCTTTGCTCCCGCCTCGTCGATTACGTCGATGGCCTTATCGGGAAGGAACCGGTCAGTCATATAACGGTCCGAGAGATGAGCGGAAGCGACAACAGCCTCATCAGTGATCTTGATCTTATGGTGTAATTCGTACTTTGACCGGAGGCCTTTGATGATGTTAATGGTCTCATCAACGCTTGGCGGCTGCACATAGATCGGCTGGAACCGCCGTTTGAGGGCGCCGTCCTTCTCGATGTGCTTCCGGAACTCATCAAGCGTGGTTGCTCCGATGCAATGGACCTCACCGCGCGCCAGGGCAGGCTTCAGCATGCTCGACGCATCGATGGAGCCTTCAGCAGCGCCCGCACCCACTAGCGTATGCAACTCGTCTATGAACAGGATGATATTATCAGCCTGGATGATCTCTTTCATGACGACCTTGAGCCGTTCCTCGAACTGGCCGCGGTATTTGGTGCCTGCGATCAGGGCGCCCAGGTCGAGCGATACCACACGACGGTTCAGCATGTTCTCCGGAACGTCTGAATTGACGATCCGCTGAGCAAGCCCTTCAACGATGGCTGTTTTGCCGATGCCGGGCTCGCCGATAATGACCGGATTGTTTTTGGTCCTGCGGGAGAGGATATGAAGAAGACGTTCAATTTCCTGATCCCGTCCGATGACCGGATCGAGCTTCCCGATCTTTGCCAGTTGGGTAAGGTCCCTGCTGAATTCATCGAGGGCCGGCGTGGGGCTCTTTTTTGCGGTCACCTGGGTCGCTGCACGACGAAGGTAGTTGATGACCAGTTGGCGGGATCCGAGCAGGTTAACGCCGAAACTGCGGAGGATCTTGCCGCCGATACCTTCTTCCTCGCGGATGAGCCCGAGGAGCAGGTGTTCACTGCCGATATAGTTATGCCCGAGAAGACGCGCTTCCTCAACGGCATATTCAAGGACTTTTTTTGCCCGGGGAGTAAAGGGAATGTCGCCGAAGGTCAGGGTGTTCCCGCTCGAGGGCAGGTTGCGTTCCACCTCCATGCGGATCTGATCGACATCAATGCCCATTTTGCGGAGAACGGCGACCGGGATGCCATCTTCTTCACGGAGCGTGCCGAGAAGAACGTGCTCTGTTCCCAGGTAATCGTTCTGGAGCCGCTCTGCCTCTTCCCTTGCGTAGACGATTACTTTTCTTCCGCGTTCCGTAAATTTTTCGAACATCATAATAGAGGAACCACCTTCATAGCAATGAGTTTCGCTACTCTTGTTTAAAATATACTCCAATCAACGTGTTAAAGTCAATAGTCCTTTTGCTTATTGGCGATCATGTATGTTCAAGACGCGTTATCCTGCAAATCAAGATAGAAGCCTCTAAAAAGGTTTTTGAATGATTATCTCAAAATCAATATCAGGAATTGCCAGATAGGCACTCTTAAAGGAAGGTGAGAGAGGTGCTGGATTCGTAGCGTGTTGGCAGCTTGAAGCAGGAAAACTGCCACTTTTTGTTTGACTTTATCCCCTCAACAGAGTAATTTCCCCCCAATGATACGCAAAGCAACATTCATGGATGTGAAGGCAATCCAATCGCTCGTCAACAACTATGCGGATTCGGGACAGATGCTGCCCCGCACCCTGAACGAGCTCTACGAACATCTCCGGGATTTTCATGTCTACGAGGACAATGGTTCGCTCGTCGGCGTATGCGCGCTCCACGTAAGCTGGGACAGACTTGCAGAGGTACGTTCTCTCGCCGTGCGGCAGGACCGGATCAAGCGCGGTATCGGCGCTGAGCTGGTACGACAATGCCTGGAAGAGGCCGCTGAACTTCGGGTTGAACGCGTGTTTGTGCTGACCTATCAAGCCGGCTTTTTCAGAAAGATCGGTTTTACCGATGTGGATAAGAAGGAGCTTCCTCATAAGATATGGACCGACTGTCTGAACTGTGTCAAGTTCCCTGATTGCGATGAGTCCGCGCTGATTTTCACCGTTACCCGGAATGCGAAGTAACATCCAATAACAAAAAACGGATTACGTAACTACTCAGGTGGATAGACTTAAGGTGAATAGATTGAGTGCATGCTGAAAGGTTTATAGGACACGCCAGCCCTCAGTCTTCAGCCTATTTGCCTACCGGCATTCGGGTTGCACATTCTCCGGAATGACACAACCGATTTTGTCTTATCCGTATTCTTAACCGAAAAAAATGTTATCTCTGTATATCCATATTCCTTTCTGCGTCGGAAAATGCCGGTACTGTGGCTTTTATTCAACAAAGTATTCACCCGGCAGAGCTGATGAATTCATATCCGGCCTTAAAAACGAGGCAGCAAAGTATCGGGAAGATTTCATCCATAGGCCCTTTGGCAGCGTTTATATCGGAGGAGGCACACCGACCGTTCTTTCTCCTCCGCAGCTTGTGCTGCTCATTAGAGCCATCAGGGAATATTTTCCGATTGATGACGATGTGGAATTTACGGTGGAGGCAAACCCGAACACAGTCACGAGTGAGAAACTCTCGCTTTTACTTTCTCAGGGGGTAAACAGGCTCAGCCTGGGCGTACAGTCCTTCTCAGACGAGATTCTTCAAACCCTGGGCAGGCTTCACTCGGGGGAGCAGGCCGCTGATGCGTTCAAACTCGCAAGAATCGCTGGATTCAGAAATATCGGCGTAGACCTGATCTATGGAATACCGGGACAAGCCGCGACCCACTGGGAAGAGACCCTCGGTGCGGTCATCGCGCTTAAACCCGAGCACGTATCGGCTTACAGTCTCTCACTTGACGATGGTTCACTGTTCAAGCGGGAGGCTGAGGCAGGCGGATTCACGATGCCTGATGATGAGGTCATCGCGGCAATGTACGAAAGCGCTGTGGAAACGCTTAACAACGCGTGCTATGGACAGTATGAGATTTCGAACTTTTCCCTGCCCGGATACGAGTGCCGGCATAATATGAACTATTGGGACCGGGGAGAATACCTCGGTCTCGGTCCCGGTGCATGGTCGTTCATCTCGGGGACGCGCTCTGCCAATATTTCCGATACAGTGGAATACTCGCATCGACTCTCAGACGGCCGTTCCGTTATCGATGCCCAGGAAACGATCGGCCCGGTACCCTCAGCGAGGGAAACAATCCTTCTGGGACTCCGGACCATGAAGGGACTCGACCTTGTTCGATTTAAACTGGAGTTCGGCGCCGACCTTCTGGGCCTGCTTGAGAGGAATGCGGTCCCCCTCATGGATGCCGGACTTCTCAGTTTGGCGGATGGGCGCTTGAGGCTCACCGACAGCGGAATTCTCCTGTCGAATGAAGCCCTGGCACGGCTATCCGTCTAAATTTTATGTTTACACATTCCCTGCCCCATGATATAGTATTCCGTTCTTATGCGGTGAACGGAGGAAGTTCTAATCGTGTATAAATACCGTGCTCCTGTCGGAGTGCTGACGTTCCTTTTCCTGTGTTTTTTTGCAAATATCAGTGCGGCTGTTGACACGAAGGTGACCCTGATCGAAGTGCAGGGTAATAAGAGAATCGAGACCTCGACGATCCTTGCCAAGATCAAAACAAGGGAAGGGGATGTCTTTTCACCGTCTGTGATCCGCGAAGACATCAAGGTGCTGTACCAGCTCGGGCATTTTGAGGACGTCCAGGTAAGGACCGAGGGTTTTGAAGATGGGCTCAAGGTCATCTTCTCCGTCAAGGAAAAGCCGCTCATTCGTGAAATTACCTTCGAGGGCAACGATGAACTGACGACGGAAAAGCTGAAAGAAAATCTGACGCTGCTCCCACGGACCGCCTTCAATATGCAGCTCATCAATGACAATGCCGAGAAAATACGGCTCAAATACCAGGACGACGGGTTTTACGACGCCATCGTTGTGCCCGTCGTAACCGAACAGCGCAACGGCGACCGGAACGTTACCTTTTATATTGAGGAGGGGAAAAAGGTTCGATTAGAAGAAGTCATCATCTTCGGCAATAAGGCCCTTTCGGCGAAGGAGATCAAGGACGCCCTCAAGAACCAGGAACGTTCGTTCTATAGCTTCTATGGCCACAGCGGAACATTGAGGATGGAAGAGCTCAAGGAGGACATTGAGACCATCAGGAACCTCTATTACAACAAAGGCTACATCCAGGTCGTGGTTGATGAACCAGTCATCCAGCCAAAGACCTATACGTTTCGTGAATGTTATTTCTGGGGTCCACCCAAAACGTTTACCAGAAAGAACGAGCTCGTCATACGCATCAATATAAAAGAAGGCGACCAGTTCCGGGTTGGTTCCGTAACGGTGAAGGGAAACGCACTTATCTCCGAGGCAGAGCTATCGAAAGAGATCAAACTGGCAAAGGGTGATGTCTTCAACAGAGATATGCTCCGTCAGGACGTTACCAGGATCATGGACCGCTACGACAGCATAGCGCGGCCCTTCGCAAACGTCATACCGCAGTTCAACATTGACCAGGATAAAAAAACCGTTGCCATCCAGATTGATATTCAGGAAGGCGGCGAAGTACACATCGGGAGGATAGACATCACGGGAAACAGCAAGACCCGCGACAAGGTGATACGTCGCGAGATGCGACTTGAGGAAGGGGACCTTTACAGCAAAAAAGCGCTAAAAAGAAGCTACGAACGGATCAATAATCTCAATTTTTTCGAGACGGTCGATCTCGTGCCGGAGCGCCGACAGCAGGAGCCGATAATGGATTTTAATGTGAAGGTGAAGGAGAAACTCACCGGCACGTTCAGCGTCGGCGGCGGTTACAGCTCCGTAGACAAGCTCATGGCTATCGTCGAGGTCTCGCAGGGAAACCTTGGCGGCCGTGGTCAACTGCTCAAATTCAAGACCCAGTGGGGCAAGGTAAGCCAGCTTTTCATGCTCAGCTTCATGGAGCCGTATCTGTTTGACATACCGCTCTGGGGCAAGGTCGATGTTTACAAACAGTCACAGGATTACACCGGCTACTGGCTCGATACAAACGGCTTTGCCCTCTCGGCGGGTAAGAGCTTCGGAGAATATGTTTCTACCTCGCTCAGGTTCAGCTACGACAACTCACTGGTGACGAAAATAACAGCGATACCTGGATTCGCCCTCCAGCGGCAACTCGATATCTATGGTGATCGAATAAGCACGAATGCGCTCACCTGGAGCATTACACGGGATTCGCGGGACAACTATCTCGATCCGAGAACCGGGTCCAGAAACAGCGTCTTTGTGGAATATGCCGGAGGGCCGCTTGGCGGCGACCCGAATTTTATCAAGACCGTCGGCGATACGGCATGGTATTTCCCGATGTTCTGGGACACCGTTTTTATGATGCGCGGCAGGGCAGGGTATTTAGAATCCCTCATAGAAAAGCCAGTTCCTCTGGGAGAACGCTTCTATGTCGGAGGCCCTACCACGGTCCGAGGTTTTCGATACGGCACCGACGGCCCCAAGGATGCGTTCGGGAACATCACTGGTGGAAACAGGGAACTCATCTTCAATTTAGAATTTATCTTTCCGATCGTTCCTGCTGCGCGACTTAAAGGCGTGATCTTCTACGATATCGGAAAGGGATTCGATGATTACGAACCCGTCAAGATTTCCGAATTGCGGCATACCTATGGATGGGGATTCTGGTGGCTTTCTCCCATCGGGCCGCTGCGGTTTGAATGGGCTAACATTTTGCATAAGAGGCCTGAGGACCAGCCTAGCAAGTTCGAATTTTCCATGGGCACGCTTTTTTAGAACATATTGGACTTGAAATGCGGATTGTCAGGTCAACAATAATTAAAAACACTTTGAGGAGGCCCCAGATGAAAAGAATTATACTGTTGTGCGCAACCATGCTGCTGATCGCTGCTAGCGCCATGGCGGCGGGAGGAAAAGTAGCCTATGTCGATACCCAGATCGTATTTGACAAGACCAAACTGGGCAAGAAATATCAAGGCGTGGTGCGGGAGTACTATGAAAGCCGAAAGAAGATCCTTGACCTGGATTCCGACGAGATACAGAAGCTGCAGGAAGATTACACCAAGCAGAAACAGGCCAAACTGCTGAACGAGAAGGCACAAAAGGAAAAGGAAGAGACCCTCAGCCGCAAGATCAGTGAATTTCAGAAGAAGCGTGATGATTTCAGCGGAGAGATCGGTAAGAAGAACGAGGAGTTGTCAAACGAATTCAACCAGCAGCTTGTCCTTGTGCTCAAGGATATCGCCAAACGGGAAAAATGCGCCCTGGTATTGAACAAGACGATCAATATCCTTTCGAAAGCCGAGGTCCCGGCGGTCCTGTATGCTGATGAGGACCTGGACCTGACCGATAAGGTCATTGCTGAAATAGACAAGAAGGAAGAGGCAAAGAAGGAAGAAGGCAAAAAGGAAGAAATTAAAAAATAGATTATGAAACTCAAAGAACTGGCAGAAATGCTTGGTGCGGAACTGACCGGACCCGCTGAGGTCGATATCCGAGGTGCGGCCGGTATCCATGAGGCCCGCGAAGGACAGATAACCTTCATCGCCGGCAGAAAGGAGCTCAAGGACCTTGAGCACTCACGTGCTTCAGCGGCCATAGTACCGCTGGACACGCCCGCACTGCCTCTGCCGCTGCTCCGGCATAAAAATCCCCGGCTTGCATTTGCGCGGACCCTCGAGCTGTTTTATGTCAAACCCTATCAGGCGAGCGGTATCAGCGAGAAAGCGGCGATCGGCGCAAACGTTGTTATCGGCGCCGACCCCTCGATTCATCCCTTTGTTGTCTTGGCAGATGACGTGAAGATCGGCGAACGCGTTACCCTGTACCCCGGGGTCTCGATCGGAAAGGGCTCGGTTGTCGATGATGATTCCGTGATTCACGCAAATGCGAGCATCAGGGAGAACGTACGGATCGGCAAGCGGGTGATCGTCCAGTCCGGGGCCGTGATCGGCGGTGATGGCTTCGGGTTCGTAACTGACAACGGACGACACCACAAGATCCCCCAAGTGGGAGGGGTGATCATAGAAGACGATGTGGAGATCGGCGCCAACAGTACTATTGACCGCGCTACCCTCGGCAACACCATCGTCAAGCGCGGAACCAAGATCGATAACCTAGTACAGATCGCCCACAATGTGGTGATTGGCGAACACTGCATTCTTGTCTCTCAGGTTGGAATTTCCGGGAGTTGTACGATCGGCAACTGGGTTGCTCTGGGAGGACAAGTAGGCGTTGCCGATCACGTGATCATCGGTGATCGTGTCATGGCATCAGGGCAGTCCGGTATCATTAAAGACATTGAACCTGCCCAGGTGGTAGGTGGGACCTACGCAATGCCGCAGAGAGACTGGCTCAAAGTCCAGTCGGTGCTGCCGAAGCTGCCGGAGTTGAAAAAGCTGGTGGCTGAGTTGGAAAAAAAGATGAATGAACTAAAAGAGAAGGGGAAATAAAATGCTCACTATCAATGAGGTAATGGACTTCCTTCCTCACCGGTATCCGTTTCTGATGATCGATCGTATCCTCGAATTCGAGGCAGACAAGCGGATCGTGGGACTTAAAAATGTGACGATCAACGAACCTTTTTTTCAGGGACACTTTCCCGGTCATCCCATCATGCCGGGTGTCCTGCTCCTGGAGGCGATGGCGCAAACAGGCGGCGTGATGGCGCTCATGTCCCTGCCTCCGGAAGAGGTAAAGAAAAAGGTTCTCTATTTCATGAGCATCGATAAGGCCAAGTTTCGCAAGCCTGTTACGCCGGGAGACCAGGTTCGGTTTGAACTGGAACTGATCAAAGCGCGCGGTCCTGTACGAAGCTTGACGAGCGGTTGCGACTCGTTGACGGCGTCGTTGTTGCCGAGGCTGAATTGATGGCCATGATCGTGGATAAGGACAAATAGGAAGGATCGGGAGCAGCACGTGAATATTCATCCAACTGCAATTATACATCCAAAGGCGCGGATCGCCGGGGGCGTAACGATCGGGCCCTATACGGTCATCGGCGAGCATGTTACGATCGGAAAAGACACGGAGGTCGCTTCCCATGTCCTGATTGATGGCTGGACAACGATCGGGGAGCGGAACCGGATCCATTCCTTTTCGAGCATTGGCACGCCTCCGCAAGACATCAGCTATCGGAATGAAGAGACGTTCTTGATCATCGGCGATGATAACGTTATCCGGGAATACGCAACCGTGCACCGCGCCACGACAAAGGCCGACCGAAAAACCGAGATCGGAAACAAAAACTTCCTGATGGCCTATATTCATGTGGCCCATGATTGCAAGCTGGGCAACAACATTATCATGGCCAACAGCGCCGCCTTCGGTGGTCATGTCATCGTTGAGGACTTCGCCGTGCTCGGAGCGCTTATAGGAATACACCAGTTCGTCCGCGTGGGCGCATATTCCATGATCGGTGGTCAGTCTGCGGTGACTCTGGATGTGCCGCCGTACGTCAACGCAACCGGAAACCGCGCTCAACTCTATGGATTGAACACTATTGGTCTCAAACGAAAGGGTTTCAGCTGATGAAGTCATCGCCGACTTGAAAA
Source organism: Nitrospirota bacterium (assembly GCA_963755045.1). GTDB lineage: Bacteria > Nitrospirota > UBA9217 > UBA9217 > UBA9217 > JALNZF01. Next base: position 378,980 of record CAVWIL010000007.1, on the reverse strand, counting down.
GAGCGTACAAGATCATTTTCCGGTCGGGACTCACGCATGACGAGGCATATAAAAAAGCCATGGAAGCGTTTCCTCATTCCAAGGAAGTTGCTTACTTCGTCGATTTCATGCGGTCCTCAAAGCGGGGAGTAACGCGGTAGTACAATACGAGGAGTCAGGAGCCGGAAATTAGAAGCAATGAAAGGGATGAATAAGATCGGGTTAATAGCGGGGAATGGAAGCTTCCCCATCGCCTTCGCGCGCGCTGCTAAAGAGAAGGGCATGCAGGTGATCGCCGTTGCGCACGAAGGCGAGACCCTGCCAGAGCTCGCGAATCTGGTTGACGGCATTTTCTGGGTAAAAGTGGGGCAGCTCGGCAAGATCATACATATTTTCAAGGAACAGGGCATTGTTGACGTGCTCATGGCCGGCGGCATCAAGAAAACACGATTGTTCGGCAATACGCTGCCCGATATGCGGGGAATGGCGCTGCTTGCAAAAATGGTCCACAAAAAGGACGATTCTCTGCTTCGCGCCGTTGCCGATGAACTGGAGTCCGAAGGGATCATCGTGCGCGAATCAACGCTCTACCTTGACAGCATCATTGCTCAAAAGGGCATCTTGACGAAAAGAAAACCCGCAAAAGCGGAACGGCGGGACATTGAGTACGGCTGGCAGCTGGCGAAGGAGATCGGGCGCTTGGACATCGGGCAGACCGTCGTGCTCAAGGACCAGGTCATCCTTGCCGTGGAGGCCATTGAGGGCACTGATGAGGCCATCCGGCGGGGCGGCAAGCTCTGTGGTCAGGGCGCGGTCGTTGTTAAGGTCTGCAAACCGCAGCAGGACCTCCGCTTCGACCTTCCGGCGATCGGGGCTCAGACCGTCAAATCCATGGTAGAGGTAAAGGCGTCCTGCCTGGCAGTTGAGGCCGGCAAAACCATTATTATAGAGCGGGAAACAGTGATCCATGAAGCCGATCGTGCCGGCATTACGATTATCGCGGTGACGGACCCGAAGGATCTCGCATGAAGAAAGTGCGGGTAGGCGTCATCGGCGTAGGGTACCTGGGTCAGTATCATGCGGAAAAGTATGCGGGCATTGACGAGGTTGAACTCGTCGGGCTTATGGATGCTGATCAGGTTCGTGCGTCACACATTGCCGGGAAATTGAAAACAGAGGTCTTTATCGACCCCGCTCACCTGATCGGCAGGGTGGACGCGGTAAGCATCGTGACGCCGACCGTTTTGCACCATCGCATAGCAAAACAATTTTTGGAACAGGGCGTCCATGTTCTTCTCGAGAAACCCATAACCGAAACCATCGACCAGGCCGATGAACTTATTGATATTGCGGCCCGCAAGAATGCTGGTCCTGCAGGTCGGACATATTGAACGGTTCAATCCCGCGTGTCACCGCGATCAAGTCGTTGCTTAAAACGCCCCGTTATATCACGGCGGAGCGCGCCGCGCCGTTTACCGTCCGATGCACGGATGTGAATGTAGTCCTCGACCTCATGATCCATGATCTTGATATCGTCATGGATCTTGCCGGATCTGCCGCCAAAAGAAGTGAGCGCCGCCGGCGCTTCGATCATCACACGCGAGATCGATATGGCAACGGCACGGATCGTTTTTCATAATGGATGTGTTGCCGACGTCTCGGCGAGCAGGGTCTCGGATGAAAAAAAACGATGTCTTCGGGTTTTTGATGACAAGGCGATCTATTTCTCCGATTACCAGACACAGAAGGCCACCGTATCACGAGCACAGCCGGGTTCCGTTCCTCAGTTGATCGGCACAGACATTTCGAGCGACAGACGTGACACGCTGGATGATGAGATCAGGGCTTTTGTGCAGAGCGTACAGGGCGGTGTCCGGCCGCTTGTATCAGGCATTGAAGGCAGACGGGCGCTGTCCCTTGCCCTCACGATTACAAACTCCATTGAACATGGGATAACCGGATTCGTTCCCGTGTCGGAGAGAGGAGTCTCCTAACAGTATGACGATACCGATGGTCGACCTCAAGACCCAGTACGAAGCAATCAAGGAAGAGATCAACAACGCTGTTCTTGGCGTGATACAGAGCACGCATTTTATTCTCGGCCCGCAGGGCAAGTCGCTCGAAGAAGAGATAGCGCATTATCACGGTGTGAAACATGCCATAGGCGTGGCCTCCGGCACGGACGCCCTGCACCTCGCGCTGCTTGCCGCGGGGATCAAGCGAGGAGATGAAGTGATCACCACGCCGTTCACGTTCATTGCAACTGCCGAGGCAATATCCTATGTCGGTGCAGTGCCCGTCTTCGTGGATATCGATCCCGATTCGTTCAACATCGATATCTCAAAGATCGCGCCGGCAATCACCAGGAAAACAAAAGCCATCATTCCCGGTGCATCTTTATGGACAGCCCGCTGACATGGATGGGCTTATGGAACTCGCAAAAAAGCACAGCCTCAAGGTCATCGAGGATTGCGCGCAGTCCTTTGGCGCCGAATATCATGGGAAAAAGACCGGCGCTATCGGTGATCTTGGCTGCTTCAGCTTTTTCCCGAGCAAGAACCTCGGCGGATACGGCGACGGAGGCATGGTGATCACAAATGATAATGATCTTGCAGAGCATCTGCTGAGCCTGAGGAACCATGGCAGCAAGGTGCGTTATCATCACGAAGAGGTCGGGTTCAACAGCAGGCTCGACGAGATCCAGGCGGCGATCATCCGCGTCAAGTTCAAGCATATCGACGCGTATAATGCAAAGCGCAGGAACAATGCCGCTCTTTATTCCCGAGTTCCTCGCCGACTCGGGCATCCGGACACCGTCGGAACAAAGCAGGACAAAGCATGTTTTTCACCAGTACACGATCAGGGTCAAGAACCGGGATGCAGTGAAGCAGAAACTCGACGCAGGGAGGATAACCTCGTCCATGATCTATTATCCCGTCCCATTGCATCTGCAGGCCGCATACAAAGAACTCGGCATGAAGCCCGGAAGTCTGCCCGTTTCCGAGTTTGCTGCGCGCGAGGTCCTGTCGCTTCCCATGTATCCTGAACTGACTGAAGAGCAGATCAAAAAAGTGGCTGATGCGGTGAAAACAGCACTGTGAAACAGGGGTCAGGGGTCACGGATCAGGAGACAGAAGACAGCCAGAGCGGTATGAAAAAGATCATGATCATGTCGGGGGAGGCATCCGGCGATCTGCATGGCGCAAATCTCGCTCGGGCGATATGGAAGCAGGATCCTGCGATGGCAATTTACGGCGTCGGCAGCAAGCAGATGCAGGAGGCCGGTGTCCGGATGCTTGCAGATGCATCGGAGATCTCGGTCGTCGGCATCACGGCAGTGCTGACTCATTTCCGCGCGATCTACCGGGTCTATCGCAACGTTGAAGCGTTTTCTGAAGCACGAGCGTCCTGATCTCCTCGTCCTTATCGACTTTCCTGATTTTAATATCATGCTCGGCAAGGCAGCGCGGAAACTCGGCATTCCGGTCATATATTACATAAGCCCCCAGGTCTGGGTATGGCGGAAAGGCAGGATCAAGACGATCGCCCGTCTGGTAAAGGCAATGATCGTCGTATTCCCCTTTGAAGTGCCGCTTTACGAGACAGCGGGGGTGGATGTCCGGTTCGTGGGCCATCCGCTCACGGATGTCGTGCGATCCGACTACTCACCGGATCAGGCGAAGAGCATTCTCAATCTTGATTCGGCACGGCGCACAATCGCTTTGCTGCCGGGAAGCAGGCAATCCGAGATCGTCCATCTCCTGCCTGACATGCTTGCAGCGGCCAAGATCCTCTTGTCCCGGTTCCAGGACCTGCAGTTCGTTCTCCCGGTGGCTCCGACATTGGACCAGGAGTTTTTGCAGGATTTTGTCAACCAAAGCGGTGTCCCCATCCGGATGGTCGAGGGGAGGGTATATGATGCGCTCAGGGCATCTGACGCAGCCATCGTGGCATCGGGCACCGCAACGCTTGAAACAGGGCTTATGGCCGTGCCCATGGTGATCGTCTATCGCATTTCGTCGCTCAACTATTTCATTCTCACCAAGATCATACGTGGGGTGAAGAATATCGGCCTGGTGAATATCGTGGCCGGCAAACGCATCGTACCTGAATTGGTTCAGCAGGAGTCCACACCGGAGAACATGGCTGACGCCGCTGACTAATATGTTGAGCGATCCCGATTATTTCAACAGATCCGCACCGAACTGACCGGAGTGCGGGCGCGTTTGGGGGATGCCGGAGCATCTGCACGGGCCGCTTCCGTGGTACTGGAATTCCTGGCGGGATGAAGACGACATGGAAATCTATAAAAGGCTCTTAATCTATCTCACACCCTACAAGGCGAGGCTCGCCTGGTCCGTCGTCTTCATGGGGCTCACGAGCGCCCTGTCTCAGCTGCAGGCCTATCTCGTAAAGCCGGTACTGGACAATGTTATTCTGGCTAAAAATATGGAACTCGGTCTCCTGCTGCCGCCGGCGCTCATGCTCGTCACCATCCTCAAAGGCGCCGCTGCGTACGCGCGGGATTATCTTCATGGGCTGGGTGGGACAGAAGATCGTGAACGACATTCGCGATCAGCTCTATTCGCATATCGACATCCCTCTCCTTTTCCTATTTCACACAGGACCCCGACCGGCGTCATCATCTCCCGCATCATCAACGACGTGAACCTTGTCCAGGGCGCGCTGACCAAGGCGCCGTCGAGCCTGGTGCAGGGCGTCTTCACGATGGTCGGCACTCACGGGATATGTCATCTATCTAAACTGGCGGCTTGCCGCTTTTTCCATCATCGTCCTGCCGCTCGCCGGCATCGCGCTCTCGAAGTTCAGCAAGCGGTTCAGGAAGGCCAGTACGAGATGCAGGAAGCAGTTCGGCGTCCTCACGACGCACCTTCACGAGACCATCGGCGGGATCCGCATCGTCAAGGCTTTCGGCATGGAAAAGTACGAGAGCAGGCGGTTCTCCGAAAGGAACAAGGACCTGTTCAATTCGCTCATGCGCGCGATCAAGACCAGTGCGATCTCGCATCCCGATCATGGAAGTGATCTCCATGTTCGGGACTTCCCTAGTCATCCTGTTCGGCTTGTATGCCATTACCGCGGGAACCATGACCGTCGGTGATTTCTTCTCGTTCATGGCCGCACTGGTATTTTTTTACCGGCCGCTCAAGGACCTGAACGGCGTGAACAGCACGGTGCAGGACGGCATGGCGGCGGCCAAGCGCATCTTCGAGGTTCTCGACACGCAGCCGGAGATCAAGAACCGGAAGGGCGCGGTCATAGCAAGCCGCGATTTCAAAACGATCGAGTTCCGGAATCTTTCGTTCAAATATGAAGATGAGATGGTGCTCAAGGACATCGATCTGACCGTCAAGGCCGGCGAGACGATCGCGATCGTGGGCAAGAGCGGCGGAGGCAAAACGACCCTCGTGAATCTCATCCCCCGTTTCTACGATGTCACCGGCGGATCGATCCTGATCGACGGCAAGGATATCCGCGACCTGTCGATCGAATCCCTCCGATCGCTGACCGCGATCGTTACGCAGCAAACGTTCCTGTTCAACGACACCGTGAAGGACAATATCGCCTACGGCAGATACCGGCAAACAGTTTGAGGACATTGTCCGTGCGGCCCGATCGGCCTATGCCGACGACTTTATCCGGGCACTTCCACAGGGATACGACACCATAATCGGCGAGTCGGGCGTCAAGCTCTCGGGCGGTCAGCGCCAGCGGATCGCCATCGCGCGGGCGCTGCTGAAAGACGCGCCGATCCTGATTCTCGATGAGGCCACCTCATCGCTCGATACGCAGTCGGAACGGGAAGTGCAGAACGCCCTCGACACGCTCATGAAAGGCAGGACGAGCTTTGTCATCGCCCACCGGCTCTCGACCATCATGAACGCGGACCGGATCATCGTGCTGAAGGACGGCAGGATCGTGGAGCAGGGCAGGCATGAGGAACTTCTCGCGCGGGGCGGAGAATACAAAAACCTGTACGAGCAGCAGTTCCGGGATGAAACGCCGGCGAGGACCGTGTAATGTTCAGGGCAAGGATACTCTCATTCATCGGCTGGATCGTGCTTTCGCTTTGGAGCCGGACGCTGCGGATGCAGTTTGTGAACAAGGAGATTCCCGATCGGCTTGCAGCCGAGGGCAAGAACGTCATCTATGCATTCTGGCACGGGAGGCAGTTCATGCTGTTCCATACCCACCGGAATACCGGGATTGTCATTCCTGCCAGTGAAAGCCGTGATGGCGAGATCCAGGCCGGCATCCTGAAGAGGTTCGGGTTCGACGTTGTCCGCGGTTCGAGCAAGCGGAAGGGCGACCGCGCACTTCTGGGACTGGTGGGCGGGCTCCGAAAAGGCAAATGTCTCGCGCTTGCCGTTGATGGTCCACGCGGCCCCATCTATGAGGCAAAACAGGGCGTGACCTATATGGCGGGCAAGCTGGACAAGCCGATCGTTCCGGTGATCACCAGCGCAAAGCGCTACTGGATCCTTGAGAAGGTATGGGACAAGTATCTCCTTCCGAAACCGTTCACCAGGGGGATCGTTCTCTACGGCGAGCCGATCATCGTGAAAGGGATAAGCGATGAAGAGCTCGAAGGGAAACGTAAGGAATTAGAGACCGCGCTGAACAGATTGATGGCCCAGGGTGGACGGGTATTTTAAACAGTGATAACGGTCGCGAAGGACCTATCAAGAGGCGTCCAACGGTAACATATGGAGTACTATCATGTATGTTCTCTATAACCTGCTCCTTATCATAGCGACCGTGCTCTCCTTTCCGGTGATCCTGTTCAAGTTGATCACCGTGCCCAAGTACCGCGGGGGTATGACCCAGAAGCTCGGCCGTCTGCGCAAGGGTGTGATGAAGGTGATCAAGGGGAGCCGTCCCATCTGGGTCCATGCTGTTTCGGTCGGCGAAGTCATGGCCGCGCATCCGCTCATCCGTGAACTCAAAAAAAAGTACCCGCACCGGAAGCTGATCCTCTCGACGGTAACGGTCACCGGCAATTACACCGCGCTGCGGAGAGTGCCTGAAGCGGATGCGGTTTTCTACTTTCCCTTCGATTTCCCGTGCATCGTGCGCAGGGTTATACAGGGCATCAATCCCCAGATCGTGCTGGTGGCTGAAACCGAGTTATGGCCCAACTTCTTCCGTGAACTGAAGCGGGCCGGGATCCCCTCCGCGGTGATCAACGGAAGGATCTCGCCCAATTCGCACAGGAATTACCGGAAGTTCAAAGCATTCTTCAGCCAGGTTTTTGACAACGTGACCCTCTTTTGCATGCAATCTGAAAGCGATGCCGACAGGATCAAGGATATTGGCGCTGATCCGGAAAAGGTCATGGTAACAGGAAATCTCAAGTTCGACCAGAAGTTGCCGGTTAACACGCTCGCACCGGTGTCCATTGCAACCGGCAAAAAGGTCATTACCGCGGGAAGCACCCACCGGGGCGAAGAGGCCGCGCTCCTGGATGTCTTCAAGCGGCTGAGGGAAAAATATCCCGAACTTGTGCTCATTCTTGCGCCGCGCCATCCCGAACGATTCGATGAAGTGGAAGGCCTCATCAATAAGGCCGGGTATGATTGCCAGCGGAGGACGATGCTGAAAGGCCCCGTAAAGGACGTTCTGCTTCTTGACACGATAGGAGAGCTCAGATCGTTCTATTCCCTCTGCGATATCGCATTTATCGGAGGCAGCCTTGTCAAGGTAGGCGGCCATAATCTCCTTGAACCGGCCGCAATGAAAAAACCCGTTATCTTCAGCCGTTACATGTTCAACTTTAAAGAGATATCCGAGGCATTGCTGTCAGCAGGCGGGGGGGTCATGGTAAAAGATAAGACAGAGCTTTATGCTCAGATCGATATCCTGCTGTCTGATAAGGAACTTGCGAGAAGCATGGGAGAACGGGCATTCAGCGTGATCGAGATGAATTCAGGCGCTGCACGGAAAACCATTGATGCTGTCGGAAGGTTGATCGTTGCTCAGTAAGTCATACTTTGAAGATCTTATGCATGGCAGGAGGACCTCACCTTTCTGGGGAGTCATCTTGTCCACGCTTTCCGTGCTCTACCGGGCGGCTGTTTATCTCCGCAGGGTGTTCTTCAGGTTGCATATCTTCAAAAGTAAAAAAATATCGTGCCCGGTCATCTCAGTCGGTAATCTCACTCTCGGCGGAACGGGCAAAACTCCTACGGTCATTCAGGTCGCGCAATTGTTGAAGAACAACAACCGGCGGCCGGTTGTTGTCAGCAGGGGATATGGACGAAAAGACGAGACGGAGATCATCGTAGTATCCGACGGACGATCGGTCCTTGTGGATGTCCAAACCGGCGGCGATGAACCGGTCATGATCGGATCAATGCTGCCCGGCATACCTGTTGTTGTCGGCCGCAAGCGCTATCAGGCGGCGCTGCTTGCCTTACAACGATTCAGCCCGGACGTCGTTGTACTCGATGACGGGTTCCAGCATCTCCCGTTAAAGCGGGACCTTGATATTGTGCTTGTTGATGCCGGGAATCCGTTCGGGAACGGAAAGCTGTTTCCCGCCGGCATTTTGCGGGAGCCGATGAATGCACTCGAGCGGGCTCATGCCGTTCTGATCACCAAAACGGACAGTACCCTGGATGTGGGAACGTTGAAAGAAACCATTCGGCGGCACACCCAAGCCCGGATCTTTACCTCACGCCAGGTCCCGGTGGATTTGATCGATAGCCGGAGCGCTGATAGTAAGCCGCTTACCGATCTGCGCGGATCGAGGGTTCTCGCGCTTTCCGGTATTGCGCGTCCGGATTCTTTCACCGGCATGCTCAAATCCCTCGGTGCAGACATCGCAGCAGTATGTACCTATCCTGATCACTTCGAATATCAACGATCCGATCTGGCGGCTGTTTTCCGGAAAGCGGCTGATGAAAAGGTCAGCATGATAATAACCACGGAAAAGGACGCGATACGGTTAAAGAAACTGCACGCTGATGGTGTCTGGGCGCTCAGGATTGAACAGACCGTAGTGGAACATGAGGAATGGGAAGCGTTTCTCCTCGAGGGACTGAACGATGCATAGGGCGGTATTTCTTGACCGGGACGGCACGGTGAATGAAGAGGTGGGGTATTTGCGAGACCTTGCCGATCTCCGGCTGATTGCCGGCGCGGGCGCGGCGATCAGACGGCTCAATGAGGCCGGACTGAAGGTCGTGCTGGTGACGAACCAGTCCGGCGTTGCCCGGGGATATTTCCCCGAGTCGCTGGTCCTTGAGGCCCATGAGCGTCTTGAACGGATGCTTCGGGAGGAAGGGGCGCGGATCGACGCAATATATTACTGTCCCCACCATCCGACTGCGGGTAATTCGAGCTATACCGTCGTATGCGACTGCAGAAAACCGGGCACTGGCCTGATCGACCGCGCGGCGCGGGACCTCGGTATCGATGTAAAAAAATCCTACGTGGTCGGGGATAAGTGGAGCGATGTGGAACTCGGACAGCGCGCAGGTGCGCACTCGATCCTGGTGCGGTCCGGATTCGCCCCTGACGATCCCGGGAATATCCGCCCCGCGCGCATCAGCGACCCTGACTTTATCGCACACTCGATTCTTGAGGCGGCTGATTGGATTTTAAAAGACCTTAATAAATTGCAGTGACGGTCATAAAGGCCGTGTTGTGAATCATGCAAAATGATTTTCATATCACCGTAACATGGATGAACGTGGAGGGTATAGTCAGATGTATGTAGACAGAAAAGATATTTTATCAAGAATTAAACCGCATGATCTCGTTGTTGATATTGGCGGGTGGTTTAAACCACTTAAGAGGGCAAATAAGATCATTGACATTCTTCCCTACGAAACCAGACAAATACAAAATGCTATTGGCGATGCTCATGACAAAGAGCTTTTTTCAAAGAACGACTGGATCGCGAGGGATTTGTGTGACAGGACACCATTCCCTTTCAAAGACAAGGAAGTGGATTTTGTATTTTGCTCCCAGACATTAGAAGATATCAGAGACCCAATCTGGGTATGTAGTGAAATCGTTAGAATCGGTAAAAGAGGATATATCGAGGTTCCCTCAAGGGCGCTCGAAACTACCAAAGGGATAGAAAAATGGCAATATACCGGTTTTTATCACCATCGATGGCTGATTGAGAGGGACAATGATGGAACGCTGGTTTTTACCCATAAAACTCCCGCACTGTTAAAATACCCCAAATATCATCTCAATATTTATGTATCGTCACCTGTCGTAGGCTTTTATTGGGAAGACACTTTCAATTTTAAAGAGAACATCCTTATTGAAAAACAGGATGTGTTTGACGACATGGAAAAGTTCGTTAAATCGGAAAAGCAGAAAATGAATTTTGGACAAAGATTTATAAACGGACTGCTTTATTTTATGCCTGCTTTGCTATTGACAGTGATCTTCAGTCCAAATGCGCGAAGACGGAAAAATCGATTATAAGCGGGAGTTGATCGGATTTCCGAGTTCTCCATGAAATTTTCAGCAAATAAAATACTCGTCATGCGGTATCGCTTTATAGGCGATACGGTTCTGACCGTGCCGTTTCTCAGGAACCTGCGCCAGGCCTACCCGGAGGCGCGCATCGAGCTCATGCTCGAACCGTTCTCCGGCCAGGTGCTCACCAGGTTGTCCCTATGTGGACCGGATCATTCCCTTCGAGTTTAAGACGATCCACAAATACAGCGCTTCCTCGGAGCGGGGCAAGCTGGCCGGTTATCTCCATTACTGGAAATTGTTACGTCAGGAAGGATATGACGCGGTTTTTGCGCTCAAACGGTCGCTCTCGAGCGCCTTGCTTATCAGGGCTGTCGGAATTCCGCGACGCATCGGTTTTGCGACCGAAGGGAGAACGCTCCTGCTCACCGATCCGGTGCCGTACAGGCAGGACCAGCATGAGGTGCAGAATTTTCTTGATTGCCTCCGGGCACTCGACATCCCGGTGTCATTCAGACGCCCTTGAACTCTGGCCGTCTGCGGAAAACGACGCAAAGGCCGATAAACTCTTTTCCGATGCTGGATGGAACAAGGACGACCTCAAGATCATTGTCCATGCCGCAGCCAGCCTACCTGCCAAGCAGTGGCCTCTGGACCGTTTTGCATCGGTTATGAAGGTGATGCAAGAACACTACGGCGCACACTTTATCTATACCGGCGCACCAGCGGATGCCGCGTTGTACCAGGAGATCGAGCGACGTGGCCCTTTCAATGGGATGAACCTTTGCGGGACGATGGGCTTGCACGCCAATCTTTCCGTATATCGCGCAGCGCACCTTTTTTTCGGCGTCGATTCGGGTCCCATGCACATGGCCGCGGCTGTGGGCGTTCCAGTAGTCGCGCTCTTTGGTCCTACTGATGAACGAAAGTGGGGGCCCTGGGGCGACGGTCACACTGTGATCACCAGGCGGCTCTCATGCTATCCCTGCAAGCCGCATAAATGTCATGACAATGACTGCATGAAGAAGATCACCGTCGAGGAGGCCCTCGAAGCACTCGTAAAGAAACTGAGTGCAATCATGCCGAAAATCCGCTATCATTAGTCCCGTGTCGGGGATGCCGGTATCATTCGGATTCTTCTGTAGATCAGAGAGACGCTGCATGGAAAAAGAAAAGAATAAAATATCCGTAACCATCAGAACGTTCAACGAAGAGAAGAACCTCCGCGAATGCCTTGAAAGCGTTTCCTGGGCCGATGAGATCGTTGTGGTGGACTCGAACAGCACGGACAAAACGATCGCGATAGCCAGGGAATTTACGGATAAGGTCATCATCCAGAAATGGCTGGGCCATGTAGGCCAGAGCCAGTTTGCCACGGACCGGGCATCGAACAACTGGGTATTGCACATGGACGCCGACGAACGGGTTTCGCCGGCGCTGCAAGATGAGATCCTTGCACTGGATCTCGAGAACAGCCCCTATGATGCCTACGAGATGCCCCGGCGTCATTTTTTCATGAACCAGTGGATAAACCATTCTGCCTGGTACCCTGATTATAAGATCCGTCTCTTTCGAAAAGACCTCTGCAAATGGGGCGGATATGCGCCCCATGATGAAGTAAAGGTAAAAGGGCGGAAGAAGAAACTGAAAAACGATATCCTGCACTATATCTATCAGGACATCGCGCATTTCGCCGGAACAAAGAACAATTACTCCTCCCTGACCGCTGTTGACCATTATAAAAACGGGCGGAGGGCGCGCATCATCGACTTTACCCTGAGGCCGCTCTATGCATTTTTGTACCGGTATTTCATTCGATTGGGCATCCTTGACGGCATTGCGGGATTTACGATCTCGGTCATGGAGGCCCATGCGGTGTTTATGAAGTATATAAAATTATATGAAATCCAGAACAAACTCCGGCGGTTCCCGGGAGAAGAACGAGAGCCGTGATGAAAATAGCATTCGCTCACATGTTCACCCTGCGCACGCCCCGGGGGATCGAACGTTTTATTATCAATGTTTCGAATTCCCTTGCACGGAAGGGGCACGAGATTACGATCATCACAGGCCGCTGTCCGGATTCTCCCACGCGCGGCTGGATCGATAAGCGGGTCCGGATCCACGAGATCAGGCATCATAACTGGCACAAGGCCTCTTTTATTCCAGGTTTCATGCATGATTTCCTGACCCATGAATACGATATCGTGAACCTCGCCATCGCGCGGGCGGAAGGATATGCTGCAGGACTGTCATATAAACTGAAGAAGTTCCGGTTCAATATTGTGTTCCAGTACCCCCTTGAAAATCATGAAAAGCACTTTATTGCCTTCAAACGATTTGGCACGGCGAAGCATGCCGATGAGCTTATTTCTGCAAGTACCTATATTGCCCACGGGGTAGAGTCCTGCTTCGGCAGATCGTCAAAGATGGTCCCCAATGGCGTGGATCCGTCCCTGTTCAAGAGCGACCGCGTGCGCCGCACCGATACCCGGAAGAAACTCGGCATACCGGAAGATGCGCCGGTCCTGATCACGGTTTCAGCACTGCAAGGACGAAAGGGCATTGAAAAGGTACTGGACGTGGTCGGGCACCTGAAACAGTCAATGCCTGATATCCGATATATCCTGTGCGGCGACGGGAACGACAAGGACCGACAGGCCTTCCATGCAAAGGTAGCCGCCCTCGGGATCGTACCGAACGTGCATTTTATGGGCAACCAGAAGGACGTTTCAGGATTCTACAATGCAGCGGACCTTTTCGTTTTTCTGCCTGAGTTCGAAGGGTTCGGCATCGTTGCGCTGGAAGCCATGGCAAGCGGTCTTCCTCTCGTCGTATCGCAGGGCAGCGCCTTCCCGGAGATCCTCTCTGAAGGCGGTGGTGTCATGGTGGATCCGGACGCTCCGTCGGACATTGCCACGACCATTCATGCACTTCTGCAGGACCGCGAACGAAGATCGCTGATGGGAGCAGCGGGGCGCGCGGTGGTCGAGAAAAAATATTCCTGGGATGCAGTCGCCTCGCAGTTGGAAACGATCTTCAGGGACCAGCTCAAGAAGTAGAGAGCCATATCCAGTATGAATAAAATTACGGCCGCCATCATAACGTTTAATGAAGAGAAAAGGATCGAGCGCTGCCTGAAAAGCCTTGATTGGGTGGACGAGATCGTCATCATCGACTCGTTCAGCACCGACCGCACCGTCGATATCTGCAAGCGCTATACGCAGAAGGTTGTTCAGCATGTCTGGCCGAATAATTACGCCGAGCAGAAAACAAGGGCGCATGAGCATGCATCTCATGACTGGATATTGTTCCTCGATGCTGACGAGGTCGTGACCAGGGCGCTGCGGGACGAGATCATCGCTTTGTTCAAGGCTGGTCCTGTTGCCCAGGCCTTCGCCATCCCGCGCAGAGAGTATTTTGGCGGCAAATGGATCAAGGCAGGCGGCTGGTATCCGCAGCACAAGACCATCCTGTACCGCAAATCCCAGGGGGAATGGGTAAACCCGATCCACGAAAAATTTATAACGCGGGGAACAATTGAGTATCTCGTGAATCCGATCCTGCACGACGGCTATGGAAATTTCAAGACCTTCATGGAAAAGTTCAATGTCTACAGCTCGCTGGAGGCTGAGAGGACCTTTCGTGAAGGCCGCCGCACAAAGTTCAGCTTATTTAAGGCCGTGTTCAAACCGCTTGAACGTTTTTACGGAAGGTTCATCAGGCACCGGGGCTACAAGGACGGCATGCATGGATTCTATATGGCCGCAGTGATCGCCTTTAACTATTTTCTGGCAGAGTTGAAATTATATGAACGGTTGTATGATAAACAAAAGCGGGAGAACTGGGACGATGTATATCGCAGTGATGCCGTGGGATCGGACCGTGATGGCACGGGAACAAAATGAAAGTACTTTTTGTGAACAACTTCAGGTACCGGGGCGGGGGAGAGGAGTTCCTGATGGAGCTTCTGCCCGGCCTGATCAGGAAGGGTGTTGTCATCGGTATTGTTTGTCGTCCCAACACGCCGCTCGCGACGATGTTCAAGGACATGCCGATCGAAGTCTACCCGATCGAGAAGTCGGGACTGAGCGGGATCAGCTCTTTTTTTAAGATTGCGAGGATCATCAGGATCAAAGGATACGATATTCTTTGCATTCAGCGGGGCCATGATATCGTGCAGTCCTGGCTTGCATCTGCTCCTTTCCAATCGGCGTCCGAACCTCGTGTATATCGTTCATGTGGCGGATTTCATCGATTCTCATTTTCTTCTTGGCCGCATGAATAAAATCGTGACAATATCCCGGCATATTAAGCAGAAGGTCCTGTCCTTTGCTGCCAAACTGGCCGACAGGGTATCGATCATTCACCACGGTATTGACCTCGCTACATTCAATGCTACAAGGAGTGTACCTGGATTCATCCGGAATCGATTCGGCCTCCCGGCTGATACTCCGCTTGTCAGCTCTTCAGGAAGTATGTGGAAGAACCAGATAGAGTTTCTGGACGCGCTCGTTGAGATCAAAAAGGAAATATCCAGGGTACGATACCTGTTGCTTACACCCATGGCACCCATGCCTCAGCTTCAGGCGTTTAAAGACCGGGCGGCCGGGCTGGGATTGACGGATAACATCCTCTGGCTGGATACACTGCGAAAAGAGGATATGCCCTCCTATTATGCAGATATTGACATCGCAATCAGCACCTTCAGAAACGAAGGCTTTGGCCTCTGGGTTGTGGAAGCCCTGGCAATGGGGACGCCGGTCGTTGCCTTTGACGGAGGAGGAGTTCGTGACTCTCTTGAAGGGTGTCCTGCGGGCGTCCTGATAAAGCATGGCGCGCGGGAAATGGCTGCCGAGGTCGTTCGAATATTGAAAAACAGGGAACTCAGAACGCGCATGTCTGAAGCCGGTCCCCTGTGGGTAGCTGAACGGTTCAGCCGTGAGCGCATGGTGGATGAGTATTACAGGTTTTTTAAAGCGTTACCTAATATAGCGTCTGAAATGAAGCAATAAAGAAGCCTGTATAGTAATTCTGCAACAATAGCGTCAGGCTTATTAACCCGAACGATGTAGCCGTCAGATGAAACGGGCATCGTCGCCATAAACTTTCTTGATCAGGTGTAGTAAATGCCAAAAGCTATCATACTCATGTATCACAATATCGACAATCCTCCAAAAAACGCACGCATTCCCAATTTGTACGTTACACCAAGGATGTTCAGGTTCCAGATGTGGTACCTCAAAAAAGCCGGATTTAGAGTATTATCGATCCAGGACCTAGTTGCCGTTGTCGGGGCAGGGGAGACCCAACAGAACATGGCGGCAATTACTTTTGATGATGGATTTGTGGACTTCTACAAAAACGCATATCCGATTCTACAACGGCATGGTTATCCTTCGACGGTATTCGTTGTTTCGGGACTCGCAGGAAAAGTGAACGCATGGGATCATGCTAATGAAAGCATAATAAAACCACTAATGAACTGGGAACAGCTTCGTGAGATAAATCAGAACGGAGTCGAGATAGGATCACATACGAAGACGCATCCGGAACTGACTCGAATATCATCGGATCAGCAGGTCATGGAAATCGCGGGATCAAAAAAAGACCTGGAAGAACGCTTGAATCATCCGATTGAAACATTCTGTTATCCGGGTGGCGATCACAATAATGAAGTGAAAGAGGCGGTGAAAAAGGCAGGTTATTGCTGTGCCGTCACCACGCAGCGCGGACATGTGGAAAAGGGAAACGATCCCCTTGCCTTGCGCAGGATCCCGATCAAGCTTATAGCCGATCCGTTCTCATTTCTCTATAAGGTCCACACAAACTCGGAAAAAAGAAAAGGGAAGCAGCTGTAACAAAGGGATCAAATTCTTCTCAGAATGGATATAATATATTTCCGCAGAAAGCATCAAGGACACAAATAAATAATAAATAGATTTTTTATACCGGCGAATCGGCTTTTCTCTGTGCTTTATGTGAATTATGCGGCTAAATTTATTTCCGGCTTGTCCGGGTTAGGATCATGTCATGAATAAGCCAGTGCTCTATCTCCTCTACGCATTTGCAGCTGCCACGGTGCTCGCGATGTCCGCAACAACGATCGTGCTTGCCCTCCTGTTAATTTTATTCATTAAGGATTTTTACCAGAGAACGATCCGCGGGGAAGATTTCAAAAAAGATTCATTGCTCTATGCAGCTCTTTTCTCCTGGAAGGCCTTTACCCGGGCACTTGCAACATCCGTCAGGGACATTCCCAAGATCAAGGGCGTATGGGACCGGGTTCCGTATATCGTCATCGGATTTTACAAAATACATCGCGAAGCCGTCATCACAATATGCCATATCCTGTTCATTGCGAACACCCTGATCATTCTCTACGCCATTGGCCAGCACTTCCTCGGCATCCCCGCGATCTATAAACCGCTTTTTTATTTAGACAGCGGTCGCATGAGCGGGTATTTCGGACACCCCAACCAGTATGGCGGCTGTATCTCGATCATTTTTATCATCAATGTTTGTCTTGCTCTTTATCAGAATAAGCGATTCTTTTATTACTCACCGTTTATAATCACCGGGCTCGTATTTTCCGGATCACGGAGCTATTTTCTCGGTGTCTTTGTCTGTTTCCTTGTCCTGCTGGCGCTTTCACGATCATTTAAGACGATCCTGAAATCCTCGCTCATCGCTGCGCTGGTCATTGTCGTTATCATGATCACGGTTCCCTGGTTTTCTCAGCGAATATCGGACAGTTTTTCCCTGGAAAAGAATTCTTACCGTTTGAACAACTGGAAAATCTCATGGAATATATTTCTCCAGCATCCCCTCGTAGGGGTGGGGAGTGGTATGCTGCCGTCCTATCTGGAACCCTACAAAGAAAAAGGGCTGATTGACTTCACCTCTCATGCGCATAATATGTATATCCATGAACTTGCTGAGGATGGGGTGCCTGGTTTCATTCTTGTGATCGGCACACAAATCTATTTTTGCATAAAGTATTTCAGGGTCCACAACAGTGCTTCAGAACCGCTGCTTAAGGCGATCAGCCTTGGTGTAGCATTGTCATTATTGAATATTCTGGTGGCAGGTATTTTCGAGTATAACTTCGGCGCGGCGATCGTTGCGCTCAATATCAACTTTTTGATGGGTGTGTTGGAAGGATATCGGTTGACAGAATCAGCAGCTCATAGCTCGTAGGTTTCAACTCCGGGTCCAAGGCTGTTATTTTAAACGCTAAACTCCAAACCTGCACTGCGAACTAACTCTCCTTTAGAACGCCCCCTCTTTTTTCAGTACAACCCTGAAGGTTCTGAGCAGAACAACGATGTCGAGCCAGAGGGACCAGTTGAGCACATACCACGCATCAAGCCGCAGCCTTGCGTCGAACGTGAGCTTGTTCCTGCCCGATACCTGCCAGAGTCCGGTGATGCCGGGAGGGGTGAGCAGGATCGTGTCTATATGGTACTTCATATCGTTTTCCTCACGCGGCAGATAAGGTCGTGAGCCGACGAGGCTCATCTCATTGGTCAGGACATTGAATATCTGCGGCAGTTCGTCAAGTGATGTCTTTCTCAGGAACAATCCCAATCCTTGTTACCCGGGGATCGTATCCTTTAAGTTTTTTATATTTCTGCCACTCAGCATCAAGATCAGGATGAGCTCTGAGATATTCTTTCAACAGCTTATCGTTGTGCAGAAACATGGTCCTGAATTTAATGCATTTGAAGATCGATTTGTTTTTCCCAAACCGGTCCTCGATATGAAAGACCGGTCCGCGAGAGTCCAGTTTGATAAGAACGCTGATAAGGGCAATGACAGGCAGGACAAAGGGCAGCAGGACGAGCGAGAGGCACAGGTCAAACGTCCTTTTTACGAACCGGTTCAAGGGAGATTTCAGGTTATTGTTGATCTTGAGCAAAAAGAGCTGCTCCATGAAGAGGTGATAGAGTTCGGTGTTGGTGAGCGCAATTCCTTTGACATCAGGGACAAGGAGAACGGATTTCGTGTATTTTTGAATATCATTGGTCAACTCCGACAGCTTCTCTACGGATAGAGAGGGAATCGCAATGATAACAGTGCTGATATTGAGGTGCTTTACGAATTTTCTGAAGTGCCGTATTTTGCCGAAAACCTTATAGGGGATGCCATCAACACTTACTTCTTTGCCTATCGTAGCGTCATCATCCAGAAACCCGATCACGTGATAGCCCAAATGGATGTCTGCGTTGATGCCTTTTGCGGTTTCAATGCCGGCCGAACCCGCGCCGATAATGATCACATTTTCCCTCCAGAGTCCCAGGGCATGAAGGGTCTTCTTACCGAAGAGACGAAAAAGAGGAAAGATAAACAAGCCGGAGATCCAAAGAAAAAGGATGGTCAAACGGGATATTTTGCCCGCCATATTCCCGAGTGTTATAATGGCAAGAATCGCAATCGTTGAAGCCGAGATCGCCTTGAGCAGTTCCTTGGTTTCATCCCAGAAGGGGAGCTTCTTGATATAGAGGCGCTCATAGACGATAAATGAAATGAATATGACCGGCAGCCACCAGATGTGCAGAAAATATGAAAGAGACAGTTGCGGCGGGAGATACGGGAATAAAAGGTTTAATGCCTTTCTTGTATAAAATGCGAGGAGAAAGGAAGAGTAAAAAGCTGAGATATCCAACAAAAAAAGAGCAATGATCTTAAAACTATTTCTTAAAA
This sequence comes from Nitrospirota bacterium, assembly GCA_963755045.1. Classification (GTDB taxonomy): domain Bacteria; phylum Nitrospirota; class UBA9217; order UBA9217; family UBA9217; genus JALNZF01. The sequence continues at coordinate 359,834 of CAVWIL010000007.1, read as the reverse complement.
TCCTGACCAAGAAGGGGACTCCCTTGTATAAATAAAATTAATTTTGCAGAGTGTCGGAACACTCACCGGGAATGGCAATTAATGTGAACGATGCCGATAGCGGGCCAATGAGCGAGTGCAATTGCCGATAAAAGATATTATAATTCATGGCAAAATGCAAGGCTTAAATGTGCCCTTGTCAACCCCAAGCTGAAATGTCCGGTTATAAATATTGACTTTACTTGTTAATGAAAATACCGTATCATCATTCAATTTTATAATTATCATCACTACGTTGCGATTCTTCGCCATTTGTAATTGCTAACATCGGAGAAATTTGTCTGATTGTTTTCTGTTTCCTAATTAGAGATCGTTGCTTTTCGAAGATATGACTGACAACTCAAAACCGGCCACCATCCAATCAATGGGTGGTCACTCGCTTGCCCGAAACACGATCTGGAATCTCATAAGCTACGGTGTGCCTCTGATTGCGGCTGTCTTTACGATTCCTGTCCTGATAAAAGGTATGGGCATCGATCGATTTGGAGTCCTGACGCTCTCCTGGTCTGTTATCGGTTACTTCAGCCTCTTTGACTTCGGACTCGGGCGGGCGATGACCAAGCTGGTCGCAGAAAAGATCGGGACAGGCAGGGATGATGAAGTTCCCACAATCGTATGGACAGGACTTTTCTTCATGTTGCTTCTTGGGATTGCCGGCGCTGTCGTCGCGGCCAGACTATCGCCATGGCTGGTTCTCAAGGTGCTTAAAATACCTGTATCACTACAGCACGAGACTCTGCGCTCCTTTTATCTGATATCATTTTCTATCCCTCTTGTCATAAGCACTACAGGGCTTCGCGGTTTTCTGGAGGCACACCAGCGGTTCGGTATTATCACAACAGTCTCCGTGCCCCTCGGGGTCTTTACTTTTGTGGGACCTCTCCTTGCCTTGATCTATTCCAACGACCTTTTTAATATGATAGCCGTACTCTTGCTGTGCCGGTTCCTTGCCGGGGTTGCCTATTTCCAGCTGTGCCTCAAAATAGCGCCTGCCCTGAGACGCACTATTAGGTTCGACCGTGCGGCTGCGCTCCGCTTGTTCAGTTTCGGTGGATGGCTCACCATATCGAGCATCGTTGGACCACTCATGGTATACCTTGACAGATTCATTATTGGTGCGCTGCTCTCCATTACGGCTGTTGCATATTATACAACACCCTATGACGTCCTTACCAGATTGCTCCTCATTCCTACGGCATTCGTCGGCGTATTATTCCCGACTTTTTCTGCGACACTCACCATCGATAGAAACCGTGCTGCCCGCCTCTTCACCAGGGGGGTTAAATATGTTTTTCTTATTTTATTTCCATTCGTACTCTGTACTCGTCACCTTCGCCCGCGAAGGGCTTAACCTTTGGCTCGGCGCCGAGTTTATGAGGCAGAGCGTCGTAGCGGTGCAATTCCTGGCAATCGGCGTGTTCATCAATGGATTGGGGCATGTGCCCTATACCCTGGTCCAGGCCGCGGGAAGGGCCGACGTTACCGCCAAACTGCACCTCTTCGAACTGCCGCTGTACCTGGCCGCCGTATGGTGGCTCACTCTGCGGTTTGGCATCACAGGGGTTGCCATTGCATGGGTAGGGAGGGTAGCTGTTGATGCTGCTGTGCTTTTTGTTTTGGCCGACCGTATGTCGGATGTCCCTTTTTCATCCCGCGGCTCGGCAGTCGCGTTATTTATGTTATCCATTCTGACGTTTAGTGCTGCTGGATTTCTGACCAGTCTTCTCTGGAAGGCAATTTTATTCTGCGTCATGATGTCCCTGTTCGTTCTCATAACATGGCTTCGTATTCTTGATCCGGATGAGCGAATGCTCTTACGAAACCCCCGGAGGCTGTTCAGCGCTGTGGATTAGATTACGAAGCAGATTGCATTCTAGCATGACGCTCAAGGGATTTCAGATCGTTATCGTTGATAGCTGTCAAATTGAAGGAGCTTGAATGAACCGCAATACCTCGGCAATCAAACCTGCGGGATATTTCAGGAACGTCCGCCGTGAACTGGTTGAAGAAATACCTGTCGGTTCTCAAGCAGTACTGGAGATAGGATGCGGCGAAGGTGTCACAGGGGCCGTGCTAAAAAATGAAGGTCGCGCAACGTGGGTTGCCGGCGTTGAACTTGTTGATGACGCAGCCCGGAAAGCTGCAGTGATTCTTGATAAAGTTATCATCGGCAACATTGAGCAGATTGACCTGCCATTCAAGCACGAACAATTTGACGCAATTCTTCTTGGCGATGTTTTGGAACATCTGATTGACCCTTGGTATCAGGTTAGACGTTTAACAAGCTATCTGTCACGGAATGGCGTTTTCGTTGCCAGTCTCCCCAATGTGCGGAACTGGCGAGTGGTTCTTCCACTCCTTTTGCTGGGGAAATGGGAGTACGAGGATTTTGGCATCATGGACAAGACCCATCTGCGGTTCTTTACCCGAAAGGGGATCACAACCTTGTTCGAAGAAAATGGCCTTACGGTCAGGAAAATCATTCCGATAGGCAGAAAGAGCAGGATCTTTTCACGTCTCCCACTCGGTTTTTTGAGCGAGTTTGCAACTCCTCAATATCTGGTGGTCTGTCATTGAAAAGGAGAAGGAGAGCGTGTCTAGCAAATCGGCGAACGTCTCCGTCGTCGTCCTGAATTGGAACGGGTGGCAGGACACGATCAAATGTGTTGAGACCCTCCTGAACTCAAGTCATCCTCGGATACACATTATCATATGTGACAATGGGTCGGACGATGATTCCGTCAAACAGATCCGGGCATGGTGCGCATCACGTGATATTGCTCTTGCCGACCAGAGCAGTCATCGAGCTGGGGTATTATCAGATGTCATGGTTACACTCATAGAAACAGGCCGGAACCTGGGTTTTGCGATGGGGAATAACGTCGGCATTCGGCATGCATTGTCCACCGGCTGCGACTACGTCTTTGTCCTGAACAATGATACAATCGTTTCACGGGACTGCATAAAAAGCTTGGTCGAGTTTGGCGAGAAGACAACGCAGGCCGCACTTATGGGGCCGAAGGTATTAGATGAGGGTACGATGAACTACACGCAGCGACCACTTTCTCATCAACTGAGTTTCCCGGCCATTATACTCGGGTTAAGCGCTATAAGGCGCCTTGTCACAGGGACACGTTTGTCTGCGGGATATTCTTGTTCCGACGATGCTCCAGCGCCCGTCTATGTTATTCCCGGCAGCGCCATGATGTTCAAGGCCGGGGCATTGCGGGAAATAGGTCTTTTTGACGAAGCGACGTTTCTTTATTGGGAAGAATTCATCATTGCAGAAAAGCTGCGGCAACGCGGCCTCCTGACGTACCTCATACCTCACGCTGTTCTTTGGCACAAGCTGAACGCAAGTATAGCAAAGATCGGGGCCAGGAAATTTGTTGAAAAAGTCAGGAGCGAACGGTATTTTATCACGTGTTATTTAAAGTTTCCATTCTGGAAAAGGACCGTTTTATTCACCAGCCGTCTCATTGTCTATGCGGCACGGGCAGTTACGGATCCCAGTTACCGGAAGAATTTTATTGCCTTCATGAAGGTACTTTTGACGTAATGACGTGATTCAAATTGATCTGCCGTTAATTTTAATGATGCTGCAATCACAATTGACAACTCTGGATGGAGAGGCTAAGCAAGTATGACGATTGATCGCGATACAATGGTTTGCCCCATCTGCTTAAAAACAACCGAGAAGATCAAAGTAGAAGAATGGCAAGAGTACATTCTTTTCAGGTGTGAGCAGTGCGATGTCGTTTTTTCTCATCCATTTGTCGCCGGAGATGCTGCATGGTATGTTGATTCAGGAAATTACGAACTCGTAAGATTCAATAAAAAGCTTGATTGGCAGCATGAACAGTTTCTATCACAGCCGCCGAAGGGCAAAAAACTTCTAGATATCGGTTGCAATAACGGAGTTTTTTTGCATTATGCGGAAAAATCAGGCCTTGAAGTTACCGGTTTGGATTTCAATAATAACTCACTGGAGGCGGGAAGAAAGGCCTTCGGATTAAAAAAACTTTATTGCTCCACACTCGACGATTTCACAAATAAATACCCGGATGAAAAATTTGATATCGTCACTTTTTTTGAAGTATTGGAGCACTTGGATAATCCGAATGAGTTTATTGAGAAAATCAAGTCCGTTTTAAAACCTTTGGGACACATCGCCCTGAGCGTTCCCAACAGGGACATGACGATCAATCCTCTGGGAGATGAAGATTATCCGCCTCATCATCTGACAAGATGGTCGAAAAAGTTGCTCAATAATATTTTGAACGCGCACGGCTTTACTGTGGTTTCATATAGGGCAAAAAAGGTGCGACCAGAGGATTTTGCGGGATGGTTTGATTACCATGTTATAAAAAAGATCGATCATCGGATCAGAAAAAGGCTAAAAAAAGCAGCTGGCAACGCGTTGGAGATTAAATGGCAGCGTGGAGATATTGAAGCGGTCCCCCTTGTATACAAACTGAGACAATGGGAAATAAAATTACTGAGTTTGCTGTTTTATCCGCTTGCTGTTTTCCCGCTGCTGACAGGTTCAAAGGGAGTACAACAATATATCCTCGCCAAAATCGAAAAATCAAAATCGTCAATTCCAGATATTGCATAAAGAACAAAGTACAATGATGAAGGATTTTTAAAATAGTCAAGATCACCGGGGCTTACCGCCAATGACATGTGTTGTGGGAGACTTTACCTTCTAGGAATGGAGAAATTCCGGTTTATTGAAAGATCAGGACAGCGCTCTTGTGCAATATGACCTGAAAATTGGCCACGCTGGTGATGAACGATAAAGTTTGGATTGGCATGTTTACGCGACGCGGCAAGGATGTAAGCACAGTATTCTTGCAGAACGTCATTGGATAGTATGCAATGCTTTTCTGTAGGGTGGGAAAGGGACGACGATGGTTTTGGTTGGAGTACAGAATAAAAGTTGGGTACATACAAAAACAAATGAGGAAGTTAATATATAGTATCTTTTCAATGGACTATATGATATAAATTATGGTCCTGTGACGACGCCGGGTATAGGAACCAATGGATTATTTTTGGACAATCATTTCGGTAAAAGGCGGTCAAACAGACAGATGAGCAGGGAATTATCAATTGACATGATTACCGGATCATATCCGCCCATGCGATGCGGCGTGGGCGACTATGCGTATAAATTATCGAGGGCCATTCGAAAACAGGGGGTTAACGTCAATGTTTTTACCTCGAGAAAAGCCAGGCTGCATAACCGGTACGATTTTTTACATGCTAATGTAAAAAAATGGTCTATTGTCAGAATGTTTTTTCTTCTCAATAAGATCAGGCGGTCATCGCCATGCATCGTTCATATTCAGTATCCAACGATCGATTACGGTTATCATCTCGGCCCTCAGGCGCTGTTAATCCTGCTGAAGCTGTTGGGGCAAAAAGTCGTAACCACGCTCCATGAGTTCCAACTGGCGCGGATCCCAAGAAGGCTCAGCCTGCTGCCGTTCCTGTTCTGGTCAAATTTACTGATCTTTACCTCAGAGGAGGAGAGGACGGCTGTCACTCAATCGTTTACCTGGTTACGAAACAAGATTCTGAATACATCGTACGTTATTCCCGTGGGAAGCAATATCCCCCTCTTGAGTAATATGAAGGTTTCCCGCGAAGGAGGCCCCATCGTTTCGTTTTTCGGTCTCTTCTATCCGGGGAGGAAAATCGAGTTAGTTGTCCATGCGTTCGATGAGGCTCGAAAGAATCACCCGGGCTTAAAGTTCTGTTTCATCGGCGATGTGCACCCGCGTTACAGTGGATATTTCTTAAAGATCAAGGAACTTGCTGAAGAGGTGCTCCCTAATGACTCTCTTGAATGGATACTCGGAAGGACCCCTGAAGAGATTGCGCTTGCCCTCAGGCAGTCTGTCGCCTGTGTTCTCCCTTTTCCCGATGGAGCAAGCTTCAGGAGAACAACGTTTATTGCAGCACTTTCCCTGGGCATCCCGATCATCACGACACGGGGGAAAAGCACCCCGAACCAACTTGTTGACGGAGTGAACGTACTCTTTGCGGATAACCCGACCGCTATTGCGAACAGGATAGACCTGCTCTTGACGGACACGCCTCTTGCCAATACAATAGCCGAGAATTCAAAAAAACTAAGCAGCAGCTTTTCCTGGGAACAGATCGCCTCTGATCATATAAGGGCCTATGAGAGGCTCAATAGCCGTTGATGTGGTCAACGATGAATATTATGACAGGGAAAAGGGGTCATCCCCTTTAAACTTTTAGCGATACATTATCCATAGGCGAGGGAATGTGAATTTAGGTTTGCTCATAGAACTGACAAAACGAGATTCACGGAACGTATTCAGGCTCCGTCCTCGGCGTCTTCTGGACCTTTATCTGGCCCCTGGTGAATATCTTCGTGTACACCGTGATATTTTCCCAGGTCATGGGTGCGCGACTGCAGGGGTCATCTTCCACAACTTACAGCTATGGCATCTATCTCATCGCCGGCATTTTGCCCTGGACGGCGTTTGCGAATACCGTTTCGAGGTCTGCCACGATCTTTGTCGACAAAAAAACTATCATCTCGAAGATCAAGGTATCGCTGCCATCGTTGCCGCTCTATATTGTGATGTCCGAGAGCATTACCTTTCTGATCACCCTGTTCATCTATATGGTCTTTCTAATAATGACCGGCACGCCGATAAGGAAAACTATCATCTTTCTGCCGGTCATTTATCTGGTACAGCAGATCTTCGCATTTTCACTGGGGTTTCTGATATCGATTTTCCATGTGTTCATCAGGGACCTTAAGGAGATCACCGGGATTGTTCTGCAGATATGGTTCTGGTTCACGCCGATTGTCTATGTGTACGATATTTTGCCCGCATTCGCGAAACAACTTGTTGTCTTCAATCCGGCTTTTCTCTTTATCAAGGGCTATCAGAATATCTTTGTGCTCAATCAGGTCCCGGATTTCATCCACTTCTTGCAGCTTGACGATTTTTTCTCACGTGCTACTATTGATCGGATATGTTATTTTCAAGAAACTTGAAAAGGACATCAGGGATTTTCTATGATCATCTTTCTGGTAACGATAGTAGGCCTGACGATGCTCTTTGCCGCTCTTTATTACTCTCGTGAAAAAGATTGTCACGAATTACCGGGGCGGGATTATGATTACCTTGAGTGGCGTGTATTTTACGCTTTTCTTTTATATTGCACATGTATTGCGAGAGAGTTTTAAATGATAAAGGTAGATTCCATATCCAAGCGGTTCAAGCTCTACCGTTCGCCTGCCGACCGGCTTGAAGGAAATCGTTACCAGGAAAAAGTATCATACCGACTTTCAGGCGTTGAACGACGTTTCCTTTGCTGTCGCCGACGGCGAGACCCTCGGCATCGTGGGCCAGAACGGGGCGGGGAAATCGACACTTTTGAAGATATTGACCGGCATCCTGCTGCCTGACAGCGGTACCATCTCTATCGACGGCAAGATCACGGGCCTCCTGGAACTCGGAACGGGATTTAATGCGGAGATGACGGGGATCGAGAACATCTACATGAACGGCACGCTGCTCGGCATGAGCAGGGAGGAAATCGACCGGAAAAAAGACACGGTAATCGCATTCACGGAACTTGGCGACTTTATTTATGAGCAGCTTAAAACCTACTCATCCGGGATGGTCATGCGGCTGGCCTTTGCCATCGCGATCCATGCTGATCCGCGATGTTTCGTCGTCGATGAGGCGCTGTCCGTTGGCGATGCCCATTTTCAGCAGAAGTGCATGAAGAGGATCAAGGAATTCAGGAAGAGCGGGGGATCGATCATCTTCGTTTCCCATGATATGAATGCCGTTAAAATGCTTTGCGACAAAGCGATACTCTTGAATCATGGCGCCATAGTGGAGGAGGGAAGTCCGGAGACCGTCGTGAACAGTTACAATTTTATGATTTCGAAATTGAATGATAGAGAAAATAAGATGACTGTTTCCACAAAGGAAAAGTGAAGTCGTATGGTACGTTTGAAGCTAGAATCAAGAAGGTCGAAATTTGTGGTGAGAAGTCAAGATCGAACGTTATAAGCTCAGGCGAAAATGCAGTAATCACTGTTGATATAGAGCCATCGCGAGATATCGATGATCTGACCGTCGGCATACTCATACGTGATAAGTACGGTCAGGATATTTTTGGAACGAATACCTATCATCATGCCTTGCGGTTAATCTAAACGAAAGAGGATGATGAAGTGTGCTTTTAAAATGCGAATGGATATCGGACCTGGTAAATATACGGTGACTGCGGCTCTGCATTCCCATGATACGCATCTGGAGGATTGTTTCCATTGGGCGGACAATATTGCGACTTTTGAAATAGCCGGTATTTAAGACAACGTTTATATCGGCCTATGCAAACTCTACCCGGAAATCCGTGTAATACCTCAAGGATAGGGATTAATGACAAAAAATAATATACCTGACATCAATGTCGATGACATCATGAAGAAAATCAGAGAAGAAGTCGCTCATAGAAAAGCTGCGGCTTCCGGTGCAGTGCGCTCCGGCGAACAGGTACATCTTTGAGGCTCCAAGGGTAATACCCATTCCTAATTCTCGAGAAACTAAGCTCTGGCGAATCCTTAAAAAAATCCAGAATAAACTTAGCTCGTATGCTTTCTATGGCTTAGTGCATCGCATCGCACTCAAAATAAAAAAATACATTCCTAAAGAAAAAACAGGATTCGTCCTGGGTGATTTCTCAAAGTATCACGATGAGTCCTTTGTTAGGAATGCCTATATCGGGATATTGAAGAGGGAACCCGATTCTCAAGGCTACTTTACTTTCTGTCGAATCTTAGAAATGGGGAACTGAGTAAAACAGAGATCCTTGGAAGATTACGGTACACCAGGGAGGGGAGACTAAAACGAGTAAAAATTCGAGGGCTTTTACTGCATTTTTCAGTCATTTCAATATCCCGTGTCCCTGTTATCGGTTATTTTATCAATCTGATGATATCAGTCGTGAGGTTGCCTAAGATATTAAAAGGCATTCGCAAACAAGAAGCATTTACGAATCTATGCTTTACTGAGCAGACAAACGCTGTTAATAAGTTATCTTTTAATTTTGAAGCCCATACATCGCAGCTGCTGAATACTTTATCAACCAAAGCGGATGCACATGAAGTGACAAGCTTGTTATCGACCAAGGCCGACGCAAATGAAGTGATAAGTTTGTTATCGACCAAAGCCGAAACACAGATTGTGGAAGAGCTGAGAGGTCAGTTATCGACGAAGGCTGATGCACATGAAGTGATAAGTTTGTTGTCGACCAAAGCCGAAACGCAGATTGTGGAAGAGCTGAGAGGTCAGTTATCGACAAAGGCGGATGCACAAAACGTAAAAAAACAAATTCAATCTTTAAATGAAGAACTTATCACCATTCTTAGCCAGATTAGAGATCATAAATTGAACATTCTTGATCAACAGAGAAGACTTTCGATGCTGCTCGAAGAAGCACAGAAGCGGCCGCTAGAGGCAATATCCGCATCCGGCAATCAGGCAGAAATCATGCTCAAGGAAAAAGAGCATATCTTCGACGCATTGTACGTTGCATTCGAGAACCGATTTAGAGGGACGAGAGATGATATAAAAAATAGATTGAAAGTGTATCTTCCCTATATTGAAAAGGTCCTGAGTACTATCGGCAATGGCACAGTTTTGGACATCGGATGTGGAGAGGAGAATGGCTTGAGTTGTTGGCAGAAAGAAGTTTTGTTGTTAAAGGCGTGGATTTGAACAGAATGATGGTGCAAGAGTGCAGAGAGCGCAGTTTTGATGTCACGGAAGCAGACGCAGTTGAATATCTGAGGATGCAACCATCAGACAGCCTGAGCGCCGTGACGGGTTTCCATATTATTGAACATCTCCCTTTTCGAATAGTGATATCTCTTCTCGATGAATCATTTCGAGCATTGAAAACAGGAGGCGTCGTAATATTGGAAACACCCAATCCCGAAAATCTTCTTGTCGGGACTTGTAATTTCTATACAGATCCAACTCATAAAAATCCTTATCCGCCAGAATCGATGACATTCATAATGGAACAGAGAGGTTTCTCCAGGATTGAGGTGCTTAGAATGCACGTAGTGAAGAATGTCGAGCCTACGGGACAGGATAGTATGGACGAGATCATTCGGCGATACAATATGGAACAAGATTACACCGTTATAGGATACAAGGCATGAAAATCGCTGTTGTCGCGGTTGTCTCGCCAAGCGGCGAATCCGGGGGAGCCGAACGGTTTTATAGTGGACTTACGAAAGCGCTTAGCGCCACAGGGGCAGAAACCGATTTATTCAATATTGCGAGTGATGAATCAAGCTTCGGGGCAATCAAAGAAACATACTTGCGGTTTTATGATCTCGACGTATCCAAATATGATGGGGTGATATCAACAAAGGCGCCCTCATATTTAATCAGACATGACAATCATGTGTGTTATTTAGTGCATACGATGCGGGTGTTCTATGATATGTTCGAGCGTGAATTTCAAATCCCTCAAGGGACCTGCTTGGCCAGCGGGAATTCATACATAAACTCGATAGTGCAGCGCTTCACTCAAGAAGGGTAAAAAAAATATATACCATCGGTCATGAAGTAACGGCTCGCCTGCGCAAATTCAATGCGCTTGAAAGCGAAGTTTTGCATCCGGCGCTTTTATTCGATAATTTTAAGTCCGGTAGATTTGATGATTATCTGATTATGCCGGGGAGACTTCATCGATGGAAAAGGGTGGATTTGATCATCCGGGCAATGCGTTATGTAAAAAGTCCGTTGAAACTTAAAATCGCTGGCATCGGTGAGGATGAAAAAGATCTCCGAAAGATGTCTAAGCATGACAGTCGCATTGAATTCCTGGGGCGTGTGGATGATGCCAAATTAATAGAATTATACGCAAACTCTCTGGCTGTGGCATTCGTACCTCAAAGAGAAGATTATGGCTATGTAACACTCGAAGCTTTCAAGAGCAGAAAACCCGTAATATTTACCTGCATTGATTCGGGCGAACCCACACATTTCGTGAAAAATGCGGTTAATGGCTACGTGTGCGAACCTGTGCCTGAAGTGCTGGCAGATAAAATTGATCATTTGTTCTCACATCGCGATGAAGCAGCCGCAATGGGGGTAAATGGCCATCAGTCAATTGACCATATTACCTGGAATAATATCGCCAGTAAACTTATTGATTCTTTAAAGGCTTGATTATGAATGACAACAACAAGAGCATGAATGTCCTCGTGTTAGATATGCAGCCCATTGATCCGCCTGTCGGGGGAGGCAGACTGCGACTGCTTGGCTTATATCATGATCTCGGGCATCCAACAACATACGTTGGAACGTACGACTGGCCCGGGGAAAAGTTCCGTGACCATCGACTCAGCAGCTCTTTGAGGGAGATTAATATACCGCTATCTAAGGAGCATTTTGACGCGGTTAGCGCTATCCAGGGCCAGGTTAATGGCAAGACGATTATTGATACGACATTCCATCTACTGGCGCACCTATCGCCTGATTTTATTGCCGGCGCCAAGAAGGAAATAGACTTGGCAGATGTCGTGGTTGTGTCGCATCCCTGGGTATTCCCTCTAGTTCGTGAGCATATCAACAACAAAGAATCGCTGCTCATTTATGACTCACAGAATGTCGAGGGTTTTCTTCGATATACCCTGCTTGATGATACTGCAGCCGGCAGGGAAATAGTTCGGGAAGTAATAAGGATTGAGTTCGAGCTGTGCTATGCGGCTGATATTATCCCTGGCATGCTCAGCAGAAGACAGAAGGCTTTTTAACAGCCTGTACGGTATCCCATTGGAGAAGGTAAAGGTTGTTCCGAATGGAGTTTTTACCAGCAAGATGACTCCAGTAACGAAAGAAGAGAAAAAAAGCATCAGAAAAAAACTCGGGATATCCGGTAACACGGTTGCAATTTTCATCGGGAGCAATTATCAGCCAAATATCGAGGCAGCTCAGTTCATTATTCAGGATTTAGCACCGAAGTTGCCTGAAGTAGTATTTGTCATTGCAGGTGGTGTAGGGAACGGTATTAACAAAGATGATATCAAGGAGCTTCCTAATGTTGTGATTACCGGTGTTCTGACTGATGATGATAAAATACACTATCTTACCGCGTCAGACATTGCCGTGAATCCTATGTTCAGCGGCTCTGGTACCAATATAAAAATGTTCGATTTTATGGCTGCTGGTCTACCGATACTGTCAACTGAGATCGGCGCCCGAGGGATTGAAGAAGGAACATTCTCAGCTGTCCAATTATGCGAGGCGCAATCGTTTCCAGATGCCGTTAAGTCTATCTTGCACGATGAGGAAAAGCAGAATCTGATGTCGCATGCCGCCCGACAGTTGGCTGAAGAAAAGCACTCTTGGGAACACATATCCTGCAATTTAGGCATACTCGTTTCGAGGTATTGTTCCAGGCGCCAAAAGGCGCAACCATTTTATTCCGTGATTATCCCTTCCTATGAAAGACACGATAACTTAAATAAGTTAATGAAAGCCTTGTCTCAACAGTCGTGTCGCGATTTTGAGGTTATTATCGTCGATCAGAGTAAAGCACGGTGGGATCAGGCGACTTCTGGCCTTGGATTGGACATTCTTTATATTCACACAGAGGTAAAGGGTGCAGCAAAGGCAAGAAACACTGCCGCATTTTTCGCACGGGGGGAAGTGCTGGCCTTCACGGATGACGATTGCTTGCCCGCACCTGATTGGCTTGCCAATGCGAAAAAGCTGTTCCACGGAGGCAATATTATCGGAATTGAGGGCCTCATTAAGTCAGACAAGCTGAGCGATCCTACTTACAGGCCCGTGACCAACGATGGTTTCCCCGGCATCGGTTTCATGACTGCAAATCTATTTCTGAAAACCGAAATATTCAACCGGATAAATGGGTTCGATGATCGTTTTGACAACCCACATTTCAGAGAAGATACTGATCTTGCCTGGAGGGCACTGGAATATGGAGATATCCCCTTCAGTAACGCAGTTACTGTTTTTCACCCGCCGCACCTTCGTCAAATAGAAAGGGAGTCACTTCTCGAAAGGAATAAATTTTTCGAAAATGACGCACTGTTGCTGAAAAAACATCCCCAAAAGTATTTGGAATTGTTCCTCAAGGAACAACACTGGAAAAACACAAAGGGTTTTTGGGAAAATATTTTAAGAGGCGCTGCAAAATATAATGTCAATATCTCACAATATGCGATTGGTCACTATTATCAGGAAATGCACCAGGATAATTCTAAGACCACGAATGGCGCACTTACTCGGGAGACGGTGGAGCACCAGTCTTTTAGTGCTCTGAGCGACATTTTTGCACGGCAGATGCATTCTATCAACATCAGGCTGTCTACGAAAAACCCATCTCAGATAGAGAAAAATCTGTCATCTGCAGCCCGCATCACTGATAACGTGAAGCAAATGATAGCCGACAAAACCCATGGTGGTTATTTTGAATCATCCGTGGAACGATATAACCACTATTTCGCTGTTGCCATGTCATTTCTCAAAACAGGATCACGGATCCTCGATATAGGCAATGCCCCTGGACACGTCGGAATTGGTCTTCATTTACTGGGCATGAATATTCAGGGACTGAATCTCAACGACTGCTGGCTGCAGACATACCCGGATCCCAAATGGCTGAAAACATTCAATGTCATTTCGAACGATATTGAAAAAAACATACTTCCGTACGAAGACGATATGTACGACGCACTCTATTTCACCGAGGTCCTTGAACATATCGCCATCAAGAACCCAGTCGATATCCTTACGGAATTCAGGAGGGTTTTGAAACCAGGTGGATTGCTGGTGTTGTCAACCCCGAACGTTTGCAACATCTCCAATATTTATGCGCTTATGAATGGCAAAAATGTCTTCTGGACGAGCGACATGTTTTATGGAAGCGTCGACAGGCATAACCGGGAGTATACACCAGATGAAGTCCATGAAGTCGTATTGAAAGCGGGGTTCAAAAAGCTCACCATGTACGGATTCAATTGCCACTCTAATTGGAGAAGCGGAGGCGCCGAGTTTGCAAATATGGTAATAAATAAAATCGGAGATGATCATCCGCTGCTGAAAAACACTATCATGCTGTTTGCTTTTAAATAAATCGAGGTAATCGAATGTCAATACTCGTCCATTTTGAGAAACTATACGTCCTTTGCAATACAATATTCAAAGGTACACGTAAAACTGGTCAAACGTGTTCGAATACTCATAAAGTCCTTGTGGATGGATCCGCATACAACTCCTTTGCTTATACTGATGATATAACCAGACGGAAAAGGTTCTCTGTTCCTGATTGGTTTCAAAATTATTTCAAGCCAAATGTAGATGCAATTAAATACTGGGATGAGCAGTTACGGCTTGCGCGAGAAGGGGGGGGATATCAACTACCGGATGATAGGATGAGGATGCCGTCATCAGAGTTACATCAACTGATGGCCAAAAGCTATGTCAACGAGCTGCTGTCTTCGAGTTTTAACAATTTCGAAACAATACTCGACATCGGCTGTTCGGATGGATATATAGTAAACTATTTCAATAGACATGGCAAAAAAGCAACGGGTGTCGATGGCACCATATATCCGACGGACAAGCTTTTTATTGAGGAAAATCATCTCAATGTTTTCGAGATGGACATGCATGCCCTCGAATTTAAAGATGAATCGTTTGATGCCGTATGGTGCAGGCACACGCTAGAACATAGTTTCGCCCCGATGCAAGTTCTTGCAGAAATTCACAGAGTACTCAAGCAGAATGGCATACTCTTTATAATTTTACCGCCGCCGCCACAGCCCCCGGCGCCATATCACGGACATTGGCATCAGATACCGGACTACCAATTAAAATATCTTCTTGATATTTGCAATTTCGAGGTAATAAACGTTAAAACGGTTTTCTTTTCTTATAAGAAAGAAAACGATAATCTGGAAATCAGGTCTATTTGTAAAAAAATATAATGCCGCTTAAAAATGCGGTCAACGTTAGGCATCCGGCGCATAGGGAGCTCTTGCCGCTCTATCTGGTCAGCGCAGTCGGCCTGGTTATGAACCTGCTCCTGATGTCATTTTTGGTCGGTCTATTCTCCTTTCCCGCCATGCCAGCAAAAATAATGGCAACGGGTATCGTGTTTTTCTGGAATTTTGGAGTAAGGAAGACATGGTTTTTTGAAAAATAATTTATCTCATTTGGATCCCTGATAGAAATACTTTGAATAAATACGCCACTTTACAATTCATCCTAACTCCTGTATAATCCACAAACTTATTAGCTTCGGAATAAATTTGGCTCGTTATATCGAAATGCATCAACCACGCATATTTTCAGGAGGTTTTTTTGAAAAAAGCAATTGTTACGGGCATCACCGGTCAGGACGGCGCATATCTTACGGAACTGTTGCTCAATAAAGGGTATGAAGTTTACGGGACCTACCGAAGAACGAGCTCCGTGAATTTCTGGAGACTTGAGGAATTGGGTGTACATACAAACCCAAACCTTCATCTGGTTGAGTATGATCTGACCGACGCAAGCGGCAGTATACGCCTGGTAGCCGAGGTCAAGCCCGATGAAATCTATAACCTGGCCGCCCAGAGTTTTGTCGCCGTTTCCTTTGAGCAGCCGATCACCACGGCGAATATCACCGGACTCGGCGCATTGCACCTGCTTGAGGCCATACGCATCGTCAATCCGAAAATCAAGTTCTATCAGGCTTCAACGTCTGAGATGTTCGGAAAGGTGCAGGAGATCCCGCAGACGGAGAACACGCCGTTTTATCCCAGAAGCCCTTACGCTGTTGCCAAACTGTTTGCACACTGGACGACGATTAATTACCGGGAGTCTTATAACATCTTTGCCTGCAGCGGCATCTTGTTTAACCACGAGTCCCCTCTGCGGGGCAAGGAATTCGTGACGCGCAAGATAACGGACGCGGTGGCTAAAATTCATCTCGGCAAATCCGAGATCCTGGAATTGGGAAACATGGATGCAAAGCGGGACTGGGGATATGCGAAGGAGTATGTTGAAGGCATGTACCGGATGCTCCAGCATGACCGGCCGGACACCTATGTGCTTGCCACGAATCAGACCTGGACTGTGCGGCACTTTGTTGAGCTGGCTTTCAAGACAGTCGGCATTGAGATCGTGTGGAAAGGGAAACAGGAACAAGAGACGGGGATTGATAAAAAAACCGGCAAGACCCTGGTGAAGGTAAATCCCCGGTATTACCGCCCCTGTGAAGTCGAGCTCTTGATCGGCAACCCGAAAAAGGCTAACATACAACTCGGGTGGGAGCCCAAAACATCACTCGAAGACCTGTGCAAAATGATGGTTGAAGCCGATATCAGGAGAAATACCGTTGGTATCTCGTTCTAAAAAAGTCCTCATTACCGGCATAGACGGGTTCACCGGCGTATATCTTGAAGACCTTTTGACCAAAGCAGGATATGATGTATATGGCCTGGTATATCCGAAAAGCATCAAGAAAACACATCTGGTCTGCAATATCACGAACTTGCAAGAAGTAGTGACGGTTTTCCAATCAATCAAGCCCGATTATGTCGTCCATCTTGCCGGCATATCCTTTGTCCCGCACAGCAATGTGAAGCAGATATATGACATCAACTTTTTCGGTTCCCTGAACATCCTGGATGCATTGCTGAACACGGGTGTAACACCCGACAAGATCGTGCTCGCGAGCAGCGCTAACGTATACGGCAACCCGCCAGTCGAGGTGATCGATGAGACCTTGTGCCCGATCCCGGTAAATCACTATGCAACAAGCAAGCTTGCCATGGAATGTATGGCACGGACCTATTTTGACAGACTCAACATCCTGATCACCAGGCCGTTTAATTACACCGGGGTCGGTCAGAACGGACAGTTTCTGATTCCGAAGATCGTCAAACACTTTCGTGAAAAACAGCGGGAAATAGAACTCGGCAACCTCGATGTGGTGCGCGATTTTTCGGATGTTCGATTTGTAGCGGAAGCATACAAAAAGCTTATGGAATGTACTGAGACATCGGAGATTGTGAACATCTGTTCCGGCACGGGCATATCGTTGATGGAAATCATAAGCAAGATGAACGCGTTGGCCGGGTATGAGATAACGACAAAAAAAAACCCGGCCTTTGTCCGAAAAAACGAGTTAAAAACGCTTATCGGGTCAAACAATAAATTAGTTTCCCTGATACATGAACGGAATTCAATTTCATTTGAAGACACCTTGAGGTGGATGTTTGAGTCAGCGTAGTCATCATCATAAATGCAATACCGCTCCTGTCAAAGTTCACCGGCATCGGCAAATATACCTATGAGATCAGCAAGCGCATTCTGCAACTGGACCATGATCTTGACTCGACGTTCTATTACGGATATTTTAGTAAAAAACTATACTTCCCCGATTTCCCCCACGTATCGTCCGAGGAGATTTTTGCAAAAAAACTGAAAAACGTATTTGCCAAGATCTATTTTTATCAAAAAAATCGCGCGCGAGGGTATCCTTTTCACGTCAAAATTTTTAAATAAACAATGTGATGTCTACTGGGAGCCGAACATCGTTCCAATTAGGCATATCAAGAGCAGGCATTTGATCACGACGGTTCATGATTTCTCGTTTTATGTCTATCCGGATTGGCACCCAAAAGAGACCATGGAATATCTCAAAAAACACTTTTGGGAAAACATCAGTAAATCCGAAAGCATCATTACCGCATCACAGTGTACGAAGAATGAAATCTGTGAATTATTTGCATTATGATCCTTCCCGGGTCAGCGTCATCCACCATGGCGTTGATTACAGCAATTTCAGGTTATATGACAAGGATATGATGCAGACGTTTATTGATCTCTATAAATTACCTGAGAAATTCATTTTGTTCGTCGGCAGTATTGAGCCCCGCAAAAACCTGAAAAATGCCTTACTCGCCTACAATTCGCTTGCCGGATACTTTTAAAAAAGAGTATAAGTTTGTTCTCGCGGGTTTCAGCGGGTGGAACAATGCCGAAGTGATGGATATTATTTGCAGGGAAAAAGGCAATATCATTTATCTGGGATATCTCTCGGATCGGGAGCTGGCATATCTCTATAACCTGGCGAGTGTGTTCATATATCCTTCATTGTATGAAGGTTTTGGATTGCCACCTCTCGAAGCAATGGCCTGCGGAGCGCCGGTCATCGTATCACGAGTTTCATCAATGCCGGAGATCTGTGGCGAAGCAGCATACTACGTAGACCCGTTGAATGTTACCGACATCTGCAGAGGGCATCTATACGATGACAACTAATAAGGATCTTCGAAAGTTCTTCATCGACAAAGGCCTTGAAAAAGTAAAAATGTTCAATTGGGATACTTCGGCGAAAAGCACCTTGCAATATTTAACGAGGTCATGAACCGGTGAAAACCGCTATTGTCCATGATTGGCTGGTCACCTATGCCGGCGCGGAAAGGGCGTTGGAACAGATACTGCTGCTTTATCCCGAAGCGGACCTTTACAGTCTCATTGATTTTATCCCACCGGGACAGCGGGATTTCATCCGCAACAAGAAGGTCAAAACGTCGTTCCTCCAGTCTCTTCCCTTCGCGAGGAAGAAATACCGAAGTTATCTTCCGTTCATGCCTCTGGCCATCGAGCAGTTCGACCTTTCAGCCTACGATCTGGTCATATCCTCGTCTCATGCCGTTGCAAAAGGCGTTGTGACCCACGATCACCAACTGCATGTCTGCTATTGCTATACCCCCATTCGTTATGCGTGGGACCTGCGTCAACAATATCTGCAGGAATCGGGGCTTGACAGGGGGCTGAAGGGAATGATCGCCCGAATGGTCCTGGACTACGTCCGTAAATGGGATGTTACGTCTGCAAACAGTGTGGATCACTACATCGCGATCTCTCACTATATCGCCCAAAGGATAAAAAGAGCGTACGGTAAAGAAGCAACGGTCATCTATCCACCGGTGGATATAGAAGCGTTTGTGCCATCCACGGAAAAGGAAGATTATTACCTTACCGCATCGAGGATGGTCCCGTATAAAAAAGTCGATCTGATCGTGGAATCCTTTTCCCGGATGCCTGATAAAAAATTGATTGTAATCGGTGATGGACCCGATTTCAGGAAGATCAAGGTCAATGGCAGGCGGGAACATTGAACTTGCTCGGGTATCAGCCGCCTTCGGTTTTGAAGGAGTATATGCAAAAAGCCAGGGCCTTTGTCTACGCCGCGGAAGAGGATTTCGGCATCGTCACGGTAGAGGCACAGGCATGCGGGACCCCGGTCATTGCTTTCGGCAGAGGTGGTTCCCTGGAAACGGTCGTACCTCTCAGTCAGTCAGGAGTCAGGAATCATGAGTCAGGACAACAACCGACCGGTTTGTTCTTCTATGAGCAGACATCTGATGCCCTCCAGGAAGCGGTGCGGCGTTTTGAGAAACAACAGGACGCCTTTCATGAGCAGGATCTGCGAAAGAACGCGGAACGATTCGGCACAGAACGGTTTAAGCAGGAATTTAAGGATTTTGTTGACCGCGCGCTGAAGCACCACTTCTCGTCAACGGGTACTATAGAATAAGTGATGAGTAATATGGAATGGGTGATCTTGCCAATCTCACTTTTCACACATCACTCATTACTGTTCACTGCCCCGTAGTCACTCCCGTTGACAACCACGGATTTCTATATTATTATGGTCATGCTTTATAGCAACCTGACAACAATCAAACAATAATACATCTATCTATACACGAAAGGATAAATTTTGAATAAAGACAGTCATCATATATTTGCAGTCATCATGGCCGGCGGTTCCGGTACGCGGTTCTGGCCGCTTTCCCGGGAGAAGATGCCGAAACAGCTGCTCAAGATCGGAGCCGAGGACACGCTCATTCAGCAGACGGTCAAAGCGTGTCCTGCCGCTCATCAAACGGCGAGGATATCTTTGTCGTCACGAACCATGCGCTGTCGGACGAGATCCACATCCAGCTTGTCGGCCAAATTCGGGGAACCCTGGGACACGAATTTCATCCTTGAACCGGAGGCGAAAAACACCGCGCCTGCGCTGGGGACTCGCCGCGCTTCATCTGAACAGGATCGATCCCGAAGGCATTATGGTCGTGTTTTCCGCGGACCATGCCATCCGCAAGGCCGATGAATTTCTGAACCTGCTTCGCAAGGCGGCGGACGCGGCAGCGGATAATTATCTGGTCACTCTTCGGCATCAAACCTGACCGCCCGGAGACGGGCTACGGGTACATCAAGGCGGGAATCGCCCTGACAAGGGACGACGGCGGGGTCGGCATCTGCAATGTTGAGGAAGCCTTCGTGGAAAAACCGAATTTCGAGACTGCCAAAAATATCTGCAAGCAGGGCAGTTATTACTGGAACAGCGGCATCTTCATCTGGAAAACGAAGACGCTCCTTCAGGAAATAGAAAAGCATTCCCCGTCCCTGTACAAAGGATTGATGGAGATCCAAAAAAGCATCGGCACCGACAAGGAAACCGAAGTCATCAGGAAGGTCTTCAAGAAACTCGAATCCATCTCCATCGATTACGCTGTCATGGAAAAGACCGACCGGGCCGCGGTCATTCCCGCGGACATAGGCTGGTCCGACGTGGGAAGCTGGACCGCGCTCGACGATGTTTCGGACCGCGACGCATCAGGAAACGTCATCAGCGGCAACGTCATCGACATCGGCAGCCACGATACCATCATCTATGCCGAAAAACGGCTGGTGGCGACGATCGGCCTCAAGGACACTCGTGGTCGTGGACACGCCGGATGCCACGCTGGTATGCAGCAAGGACCGGGCGCAGGACGTTAAAAAAGTGGTCGAAGAGCTCAAAAAACGCAAGTCCGGCGAGCACCTGATCCATCTCACGGTCCACCGGCCCTGGGGTTCCTACACGGTTCTGGAAGAAGGCGACCGGTACAAGATCAAAGCGCCTTGTCATCAATCCCGGACCAAAGCTTTCGCATCAGCTTCACCATCACCGGAGCGAGCACTGGGTCGTTGTTTCCGGGACCGCGCGGGTCACGAACGGCGAGAAGGTCTATGATGTGCATCCGAACGAAAGCACCTATATCCCCATGTCCACGAAGCACCGCCTCGAAAACCCCGGCAAGATCCCGCTCCAGATCATCGAAGTGCAGAATGGCGAGTATCTTGAAGAGGACGATATCGTCCGCTTCGATGACGACTACAACCGTCACGACAAAAAGCGCAAATCCCTGCCGTCGATTCTGAACAGCAAATAATATCCAACAGAGGACAGCCCGACTTGGTTATGGTCAATCCAGAAATATTCAGAGAATACGACATCCGCGGCATCGCGGAGACGCGACCTGACCTCGCCGGTCATCGAGGCCCTGGGAAGGGCCTTCGCCGCATACCTTAAGCCCAAAGGAATCAACACCGTTACCGTCGGCTATGATGCGCGCCTGAGCTCTCCGACGGCTCTGCGACGATATCGTTCGCGGTCTTACCGCGGCAGGGATGCACGTCACGATCCTCGGCCTCTGCCCGACGCCGGCGCTTTATTTTTCCCTCTATCATCTGAACCCGGGCGCCGGGGTGATGATCACCGGGAGCCACAATCCCGCGGAGTTCAACGGGTTCAAGCTTTGCGTGGGCAAGGACACGATCTACGGTGAGGAAATACAGAAAATGCGTCAGATCATGAACTCAGGAGCAGGAGACAGGGGTCAGGAGTCAGGAGACAAACAGTAAGCCAGGGAACGGTCTCAGCAAAGACCCATTCTGCCAGATTATATCGATTATCTCAAGAAACATTTACTCCGCTTCACGATGTACCTCTGAAGGTCGTCCTGGACTCCGGGAAACGGCACCGCAGGGCTGGTCGCGCCAGAGGTCATCCGCGCCATGGGCTGTGAAGTCATCGAGCTTTTTTCGGAGCCCGATGGCCGGTTCCCGAACCATCATCCGGACCCCACCATTCCGAAAAATCTGACTACCCTTGATCGATACCGTCAAAACCCTTAAAGCCGATGCCGGCATTGCCTTTGACGGCGATTCGGACAGGATCGGCGTTGTGGATGAGCAGGGGAACATCCTCTGGGGCGACCAGCTCATGGTCATTTTTTCACGCGATATCCTTCGCGAAACCGCCGGGAGCGACCTTCGTATCAGAGGTCAAATGTTCGCAGACCATGTATGACGACATCCGGGCGCATGGCGGCAACGCCGTCATGTGGAAGACCGGGCACTCACTGATCAAGGCCAAAATGAAGGAACTGCACGCCGCAATGGCAGGGGAGATGAGCGGCCATCTGTTCTTTGCCGACCGGTATTTCGGCTACGACGACGCCATCTACGCCGCATGCCGTCTCGTGGAAATACTCAAGACATCTGAAGGCGAAAGCAAGGCAACGACGCGTCATTGAGCTCGCTTGCTTTCCGACCTGCCCAAAACCTTTAATACCCCTGAGATCCGTTTTGACTGTCCCGATGCGATCAAGTTTAAGGTAGTGGAAAAGGCAAAAGAGTCTTTTCTCCAGCGGCAAGGGCCTGCGGAGAGACCAAGAGAAGTCATCACGGTTGATGGCGTCCGGGCGATCTTCGAGAAGGGCTGGGGGCTCATCCGCGCATCGAACACCCAGCCGGTCCTGGTCATGCGATTCGAAGCAAACGACCTTCATCGCTTGCCGCCATCAGATCAATGATGGAGCAGCAGGTGAATGCCATTATTTCCAGCCTGAATAATAACCATCCATAACGGATACCTTTCCTCTCCAGTCTATCTGGTTACAAGCCCTGATTTCTCCGACAAAAGTATACTTATTCATTGTTAACCAGATTATCTAATATGAGTTGACAAACCCGCTCATATAGGTAAAAGATTATCCATGATCAATGCCGATGAAACAACTGATTACAGATGTCCTTGACAGTGTTTTGAACGGTACGAAGATCGATTCTGGCGCAGTCTCAGCTTTATCGCAGGCCGAAGGCAGCGACCTCTGGGACCTGTTCGCGGCAGCGGGAAGGGTGCGTGGAGCATTTCCGGGGCGATTCAGTGGATATCTGCTCCATCGTCAACGCGAAATCCGGGGCCTGCAGCGAAGACTGCTCCTATTGCGCGCAGTCCGTTCACCATGCCACGGGCGCGCCGGTCTATCCGCTGATCTCCGTGGAACAGATGGCGGAGGCAGCAACAGAGCGCGAAGAAAAACGGCGCAAAACGTTTTTGCATCGTGACGAGCGGACGCGGGATCGATTCGCACAACGATCTGCAGAACATCGCCCAGGCGTTCAGCGGGTCAGGGAAATCGGTCTTGTCTCCTTGCGCGACGCTCGGCACGCTCACCAACGAGCAGCTTGCCTACCTGAAGGACGCGGGGCTTCACCGCTATCATCATAATATCGAGACATCGCGGAGTTACTTCCCCAGGATCTGCACGACGCATACCTTTGACGAGCGGCTAGAGGTCCTGAACAACGCGCGGTCTCTGGGCCTTTCCGCATGCAGCGGCGGCATTCTCGGCATGGGCGAGACCATGGAAGACCGCATCCACATGGCCTTTACCCTGCGCGACATCGATGTGGACTCGGTGCCGATCAATTTTCTGATGCCTATCAAGGGCACTCCGCTCGAACACATCCGTGCCATAACTCCTCTCGAAGCGCTGCATTCACTGGCCTTGTTCCGCCTGATCCTGCCCGAGAAGGAAATTCGCGTCTGTGGGGGGAGGGGAACAGCTCTTGGCCGGCTCCATCCCCTCATTTTCGCAGCAGGCGCGGACGGATTCATGATCGGCAATTATCTCACGACATCGGGTCTCGACCCGGGAGAAGATCTTAAGATGATTCGGGATCTGGGTCTCTCTCACTGATCATATGGACCATGACCTTATTTACAGCATCCGCATGCGGGCATCTGCCGGGAACCGCCACATCTCCGGCGCTGAACGAATCGTCTCACCGATAAAGTTGGAGGCTACCGTGCAGGCGCTTATTGCCCGTGCCCGGGAAAAGAAGACACCGCCTGAACAGATCGTGATAACAATAGAGCATCTCGGAAACACTGCCCATCAGCAAGCTGACCGCGCTTGATGTGGTGACCGTGAATACACCTGATATGTCCACGGGGCGTTCAGCCGCTTCGAGGATATTGCAGTCACTGGGAATATCGGAAAAGTCTATCATGGCCG
This sequence comes from Nitrospirota bacterium, assembly GCA_963755045.1. GTDB lineage: Bacteria > Nitrospirota > UBA9217 > UBA9217 > UBA9217 > JALNZF01. Next base: position 335,554 of record CAVWIL010000007.1, on the reverse strand, counting down.
CGCTCAATCTTCTCAGTAACGGCGCAGCACCTTTAGGCCTCAACATGCGGGGCGCAATGATCATCGATGCAGTCAGCGGCGAACGGCTGGAACCAGATCATGAGCGTGGCATTCGGGCATCAAGATTCGACTGGACTGATGAAGCGCTTGATACGATGACCAAAAAACTTGCCGCGATCGGCCTGACGCACTTCCGTACTCATGAGGCCTTGGCCCTTGCCACCAAGGTTGCGCATGCACCCGGCATCATTGCCGAATTATGCTGGTCCGATGATCCTGACTATACCGCGGGATATGTGGCTTCCTTGAAATTGGTTATGTTCGCTTTCCGATATTAAAATTGCGGGATGACCCGAGAGGCGGCAGGGTATTCTTTGTTGACCGGGACACCTCGATATTGAAGCATTCATGCACTATCTTCAATGCGAGCCGGTGCTGATTATCGATGGCGGGTCATGCAGGAGCCCGGTGGATCCCGGAGCAGTACTTCAACGCGTGAAACGAATCATTCGAATGACGAATCATGCCTCTGCAGTCAAGATGGGACTACATATGTTCGAACAAGAGCTTTCACAATTAAATCAGACTCGCCTTCTCCGGCGCATCATGGTCGTCGATTCTTCCGACGGTCCTCGCGTCAAGATAAAGGGCCGGGACATGCTGCTTCTGTGCTCGAACGACTATCTTGGCCTCGCAAATCATCCTGCATTGCGTCAGGCCGCTACGCAGGCAATGCAGCGCTTTGGCTTCGGGTCAGGCGCATCGAGACTTGTTTCAGGAACGGGTCCGCTGCATCAGGAGCTTGAAGAAAAAATTGCCCGTTTCAAGGGAACGGAAGCCGCCCTTGTGTTTAACTCCGGGTATGCGGCCAATACCGGCATCATCCCGGCTATCGCAGGAGACGGAGACGTGATCCTGAGCGACAGTCTGAACCATGCCAGCATCATCGACGGCTGCCGTTTGAGCAAGGCAGAGGTCAAGGTATACCGGCACAAGGAGATGCAGGGCATCTCGAGACGCTGCTAAAAAAAGGCTGCAAGCCAAACGCAAATTGATCGTCACCGATGGCGTCTTCAGCATGGACGGCGACATCGCGCCGCTCCAAGACCTCGTCTCTCTTTCCGAAAAATATGACGCGATCCTCATGGTTGATGATGCCCACGGCACGGGTGTGCTTGGTAAAACAGGCAGGGGCACGGTCGAGCATCTTGGTCTCGACGGCCATGTGCATATCCAGATGGGAACGCTCGGCAAGGCGTTTGGTTCATTCGGGGCCTATGCCGCAGGAAGCAAGGATCTCATCGACTATTCTTATCAACCGTGCAAGAAGTTTTATTTTCAGCACAGCTTTGCCGCCATCGGTTTGCGCAGCGTCTATCGCTGGGATCGACATTGTCGAGCAAGATTCGGAATGCAGGGACAGACTTTGGAAAAACCGCAACAAATTTGCCAATGGCCTCAACTCCATTGGAATCAACACTGAAAATTCCGAAACACCCATCATTCCCATTATCATCGGTGATTCCGGCCAGGCCCTCAAGGTAGCGGAGAAATTGTTCGAATACGGCATTTACGCCCCGCGATTCGTCCGCCCTCGGTGCCAACCAATGCCGCGCGAATACGGACCACTGTTACGGCTGCACATACGGAGGACGATATTGTCGCAGCGCTTGAAATTTTCAAAAGACTTCAACAAGAGGGGTTTCTGTAAATGACCCGTTCAGTCACAAACGAGTCGTTATTGTAACCGGCGCCTCGCGCGGCTTGGGCAGAGAGATCGCTCTCCGTTTTGGCTAGGGCAGGTGAGCGGGTAGTTGTTAACTTTTTATCCAATGAACACGCAGCACAGGCTGTGGCAGAAGAAATATCCCATTTTAACGGAGAATCAGTTTGTTATAAGGCTGATGTGAAAAATCCGGTTGAAGTTGACGCCATGACGAGAGATACGATCGACCGCTGGGGAACTGTCGATGTTCTGATAAATAATGCCGCACTTGACCAAGGATGGGATACTGCTTCGCATGACCGAGGAAGACTGGGACGATGTGGTCGATACGAATCTCAGCGGACCATTTCATTGTATTCGGGCCGCAGTCTCATCAAATGATGCAAGCAACGCAGCGGCCATATTATCAACATTTCGTCCATCGTCGGTTTGCAGGGAAGGGAAGGGCAAGCGAATTATTCATCGGCAAAAGCCGGCCTTATCGGGCTGACCAAGGCATCGGCAAAAGAGCTTGGTTCTTTTAATATCAAGGTCAATGCTGTGCTGCCAGGCTATTTGCCGACAGACATGGGTAGTAACATATCGGCTGCTGTTCATGATCGTATTTTGAAAGAGAATGCCCTTGGCAAACCATCCGACGCCCGCGAAGTAGCGGACTTTATCTATCATCTTTCCCTGATGAACAACGTTTCGGGACAGGTATTTAATCTGGACAGCAGGATATTATAATGAACGATGTTCCTTCAGGGCTATTCGTTACCGGAACCGACACTGGAGTTGGAAAGACGTATGTGTCTGCGGGAATAGCAACAGCCCTCATCTGCCGATGTGTGGATGTGGGAGTGATGAAACCCGCGGAAACAGGCTGCATTATGCGCGCCGGCAGGCTGGTGCCCAAGGACGCGCTCCGGTTGATGAAATCGGCGTGTGTGAAGGACCCGCTTTCTCTTGTAAATCCCTATAGATTCAGAAGGCCGCTTGCGCCGGCAGTTGCGAGTGAACGCGAGGGCAAAACGATTGATCCTTTGATGATAATAAGTGCCTTTCAAACACTCTCAAAAAGGCATGAGTTCATGATCGTGGAAGGTGCCGGGGGCATCATGGCGCCGCTGTCCGAAAAATATACTTATCTTGATCTTGCAAAAAAAATGGGTCTTCCTGTCTTAATCGTTTCACGACCAGGCCTTGGCACGATCAATCACACTTTGCTTACCATTGCAGCGCTCAGAGGGCGCAAGATTTCGATTGCCGGTATCGTGATTAATTATGCACAGGATCTGAAATCGGGGCTGGCGGAGAAGACAAATCCTGTGGTGATAGAGAAAATATCAGGCATACGGATCATTGGGATCATTTCTCATGGTTCCGGTAGATTTGACGACCTGCTTAATCGAATTATACAATAATGTTTTTTACAGCAATAGTGACGGTTATGATCATATCTTTGGATTGACAAAGCATATTCAGGCTGATATATTCACCTTCAATTAAGAGACACCGTAATGTTTTTAACAGGGGGATAGATGTCCGCCATTATAACACTGACAACAGATTACGGCGGGAAAGATGCCTTTGCGGCAAGCGTGAAAGGGAGCATCCTTAAAGTCAACCCCCAGGCTCTTATCGTCGACATAACCAACGAGATCAGCCCGCTGGATATCTGGGAGGCCGCGTACACGCTGAGGTCTGCCTATAGTCACTTTCCAAAAGGGACGGTGCACCTTGCTGTTGTTGATCCGGGCGTCGGCAGTGGTAGGAAGCCGATCATTGTCGTGACAGAAAGTTATTATTTCGTCGGACCAGATAACGGCCTGTTTACCCTTGTCTATCAGGAAGCGGAACGCATCAGGGTACATCACATTACGTCCGCCCACTATTTTTCCCCAAAACCAGGACCGACATTCCACGGAAGAGACATCTTTGCACCTGTTGCAGGATGGCTTTCAAAGGGAATCGCATCAGGAAACTTCGGTGAAGAAATAACGGACTATGTGAAGCTGAACATTCCTGTACTGAAAATAATACCGAACGGGATCGAGGGTCATATTGTCCACATCGACCGGTTCGGCAATATCATTACCAATATTACCTATGAGGAGATCAAGGCAGTCATACCGGAGGGTGTGGACTTAGGTTCCGTTTCTGTCGGGATCTCCGGCAAAGAGATCAAGGGATTGAAAAAATATTATGCCGAGGCCGCTCCGGGGGAGCCCGGCGCTATCATCAACAGTTCAGGTGTGCTCGAAATATTCATGTTCAAGCAGAATGCCAAGACCGCCCTGTCAGTCAAACGGGGAGAGGTTGTCCGATTTTTGGTAAGCCGCTGACGGTCCGATTCCGCGCTTTCTTCAGATACCGCTTGTTTAACAACTCCCCGCGTATTATAATGACCCCATGAAATCGTTTCATATTATCACCTTCGGCTGCCAGATGAATGAACATGATTCCGAACGGATGACCGGCATCCTCGAAGAACAGGGATGCATGCCCTCCTCAGGTGCCGAACATGCGGACATGGTAATCTTGAACACGTGCAGCATTCGCGAAAAAGCAGAACAGAAGTTCTACAGCGAACTGGGGCGGCTGAAAAAGCTGAAAGACGAGAGACCGGGTCTCAAAATCGCCGTAGCTGGCTGTATTGCGCAGCAGGAAGGCGCGAAGATCCTCTCCCGTGCGCCATACGTGGACATGGTATTCGGACCCTCTGATCTGTCACGACTCCCGGAAATGATCGAAAAGAAGCGTTCCTGGTCCGCTCCGGTAATCGATATTGCTGGAGACCCCGAATATCACCGAAAACGCATTCCGACCATACGAACTGACAGATTAAAAGCCTGGGTATCCATCATGTATGGGTGCGACAATTTTTGTACCTATTGCGTTGTGCCTTATCTGCGCGGCAGGGAACGTTCACGGCTGCCTTTGGATATCGTGGGCGAGGTTAGCGAACTCGCCCGGAACGGCTACAAGGAAGTGACCTTGCTGGGACAGAACGTGAACTCTTACGGCAGGGGACTGGAAGCGGATGCGGATTTCCCCTCTCTCCTGAGATTGCTCAATAATGTTCCTGATATCGAACGGATACGGTTTGTTACATCTCATCCCCGGGACCTGTCAGACGACCTGATCAGTGCTCTCTGTGACCTTCCCAAGGTGTGTGAGTCCTTGCACCTACCGGTCCAGAGCGGTTCTGACGACATCCTTCATGCCATGAACAGGCGCTATACCCGTGAAGAGTATCTGGATAAAGTCAAGAGGCTGCGGAAGGCCGTGCCGCATATCACTCTCACCACGGACATCATCGTCGGGTTCCCGGGAGAACAGGAACGGGATTTTGAAATGACCATGGGTCTGCTTGAAGAAGTGCAGTATGACGGCATCTTCGCTTTCAAGTATTCGAAACGGCCGGGCACGGCCGCGCTCAAACTTGAACGATCACTTGCCCGATGACATTAAGGAAAAGCGGCTCGCGCAGGTGCTGGACCTTCAGAGGAAAATGACCTCTCGGAGCAATGAAAAACTCATCAATTCAGTTCAGGAGGTCCTTGTCGACGGCTTGAGCAAAAAAGGCGGGACGCTGAGCGGAAGGACACGAGGCAACAAAGCAGTGAACATTGATGCACCTGCCACTCTTATCGGTTCACTCGTTCAAGTTAAGATCACTGCGGCAGGCATGAATTCCCTCACTGGACAGTTATGCGAATAGCTTTTGCAACCCTCGGATGTAAAATCAACCAGTTCGAAACAGATACCCTGCAACAGGACCTCCTCCACCGGGGAAATACCGTTGTATCGTTTGATGCAGAGGCCGATGTCTATGTCATCAACACGTGTTCAGTGACTGCGAAGAGCGACTACGCAGTGCAGGCAGCTGATTCGTTCTGCAGTCCGGCGCGGAAAGGGCGCAAACGTCGTGGTAACGGGATGCTATGCCGAAATGCGGCCCGATGAGATAAGAAAGATCCCAGGGGTCGGAGTGGTTATCGGGAACCGCGATAAGACATTGATCTCTGATCATATTATGTCGAAGGCTTTCACCGGCGAACGGGACAGCCCGCCCGCTTCAAAAAGCGTGCTCAATGCGCTGCACACGAGAACGCGAGGGTTTCTGAAGATTCAAGATGGTTGCGACAACCGATGCTCGTATTGTATTGTTCCGTTCGCACGAGGAGGTTCACGCAGCGCAAAACTCGGAGACGTGCTTCATGAATTCAAATGTCTGGTAGACAGGGGATGTCCCGAGGTTGTTCTGACCGGTGTCCATATCGGGAAATACGGGTCTGGATCTGGAACAGGGCAGCAGCCTGACAAACTTACTCCAGATGCTTGTTCAATCACGAGGGGGAACGCGGATACGTCTAAGTTCTATCGAGCCGAATGAAATCACCCGGGAGATGATCAATTATCTCGGTCAGGGGCTCTGCAGGCACTTGCATATCCCGCTTCAGAGCGGTGATGATGCCATTTTAGCATCCATGAAAAGGAGCTATACTTCCCGTTTCTATGAGGACTTGCTTGAACATATCGCAAAACAGGTCCCCGGCATTGCTCTTGGAGCGGATATCATCGTAGGATACCCCGGAGAAGGGGACAAAGAGTTTCAGAACACTATGCGTATCGTGGAACGGTCTCCTTTAACGCACTTACATGTTTTTAGTTACTCTCCTCGGCCTGGAACACCTGCTGCAGAAATGAAGGACCAGGTTCCAGAACAAATTAAAAAGGAACGCAGTGCATCTCTCCGCGTTCTCGGTATGAAAAAAAACCTGTTATTCAGGAAAATGCACCAGGGATCGGATGCTTGATGTTATCGTCGAAGACAAGATTGATCGTGATACAGGACTATTGACTGGATTAACGGATAATTATATCCGCGTGATGATTTATGGCGCAAAAACAGAGCGATATCGGTAAAAAAATCACGATAAGGATCAACGAGGTAAAAGAACAGGGAAATTTTGGATCAATTTTGTAACTATTTAGTTTAATTAATCTTTACGTGCCTATTTATTGTGCAATTTGCATTTGCCTTGCTAAGACAGCGTCCCAAAAAAAGATATGCACAGACTTAGTAACAGGTTGTCCACATGTTTTGTGCAAAGGAAATGTAACTCGCTAGTTTAATAAAGTTTTTCTCGATTCAGTGCTGGCTGAGTGCTATATAGCGTGAGTTTCATCATTTTATTTTACATGAAAATGAAACGCAATAATAATTAGATTACTACATTTATACTCTCTCACTTTAAAATTTCATGTCTTCTCTTTTCAGGATATTGTATCTGGTATCTCGCTGAAAAGGTGTATAGCCCGCATCTTTTATGATACTTACGATCTCCTGTTTTGTCATTCTGAACGTAATGCCAGCCGCTGCTACAACATTCTCTTCGATCATTGTGCTGCCGAAATCATTTGCTCCGAACTCAAGAGCAACCTGTGCTATTTTTGCGCCTTGTGTGACCCATGATGCTTGAATGTTCTGAAAATTATCGAGCATGATGCGTGAAAGGGCGAGAACCTTCAGATACTCTACGGCAGTGGCGGATCGCCCGCCGAGTTCCGTATTCCCCGGTTGATAGGTCCAGGGGATGAACGCCGTAAACCCTTTGGTCTCTTCCTGAATATCCCGGAGCCTTACCAGGTGTTCAATGATCTCCTTATCTGTTTCGAGACTGCCGAACATCATGGTGGCAGTCGTAGGCATACCGAGTTTTTGTGCTTCTTTCATGACATCCGCCCATTGCCGCCACCTGATCTTATTCGGGCTGACTTTTTTTCTGACACGGTCAACCAGTATCTCGGCCCCGCCGCCGGGAATAGAATCCAAGCCAGCTGTTTTGAGGCGCGTAATTGCATCTTTAATACTTAAGGCAGCCTTTTTTGCGACATATGATATTTCGGAAGGTGAAAGCGAATGGATCTGGATTGTAAAGCGCGACTTGATGGATCTGAACAGATCTTCAAAATAGTCAATGCCAAGATCGGGATGTACACCGCCCTGCATAAGGATCTGTGTACCTCCCTGTGCGATCGTCTCCTCGATCTTTTTGAAAATTTCGTCCTTTGACAGGATATAGGCGTCGGGACTTTCGGCCTCCCGGTAGAATGCACAGAACTTGCATTTATTCACGCAGATATTGGTGTAGTTGATGTTCCGGTCAACGATGAAGGTCACGAGCCGTTTCGGGTGAAGCCGCTTCCGCACGCTGTTCGCCAGCTCGCCCATGGTCAGGAGATCGGCCTGACGAAAGAGGGCAAGGCCCTCGTCTGCAGTGAGGCGTTTGCCTTGCATGGCCTTGACCAGTATTTTTTTTAAATTCGTGTTCATCGGTGCGTATCCGCGGTAAAATGTGACCTGGATTTTAGCTGTCAATTTTCACATTCGTATTCCGAAATCATTAACTAATGCTGTCAGTGGCAGATTACTTCCATACCTTCACGACATTGTATACAGTATCCCGCTCCACCGGCGTTCGTCCTGCCTGTTTGATGAGATGCACGATATCTTCTCTGGTCATGCTACCATCCGTGGTCCCGCCGGCTGCTTTGGTGATCCGTTCTTCTACCACGGTGCCGTCGAGATCATTGACGCCGAAGTTCAGTGAAACCTGCGCGATCTTTTCTCCCAGCATGACCCAGTACGCCTTGATGTGGTCAAAATTGTCAAGCATCAGACGCGAGATCGCGAGCGTCTTGAGATCGTCAAAACCCGTCGTATAGGCGGTCTTTTTGATCTCTGTGTTCTGAGAATGGAAGCTCAGAGGGATGAATGCCTGGAATCCCCCGGTCCGGTCCTGAAGCTCCCTGAGCCTGAGCAGATGGTCGATCCGGTGCTCGTAGGTCTCAATATGTCCGTAAAGCATGGTTGCGTTCGATTTGAGGCCGATGCTGTGCGCCGCTTCGATCACTTCAAGCCAGCGGTCGCCGCTGATCTTTTCCGCGCATAACGTATTGCGCACGGCGGTATTGAATATTTCGGCGCCGCCGCCGGGGAGAGATCCGAGGCCGGCATCGCGGAGTTGCTTCAAAGTGTCAGTTACACTCAGGCCGGAAAGTTTCGCCAGATAATCGATCTCCACGGCAGTAAATGCTTTAAGATGCATTTTGGGGAATTCTTTTTTCAAGGCGCTGAGCATGTCAAGATACCAGGTAAAGGGCAGGTCGGGGTGGAGACCGGATACGATATGGAGCTCATGGACGCCTTTACCCGCGCCGCGCGCCTTGTTCAGGATATCATCGATGGTCATCTCATATGCGCCCGGTTCTCCCTTGCTCCTGCTGAACGCGCAGAACTTGCAGCGATTGATGCAGATGTTCGTCGGATTGATGTGCATGTTCTGGACGAAATAGACCCGGTTGCCGTTCTTGTGCTGTGCGACATGGGTGGCCATTCGCCCGAGCGCGAGCAGGTCGTTCGATTTGAAGAGTGCAATGCCGTCAGTACGGGTGAGCCGCTTTCCGGCGAAAACTTTATCATTGATTCGTTTTAAGGACATCGAAATATTATAATAGCTGCTTTGTGACCATGGTTTCAGGATTATCGCTTCTCTGTCAGGTTTCCCGTGGCGGGATCATAGTCGAACTGATCGCTCTTCAGCGTCATGCCGTTGAATGTCGAAAGTTCATTGAGGTCCGCGGGATATCGACCGTTCGCCGCATAAAACTCCTGGATGGATTTTTTTACCTCCAGGACATTGACTGTTGCATCGAGTTTCTTCGCACTCTTCAGAGGCTGGACCAGGGTGTTTCCGTACTGCTGAGCCGGGTTCTGATCATTGTTGCACGATGCGATTGCTAACGCAGAGGTCATTCCCAGCAAAGCTATCCATGCCAGCGGTTTCATGTTCGCTTTCCTTGAGCCTTGAAATAATATCTTTCCATCTACGACGGACATAATACAGGATTTCGTTTCCCTGAGCAAGTCGGAATAGATGTCTCCTGTATTTTTTGCCGGCAGGGGAACGGCGATGACGTCCGCCTTTTTCCCCGGTTCAAGGGTGCCGATTACTTTATTCAACCCGAGGGCTTTTGCTCCATTGATGGTAGCAAGGTTGAATATATCTTCAGCTGAAACGCCGTCTCTCCGATGAACCTTATAGGCATACCGCATTTCATCCCACATGTTCAGACTTGGTGAACTCGCAAGGCTGTCCGTTCCAAGTCCCTACGGTGATCCCTGCGTCAATAAACTTTTTAAGTGGCATTTTGCCCGACGCCGATTTCCTTGTTGCTCCGAGGGCAGTGCGCGATAGATACTTTTGACTTCTTGATCAACTCGATATCTTTTCCCGTGACATGAACGGCATGCACAGCCAATAACCGGGAAGAGAGAAAACCGATTCGTTCCAGATAATCGAATGGGGATTTCCCCCGGGGGGCCTCGTCAAGATCCCACTGTGCGAAGCGATAGAGATTCTCAAGATCGCTCTTGTATCGCTGCAACAGGTTGATCTCATCCTTTGATTCGGCAATATGCATTGAAAGACGGATATCCTTTTTTCGAGAGAATTGATGAATGGCACTCAATGCCGATTCTGAAACCGTATAGGGCGAATGAGGAGATAGCCCTTCTCTCATACGTGAAGACGAATGCGCGATGAGGGAGGAGAGATAATCAGGGTCAAGTGCAGGATTCATTGAAATAATTTCATGGAATACCGTTGATCGTATTCCGCTTTGTTTTAGCAGGGCAGGGCTTACGCCGTGAGTACAAATTTCGCCAACAGTGGTTGTTCCCGAATGAATAAGCGTGTTAATATTTTCTCCTGCAGAACGCACATAATCCTGTTTGCTCAGGCTCTTCTTTGCCCGAATGAGATTTTCGATCCATTCAGAGAGGGATGCAGCGCGGAGTACATCAAGCAGAGGCGGGAGTTCCAGATGAGTATGGAGGTTTACCAGTCCCGGCATCAGGACCATATTCCGCAAATGCATCACGCGATGCTTATAAAATTTATGTATTATCCTGTCTTTAGTGCCGACTGCCAGAATGGTCCCCTTATTGATCGCTATTGCACCGTAATCAATTGATGGGAACCCGGTTTTACAAGTGATCAATTTTGAACAGGTAAATATCATGGTAAGTACTAGATGATGCTACCATCCATGGGCTGTCCTGTCAATAGCCAAGTACTGACATTTATTGTCACCAGTCGTGACAAACATGGTCATTTTATCCAGCACAAACTTATTCAACATACTGATTAAATTGCTATATTATATGGCATGCAATCTGCAATAACATTCGGTGAAATCCAATATATAATGAAACCTGAGAACTTGTGACAAGGAGGTGAGAATTCTAAAGAGGGTTTGATCAAAAGAATGAAACGAACAACGGAAAAGAACTGAAACTTGAACTTAATCTATTTACTATGGGAGGAAAGAACATGAAAAAGTCTACGAAAAAGAATAAAAAAGGTTTTACCCTGATCGAACTCCTGATCGTGGTGGCCATCATCGCCATCCTGGCTGCCATCGCCATCCCGCAGTTTGCAGCAGTATCGTATCAAAGGCTATAATGCCGCCGCCAGCTCAGACATTAGAAACGCAAAGACCGCTGAAGAGGCGCTTTTTGCCGATTTCCAGGGCTACGGTCCTACTGTATACTGTTGCTACCGGTAGATGCCGGTGGTCCAGGCGTTCTTGTATTCACTACATCGACTGTTCCACAGGCAACCTATGGCTTTACTGACTTAGCTGGCGTAGTTAGAAATATTCGAACAAGCGTTTCCAACGATGTTGGCATAGTAGCAAATACCAATGTCATGCAGCTGGCAATCTTCAAACCCGACTAACTACGTTATTGTTACGAAGCACACACAGGGTGACAGAATATTCGCCGCTGACAGCAATGATACGGTTCTCAGGTGGATAAGGCTACAGCCATAGGTACTGCTCTGGCTACTGCTGATTGCTCCCGCCTCGACAGCTGGTCGCCGATACAACAGCTGGTTACACTAACGCCTTGTAAGCAGGACCTTATAAAGATACAGAAGCCTACAGACAGGCCGGGTCTTCCCGGCCTGTCTCTTTTTTCATTTTTGTTTTTTATTTGATTTTCCAACCAGAAAACCATGAACATCATAAATTATTCCGGAGTTACCAAAAGATACAGTTCCTGGCCGCAAGGAAATAAAGTCCTGGCACTCGACGACTTTTCCCTGCAGATCGAGCAGGGCGAGGTCTTCGGCTTTCTGGGGCCGAACGGGGCGGGCAAATCGACTGCACTGAAGATACTTTTAAATTTTGTTTATCCCAATGCAGGTACTGTTTCACTTATGGGCAAGAGTGTTTCGGACAGACGCTCTCGCGGTCTTATCGGATATCTTCCTGAGAACCCTTATTTTTACGATTATCTTACCGCAGAAGAGATCCTTTGGTTCGGCGGTAAAACCTCGGGGCTTCATAAGAACGAGATTCATGACAGAACAGATATGCTGCTCGACAGGATGGGGCTGAAGGCCTCACGCAAAAGACCGCTCAGGACCTATTCCAAGGGCATGGTGCAGCGCGCAGGTCTTGCCTTGGCGCTTGTTCACGATCCTGAGGTTGTCGTCCTCGATGAACCCATGAGCGGCCTCGACCCTATCGGCAGGAAGCTGGTCGGCGACCTTATCCTTGAGCTTAAATCACAGGGGAAAACGGTCTTTTTTTCTTCTCATATCCTCGCAGACGTCGAGCGGCTCTGCGACCGGGCCGGGATCATCGTGGGAGGAAGATTGCGGCTCGTGGGCAAGCTTCCCGATCTCCTGTCAGGAGAAGATACCCTTGAAAATGTATTCATGAGAGAAGTACAGGCAGCAGGGGGAGGGGGAGCGCTATGAGCCCACTCTGGCCGATAGCACTCATCACGTTCAAGGAAGGCACCCGAAACAGGGCGTTTTACGGCATATCGTTGATCGCCTTCCTTATGATGGGGGCCGCCTTTTTCATCTCAGGCATGGTCATGCGGGACGTGGGAAAGGTGGCAGTTGATATGGCTCTTTCCACAGTTTCGTTCGCAGGCTTGCTCCTTGTTTTATTCGTAGGCATCGACCTGATGGCAAAGGACCTTGATAAGAGGACTATCTACATGGTCCTGGCACGGCCTATCTCCCGGCAGCAGTATATTGTGGGAAAATTTCTCGGGATTTCCCTCTTAATCGCGACAACAGTATATCGTTTTGAGCCTGTTCGGAGCAATATCGATTTTTTTGGTCAAATGGGCGAATCCGGCCTATTTCCCTCGATTCTCCTGGGGGCCGGTGCTGCTGGCCGATGCATTTATTGCTATATCTCTCATTCTGCTGTCCTCGTTGAGCTTCCTGTTTGCATCGTTTGCATCCACGTCTTTTATTACCCTGATTCTGACCATAATCTCATACATCATCGGTCATTCCATGAGCACGGTGAAGTCGCTCGTGGAAAGCCCGCAGGCCGCGGGAATCACCGTCTCTCCTGTTACGGTGAAACTGGTGCAGACAGCTTACTATCTTTTCCCGAATCTTTCTCTCTTTGATATCAAAACACAAGCTGCTCATGGCCTTGCAATACCAGTGCCGTACATCTTTTGGACGATTTGTTATGGCATTGTCTATATCTGCCTGGTTATTGTCTTCGCTGCCTTTTTCTTCAGGAAGAAGGAGTTTCCTTGATGCAAGGCCGCACAACAGCGCTCCTGATTGCGATCCTTGTTACACTCCATGTTTTCTTGCTGGGGAAAGCCAGCAATGAGAAGAAAACCCTGCCTTCAGATGCCGGGGGCGAGTTTGTCCTTCCATCGCCTGTTCTGAAGATCACTTCTTTTGAATTTAAAGGCATCGTTTCCGACCTGATGTTCATCAAAGCAATGGTTTTCATGGGAAGCACATATGAGCGCACGGAAAAACCTCGCATAAAGCCGGAGGAATGGCAATGGATGGATAAGGTCCTGACTGCCTCCACGGATCTCGATCCATACTTTATTGACCCATATTATCTCGCTAATGCACATTTGACCTGGGACGGCGGTATGATACGCGAGACGAACATCCTTCTGGAAAAAGGAACACGTTATCGGGACTGGGACTGGATGCTCCCGTTTTATGCGGGGTTCAATAGTTTCTTTTTTCTGCACGACAATGCAAAGGCTGCGGAGTTCCTCGGGACTGCATCACAGAGACCGGGTCCGAGCGAACAGCTCCTGAGTCTTGCTTCAAGACTGGCATACAAGGAAAAGAAGACGGAGAATGCCATCCTGTTTCTAGAGGCAGTGGCAAAAAAGACCGAAGACGAGCGTTTGAAAAAGACATACGAGATCCGAATCAGCGCCTTACAGGCGAGGCTGCTTCTCGAAAGGTCGGTGTTGGCTTACAAAGAGAGGTTCGGCAAATCGCCGGTTTCCTTGCAGCGCATGATTGAAAAGGGGATAATGAAAGAAATTCCCAGGGACCCCTATGGCGGAAAATTCTCGGTCAGTCCTGACGGAGAAATTACCTGCACGAGCGATTATCTGCTCATGCCTAAACAGCGGTAACAGAAAATAACCCCTTAGTGCTTGCTTTTCTTTAATCCGTTCCGTACGAAATCACATGCTGCCTTATTGCCGAGTGAACACGCTTTTTTGAAATCGGCGATGGCGGCTGTATGCATGCCGTTAAGATAGTAAGCATATCCGCGGTTATGGTAGGCATCGGCAGAGTTCTGATCCAATGCGATTGCCGCGTTAAAATCCTGGAAAGCTTTATCATAAAGACCCTGTTTCCCGTACGCAATACCCCGATAGACGTAGGTGCGCGCATCCTTGGGATCCAACAGTACGGCTTTATTGTAATCACGTATCGCATTCAGGATTTGTCCCGTGCCGTCAAAGGCAAGCCCTCGATAGACATAGAAGGATGGCTCTCCTGGATTTGCGGAGATTGCACGATCCAGGTCCTCGATCGCCTTGATGTACTCTCCTTTCTTCACATACGTTTTCCCACGGATCCCGTAATAACCCGGGTTGTCCGGATTTAAGCGAATGGCCGCGGTGAAATCCTGTATTGCATCATCATAGCGCTCTCTAACGATATAATAATAGCCCCGACTATAGTAGGCATCAACGTACTTCGAATTCAGGGCAAGCGCTTTATTGAAATCTTCCAGTGCTTTCTCTAGATGTTTTTGCGATATATAGGCAACGCCGCGATTGTGGTAAGCGACAGCAGCGTCAGGGAGAAGAGAAATTGCCCTATTGTATTCCTCGATCGCGGTATCATATCTTTTCATGCTTACGTTGGCGACTCCCCGATTTATGTAGACGTTATATAATCCTTCTTTTGATCCGACTCTTTTCTTGCTTATACAAATAAAGAGCTTGGTCATAAAGTGCAAGGGCCTTGTCAAACTTGCCAAGACCTGCATAAGCTAATCCCAGACTGTTATATCCTCTCGGTTTGTTCGGGTTTTTGGCCACGATATCGCTCCAAGAGCTAAGCTCATCCTGCCACACAGTATTTCTCGCAATAGTTGAGCATGTTAGTATGAGCAGCAACGCTATGCATAATAAAAGATAAACCCTATTCATGGTAATATCACCTAGGACAGACTTGCACCAAAGATCTTTCCCTTCGATGGGGGATGAATTGAAACATCGGGTGACTATCGAGAAGTTGATAACGCTTCGATTTTCATTGCCCTGTGTCAACAGTCAAATCATTCACGGATTCATAAGGAAGTATAGAGGGGCTGGGAGAATGCAGCTATTTTCATTTTCTTCGCTCCTCATGCCTGATATCAAGCTGTTTTAGCTCCTCAATATTCTCGTTGAGATGTTCATTCTGTTTTTTCAGCTCCTGGACTGTTCTGAGCACTGAAATCCAGGTCCTTGCTTCGTCCGCTCTTCTATTATCAGGATAGCGTTTGAGGAATTCCGCAAACGACCGACTTGCTCGAGTATAATCTCTTTGGGGATTATCATAATGGGCGTTGAGGAGAGCAAGTTCGAATTGTGCGTCAGCGGCCAGATCGGAGTCAGGGGAGTCGGCTACGATTTTATTGTAACATGCAGCGGCCTCCTTGTATCGTTTTTCCTTAGCGGAAATGGCTGCATCCTGAAACTGCTTTTCCGGTCCGGTCACAACCTTCGTTGTTGTACAGCCGGACAGACAGATTATTGCGATCAGTAGTATAATCTTCCTCACGCATTCCTCCTCTTGTCCACGACAAAGACACTTTTCGGTATTGATTTGGCATAGTCCTTCAACTCGGCCGCGATCTCCGAGGCCTCCAGGGGATTGGTGAGATGACGGTGTTCATTAGTCACAATGGCGATGGAGATGCTCATGATGGGGAACTCCATCTCGATACCTTGCCTCGTTTTCCCGAGGATATAACCCCGCTCTCGCTCCACTCTGTCGTAAAAATCGGGGATGCGGCGGTCGAATTGGCTGATGATCTCGCTGGAGATCTCGCGCATAAATTCCGGTGTCGTGATGACCACGAAGTCGTCACCGCCCACATGGCCGATGAAATCCTCGGATGAACCTTTGGACTTCACCACGTTCTCGATGATCTTCGCGGTCTCTTTAAGAACCTCACTACCCTTTGCATAGCCGTACCGATCATTGAACGCCTTGAAATTGTCAAGGTCGAGCACACAAAATGCGATCGGATGGCTGGAGTCGATGCGTTTCTTGAGCACATTCTCGATGGCGATGCCACCCGGCAGGCGGGTCAGAGGGCTGGCATCCAGATACATTTCCTCGAGTTTTCTTAGCCGTTTCCCCATGGCCAAAAAGGCCGTTGAAAGGTTCCCGATCTCATCTTCTGTTGTAATCCTGGGATCGTAGTCAAAGTCTCCTTCAGCGATATGCTCGGTGGCTTCCTTTAATTTGTAGATCGATGAGGAAATATGATGGGTAAAGACCAGCCCTGCCAGTGCTCCTACAATAATGCTTATCAGACAGAGCACAGCAGTTGTCAGAAAAGCCCTGCTGCCGATTTCGGATATCTGCTTCATTTTCACATCCTGGGATTCTTTAGCAGTGGAGGACATCATCTTGAGCGTTTCGACGAGCTTATCGAACACTTTTCTCAGTTCCTGGTTCGAGACAGCATTTGCCTGCTCGGCCTTATTCGATTGGATCAACTGGATCTCTTTGGAAAAGAGCTCCGTGTATTTTCGATGAAGGCGTTCAATTGATTCCGTAGGCAGGCTTGCAGCGCCGGGAAGGCCCTTGAGTGTGGTAAACCACGAATCGAATTCCTTTCCTCTTTTTACAAAGAGATCCCGCATGTCACTGCTCTTGAGGATCAAATACCTCTTTTCATACATATCCTCTCCGAGCAGGGCATCAAGCATCTTGTCGGACGCTTCTTCCCTGATGACATCGACTTTAACAATGGATCTGTTAAGGGTATTAATCCGCTGCAGGCTGATGAGGGCATAGACAACGACGATAACGGTGATCACAACGAGCAACATGTATCCTAAAAGCATTTTACTGGCGATGTTAAGCCTTGCAAAAAGCGTTGTCGGAACCAGCTTGTCCAGTATCTCGGAAGGAATGGGAATATTCATGGGTAGTAATAAAAAGTGTATGCGGTTAGATTAACAAACAATTATGGCATTGTCAATATTATTCAGGAGTTATGCCGGGATTTGTATTCGAGAAGCTGCATCTGATACCCGCAATGATGCACTACGAAGGAGCAGGTATTAGCCGGTTGGCAGCTGTCCCAATCTAAGAAAGGAGGGGCGAAAGATCGCCCCCATAAGAGGATCCGACGTGGGTGATTATCATGCCAAGGATATTGCAGTAACGGGACAGCTGTCAACCGCTTGTTGACAGTCGCAGGTATCACATGCATTGGGGTTGGCGACCCATGCCTTGTCGTCCCGGAGTTCGAAAACCTTGGGGCAAAGTTCTGAACAAAGTCCGCAACCGATGCAGAGTTCCATATCAACTGTTGGTGTAGCCATAGGTGTCTTCATCCTTTCATGTTTGAAAAAATATATTTAGTTGGATCGAGTTCCGCTCGTATCCCGGTGCTTCGTAAAGTACTCTCATCTCCGGTTAAATAGTACCCGCTCTTCCGGATGATTTCAAGTATATTTATAAACTTACTGCTTAAAGATTGCTATGATTTAGCTCATACAGTGTGCGGAATTGCACTTGTTGTCCTCTGATTTCCATAATTATCTTTACAAATTCAGGGCATTAACATATAATGACCGAAAAATGGAAATGCATAAAGTGCTTTTTTTCAAACCAGGGGCGATCGGAGACCTGCTCCATGCGCTTCCGGCTTTGAAGGCATTACGAAAAAAGTTTCCCGCAGCGCAGGTCACCGTCATGGTCTCTCCCGGATTAGAGTCTCTCATTCAGGGAACGCCTTACGCGGACAATGTCCAGGTATTCGATCGAGTAAAGCACAAGAGACGTTTGAAGGACTTTATCGAATTTGCAATGCGCCTCAGGGATGAGCGGTATGACCTTTTTATTGATATGCAACCATCACTGCGCTCGATGGTGCTGCGGTTGATGTCCAATGCGCGACATACCCTTGTGTACCGAAAACAAAAGAGGTCAAGGGCTGGAGAACGACGGATCCATGCAACGGAAAATTTCCTGGAAACGTTACGACCGCTTGGAATTGATAGTTCTGTTGAAAGCATCGAGCTTCAGGTTGCTGCCGAGGTACACACAAAAATTGATCGCTTCCTCAGAGCGCGAAACATTAATGGTGACAAACCTCTCATCGCTCTCAACTGCAGTGTTGGTGCGGCTCGACCCGCGAGGAACTGGTTTCCCGAGCGCTTTGCGGCTCTCGCCGACAGGCTGATCGATGAACTCGATGCGCAGGTGATCTTTGTTGGCGGAAACGAGGACCGGGAACTAGTCCAGCGTGTTCTTGCGGACATGAGAAACAAGGCAGTTTCCGCCGCAGGCGATCTGTCTATCCCGGAATCCGCGACATTACTTGCAGGATGCAAATGTCTCGTGAGCGCCGATACCGGACCGCTGCATCTCGCGACTGCAGTACAGACGCCTGTTGTGGGGCTTTTCGGCTCCACCGACCCGCGTCGCACGGGACCGATCGGCAGGGGACACCAGGTGATAATCAAGGATCTTGACTGCGTTCCGTGTGAGGAAAAACAGTGTCCCCTCGGCACTCGTGCATGCATGGCGGATATCACGGTAGATGAGGTTTTCAACGCTGTCGGAAAGGTCCTCGGAAAAGACACTGTATAAAATCATAGTTATACACAAATCTACTCGGTACTCACACTCAAGGATTTCGCAGCAGACAATTTATGATCTCTAAAAAAGACAGCAAACGTTTGATAGCATACATTGATCGGTTCCCATCTACCCGGATTCTCGTTGTCGGAGACATCATCCTCGACCATTATATCTGGGGAAAGGTGTCCCGGATATCGCCTGAGGCGCCGGTTCCCGTTGTGAATGTCACGCAGGAGAATATGCTTTTGGGCGGAGCAGCCAATGTGGCGAACAATATCCAAGCCCTCGGCGGTATGGTGAGCGTGTGCGGCGTGATCGGCCATGATGAGGCCGGCAGACAACTCCTCCAACTGCTGCACAAGCAAGGTATCCGCACCGAAGGCCTCATTGTTGATCCGTCAAGGCCTACCACGATCAAGACCCGCGTCATAGCGCACAGTCAACAGGTTGTCAGATTTGACCGTGAATCAAAAGAGCGGATCGAACGCGACGCCAATCGCAGGATATTTGACTATGTCAGCCGACACGTAAAAGAGGGACTTGACGCAATTGTGCTTTCGGATTATTGCAAGGGCGTGGTTACCAGTGATCTCGTGCGAGACATCGTGAGACTTGCAAAAAAACACAAGGTGATCGTGTCCGTAGACCCCAAGGTAAGCCACTTCGGCATGTACAGCGGCGTCACCATCCTTACTCCGAATATCAACGAGGCCTCCATCGGCTCCAAAATAGAGATTGACAACGAACGATCCCTGCTCAAGGCAGGCACACTTCTGCTCAAGCGGCTGAAATGCGATGCAGTGCTGATCACCCGCGGTGAACAGGGGATGAGCCTCTTCGAGCACGGAGGCAGAGTGACCCACATACCGACCGTTGCGCGCGAGGTCTTCGATGTTACCGGCGCCGGAGATACCGTTATCAGCACGCTCACCCTTGGCATGGCGGCCAACTCAACCATGGTTGATGCTGCCCGGCTCTCAAATTATGCTGCGGGGATCGTGGTCGGAGTTGTGGGCACGGCCGCGGTTAAACCCGAAGAATTGAAACTGCGAATAGAGCAGGGTGTTTAGGACAGGGAACAGAAGTATAAACATCAGCTGGCTTTTTTGTCGCGGGTTTTTTTGTACTCTATTCTCAGTATGTTATACTTTCTTGGAGGAGCGGACTCATGAAAGGCATCATCTTGGCAGGTGGCAGCGGGACACGGCTCTATCCCATCACCAGGGGTGTCTGCAAACAGCTTCTTCCGATCTACGACAAGCCCATGATCTATTACCCTCTCTCGACACTCATGCTGGCCGGTATTCGCGATATCCTGATCATCTCAACGCCGCTTGATCTTCCGAGGTTCCGAGATATCTTCGGTGATGGTTCAGATCTGGGGCTGTGTTTCTCCTACAGGGAACAGCCGCACCCGAATGGCCTCGCTGAGGCATTTCTGATTGGAGAAGAATTCATCGGTAAGGACACCGTCTGCCTGGTACTGGGAGACAACATCTTTTTCGGACACGGCCTCACCGAGATGCTTACCAAGGCAGTTAATGATGTTTGTACTGTCGGCGGCGCCACGGTATTCGGCTATTATGTAAAAGATCCGGAACGGTACGGCATCGTGGAATTCGACAAAGCAAGGGCGGGTCCTTTCCGTTGAAGAGAAACCGAAGCAGCCAAAATCAAAATATGCAGTTACGGGCCTGTACTTCTTCGACAATGATGTGGTCCGGATCGCCAAGACCATCAAACCATCACGGCGGGGTGAAATAGAGATTACCGACGTTATCACAGCCTATCTCGAAAAGAACCAGCTCCGCGTGGAACTCCTGGGCAGGGGATATGCGTGGCTTGATACGGGGACCCATGAAAGCCTGCTCGAGGCGGGTGAGTTTATCGCCACCATAGAAAAACGGCAGGGACTCAAGATGGCCTGCATTGAGGAGATTGCCTACAAACTGGGATACATCGACAGGCAGAAACTGCTGAGGGCAGCCGA
The DNA here is from genome assembly GCA_963755045.1 of Nitrospirota bacterium. Taxonomy (GTDB): domain Bacteria; phylum Nitrospirota; class UBA9217; order UBA9217; family UBA9217; genus JALNZF01. The sequence goes on along the minus strand of CAVWIL010000007.1, from coordinate 314,652 downwards.
AGTCTACAAAAAGAACGCTTACGGAGATTATCTCAGGATGGTGGCGGAGCAGGGGGTGCCAAATGCCCTTTGAGTTCAAACCGCTTGAGATACCCGGCCTCGTGGTGGTCCGGCCCCAGGTCTTCGGAGATGACCGGGGTTTTTTCTTTGAGCTGTATAAACAATCGGAGTTCGAGCGCGGGGGGATCAAAGGGCATCTCGTACAGGACAACTATTCGAGGTCAGCAAAAGGTGTTCTCAGAGGACTTCACTATCAGAAGGCCCCCAGGGCGCAGGGAAAGCTGGTTATGTGCACGCAGGGAAGCATATTCGACGTTGCTGTTGATATCCGGAAATCCTCCCCCTCCTATGGAAAATGGATGAGCATCGAACTTTCCGCGGAAAACCGGTTAATGCTCTTTGTACCGCCGGGGTTCGCCCACGGTTTTCAGGTACTGAGCAATACCGCCGACGTGATGTATAAATGCACGGCTGAATATTCGCCCGCCGATGACCGGGGGATCATTTGGAACGACCCGGACATCAACATCGCCTGGCCGCTCAAAGACCCGGTTTTGTCCGGCAAAGACAGGATCCATCCGCTCCTCCGGGACGCTGATAATAATTTTATATGTGATCATACCTCATGAAATATCTGATTACGGGAAAAAACGGACAGCTGGCACGGGCGTTCATAAATAAATTTAACAGGCAATCGATTGACTTCAGCGCTCCCGAGGAATCACAGCTTGACATCACCGATTACAATGCCACGGTCACGGCTGTAACAGCGTATAGACCCGACGTTATCATCAATTGTGCCGCCTACAACCTTGTTGACAAGGCTGAACAGGACAAGGACAGGGTATTCGCAGTAAACGCAACAGGCCCTAAAAACCTCGCTCAGGCTGCGGCATCACAAAAAGCACTCCTTGTGCATTTCGGGTCGGACTACGTTTTCGACGGACGTAAGGAGAACGGCTTGTACACCGAGAGCGACCCGGTGAATCCGCTGAATGAATACGGCAAAAGCAAGCTTGCCGGCGAACAGCATGTCATGGATGAGCTGGACCAATGCCTGGTCCTCAGGCTGAGCTGGGTCTTCGGCTCAGGGAAACAGAATTTTATTTACAAACTGACGGAATGGTCAAGGAACAGCGATTATCTGAAAATCGCCTGCGATGAGTTCTCGGTACCGACCTATACCGGGATGGTTGTGGATATTACGCTCAAAGCGATAGAGCAGGGCATGACCGGGCGATACCATTTGACGAATAGTGGTTTCTGCTCCCGGTATGAATGGGCAAAGCTGATCTTGAACACAATCGGGGTGAAAAAATTCATCAGGCCCGTGACCATGGATACATTCAATCTGCCCGCAAAACGGCCGAAGTTTTCGGCAATGATCAACAGCAAGCTCGCAGGCCTTCTGAACGTTGATATCCCCACCTGGGAAGAGTCAGTACGATCATTTTTAAGAGAAAGTGCATCGCTTCATGAATAACAACAATAGTAATAAATCGAAAACGGATGTGCTCCCTCGCTCAGCAAATATCTTGGTGACCGGCGGAGCCGGCTTTATCGGGTCCAATTTTATCAGATTTGTTTTCGAAAAAACCGATTTCACGGGCGCGATCGTCAATTACGACAAATTGACCTATGCAGGGAACCTCTTGAATCTGACCGACATTGAAAATAAATTCGGCGGGGAAAAGTATTTTTTTGAGCGCGGCGATATTCTGGATTACGAAAAAGTCAAAGAGATCGTCTCAAAATTCAAAATAAACATTATTGTCCATTTCGCCGCCGAAAGTCATGTGGACCGGTCCATCTTCGGACCCAAAGAGTTTGTTGAAACGAACATCAACGGCACATTCAACCTGCTCGAAGTAAGTCGTCAACAGTGGACAGGAAGATCTGATGTACGGTTCCACCATATCAGTACCGATGAGGTGTACGGCTCTCTCGGCGACACAGGGTATTTCTTTGAAACGACCTCATATGACCCGAGAAGTCCTTACTCAGCGTCCAAGGCCGCCTCGGACCATTTGGTGCGGGCGTATTATCACACCTACGGTCTGCCGGTTACCATCTCTAACTGCTCGAACAATTATGGCCCCTATCATTTCCCTGAAAAACTGATTCCGCTCATCATCTTGAACGCCCTCGAAGGAAAGTCCTTGCCAGTCTACGGGGACGGGAAAAATGTACGCGACTGGCTTTATGTCGAGGACCATTGCGAAGCGATTTGGATGATCCTGAATAAGGGCGTTGCAGGCGAAACCTACAATATCGGCGGTGAATGCGAAAAGCAGAACATCGAGGTAGTGCGGGAGATCTGCAACGTGCTTGAAGAGCTCTGTCCCATCAGAGACAATCCTGCGCTCAAAAAGAAAAACTCCGAACTCCGAATATACGAGGATCTTATCACCTTTGTCATTGATCGGCCGGGTCATGACCGGCGCTATGCGATCAACTGCGACAAGATCAAGAACGATCTCGGATGGACGCAACGGCATGATTTTGAAAACGGTTTGAAGGACACGATCGCATGGTATCTGGGCAACACCGACTGGGTAAAGAGTGTCAGGAGCGGAGACTACACGAAATGGATCGACACGAACTACACCAGGAGAAGAGGGTAGTCGTTTACAAGTTAAATATTTCTCAGAAAAGTCTTGTCGGCATGCGTCTGTAGTAAATATTAATTAACGTACGGTTCTGGCTTAAACGGATTCAGAGAGGGAATGATATGAGGATTTCAGTAATCGGGACTGGTTATGTAGGTCTGGTGACAGGTACCTGTCTTGCCGAAAGCGGAAACGACGTCATCTGCATGGACATTGATGAGCGAAAGATCGAGATGCTGAATTCCGGCAAGGTGCCCATATACGAGCCAGGACTGGAAGAGCTTATTAAACGTAACGTTGCCCATGACCGGTTGACCTTTACGACAGACATGTCCAAGGCGGTTAAAAAATCCGAAATCATCTTCATTGCCGTGGGCACGCCTCCGGGGGAAGACGGTGCCGCTGACCTTAAACACGTTCTTGATGCAACCCGTCAAATAGGCAGGCACATGAACGGCTACAAGATAATTATCAACAAGAGCACGGTGCCGGTCGGCACGGCTGAAAAGGTCAAAGCCGCAGTGGCGGCTAAAACCACACATTCGTTTGATGTCGTTTCTAATCCAGAATTCTTAAAGGAAGGCTCTGCAATCGAAGATTTCATGAAGCCTGACCGTGTTGTAATCGGCGCCGATAGTGCACGAGCAATGGAAATCATGCAAGATCTGTATGCTCCATTCATCCGTAAGGGAGACCGCACCCTTGTCATGGATATCAGGAGTGCGGAGATGACTAAATATGCATCAAATGCCATGCTCGCAACCAAAATATCATTTATCAATGAAATGGCGATCATCTGTGCCAGTTTAGGGGCCGATATCGACAACGTGCGCAAGGGCATGGGCTATGATAAACGCATCGGGTTTGAATTTATGTTTCCTGGAGTGGGATACGGCGGATCATGTTTTCCCAAGGATGTGAAGGCACTGGTTCAAACTGCGCGAGACCATGGTGTCGAGGCAAAGGTACTGAAAGCGGTCGAAGCAGTGAATGAACAGCAGAAATCGCTCTTGTCAAGCATGATCATCAAGCACTTTGCCGCGATGGGCACAAAGAAAGGCGTCAGGACCGCAAAGCCCCTTGCGGGCAAGACTGTCGCCGTCTGGGGACTTGCGTTCAAACCGCGCACTGACGATATGCGCGAGGCGCCTTCCGTGGTCATCATCAACAATCTTCTCCGCGCCGGTGCGACAATAAAGGTGCATGATCCCGTGGCGATGAACGAAGCACGCAAGATCTTCAAAAAGAGGATCCAATTCAGCGAGGATGACTATGAAATTCTTCGGGGCGCAGACGCACTTGCTGTCGTGACCGAGTGGAGTGAATTCCGGACTCCTGACTTCAAGAAAATAAAAAAGCTCTTGAAGAAACCGCTCATTTTCGATGGCAGGAACATCTACAATAAAGCAGAGCTCCGAAAATTGGGGTTCACCTATTACAGTATAGGGAGAACGTAACGACGGCATAGGGCATGGCGCAAAGAGCATAGAGCAAAGAGTAAAGAGCGAAGAAGGGATTTTTGCCCCATGCGCTATGCTCCATGCTCTATGCGATTATTAAAGGAGTTAGCATGAGAATCCTGGTAACCGGCGGCGCGGGCTTTTTGGGATCGCACCTGTGCGTGCGACTCCTGAGAGACGGGCATGAAGTGCTCTGCCTGGATAATTTTTTTACCGGCAGAAAGAAGAACATTGCGGAGTTCATGCACAATCCCTCATTTCGAGCTGGTGCGGCACGACATTGTTCTCCCCATTCTCCTGGAGGTGGACCGGATCTACCATCTGGCATGTCCGGCCTCGCCTATACACTATCAGTACAATCCGGTAAAGACCATCAAGACCAATATCATGGGCACGCTCAACATGCTTGGGATCGCCAAGCGGGTCAATGCGAGAATACTCCTGGCGTCCACCTCGGAGGTCTACGGCGACCCCGCAGTGCACCCGCAAAAAGAGGACTACTGGGGAAACGTGAACCCCATCGGCATCCGGAGCTGCTATGACGAGGGAAAGCGCGCTGCCGAGACCCTGATGATGGACTACCATCGCCAGAACCGCGTGGACATCAAGATCATGCGCATCTTCAACACGTATGGACCCCGGATGCTGGCCGACGATGGCCGCGTGGTAAGCAACTTCATAGTCCAGGCGCTCAGAGGAGAGAATATCACCGTCTACGGCAATGGCTCCCAGACCCGCTCCTTCTGCTATGTGGACGATCTCATCGATGGCATGGTTAAACTTATGAACAGTGAGAACTTCACCGGCCCCGTGAACATCGGGAACCCGGACGAGTACACGATCCTGGACTTCGCGAAGAAGATCATTACCATGACCAATTCGAAATCACAAATTGCATACAAACCTCTTCCCTCCGACGATCCATCTCAGCGGATGCCTGATATTACCCTTGCAGCGGAGAAACTCGGCTGGAAACCCAAGGTTTCAGTGGACGAAGGGCTCAGGAGAACCATCGAATATTTCAAGAACGAATTGGCTGTCTCAAAGGCCAAATAATGAACAGGATCCTGACATCAATCCACAAATGATAAACGCATTGTATTTTAGGTATGGTCCATATGTTGATATTTCATTAGTCGTTTCATTTGAACCCTCTTATGCAAAATAAAAAGGATGCGATTGTAGCCGTCATACCGGCCCGTTACAACTCAACCCGCTTCCCGGGCAAGGCTCTTGCTGACATTAAAGGCAAGCCCATGATCCAGTGGGTGTATGAAGGCACCAGGCGTTCCAAGCTTATCACCAGGGTCATTGTGGCAACCGATGATAAGCGCATCAATGATGCGGTGCAGTCGTTTGGCGGAGAGTCCTTCATGACCTCTGTACATCATGATACCGGCACGGACCGGATCGCTGAAGTCGCGAAGTCGCTCGACTGCGATATCGTGGTCAATGTACAGGGGGATGAACCCCTGATCCGGCCTGAGATGATCGATGAGGCTTTATTGCCGCTTGTGCAGGACGCCTCCATCCTCATGGGAACGCTCTGCAGAAAGATCGAAGATCGTGAAGAGGCCTTTGACCCGAATGTGGTCAAGGTGGTCTTCGACAAGAAAGGCTTTGCGCTCTATTTTTCACGCGCACCCATTCCGTGGGACCGCAATGCATGGGCCGGCAAAAGCTCATGGAAGGAATTGTCCCTTGAAGGACCCCTGTACAAGCACATCGGTCTCTATGTGTACCGCAAGAATTTTCTGATTGATTATGCAGCCATGCCCCGCACCGCGCTCGAAGCCGCGGAAAAGCTCGAGCAACTCCGCGCGTTGGAGAATGGTCACCGAATAAAGGTTGTTATCACCCAATACGAATCGTTTGGTGTTGACATCCCCGATGATTTGGGTAAAATACTGAAGCGACTCGAAGAAAATTAGACAGTGTCAAAAGTTCTATGAACACCACAAAACTTAACCACAGAGAACACGGAGAAAAATCTATCAGATGTTCATAAACCTCTGCGAACTCTGTGGTTGAAGTTCTCCAAAAGAGTTTTATTAAGAAACAAACGGTGCAGCAAGTAAAATGGGCGCAGAGGGGGAGGGAGGACACGCTGGCCATTCCTCCATGCAATCAAGACCTTCTCGGTGCGCTCTGCCTGCACCCAGCGATTATGAGTGCGTAGTGCGAGTGCAGGGTGTGGTATATCTTTGACATTATGGAAAGTTGAGAACAGGAATGGACAAAAATAAGACACCGACCAAATACATCTTCGTTACCGGCGGCGTGGTCTCATCCCTGGGGAAAGGACTCGCTGCCGCATCGATCGGGGCTCTCCTCGAGGCGCGCGGGCTGAAGGTCACGTTTTTAAAGCTCGATCCCTATATCAATGTCGACCCCGGCACCATGAGCCCCTATCAGCACGGAGAGGTATACGTGACCGACGACGGCGCGGAGACCGACCTTGATCTCGGCCATTACGAACGCTATACCAATGTCAACACGGGTCAGAAGAACAACTTCACCTCCGGCAGGATCTACAACAATGTCATTACCAAGGAACGACGCGGAGACTATCTCGGGGGCACGGTCCAGGTCGTACCGCATATCACCAACGAGATCAAACGCGCGATAACGGACCTTGCGGACAATGAAGACGTCGTCATTGTAGAGATCGGCGGCACCATCGGCGATATCGAGAGTCTGCCGTTCCTCGAAGCCATTCGTCAGCTTCGATATACTCTCGGCAGGCAGAATGTGCTCTATATTCACCTGACCCTTGTGCCATTCATTCAGGCGGCGGATGAGCTGAAATCAAAGCCCACACAACACAGCGTCAAGGAGCTTCTGTCCATCGGAATTCAACCCAACATTCTCCTGTGCCGCAGCGATCGCCCGATTCCGCACGACATGAAGAAGAAGATCGCCCTTTTCTGCAATGTGGAGGAAAATTGCGTTATCTCCGCGCAGGATGTGAAATCGATCTATGAGGTTCCGCTGATGCTGCACGCCGAGGGACTCGACGACCGGATCCTCGAAGCGCTCCAGCTCGCGGTCCCGAGCAACAACCTCACTGAGTGGGAAACGATCGTTCGAAAAGCCAAGCATCCGACCAGAGACGTTACTATTGCACTTGTCGGCAAATATATAGAACTCAAGGAAGCATACAAGAGCCTGTGCGAAGCACTTACTCATGGCGGCATCGCTAATGACGCGAAAGTGGCCATCAGTTGGGTGGACTCAGAAGACATCGAGAGCAAGGGTGCAAAGGAAGTGCTCAAGGGTATGGACGGCATCCTTGTCCCGGGTGGGTTCGGTATCCGCGGTGTGGAGGGGAAGATAGAGGCGGTAAAATTCGCGCGGGAGGGCAAGATTCCCTACTTCGGTATCTGTCTTGGTATGCAGTGCGCGGTGATCGAGATCGCGCGTGATCTGGCGGGCATCCGGGACGCGAACAGCTCGGAATTCGACCAGAAAACGAACCAGCCCGTTATCTACCTTATCGAACAGTGGTATGACTATCGGAGCAAGTCCGTGCAGAAGCGGGATCTCACGAGTGACAAGGGCGGCAGCATGCGGTTGGGCGCCTATCCCTGCAAGATAGAGAAGGGGACCCTGGCGCATCAGGCCTACGGAGTGGGTGATATCTTCGAGCGCCATCGCCACCGCTATGAGTTCAACAATAATTATCGGGACGTACTGAAGACTGCGGGGCTCGTGATCAGCGGGATCTCTCCCGACAATGAACTGGTCGAGATCGTGGAACTGAAGGACCACCCCTGGTTCCTCGGCTGTCAGTTCCACCCGGAATTCAAATCCACACCGCGCAAGCCGCATCCGCTCTTCACATCCTTCATCGCTGCTGCGTTGAAACAGCGGGAGCAGGGAAAGAAACCGTGACGCGAGAAATATCGATACAGAACATCCGAATAGGCGGACGAACCCCTTTTGTCCTGATCGCGGGACCCTGCGTGATCGAGTCGGAGAGCTCTACCCTCGAAGCAGCCGCACGGCTCAAACAGATGACCACGGACCTCGGTATTCCTTTTATTTTCAAATCGTCCTTCGACAAAGCGAACCGCAGTTCAGGGAAATCCTTTCGGGGTCCGGGGCTGAAGGAAGGGCTCCGGATACTCGGCCGCGTCGGCAGGGAACTGCACCTGCCGCTCCTGTCGGATGTTCACCGATTTGAGGAGATCGGACCGGCTGCCGAGGTTCTGGACGTCATTCAGATCCCGGCGTTTCTGTGCAGACAGACCGATTTCGTCATGGACGTTGCAAAGACCGGCAGGGTGGTAAATATAAAAAAGGGGCAATTTCTCGCACCCTGGGACATCAAGAATGTGGCCGAGAAGGCGATGTCCGCAGGCAATGACAAGATCATCATAACCGAACGGGGGGTATCGTTCGGGTACAATAACCTCGTTGCGGACATGCGTTCGCTCCCCATCATGCGAGGATTTGGTTACCCTGTGGTGTTTGATGCAACCCACTCGGTGCAGTTGCCGGGGGCAGGGGGGACCGCATCATCGGGAGACCGAGCGTTCGTTCCTCATCTCGCGAGAGCGGCAACGGCAGCCGGCATCGACGCCCTGTTCATGGAAGTGCATGCCTGCCCCGACAAGGCACTTTGTGACGGGCCGAACATGCTCAGCCTGGACGATCTTCCCGCGCTGCTCAAACAGGTCAGGGATATCGATAGGATCATAAAACAATGATTGAACGAGCGAAAAAGGTTCTGAGAATAGAAGCTGATGCAACTGCGGCGCTTATTGACCGCATTGATGAGCGATTCGAACGGGCCGTAAAGATGATCCTGAACTGCGAAGGCCGTGTAGTCGTAACAGGCATGGGTAAGTCCGGCCTCATCGGCAAGAAGATCGCTGCTACGCTCGCTTCCACCGGCACACCGGCGCTCTTTCTGCATCCGGCAGAGGGCATCCACGGAGACCTCGGTATGGTCATGAGGGGTGACACGGTGATAGCGCTCTCCAATAGCGGAGAAACCGATGAACTGTCAAGGATGCTGCCGTCGCTCAAGCGGCTCGGGATCGGTATCATCGCACTCACGGGAAATCCCGAGTCAACACTTGCCAAGAACAGCGATGTGGTGATCGACGTCGGTGTGAAGGAAGAGGCCTGTCCGCTTGGACTCGCGCCGACGGCAAGCACCACAGCGACACTGGCCATGGGAGATGCCCTGGCTGTGGTACTCCTTGACCAGCGCGGATTCAAGGAGGAGGATTTCGCCTGTTTCCATCCCGGCGGTGCTCTTGGCAAGAAGCTTTTGCTCCGTGTACGCGACCTGATGCATACGGAAGAAGACGTCCCCGTGGTCTCCGAAGGGACACTGATCAAGGATGCTATCTATGAAATATCGTCAAAAAAGATGGGGGTCACCGCTGTCGTGAACGCAGCAGGGAAACTGGTCGGCATTATTTCCGACGGCGATCTCAGGCGCTGGATGGAAAAAACCGAAAAATCGGGTGAGAATCTTCTCATAAAAGAAGCAAAGGATATCATGACGAAAAATCCGAAGGTAGCCAATAAAGACTCACTTGCGGCGGAGGCCGTGTCCATTATGGAGAAAAACTCCATAACCTGTCTCATCGTCGCAGGCCGCGACGCCGTGCCTGAGGGAGTAATTCATCTTCATGACCTGCTCAAGGCAGGGGTGGTGTGATGAAGGCAGTTCAGGGTTTAGAGTTCGGAGTACGGAGTTCATGAAAAAAACTAAAACAACCATCCAGTCAAAGGCGAAAAAGATAAAGTTACTGCTGCTTGATGTCGATGGCGTTCTGACCGACGGCAGGATACTCCTTGACAATCAGGGCAATGAGCTCAAGGCATTCCATGTGCGCGACGGACACGGGATAAAAATGGCCCAAAAGGCCGGCATTATCGTCGGTATTATCACCGGTAGAATATCAGAGGTTGTGAACGTCCGTGCGCGGGAACTTGGCATCAAAGAGGTACATCAGGGCGCGCACGAGAAGATAGTGGTATACGATTCGATCCTGGGAAGATACGGATTTCGTGACGAGGAAGTCGCGTATATGGGGGATGATATCGTGGATGTCGACATTTTCAAGCGCACAGGTCTTGCCGTGGCCGTTGATGATGCGGATCCCTCCGTGAAGCCGCACGTGGATATGATCACCAAAAAAGCGGGCGGGAGGGGGGCAGTGCGTGAACTCATCAATCTCATCCTGAAGCATCAAGGCAAGCTGCAGACTTCATGAGTGAGTGGGCGCTCAAGTCGCGAAAATGGATAACCCGTCTAGCCTTGATATGGTTAACCCGTCTGATCAGGCTGTTTTCCCTGATAGTTCCGTATTGGTTGGGAGTCCGGGCAGGAGGGGTGCTGGGTCTTGTTGCGTATTACCTGCTTCCCCGGGAGCGGACCCGGGCAAATACCCACCTAACGCTGGCGTTTCCTGAAAAAGACCGCATATGGATCCGCCATACGGCGAGACGTTGCTTTATTCATCTTGGCAAAGGTATGCTTGAGATCATGCTCATTACGCCCCGCCGCCTTGAGCAGATCATTGAAATCCGGGGAGAGGAAGCACTCAACACCGCTGTTGGCATCGGCAAAGGAGTGATCTATGTTACCGGTCATATCGGCAACTGGGAGATTATGGGCCATGCCGTGGCGGCCCGGTACAACCTTAGCGTAGTAGCAGCGCCCATTGAACCGGAACAGGTAAACGACATGATCGTGGGACTGCGTGCAGGAATGGGTGTCAGGACGATCCTGCGCAGCAGGCCCGGTGCATCCAGGGAACTTGTCCGGGTGTTCAAGGAAAACCGCATCATGGGCATCCTCATTGACCAGGACACGGATGTGGAGAGCGCTTTCGTGGACTTCATGGGCCGGCCGGCCTGGACCCCGACGGCGGCAGCATCAATGGCGCTTAAATTCGGCGCTCCGGTGATTTTCGGTTACGTCCAGCGCAATAAGGATAACAAGCATATCATCACCATCGAAGGACCGCTCGAACTGCTTCACTCGGGTGACCGCGAAAAGGATATCATAGCCAATACCGCCATGCTTACGAAGAAGATGGAAGACGCAATACGAAGAAATCCGGAACAGTGGGTCTGGATGCACCGCAGGTGGAGGAGGCAACCCTGAATATTTTCAACATACCTAATCTGCTCTCGATCAGCAGGATCCTGGCGGTACCTATCTTCATCGTTCTGATGCTCGAACCGAGCCCGGTTCGTGTGCTCCTCGCCGGCATCATTTTTTCACTTGCATCGGCAACCGACTGGCTTGATGGCCACCTCGCAAGAAAATGGGGGCAGGTGACCAAGATCGGCAAGCTGCTTGACCCGATCGCTGATAAAATATTGATCATGTCCGCGCTGGTGATCCTGGTTGAAATCCGATCCGACGTTGTGCACGCCTGGATTGCAATTGTGATCATTGGACGGGAGTTTGCTGTTACGGGACTTCGTGCCATTGCCTCGAGCGAAAACATAATTATCCCTGCCGAGACCGTAGGTAAATACAAGGTAGGGGCCCAGATCACGGCTGTCCTTGCACTTCTTCTGGACTATATTATGGCGAAAGAGTGGCTGAGGGACCTTGGAACGCTTTCGCTCTGGATTGCCATGCTCCTGGCCCTTTACTCCGCGATACACTATTTCCGTGCTTTCTGGAAAAAACGGAGTTAACCGCCATGAACGCTGCCTTGCCGCTCTTATCAATCATACTTTCCTATCTCCTGGGTGCCCTGCCGTTCGGCCTCATGTTCAGCAAACTCTTTTCGGACGTTGATGTGCGGTCAATCGGGAGTGGCAACATCGGCGCTACCAACGTGCTGCGGGCCGCAGGGAAAAAGGCTGCGGTCCTGACCCTTCTGGCTGACGCGCTGAAAGGCCTGATTCCCGTGCTGGTGGTGAATGCGATATTCCAGAATGACGCGGTTACCGCATTAGCAGGCGGTGCCGCTGTCCTCGGGCATGTTTTCCCCATCTATCTTAATTTCAAAGGTGGAAAGGGGGTGGCGACAAGTTATGGGGTGGTTCTGGCCGTTGCCCCATGGACCGGGCTCGCCTGTCTTGTAGTCTGGGGTCTTGTGGCGTTCATCTGGCGTTATTCATCGCTCTCCGCGCTCATTTCCATCGCCTGTTACCCTGCCCTAACGTTTTTTCGCGGCTCAAACCCATCCAAGCCATACGGATTACTTTCCCTCTTTATTTTCGGTATGATTTACTATCGTCACCGGGAGAACATCAGACGTCTCCTGTCTGGAATAGAACCAAGGATAGGCGCGAAGTGAGAATTGCTATGATGAAAAGGCCGGAGCCGGCACTGCTGTTCATTTGCGCATTGTTATTTTTGTGGCTTCGCTGATGCTGTTCAGGCGGAAGAGCTTGAGATTGTGAACCGTCCGGTAAATATATCGGGGCTTACCGGTCTACTGATAACTACCTCGCCCTATACTCTTGCACCAGGGACAGTCGAGATCGGTGCATCAATCCTGTCTGAAAACAGCATCAGGCCTGATTATACCATTACCGAGTATCCGATAAGTGCAACTATTGGAATATCGAATAACTCGGAACTTGGATTCAGAGGCTCCTATTATTCCATCTCGGAAGGTCCGACCGGTTCGTCCGTGGTCACTCGAAAAACCGGAGACATCGAACTGTCTTATAAATGGACTGTTATACCTCAGCCGGAAGCTTCAATTCGTCCTGCCGTTGCGCTGATCGTCACGGGTATCATGCCAACAGATAACAATAGTGATCGGAAAGTCAGACTCGGTTTTACATTGGGGCATGCGCTTAGGTATCTCAGTCGGCACAGAGATAAGCTGGCAAGAACATATTCTCGGTATCTACGCCGATGGACAAATAGCGGGTCAGGACTTGAATGACGAGCGACTCAAGGACGTGTACCAGATTTACAATGCGGGGTTGCTTTTCCCCATCAGTAAATACAAGAATCTCCAGATGTTCATTGAGTATTCCCTGATAACAGGGAAGGACTTGTTGACCTTGACTGGCGGTGATTACACTGGACTGACCTATGGCCTGAGGCTGGTAACTGATCGGTTCAACCTTACTATCGGATCCCAATCTCTGCATAAAAAACTCGACGGGTATGACAATTCAGGCAGAGTTATGGGGTTAATTAGCATGAAGTTATAAATAGAGGCATAATTAATAAAATCTCAATAAATCAACACAATTAATAACATTATATGATATATTGCATTATGTTTATAAATGTCTGATAATGTATATTATGTTAAGTCAAGCAAGTCCTGACATTATCATTCCGATTACTATGGAGCCAGTTTATATGTTCTCTCTTCCCTGCTTGACAATGCAATTCCGTTCCTAAAGCTTCCTGATTCCATTCTTGCAAAACGTCTCTTTGCGTTCTATCCGGGTTTTTATAATTTGAAGGTTATACTTATATTTTTCTCCTTCAAAGCTCCATGACGAAGGATGCCACAGGTGAAGCACGATCGCAAGGCCTCTTACAGATCTGACCGATTTGCCCAGGTTCAGCACCCTGATACCCAGATCATTATCCTCAAGCGATCCATCAAGGAAGTCCTCATCGCAGCCGTTGATATCCATGAACAGTTGTTTATAAAGGCTGAAATTACATCCCCAAATGCCCTCGTTGTTGATTTGATCGCGGTGCATGAGACGCCTGAGTAACGGGTTTTTTATCTGGATCGCTTCTTCAACCTTACGAGAATTGCCGGCCAATGAGTCCAGAATAAGGCGAAGATTGAAGCTGTTCAATACGGTGCCTTCTTTGAGCAGTTGTTCTGTCAGCTTTCTTCCTATCTCGACCCGTTTGCCGCCCAGAATGGCTGCAGGGTCGCTTTGCTCGACATGCGCCCGTATAAAGTGACGGTGTGCCATGCAGTCGCCATCGATAAAGACCAGATAATCTCCGGTAGCCTGCCTGACAGCCTCATTCAGGATTCTCGGCTTCCTGAAGCCGATATCCTCCTGCCAAACATGCTTGATGGGAAAGACATCCTTCAGCACATTCCGCATCTCATCCACCGCATCCCGCGTTTCGGAAGAACTCCCGTCATCGGCGATCAAGACCTCCGACGGAAGGATGCTCTGGTCTCTCAAACTCAGCAGACAGAGTTTAAGGGCTTGGGGACGATTATAGGTTGGCACGATCACGGATATATTCATAGTCCTGTTCCTGCAATAAATACAAAATATCGAGGTATCGCGTTGTTTATCAATGGCCTAACTTGTGCCGTCTCTAACGTATCATAATGGAGATGGCGACGAAGCAATCGCGATACAATCTGATTTCTAAAAAACCACGGATATGCATGTTGACCGAATTTTTGAATTCGTGTGAACCCTGCCTTCTGCAAAGCCGAAACAAACTCCTCTTCCAGATATTCATACGTATGAAACGTATTGCGTATTTCTGAAGGCGATTTCATGGGCGACGTTATCAATTTATTCGGGGTCGACATGATCAGGATGCCGTGTTCATTCAGCATGGACCGGGTATTTTCCAGAAATTGCTGCCGCTTATCAAGATGCTCCAGCGTCTCAAAACTGGTGATCATATCATAGCTGCCGTTCTTGAACTGCTCAGCATCATGGACTACGAACGTAATTCTCGTCGCTCCTGTAATGGTCTTTCGCGAACTGGATGGCTTCTGCTGAAATATCCACGCCAATAACCCTGGTTGCTCCTCCTGCTCGCAATAAGTAGCTGCCATAGCCGGCGCCGCAGGCAATATCCAAAACCGATTTTCCTTTTGCATAATTAGTTGCAAAGGTATATCGCTGCACATGCTCAGCTTCGAGAAGTCCGGAAGCGGAACCTGGCACGAATCTTTCTCCCGTAAAATCCATGAAATCATGATCTCCTTGTTCTAAGGTTTAATCCCCTCCCCTACCAATATTGTTCCGCGTGATAGGAACTCCTGGCCAGAGGTGCGGCTGCCACGTACTGAAATCCCAACTCCCTGGCTTCATCGCGAAGCTTGATAAATTCATCGGGATGATAATATTTTTTAACAGGGAGATGGTTCTTGCTTGGCTGCAGATATTGACCGAGCGTCAGGAACGAACAATGAATCCTCCTGAGGTCACGCATGACCTCTCTGATTTCATGTATGGATTCACCGAGACCGAGCATAAGTCCGCTTTTTGTCGGCGAACCATGCGAATGCGCAGATGCGAGCAATGCCAGTGATCGTTGATAATCAGCTTGCGGTCGTACGGTTGGATATAATGCCGGCACCGTCTCGATATTGTGATTCAGCACCACAGGTGATGCATCGAGCACCGTTTTGAGGGAATTCTCTGAACCCCTGAAATCGGGAACAAGGACCTCGACTCTGCAGGCAGCGGTCTTCGTTTGTATGGCCTTGATAGTCGCGGCAAACAGGCAAGCTCCCCCGTCGTCCAGATCGTCCCTGGTAACTGATGTGATGACGACGTATTTCAATTGAAGAGACGACACCGCTTGGGCTACACGGTCCGGTTCATCAAGATCAAGTCCCTGAGGTGAGCCTTTGGGAACTCCACAGAACCGGCAGTTCCTCGTGCAGATATTACCGAGGATCATGAATGCGGCGGTGCCTGCATTCCAGCATTCAGTCTGGTTTGGACAGGCTGCACTGCTGCAAATTGTATGGAGTTTATTATCCCTGGTCAGATTCCGCACATTTTCCAGACGTTCGTTCGTCGCGAGTCGGATCTTGAACCAGGGAGGAAGGCGCTTTGGAAGGGCATTTACCTGCATGAGCATTAAACGCTAAGCACGCAATACCAAGACCTCAACAATTCGAACGCCCCGATGAACAAGGTACTAAACGCAGGTCGCTTGAAATTATCCGGCATTTGGTGCTTCGGCTTTAGGAGTTTCTCCCTTCAAGGCGTTCTGGATCACCTGGTCTATGGTGTCCACGAAGATGAACTCCATCTCTTTGCGCAAATCCTCGGGAACATCTTCAATATCGTGTTTGTTCTGCAGGGGTAGTATTACGGTCTTGATACCCGCCCGTTTTGCGGCGAGAACTTTTTCCTTTACCCCTCCGATGGGCATGACCTTTCCGCGAAGCGTTATCTCGCCGGTCATGGCCAGATCATGTTTTACCAGCCTACCCGTGAGCATGGATACGATCGCGGTGGTCATGGTAACTCCGGCGGACGGACCGTCCTTGGGGATCGCACCTGCAGGAACATGGATGTGAATATCGCTCTTCTCAAAAAAATCCTTTTTGATCCCGAATGACTCTGCCTGCGAGCGCACGTAGGAGAGCGCGGCCTGGGCAGATTCCTTCATTACGTCTCCCAGCTGGCCTGTCAGGGTCAGCTGTTTGTTGCCCGGCATCTGCGAGGCTTCAACAAAAAGAATGTCTCCTCCCGTCGGTGTCCAGGCAAGGCCGGTTACCACGCCCGGCCGATCGATCATAACAGCGGTCTCGGCGAAAAACTTTGGCCTTCCCAGATATTCGTTCAGGTCCCCTGCATTGATCGTAATGGGCGTCGGTTTCCCCTCAGCCACGGCCTTGGCCACCTTCCGGCAGACATGCGCGATTTCACGTTCAAGGTTTCTGACCCCTGCCTCGCGGGTATAATCCTTGATGATTCCCCGCAATGCATCCTCCGGGATAACGATCTCTTCCGCTTTGAGCGCATTGGCCTTGATCTCCTTGGGAATGAGATACTTCTGCGCGATGTTCAGCTTTTCATGCTCGGTATAGCCCGGCAGTTGGAGCACCTCCATGCGGTCCAGGAGCGGCGGCGGAATGGTCTCGAGCTGGTTCGCCGTGGTGATGAACATGACCTTCGAGAGGTCAAATGGCACATCGAGATAGTTGTCACGAAAGTCCTTATTCTGCTCCGGATCCAGGACCTCAAGCAACGCCGATGAAGGATCCCCGCGCCAGTCGGAACCGATCTTGTCCACTTCGTCGAGCATGATCACCGGGTCCCTGGTCTCGACCCGCTTGAGCGCCTGAATGATCCTGCCCGGCATGGCCCCGATGTAGGTGCGACGATGGCCCCGGATCTCGGCCTCGTCATGCAAGCCACCAAAAGACTGCCGCATGAACTTTCTGCCCAGGGCGCGGGCGATGGACTGGCCAAGGGAGGTCTTTCCTACGCCCGGAGGGCCCACAAAGCACAGGATGGGTTCGCGTGTCTTGATCCCTTCATCTGCACTGCGTTCTTCGCCGAGCTTTTTTACAGACAAGTATTCCAAAATGCGGTTTTTGACCTTTTCCAGATCGTAGTGGTCTTCGTCAAGAGTGACCTTGGCCCTGGCGATATCGATGGCCGTGGCCGAGGTCTTGTTCCAGGGGAGGCTTGTCATCCATTCGAGATAGGTGCGGATGACCGAGTATTCAGGCGACGCGGATGATATCTTTTCCATGCGTCCGAGCTCACGTTTGGCCTCTTTCTCCGCCTCGGCGGGAAGCTTGGCCTGTTCGATCTTCTCGCGCAGGTTCTTCATATCCGCACCATCGTCGCCCTCTTCACCGAGTTCCTTGCGGATGGCTGAAAGCTGCTGCCGAAGAAGATATTCCCGCTCGGCCTTCTGCATCTGGTCCTTGGCCTGTCCCTGGATTTTTCTGCCGAGCTCAAGCACCTCGACCTCGCGATTCAGGTGCTGCATGAGCTTGGTGAGTTTGTCGCGTACTGATTCGGTTTCGAGAATCTCCTGCCGCTGCGACAATTCCAGCCGGATGTTCGTCGCAATGAGATAGGCAAGCTGGCGCGGATCTTCGATGTTGAGAGCCGCCCCGGAAAGTTCTTCCGGCATGTTCGGCGTAAGCGAGACCATCTTTTGGAAGACCTCGGAGACTCCGCGCATGAGCGCCTCAAGCTCCACGGACTTTTCGGCCTTATCCGGAAATGCCTTGATCCTGGCCTTTAAATACGGTTCGGTCTGAGATAGCTCCGTGATGCTGATCCGCTCGATTCCCTGGACCAGCACCCTGAGCGTTCCGTCGGGGACCTTTACCATCTGCAGAATCCGGGCCATGGTCCCGACCGCATAAATATCGGCTATTCCCGATACCTCGACCTCCACCTTTTTCTGTGCGGTCAACGCGAGTATCTTGTCTCCGACGGTGACATCGTTGATAAGCTTGATCGATTTTTCCTTGCCGATCACCAGGGGATAGACGGTGAGCGGATATACAATCGTATCCTTGAGCGGAAGCAAAGGCAGTTCATCGGGTACGGGCGTATTCTTTTCCTTCTCGGGTTCTATTATCTCCATGGGTTTGCTCCTGGTCTTCTTGCCGAATAAGTTCATTAGCTGTTCCCGCATATTCTGGATATTGTCAGGTGAGTTCAATAGCGTTTCCGCAGAACAATGGTCAACAATCCATTCTTATAGTCCGCCTTAACATTATCATGGTCAACAGGGACCTGAATCGCTATTTCCGATCTGAAGTCTCCATATTTGATGCCCAACTGGTGACAGGCGCTCATCTCGGTTACCAGCTGTTCCCTCCTCCCTTCAACGATCAGCAGGTCACTGAAAAGCGTGACTGTCATATCTTCTTCATTCACACCGGCAAGTTCGATCACCACGATGATCTCGTCCAGCGTTTCATATATATCCGTTGGTGGACGCCACGCGATCGTGGAATACATAGGCCACGAACCGAATGATTCCCAGATGCCTTGGAATGCGGTATCCGGAAGAGCACGTCGGGTATATTTATAGGCGATGTATTTGTATCGCACTCAAGCCCCCTCCTTTCAACAATGTTCGGATCATAAAGCAACAGTGAGTTATGAGAGATACTCTCTTTATTCGCAGGATTGCAGGATGCTAATTACTAGTAATGTTATTTTAACGTCTTTTCTAAAAAAAAGGAATAAAAAATTTCGCCAAACCTTTTATTTATTAAGAACATAATAATACTTCTTATTTAATGTCAAGCAAACTTGATAAGCCCTGATCCCCACGTCATCGCCGGAATTGTGTTGTCGTTCCTTCACCAGTCTTCGCTTGGGGGGTTCTATCTGATAGCTCCGGGAAAACTGAGCCACATCTGGTGGACGCCGAACGTGCCCTACATGTTCTATCTTTCAGCCATCGCCGCGGGCCTCGCCATGGTCACCTTCGAGGGAATTGTGAGCACCCGGGGACTCAAGCGGGAGTCGGAAACAGACATCATGATAGGATTGGGAAGGGGCACACGCATTGCCCCTCTGGTGTATCTGGTCGCGAAGTTTGCTGATATGACCTATCGGGGCAACTGGCCTCTGGTGTTTGAAGGGACCAAAGCCAGCTTTTTCTGGGGCGCGGAGATCCTGATCGGCGTGATTCTCCCGATCCTGCTCCTCTCGGTGAGGTCCATCAAAGAATGCTAGAACGGATTGCTCACGACATCAATTGTCATGCTCTATCGCCTTGCGGTGATGCACCTCCCGGTGTTCCATGAAGGCCCGCTGAACCGGTAGTTCCAGCTCCGTTATCGAAGTGAAATAAAAAAACCCCCGTCTTTGATAATAAAGACGGGGGGGTTTTTTTTGATCACGAAAGACGGATTTGCAAGCTTGAAAAATATTTTATACGTCTTACTCAGGCTCTGGTCAGCTATGTACTCATAGATCGCGGCTATCTCCGGATCCTTTGCGGTCTTCAACTCGCTATTCAGAGTGGAGATCATTTCCTTGAATGCGGCAAAGGGATACTCGCTGCAGGAGAACACCTGTCCAGACGCTTTTCGATTCACTGGACAGGGACTACTTTATCTGGCCCCAGGTCTCTGCGTTGTATTTGTTCTCGATATATTTTCTCGCAAAAAGAAGTTTACGCCTTTTGCCATTACCATCTTCATCGAATCACCTCCCTGGCGAAGGATATAATGCGATGATCTGCCAGTACATACCGTTAGTCCAGCTTCCTTAGTTTTTCCTGAAAGGTCCCTGCTATTTCTCCAATGGCTTTGTCCAAACCAGGAACGGGCAGAGTTTGCACATGTTGAAACCGGGATAGGTTTCTCCGGTGCGCGGGTATGACACCCCTCCATCGCGCACCGTGCGCTCGAGCATCCACCGAACCGTGGGTTCGAGCTGGTCCCCAGGCCAGATCCAGTTGATCTCGCCCTGCTCCGTCTTTCCCGCAGTGTAGCTGCCGCTGCACATGGGGGTGATGTTGGGCTTATGGTTCAGATATACGGATGTGACGCCGTGGCACGCCGAGCTGTTCATGTGCATGGTCATTTCGAATGGCTGGATGTCCATGGCAGCGCACCAGTCGTTCCCTAGATGGTATACCTGCATAACATCGCTCATGCCGTGGATCACGTCCGGTGTATAGGGCGCCTTATGGAGCGGGGCCGTGGCAAAGGCCAAAAGGTTTTTCGGCAGCCGTTTCTTTGTCTTGACGAACCGCTCGGCCTGAGCCTTGTCCTTGGTGTACTTGAAGTGACTTTTTATTTCTCCCTCGTCCATTTCCTTCCAGCCGAATATGAATTGAGCATTGCTGCAGCCGAGACCCTTCTGGGGGCTCAAGAGAATATCTCCCCGCTGCCGCGATGCAGCGAGATAGTGACAAAAGGTGAAGGGATGGGCCGACACCTTGTACTCACTGTTCTTTTTGAACGCGTCGAGTTCCTCCTGGGAAAAGAAGAACTTTACTGCAACCGGATAATATTTCATCCTGAGCAGGTTGCGGAGCGAGAACACAAGGTCGGCTCCGGAGAGGGCTTTCTTTGCGAGCATGGCCTTGGCAAAGGCCACGTCATCGAGCATTTCCATTGCATCGATCATACATTTCTCCTTAAGTTGAATTAGCATAGCGCAGAGGGCATAGAGCATAGGGTTTAAGCACCGCTATTACGCTTTGCTCCATGCGCCATGCCCTATGCATGCTTTTTTACCCCCACCACCCCAGAAGCTGAGTTGCCAGTGCCAGGAGCAGCACCACGGCAACGCGCTTTACCCAGATGGGGCTGATGCGTTTTGCGATCTGGGGGCCGAGATACCCGCCGATGACTGCGGCCACCGCCATGATAGCAAAAAGCTTGTAGTCGATGGTATCAAAGAACACGTTCTTTGATGACGCCATCATTGTATTGAAGAAGATCGCAAGGAGCGAGCTGCCGACCACTACATAAATGGGAAGGCCCATGATGACCGTCATGAGCGGCACCATGAAGGGTCCGCCCCCAAATCCGAACATGGAAGACGCGATGGCTATGATGAATGAGCCGATGACGCCGATCCCGATATTTGCTTTTATGTCCTGTCCGCAAAAATGAATGTTCATGTGATATTCCCCCTTAGGATGGTTTTACTTCGCACTTGCCCTGTTCGGCCTGTTTTTTGAGGTGCTTCAATATCTCCTGCTCCTGCTTGTTCTTGGCGACCTGCGCGGGCATCGTTTGCCAGAACATCAGTCCGGCGAGAATGATCAGGACGATTCCAAAGAGGCTCTTGAACTGGGCGAGCGAGATCAACTGGGTGAGCACCGGGCCGATGAATCCGCCTGCGAGCATGGCGATACCCATGACGACGCCCAGCTTCCAGTTGATGAACTTGATCTTGCTGTAGTTATAGATGCCCGAGCCTTGGGAAAAGAGCACCGTCGGGAGCACCGTTCCCGCAACAATAGCATGGGGAAGGCCATAGATAAAGAGCAGAAGCGGCGTAAGGATGAACCCGCCGCCGGCGCCTATCAGGACACCGAGCATCGTAACGACGAGGGCGAGAAAAAAAGGACCGAAGATATTTGCAGCCATGCCAGCGCGCTCGAAGTACCATGTGCCGGCAGGAAGCTTTGCAACAAAGGCAGCACTGGCTTTCGTATCTTTATCGGTGAATGCCGTTACCGTATAGCTTCCGTCGGCAACTCCCTTAGGAAGTTTGAGTGATGCTTCAAACGTACCGTCAGGCTTGATGTCCACCGCAGGCTTCAGGAGCTTGCCCGGTGATCTGAAACGGGTCTTAAAGAGCGGAAGAGCCGCCTTGAGGTTCCCCTTGTTGTCCATGGGCTCCATGGACTCTCCACGCGAACCGGTGATCACTGCGATTATCGAGGTCTTGCGGCGTTCTACTTTTGCAGAGGCGGGGCGCAGGCCAGCAGGGTCGATTCCCATATCTTTGAGCGCGCCGGAATAGCTCCAGTCTTCCTTCTGAGCTTTGAGCGCTTCGATCTTATCCTTGGTGTCTTTTGGGGTGAGGGTAATGTAGTATGCGGGGATGTCGTCGCTCGTGTAGAAGATCCAGGGGACAATGCCGGTCTCCTTGTCCTTCTTACTGTCAAGACGACGGACCTCAACGGTCTTTTCCGAGGCTACCTCGATAAACACCTGTTTCCCCTTGGGCGCAGTGCCCGTGATTTTCACTGTATCTTCCTGACCTACCTCTGTCTTGTCGATCTGGATCGTGACTTGTTCAGAAACGGCTGTCTTCTCCGGCGGATTCATCGATGAAGCCGGCGTGGCGAAAACCGTTCCTTCTGGCATCAAAAAAACCATTACCGATAAAACTACTGCGCAATAATACAGACGAATTCGATTCATAATCTATATCTTCCTCCTTCAGCGTAGTATTTATACCATAGTGCACAGTGACGATCTTGACTAGGAACAGAGACCCCCTTTTCCCACTATTCAGGTTAAATATACTCTCATATTGCGTGAAAGCATATTCTATTTTAAAATAAATGTAAATACCTTTATCACTATTCCTGGCAACGAACGAGCATGCCTAAAATAGTCTCTTGCGCGTATAGGCAAAAAAAAGACTTAAGGTTTCCCTTAAGTCTTTGTTACCCGATCCGATCTTTACCTTTGTCCCCTTGCCATCTCGTTCAGCCGTGCCACCCGTTCAGCGATGGGCGGGTGAGTGCTGAACAGTTTCATCATGCCTCCGCCCGTGAGCGGATTCACGATGAACATGTGGGCCGTGGCGGGTCGTGCGTCCGTCATAGGAACGATCTGCGATCCTTTTTCCAGCTTCAAAAGCGCATTGGCTAACCCCGAGGAGCTGCCTGCGATTTGCGCGCCACCTTTGTCCGCTTCGAACTCACGGGAGCGAGAAATGGCCATCTGCACAAGCATAGCAGCAATGGGCGCCACGATCATCATGACAAGAGCCACGATTGGGCTGCCACCTTCGTCATCATCTCTTCTGCCGCCGAAGATCATGGACCACTGCGCCATCTGGGCTAGCATGCTGATCGCGCCGGCCATGGTGGCTACGATTGTTCCCGTAAGCATATCGCGGTGCTTGATATGCGCCAGTTCGTGAGCGATCACGCCGGTGAGTTCCTCGCGGGAGAGTATTCTCATGATCCCCTGAGTAACAGCAACCACCGCGTGCTCGGGGTTCCTGCCTGTTGCGAAAGCGTTGGAGGTCTCATCGGGGATGATGTAGACCTTGGGCATGGGCAACCCCGCCTTCTGGACCAGGGTCCGCACTATTGCATGGAGTTCAGGCGCCTCGGCCTCGGTCACCGGCTGCGCTTTGTACATCCTGAGGACTATCTTATCGCTGAACCAGTACATTCCAACGTTCATTATCGCCGCCATGGCAAAAGCCATTACCATGCCGCCCCTACCGCCTATCGCCGCTCCCACGAATACCAGGAGCAGGGTCATAAATACCATTAAACCAATTGTTTTTACTGTGTTCATCTATTGTCTCTACCCCCACTGTAAACCGATTTTCTGCGTATGACAAACTACCACAATCGACCCTCTCCGTCAAGAGCCTGGCCGAACGAATCCTGAATAACGTTACCAATCCATAAGTGCCCATTGGAGGCATAAATGGATATCCTAACATCGAGAGAGAAGGTCTAATACGTTTTAGGATGGTTAGACTTCTGAATAAATTTATTTTACTGAGGCTGGGGTCCCATTCCACCTCAGCATAATCGTCTTTATCAGCAAAGCAGTAAGTAAACATATGCTGGGATAATAAGTCAGCGTATTGCGGAAAATCGCCGTATTAAACATTAAGCGCCCGGAAAAAAACTCGGTCAAAGTATAAACCAGCATGAAGAATAGTGCATAACATAACACCGGCAGGCACAAGAAAACAAATTCTTTTGCCAGGCGCCATGTCAGGATTAGGAGAAGGGGAAAAAAGAGAAAGAAGACATTAAAATTCTGAAAAGAGAGCAACAGCGTGACGACCCTCCATGCCATCTCGGGCCGAAATGTCCATTCAACGGTAACATAATCGGCACCAAATCCAAGATGATGAGAGAATTTGAATATAAACCAGGGCGCCGCCAGAAGAAGAGTTGCAAAGAGGGAACCGGTGCTTTTCGCGGAATAAGCCCTTGCTCCCTGTTTTGCCAATAAAAAATGATAGCAGCCATAAGCAGGGGAATAACAAAAAAGGGCGCTTCATCTTTTGTAAAAAGCGCTTCTGCCGAGTAAAAACCTATCAGAGCCCAATACTCGCTTTTCCCTCTCATGGCAAAAAGAAACATTATCAATGAAAAAAGGATATAAACGCTGAGCGACACGTCACTGTATGCCTCGATCGAATGGACTGACATGAGCGGTGAACTCAAGAACAGCACCAGCATGGATAAAGCAATGAGACGTGAGGTCTCCTTGGCCATGATCACATACAAGTAAATGGACATGGCAAGCAGGTATACAGGGCTCCAAAACTTTACAAACACTTCATCAAAATGGCCGATCCAAAGACTCATCCAGACCTGCATTAGAGGATTGTGGGGCGGATAATTTGCGTTTCTGTTCAGCAGCCCCTTACCAAAAAAATCTTCGGGAGAAGTGTTTAATAGTAAGCTGTGCGAGTAGTAGAAAGCCTTGGCTCCTGCCGACCAATTGGCGAAGGAGTCCCACGCAAAAATAGGCCTTAAATATGTTTCCACAAAGATGGAACCAATTTTAATGATGACGAGCGCAGTTAGGATGATCAGAGGGATATTTTTTAAGCCAGTGAACGTCAGCACCGAAAATCTCGTTGAAAATCCCGAATGATGGCGTTCTCGTGAAAGCGATCTTTCTTTTTCGTATCAAGAAGAAGAGCCCGAGAATTTCTACCATGATCGGCGTGCAACATATCCGAGTCTTAATGGAACGTGCATGAGGGCCAAGAGAAACATCTGTATTGTTAAAAAACCCATTCCAAGCGGATACGCCAGACAGAGACGTTCGGACAGCCCGCACGTAGCATCATCGCGGAGCAGAATGGATACTGCGAGAAAACCCAGAATGGTTGGAATAGCCAAAGCTACGACAGTAATCATCATCTGATTCTTAAGATATATGCACCAAAATCATAACGGAAGAGGAGCTCCGTGTTTTCCATGCGCGTTTCACCTCTGATGAACGTTTTTGTTCGATCGTCATAAGCGGTATTATTATCATATAGAACGATGACGTTTTTTGAGTTTGCCCTGTTCCGCCTGGGCAGCAAGTAGTACTGGGCCATTAATCTAGTGGCGATCGTCAGCGGAGTAAATAACGTAATCGTTGTCTTTCAGCACTTCACGTGCCACCCTGATAAAATCGTAAAGAGGGCCAAGAAATATCCCTGTTTTCGCCTCTGTGGAAAAACCGGCATAGGTGCTAATATCTTCTCCGAACCACGTATACCATGTCTTTTCCGAATAAACTAAATAAAGGAACCCCGCGCAAAAAAAGGCGATGACAATCGATTTTCTTAAAGCTTGCAAAAGAGGAGTTTTTTTCACGACAAGAAAAACGGCACCCACCGACGTAATGCTGATGATTACGCAAAAGATCATGATGGTGAAAGACGACGGGATTTGTATCCAGCCGTTCACGGTTCCCCCATGCATTGGTTCGACCATAAATAGGTCTGCGAGATTAAGGTTCATGGTCTTTAATAGATTAATCTTCCCTTATTTTCCCTTATCTATCTTTACGCCTTAGACCAGGAGAGCTTTAAAATACCTTCAGAATGGAAAAGGCGTAAATTTCTCAGGATCATTGGAGCATCTATAACATAAATGGGGCATCGTCTGCAACAGTACTTCAGGGCGTGTTTGAAGCCAAAGTAAAATTTCCCTTGCTTACCTGAAAAGCTTTATCACGACGTTGGAAAGGTCTGGGTAACCGTTCGTAATGCGCTATAAATGTACAGACTCAATCTGATCGTATCTAACTATTCATGCGCTGTAAACCTGCGTATATATATCTTCTCATCTATTTCCTATTCTTCGCTACGGCTACCACGCTAGTTCTCTGCCTCGAACCCAAAGACGAGATCACAGAGCACTCTCCCTCACTGGAGATGCGAGATACTTTGCGACAGCCAGCTCCAGATTAAAGTGCATCCGCTCCTGTCCAAGGAATGATGACTAAGGCGCACATACCTTCATGCATGCCTTATAGTCTCATTCCAAGGTTTTTATCATATTACAACCGTCTAGACTTCCCAATTCACAAGCTTTTCTGAAGTCTGAGGCAGCTAACGCATCTTGATTCAGTCTAGAGTAAGCGAAACCACGATTAAGAAAGAACAGTTCAATGCCGACAAAGCTCTTGGCCCCATATTTAATTAAATTAATTGCTCTATCTAAATCTGCGACTGCCTTGTCAAATTGACGCATTTCAAAATAAATCGTACCACGCTCATAATAGGCATCAACACTAAATGAATCCAAGAAAAGTGCCGTATTAAAATCCTCAATCGCTTTATTCAGCTGACCCTCTTTGTGGAAAGCTACACCTCGATCAACATAGGCACCAGGAACGCTTGTAGGTTCCCTCTCAATAACATACGTCCATAGTGTGATAGGATTTTTCCAGATTGCTGTCTGACTCAGCGTTAAAGATGCGAGAACAGAAAATATTAAGAGAGTCATAGCAAGAGCAGTGACCTTTACAGTAAAAGACCATCTTTGTAAGGCACGGATCCTTCCATAAATCCATGCACCCAACAGTCCCACGATAAGAAATGGACCAAGACTAGGCAAATATGTATATCTGTCCGCCATTGCCTGCCCCCCCACCTGGACAATACCAATCACGGGAATCAAGGTCACAACATAATAACCCCAGACTGTCAAAAAGACCTTTTGTCTTTTTACGTACAGTATGCAAATTACGGTAATCACTGCGACAAGGATAGCTGCTGAAAGATACTCTAGCGAGAAGACCGTCACCTTCTTTGGATACGCATAATAGGGGATTAAATTTGTCGGTAGTATCATTTTCCAAAGATAGGCAACAAGGGTTTTGGCAGCCACAAGCAGGCGGGTAGATAACGGCACAAAGACCATCATTCCCATAGTACCGCCAGATCTCTGTGCCAGGACAGTCAGTATTGAGGAAATAAGGCTTAATGCAATAAACGGCAGTTTCTCCACGAATGCAGACAAAAACGATTTTACAGACTGAATTCTTTTGAAAGGATACCAATCCAATAGCAGAAGGACCAACGGGAGGGAAACCGCCATAGGCTTGCTTAAAAGGGCAAGGGCAAAAAATCCAAGGGAGAGGAGATACCGCTTATTGAAAAACCGTGGCACCCACTTTTGATTGGCTATTCCATTTGTCACATATCCCGTGTATGTCATGCTGCTGAGCAGGAAGAACAGGGCACATAGAAGATCTTTCCTTTCCGAAACCCATGCCACCGATTCCACATGAACAGGATGAAGTCCAAAAAGTAATCCCGTAACCACACCCACCATCAACATTCCTGGACGGTCAATAAATGTGCTTGAACCATCCCTGATTACCCTCTCCTGATAAAGTTCTAAGAGTTTTATTACCAGAACAACTACTATGAAGGAGTTGATAGCATGGATAATATGGTTGGTAAGATGATGTCCCACAGGATTTAGTCCCCAAATCGCATAATCCAATGCGTGGGATATCCATGTAAGCGGATGCCAATTTGAATTGTAGAAATTAAGAAACGCCCACCTTAAAAAAACCACGTTGAAGGAACGAATATAAGGATTCTCATAAACATATTCACTATCATCCCACCAACCAACAAATTCATTATGGAGAGCTGAGAGATAAACTGCAAATGTTGCAAGTCCGACTGCAGCTGCTAGATAGTATTTAAAGTCCTGTGTTCTCTGTATGGATATTTTTTGCGATGGCTTTGAGTCATAGGAGTTTTGCAGAGATTTCTGACCGCCACCACCGATATTCGCTGAGGTCTCTTTTTCCCTTCTCGAAGACTTATCCATAATCCATAACATACCACATTGCTAAACTACAACGCCAGTAATACGGTTTTTCTTAATAAATAGGGTGAAATTATTCTAGAATTCCACCATGACTGTATTACTTAACTCTAGCCCTGTTTTACCCCCCCCTTCAAAAGTTAATTAACAGGATTAACCTACCTGGATAGTTTTTATATACCAGACAGGGGTTTTGTCAATAGGTTTGTAGAGAGGATCAGGGATGAATAAACTATTGATTTCATGGTGCGGCTGACCGGAATCGAACCGGTAAGACAGTTGCCCGTCGAGAGATTTTAAGTCCCGTACTACGTTTTCTATCGGTACAGTGTATTAAAGTATATCAGAAGTTTAACAGACGTGCAATAGTCCCGAGAGTCCCGAATTGACTCACAATAAATGTTACCCAAGTGATTTCTGAAATGCATCGTTGACTCATAAATCATGTTACCGGAAGAATACCCCTTTAAGGAGGGTCCGGCATGAGTCCACGATCCAAAAGAGAGTACCTGGAAGCCATTGTTGTCCGATACCGTAAAGCTGCCCGTCAGGTAAAAACAACGATCCTGAATGAGTTCTGTTCAACCTGCGGATACCATCGCAAACATGCTGTTAGACTGCTCAATGCCTTTCAACGGTTTGTAAAACCCAAGAAGAGGCAGCGTGGTAGAGAGCGAAGCTATCGGCCGGACGAGCTGCTGCTCCCGCTCAAGCGCATCTGGAAGACCGCCTACATGCTCTGTTCCAAACGGCTTAAGGCCATTCTTCCCTTTTGGCTGCCGAGCTACGCCAAAACCTACGAGCCGCTGCCGCTTCCGGTGGTCAAAGCTTCTTTCCAAAAAACGAGTTGCTTCAAAGACGATCAAACGATATGATAAACTAAAGACACCCTATCAGCGCATCCTGGAGTCTCCTGACATCCCGAAAGAAACCAAGGATAAACTGACGGCGCAGTTCAACACCTTGAACCCCTTTGATCTTAGAAATGCTCTGGAGGAAAAGCTGAAAAGACTCTTTCCCCTATAATCCAATATCCCATCTTTCAGTAACATTTTCTTATGAGGCAACGAGCGATGCGCTGCAACGAGAACAAAGTAAAGGAAGGACTATTATACAGCCCTCGCAAGCGTGAACGCAGTCACCTGTGCCGCCCCTGCTTGTTTGAGAACCGAAGCGCATTCGTTCATGGTAGCGCCGGTGGTAAAAACATCATCAACGAGAACAACGCTCCTGTCCATCACTGCTTCGGGCCGTCGGAGCGTAAACGCGCCGGCCACATTTCGTATCCGCTCCACTCCTGTCAGTTCAACCTGCGGCCTGGTAGGCCTTGTCCGGCACAGGTTGTCACAGGAGAACGGGATATGGTGCGTTTCGCTGATCCTGTGCGCGAGAAGCAGCGCCTGGTTGAAACCCCGCTCTTTGAGCCGGCTCACGTGGAGCGGCACCGGCATAACGAGGTCAATGTCCATAACCAAACGGACATTCGCTGCCATCCATTCGCCCAGCGGCAATCCCAGTGTCCTGCAAGGTCTGTACTTGAACTGATGCACGGCCTCGCGCAACGAACCCTCAAAATAGCCGACCGACAAGGCCTGATCGAACAGCGGCGGATCCCGCCGGCACCCAAGGCATGCATGTTCCGGACTGTGGGCAAGCGTCTCGGGCGAGTCGAAGGGCCTGCCACATCGAGGGCACACCGGTCCCTGTATCAGGGTGAAATCAGCCCAGCAGGTGGAACAGAAAAAAGGGATGCGGGAATCGCCGACCGGATCATTGCAGAAGGAACAGGAGGTTGGAAGGATAAAATCCAAAATACGTCTGAAGAAGCGCATAGCACCTCAAAATTTCAAATAAAAATATTCAAACGTCAAATAATTTCCAAATCGCAAATTCCAGACTGTTTGGCAATTGAAATTGGATTATTGGAGTGTGTTTGTCATTTGGCGCTTGGTTATTGGTGCTTATTTGTTATAATGAGACTCTTGCCGGTCATTTCGGCGGGGATGTCGATGCCCATGAGGTCAAGCACGGTCGGCGCAACATCGGCAAGAATTCCGGCGTCCCTGAGCCGTACATCTTTTTGCGCGATAACAAAAGGGACAGGATCGGTCGTGTGCGCTGTGTGCGGCTGGCCGGTCGAGGGGTCGAGCATGATCTCACAATTGCCGTGGTCCGCAGTGACGAACACCACCATGCCCTCTTGCTTCGCCGCAGCCAATACGCGGCCAAGGCATTCATCGATCACTTCCACTGCATTGACCGCGGCATCGATCACCCCGGTATGGCCGACCATGTCCGGATTAGCATAATTGGCAAGCATAAAACCATACTGATGTGACATGATGTGCTCAACGAGCTTGTTCGTGACCTCACGTGCGCTCATCTCCGGCTTTTTGTCATAGGTGGAAACATCGCGCGGCGACGGCACCAGCACCCGGTCTTCGAGAGAAAACGGACGCTCTTCTCCGCCGTTAAAGAAGAAAGTGACGTGGGCGTATTTCTCGGTCTCGGCTATACGAAGTTGACGTATCCCGTGCGTGTTCAACACTTCTCCCAGGATATTGACGAGCCGCATTGGCCCGAAGGCAACCGGCAGATCAAATTCCTCGTCGTAGGTCGTCAGACAAACAAAGGATGAAAGCCTCGGGAACTTAGCCCGTTTGAAATCCTTGAATTCCGGATCCGTGAGCGCACGGGTGATTTCCCGGGCCCTGTCGGACCGGAAATTACAGAAGATAACCGTATCATTGTTCTGGATCGTGGCGATGTTCTTGTTTGTTTTCCGATCGAGCAGCACCGCTGGAAGCACGAACTCGTCGGTTTTATTGTTATCATAGCTCTGTTGGACCGCGTCGAGTGCCGAGTATTTTCTTATTCCCTCGCCCATAACCAGGGCCTCATAAGCCTTTTGGATCCTTTCCCAGCGTTTATCGCGGTCCATGGCGTAGTATCTTCCCGAAACCGAGGCAATCCTGCCAACACCGATCCTGGCAAGATATTCTTCAAGTTGCGTGATGTATTGGATGGCACTCGATGGCGGGGTGTCCCTGCCGTCCAGGAATGCATGGAAGAAAACGTTCGTGATACCCTGGGCCTTCACCAGATCGAACATAGCCATAATATGGTCCATCCGGCTATGGACGCCGCCGTCCGAAAGAAGCCCCATCAGATGAAGATTCGCTCGGGATTGTTTGACGGATTCCATTGCCGTGAGCAGAACCGGGTTGTGAAAGAACTCACCATCCCTGATCGACTTGCTGATCCGCGTCGAGTCCTGGTACACAATCCTGCCGGCGCCAAGGTTCAGGTGGCCCACCTCTGAATTCCCCATTTGTCCTTCGGGTAGACCGACGGCCTCACCCGATGCCTGGAGTACGGCATGCGAACATCTGCTCATCATCTTGGTATAGATCGGTGTCTTTGCAGAGGCTATGGCGTTTCCTTCCCTGCAGATGTTGATGCCCCATCCATCGAGGACTAATAGCACTACACGCTTATTGAGCATGGAGACTCCCTTAAGAAGCCAGACAAAACAATCTGTTTTCTCCTGAATCCTGGCTTCTGACTACTGACTTCTGTCTCTTAGCAGTTTTTTTCGAGATTGACCCCGAAGGTGTTCCATCTGCCGCAGTTCGGGCACCGGCCGGACCAGTCATTGGTCCTGAGATCGCAGTTTGAGCAGACGTAGGGTATGATGATCTGCTTCCTGAAGCCAAGGGCTTTTTTGAATTCCGAAGCGGCAAGTCCAAGGGAACCTCGGCGCAGATAGATATTACCGAGCAGTTTGTGAACGTCCCGAAACTCCTTGTCCCCCCAATCCACGGTGGAGAGGATATCGAAGGCCTCATCGATCATCTCAAGACGATAGTAGAGTTTCCCGAGAAAGAATTTGATCACAATGTCCTGAGGCTTCCAGCTCACCGCCTGGGTATAGAGCTCGATGGCCTTGCCCGGTTCACCCTGTTTCAGGTACAGATCTTCGAGACGGTAAAGGAGCAGGACCGACGACGTCATTTTGTAGGCCTTTTCCCACAGCTCGGCCGCGTCCTTGACCTTGCCCTCATCAAGGTAGATCTCTCCCAGGCCGAGGTACGCGGGGATAAAATCCTTATCAAGCTTGATCACACCGCGGAATATCTTTTTCCCCCGTTCAAGATCGCCGGATTCAAGGAGTGAGCGTCCGAATTCATATTTAAAACCGACAAGCCTGCGATGCTCGACCTCCTGTTCCGAGGGGGTAAGGGGACTGGCAACCAGCTTGCGCTGCGTCTCGTATAAATTATCCCAGTAGTTCAGCTTCTGGTAGAGGTCGCGCATCTTGATCAGCGCAGTCAGGTTGGACGAGTCCTTGGAGAGGATGTTCTGGTACATCCCGAGCGCGTCGTCATAGCGCTTCGCTTCTTCGTAGTCCGTGGCGAGCGAGAACATGACCTCCTGGTTATTGTCGTCGAGACTCAGGGCCTTCTGGTGGAGCAGGATGGCTTCCTGCGGGTTCTTCTCACGCAGCTGGCTGATCCCCATGCGAAGGAGCGTGTCCACGTGGTTCGGGTCAATAGCGAGCACTTTTTGGAAAAAGCTGGTCGCCTCTGAGTTCCGCTTGGCAAGCATTGAATTGAGCCCCTTGGTATAGAGGTCCTGGACCTTGAGGCGCTTTTTCTGCTCGCGCTGGACGCGAAGCCCGCGCA
This sequence comes from Nitrospirota bacterium, assembly GCA_963755045.1. GTDB lineage: Bacteria > Nitrospirota > UBA9217 > UBA9217 > UBA9217 > JALNZF01. The sequence goes on along the minus strand of CAVWIL010000007.1, from coordinate 281,756 downwards.
GGAACCGTCTGACATCCCTCAGCAGATAGAGGAGAAACACGATGCCGGCGCCAAAAGCCATTGACAAGAGAAAGAAGGTGGATTTGGTGATATCGTAGGATTTGGTAGGGAGAAGGTTGACCGTGATGATCCCCTGATTTAACTCCCTCAGAAGCATTATGAAAATCACGGCGGCGATCAACAGAAGAGTGACAATGAATCTCATCCCCGGTCCTTTCCCTTCCTTGTTTGGATTCGGCTTTCCGCCTGCGCCCGGCGGTTACGAGTGCTCGCGCGAGTGCAGGGTGAAAAATACTGCCCCAGCAATCCATTAGCCGGGGTCCGCGATCCGCATCAGTTCTTAATAATGATACGTCTTCCCTTTTATGATCGTAAACGCCCGGTACAGCTGCTCAAGCAGTACCAGCCTCGCCATCTCGTGGGTAAGCGTCCAGCGGGACATGGCTATCGTCTTATGTGCGCGCCCTGTCACGATTTCATCCAGTCCCATGGCGCCGCCGATCACGAACACGATATCCCTGACCCCCGACTCAAGCGTTTTGTTTAAGAACTCTGCGAACTCGTGAGAGGAGAATTCCTGCCCGCGCTCATCCAGCGCCACAAGGAACGCGCTCGCCGGAACTGACGCGAAGATCCTCTCCGCCTCTTTCTTCCTGATAAGCGGAGCATCCTTGAGGTCATGGATCTTCTCTTCTTTTAATTCCTTGATCTCACCATCCGCATAATGTTTCAGATATCGGGAATACTTGGCAATTCCTTCCTGAATAAACCGTTCCTTGGTCTTTCCCATGCAGATGACGGTCAATTTCATTTTGATGCGCCGGAGAGCGTCCCGGTGGCTGCGGCAAAGGCTATCTGGGGCGCTTCTCCCCAGAGCTTTTCAAGAGAGTAATATGCCCTGGTCTGCTCTTCGAAAATATGCACCACCACATCACCATAGTCCATGAGCACCCAAGTCGACCCTGTCGCCCCTTCCACGTGTGAAGGATGGACACCCGCCTTTGCGAGGTCTTGGCCGACGGCCTCGGCAATGGCCCCCACCTGCGCGGCATTGCTCCCTGAGCAGATCACAAAATAATCGCAGATCGTCGTTAGTTTTCTGAGATCGAGAACCAGTATTTCAAAGGCCTTTTTGCTGTCCGCGGCCCCGGCGCAACGCTGCGCGGCATCCAATGAATTAAGCATATAACTTATTTGTAATTATATAGGTTTCGATTGCGTCAGGCAAGAGATATTTGATGCTCACGCCCGCCTTCACCCGCTTGCGGATGTCAGTGGATGATATGTCGAAGAGCGGGATTGTTTCCAGATGGATGGTGAATGAGGAGGACCGGACCACGGCCTCTAGTTGGATACCCTGGTCCAGTCTTGCCAGTTCGTATGCCGCGCTTTTCATGAAAATGATCTTCGCAAGATCAACGAATTGATATCCCGGCCTTGAGATCACCACAAAATTGCTGAGCGTAAGAAGCCGCTCCCACTCGTGCCAGGTCTGGATCTCAAGAAACGAATCAAGACCGGTGATAAAATAAAGATCCGTCCCGGGAAATGCCTGACGAAGCGCCACGACCGTATCAATGGTGTAGGATCTCCCTCCCCGATTGATCTCGATATCCGAAGGTTCAAAAAATGGGTTGCCCTTCGTCGCGAGTCTGACCATTTCCATGCGCAGATCTGCGTGCGGGACGATTTCTTCATGTTTATGAGGAGGAATAAAGGATGGGATGAACAGTATCCGGTCCAGCTTCAGCCGCTCCCGGACCTCCTCAGCCGCAGCAAGGTGGCCGAAGTGGATAGGATTGAATGTACCGCCGAGGATGCCGAGTCTTTGCGACAAATGACCTCCGGTTAGACCACGAGGGACGATGGACGATCGCTTGCTACGCTCGCTTGGACGATGGACTCAACGATTGTTCGTCTCTCGTCCCTCGTCCTTCGTCACTCACCTATCTTCTTATCTGTCCATTCCCGTATACGATAAACTTGGTAGAGGTGAGTTCTTCCAGGCCCATGGGGCCGCGGGCATGTATCCTCGTTGTAGAAATACCGATCTCTGCCCCAAGCCCGAACTCAAACCCGTCATTCAGCCGCGTGGATGCATTCACAAAGACCGCTGAGGCATCAACCTCTCTCTGGAACCGGTGGGCGTTCCGGTAGTCATTCGTAACAATAGCCTCGGAATGCTGTGAACCGTGCGCAGCAATGTGCTCCATGGCCTCTTCCATACTGGCGACCGTCTTCACGTTCAGAATCAGATCATTGTACTCCGTGTCCCAGTCCTTGTCCGTTGCCTCTTTGATATCGGGAACGATTGCCATGGTCTTCGCATCGCCGCGGATCTCGACGCCGGCCTTCTTCATCCTGGTGATGACCGCGGGAAGGAAGGTCTTCGCAACGTCCTGGTGCACCAGCATGGCTTCCATAGCATTACACGTGCCCGGCCGCTGGACCTTGGCGTTGAAGCAGATCTCCTCTGCCATGGAGAGGTCGGCCTTGCTGTCCACATAGACGTGGCAGACGCCCTTGTCATGTTTTATCACCGGGATGGTAGAGTTCTCCGACACCATGCGGATGAGCCCTTCGCCGCCGCGTGGGATGATGAGATCAATAATGCCGTTCAGTTTCAGCATCTCCATGACACAGGCACGGTCGGGGTTCTCGATGAACGATACCGCGCCCTCGGGAATGCCCGCCTCTGCTCCGGCCATGGAGAGCACGTGAACGATCGCCGTATTTGAATGTACCGCCTCGGAACCCCCGCGAAGGATTACCCCGTTCCCGGACTTGAGACAGAGCGCAGCGGTATCAGCGGTCACATTCGGCCGTGACTCATAAATGATGCCGATGAGCCCGATCGGCACGCGCATCTTGCCCACTTCCATGCCGTTCGGTCTCCGCCGCATGCCAAGCACCTCGCCCACAGGATCGGGAAGCGCGGCCACCTCCCGGAGGCCGTCTGCCATGGCCACGATGCGCTCCGGGTTCAGCGTCAAGCGGTCGATCATGGCCTTGGACAGCCCCTTCTGTGCGGCTGCATCGAGGTCCTTCTTGTTCTCGGCAAGTAACTTCGCTGAATCTTTTTCAAGTCCTGCCGCCATCTTGAAGAGCGCGTTGTTCTTTATCTCCGTCGAGATGTTCGCCAACGCGCGTGATGCGGCCTTTGCCTTTTTTGCTTTATCGGAAACGTATTGTTTGATGTCCATGGAACCTCCTCCGTAAAAAGCATTATGGATTATGGCAATAGCTTCCCGGCGCTTTTACGCACTTCCTTCGCATTATCGATCTCGCCGAAAATGATATGCTTCACCGTGCCGTCCGCGCCTATAAAAAATGTCACCGGCAGGAACCGCACACCATACAGCTCGGCTATTTTGCCGTGGAGATCGCTCAGGACAACGGGCTTGTCCACCTTGAGCCCTGTAAGAAAAGAGTCGATCGTGTTAAAATCCTCTTTGACGTCCACGATCACGACCTTGATGCCTTTGCCTTTCAGTTCATCCACAAGAGAATTGATGAGCGGCAGTTCGTTCCTGCATCCAACGCACCAGGAGGCGAAAAAGCCCAGGATAATGCCGTTGCCGCTCTCTTTTCTCGCTGCGCCCACGTAGTCGTTCAGATTAAAATCCTTCCCCTCAACATCCCTGAGAGAAAAGATCGGAGCAGCATCATTCGTCTTGAGCGCTGCAAAAGCCGTTGTTGCAAACAATAATACCGCTAATGCAGCGAATATGATTTTATGTATTTTCAAATCGAATTTCCAATCCCAATTTCCGATTTTCTCACAGGAGCACCAGATCATCCCGGTGGATGACTTCATCATAATCCTTATGCCCGAGTACGGACACGATCTGCGACGTCTTGAGCCCCTTGATCCTGTCCAGATCGGCTGATGAATACTTTACCAGGCCCCTGGCGAAGGCGATATCATGTCGGTCAACACAGGTTACGCAATCGCCGACCTTGAAGTTTCCCTCTGTCTTGACGATTCCGCCGGGCAGCAGGCTTTTGCCCTTGTGCATCAGCGCATCGAGCGCACCGTCATCCACCATGACCCTGCCGTTCGAGCAAACCGTGTATGCGATCCAGTGTTTCCGGCTGTCCTGTTTATCCGGCTTCGGCAAAAAGAGCGTTCCGACTTCCTCACCTTCGAATAATGCCTGAAGCACGCCGTTCTTCTTCCCGTTCACGATCACCATGGGCGCGCCGTAAGCCCCAACCTTTTTCGCGGTCATAAGCTTGGAACACATGCCCCCCGTTCCCATGGACGTACGGGAATCACCCGCAAAGCGCTCAACCTCGGCGGTGATCTTTTCAACGAGAGGAATCAGCACTGCCGAAGGATCTATTTTGGGGTCCGCAGTATAGAGGCCTTCGATATCAGAAAGAATGACCAGCAGGTCCGCGTCAGTAAGATGCACCACCATGCCGGAGAGGTTATCATTGTCACCGAACTTGATCTCATCCACCGATACCGTATCATTCTCATTGATGATGGGGATGACGCCGTGATCCAAAAGCGTCTGGAGGGTGTTTCGCGCATTGAGAAACCTGGCGCGATTCGAGAGGTCCTCCCGCGTGAGCAACACCTGCGCGACCTTCTTCCCATGCGTGCTGAAGGTCTTTTCATACATCCACATGAGGCCGGACTGGCCGATGGCCGCCGCTGCCTGCTTGAGTGAAAGGGGCATATCCTTTGTTTTCTTCAGTCCCAGCTTCGCCAGCCCGGCAGCGATCGCTCCCGATGACACCAGGACCACCTCGCGTCCCTGGGCCATGATGGCGGAGATGTCCGACGCAAGCAGCTCGATGCGATTCTGGTCAAGTCCCTGTTCAGACGAGGTCAGTACTGCGCTGCCGACCTTGACCACGATCCGTCGGGATTTGGAGAAAATCGTTTTTCTGTTTATCGGTTTATTTTTCATCTGGTCCGCTGCCTCACGCAGGCTGAAGCCTGCGGCTACCATCAAACTCCTGATTGCTGACTTCTGGCTTCTGTCTGCTGGTTCCTGTTTTCCTTCTCTTCTTCCACCCGATCCGACTAAAAACCTCAGAAGCGGCTCCAATCCGCGCCGCTCACGGCAGAGATGGGAAAGAATTTGTATCCGTTCCCGAGGCAATAGTCGGTCAACGATTCAAGCATGCCGGGATCAGCGGCGTCGATCTTCGTCGCAGCCACCGCCATGTACTTATTCTTCAAGATTTCGCTGTAAAGCTCAAGCTCGGTGTTGATCTTTTTGAAGTTCTCTACCGGATCGCCCGGCACAATGCCGGACACGTCGACCAGATGCAGCAGGATGGACGTCCGCTCCACGTGGCGCAGAAACTCGAAACCCAGCCCCGCCCCTTTGTGAGCGTTCTCGATCAGTCCGGGGATATCGGCGACAACAAAGCTCGTCCTGTTCTCCGGCTTCACCACGCCGAGCACCGGCGAAAGCGTGGTGAACGGGTAATCCGCGATCTTGGGCTTGGCCGCAGAGATGCGCGAAATGAGCGTGGATTTGCCGGCGTTCGGCAACCCGATGAGCCCGACATCGGCAAGGAGCTTAAGCTCAAGGTACAGCCATTGCTCTTCTCCCGGTTCGCCCGGTTGAGCGTGCCGTGGCGCCTGGTTCGTGGCTGTCTTGAAAAAGGTGTTCCCTTTGCCGCCCCTGCCGCCCTTGGCAATGATGTAATACATTCCGTCGGTGTCAAGGTCAACGATCATGGTGTGGGTCTCTGCATCGTTCACGATCGTCCCTACGGGCACGCGAACAATGACATCGTCGGCATCGGCTCCATACTGGTCCTTGCCGCGGCCTTGCTCACCGTCCTTGGCACGATACTGCTGCTGGTACTTGAGGTCGATCAAGGTGCCGAGCTGTTTGTCGGCCTGAATGATCACGTCGCCGCCCTTGCCCCCGTTGCCCCCGTTCGGTCCTCCCCGCGGAACATAGGCCTCGCGCCGGAAACTCACGCAGCCCGGACCGCCGTGGCCTGCTATAACTTCGATCTTGACTCTATCAATAAAATTCGACATTAATGTTTAACCTTATGAGAAATATACAGATACCGACCCGAAAATGCAAGCCGGAAAGGCTCACAGAACAGAAAAGGCGGCATAGACATCTATGCCGCCTTCGCAATAAATTCTTATGATAAACCGTTTACGCCTCTGCTGCGTACACGCTCACCTGCTTGCGGGTCTTGTCATAGCGCTCGAACTTCACCACGCCGTTGATCTTTGCAAAGAGCGTATCGTCGCATCCCTTTCCCACGTTCTCGCCCGGGTGGATCCTGGTCCCGCGCTGACGCATAATGATCGTTCCCGCGTGGACTGTTTCGCCGTCATACCTCTTGACGCCAAGGTACTGCGGCTTGCTGTCTCTTCCGTTCCTTGAACTGCCAACGCCTTTTTTATGAGCCATTGTTGAATCCTCCGGATTAATACAATCTCTAAATCCCAATATCTAAATCCCAAATAATTTTCAAATCGTAATGACCAAAATTTAGACATTGAAATTTGGAATTTCGATATTATTTAGAGTTTAGAATTTCGGATTGAGTATTTGTTTAAATTTATGCCGTTATCTCTTTAACCTTGATCGCCGTATAATTCTGACGGTGACCATTGGTCCTGCGGTAACCCTTGCGCCTGCGGTGCTTGAAGATGAGAAGCTTCTCGCCCCTGCCCTGTTCAACTACCTCAGCCGTTACCTTTGCCGATGCGAGCATGGGCTTTCCCACGGACATCGAATCGCCATCGACGATCATGAAGACTTCCTTGATCTCAACCATATCGCCTTTTTGACCTTCAAGGCTCTCCACCCTGACGATATCGCCGGGAGCAACCTTGTACTGTTTTCCTCCGCTCGTGATTACCGCGTACATGTTTACAGCCTCCTTGAACAAACACATTCACTCGTATTGAGAGCGCATAAAATACCATGTAACATATGGACTTGTCAAGGGAAAAAACAGGTATTTTATGAGAAACCGCACTTTCATCCGAATTGACATGTTCTCCAGCAGAATGTTACACTTGGGTACAAGAAAGGCCGGTCTTTCAGTGGCATACTACGAATTCATCATCAGAATATCGGACACCTTTAAGGACACGCTCATGCAGAGACTTTCCGAAAAAGGCTGCCTCGGCATGATAGAGAACGATGATTCCTTCACAGCCTATTTCCCCTCAACCCTTGATATTGATACTATCAAGAGCGACCTTTCGCTCCTTGCAGCACTTTTTGAAAAAGCAGGGTACGACCATGAACTTACCTACGATTACTCACTCATTCCTGAAAAGGACTGGAACGAAACATGGAAAAAAGGTTTCCAACCCGTCGATGCGGGCAATCAATTCACCATACTTCCGCCCTGGGAAACGATAAAAAAGGACCGGATCAACCTGGTCATCGACCCCGGAATGGCTTTCGGAACCGGCCACCACGAGACAACACGGTCCTGCCTTGTACTCATTGAGAACTATGCGCCAAAGTCCTCCAACGAGAACTTCCTCGACCTCGGCACCGGCACCGGCATCCTCGCTATCGCCGCACGAAAGCTCGGATACCGGCATGTCGTCGGCATTGATACGGACATCCTCGCTATTCATGCGGCAAGGGAAAACGTCATCATTAACAATGTCCCGGATGTAGAGATCAAAGAAGAAAGTCTTGCCGAACTCCGTGAGACCTTCGACGTCATAGCGGCAAACCTCATATCCGGCGTCCTGGTCCTCCTTGCACCGGTGCTGCTCCTGCATATGAATCCCGGCGGTCTCGCTATTCTCTCGGGCATCCTCACCGGTCAGGAAGACGAAGTGATCGAGGCGATGGAACAGGCGGGATTGCGGTTACGGGAAACATACCGGGACGGCAAATGGGTGTCGCTGGTCATGGAACGGGACAGGAAAGCCTGAGTCGAATATCATCTTTCCATACCGCTGCTCTTCGAACGCAATTTTCAAAATGAGCCCCGGATGCACAAAAGAGTGTACAATTAAAACCGGTTTGTATTATAATTACGGGTATGATAAATGCCCGACCGTCTCCTGGTATTCGCCTCACTCCTCATTTCCCATATCGGGATGCTTGCGTTTTTCCCCTATTACGCTTCCGCCACTCCGGACTACGCGCGTCAGACAGGATCCGAGTGCAGGCAGTGCCACATCGATGTCATCGGCGGCGGTCCACTTACCCGGGAGGGGAAGACCTTTCTTGCCGACCTTAAGACAAAGGGACTCTACCGGCCGTTGACCATGACTCAGCGCGTGGTACGACTTATCATCGGCTACCTCCACATGGTCGCAGCCATTATGTGGTTCGGGACGATCATGTATGTACATATCCTCCTGAAACCGGCCTACGCATCGAAAGGCCTGCCCAAGGGAGAACTCAGGCTTGGCTGGATATCCATGATAGTGCTCCTGATCACCGGAACGCTCCTGACCATTGCCAGGATCCCATCGTGGGACATGTTCTTCACAACGCGGTTCGGCATCCTCCTGGGCATCAAGATCTGCCTGTTCCTGCTCATGGTATCCAGCGCCGTTGTCGTTACTCTCTATATCGGACCAAAATTGAAAAAACAGAAGACGCTTATCCCGGCAATGGACGATAATGGCGCCTGCACCCCCGACGGGCTCTGCCAGTTTGACGGAATAGATGGACGGCCGGCCTACGTTGCCTACAAAGGGCTCATCTACGATATGACCAAAAGCAGGCTCTGGAAGAACGGCTCGCACATGATGAAACATGCAGCGGGTAATGATCTGACGGACATCCTGGGGACCGCGCCTCACGGTGATGACAAGATACTGGCGATGCCGCTGGCGGGAAAGCTGCTTGCCCCCACTGAAAAACCAAGGCGTCCATTCCACATGAAGCTTTTTTATTTCTTCGCTTACATGAACCTCGTCCTCGTGTTCGTCATCACGTTTGTTATCGCGCTCTGGAGATGGTGGTAAAAAATTGATTCGACATGCACGCTGTCGCTAAAACTGCAATGAGTACCAATAAAAATCTCAATTCACCACGGAGATACTGAGGCAAGGAGAAGGGCATTTTAGAATAGGGAGCTTTTTTTCCTGTGCCCTCCTCTCGGTGACGCCGTGGTTAATTCCGTTTTTTTCAGGATCGATTTGCTGTCGGTCTTGTGATATGATAAACAAGAAGGAGAACAACGTGCCTGAAACAACAATCACCCGCATACTCTATATGGAAGATAACCCGGGGCTCGCACGCCTGCTCCAGAAGATCCTCCAGAGGCGCGGATTTGTCATAGACATCGCCACCAATGGTCAAGAAGGCCTCGCGATGCTCGATGCAAGTAACTACGATCTTCTGCTCCTCGATTACAATATGCCGTTCCTGGGCGGGATCGAGGTTATACGCGCCCTTACTGCCAAAAACACGCTTCCCCCGACGATCATGGTAACCGGCGAAGGCAATGAAATGGTGGCGGTTGCGGCCCTCAAGCTCGGGGCTGCGGATTATGTCGTCAAAGACACGGAAATGAAATTCCTCGACCTGCTCCCTTCCGTGATCGACCAGGTGTTGTACCGGCAGCGGATGCTCAAGGATCGGCAGCAGATGCTTGAGGTGATCCGGGCAGGCGAAGAACGCTACCGGCTGCTCTTTGACAACAACCCTATCCCCAGCATGGCCTACGATCTCCAGACACTCAGATTCGTGGCCGTCAATGAAGCTGCCGTCGCTCATTACGGCTATACGCACGAGGAGTTCCTTGCCCTGAGCATCAGCGACATCTATCCTCCGGAAGAAATGCCGGCATTACTGAACATACTGTCCAAGCTTGACCGGGGAGTAAAACAAAGCGGGGTTTGGACGCACCGGCTGAAAAACGGGTCTCTTATCGAGGTTGAGATAACCTCGCACAGCCTCATGCTCAGCGACATCCGGGCGCATCTTATTTTTGCGAATGATATTACGGAGCAAAAAAAGATGGAGGAGAGCATGCTGAAGTCACAGAAGCTCGAATCACTCGGCGTTCTGGCAGGCGGGCTGGCTCATGATTTCAACAACCTGCTCACCGCGATCATCGGCAATATCGCATTGGCAAAACTGGATGCGCCTCCCGGCGAAAGCGTATCCCGCTATCTGGAATTCGCCGAGGCCGCGACTTCACGTGCACAGAGTCTCACACAACAATTACTCACCTTCGTCCGAGGAGGCTCCCCCGTCAAGAAGCTCCTTTCGGCAAAAAATCTGATCGTGGATTCTGCCGGATTTGCCATCCGGTGCTCCAAGTCCCGATGCGAATTCAAGATCGCACCCGATCTCCGGGCCATCGAAGCGGACGAGGGGCAACTGGGTCAGGTGATCAACAACCTGGTCATGAACGCCGAGCAGGCCATGTCTGAAGGTGGCACGGTTACCGTAAGTGCCGAGAATGTCACGCTGACGAAGGACAATCCCCTTCTGCTCAAACCAGGGGACTACATCAAGATATCCGTGTCGGATCAGGGGATCGGCATTCCGGAAGAGAACATCAAAAAGATTTTCGATCCTTATTTCACAACGAAGGACAATGGAATCGGTCTCGGTCTTGCTACCTGCTACTCGATCATCAACAATCACAACGGACACATCACCGTCGAGTCAACGCCGGGTGCGGGCACAACATTTTTTCTTTACCTTCCTGCCTCATCAGTTCAGGACGTCCCTCCCGCCCCCGACACCGGCCGAGTCCCCCTTCGCGGGACCGGGAAAATTCTGGTTATGGACGACGAAGATATCGTCAGGGATGTACTTCACAGATCGCTCACCCATCTCGGCTATACCGTAGTCAGTGCGCGTGATGGCAATGAAACGATCGCCCTCTATGAACAGGCCCTGAAAAGCAGCAAGCCTTTCGACGCCGTCATCATGGACTTGACTATCCCGGGAGGCATGGGCGGCAAGGAAACGATTACCAAACTGCGCCAGATCGACCCAAGGGTCAAAGCGATCGTTTCGAGCGGTTATTTGGATGATCCCATCATGGCATCCTTCAAAGACTATGGTTTCTGCGGCTTCGTTTCCAAGCCCTACATGCTCAAGACTCTGAGCGAAATAGTACACACGGTCATCGCAGAAAGCGCGGGCTGAGAATTCCGTATGATGCAGGTCATAGCTTCTCCTTCGCATGCATGCTATCGTAAGCTCACATAAGAAATGCCAAACGATTGTATTTCGCTGTTTGATCTACAACCGTTGACAGTGAGCATTGTGCTGGAGCTTAGAACCGACATACGGAGGATACCATGGAAGTACTCGACTTAAAGAAGCTGATTCAGTTCAAACCCGACCGGATCTCGCGCGAGATGCTATCGGACAAGCCCGAAATGCGCGTCGCTCTCATGTGCCTGGATGCGGGCCAGAAGCTCGATCCCCATAAGGCGCCGCTCAGGCTCATGATGTACTGTGTCCAGGGCAAAGGAACCTTCACGGTGGGCGAAGAGAAGATGGAGGCGGATGAGAAGACCTGCATCCTGTGCGAACCCAATGTATCGCACGGTTTTGCCGCCGACAAGGGTGAAAAACTCGTTGTAATGGCGATCGTTACGCCGGTGGATTAGGCGCTTGGAGGTTCTGGAACCCCTGCGCCGAGAACACGATGCCGACCACTCGAGAATATCAATGAAAAGGGCCCCTGTGTTTACACGGGGGCCCTCGCTTTTCCGGGATTCCGGATTTATATCTGCTTCATTTCCTTACCACAGCCGCATTTGCCCGGCTTGTCGGAAATTGCGCCGCACTGGCAGTCAGCACCGCATGCGCAGACGTACTTGCCTTTCAGGCTGACCATTTTCACCGGCTTGCCGCACGAGCATTTACTCGGGTCCGTCTTGCTCCGTTCACAGGTACAGTCCGCACCGCACCGGCAAAAAACACCTGTGTCCTTCTCAATGGCGAGAACATGCGTGGGAATCAACTCAGTGCCGCAGGTGCACTTTCCAGGCTCCTTGGAGATCGTGTTGCATTTGCAGTCGTCCTTGCAATTACATACATAATAGACCTTGCTCTTGTCCGCCGCCACGATTAATCCTACCGTAACAATGAGAAATGCTACAACAAATAGTGCAATTAATACTTTTTTCATATATCCATCTCCTTTCAATTTACGATACTTTATTCAGATTGTATTTGTATATCATACCATCCGGATTATGTCAACCTTCGCAGAGTGGACAAAGCAGAGTGGAATGCTGTGCAAAGTTTAATATGAGTGGAATCGGTCGAAGAAATAGGCCGCATTAACTGCAACAACAGTTTATTGAACTTACTCACTATACACATTGATAAATCAAACCGGGATCTTCAAAACCAGTACTCGGGATATTTTCTGTTCTTCGAAAGGTTATTCACGAGGAGAGCAACGATCAACAGAACAATGGCCCCCGACCCGGCGGGAATGAAACGCATAGAGAAAGCCGAGGCTGTGGACTTTAGCCCCACCGATGACGGCAATCAAGGCAGTTGCGCCTCCGGGAGGGTGAAGCGTTTTGGTTGCAAGCATTGCAACAATGGCAAAAGAAACGGCCATGGCGGAAGCGATCCAGATCGTCTGGCCGAACAACTGATAGCATGCCACTCCTACCAGTCCGGAAATGATATGTCCACCGATCAGGTTCCTCGGCTGTGCCAGAGGGCTCTTGACGGCGCCGTAGGCCAGTACCGCCGAAGCGCCGAAGGAGCCGATCAACAGGGTCAGGTCACGCGGTTCAAAGTACATCGCCGACAGATAGCCGCAGATCCCGATGCCGATCATTGCGCCGAGCCACGACCAGAGGAGCTCCAGCCCTCCCACGCCTGGAGGGCTCTTGGCCCCACCCTTCATTTTCAAGATATATTCCGAAATGGTCATAATGATATGAGCACAATTCAGGGGAACACATTGCAGGTAATGTTCTCTGACTCCTGACTCCTGACCCTTAAATCTTATTCCCTATCGCCCTAACGATATCCGCGCGGGAAATAATGCCGAGAAGCTTCCCATCATTGTCGACGACCGGCAGCCTCTTGATCCTCCGCTCTTCAAGGATTTTAGCCACCTCCATAACCTCGTCATCTGCCTTACTCGTAATCGGCGGGAAACTCATGACTTCCTCGACCTTGCTTCCGCCGGAACGGGCAGGCACGGGTTCGCCGAGGATATTGCGCAGAATGTCCTTGAACGTGTGTTCCCTCTTCATGCCGGCAAGCATCAGAACATCCGCCTCGCTAATAACGCCGATCACCCGGTTATTGTCGTCGACGACAGGCATACCGCTGATCCTGTTCTCAGACAAAAGCCGCGCGGCCTCGTGCAGGTCGGCGTTTCTCTTAATGCTTACCACGGTCGTCATCATAATGTCCTTCACGAGGATCCGCGAGACGATCCGCTCCCGTGCGTGCCGGAGAGCAATCTCATAGATTTTCTTAAGATCCTCCTCGGTAACATCCATATACGCCTTCATCTCTTTGAGCGCTGCCCTCAGGTCTTCTTCCGAGGGAGATGAACAGACATTTCTGGTATCCATATGCCTCCTGCATTCTACAAAAATTCTTTATACCGTATTGTAAGAAAAACCGGCGGCTGCCGGTATGACGCATGTCATATATTACTTCGTCTGGTCCTCGGTCCTTACGACGAGCCAGTACACGAGACCGATGACCAGAATAGCTGCAATCAGGTAGTAGATCGACTCGGGACGGTCATGTTTGAGTGTGGCGATCATCGTCTCCCGGATCATCGTGACGAGGGCAACGCCGATGAACACGCTGATATGGAATTTACCGCCCTTGAGGTGGGATATCTCGGTGTTCATAAGCTCGATCAACAGCCAAAGGATAAGCATGGACCCGAGGGCGGAGATGATGCCCCGCTCGAGATCGCCCGTGATAAGATGTCCTATGTCAATGACAAACACTCCGACCACGCCGAGCGTCAGGCCAATAAGCGCAAGAACAAGGATGAGGTTCATGGATTAGAGAAGCTCTCCGAGAAGGAGATCAGAGAACTCTTGACCTTGTAAGCCGGGGAATAGGTCCGAAGCTCTTCCTCGATATAGGCTGTCGTGATCACGTCCAGGCTGATGTCGAGGATCTTGCCCACGGTAATTATTTTGTTGGTCGCTTCTACCGTGTTCTCCTCGTTCTTCTGGATGATGCCGATGCATGCGTTCTTCACAAGGTTCACAGCCCGGTTCATGTAGTGGGCGTCGACGTTATGTTTGACCCGATGCGGATAAGTTTCTCGTAGAACCGGTTATCGTACGTTCCTGAAAAAAGCTCGCTGAACCAGACCCTCTGTGCGTTGAAAACGTGGTTCTGCCTTGACTCGTCGGTAAAGAATTGCGCAGTGTCCTTGGTGCCCATGATCCACAGGTGGAGCGTGGTCATGACCTCCTCCCCGTGCTCTTCCATCAGCTGCCGCATCTATACGAGTCGTTGCTCGTCTTCTCCCGTGAACCGGTAATCGTGCTTGATGTCCCTGAATGATCGCATATCTGTCCTTTATGGTCAGCATACTGTGAAGAGCGGTCATGATTCCGTAACTCCACTCAGCGTGGTTTTGTCATTCCCCCCAGCTGATGGCCTGCACGGGACAGGAATCGATCGCATCCTGGCACGAACAGGTGTCGCATTTGTCGGGACCGATCACCCGGGACTTTTCATTGACTATTTCAAATACCCGGGGACAAACCGCTGCGCAGTTGCCGCAGCCGATACAGGTGTCCTCATCCACGACAGGCACCTTTGCCATGAAAGCTCCTTCTTTATATCAGCTCAAAGTTCTTGATGAACTGCCCCACCTGCACACCGAGATAGACGCATTTGATGCCGTCCATGCAGGCATCGGCATCCTTTTTTTCAAGATGGGTCGTAAGTTCCTTGGAGCCTTTCTTGAATTTAATGATATAGGCGTCCTTGTCCTTGTCAAAATCAAGGCTTGCAGCGATGCCGTATTTCCCGATCTCAGGATACATCTCCATAATCTTGTCTTTTAAAGCAACATTTGTGTAGCCCATGGTCTCTCCTTTTCTGGCAGGACTTTTCTCCCTGCACGTCACCCAGTATTTTGAATATAACGCAAGCGTATTACGTGTTTTTTACACCCGGGAGGTAAATATAAAAGGTCGTCCCTTCTCCGACTTGAGACTCGACGGTCACCAATCCTCCATGCCTCTTGATGATGGAATAACAGACCGCAAGACCGAGCCCCAGGCCCTTCTGGTTATAGGTGTCCTTGGTCGAATAGTAGGGGTCGAATATCTTGGCCAGGTTTTCAGCAGGTATTCCGGCGCCGGTATCCCGGAGCGATATCCTCAAGTAGTCCCCTTCCTGCATCGGATAACTGTCTTGCGCTGAAATGCTGATGTTCTCTCCCCGAACAGTGAGCGTTCCGCCGTTCGGCATCGCCTCCTTTGCATTGATGACAAGATTATAGATTGCCTGCTTCATCTGCCCCTCATCGATTGCAGCGCGATACAGGTCATCCGGGAAATCAAATTCCGCTTTTATATTTGAGTCTTTCAGCATAGTGCTGACCGTATTCACAAGCAACTCCGACAGGGATGCTATTTTTTTCAACGGGTCTCCGCCCGTGGCGAAGGTGATCAGGCGCTTACTGAGCTCACTGGCGATCCCGCAGACATTTTCCGCGTCATCAAGTCTGCCGTATATCTTATCGCCGGGCTGCGCCGACATTTTTGTGACTGCGATATTGCCGACGATCACATTCAGGAGGTTATTAAAATCATGGGCAATTCCGCCTGCAAGGAGGCCGATCGACTCGAGCATGTGGCCTTTCAGGCGCTCCTCCTCCGCCTTCTTCCTGTCGGTAAGGTCCACCATGATGGAAGCATAGCTTACAATCTGATCCTTTTTGTCCCTGATCACTACGGCGGTCAGCTCCACCGGTACTTTTCTCCCGTCCTTGGTGAGCCGGACTGATTCATACCCGGAAAAATAACCATTCAGATTCAGGAGCGAAAGACAGTGCTCCAACTCCTCCCTGGCGATCTCCTGCGGTATCACGGTTGTTATGGGTTTACCGATGATCTCTTCTGCCTTGTATCCCAGCATCTTTTCCGCGCCACTGTTCCACACGATGATATTTCCATTCATATCAATGGAGCATACAGCGTCGGGGAAATTTTGTATGATCGATGCAAGCAATCTTTCATTCGCTTCCGTTTTTTTCCGTTCCGTAATGTCCTCATAGATGCCCATGGAAGCCGTAATCTTGCCTTCGGTATCATGGATCGGTGCTGTCGAAAGGGTGACATCGATCACGACACCGTCTCTCCTTAGTCGCTGCGTCTCCACGGACTTGAATACGTGACCCTCAAAAATCTTCCTGCGGAACTCACTGTGCTCCTCCTGCTTGTCCTCGGGAACAATCGGGAGGGGTTTGCCGACCACCTCCTTCGATGTCCAGCCAAAAACCTGTTCCGACGCCGGATTCCACAAGATACACGTTCCATTATCATCAATGATCATTATCGGCAAAGGCGATGCATTGACCAGCGCCTGGAGCCCCTGGCTGGTTCCCTGGAGCTCTTTCTCGATCAGCTTGCGTTTAATGATCTCATTACTTGCCTGTCTGTACAGGACGATGCTTATGATCCCGATAATGGCACTTCCAACCATGATGATAAAGCCGATATTCCTGGATTTCAGGCCGGCTATATGCCTGGCAACCATTTCAAGATCGTGTAAATAGAGGATCTCCCAGCCGGGAGTATTCATGATCGGGGCGCGATGGATAAAATACCGGTTACCCGCAGTATCAATGGCGTGGCGCTCATCTGATCTTATCATACCGGTCCATGGCAGAGACGCCTTCCCGAACTGCTGTGACGCCATGATCTCGGACAGCGACTGTTGAGACGTTTTCCAGAGAAGGTGAAAGAGCCAGCCTGCATGGCTTGAAGCGAATATCACCCCATGAGGATCTACCATCACGACTGCTCCATCACGGCTTCCACCTATCGCTTTTTCAATCGCATCAGCGGACGCCTTGATCACCACGATACCCGAAGGGACCCTTTTCCCCTGCGCATACACCGGATGGCTGAAGTATACTCCCCGCTTACCCGAGGTAACACCCAATGCCATATACACCGATGGAGTGCCTTTCATTGCCTGTTTAAAATAGGGGCGGAAGGCGTAATTTTTTCCAACAAAGCTCTCGGGCGTATCCCGATTGGAGGAGGCAATGGTCGTTCCGGATCGGTCAATCAGGTAACAAACATCAACTGCGAGGGCGCGCTGAAAATGATCGAGGACCGCGTTTGCCTCCCGGAGCGTGTCTGGACGGACAGCCTCAAGCGCCTTTCGCAAGTCCTTTATGCCGGCCATCGAATCGGCGATCCTTTGGTAGTCGGACAGGTAAAGGCTGATCCCGCTTGCGATCTCAGCTATTTCCGTATCAGCATTTCTATACTCCTCCAGGACAGCACCTTCCTTAATGGAAGAATAATAGAGGTATCCGCCTATTGATGCCGTCAGGAACGCAAGTAATGCAAAGACGATTATAATGGCACGTATTTTCACCCTGAAAAAGCCTTTCTCCAAAATCACTCACCTTAATAGAGGGATGAACCAAAGGTGAGGGTCATTGAGACACCGGTCAGTAATCGATTTTCGTATCCCTGTGTGAACGCAATTCAAGGACTAGCATCTGTCCCCGCAGGCTATTGATTGTCCTGTTTTATAGCCATAATTTCATTTTAATAGATAACTATATCATATATTTCACTAAAAATCAGAAATAGGGCGCTTTTTTAATCAAGCCTTTTTTGAAACGGAGAGACCGGAGAGAGTTGGGGTGAAGGTGGCTGCACCGAGGATAAAAAGAGAACGCATCTGAGGCTAGAGGATGCCGAAGCCGTTCCTGAGGTGTTAGCATGGATACGAATTTGGGAAATCACCGGCATGTTCTCTATGGGTGGCATGAATCCCCAAGGTGGGTTGCGAGTTGCCTGGCGTCTCTCGTCAAGATGGCGACGTAGGCGTTCTTTCCCTTGTCAAAATCAAGGCTGATGGCGAGATAGAACTTTCTCGATATTGAAGCACCGGGGAGCGTTCGCTTTGCCCGGTGCTCATAATAGAAGAAAACGATAAGGTTATACGGATGTTGCATTGAAAGACAATGAGAAATGTACCAACTTGTCTTCAAGGATCATGCGCTCTCACGCCGTCTTCCGTGCGGGCCGCAGAAACAGAAGGTCGGAAACCATGATCAAGACGCCGATAAAGAAACATATCCCCAAAAAGAACGTTATCTCCATCCAGAGCCGCATGTAAGACTGGGCCGCCATGTACCCCATACCCAGCACCCGCTCAATATACGATTGCACCACGCCGGCGATCCCGAAGGAAAGCCCCATCAGCATCATTGCCGTCGTCATCGTCCAAAAAGCTACTTTCCCGCGCGATGGATCATAGACCTCGATCCCCTTGATCTTCGGTATTGCATAATAGAAGACCATGATGTTCAAGAGCGCGTAGGCCCCGAAGAAGGCCAGGTGGCCGTGCGAGACCGTGACCTGCGAGCCGTGGGTATAGTAATTGATCTGCGGCAGGGTGTGCATGAAACCCCATACCCCCGCACCGATCATGTGCATCACCGCGCAGCCGATCGCGATAGTCCAGGTAAGCGGATTTTTTATAGCCTCATGGCGCTGTTTAACGTGATTCATGGTGTCGATCAACATCAGCAGGATCGGGAGCGGTTCAAGGGCTGAGAATATCCCGCCGAACCAGAGCCAGTATTTGGGCGCGCCGATCCAATAATAGTGATGTCCTGTGCCGACGATCCCGGTGAAGAGAAAGAGGCCGATCTCGACGTAGAGCCACTTCTCCACTACCTGCCGGTCAACGCCGGTGAGCTTCATCAATACGAACGCGAATATGGCGGCAGTAACGAGTTCCCAGGCGCCTTCCACCCAGAGATGGATGACCCACCACCAATAGTACCAGTCGATGACTTCGTTCCGGTAAAAGGGAATTCCGAACAGGTAGAGAAGAGCAAGAAAGAGCAACCCGCCGAGAAGGGTGCCCTGGATCACGGTCCATCGTTTGGCCAGGAACATGGTCATCCCGACATTAAACAGGAATACGAGTGCGCCCACGACCACGACGAAGTCGAGGGCAGTCGGTATTTCAAGGAGCGGGCGGCCCTGTGTCCAGCCGAAGATAAATCCCACGAGGGCAACGACTCCTGTGGTGACCAGGGCGACGAGCTGGAACCAGGCAAGCTTCATTGAGTAGATCTCGCTCTTTGTTTCCTCCGGCACAATGTAGTACGTTCCTCCCATAAAGCCGAGGAGCATCCAGAGCACGAGGAGATTGGTGTGCATTGCACGTGCCGTGGCGAACGAGAATTTGTCCACGATCCACTGCGGCACCGTAAAGCTGTAGCTGTATGCAAGCCAGAGCCCCATGACGACCTGGAGCGTGAACAGCAGCAGGGCTATGGCGAAATACCAGTACGCTATTTTCTGTGAGCGGTATTCCATCGTATCCTCCTATTTTAATTGCGCCAGGAACCCGGCGACTTCTTCAAATTCCTTTTCCGAGAGCGCTGTCTGGGGCGGCATCATGGCTTTGGGATTCACGGCCTTGGGATTTCTGATGTAATGCTCTATTTGTTCTTTGTTCAGTGTCCGACCGATCGTATCAAGGGCCGGACCGAAGGTCCCGCCGGTGCCATGCAGTGAATGGCAGTTCATGCATCCTCGCGTTTGGAATACCGCTGCGCCCGGTGACACGCCCACACCCGCGACCATCCTCTCTTCGCTGCGGGAGAGGCGTTGTTTGCTGTCCTGCGGGGGCCAGTCTCCGTTATCGATGTTCCCGACCCAGGTAAAGAATGCAATAAGGTTGTCCATTTCCGCGTCCGACACGTTCAAATTCGGCATCTTGCGCCACGAGGCTGCAAAAGCCTTGGCCGGATCCTTTACGCGGAACCGGAAGCCATCCTCACCGATGCGCTGGATGACCTTGGTAAGATCAGGGGCATAGTAGGCACCGAAGCCCAGGATAGTGTGGCAGTCATTGCAGTTGTACTTCTCGAACGTTCTCTTCCCTTCCACCACCTTGTCTGACAACTTGTCCACATGGGACAATGTCTCGACCTGGCGATGGGTGTCCCACGTCAGTCCAAGGAACAGGATTGCCGAGGAAACTGTTCCGATGACGAAAATCCAGAATGCTATCTTCTTAGTCATCCCCACACCTCCAAATAATTGTTCACTGCAATAGCGAACTTATTCGAGCGCCGTATATTTCAGAACATTCATCACACCTTTTCAAAAGCATCTTTTGTCGCTCCGCAGACCGGGCAAACCCAGGTGTCAGGTATCGCCTCGAACGGAGTCCCGGGGGCGATACCGCTATCGGGGTCCCCTGTTGCAGGATCATAGATCCATCCGCATACCGTGCATTTCCATTTTTGCATACAACCTCCGATCAATTCTTCGGTATTGTAAATACTCTATCTGTCTTTTTGCAATCAATGGATTGATGTATAAATATAGCACGTTTTTTCTTCCCCGGGTACTTATCCCAGCCGCTTCTTGAACCGTAAAGAGCTGAGGGTTATCACCATCATGCCCAGGAGAAAGAGCGCGGCCATGTGCGGCCAGAGAATACCGAATCCATTCCCTTTCAGGAAGATACCGCGGATAATGACGAGGAAGTATCGGAGGGGGTTGGCATAGGTCATAAATTGAAAAATGACCGGCATGTTCTCAATGGGAAACATGAATCCCGACAGGAGGATCGCGGGCATATAGAACAGGAACGTGGCCATGAGCGCCTGTTGCTGGGTTTTTGCCACCGTAGAGACGAAGAGGCCGATGCCGAGCACGGACAAAAGATAAATAGCCGTTGACAGGGGAAGAAGCCAAAGCGGGCCGTTGATAGGGATATTGAAGATCACCACTCCGAGCACCGTGATAAAGATCATGTCGAAAAACGCGATCAGGGCAAACGGGATGGTCTTTCCGAGGATCAGTTCCACGGGTCTGAGCGGAGTGACCATCAATTGTTCCATGGTCCCGATCTCCCGTTCCCTCACCACGGCCATGGAAGTCAGCAGGAGCGAGGTCAGCATGATCACCATGGCAATGACGCCGGGCACATTGTAGTTCTTGCTCTTCAATTCGGGGTTGTACCATGCGCGCTGCCGCACGTCGATCCGGGCTGAAGACCGCGCGTCGGATCCATCCATGTCCTCGGAGAACTTTTTGATTATGCTGTTCGCATAGCCAACGGCAACAGTCGTCGTGTTGGAATCCGTGCCGTCTGCGATCACCTGGACCATCGCAGGGATATTTCTTTTCAGATCAGCTGAAAATCCGCGATTGATCTGGATCGCCACGGAGACCGTTGCCCGGTCCAGCAATTCCTGGATTGCAGCGGGATCTGCCGGTGAGGCAATAATCGTGAAATATCCCGAGGACGCGAACCGGCCCACCAGTTCCCTGCTTGCAAAGGAATTGTCAAGGTCCATGACAGCGGTCGGGATATTATTGACATCGGTCGTTACAGCAAATCCGAACACCAGGGTCTGAAGGACCGGTATCACGAAAATGATCGCCTTCATCCGTTTGTCCCTCAGGACCTGGATGAACTCCTTTATCACCATCTGTTTGATGCGCTCGAAACTCTTATGCATTGTCTGCGTTCTGTCCCCTGACCCCTGCCCCTTGTCTTAAACAATCTTCTTCCGGAATTTTCTGTTAGCCACGATGAAGATGATCACTGCAAAGAACAGGAGAAATATCGCGTCAAGCACGAGGATCCTGACCGGGTTTCCTTTCAGGAAGATCCCCTTCAGCACCGTCACAAAGTAGCGCGCGGGGACCAATCGGGAGAACAATTGAAGCGGCATGGGCATGTTCGAGATGGCGAACATGAATCCCGACAGGAGGAACGCCGGAAGAAACGTCGCCACCATCGCAATCTGGCTTGCGACGAGCTGAGACTTCGCCACAATGGAAATGACGATGCCGAGCCCGAGAGCGCCAAAAAGAAAAACGCTTGAGACCACGGCGAGGATGAAGACATTGCCTTTCAGGGGCACATCGAAGAGAAAAACAGCCATCACCACGGAGATGACCATATCGATGAACCCGATAAGGAAATATGGGAGCAGCTTTCCGATGACCACCTCAGACGGTTTTACCGGGGTCGCGATCAGCTGTTCCATGGTCCCCCGCTCCCATTCCCGCGCAAAGGTAAGGGAGGTAAGGAGCGCGGCGATCACCATCATGATGACCGCTATGAGGCCGGGGATGATGAAATTCCGCGATTTCAATTCCGGGTTGTACCAGACGCGTACCCTCGGTTCGATACGAGGCGTGCCCCGCACCCCGGTCACACGCTGACTATAGATATCCATGAGCGCTGAAAGATACCCCAGCGAGATCGTCGCGGTATTTGAATCACTCCCGTCCACAATCACCTGGAGCTGCGCAATCCCGCCTGATGCGATTGTTTTGGCAAAGTCAACGGGTATCGAGACCGCCACCCGCGCCCTGCCTGAATCCAGGTAGGTGTCGATCTCGCGCTGATTGTCAGCCATCCGGACGATTGAAAAGTATCCGGATGCAGTCAGTTCGGCCGCGAGCTCCCTGCTCATGCTGCTTTTGTCGGCATCATAGACGATCGTCGTGAGATTGTCGACATCGAGGGTGATGGCATAGCCGAAGATGAACAACAGCAATACCGGCATGAGAAAGGCCATGGCCAGGCTCAGGGGATCCCGCCGGATCTGGATGATTTCTTTTTTAGCTATCGCCTTGATGCGAAGAAGTTTCATAAAACCTCAGGGAAGCCAGAAGTCAGGAGCCAGAATTCAGAATAACAGAACCTGCCGTTCGGTTTCCTCCTGTCTCCTATTCACGACTCACGACTCACGATTCACGACGTCTCAATCAGTGTCACAAACACGTCTTCCAGCGAAGGTACGATCTTATCGATCCTTCGCACGGTGATGTTCTGTTCGGCTAATGTTTTATAGATCAGCGGGACTGCCACCTTTGCATCCTTCACCGTTGCATGGAGCAGGCTTCCAAAGATCGCGGTCTCGATCCCCTGTTTTTCGAGAAATTCCGTGGCCTCGACAATATGTTCGGCCTCGATTTCAAGGACCTCCCGGGTCATGTAGTTCTTCCGCAGCTCGTTCGGGGTCCCTTCTGCGATTATTTTGCCGCGGTAGATGAGCGCCAGCCGGTCGCAGTAATCCGCCTCGTCCATATAGTGGGTCGTGACAAAGACAGTGGTCCCGGCCTTGGCCATCTCGTAGATCATGTTCCAGAAGTTCCGGCGCGAGATCGGGTCTACACCGGAGGTGGGCTCGTCAAGGAACAGGATCGGCGGCTCGTGCAGGATCGCGCATCCGAGTGCAAGCCGCTGCTTATAACCGCCCGGCAAGTTCCGGGTGATCGTGTTCCGCTTGTCTTTGAGGCCGGACATCTCGAGCGCCCATTCCTTGCGTAGTCCTCTTCTGGATTCCGGAACGCTGTAGATGCCGCTGAAGAAATTGATGTTCTGCTCGACGGAAAGATCATCATAGAGCGAAAACCTCTGTGACATGTAGCCGATGTTTTGCTTGATCTCTTCGGATTGGAAAATGATATCGTAGCCGCCCACTGTTCCGGTCCCCTCGGTGGGCATGAGGAGCCCGCAGAGCATCTTGATGGTCGTGGACTTGCCTGCGCCGTTCGGACCAAGGAAACCGAAGATCTCCCCCTTTGCGACTTCGAGGTCAATGTGATCGACGGCAATAAAGTCGCCAAAGGTGCGAGTAAGCTTCTCTACTTTGACGGCGATATTGTTCACGCGCTCTTGCATTTGTATTTCTCATTCCCATTCCGCATTCCGCCTGCGCCCAGCGGTTACGAGTGCTCGCGCGAGTGCAGGGTGAAATCCGCAATCCGAAATCGAATCATCTCTCTTCCACCATCGATATGAAAACGTCCTCAAGCGAGGGCAGAATATCCCGGAAATCCTTGACATCAATTCCAGCATGTCTGATCTTAACAATTACTTCAGCTGAGTTCATTCTCTCCTCTAGGGTTATATGCAGTCTGTCTCCGTAGAGACTGACGCCATGGACGCCGTCCATGTGCCGTACCTGCTCCAGGGCTGAACGGGCGTTGTCCGACCACACTTCGATCATGGGCAGGTGGAGAGAGTTCCTGATGTTCTTCGGCTCATCTTCGATCAGGATCCTGCCGTTATGCATCAGCCCGATCCGGGTGCATCGCTCAGCCTCATCGAGATACGCAGTGGATACAAGGATCGACACGCCTGCTTTAAGCAGGTCATACAGGATCTTCCAGAAGTCCCTGCGGGAGACCGGGTCAACCCCGTTCGTAGGCTCGTCGAGAAAGAGCACTTCAGGCGTGTGAATAAGCGAGCATGCAAGGCCGAGCTTCTGCTTCATCCCGCCCGAGAGCTTCCCTGCAAGCCGGTCCTTGAAGGGTGTAAGGTTGCTGAAACCAAGCAGACGCTCGATGCGCGGCGGGCGTTCCTTCTTCGGCACTTCGTAGAGATCAGCGTAGAACAGGATGTTCTCCATGACCGTCAGGTCTTCATACAGACCGAACCGCTGGGACATGTAGCCGATCTTTTCCTTGATCAGTTCACCGTCGGTCAGAATTGAATGACCCGATACCCATCCATCACCCGATGTCGGCTCCATGATCGCGGTCAGAAGCCTCATGGTCGTGCTTTTCCCCGCGCCATCCGGCCCTACAAGACCATAGAGCTCGCCTTTTCGGATAGTGAAGGACAGATGATCGACAGCGACATTGTCACCAAAGGATTTGGTAAGATCCTCTGTCCTGATAATCGTTTCATTCATCAGTTCGACCCTGCGACTGCATTCGCGAAACTCCCTATTTCCAAAACTGGTGCCGGTGCTTCAAACTCCGAACTGCGGACAAGGAACTCAAAACGCAGGACCCGGATCGCTGCTCCTTATTTTACCCGGATTGTTACATCGGCAGGCATCCCCGGTTTCAGCTCATTGTTTACGTTCCTCACGCTTACCTTGACACCGAAGACGAGTTTCACGCGCTCTTCCTTGGTTTGCACGTTTTTCGGCGTAAACTCGGCCTCCGAGGAGATATACGTGACCGTGCCTTCATATGCCTTGCCGGGATAGGTATCGACTGTTACCTCTGCGCGCTGACCAAGTTTCACAAACCCGAGTTTGTCTTCCTTCACGTAGACCTTGACCCACGGGTTTTCAAGATCACCGATCGTAAATAGCATCGTGCCCGTCCCGACCGTTTCCCCTTCCTCAACATTTTTTCTGAGCACGACACCGTTGAGGGGCGCATAAATGACCGTATCTTTCAGTTTTACATCAGCGGTCCGGAGCGATGCACGGGACAACTGGAGCTGCGCTGCTGCCGCATCATAGGCGGACTTTGCTGCATCCATCTGCTGAGACGCAATGACGCCATCACGATATAACAACGTGAACCGTTCATAGTCCTTACGTGCTTTTTCGTACTGGGCTTCTGCGTTCAGAACCGATGCCTTGTTTTGATTGACCATGCTTTCATACTCGGCGTTGTCGAGGTCTGCGATCTTCTCGCCGCTGGTCACGGTCCTGCCTTCGTCCGTGTAAAGGCGCAGTACCCTGCCGGGGATCTTGAAACCCATATTTACCTCGGTCACCTCGACATTCCCTGATAACGTCATCGCTCCCTGGTCGCGGGAATTCCCATAACGAATATAGAGTGCCACGGCAATGCCGGCGATCAGGACGATCCCGGCAATAATAAGTCTTCTTTTCATGAGCAGGTCCCCCTTCAGGATAAATCAAAGTACATTATAGCAGGGAAAAGCCTGATTGATAATCATAATCTTAGGTCGTCCGGGTTTTGTGTGAATCGTTTTTCTCTGTTCCTGATCTGCACATGTCACGATCTTTTTTTTCTGCACCCCAGTTCACAGGTCCGCGCAGAGCATGATTGCCGGTACTGATAACAAGCCTTTTCGAGCATCGCAGCACTCCACCCTCGCCCGGAGAACGGGCTCGGCCGTGTCTGCCTGGCTTTGTAGCAGCATCGGTCTTTTCTACCTTACCATGCTTGTGCGCGAACCTGTTCATGGGATGCAGGGGCCTCTGGAAAGGCAAAGATATGAGTCTCTCCTCAAACTCCATAGAGGTTAATTCTCCACTGAGTGGAGTAGGCCTTTTAAGTTTTGACTTACCCCTGCGCCGGGTAGCTCTGAGCGAAAGACACGCATAGCAATGCTGCACAGATCGTAGTTGCGAGAACAAGACAAGGCAGACACGGCCGAGCCCTTTTTAAAGGGCGAGGGTGGAGTGATGCGAGTTCTGCATATCAGGGGGAGGTACTGTACATCTTCCCTGCATGCTGCGTGGCCGAGTGATGAGCTGCCCAAAATAATCAATGCACATCTGGGACAAGTGCCAACTTAGATAACATTCAGGAAACAGATTGTTAATGAAGAATAAATCACTATACTTCCGATCCCCTAAAATACCACGGATGAACGCACTAAATTAGATTGACACCTGAAAAAGATAACAACTATAATGTCATCATACGCTACCCTACATTCGTTTATGGCCGCGTTTTCGCAAGAGCAGGCTATGGTTTCAATCGTAAACGCCGGGCGCAGGCAAAACTTAACCACAGAGAACACTGAGAAAAAGTCTTTTAGATCTAACAACTCTGTGAACTCTGTCGTTATAAGACGAAAAAGTCAGCGGAGTTGGTAATAAAAGGGCGCAGAGGGAGATGGAGGCCTCAGAGGTACACGCTCCAACCATTCAAGAACTTCTCTGTGCACTCTGTGGTTTAGGTTTGATTTATGAGCAGACCTGCGAGGAGAGATCGTATGGAACACCTGCTGGTAATATTTCCGGTATCGCGAACTGTTTTGATCGACGGCGAAAAGTCCGGCAGGACGAACAAGATGCTTCGCGTTGAAGAAGGTACGCACACTATTAGTCTGGGCGATCCTCCGGACTATAAACCTTCATTCCGGACCGTGAAAGTGAAAGGAACGAGCCCGATCAAACCCAGAGAGGTGACCTTTGTCAAAAAATCCTAACGTATTGGTCCTGGCCCTTGTGCTGGCGTTTATCGGATGCGCCCATTATCCCGTGAATGCCAGGCTGGAACAATACGATAAGAACACGGGATACCGTTTTCAAAACCTGTCATCTCCGGACAATTCAGACTCCCTCTTCATAATCCTTGCCTTCTCCGGAGGGGGGACGCGTGCGGCAGCCCTCTCCTACGGCGTTCTTGAGCAGCTCAGGAACACAGAGATTGTTTGGGAAGGGAACAAGAAACGCCTACTCGACGAGGTTGATGTGATCTCATCGGTCTCCGGCGGAAGCTTTACCGCGGCCTACTATGCCCTCTACGGCGACCGCATTTTCAAGGACTTCGATACACGTTTTCTAAATAAAAATGTCCAGGGCGATCTTCAGAACCGGCTTTACTCGCCGTACAACTGGTACCGCCTCGCCTCCCCTGCCTTTGACCGCATCGACATCGCCGCCGAGTATTATGATGAGCAACTCTTTGATCGCCACACGTTCGGAGATCTTCTCCGGAACGGAAAGCGTCCGTTCATTTTGATCAATGCAACGGACATGACACAGGGCGCTCAGTTCGGCTTCACGCAGGACCAGTTCGACCCTCTCTGCTCCGACCTTTCCGACTTTCCCCTGGCCCGGGCCGTCGCAGCGTCGTCCGCCTTCCCCGTCCTGCTGAGTCCCGTCACGGTCAATAATTTTGCAGGGTCATGCCAATACAAGGAGCCTCTCTGGGTGGCCAACGCCTTTTCTGACAGGGACTTCACCACACGGCGCTATGACCGGGCGACCCAGCTGCGCTCCTATCTTGATGCAGCCGACCGGCCGTATATCCACCTGCTCGACGGCGGTATTGCGGATAATATCGGATTGCGAGGCCCGCTCTACTCGGTCACGTCCACGGACAGTCCCTGGAGCGTGCTCAGGCTGGTCAATATGAACAAGGTCCGCAAGATCGTGTTCATCGTGGTCAACGCAAAGACGGAGCCCGCTGCGGATCTGGACAAAAAAGCAAGCGCCCCCAACCTCGATAAGGTCCTCATGACCGTGGCTAACGTGCCGATGGACAACTATTCCTTTGACACCATCGAGCTTATGAAACAAAGCCTTCTGCAATGGGAAAAGGACATCAAGTCAAGACAGGATTGTGAAGATATCCTGAAAACGTCCTGCCCGGGCACGGCGCTCCCCGGCGGAGCCCTGCCCCATGTCCGGTTTTATCCTGTCGTGATCGGTTTCGATGCCATCAAAGACGAGGAAGAGCGCAAGTTCTTCAAGAACCTGCCGACAACGTTCAAGCTTCCCGCCGAGAGCGTTGACCGTTTGCGTACCGTCGGCGCAACGTTGCTCACTGCGTCTCCTGAGTATCAGAAGTTTCTGAAGGACCTGAAATGATTCAATGGAAGAATAGGTGCCCGGTCAAATTAGGACAAATGCGCCCGCCCCCGTCCTCCCACCTGCAGGGAGAGGGCAGGATGAGGGTTTCGCGCCAGGCGATGGCACGCATTACATCGTTTACATTCGTTATCATCGCCTTGTGCTTCTCACCGCTCGGCATTGGTCGATCGTTTGCCGCTCAAAGGTCGTCCGAGGTGAGCGTCATCAAGGTTCACGACGGCGATACCGCAACGCTCATGGTAAACGGGAAGATGCGGAAAACCCGTCTGATCGGCATCGACGCGCCGGAGATGAACCAGCGTCCCTGGGGCAGACAGGCCAAAGAACATCTTATCGATATCATGAATCATACCGATTGGCTGGTGACCGTGGAAACGGACGAGGTGAAGCAGGACAAATACGGCAGGGCCCTCGTCTATCTATGGACTAAGAATAACGAGCTGATCAATGAACGGATGGTCCGGGATGGCTATGCGGTCCTTTTTACGATAAAGCCGAATGTACGCTATAGAGCTGCATTCTCCCGGGCGGAAAAGCTCGCCCGGCAGGAGATGAAGGGGATCTGGAGACCGAACGGATTGAAAGAGGCCCCGGTCAAATACCGCGAGAAGCACCCGAGGAAGCAGTATTGATGGTGCGTGGTTGGGATAAAGCAAGAAGCTTACGATCCTTTTTTTCTGCACCCCAGTTCACAGCTCTGCGCAGGGCATGACTGATTGTATAGATAACAGGCCTTTTCGAGCATCGCAGCACTTCCCCTCGCCCGGGGGAACGGGCTCGGTCGTGTCTGCCTGGCTTTGTAACAGTATCGGTCTTTTCTACCTTTCCATGCTTGTGCGCGAACCTGTTCATGGGATGCAGGGGCTTCTGGAACGGCAAAGACATGAGTCTCTCCAAACCCGTGGAGGTTAATTCGCCACATAGTGGGGTAGGCCTTTTAAGTTTTGCCGTTCCCCTGCGCCGGGTAGCTCTGACGCGAAAGACGTGCACAGCAATGCTGCACAAATCGTAGTAAGAGAACAATACAAGGCAGACACGGCCTCGCCCTTTTTAAAGGGCGAGGGTGGAGTGATGCGAGTCCTGAAAATCAGGGTGGGTATTGCATAGATGCCCGGCATGCTGCGCGGCTGAGTGATGAGCTACCCAAAAAACAATGCCCAATTACGACATATGTCAAGTTTGATACCCTTCAAAAAACAGATGTTAATGAATCTATCGAGGAAAGCAGGCAGTATAACATCTCCCTGGTAATTGAGTAATCCAGGACAAGGAAAGGGATCCACGGAATGGAAAGATATGACAATCGCCGGATTCGCGGGCTGTCGGCCCTTATCGGCAACACCCCTCTTCTGGCCATAGATTTCATGTTCCAGGGCCGGAAGCGCACCATCCATGCCAAAGCCGAGAACCTGAACATGACCGGAAGCATCAAGGACCGGATGGCGTTGCACATTATGGCGCAAGGCTATGCCAAAGGGCTTCTTAAACCGGGCGATCTCATTGCCGAGGCAACCAGCGGCAACACCGGCATTTCATTCTCTGCCATCGGCCGTGCGCTCGGGCATCCTGTGGCAATCTTCATGCCCGACTGGATGAGCACCGAGCGGATCAATCTCATTCGCTGCCTCGGCGCAAAGATCAACCTTATCACCGGGGAAGAAGGCGGGTTCCAGGGCAGCATCCTGCTCGCAGAGAAATTGGCGAGGTCCAATGAAAATGTTTTCCTGCCAAGGCAATTTTCGAACCAGGACAACAGCGAGTCCCACTTCACTACGACCGGTCCGGAGATCTGGTGGCAATTGAGAGTTCGCTCCCGGTATCCCGATGCCTTCGTTGCCGGCGTGGGGACCGGCGGAACGATCATGGGAGTAGGCCGTTATCTCCGGCAAAAGAGGCCCGCAATAAAACTTTATCCCCTGGAACCGGCAAACTCCCCGACTCTCTCCACAGGGCATAAAGTAGGCAAGCATCGCATTCAAGGCATCTCGGACGAGTTTATCCCGCCTATTGTGGACTTGAATTTTCTGGACAGGGTGATCAGCGTGGACGATGGGGATGCAATCCTGATGGCGCAAAAGCTTGCCGGACAGCTTGGCCTCGGGGTCGGGATTTCATCGGGTGCGAATTTTATTGGCGCGTTGCTGGCCCAAAATGAACTGGACCGGGATGCGGTCGTGGTCACGATCTTTCCCGATGACAACAAAAAATATCTGAGCACGGATCTCTTTCGGGAGGAACCGTCCAAAAACGGCTTTCTCGCTCCCGAAATCGAATTGCTGTCGTTTCAGGTCATCAAACGGGTATGCTACACCTGTTGCAATCCGGAGGAATGTGAAGAAGTTGTTGCTTCGGACATAACGGAAGAAGGGACGCTGCTGTTTTGTCCTCGAAGAGTGCAGAAAATATCCTGAGGATGGAATTTCGGGCCTACATTTGCCTTTGAGAGAGGCGTATATGGCGACCACGAACGAACACCCGACGCGATGAGATGGCAGGACCGCCGGTCATCGGCAATCTTTTTCATTGATACGCTATTGTAAAATCGACTTGACGAACTCAGCAAAATGCTCGTCGAGGATCCTGATGAAGAATACGTTCGCATCACAGCCGCCCCTACCCCTTCACGCACGCAATCGGCTTGACCCGTGCCACCTTCCGGGCAAGGTTCGCATGATGCGCCGCGTCCACTACTTCCGTCACATCCTTATACGACTCCGGCGCTTCTTCTGCAATACCCGTATAGGAATGCCCCCGCACCGTCACTCCCTGAGCTTCGAGTGCCTTTACAACATCCCTGCCCTGCCACTTTTTCTTCGCCTGCGTCCGCGACATGGCCCTGCCTGCGCCGTGGCAGGCGGAACCGAAGGCAACCGTCATCCCTTCTTCCGTGCCTGCAAGAATATAGGATGACGTTCCCATGGTACCGCCGATCAGCACGGGCTGACCGATGTGCCTGTACTCTTGCGGAAGGTCGATCCGGCCCGGCCCGAACGCCCTCGTGGCGCCCTTGCGGTGCACGAAGAGCTTTTTCTTTTTCCCATTGACCGGATGGGTCTCCACCTTGCACGTATTATGGCTGATATCGTAGAGCATCTTGATATGCCCCTCGGGAAAGACCTCGGTGAATATCCCGCGCACCAGGTGCGTGATGATCTGGCGGTTCGCAAGGGCGCAGTTGATCCCCGCGCTCATGGCGCCGAAATATTTTTGTCCCTCGGGAGAGTTGATCGGCGCGCAGGCCAGTTCACGGTCCTTGATCGCTATCTTGTATTTCTGCAGCGTGAACGCGAGGCTCTTCAGATAATCCGTCCCGATCTGGTGACCGAGGCCGCGCGAACCGCAATGGACAGAAATGAGGACATCGCCCTTTTTCAGGCCCATGGCCAGGGCGGCCTGTTCGTCGTAGATATCCGCCACGACCTGTACTTCGAGGTAATGGTTCCCCGCGCCGAGCGTTCCCATTTCACGATACTGGCGCTTCTTTGCCGTGTCCGAAACATGATCCGGCTCTGCGCCGTCTACCCTGCCATGGTTCTCGATATAATCGAGATCGTCATCGATCCCGTATCCGTTCTGTACAGCCCACTCAGCGCCGCCCAGGAGCATCTCGTCGAGTCGTGAAGGAGAAAGCTTGATAAGTCCTTCGGAGCCGACGCCCGCGGGCACCCGGCTGTAAAACTGATCAGCGAGCCTCTGAATCCGCGGCATGACCTCTTCCCTGGTCAGGCCGGTCTTCATGGTGCGAACGCCGCAGGAGATGTCGAATCCGACGCCTCCCATGGAGATGATACCGCCTTCGTCCGGATCGAATGCCGCGACGCCGCCGATGGGGAAGCCATAGCCCCAATGCGCGTCGGGCATGGCCATCGAAGCAACCTGGATCCCCGGCAGCATGGCCACGTTCGTCACCTGCTCGCGCACCTTCTCGTCCATTTCCTGAAGCAGCTTTTCGCTGGCAAAGATCCTGCCGGGCACGCGCATTTGCCCCTCTTGCGGGATCTCCCAGAGATAGTCGTTAATCTTATGAAGTGTTTTGAGGTCCATCGTTTACTCCGAACGTTCCCCACTCACCGAAGCTTCTTCACGTACTTTCCGTCTCTGCCTAACATTCACACATCCACCACACACTGCGCGACAAACATCCGCCCGTCCGCTTCCGTAACCTTCAACATATAGTACGTTGCGCCTTTTATCTCTACATTCGGCTCATGCCGTTCCTGATCCAGTTTTTCACCCCATGCCGTCCCTGTAAGAGACGTTCCCTCCATCTTCACCTTGAACTTCGAAAAGACCATATGTTCGATGTCGGATAATGACAGGAGTGCGTTCAACCATTCGACCAGAAGGAGCTCACTGTCCGGAGCGGAAACCGTGACGCTTCTCTTCTCGCTGGCTTCAACTGCGGGGATATTCACCATCACGGAATACAACGCAATCGCGGTATTTTCAAATGCCTCTGCCATCGTTCGGCCGAATCCACGTATGCCGATGTCGGCCCCATGTTCAAATGTCTCGTAATCCATCCGTTCTGTTTACGATTCCTCGTCCCTCGTCCCTCGTTCTCTCGTATCTCACTGCATCACTCCCACACCCCGGCTATGGGAACGCCGCAAAATCCGCACGTACCATCCTTTATCGCGGTTTCCCTGACGCTGAAGCCGATCCGCTTAACGAGCGTCTTCCTGCAGCTCCAGCATACGGTATCCTCCCCCTCACCCAGGATATTACCTTCATACACATAGCGAAGTCCCGCGTCAAAACCGATCCGGCGCGCACGCTTGAGGGTTTCAACCGGTGTGACAGGCTTGTCTGTCAGCTTGTAGGTTGGATGGAACCTGGATACGTGCCAGGGGATGTCCTCTCCAACAGACTTGATGAACTGCGCTATCCCCTTCAGTTCGTCATCCGAGTCGTTATGCCCGGGGATAACAAGGGTAGTGATCTCGATCCAGATGCCGAGTTCCCGGTAGAGCCTGATCGCGTCAAGCACCGGCTGCAGCCGCGCACCGCACACCTTCTTGTAAAACTCGTCGGTATATCCCTTGAGATCGATATTCGCCGCATGGAGATACGGTTTGATCTCCTTGAGCGCTTCCGGTGTGATGTAGCCATTCGATACGAACACGTTCTTGAGACCCGCTCCCGCAGCGATGCGCGCCGTATCATAGGCAAGCTCGAAATAGATCGTGGGTTCCGTATAGGTGTAGGAGATGCTTGCGCAGCCGGAGGCAAGCGCGGCGTCAACGATTTGTCGGGGGGACAGCGCCTCTCCGACGATCATGCCGTCCTGGTCACGCGGGAGCTGGGAGATGTCCGCGTTCTGGCAGTGTTTGCAATGAAAATTACAGCCCGGTGTCGCAATGGAGAATGACTGGCTTCCCGGCAGGAAGTGAAAAAGAGGTTTTTTTTCGATCGGATCGACGTGTCGTGCGATCACCTTATCATACACAAGGGTGTACAGGATGCCATCCTTATTCTCACGTACCCCGCATATCCCGCGTTTGCCCGGGAGGATAAGACAGCGATGACTGCACAGGCTGCACTGGACCTTCTTTTCCTCTCTTGTCTCCTGGAACATTGCCTGCTTCATGATGGCTTCTCCTGAAAAATACTGTTTTTCGTTTCGTCGTATATGACCTGAATAACCTGATTTATCGCAAGTAAGGATACACATTTAGGAGAAATGGAGAAGAGAGATGTGCTTTCTCAGTGCTTTAATTTGCACGTTACTATGGCTGCTGCAATCCCTTCTCCGTCCTGGTCTTATGATCGATCGCTTCTGCCTGGATCCGGATTTCGCAATTGGCGCAGATAATCTCCGCGGAGGGTTTGCTGCAAACCAGGCACCGCCGGTCCTTCCCCGGTTTGATCCCCTCTGCGTCAAAGATCATCTGCAGGAACTCGCTCTCCGTCACGTGTCCTTCCATCTGGAGGTTCTCACCGAAGATCGTCATCGGCAGTTTCTTGATCGAGTACTTTTTGATGAGCTCGGGGAAATTATCCGCGACAATGATGTCAGCATATACGTATCTGCTCTCGAGCGCAAGACCGATGGCGGTCTCGGCCACGGGCCGGCACAGCGGGCAGTCGCTTTCGACAAAGACCTGTATCTTGACGTCATGGTCAAGGTGTTTCAGAACTCGCCTCACGTCCTCCGGGAACCATACTTTTGTATTGGACAGAGACTGAACCGTGTCCACGAGTATCTTCAAGAAAACGTCCTCTATGAGCCCGTAAAACGTGGCCGTTTCTCCATCCACGCCCTGCAGCACGATGGCCGGCACGCGCTCAATACCGTACTGATGCGACTTGTCCCGGTCCATGACCAGATCATAGGATTCAAGGGCCATCTTGTCGAAATGCGCCTTGATGGCCCGGGCAAGTTCGGTCATTTGGGGACAGGCCTCGCAACCCCTGTCGCTCGTGAAAAGGACCAGCCTGACCGGTTTGTTGAGACGGCGTGGGGATGTTTTGATGATTTCCAAAGATCGTTCCGATATCATGATAAGTACCTCATTTGTGTATAGTATAGCAAAGATTGGTACGTTCGTAAAAAGTCAGTGTGTGTCTTCTTGCACCAAATAGCTGGCTGGATTTCTCACGGAGTTTATCCTGAGACTTTTAGCATCAAGATTCTTCGCCCCGCTCAGAATGACAAGCCGAAGGACTCGAAATGACAAACAATGAGCAGTGACGTTTATGGAGTTTAATAAGGAATTGTCAAACTACCATGAACAGTTTCTACATCATTTCTGATACGAACTGCAAAGATTGCATGGGCCATGTATCAGGGAAGTTTATATTTCTTCAGTTTATACCTGAGCACCCGCTCACTGATCCCGAGTTTTTCCGCAGCGCGCGTCTGCACACCGCCTGACGTCTTCAATGCCTCCAGCAGGATACTGCGCTCAATGGTTTCCAGCGTCTCGTTCAACGAACCCTGCAGCGTCTCTACTGTCAGTTCCTCTTCGCTCGCCGAGGTCCTGACATGGATCGGAAGGTCGGCAGTGGTAATGATCCCCTTTTTGGACAGCACAACAGCGCGCTCAATGATGTTCTCCAGCTCGCGCACATTCCCCGGATAGCCGTACCGCATGAGCAGGTCGCGCGTTTCCGCGGAAATACCGGTAATGCTCTTTTTGTTCTCGGCATTGTATTTTTTGATAAAAAAATCAAGCAGGGCCGGCACGTCCTCTTTCCGTTCGCGCAACGGAGGGATGACAATGGAAACGACGTTAAGCCGGTAATACAGATCTTCCCGGAACGCCCCCTCTCTCACGGCTTTTTCGATATCGCGGTTCGTGGCGGCGATCACGCGCACATCCACCTTGATGGTCTCATTCCCGCCGAGCCGCTCGAACTCACGCTCCTGCAGCACACGCAACAGCTTTACCTGCATTCCCGACGTCAGTTCTCCGATCTCATCGAGGAACAGCGTTCCCCGGTCCGCAGCCTCGAACCTGCCGATCCGCCGCGTTGTCGCGCCGGTGAATGCCCCCTTCTCATGTCCGAAAAGTTCGCTCTCAAGCAGTGTCTCGGGCAGGGCGGCGCAATTGACCTTGATCAGCGGGGCGTTCGCGCGCGGACTGTGAAAATGAATGGCCTTGGCGATCAGCTCTTTCCCGGTCCCGCTTTCGCCCCGGAGCAATACCGTCGCGCTGCTGGCGGCCACGCGGCCCGCCATGTTCAGGACCTCCTCCATGGCATGGCTCGTGCTCACGATCTCGTCGAACTTGTACCGTTCGATCAGCATTTCCTTGAGTTCGGTATTCTCCCGGATCAGGTCCCGGCGCTCTGATATTCTCTCGATAAGGACCACCAGTTGGTCCAGATCGACAGGTTTGGGAAGATAGTCATAGGCGCCGGCCCTGATGGCCTTGACCGCGGTCTCGATCGTGCCGAATGAGGTCATGATAACGACCGCCATGTCGGGGTTTATTTTTCGCGCCTCATCCGAAGTCCTGAGCGCGTCAATACCCGGGATATTGCAGTCAGTCAGGAACATGTCATAGCGATCCCGACTGATCTCATCCATAGCCTCCTTCACGGTGCCCACACCCAGGACATCGTACCCCTTCCGGTGGAGATGGTCCTCGAGCCGCTTACGCACCGGCGCTTCATCATCCATGATCAAGATATGTGCTTTTTGCATCTGTGTTAAGCCCCTTATCTACAACGTCACAAAGACACGTAGGAAAAGTATCTAAAGCACTTTTTTTTGCGCTACAGTGAATCTTTTTTGAAACAATGACACTATAACAACAAAATGCACTTCCTTCTATTCCGTCATACCCGCGAAAGCGGGTATCCAGTGGAATTTTCAAGCAATCTACGACCTGGATTCCCGTTTTCACGGGAATGACGAAAACAGATCGCTGCAGTGTCAGTGACCTGGCTTCATTGTCGCTACCGGCTCTTTAATAAGATCTTCTCATAGAGATCCAGCACGATCCCTTCCCGCAGTCCCCAGTCGCTCACGATCATCGTCGAAAAACCAAACCGCTCCATGATCTCCCCGGTAACCACGGCACCGGCCAGGATGATATCTTCCCGGCCGGGCTCCAGTCCGGGCAGGGACCTCCGCTCTTTGAGCGTGCTTACACTCAATTGCTGTACGATCGCATTAACCGTTTCCCTGGCAAGGACGTGTCCATTGATCTTGCCGGGATCGTATTCCGCCAGTCTCAGGTCCATGGCAGCGAGCGTGGTGATCGTGCCGGCAGTACCGACAAGGGTTTTGGCGGGTCCGGGTATCATCATGCTGCCGCACTGTTCCAGATTATCCCTGACCGCACGCCTGAGCAGTGCTATCTCAGCAGGTTTCGGCGGATCGTTCTTAATATATCGATCGGTAAGATAGACCGCGCCGAGCGGCAGACTCGCAATGGTTGCCGCTCTCGCGGGATGGGTCATGATGATCTCGGTGCTGCCTCCGCCGATATCGATGACGATGGCAGACTTGAGGGCATCGCTCTGCATTCCTCCGCTTCCGCTCAGCGTCCGTGAAACACCAACAAGCGTGAGCCTCGCCTCTTCTTCCCCGGATATGACCCTGATATCGAGACCGGTCTTGTTATGTACTTCTTCGATGAATTGCGCCGCATTTGAAGCGCTCCTGAGGGCGCTCGTTCCGATCACCGCGGTATGGAGTGCGGCATGGCGCTGGATATTCCCGGCAAAATCTTTGAGCACGATCAGGGACCGTTCCTCGGCCTCGCGGGTGAGCATCCCCCTCCGGTCAAGGCCCTGTCCCAGGCGGGTGACCTTTCTGTCAGCATAGATCTCATGGAATGAATCAGGGCCGGTTTCTGCCACGAGTAAACGGAGGGTGTTTGTACCGATATCGATCCCGGCAAGGATCATATCACGATCAGCTGCTTGAGCCTTTCGTTGTATGTACGAATGCGCATGGCGAGCAATTTGGCAATGACCACGAGGGCCCTGGCGGCCATCCGGGGCTCCAGCTCGATCATCGCCTGAAAATCCTTTCTCGTTAAGAGCAGGAGTTCAACAGGGGTCTCTGCCCGCGCCGTCACAAGACGGTTCGTTTCCTGGACCAACGCGAGCTCTCCAAAGAACTCGCCCGGCCCGAGAAGCAGGAGCCCCATCTCCTCTCCCTCTCCCGCCATCATTGAGATCCTGACCCTGCCGCTCTTTACGATGTAGAGCGCCTCCGCCGGCATGTTCTGGGCAAAAATGGTGGCGTTCTGATCCAGCTGGCGCTCCTGAAACAGCTCCAGAATATGCTCGATCTTGTCCTTGCCGCCGCCCTTGAAGAGCATCGAATTGAGTAAGAGTTCGAGGTTAGTCATGATGACCGTAGGTATATCACGATAATTGAGTGTGCTGAACGGGATAAAACATTATAGGTTGGCAAGTTTTATTTGTCAAGAAACAATGACGGGGCGAATTGACTCACAATAAATGTTACCCAACTGCATTTTGAAAAGTATCGTTGACTCATAATGCATGTTACCGGAACTATACCCCCAAAAGGAGGGTTAGTTCTGATGAGTCCACGATCCAAACGGGAATATCTGGCTGCAATCGTGAAACGGTACCGGGCCGCATCCCGGAAAATAAAACAGCAATCCTGAACGAGTTCTGTTCAACCTGCGGGTATCACCGAAAACATGCTCTCAGGCTTCTGCGGACCTTCCGGCGTTTTATTCAGAAGACTCCGGCAAAACGAGGCAGAAAGCCGATAACGCTCACCTTGATCTTATCCGATCTGAATAAGTTAGTATCCAGTTTCATGGATTGCCTTCTGCCCGGTCAAAACCGGCATGGTATTGTGACGTAATACAAGATTCCAATGTGTCCAAGTTTTTTCGAATGATCTCTATAGCCGATTAATAATTGTGGTCATAAGACTGACATATGTATTTGATTAAAATCCGTCTTACGGCCGGATTCGTCTCACTCAATTTTGAAAAGAACTGCCGCATCGTCACGGTATACTTCCCGGAATGGCGCGCTGCCGAGTTCAGGATAGCGATCCACTCGACTCGCTCGAAGGATGAGCCAGTGAGCGTGTAGCATGTCCGACAGCCTACGGCCGTCCAAGAGCGTCAGCCGGCGCCGGAAGTTCTCAAGCAGGATCGCCTTGTTCTGATCGTAGCGGATCGTATAGGTAGGATCGAGGCCCCAGATATAATGCTGACGCGGCGCAGCATAAAACAAGTCCGGGAAATCGTCCCAGAACAGATTGATCACATTTTCGTCCGGTGCCAGATGCTGCTCCATCCAGCGAGACGCCCCCTGAAAAAAAAGCGGTGGGGCGTACTGGGTCTGATATATAATGTAGAATTTCATGGAGTAGATGTGAAAAGATAGGAGCGCACCGATTGCTGCGATTGCTATAATCCAGCGCAGACGCCTGTTGAGCGCGGACAGGCGCGGAACAACGTCCTGCGCCGAGAGTGTGTCCCGCACGACGAAGGCGAGTGCAATGGCCAGGAACAGCACCGAATACTCGACGAAACGGGCCGATGCCATCGTCATTCCGAACCAGCAGAGCGCCGACAGGACTACGCCAAGCGTTTCCGGTGTCAGGCGCTTTCTGCGAAACAGCACGAAGAGCACGAGCAACAGGATCAGAATCACGATCAAGGGATAGATGTTGAAAAACACGGGCAGGCTATATGGATAAATTTCGTTGCCGAGTTCAAAGCCGGACTTTTCAACTCCCTGCATCCCTATGCGGAAGATTTGCACATAAGTGAGAAACGTCTCGAGGGTCATCGGTGAATACGGGTGCACAACGAGGCCCAGGGTTGAACCAATACCCGCCGCTGCAACGGACCGATAATCGAACCCGCCCCGATTAAGCCACTGCCCCACAGCGAATGATGCAGCGGTGATAAGCAGGACAAAGGGGACCGTGTAGCTCCAGGCGAACACAAACCCTAACACGAACAAGGCCAACCATCGTCGATGCAGCAAAAAATGAATGCCGAATAGGAGCAGCAGCATGCTCAGCACATGAGACCGGATCATGCCGAGCCGCGCGATGAATAACCCGCCCATGCCGAAGGGCAAAGCACTAAAGAACAGGGGCCAGCTGACTTTGTTCGCGCGAAGCAACCAGTAAAGCGCTCCAATGACCGTCACCGAAAGGAGCACAGCGAACATCCGCGCGCCAAGAATTGGCTCGCTGCCGAACTGAGTCAACGGCATCATTGCGAGGTGATAAAGAAACTCCTTATCACAGTAGCGGTCCTTCCAGGTGCTAAGCTGCATCCAGGGAAAGCTTTGAGAAATCCCCCTCTCCGGCATCAACTGGGCAAGACGTGCATGATAGTAACCGTCTCGCTCGAATAGCCCGTTTTGGAACAAGGCAGTTGCTGCAAATAAACAAAATACGTAAACGAAAAACAACCACATTAATAGAGATTCTGTCGTCCAGATTTTCTTCATATGCATTTGAAGCTACCCTTCTGAGAACCTGGAGGTGAACCCATTTGAACGCTCTGGCAGATACAAAACTCACCTCGGTGACAAGAAGAAGAGTTCTATCACAGGGCTACATGGAGCCCGCACTTCTTTTGCGTTTACTTTATTTAGTCTTTTCCTGTGCAGGCATCTTCACGAAATCCTTCGGCGTGAGGACGACCTCGATCCTGCGGTTCTTTGCCTTCCCTTCTTCCGTGTTGTTCGAAGCGATCGGCCGATACTCGGAGTATCCGCAGGCGCCAAGAAGCTGCGGGTCGATGCCGTCCCGCTGCAGGTACCGCACGACATTCGTCGCCCGCGCCGTGGAAAGCTCCCAGTTCGTGGGAAACTTTTCTGCCAGCGCCCCCCCGATGGGAACGTTGTCGGTATAGCCCTCTATCCTGATCTGCTTGTCAGTCACCTTTTTTAGGATCTCGGCGACCCTGTCCAGGACTTTTTCGCCGTTCTTCTTGACCTTCGAACTCCCGGAGTCAAAAAGGATCGCTTCGACCATGCTTAGCGTAAGCTTGTCTTTAAGCTGCGTGATCGTTACCTCACCCTTCTCTACCTCCTCCTGCATTGCGCCCACCATGCTGTCGTAGGTTTTCTTCAGCTCTGCGATGGACTTTTCCTTTTCCGCGATCGCCTGCGCCTTCTCCTGCGACAGCTCGTCCATATGTTTCTGAAGGCTGAAGATATCCACTTCTCTGGTGGCAAGCCTTGCCCTGAGTTCGGCAATAGTTTTATTGAGCTCATCCTTCTTGGCGTTCAGTATGTCGTTGAGATTCTTATTATCCTCCGAAAGGGCAAGGTCGTGTTTCTTCAAATCTTCGTATTCATTGTTCAGCTTTGCAAGCTCGGCCTCTTTCTGCTTGAGCGTCTCCTCCAGAGACGAGACGTTATTCTTGAGCTTGTCGATGTCAGTGAGCCGTTCCTGGTATTTTCCCGACGAGACACACCCGAGGGCGCTTAAGAGCGCCGCAAGAACGATGAGTGTCCTGAATATCACCATGACTGCATACCTCCTTCGGTAACCTGTATGATTTACGGCCCAGCACGCCGGCTCGTTAATCTTAAACCTCCCCGGGCTGCCTCCATGTGCCCAATGGCAAATGCACCTCGCGCCTC
This sequence comes from Nitrospirota bacterium, assembly GCA_963755045.1. Lineage (GTDB taxonomy): Bacteria > Nitrospirota > UBA9217 > UBA9217 > UBA9217 > JALNZF01. Next base: position 240,221 of record CAVWIL010000007.1, on the reverse strand, counting down.
CCTAAGGTGTACTCCCTCGGCGGTACTCACTAATGAACCGGCCCCTGACCAATGGCGGTTCGGCCTCAATGTCGTCAGCCAGTTCGACCGGATCGCCAATCTTGATCTGTCCGCCCGCAACTACCCAGGCGTCGAGCGCCATCGATCCGCCGAATCGGTAATGGATGCGGCGGAAAACATCCAGGTCCTGTTCGCCCGTGTCCGGATCCCAGGTGGTCATGATGCAGCGTTGCCGCAGATTGGCAAGGCCGATCACGACCTCCCCGATGCGCAGGAAGCGGTGCTCCCACTCCCGCTCAGCCAGCCCCTCCACTCCGCCGATGAGCAGGTTGGGTCGGAGCCGCCGTCGGTCCGTTCCCAGCGCGGCCACGGCACCATCGGTAGCCACTGAGAGCGGTAGGATATCAAACCGCTCCCCGCCCCGGGCACGGACCAGACGTGCCGAAGCGCCAGCCGCGTCTCTGACCTTTCGGGCCACATCGGGATCCTCCCATGGCAACCCGTCCACCGTGGGCTGTCCCTGTCCGGCCGCTGATGCCCGAAGAAGGAGAAGCCCGGGGTGGTCCCTGGCGGTGATCATTTGCCTCTGTCCGCCCACGACATAGAGATGCCGGTCACCGGGTATTCCCATCGGTCCGAGCACGGTCTCCGGGAGCATTTCGCCTGCCATCGATTTGATCGGATAGCGCCATATCTCTGCAACGTACACGTTTCGTTCCTCCCCGGAAGATCAGAATAAACAGGCCGGATCGCTCTAGAGCTCGACGACCCTCGTGCTGATCTCGATCGCCGCCTCGGCGCCCTGGCCAGCGGAGATGATCGCCTGGGAGTGGCCGTGGCGGAGGGCGCCCACGACAAAGAGGCCTGGGATGCTCGACTCGCCCGCACCCCTTGTCACGATCTTGAACCCCTCGGCATCGCGCTCCAGGGGAAGTCCCTCGAGATAATCGTCGTTGAGGGAGATCCCTCCCCACCCCTGGATGACCTCGCAGGGGATAACGCGGCCGTCGTTAAGCCGGACGCCCTCGAGGGTCGTCTCGCCAAGCAGCTCTTCCGGACGCCCCTCGACCAGGCCGATCCCCTCCTCCTCGAGGAGCGCCCTGTACGCCGGCGCAAGGGAGAAGCCGTGGCTGAGGAAGGTCACGTCGCTGGTGAACATCCGTTTCATGCCAATGCTTGTGCGCACGCCGTTCGCGGTGCGGTCGATGACAAGCAGCTTCTTGCCGGTGGTGCGATAGCCGTCGCAGATCATGCACGTGAAGTAGGAAATGCCGAAGAAACGATAGAGATTCTTGAAGGGTGCGAGGGTTTCCTTGGCCCCCGAGGCAGCGATGACGAAACGTGAGCGATAGGTCTTTCCCCCGGCCTGCACCTCGAAACGCCCCTCCCGGCCTGAGACGCGCTCCACCCTGGCGTTCTCGACAGCAACGCCGAAGTTCTTCACCTGGGCAAGCCCGGTTTCCAGGAGGACCGGACCTGAGACAAGAGGAATGCCGAGGTAGTTCTCGAGGTGTTTCGCGTAGCTGGTCCGCCCGCCAGGGATGTGGAAAAGCATAACGCGGAAATTGTATCGGCCAAGGTGAATGCAGGCCTGCAGGCCTCCCGGCCCGGCCCCGATGACGATGCAGTCAAGGGGTGTCTCGCTGCCCGTGATGTCAGCTCGTTCCATGATCCCTCCTCCGCTCTCCCAGTGCTGCTGAGTGAACCGTGCGCATAAATCAACAACGCCGGGCAGGAATAACTAAGGTTTCCCTGAAGGAAGCGTAGCAAGAACGAGGGAGTATGTCAACTGGGGCGGTCAAGGCTGCTTTATTTGAAAATACTTTTTGGGGAAAGTGCATCCCGGAGATGTTTTTCACGAACGAATGCCCAGGATCTGGAGCGTCCTGGCGTCCCTCTTTCCCTGGTAATATTTTTCAAGGACACGCTCGAACACCGAACCCGGTTCAGCAACGAGCGCGAACAGGGTCATGGACGATTGAAGCTTCCAGTCATCAGGGTGTCCGAAAATATCCGAAACTGACAGCCCCGAAACAGCAAGGACCGCTTCCGCGCACTCCATGAGCCTTGCTCCCAGAACGGGATGGCCGAGGTATTGCCGCGCCTCGTCCAAGCTCTTAATGGCATAGAGTCTTGTTGTGGGGCTGTGTCCCAGTCCATCGATCTGCGGGAATATGAACCACATCCAGTGCGTGCGTTTCTGGCCGCCCCGCAGCTCAGCAAGGACGCGATCGTAGACCCCTTTCTGCGCGCTGATGAAGCGGTTGAGTTCATAGGGGTCATCACGATCAACAGCCTCGCTCCCTTTTGCCATACCGTCCTCCCCTTATCACTGGCCGCGCTGCAAAAGATGCCAGGAAAGAATATATTCAAAGAATATAGGGCCAAATCTCATTTAGTGACAAGTCTGTCATTAAGTAAGATTTTACCCCACAGTGACCTCTAAGGAACATGAAGACCTCCCTAATGGTACCTTTAACAGGTCTGATTATAGCACTTGTTGAGAGTCATGTCTTGAGCCACTTCTCGCCGAATTATCGGGGACGCCCCGATCACATCGCGCCGTGCTAGAATTAGTAACAAGGGCCATTGCATATGCTTCGAGCCTTTGATGGATCAATCGTTTGGACGCAGGAGATGATCGGCGAAAAGGAGGGTATTATTATGAAAGTCGGCATACTCGGATCGGGAGTGGTAGCACAGGTTCTGGCGGGTGGTTTTCTGAAGCACGGCCATGAAGTAATGCTGGGAACCCGCGACCAGCGCAAACTTGCGGAATGGAAAACTAAAAACCCTAAAGCCCGTGTCGGCGGCTTCGCTGAAGCGGCGGCCCACGGTGAACTGGTGGTCCTTGCAGTCAAAGGCACGGCGGCAGCGGAAGCACTCCGCGCAGCGGGCCCCGCCACTCTGGCAGGCAAGGCGCTCATGGATGTGACGAACCCGATCGCAGACCTTCCCCCGGAGAACGGCGTGATCCGGTTCTTCACCGATCTTAACGAGTCGCTGATGGAGCGCCTCCAAAAGGAATTTCCCGCTGTCCGGTTCGTCAAGGCCTTCAATTCCGTCGGAAACGCAGGCATGATCAACCCATCGTTCGCAGGCGGGAAGCCGACGATGTTCTTGTGCGGCAATGATGACGCTGCCAAGAAGGTTGTCATCAAGATCATTGAACAATTCGGATGGGAGCCCGAGGACATGGGCAAGGCGGAAGGAGCGCGTGCAATAGAACCGCTCTGCATGCTCTGGTGCATTCCTGGTTTTCTCAGGAATGACTGGATGCACGCGTTCAAGGTCGTGAGATAACTTCAGAAGGATTGCGCAAGGGGTTGTTGTTTGCTAAGTCGCATAGCGATGGGAATGATGTCCCATATCCTCACTCAAGATGGTTGGGAGTATTTCAACTGGGGCGGGAACGGGGGAATTGAACATCTATCAGGCGAAAAGGGAGCTAGAATCTACGGCCACTTTGGTTTCCCCGGGCTTTGCAGCGATATCATCCATCGATCTTGAAAAGGAAATCCTCAAGACCGGAGCGGTCATTCCGGGCATAGGACTGATAGAGGTTGGCGATCTTGGTGTCGCATTCGCTTTCCGAAAGAAGGCCCGCTTCTTTGGCCATGTTAAGAATGCCGATCTTTTGCTGCAAGTCGGCCCGGGCCTTCTCTCCCAGCTGCGCAACATAGGCTTTATCCCGTTCCAGCCGCTTTTCTCGGTAGTTCTTCATGGTCTTTTGGACCGCATAGGCCGTGAGGGCTGTGGCGAAAAGGGGAAAGAACACGGAAAAGAACTTGTAGGTCGTGTCGCTGACCACATGGGTGCCCCCTTTCATGACGCCCATGGAGGACAGAAACCCCTTGATCGGCGAGTTCGTAAAGGTGGATGCAACCCAGTAGCCCACGAGGATACCAACAATGGCGCTTACTCCCGGGATCTGGCTGAACAACTTCTTCTTTATGTGGTAGGCGATCTCCCGCAGCTCCCGGGCCCATGCGGCCCGGTCCATGCTCCCTATCTTACGGATAAGTTCAATAATATAGTCTACTATCTTGTCCATCGGCATTTCTTTTCGAAGAGCGATAATCAAATCGTAAGATTGAATGGTTCCTGTCCGCTATTCCAAAGTCGCTCACCGCGAGTGCAGCCGGCATGTTAAGGAAGCCAAATCGAATAATGAGCATTAGACCACGAACACGTTGCCCCGGATTTTTTCTGTTGCTGGTTCCCGCCCGTCGTGAAAGTTAAAAATGTGTAGCCACGCCGAAATGCTGGCTGAAATAGCTATCCGAAATAAGGTGCGCGAGGCCGAGAGCAAAAATACTTACCTTGGGGCTCACAAAAAATTCAATACCGACACCGGGCGCAATGCCAAGGTTCAATTCGCTTTTCTTCTGATTCGCGGAATTGTCAAAATTATCAATGCTTGTTTCCAGTCCTACCTGCCCGAACGCTCTCAGTTTATCCGCAATCGGCACATAGTACCGGGCACCGACGATTAAGGGCACGCGTGTGTACGTGCCGCTGCCCCAGGGAAAATCGTGCTTGAACTGGTAATACGAGATATCAAACCGTGCCTGGAGATTTTTGTCGACTGATGCCAGAGAATAACCTGCGCCAAAGTTGATGCCGATGCCGCTGTCATAGTCTCCCGGACCGGTCGCTGGAGCCAGCGACCCTTCGAATTCGTAAACCCCCGATTCATTTGCTCTCTCGGAGCCGGCGGATTTGGCATAGGCCATTGTTCCCATGGAGAGGGTGAAGAATGCTACGAGTAGTGTAAAAACTGTCTTTTTCATGGATGTTCCCCTTTCTCGGTGATTCCAGAATAATCATTTTGAAGACTCGGATCTATGATCTCGGCAGTACTGTTGGTTGTGGTTATCATGTGCAATCCGGTCATTTCGAGGGCGCACGCCGCTTTCATTGCATAGTAGCAGTTCGTTGGGCTGCAGAATGTGACTCTTGTCACAATATTAATTAGTAAATCAGATGGATCTTTATATGTTGCGAAGGATGGCGAACATCCTCAAGTAAAGGAAGAAACGAAACGCTGCAGTACACAGGCGACGGTGTGTTCATGGTCTCCGGAAAGATTATCAGCCGAAAAAAACTGTTCCGGCACGAGAATACTGTGAAATAGGGTTAAAAAGAGAACTTCAACAACAAGGAAGACCCGAACGTCTATAGACGTTCTGGCCCTGAAGACGCCGAAAGTCCGGGATGCTGTGAAAAAGCAAAAGGTAATCAAGAGCTGAATGTTCCACACTTCCTTCCCCTCCCGGCTGACATCCGGTATAATGATATCCATGAGCGCGCATTCCTCTCGTCAGGTGCCAAACAGCCGGCTCATCTGGCTCGCCAGTTTTCGGCATTGCCATGGGCCTGCTCGAGGCGATCGTTGTGGTCTATCTGCGCGAGCTCTATTTCCCCGGCGGTTTCGGCTTTCCCCTCCGGTTCATTCCCGAACAGATGCTTCGAATGGAGATACTCCGGGAACTTGCCACCATCATCATGCTCGCTGCGCTTGCGGCAATTGCAGCAAGAACGTTCGTCCTCCGCTTCGCCGTCTTTCTCTTTACCTTCGGGGTCTGGGACGTGTTTTATTATGTCTTTCTCAAGGTCCTGCTGGACTGGCCGCAGTCCTTCTTCACCTGGGACGTGCTGTTTCTGATCCCCCTTACCTGGCTTGCGCCAATCCTGGCGCCGCTCATCTGCGCGCTTACGATGATTGGTCTCGCCGTCCTCTTGATCGTTCTCCATCGGCAATACGGCGGGATCCGGATCGGGCGAATGTCATGGCTCTTCATGGCAGCGGGCGCGGGTTTAATATTTTATACGTTCATCGTGGACTTCGCAGGAATTGTTATCAAGGGAGGGTTTGTCACGGACCTTGCCGGCCTGGCAAGCAACAGTGCCTTTCAGACAGCCGTCTCCTCCTTCGTGCCCGTGCACTTCGACTGGTGGCTTTTCTCTGCTGGAGAAGCGCTGGTCCTCCTGTCCGGTGTCGTGATGTACGTGAAGACCGTGAGCAAATGATCTTGCAACGGAGCGGTCAAGAGCCTGACGTGAGACTCTGAGGGTTAGGTCTACTTTAATATCATCACAATAAAAGTCGAGGCAAAGAAGCTAAATGTCAACAAAGTAGACCTTACCCTGAATGCTCCGTCTCATCATTATTTCTCCTTATTGCTTTTTATCGGTCGTCGTTCGCATTTTCCCCCTCGGAGTCAGTACTGCTAATACTGCCGCTGCTATAAGCAGTACCGGCACGTCGCCGAATAGATGGCCTCTATGTTGCTGATAAACGAGTGATTGAATCGCCATAATACCGCCGTGCACGATGCTTGACCAGACGGTGAACCAAATGAGACTGAGATGCTCAAGAGGATTTCGGGCTGCAATCATCAAGAAAACGCCAAGTGTCGCATAGATTCCGATGATCATCTGTAAGTAGAGCGAAGGGCCCTCCGCGTGCCACGCCCAGCCCGACGGCCAATAAATTGTAAGTGGATAAACTCCAACGAAGCAGAATGCACCAATCAATAACAGGGCGATCTTTAAATACCTGAGTCGATTAGATTCTTCCATATTTGCCTCCTTGTTTAAATGACAGTTGTCAACGCAATTATTATCGAATACCGAATGAATTCTTCAATACCAGCAAAATGATACTGTCGCTGACTACCGTAAACTCATGCGTGAAACAATTCAAACCGAGTTTCTTTGTTTTTTACAGCTTTACCGTGAAGTCATTCGGAATATTACCGGAACATGTACGATATTCTAGTGTGGCGCACTAGAATTCAGATACATTGCCTTTTTCAGTCCTTGTTCTCACCGATGAGGCTAAGGCAGCTTCTTAACCATCTCGGCAAACTCGTTCTTCGTGAATGCTTTTAGCGTCGTTGTTCTGACGTTCCCCGCCGAGCCTAATTTCAGCAGGAAAGACGCGCCGGCTTCGTCAGTGAGTCCCTCAATGATGGAAATGTAGTCATACTCACCCAACGTGAAGTAGAAGCCCGTCATCTTGCCCCCTATTGCCTCAATGGCCTTCGCGGCTGCTTCAACTCGCGGTGGTGCATTCTTGATGTCCTTGATTCCCTGTTCCGTCATCTTCATCAAAACGATATGCGTTGCCATTATTCTCGCCTCCCTTCTGATCTGTCACGTGCTAGTGCGCCACCTTTATTCTCACTACGGGATGACCAAAATATGTTGAGGTTATAGCGATCGTCCTTTTATGTACCCCTTCTTTGACACTGATTTACACTGATCGGCCATGATTGATCATGCATCTTCATAGGTTTTATCCGCCGTTATCAGGTGCCAATAAAATCTACGCAAATCTCACCTGTCATGTCTTCGTCGTGCCCACGGCGAGACCTGATATGATCCGGTCAAGGAAGAGCGTGTACAGGACCGCGACGGGGATGCTCGCGATCAGCGCCCCTCCCATGAGCGCCCCCCAGTAGAAGACGTCCCCGCGTACCAGCTCCGTGGTCATGCCGATACCGATGGTCTTTTTCGCCGAGTCTTGGATGAAGGAGAGCGCGTAGATGTACTCGTGCGCCACGAGCGTGAAGGAAAACACGATGACCGTGATGATGCCGGGGATGGAGAGCGGCAGAAGGACCCGTGCCATGGCGCCGACCCTGCTGCACCCGTCGACGAGGGCCTGCTCCTCGATGTCCTTCGGGATGGACTTGAAGAAGCTCATCAGGAGCCAGGTGCAGAAGGGCACCGTGAAGGTGGGATATACGAGGACCAGGGACCACAGGGAATTCTGGAGTCCCAGGACCGACACGATGCGCGAGAGCGGGATGAACAAGAGTGTCGGCGGGACGAGGTAGGTCAGGAAGATGCCGATGCCAACGCTCTCCCCCCACCTGCCTGCCAGGCGCGCCAGGCTGATCGCAGCGGGAACCGCCAGGATGACCGTGATCACCACGACGGCCATGCCCACAAGGAAGGTGTTCAGCAGGAACCGCAGAAAGAGCGTCTGGTTGAAGAGCAGGTCGAGATGTTCGAGGGTAGGGCCTTCGTTCAGCCAGAAAGGGTTGTTGGTCGGACTGAAGAGGTCATGGCTCCGCTTGAACATGGTGATCAGCATGATGTAGAACGGGGCGGCGGAGAAGACGATGAAGATACTCAACGCGCCGTAGAAGTAGCTTTTTGAGAAGATCTGTTTCAGCATAATGTTATTTCTGGATCTTCCGGGTTTTGTGTGGGTAGTTTTTCACCCTTTATCTATTTTCTTGCATATCCCCTTCGTGGCCTGAATTAAATTTTTGACCCGACTAAGGCCACGTCCGCTCGCCCGCGTAAACTCGGCCTACGGCCTCAGACAGTACGCGTTCGCCCCAGAGGGACGCTGCCTTAGGCCAAGACGGGTGCCCAAAAATTTCATAGGGCCGCTCCGGGGACATGCGGGGTTGGTTTAAAGACGTTTCACCAAAAGCTTCCCATGCGAAAATCTAGGCATGCGACCGAGTCCGAGGGTTAAACATTTCGGACTGTCTGAGCCCGAAGGGCGAGTTTCCGAAATGTACCGAGGACGACCGAGCATGCCGTAAAGGATTTTCGCCGGGTGCCCTTCTTTCGGTCACCTTGCTTGGGCAAGCAAGAAAGGTGACAACAAACATGAAAAAGGGGCGATAATACTATATAATAAGTCATATAGGAGCTTATTCCACCCACATTAAAATCAGAAGAGCCTTATTTCTACGCCATACTCTGAACTCCTATCTACGTCACTACCGCCTTCTTCGCAAGCCGCAGCACGACCGCCGCAACGCCCGCGAGCACCGGGAAGAAAAACAGCGAGACTGCCGCGCCCTGGGCCAGGTCGCCTCCCTGGATGCCCTTGAGGAACGCGAGGCTTGCCAGGACCTGCGTGTTGTTGTCCGGCGGACCGCCCTTGGTAAGGACCCAGACTACCGTCATGTCCGTGAAGGTGAAAAGCGTGGAGAAGAGGACCGTGACGCTGATCACCGGCAGCAAGAGCGGCAGAACGATCTGGAAGAGACGCCGATAGTATCCCGCTCCGTCCATCTGGGCCGCTTCGAGGACCTCCCGCGGGAGGGAGTTCATCCCGGCGATGCGGATCATCGTGGCAAGGGGAAGGAGCCTCCAGACATGGACGAGGATGACCGACGCCATCGCCAGGCCGGGCCTTCCGAGCCAGTAGAGGTTGCTCATGGGGCCCAGCAGGGCATGGGGTTTTCCGAGCAGTCCCCAGGTGCGGAGCAGCCAGTCGATGGGGCTGAAAACCGAGTCGAGGAACCAGAGGTAGCCGATGGTGCCGAGTGCGATCGGCGCGGTCCAGGGAAGCATGATGAGGAACCGGATGAGCCACTTGAAGCGGAATTCACGCATCAGGAGCTCGGTCAGCATGTTCGAGAGCACGAGCACCAGGGCGATGGACGTGAAGGTGAAGATGCAGGTGTTCGTCAGGGATGTCCGGAACGCCGGGTCATGGAGCACGGCCGCGAAGTTCCCGAACCCGATCATGTGATAATCGGGATTTCCCACGGTCACATTGCTGAAGCTGTACACGAAGGCCATGAGGAACGGAAACCCCACCAGGAGCAGCATGTACAGTGCCACGGGCGCAAGCATCAGCGGCGCAAGCACCGACTCCCGCTCGAAGAAGCGCGGCCGGCTCATGGCCTCACCCTCATGCCGGTCTTCGGATCGAAGCGCCGGAGCTCCTGGCTGCAGACCGCGAACTCGTGATCATCTCCCTCCTTCATGTTCAAACGGAAGGAATGGTTCGCGATGACTTTGGTCTTGCCGATGGTCCCGTACACTAGCCGGTGCGACCCCAGGTCCTCCACCCGTTCGACCAGAAGCCGGAGACGCATGCATTCCTTGTCCGGGAGCGCCTCCGCCGGAAGCAGCGCCTCGGGACGGAACCCGACGATCAGGCCGTCCTGCTCCATGAAGTTCATCGGCGGAATGCCGACAAAGCCCGCGACGAACATGTTGGCCGGATCGTTGTAGATCGAGTCAGGCGTGCCGATCTGGCGGATCGTCCCCTCGTTCATCACCGCGATCCGGTCGCCCAGGCCCATTGCCTCCGCCTGATCATGGGTGACGTAGATGGTGGTAACGTGGATCTCCCGCTGAAAGAGCTTCAGCTCCTCGCGGGCCGTATGGCGCACCTTCGCGTCGAGGTTCGAAAGCGGCTCATCCATCAGGAGCACCCTGGGCCTGCGGACCAGGGCGCGCGCGATCGCGACGCGCTGGCGTTCGCCGCCCGAGCACTGGGACGGCATCCGGTCCAGGAGATGGCCTATGCCGAGGAGCCCCGAAGCCCATTCCACTTTCTTCCGGATGTCCTCCCGCGGCATGCCTTCCACGGCGAGGGGAAAGGAGATGTTCCCGAACACGGTCTTATGCGGGTAGAGAGCATAGCTCTGGAAGACCATGGCGATGCCCCGCTCCCGCGGCGGGAGGTCGTTCACCGGCTGTCCGTCGATGACGATCTGTCCCCCGGTCGGCTTTTCAAGACCCGCAACAAGGCGCATGAGCGTGGTCTTGCCGCTCCCGGAGGGTCCGAGCAGCACGAGGAATTCCCCGTCGCTGATCTCCAGGTCGATGCCGTCGACAGCCTTCACGCCTTCAAAGTGTTTCTTGATCCCGACCAGTTGTACGTTCGCCATAGAATTATCACTGATCTGCAAAGAACCAGATTATAGAGCTCCAAGACACGGCAACTTGAACCGCAGGACGCAGAGGGCGCAAAGGAAACCGTAAGCCCCAGCCAATATTCAAGCTTCTCTTCGCGTCCTTCGCGGCATCGCGGTAAATCGCTGCTCACTGTCTATTTCTTCCTGATCAACCCCTGTGCCCGCCACTTGTCGAAGATGACATTGCACTGCTCCGCGGCCTGCTTCACCGACTCCTCGGCGGTCTGCTTGCCCTGGGCCACGCGGGCGAACATGCCAGGAAGTACATAGGTGCCGAATATCTCGCCTTCTGCCGGGTTCGAAGTACCGGGGAAGCCCACGTTGGTGCTCCATTTCTCCGCATCCTTAAGCGTGATCAGTTTGTCGGTCCGCTCGCCGGGAAGCGCAAAGGGGTCCTTGCTGAACCAGGCGTTGTGCAGGTCGCGCAGATGCTTTGCTGTCGCAACAGCCGGGTAGCCCCGGTCGCCAGCCGGCACCGGCGCGTTGAAGAAGGCGGGAGAATTGTACAGTTTGCTCTCCCACATGGCCTTGTCGTAGTTCGCGACCCGGTCGAGCAGGAACTGCTTGGCCAGGTCGGCGTTCTTTGCGGAGAATTTCGGGATCACGGTCACGTAGATCACGTGCTCGCATGCCCACCCCGTGCCGCGCGGCCCCTTGAGCGCAGGAGTAAAGAACACGTCCTTCGCTACCTCGGGAACGTCTTTCTGCGCGGACCGATAGGCCGAGATGGAGTTCAGGATGTACGATGCCTTCCCGGCGAGCAGAAGCTGGTTGTTCGATGCTGCCGTCCACCCGAACACCTCGGGTGTCATGGTCTTCTGGTACAGCTCGATCATGAACTTGACGGCCTCCACGGTCTTCTTGTTGTCCAGGACGACGATCTCGTTCTCATCCTGGATGGAGGTGTCGAAGGACCACAGCAGCGTCCGTTCCGCCATGTTGGAATCGAGTTCCTGGGAGATGCCGATCCCCAGCTGGATACCCTGCTCGTTCTTGATCTTCGCGCCGTAGGTCAGCAGGTCCTCCCAGGTCGTGGGTCCGTCAGGCTTGCCGGCCTTCTCCCAGAGGGATTTGCGGTAGTCGCCCGGATCGATGGTCCAGCCGTGGCAGAACCCGTAATGCTGCTTCGTATGGGGGTTGTAGGTGCTGCGCGTCGCCACGGGGAGCTGCTTCCCGAACCGTTTCTCCGCCTCCTGGTTCAGATCGGCAAGGTTCATGACGCTCGGCTCGAAGTCGGACGGCGGATCGATGAATTCCACGATGTCATGCCCCTTGCCTGCCGCCACCTCGGAGGCAAAGGTGCTCCGAAGGTCGGCGAGCCCGATGTGGTCGATGATGACGTCCACATCGTGTTTTTCACCCCATTCCCTTGCGTACTGATCGTACCATTTGTCGTGCGTGGGAACAAAATGGCTCCATTGAAGTATCCTGAGCGTCCGGCGGCCCTGTTTCTGGGCAAAAGCTTCGTTCAGCACACCAGGTCCCAAGGCCATGCCCGCTGCACCGATCCCTGCCTGTTTGAGAAAATCGCGTCTCGTGATCCTTTTCATACTCGCCTCCTTTGGTTGTTTTCGCTGCATACAGTCATCATCTGTTTTGACACTTGGACATTGGAGCTTGTCGGGAATTGGTGGATGTTCCTCTTTTAAATATTTTCACACCGTGAGCGCTATCCTTTATCGGGCTATGTAATCGGCCAGATCGAGCAGCCGTTGAGTATATCCGTATCATTATCGTACCAGGAGAGCACCTTGACAGTCCTGTCCATGATGACCCTGGTGGCGTTGGCTTCTATGATGCCCGAATGCTCATCGTCCACAATATCGGCGGAAACCAGTTCATCTTCGGAATAGCCCAGAATGCCAAGACCGTTGATCGCAATCTGTTTCATGATGCTCCTCCTCTTTTGCACGGATAGTTCATTTCGACGTCCTATACAGACACGCAAGACCCAACTCATGCAAGGGCATTTCTATGCACTGCAAAATATTGTTTGCCCCTCTTTAGCAAAAGAGTGGTTAGGGGTGATTTGATTCAGTGAAAAAGTCCCTTCATTCCTCCTTTTTTTAGGGAGACATGATTATTTCGTCCGTCCTAATTACATTATAAATCATCAATAATGCTTTTGTTGCTGATGCAAAAAAAAATCAGCAACCCAAAAGGATATTTTTGAATACAACCATGGTATTAGAGATACCCCTCGTTTGTCATTCCGAAAGAACGAAGTGACCGAGAAATCTTACTCAAGGCAGGTTCCAGGCGGGTCTTGCATTGGCAGGGAAAGACTAGATACTTCGCTGAATACCGCAAACCGCATGACATGGTAATTGTTTGTACGTTCTGCCATGAGCATCCAGACGGCGGTTATGATTATATTGCCCAGCAATAATATAGCGCCCAAAATGTGAAGAAGCTTATGCCTTTGATAAGTCAAAATCAGGGGATGATCAAGTATTCCTAATAAGACAACAATCAGAAAGACCAGGCAGATCTCCCAAATCAGCCACTTTGAGCTTTTGTGCATGCTACCTCCGCGACCCGCGGCGTGTCCGCGGTCATTGTACTCTCTCAATTCACGGCGTGATGCAACTGTGGGGTCATCCTATGGCGCAAAGATCTCAAGGGGGTCTTGAACCGGACCATGGAACATGGTACCGAGTTTCTACGCGGAAGGCAATCGTGAAGTACCGTGTGGGTTACTGCACTTCCCGGTACCTGAAACAATCAACAAGGTGATCGTTGACCATCCCTGCCGCCTGCATGAACGCGTAACAGATGGTTGAGCCCACAAACTTGAACCCCCGTTTCTTCATGTCCTTGCTCATGGCATCTGATTCTGTGGACGTTGTAGGGATGTCGGCAAGCCGCCTGCACCGGTGGTTCACTGTCTTTCCGCCGGTAAACTGCCAGATGTAGGCATCGAAGGACCCGAACTCTTTCTGGATATCGAGGAATATTCCTGCGTTGATTATAGCCGATTCGATCTTCAGACGATTGCGGATGATGCCCGTATCCTTCAACAGTCGCTCCACGTCCTTTGCCTTGAATCGGGCCACGATCTTCGGATCGAATCCCCGAAAGGCTTTGCGATAGTTCTCCCGCTTTCTGAGCACGGTGGACCATGAGAGGCCTGCTTGCGCACCGTCAAGAACGATAAACTCATATAGTTTCTGGTCATTGTGAAGCGGCACGCCCCATTCCGTATCATGGTAGGCAATCATAAGTGGATCGTCCGTTGGCCAGGTACAGCGTTTTATCTTTCTTTGCATTCAGACTCCTCCGCCTCCCCTGCGCAACGGGTGCAACTACTGCTCTTTCGGCCCCTCTGGCTCGTCGTCTTCCTCGTCATAGCATGATATATTGTAAATCAAGGGTATCGTTAAAAGTTTTGCTACAGGTAGTGTCAAAAGTTCCATGAAACATGAGAGATATTTAACCGCAGAGGTCACAGAGATCACAGAGAAATGCAGATCCGTAAATAAAGGGTCTTCCGGGTTTTGTGTGGGTCGCTTTCTCTGCTTCTCACTCAGCGCATAGTGAAGATGAAGATAATGGAAAGGCTCGACGAGAAACGTACCGTTTCTCGTCACAAGAGAACTGTTTCCCATTGACGGTGCCCTTTAAATGGGTGACCCTAAGATGTTTTTTGTCTAAGATGTTTTTGACACAATTGGTCTCAACTACGCACAACCTATGGATTCGTCCCTTCGGATACCAGAGGTTTTCTGTTCAGGAATCCGGACAAGAATAACGCCAATACGGTGTACATCACGAACAGATAATACCCCGGCTGAAGAGAAGTGCCGTTTGTCGTCACGATCACCAGTTCCTGGCTCGCTTTGCTTAATTGACCGAACTGACTGGTAATGATCCCGTTAAATCCGATATAGGCCATGAATATGGCGATCACCATGACATCGGTCATGGACCATTTCCCTGATTTTAGGACAAAGAACCTGATCACCGGGTTCTCCTTTGCACGGTGATAATTGTAATAATATCCTAGTGAAAATATTATTTTTAACAGGGGGAACACGATGCTGAAGGTGATCAGCAGGACCCCGACAAATTTCATCTGAATATCCGAATGCGTGATCATGATCCAAAAAACATCCAGAATGCTTTTGCTTTGAAAATACAATACCTGGTTCTCAAAATGGACGAGATGCCCCATCAATACAAAACTCATCTCTGTGATTTTTGCTTCCATATCGATCATGGGCGTGGTTACACCGGCGATCAGCAGCATGATAAGAGACAAAACGAGCAGAATATATTTGGAGGGCGCCAGGGGTTGCCTGCTGAAACCGAACAGAGCGAAAAGGATGACCGACAGAACGATCAACAGGAGTGCGTCCTTAACGATCAGGCTGTTCTCAACCGAAATTGTCTTTTTGAGCTTGCTCCTCGCACTTTCAATATCCCTGGAATCAGTTCTCAGAAGGATGCGGCTCAGTTGAGGGGTATCCTGTGTTTCAAAGGTTTGGTTCAAATATTCTTTAAACTGTGCCTGCAGCATGGCCTTTATCTGGCCCCTTGTTCTCTTTTTTGTCAATTCATGCATGACAGCATCCGCATATTCAGGAATGCCCTTTTTAATGTCTTCCAGACTGACAAATATATCGATAAAAGCTTGAGAGACCCAACCTCCGGCAGAGTTCGCGTTCCCTTCTCTGATTTTCTTGTCAACTTTATCAATGAGCGAATTCAACAGAACTTCGATATGTTTTCGAAGATCCCGCTCATCCGTCCTTGACAAATCCAGCTTATCAATCTCCTCGGCGAGAATTACGGTGATTTGTCGTTTCCATGCGTCAACACTGAAAAGACCGTATTTGATGTGGTTGAGTTCAGCATAATCGTTCTTGTTCTCCTGGTTGAAAATTGCCTTTGATATAATTTGACTGCATAATAGAGCCGAGGTGACAATGACTATTAAGGATAAGATAAGATTAAACAGTTTTATGGTAGTGATCTTCATGTTAGTCACCTATGAAAAGTTTTGAACTCACTTCAGCATCCCCATTATTTTATGTCCTTACCCGTTTCCCTCTTCATCAGCTTTCCCGGAAACATCTTGGGGACGTTGACACCTGAATTGCATTTCAAAAGGACTTAAATCTTATAGCACTCTGAGTATCAACGTCCCCTACGTCTCTCTCCTGCCCTGTCAACATCGAAGATCTGGCCCCAATTGGTCAACGGGATGTTGTGAGATAAAGAAGAACGAGGAAAATCCTGAGTGACGTGTCATATCGAATACACCTGCGAGAGTGCAGTCGTGTTGACTAAGAATCAATACAGAAAACCACTTGGAACTTGTAAATGAACGATGAGTTGAGGGACGCTGCCGGCCACGATCCCGTGTATCAGAACTCCGGGTTCATCCCTGCCTCACCTGCGGAACCGGACTCATCTTTCCATATGCTCCGAATGCGGATCCGACTTCTCCCGATGCTCCTTATCCGATTTCTGTTTGTGCTCCGGAGCGGACTTCGACCGGGGCGCCGGTTCCGGGAGGCGCCGCGCCGGCATATGAGACTCCTCATGCCGCTCGCCGCCTTGGTGCCAGTGCTCTTCGATGATCACATCGCCCCGATAGTATCCGGGAGCAGGTGCTCCGTAATAGTCGTCTCCATAGTATCCTGGTGCGGGACCCCAGAAGCAGCCCGCTGCAAGAATGGACGTCGCCATCAGCAGGAGCAAGCTGGCAACAGCGTTCTTGTTGATATATGGTTTCATGGTTTGCCCTCCCCTTCGTTCTCATCCGGCCATTCCGCCGCCGCCACCGCAGCGCCCAGCGGGTCGAGGAACACCGCCACCGTTCCATTCCGGACCTCCGGGCGCGGCTCCATAACGACGCGGCCGCCCGCGCGGGCGACGCTGGCCACAGTCTTCTGCAGGTCCTGCACACGAACATAGGGCAGCCAGGTTGAGGGACGGTCCTTGTGCTTAAGTTCCAGGACGCCGGCCCGCGGGAACCCGCCTGCCACCAGATGCAGTTCTGTCCGGTCCCCTTGCCCTTCCTTGCGCGTCACCGTGTATGCCCCAATGGGACGGTAGAAGTCCGCCATCGCGGACGCGTCGTTGGCCCAGAGCTCCAGCCAGAGCCATTCGTTGTAGGATGGGAACACATCGGGCTGATCACCGGCGTCGTTGTGGACCACGCCAAAGAACGCGCCTTCGGGGTCTGCAAGGACCGATGACTCACGCCGCCCGGGACGGATTTTTAGCGGGACAACGACCTTGCCGCCGGAAGCCGACGCCTGTTCAACGGCGCGTGCCGCGTCAGGAACGGAAATGAACGGCAGCCATCTCGCCGACCGCTCCGCATCGGCCGTCTTCGTATAATGAATGATCCCGGCGATCGGCCTGCCGTTCACGCGGACAAGGGTATAGATGTTCGTGCCCGTCCCGCGGCTTTCGAACTGCCAGCCGAAGACCTCCTGGTAGAAGGTCTTCTCCGTGTCGACGTTGTCGGCGAACAGTTCCGCCCAGACCCACCGCCCCTGGATGTGAACATCGGTGGGAGTTTCGCTGATGGCCGGCTGACTCGGCTGCGTCGTGGCACATCCCACGGCCAAAAGCAGCATCGTTCCGGCCAGCGCCAGCGTCCTTACTAGTGAATGTCTCATTGCTACGCCTCCTTATAAATTGAGAGACTGTCCCTGGAAGGGCTTTTTCTGTAATACTTTTTTCCCCGTTAATGATTCCAAATAGCTTCTGCGGGATAAGGAATCCTCCGCGTGTTATATAGTTTAGCAAAAATAAAGATGCCATGACGGATCTGTTTTATCGGAGGATAGACGGCGAAGAAATTTGATCAGCAGTTAAACGAACTGACGGAGATTTCGTATCCCGGAGGACGTTACATTAGTTCCAGAGTTTTGAAACGATTGCCGCAGGGGTCATAATCGATTGAACCTTTCATTAACAGCGTACTACTAAGTCAGATGAATAATTTCTACATTATCCCATTTACTCTTAAGATATTCAGCCACCAGACGACGATGACATTGATCAGGAGTATCTTCGCTACACAATAGACAACCATTATTTAATACATCCTGAGAGATGGTTTCTTGCACTTTTCTGGTCGTCATTAGGTCAATGAAACGCCGTTCGTACACTGGCCAGCTATTCTTCGTTTTCCGATACTCATCCAATATCTCTTTCGTAGGGGCTAATTGCGCCACATAGACATATTCAATATTGCATATCTTCTTTAAGAAGTATTTCAGGTCGTCTTTCTTGGCAAAGCCTGCGAGTTGAGAGCTGTTATTCAGACGAATATCTACCAGCCGTTTTACTCCTGCAGAACACAGCTTGCCGAAGAACTGCTCAGCATTCTTCTTTGTGAAGCCAATCGTGTAAATTTTTATAGTACCCATGCCCGACCCTTCCTGCTACTCTTCAAATTATAATCCTGTTTCTCTTCACTCACATGCGCGATCTTATCCCCCTGCATATCGTAAGCGCGGTTGACAAGCTGCTCATGGTTCATAAAAAGGTCATCCTGGGGAATTTTCAATAGCTTCATCAACCTTTCTTCAAGCTCAGCATTTTTTTCTATAGAGCCATCGGCTAATATGTGCTTAATTAAAACGCCTTCGTTTCGCATGTAACGACAAATCAATATCGTTCTGTGGCACATAAGAGGATCTTTTTCCGCGCACAAAAGCAACACGATAAGAATCCATGCCCGTTTTGACCCTCTTTATTCCCTCCTTGAATACACTGGTTTGCGACAGACAATTGAATTGAACTTTGCCATTGCTATAGCATGATATATCATTGCTTCTGGCACCTAATTCAGAACCAAGGAATGCATACGCGATATTGCTCTCCTTAAGCCGCGCCTGGAGTACTTCACGGTTGAATTGAGGATTGTGCCGCTGTAGGGGTGTGAACGCACGTCACAAATAGCAGTAATGGCATGCATTTTCAGCAAATCGATAAATCGTTCGATCTGGTGGTTTGAATGTCCTATTGTAAATAGTTCTTTATCCATATTGTCTTAGCGAGTTATCGGATGATTCCTGCTATCAGTTTGTAACAATAACCGTTTAGATCTCCAGCGAGACTGACGCTGTAATAGATTGGATCACTGCTCTCTTTATAAATACCGATCTTCTTGGCTAAATCATATTTGTTCAGCACTATGATCCGTAACAGTAATAACATGATTGCTTCCTTGAAAATCAAATATAGATCTTACCTTTTTTTTATTATACTCAATGCCAACTTTATAGCTGACATTTTGCGGCGATATTAGCAATAGAGAAGATTCGATTTTCTTATAAACAGTTACTGTTGGTATTTTATCATTTACACCAAACGTGCTGTCGTAATCGTTTATCCAAAGCGCGTCAGTATCATCACACAAATTTACCACTTCTATCTTAAGTTCACCTTCTTTTTTCCAATAAAAAGTTTCGTCAATTATACAATTCTCTTGCTGGTGATTGGAAGGTACGCTCCTTTAACTGTTATGGAGATGATATCCAGCAAATTTGGCATCTTTCCATTTTTATAACATATATCCCTATTAGTTAGAGCGCTCTCTTCCCTGCCACTTATTGGCCTGATCCATTTTCCTTTATTCACTCCTTCCATAATTTTCCCAGCGACGCAATGAGCGCCAATTTTCCGAGAATCAGCAAGACAAACCATTGTTATGGTAGTTGGCATCATTTACTCCCACTGCATTCTGGTTCGACCATCGTTTTGTCATTAAGTACTGCCAAGACTATCGTTGTTATCTTTTGATCGAAGTAGAGTCGTGACATTTACCCTCAATGATCTATATATTTCCATTAAATACGATGCCCCACTGCCGGACCGCCTCTTCAGAATCACCCCATGATTCTGCCTGGAGTGCGGATTTAGCATGCTGTAATGAGTAATCTACAGCTGCATTAATGTCGTCTATTTGAGTTTCCGTTCTCGCCGCACGTATTATCCCGGAAAGGCCCAAAGGATCCCTAAGCCCGCTGCATTTGCGATCTGCTAACAATTGAAATGAATCGTGCAGACATCGCGCATACGGATGCCTACACAGACATCACTCGAGGCTAGTAAAATATCGACGTGAAAAGACTGAAGCGGAAGCGTTCCTTGTCGACAGATTTTCTAAAATTTTAGTAAACGTATGACTTTGACAAGCTTCGAACCGCTTCTCTCATTGGCATCTAGAATGTATTTATTGTGGCGTTCAGGACTAGTTTCTATCCATCCATCGTTCCCGTCAGGAATCCAATAAATAGGCCGCAGTTTGTCAAACCTTGAAAATATTGCTGGTACCACATCCATAGAATGTTGCCCGCCGCCAAATTTTATAATAACCGCTTGTCCATCGCCACTCACCTGCGTTTGGGTGTACCTATCACCTAAATCCTCTCTCACTTTTTCCATAAATGTCGATGAATTTACGATTCTACCGCCCCACTTAGCCTCATTTCGTGCTAACACCGCCAAGTAGTCTATATCACTATATAGTCGGATTGCTGTATTGCGTGAGTGACTGCCAATTTTTAGAAACCTCTTGAGATCAAAGGACTGGTTTAACCTTTTTCGCACGGTTATTGAATGTATTTCCGCTTTATTGTATTCACTTTGAAGAGGTTGCATCCTTGCTGTCAAGCGATGGAATAGGGCTTGGGGTGATCCTGCCATATATAACCTCCGACTCAGCCCAGAGAATTATGGCTGGTTCTTATATTTGATTCAAAGCCGCACGATATTTTCCATAGAGTCCCGCGGGAATAGGTGGGTTTTTAATCAGGCCAATATTATAATCTTCAACCACCTGCAATACTTGTCGCTCAACTTAATCGTTGTCATCGCGCATTTTCACGCACGAATTAAATGTTAGACCGGCTATCGACTTTAAATCAAAATATTTTCTAAGTAGGAGCGCAAAATCACCTGATATAAGAAAAGCAATAACGAATGCGACTGATTTCGCTATGGCAGGTACTGGATTGTCCTGAACGAAATTATGCGGTGCAAATAGCACATCACTCATAAAGAGGATAGCAATTACCATAAATACGGAACCGGTTAATATGAAGACAAGCCTCGTGATTACCCGATCCGCAAGATGGTTTGTAAAAAAAGCTGACTCGCTCACTATGTCTGCTAAGCTGGTTTGGCCCCTTTGGTTTATCTGATGAATAATATGGAGAAACAAATGGCGCATCTTTCAAGGTCCACCCCATTACACAGGCTCTAACAGAGGCGATTTCCGCCTTCGTTATTGTGCCGCCTAAACCGTCAGCATACAGTATGAGTCTCCGACATTTATCTGCTTTTATTGTTAGCCCTTCTGCTTGCTCTCTAATCCAATTAATTGCTATTGGCGACATAAGCGAGATTAACCCAACGATGGCGAGAAATACCGTATTGTTTTTCCAAACGGCCAAAACCGCTAAAACCTGGGTGCAAATTGCCAACCAAATAGTAATCCACCAAAGCCGCTCTGACCTATCATACAAATGATTTCTAATATCTAACAAATCCTTAGGAGTTGACATGTTAGCCCTCTAACTTGCAAGATTTCCAGTATATGATTGTTTAAGCAATGTTCCGCGAAGACTTCTCGGTACGTTTTAAATTAGTATCAACCTGCGTCTCGACTTAACGGCCTTGTGAGATGCGTCGTTCAATTTCGACGACAATACGTTTTTGTTTACAAGTGGCGGCAACGGTAACGGTAAAGTACGAATATCACGAATGTAAATAGCCTGCTGTGCTGTTGAACCAGACATTACCGTAAGCCGCGTGAGAAAGAATCCGGCCTTGAGTGCCGATAGTGTGTAGTTTGAATCAACCCAGGTAACTCATCTTCATCAGAATGACGCTGCCCATCAGGCAGAATTTCCGATCGACGTTTATGCGACATGTTCGCCCTACCGTTGCACCGCGACTGACAATCAAGATATCATCTTGCTCGGGATCGGGAGCCTCTTTCGGGACGTTGTTTCTATCTGGGAGCCTTTTCGGGACGTTGTTTCTATCTGTGTTTTCCTTATTAATTAATGAAAACTCTGGGAGAATTTCGGCGAGATGGGAAAACTTCTCAATGGTGTTCTCCCGTACATTATAGTTAGGAGTTCAGCGTTCGGAGTTCGGGGGCACACAGCTAATCTCCTTATGAAGCAAGAATACTCCACTTAGGCAGAAGGGGCAAGCGGAAATTGCGGGCAGGGAGCTTAAGAGTGAAGGTTGAAGACAGAGTGAGGAACCGCAGAAAAAAACGAGATCCGGCACTCGTTATACTTCGTCCTCCTGTGAAACCTGGACGGACGGGAACCCTTCTTCATCGACGATTACGCGAACAGTAATCGGCTTACAGCAAACTTGACAGTCCTCAATATAATTCTGCTTTCTTACGGAGCAGTCGACGAGGAGTTCAATAGGCTCACCGCAATAAGGACACGTGCTGTTGACCGGTTCCATACCAAACGCCGCCATACACCACCTCAATGGCATTATAAAAACTTGGGTTCGTTGGTTCCTAGTGTTTCTGTTTTTTTAAATATTCACTGATGGCAGTCATAACTGAAGCGGCAACTTGCGTCTTCGGCAGGGTCGGCAATTCGGTCCTCTTCCCTGTCCGGTCAATGATCGTCACGGCGTTCGTATCAACGCCGAATCCCGATCCGTTAATGAGCAGGTCATTGACGACGATCATATCGAGATGTTTGTCTTTCAGTTTTTTTATAGCGTTCTGTTCAATGTCGTCAGTTTCTGCGGCAAACCCTACCAGCAGCCGCTTCCCCTCCGCCTTGCCGAGTTCGAGCAAAGCAAAGTGGTTTGATTATACAAATCGACGACTGCGGTTTGCGAAAAACCGCCCGGCTCGTGTTACTCGGGATAGAATCCCGCACCGATCAGCCCCGTCGTTCCATCTATCTTCACCGCCTTCACGTAGCTCCATTTCCGGGACGGTTGGGTCTGCCCAGGTTTAGGGAACATGTAATCGACCCAGCCTGACCCCTTGGAATGAATCACTTTCATAAACTCGTCATGAAAGAGCTTGCCGTTGACATCTTTATCGCCATGTACATTGGTTCCCTCTCGCTTCGGGAAAGCGGGGTTGAGTAACACATTCATGTCTTTATCGTAGACGAATAGATACGTGTTACCGAACCACCATTCGCTATCGCGCTTTCTAAACTCGGAGAAGGCCGCCTTTCCCTGGGTTTCGACCAGCGCCGCAGCCTTGTTGACCATTGCTTCGATCCGCTTCGCCTGATCGGACGTTGGTGGAGATTGCTGCGAAATGACAGGATTGGCCATCGCCATCGTGACAAGTGCGGTACAGACCAGGACTTTCTTAAACATAATTTCCTCCTTTTCTTAATACAGAAAGATGTATACAAACGCAAGCTGCAAAAGCGATTCTACACCCCTTACAAAATAATCACAAGCTTGATGAAGGTATTTTGATTTTGAGAAAGGATTGGTTGATGCGGTCAGGGATTCTGTTTCTTTAAAAATTCACTGATGGCTGTCATGACTGCAGCGGCAACTTGCGTTTTCGGCAGGGTCGGCAATTCGGTCCTCTTCCCTGTCCGGTCAATGATCGTCACGGCGTTCGTCCGGAGTCAGCTTCTTATATTTCAAGACCTGTCCCCAAATGTGCCCTTACATCTTATCCGACCATATCCGGCACGAGCATCCACTCCAGTGCCCATCTCCCGTCATCGAAACGCTTTAAACAAACGATCCCTCCCATCTTGAAATCGATAGGCGTCTTCTCTTTGTCCCCGCAGAGAAGCAGGCCCGCGAGCTTTGCCATATACGGGAGATGTCCGACAAGCATTAAATCCTCATTCATTCCGGCGATGCGTCCAGCCCAAACATCGGGATCATCCATGGGCGCGAGGGCATCTGTCGGGGACGGCCCCTTCCCCGGTTTGAGGTAATCGGCCAGGATCTGCGCGGTCTGCAGGGCGCGGGTCTTTCCGCTGTGATGAATGATACTCGGCCTGAGACCGCGTTCCTGCGCGTAGATCGCGGTCCTGGCAACGTCCTTGGATCCTTTGTCCGTGAGCCGTCTCTGCGGATCATCCTCTTCCCTCTTCGCCTCACCGTGCTGTACAAGATAGAGAAACATGGAAGCAACCCCCTTTTGTTTTAGCCGAACGGGACAGAAAATGAAAATCCTGATTTCTCCGTTAATTATCAGCAGAAATGACGAAAGCAAACATAACATAGTATAATTATATCTGAAAGCAGGGGTGATGTTTGCATGAAATGGCCGGAAACGATCTCGATCGAAAAGGCGCGGGAACTCCAGAAAGAGCTGAGGAAGAGGGTGCGGGTCATTCCCCTCACGCGGGAACCGCGATATGTGGCAGGAGTGGACGCTGCCTTCTCGGAAGACCTGGTATATGCAGCGGCATGCCTCTACCGTTATCCCGAGCTCACCCTGGTGGAAACAACGTGTGCCGTGGAAAAGCTGAGGTTCCCCTACGTCCCCGGTTTTCTCTCCTTCCGGGAAGGTCATGCCATCATCGCAGCGATCAAGAAACTCCCAACAAAGCCAGATATCATTCTCGTCGACGGGCAGGGCATTGCGCACCCGCGGGAGATCGGGATCGCTTCACATCTCGGTGTACTGCTTAATATCTCCACGATCGGCTGCGCAAAAACAAGGCTCGTCGGAGAATTCAAAGAACCGGGCGGACGAAAAGGCGACTGGTCCGGGCTCACGCACGAGGGCAGGATCGTCGGCGCGGTATTGCGGACAAAGGACAGTGTAAGGCCCCTGTTCGTGTCGCCGGGCCATAAAATAGACCTCGACACCGCGGTCCGGATCACGCTCGATTGTATTGGCAGATACCGGATACCTGAGCCGCTCAGGTGCGCGGACATGCTTTCAAAAAAATCGAAATCAGGCCCTCCATTATAAATGAGGCTCTTCTGACTTTAATGTGGGTGGAATAAACTCCTATATGACTTATTATGTAGTATTATCGCCCCTTTTTCATGTTTGTTGTCACCTTTCTTGCTTGCCCAAGCAAGGTGACCGAAAGAAGGGCACCCGGCGAAAATCCTTTACGGCATGCTCGGTCGTCCTCGGTACATTTCGGAAACTCGCCCTTCGGGCTCAGACAGTCCGAAATGCTTAACCCTCGGACTCGGTCGCATGCCTAGATTTTCGCATGGGAAGCTTTTGGTGAAACGTCTTTAAACCAACCCCGCATGTCCCCGGAGCGGCCCTATGAAATTTTTGGGCACCCGTCTTGGCCTAAGGCAGCGTCCCTCTGGGGCGAACGCGTACTGTCTGAGGCCGTAGGCCGAGTTTACGCGGGCGAGCGGACGTGGCCTTAGTCGGGTCAAAAATTTAATTCAGGCCACGAAGGGGATATGCAAGAAAATAGATAAAGGGTGAAAAACTACCCACATAAAACCCGGAAGATCCAAAATGAAAGGGCTTTGTCAAAGACCTTCATAATGTTTGGCATGGCGTCTCTGGGAAAATAAAAAGAAGGGCTCACAAGGCAGGGTGCTTACGAAATTTTTAAAGAATCACTCGTTGAATCGATCAGGCATTCTGTTTTTTTGAATATTCACTGATGGCGGTCATGACTGCAGCGGCAACTTGCGTTTTCGGCAGGGTCGGCAATTCGGTCCTCTTCCCTGTCCGGTCAATGATCGTCACGGCGTTCGTATCAACGCCGAATCCCGATCCGTTAATGAGCAGGTCATTGACGACGATCATATCAAGATGTTTGTCTTTCAGTTTTTTCACGGCGTTCTGTTCAACGTCGTCAGTTTCTGCGGCAAACCCTACCAGCAGCCGCTTTCCTCCCGCCTTGCCGAGTTCGAGCAGGATATCCTCGGTCCGTTCAAGCTCGAGCGATAGGGCCGCGTCTTCTTTTTTTATTTTGCGGTCCGATGTCTGGAGCGGCCTGAAATCGGAGACCGCTGCGGCCATGATCACGATATGACTGCGATCAATATGCTCCATCACCGCTCGATGCATGTCCGCGGCGCTGACCACGGAAACCACCTTCATTCCCTGGGGCGGCATAAGCTGGGTGGGGCCGGTTATCAGGATCACCTCCGCGCCCCGGTCCCGTGCCGCAGCGGCAAGCGCATACCCCATTTTCCCGGTTGAGGGATTACTGATAAAGCGGACCGCATCAATATACTCGCGGGTCGGTCCAGCAGTTACCAGCACGGTCTTTCCCGCAAGGTCTTTTTGTGCCAGGCAAGCGGCAAGCTCCTGGATGATAACGTCGGTATCCGCAAGCCTGCCCTGGCCCTCGGTACCGCAGGCAAGACTGCCGACTACCGGGTTCGACAAACCGCACGCCGGAATCCTTCAGGAGCATGATGTTTCTCTGGAGCCGGGGATTGCGGTACATGCGGTCGTTCATGGCCGGCGCAATAAGGAGCGGGCAATCGATCGCCATCAGGGCCGATGTCAAGGCGTCGTCCGCAATGCCTGCGGCGATCTTGCCGATGATGTTCGCAGTGGCCGGGGCGACAAGAGCGAGGTCCAGACCATCGGTGATCTCGATGTGCCCGATGGTGGCCTGGTCTCTGCTGGAAAACTCATCATACAGGACCGGTCTGCGGGAGAGCGTCTCAAAGGTCAGCCGGGACACGAATTTCTCGGCATTAGCTGTCATCGCAACACGCACCTCGGCGCCCTGCTCTGTCAGCCTTCTCAGCAGGTCCACCGCTTTATATGCCGCGATACTGCCGGTCACGCCGAGCAGGATCCGTTTCCCCGTTAAAACGCCGCTCTGTTCCACGCCTGAGACTCCCTATTCCTCGGTCTCTTCCGTATGTTCCGTATCCGCTTCCCCTTCAATCTCATCTTCGGCCGGGGCCTCTCCCTCGGCCTCTTCAGCGCCTTCTTCTTCCGCAGACTCGGAAAGATAGGCGCTGAGCTCTTTGCGGATCTCTTCTTCCTTGGCGGAAAGCACCGCATCTGCCTTCGCGCGCTCTTCCCGCTTGCGGAACTCTTCCTTGGCCACATTGGCCGCTTCTCCGACGATGACCTTGAACTTTCCCGCGACAGCCTCTTCCAGTGCAACGGTCGTGTCCTTGATGGAGTGCGTAATAACCTCCATCGGGGCGCCGGCGGAGAGCTGCCTCACCCGCTGAGACGCGATGTGCACCAGACGGAATTTTGTGTCGGCAATTGAGTCCTTCATCTCGATGGGGAGAGAAATCAGATCTTCTGCTGCTTTTAACATTGTGCACCTCCTAGAATGGTAAATCTCTTGTTTTGAAATTAGGATCTTCTGACCTTTACGCGGGTCACTTAATTGCAAATACCGCTATTTATTTTTCATTAACACTCTGCTCACTGTTTTTTTTGGGTAGCTCATCACTCGGCCGCGCAGCTTGCCGGGAAGATATACAGTACCTCACCCTGATATGCAGGACTCGCATCACTCCACCCTCGCCCCTTACTGTCACCTTTCTTGCGTGCCCAAGAAAGGTGACCCAAAGAAGGGCACCCGACGAAAATTCTTCACGGTGTGCTCAGTCGTCCTCAGTACATTTCGGAAACTCGCCCTGCGGGCTCAGACAGTCCGAAATGCTTAACCCTCGGACTCGGTCGCATGCCTAAATTTTCGCATGGGGGTAAAGCATCAAAGTCTTGGCTCTACCCTCAACACCGCACGTCCCCGACGCAAGGGAACGGCAGAACTTAAAAGGCTACCCCACTAAGTGAAGAATTAACCTCTACGGGTTGGGGAGACGACTCATATCTTTGCCTTTTCAGAAGCCCCTGCATCCCATGAACAGGTTCGCGCACAAGCATGGTAAGGTAGAAAAGACCGATGTGCTACAAAGCCAGGCAGACACGGCCGAGCTCGTTCCCCGGGCGAGGGGAAGTGCTGCGCTGCTCGAACAGGCTTGTTATCAGTACCAGCAATCATGCTCTGCGCGGAGCTGTGAACTGGGGTGCAGAAAAAAAATAGGATCATGACAGGTGCTTAGTCAGGAACAGATAAAAACGATCCACAGAAAACCCGGGAGAACCTTAACTTAAATTATCCCTTCGATCCACGTAGTATCCATAAGCCCGATGCGGCACCGTTCCGCGATAACAACGGACCGCAGTTCGGTCAGCGCCCTGTCGAAATCCCGGTTGACAATAAGGTAGTCGTACATGGCATAGTCTTTGATCTCTTCGCGCGACCGTTTCATCCGCCTCTTGATCTCGTCCTCGTCGTCCGACTTGCGGTTTCTGAGACGCTCCTCGAGGATATCGAGCGACGGCGGCATGATAAAAATGAACACCGCGGTATCATATTTTGCCTTGATCTGTTTTGCCCCCTGTGTGTCGATATCGAGGATCACATCACGGCCCTTCGAGAGCATGACATCAAGCACCCGCCGTGACGTCCCGTAGAGATTCCCGTGGACCTCGGCCCATTCCGCGAAATCACCCGCATCGATCATTTCCCGAAAACGCTCCTGGCTCACGAAATAGTAGTCCCTCCCGTCGATCTCGCCGGAACGCGGTTTGCGCGTGGCATAGGAAACCGAATGGGTAAGTTTCTCCAGCGTGTCGGTAATGGCCCCGCACAGGCTCGTCTTGCCCGCGCCCGACGGCGCTGAAACCACGAACAGCAGCCCTTGTTTTCTCTTCACGGTTCACTCCCGGTGGCAAATCTCTGCATCAGGGTCTCGACCTGCACCGCAGAGAGAATGACATGGTCGCTGTCGGTGATGATGATCGCCCGGGTCTTTCTCCCCTGGGTGGCGTCAAGCAGCCGCTTCTGCTCTTTCGCTTCATCCTTGAGCCGCCGCATGGGCGCAGAGTCGGGCGAGAGGACCGCCACGACCTTGGTCGCCATCACCATGTTGCCGTATCCGATATTGACGAGGTTATTTACCATACATTATTCGTAACTGCTCAGGTCAAAATATTGTCCGCAGATTCGCAGATTTCGCAGATCAAATCGAACCTGATTTATTTTTTTTAAAATCTGCGTCCATCTGCGAAATCTGCGGATAAAAAGGTTCTTATTTGTTGTAACACCCTTCTCGTTTCAGAGGTGCTGAGTAATTACCATTATTCGATATTCTGGACCTGTTCGCGTATCTTTTCCAGCTCTGCCTTGACATTCACCACATCCATGGATATCTGCGCGTCCATTGCCTTGGATGCGATGGTGTTCACTTCTCTTCCCATCTCCTGCATCAGAAAATCAAGTTTCCTGCCCACGGCCTCACGCGAAGAACCTCCCAGCAATGACCCGGAATTGCGCCATGTGGCAATCCAGACGGGTGAGCTCCTCGGTAACGTCCGTGCGCTCCGCGAGGATCGCTATTTCCTGCGCCAGTCTGAGCGGATCGGGTTGTTCGGCCAGCAGCCTGTTCAGGGTTTCCGTCATCCGCTTGCGGGTGTTGTCGATGGTAACCGGGACCCGGGCACGGATGGCCTGACCCGTTCGGTCGACGGTATCGAGACGCGTCCCGATATCCTGCGCCAGCACGGCGCCCTCTTCATTGCGCATCCGATCGAGCTCGTCAAGCGCCTGCGACAGGCCTTTTGACAGGATCTGCCAGAGGTTCTCCGGGTCCTCCTTTACCTCGGTCATCGTGATGAGGTCCGTAAGACCGGACACCAGGGAGAGATCTACCTCCCCGCTCAACCCGAACCGCTGCTTGAGGTCCTCCAGGATCCCGATGTACTGCGACGCCAATGCGTCGTTCACGACCAGCTTGCCGGCGCTTTCTTGCCCGCCGTTCCTGGTAATGGAGACATCGAACCGTCCCCGGGAAAAACGTTCCTGAACGGTCTTTTTCACCCGCGACTCAAGGACCGCAAGCCCGCGGGGTAACTTTATCTGGATATCAAGGTACCGGTTGTTCAACGAGCGGATCTCCAGGGAAAAGTGACTGCCTGCATCGCCCGCTTCCATCCGTCCGTATCCGGTCATGCTGCGTATCATTGTTAATTCACCTTACCTGAACCTAGTACGCAAATTCGCACATGTACAATCTGTTCACATTCCTAGATACGGAGATCACACCAAAATCAATCTCCGCTGGCTTGATAGAATGAGGATTAAGATGCAGAGCGTCCAAAAAAGGCATATCAATAATTTAAATCAGATTAATATTAATTTACTGCTTCGATACTTTCGCCAATGTCTAACTTATCGTCCGAACTTACCGCATCAGAACTTTCTCGTATAATCCTCTTCAACGATCGGCCTAAAATGAAAGGTCCTGGTTGTGTACGGCGGATAGAGATCATAAAAGAAAAAGATTGTCACATCCCACGCCGTACCGATCTTCATGCGGTGCGTATCCTCATTACGCATCAGTTTAAAATCGTCAGGTTTGAGCGGCAGACCTATCGTCTTTGCTTTTTTCACGAGCTCGGTCACTATTTCCTCGTCTTTAATGGTCTGCGCAAATCGTGCCTTAGTGACCATTTCATCCTTCATTGCTTCCGCATCAACGTACATCGGAATTACTTTGGCGCCGATATGAATGACGATGAATAAAAGCAGAAGAACAAATATTGCTTTAAAGCTGATAAATCCGTTGTCCTTCGAAATTCCAGGCATGTTCGTGTCCTCCTTCTTTACCGTATCAGCCTCCCTATTCGCTCCCACCGTATCCAACGGTCGTCTCCATCCCATGACCAGTAGATGATGAGCGCCCGGCCGAGGATCTTATCGTACTTTACGAAACCCCAAACCCGGCTGTCCTGGCTGTTATCGCGGTTATCTCCCATCACAAATACTGAATCAGCCGGCACCAGCTTGGGACCGAAATCCAGGCCCGACTGGTCGCGAAGATATTGAATCTGATGTTTTACGCTGCCAAGCTGTTCTTCAAACAACTTCGGTTGTCCATAATAGGGAGAGCCGCCGGCCTTTTCGCTGTCCTTGACCGCACCTTCCGCGATGACCGGCACAGGCTGATCGTTGATGAACAGGACCCCCTTTTTGATCTCGATCTTGTCTCCCTGGAGGCCGACGATGCGTTTAATGAAGTTTTTTGCTTCGTCCTCCGGATATTTGAAGACGATGATCTCGCCGCGCTTCGGCTCTTTCCAGGTGAAAATCCTGATGTCCGTAAACGGTATCCGCGGGCCATAGACGAACTTGTTCACCAGCAGGTGGTCGCCGATGTCGAGCGTCGGTATCATCGATCCCGACGGTATCTTGAATGCCTCGACCGCGAACTGCCGGATGAATAAAGCCACGACCGCCGCGATAAGAAATGGTTCGATCCACTCCTTGTAAAATGACTTGTGTTTCACTTCCTGTTTCTGTTCTGGTTGCGGCATCATGCCTCCCGAACGGCCTGAGGTACGGCCTTTATTGGAAATTTTAAATTGGAAATTGGAAATTTCAAAGTGAAAATCATGGAAACCGTGGGTTTCCTGCCTCATTTTACAATTTCCAATTTTCAATCTTCAATTTCCAATTAGTTTTTTTGAAACTACTCTCCCACCTTCAGCACCGCCAAAAACGCCTCCTGCGGAAGCTCGACGCTGCCGACCTGCTTCATCCTTTTCTTGCCTTCCTTCTGTTTTTCCAGAAGCTTGCGTTTTCGCGTGATATCGCCGCCGTAGCACTTCGCGGTCACGTCCTTGCGCAACGGCCTGACCGTCTCCCGCGCGATGATCTTGGAGCCGATCGCGGCCTGGATGATCACCTCATATAACTGCCGCGGGATCACTTCCTTGAGCTTTTCCGCGAGCTGCCTGCCGCGGGCCGCGGCCTTGTCGCGATGGGTGATGAGCGACAGGGCATCCACGGGCTCCCCGTTCATCAGCACATCGAGTTTCACGAGATCGGACTCGAGATAGCCCGACAGTTCGTAATCAAGCGAGGCATATCCCTTGGTCAGTGATTTGAGCCGGTCATAGAAGTCCATCACGATCTCGTTCAGGGGAAGATCGTAGGTGATCCGCACACGGTCCTTGGTGATATACTCGATCTCCCGCTGGTTGCCGCGCCGTTCCTGACACAATGCGATCAGCGACCCCACGTACTGCTCCGGCGTGATGAGCGAGGCCACGATCATCGGCTCCTCGATGCGCTGGATATCCTGGATGTCCGGCATCCTGGCGGGGTTGTCCACCATCATGATGGTGCCGTCGTTCCTGGTCACCCGGTACACGACCGTCGGTGCTGTCGGGATCAGATCGAGCTTGAACTCCCGCTCGAGCCGTTCCTTTACGATATCCATATGCAGGAGGCCGAGAAAACCGCACCGGAAGCCGAATCCCAGCGCGAGCGACGTTTCAGGTTCATAGGTGAACGAAGCGTCATTCAAACGCAGTTTTTCAAGGGCGTCGCGCAGATCGGCATAACCGTCGCTGTCCACCGGGTAGATGCCGGCGAAGACCATGGGCTTTACGTCTTTGTACCCCGGGAGCGGCGCGTCAGCCGGTCTATCGTCGTCCATGACCGTATCGCCGATCTTGGCATCCGCAACCCGCTTGATGCCCGCGATGATGCAGCCCACCTCACCCGGGAACAATTCCGTTTTCAACTGCATCTTCGGCGTGAAGACCCCGACGGACTGCACTTCGTAGACCGCGGAATTAGAGAACAGCTTGATCTTCTGCTTCGGTCGCACAACGCCGTCCACGACCCGGACCAGAATGACCACCCCCTGGTACGTGTCATACCAGGAGTCGAACAACAGCGCTTTGAGCGGCGCATCGGGGTCTCCGGGAGGGGCCGGGATATTTTTGACGATCGACTCGAGGATCTCGTGAATACCGATCCCCGCTTTGGCGCTCGCGGGAATGGCACCCGAGGCGTCAAGTCCTATGACCTCTTCGATCTGGTGCTTCGCCTCCTCGATGTTTGCGCTCGGCAGATCGATCTTG
This sequence comes from Nitrospirota bacterium, assembly GCA_963755045.1. Taxonomy (GTDB): domain Bacteria; phylum Nitrospirota; class UBA9217; order UBA9217; family UBA9217; genus JALNZF01. Next base: position 207,683 of record CAVWIL010000007.1, on the reverse strand, counting down.
TTGATCACCGGGATCATCTCGAGGTTGTGATCGAGCGCAAGGTACGCGTTGGCCAGCGTCTGTGCCTCGACACCCTGGGACGCGTCCACCACGAGCAGCGCGCCTTCGCAGGCCGCCATGCTCCGGGAGACCTCGTAGGTAAAGTCCACATGCCCCGGCGTGTCGATGAGGTTCAGGATATAGCTCTGGCCGTCGTTCGCCTTATACTGGAGACGCACCGCATGGGCCTTGATGGTAATGCCGCGTTCACGCTCCAGGTCCATGTCGTCCAGTACCTGGTTGCTGCCTGCAGCAGACATTTCCCGGTCGGAAAGCGCCCCGGTGAACTCAAGGATACGGTCGGCGAGAGTGGACTTGCCGTGGTCGATATGCGCAATGATGCAGAAATTCCTGATATTAGTGCCGGCCATAATCTATTTCAAATTCCAGATCGCGGTCGAATAACTCTTTTTTGACGTCATTCCGGCTCGTCCGGAATCGTCTCTTATAAGAATATTGCAGAACACTACGATTCCCGGCAAGCGGGAATGACGACCTTTTGCGACTTCATTATGAAGTTACCCTTCATTTCGACTTTTGCATTTTGCACTCTGCATTTTTACATTCATCATGAGGGTATGCGCCTTACGCCGGCTGTATCTTCTGTAACGCCACCGGCGGCTGCGCCGACCATACCCGCGTCATCGCCGAGCAGTGACGGAACAATCTCGGTCCGCTCTGCCGGCACCTGAAAGGCCCGTTTCATGATCTCCTCGTGAGTAGCGCCGATAAAAAGGTCCCAGGCATCCTTGACGCCGCCGCCGATCACGATCATGTTCGGGTTAAAGATATTGATCAGGTTCGCGATGCCGATGCCGAGCATGGATCCCATGTCCTTCATTACCTGCCGGGCGATGGGATCACCATTCCTCGCTGCCTGATAGATCTGCGCTGACGTCACATCGGAAAGCTGATGTACTTCCAGCATTCCCCTGGCTTCCCGGTAACTTTGAACAATACCGCGCGCTGAAGCGTACATTTCAAGGCAACCGGAGTTGCCGCATCCACATTGCCGCCCGTCAGGGACCAGCGTCATATGCCCAATCTCGCCTGCCATTCCATCAGCGCCCTGCCAGATCTTATTATCGAGGACGATCCCGCCGCCCACACCCGTTCCGAGCGTCAACAGGATCATACTATTGATGCCTCGTCCCGCGCCGCGCCACTGCTCTCCGAGTGCCGCTGCATTGGCGTCGTTCTCGATAACAACCGGAATGCGGAGCGCCGTTTCCAGTTCATCCCTGAGGGGGAGATTGTTCCAGTCCGGGAAGTTCGGAGACTTCACGACAACGCCCTTGTCCATCAGGATAACGCCGGGCGCCCCGACGCCGACCGCCATAACGCTCAGTCCGCGCTGCGCGGCGATCTCCCGCTGCTGCGAGATATTATCAACCAGACGCGCTACGACCTTTTTCCATCCATCCGAAGCGTTCGTAGCCTCTTTGCGCTTGTCGAGGATATCCCCGTTGACGCTTAAGAGCGCCGTCCTCAGGTTCGTACCGCCAAGGTCCACGCCGATTACGACAGGGCCCACACATGACCTCCGTAACTACTCAAAATTATAGGATATTAATAAAGATTGGCATGATAACATACTGAGGTAAGAATGTAAATAAGATTGTTGCCAGGCGGCATCAACAGAAAAAGGAATGATCAGGTCAGAATAATGAGATAAGCCCATTGCACCAGCAGAAGCATGACCACTCCCGCTCTCATGATAGTTCTCTCCTTATCGGTGAAAAGGAAACTGATACGGGGGAGATGAAATGCAGCGCTCATAAGACTATAGATAAAATACAGCACCGCCGACATCAGGCACAGGGTCGTCAGGGGATTCATGGTAAACGCAGACAGGATATCGCCATGGGACAAATGCACCACCGACCGAGTAGAACCGCAGGTGAGACAGGGAATACCTGTCAGTCCTTTGAACACGCAGTCCGGGGCGAATGAGAGGATCGACTGCAGCCATCCAGCGCCGAGGATCACGAGCGCGATGCCTCCGTAGATGATGCCGAATTCTATCTGGTCCGGGGTCCTCTTTTTCAGGAGCAGTTGCATGTCGGAGATCTCACATCACTTATACATGTGCATCAGGGCGCCGAAGGACGAGGCGATGGCACCCATGAACAAAAAGACCGCCAGAACCATCATCCCGCAGCAGAACAGGAAAGGAAAGAGAACAGCAGCGGTCGCTTTGCCACCGGTGGTCTCATGCGCGTCCCTGATCCCGATCATAAAAAGAGACAGCGCCCAGAGTGGCGTGATCAACACCCCGCAGTACGGAATGACCATGAACAGAAAAGGCGACACACTGTAGCTTACCACCCGAAAGGTCGCTTCAAAGCCGGCCTTGGCGCCGCCGACGATCATGACAAAGAGATGGAGCATTCCGGACACGATAAACAGCCAGATTATGAGCAGAAACGGCATCATTGCCGTGCCGAGCGGTGATGCGACATTGCTTGATATGCCTCGACCGGCTTCGCTCATCTCAGGTGTCACGAAGCTTTGCATCGGGTCATGGAGCAAGAGGTGCCAGACTGAAAGGAACAGCAACCCCACCATGCCGACGATCATGGCATAGAGCAGCGGATCGGTCAGCCCGCCGGTCACCGGCATCTTCTTAAAAAAAGCCGAAGGGCTGAAGAGGACTTCATTTACGGTCTTGAAGAGACCGTTGAAAAATCCGTTCGCTGCCCGGTCCTCCCAGGGTGTTTTGGATCTGCCGATATCAAGTGGAGTTACACCCAATGGTTCGGCAGCAAGCCTCGTCCCGCAATGCTGACAAAAAGCCTGCCCTTCAACTATTTCATTGCCGCAGTGTTGACAGAACACAAAACCTCCTTACAACAGAAATGTCAGGCTGTTTGTTCCTTCGGCCCTCATCTCACGTCCCTCGTCCATTTTACGGTGCCGACAGTGCCAATGGCTAGGAGTCGCTCCTGCGATTGGACTTCTTCTCACGTTTGACCGTCCGCTCTGATCATGCAATAAAAAAACCGCACAAGGCGATTTAGAAGAAATTTTATACTATATGATCAGGGTTGTCAATTTTAATCATGGTTCGACGGTACTCTGAGCTGACCGGAATCACACGCAAAAGGCAAAATGCGATCACATCGTCGAGTCGAGTGGATGAGTCACCTGCTTCCGCAATCGCGGGGATCCCCTTTGATCTTCTCGATCGCATGCGGAAGCGCGGGAAGGATGACAGCGAGGTTCTCACGGACTGCCCGGGGACTGCCGGGAAGGTTCACGATCAGGGTCTGCTTGCGGATGCCGGCCACGGCACGGGAGATCATGGCATGGGGCGTCTTTTTCAGGCTCTCGGCGCGCATGGCCTCTGCCATGCCCGGGAGCTCGCAATCGATCACTGCGAGCGTAGCCTGGGGTGTCACGTCCCGCGCTGACACGCCTGTGCCTCCCGTTGTGATGATGAGATCGACAGCTCCGGAATCGGACAACCGGCTCAGCACTTCGATAATGCGCTGTTTCTCATCCGGAAGGACCTCATAGTGACCGACAAGAGCGTTTATGCCGGTGAGCATTTCGCGGATGGTCTTTCCGCTCTCGTCTTCACGCTCCCCTTTTGAGCCTTTGTCGCTCAGGGTTATGATGGCCGCTCGAATATTCATCTCGCTGATATCCTATCCTGGACAAACTTGAATTAAAAAGGCGTCTCTCGCAGAGGCGCAGAGTTCGCAGAGAAAAGCTCGACAAAGTCCTGGGTTAAAGCCAATACTTAAAGCTTTTGATTTACTCTGCGTCCTCTGCGCCTCTGCAGAAAAAATTGTTTCCGTTCCGTCTTGAAAATCTTCACGCCACAACACCGCCCACGGTGATCTCGGGTATCCGGAGCGTCGGCTGGGCGTCGCTCACCGGCGACCCCTGCCCGTCCTTGCCACAGGTCCCGATGGAGAAACCGAGATCAGTGCCAACCCGGTCTATGGAGAGGAGGACCTGCGGTCCATTTCCCGTCAGTGTGGCCCCGCGAACCAACTCACCGATCTTCCCGTTCTCGATACGATATCCCTCGCTCACCTCGAACACAAAATCGCCGTTTACAGTATTCACCTGACCACCGCCCATTTTTTTTATAAAAAGACCGTTGGGCGTTGATTGCAGAATATCTTCAGGATCGGACCCGCCCGGCACGATCATCGTGTTCGTCATCCGCGGAATCGGCCGGTGTTTGTAGGATTCGCGCCTGCCGTTCCCGGTGGACCTCGCCCCGTCTTTCATGGCCGTCAGACGATCGTACATGAATGTATTAAGAATTCCCTTATTCACCAGTACCGTGCGTTCCGCATCAACACCCTCATCGTCGAAACGGAACGACCCGCGCCTGCCCGCAAGCGTAGCGTCGTCCACGACCGTAATGAGCGGTGATGCGATCCGTTCTCCCCTCCTGTTCGAGTAAACCGACAGGCCGGCCTGGGCGAGGTCAGCTTCAAGGCCGTGACCGACAGCCTCATGGATCATGGTGCCTCCCGCTTCGGCGGAAAGCACAACCGGCATCCTGCCTGCCGGCGCCTTTCTCGCGGAAAGCATCATCACCGCGCGCCGCGCCGCCGTCTCTGCCGCGACCTCGAGCGGGTATTCGTCAAAGAGCTCCATTCCGGCGATACCCCCGACCGGCTCGTACCCGGTCTGGACGATCTCTCCGTCTGCGGCCACGACATGAACAAGCGCAGTAAGATACATGCGTTCATCTTCGGCAAGAACACCATCGGAATTTGCAATAAGGACCTGCTGCCGGTTCTCACGGTAGCTCACCATGGCTTGCCGGATGCGCGGGTCGAACGAGCGTGCGGCCCTGTTAGCCTTCAGGACCATCGCCACCTTCCGGGACGTATCCACTCCCTCCGGGGCCTGTATGACCGGCAGGTCGATACGCGGCTTCGCCCGTATCAACGTGACCGTTGACCGATGGACGTCGCCTGCCGCAGCCTGCCGCACGGCATCGGCAATTTCAAGAAGTGACTCGGTCGTCAGTTCATTGGTATAGGCATAAGCGGTCCTCTGGCCGAAGATGAGACGGACTCCGGCGCCGCAGTCCAGCCCGGACATGACCTTTTCAATCCTGCTGTCCTCGCAGAGGAGCGATAGCGGCGCACTCTTTTCAATAAATACATCGGCGAACTCGCCGCCGCTCCGCAATGCCCTTTTCAAGACCGCATTGAGATCAATATTGACGTCCACCATTACTCCTCCCGACCGCGTCGTGACACTGGATCTCACCTTTTGCCATCATATGGCAAACTCATTGCAATTGCAACTTTTTATCATCAATTATAACATCTTACCGTCCAAGGGACAGATGGATAGATGGTATCTTGCCGTCTAAAATTATTTGAGTCTGCTAAACAAAGCTCTTCCCTGTCACCCGCGAGTCCGAAGTTTAGAATGCGCTGACGCCCTTCTTCACTTAGTTCATTATATTGCACCGACAATGGCTTTCAATAAATAAGGGGCATGCATTCCGTCGTTGAACCTATTGCTGATCCAACTACTTTTTTCCTGTTGACAATTTTGGAAATAGCGTCTAATCTTTTTTAGTTTTCCAAGAGAGGCAATTTTAACACGTCATGAAACAAAAAAAGATACTGATAGCAGACGACAATGAGCATGTCCGGGAATCTCTCGCCTTCATCCTCGAGGATGAAGGGTATGCAATGTGGATAGCAAAAGACGGTGCGGAAGCGCTCAGAAAGGCCAGGGAGATCGCTCCCGATATCCTTATCCTCGATATAATGATGCCGGAGATGAGCGGCTATGAAGTCTGCCGAACCCTCAAGAGCGACCCTAACCTCAAAAAAATCTTCGTCCTCATGCTAAGTGCCAAAGGTCAGGCAACCGAGAAGGAGCGCGGCAACGAAGTCGGCGCGGACGAATACTTCGAAAAACCCTTCAGTCCAAGTGAAATAGTCGCCCGGATTAAAAAACATTTTGAATAATAAGGCCATCGGTTAGAGTCTCTATTTTAATTGCTGTTTCGCTAGAGATCGTCATTCCTGCGAATGCAGGAATCCAGTCTTTTCAGGAACCGCTGGATGCCGGATCAAGTCCGGCATGACGAATAAGGGCGTTAAAATAGACTCTGATTATTCATCGCAATCTCGGGTGGATATGGGTTTAACTGCTTGACTTTCCTAGCTTTTCGATGTAAATTAATCCATGATTCAGCGCGTCATCCACATCCTCAAACAAAAAGAACTTCTAACCCCCACGATAATCATCCTGTCTCTTCTGCTCGTACTCTCGTTTATTATCATTCTCGGACAGTTCTTTCACCAGACGCTCCAGGAAGAAATGTCCGCTCAGTTCAACCAGCAGCAGCTCCTGCTGGCGCGTGAAGTGGCAATGAACATAGAAAGCTTCATCGACCATGTGTCCAAGAATATCCGGGTCATCTCTCGACTGCCGGAGCTCGACCGTATCCATCTCAGCCCCCGCAGCCGATCAATTGCCGAATCGATCAATATCGGTTTGCGGACCAAGGCATTGGACACCATCCAGGTGCTTAACAAAGAAGGCATTGTACTGTACGATAGCTCGTATCCCCAGAAGGAAGGCACGGACCTGTCGCGGACCGAGTATTTTCAGAAAGCCCGGCTCCTGCCTGACAACGAACGGCTCATTACCGACCTGATCGATATTCACAATGATAAACCAGAGACGAAAGAGTTCATCGTTGCCACCCCTATTTATCTGCGCGATGCAAATCACCCCGTCGCCGAATTCAGAGGTATCGTGCTTGCCGTGCTCTCCGTGGACGGTATTACTCAAAAATATATTTTACCGATCAAATCAGGGACACGCGGCTATGCGTGGATGTTGGATTCCGATGGAACGCTGCTTTACCATCCCACGCAATCCTCGATGGTGGGAAGGAACCTTTACCAATCCAATCAGTCGTGCTTCCAGTGCCACAAGTCATTCGATGCCGAGAAAAAGATGATCGAAGATAAATCGGAGACCGTCGGGTCTTACGTGGCGCCGGGAGGCGAGAGCAAACTGGCGGCGTTTTACCGGTTTCCGATTGTAAGAAAATCCTGGATCGTCGTTGTGTCCGCGCCGTACTCCGACGTGATCGCGCTCATGCAGAAGAGCAGACGGTTCTACTCACTGCTGATCCTGTCGATTTTCGTCACCACGCTGGTTGCCTCGATCACCACGATCATCAACTATAAAAGGAAGATCAAGGCCGAAGAAAAAGCCAAGCATTTTGAGAATCAGCGCAGGCTGGAGCGCGAAATAGAGATCCAGAAAGATTACCTGGAGAACATTATCGAGAACACGAAAACCAACCTCATGGTCCTTGACAAGGACCTCAGGGTCAAGACGTTGAACACAGCGCAGGCGAAGACGTTCAGCCAGCCCAAACAAGACATTCTCAACTGCTCCTTCTTTACGCTCTTTCCGGACAATCTCCAGCCATATCGTTGGCATTCGCTTCGAGACACTGTTGCGCAAAACACTCTGAGGGACGCAGCTTTGCGGTCAATGACTATATGATAACCGCTCTTGAAGAGACCCCCATCTATCTTGACATGAACATCAGCCCGCTCATCATCGAAGGAACGATTTCCGGCATCCTGATATCGAGCAACAACGTCACGAAGCGGGTCCAGCTGGAGGAGGCGCTTAAACAGTATACGGTCGAGCTTGAGGACAAGGTCGACAAGGGGACCGCAACGGCGATGAAGCTCGAACAGCAGGTCATGCACTCGGAAAAACTCGCCGCGCTCGGCAGGCTCGCGGCCGGCGTCGCCCACGAGATCGGCAATCCGCTCACCTCGATCTCGACGTTCGCCCAGTTGCTTCGGGAAATGGCAACGGACGAATTTTCACAAAACACCCTTGACATCATCAACAATCACATCCAGCGGATCTCCGACATCGTGCGGCGAATGTCCACGTTCGCGCGGGCCGATTCGCTCAAAATAAAAGCCGTGCAACTGAACGATGTTCTGCAGTCAACGCTCGACCTCATGCGTCTCGACAAGCGGATGAAAAACACGATCGGATTTGTGTCTTTGTTTGATCCCAACCTTCCTCAAACCATGATCGACGAAGGTCAGGTGTCCCAGGTGTTCATCAATATCATCCTCAATGCCCTGGATGCGATGCCCGAGGGGGGGAAACTGACGGTTACGACGAGACAGGAACGGAACAATCTCGGGAAAGATTCGATCGTCATCGAGGTGGCGGACACCGGCATCGGGATCCCCTCTGAGGATCTCGCAAAGATCTTCGATCCTTTTTACACGACCAAGGAAGTGGGTTCGGGCACCGGACTCGGTCTCTCCTTGAGTTATAATATCATCAAGCGGTTCAAGGGTGACATCAGGGTGGAAAGCGAAGTGGGCAGAGGGACGATATTCACCATCATTCTTCCGGTTGAACAATAGTAAGGGAGACGGCTGTCATGGACAATGCGAATATTCTGGTCGTCGACGATGAGAAAGACATCTGCATGGCCTTGAACATCATCCTCACCAAGGAGGGATACACGGTCAAGGAGGCGTACAACGGGGAACAGGCGGTCGAACGCATCAAACGGGAAAATTTCGACATCGTCATGACCGACATCAAGATGGAGAAGATGGACGGATTCGAGGTCCTGAAGCAGGCCCAGCAAATAAGCCCGGAGACGTCGGTAATCATGATGACTGCCTTTGCCTCGGTCGTATCCGCAGTCGAGGCCATGCGCGCAGGCGCCGTGGACTATATCACCAAGCCTTTCATCAACGATGAGATCCGGCTGACCATCAGGAGCATCCTCCAAAACCGCAAGCTCCAGATGGAGAACCAGATATTGCGCCAGCAGCTGAGCCAGCGGCCGGCCGCCTTCACCAACATCATCGGAAGCTCGGAACCGATGCAGAAGGTCTTCTCCGTCATGGAAAAGGTGATCCCGAATAAGAGCAATATCCTGATCACCGGTGAAAGCGGGACGGGCAAAGGATTGGTTGCCCAGGCGATCCATGAAGCGGGACCGCGCAAGAACAACCCCTTCATTGCCATCAACTGCGGCGCCATCCCGGAGAACCTGCTTGAGAGCGAGCTCTTCGGCCACAAGAAGGGCGCCTTTACCTCAGCCAACGAGGACAAAAAAGGCCTCATCACCATGGCGAACACCGGCACGCTGTTCCTCGATGAGATCGGAGAACTGCCGCAGGCGCTCCAGGTCAAACTCCTCCATTTCCTCCAGACCAAGGAACTTACCCCGGTGGGCGATACGCGGGTCATCTCCGTGGAAGTGAGGATCATCTCAGCTACGAATGCGGACCTTACGCAGCGTGTGAAGGAAGGACGTTTTCGCGAAGACCTCTACTACCGTTTGAACGTCATCGAGATCCGCATGCCGTCACTGCGCGAGCGGCGCGACGATATCCCGGTGCTCATCAAGCATTATCTTGCGATCGCTGCAAAGGAAGCGGGAAAGACGATCAAGGACATCGATTACGAGGCAATGCAGGCCTTGCTCGCCTATGACTGGCCGGGCAACATCAGGGAACTCAGAAATACGATCGAGCGGGCAACCGTGCTCGCTGACGGGGAAGTGATCACCATGCACGACCTGACGGACAAGTTCAGGACGCTGGACATCGAAGGAGTTTCAACCTCATCGCTCAGGCAGGCACTCGATGAATTTGAGCGTGAATATATACGAAGAAGCATGACGGAAAACAAGGGGAACAAGGAAGCGGCGGCGAACAAGCTCGGGGTCGACCTTGCGACCCTGTATCGGAAGCTGAAAAAACTCAGGATCGAAACATCATAGCGTTTCAGGCCCCCTCTCCAGTCCCCCAGTCTGGAAATCGTTCAAGCTCACGAGTCTTACTGTCTTTAAGCTTAACCTCGCTCACCGACGAGGCAGGAAGCGCGATCCACTGCATCGACATTTTGAGATGCACTTCGACATCGGAAACTTCTATCAACGTGCCGGTATATTTCGTTCCGTTCGCTATGACGTCCACTTCCTTGCCGATCATTGATTGAATATCAGGCATACAAACCTCCTTTTTTCATTTTCCGACTCCTGACCCCTGACTTCTGACTCCTGAATCCTGAATCCTGTTTTATCATATCTCAAGCCTGCCCCAGTTTTCCTTGCGGTATCTCCAGAGCAGGAGCGACATCCGTACGATCCAATCAACGATCATGACCATCCAGACAAACCGTATCTCGGCCTTCATGACGATCGCAATGAACGCCGCAACAGGCAGCCGGACGAACCACATGCCTGCTATGGTTGCAAACATAATGAACCCCGTATCCCCTGCCCCGCGCAGCGAGCCGCCTACCACCATCGTAACGGCAAGCGGTATCTGCGCGAACGCGACGATCTTCATATACAGAATACCATATTTTATAACGTCAGGATCGTTCGTGAAGGCTCGCAGAAGGGCATAGGGAAAGAAAAAGAACAGCAACCCCATGGCGGCCATCAGGACGACGGCAAGACGGTTGGCTTCATACGCTGAGATGCGGGCATGGTCCGGCCTGCCGGCCCCCAGGTTCTGTCCCACCATGGTCGCGGCCGCAACAGCGATGCCATATCCGGGCATGAATGAAAAGGCCTCGATGGCCAGACCGACCTGGTGAGCGGCATAAACCGAGGTGCCATACAGCAGGATCACCTTTGCAAAGACCATGGACCCCGCGTTCTGGAGCAGCCGGTCGATAAAGATGGGATATCCCAGCTTATAGGTCATGACCGTGAACTTCCAGTTCAGGGACCTGCTGATGGTAATATATCTTTTATGCAGCGAGCGGGCAAGGAGAAAAGCCGCTCCCAGACACTCGGATACGGCAACAGCAATGGCCGCACCCTTTACTCCCATGGCCGGAAAACCCCAGCGGCCGTAGATCAGCGGGTATGCCACGGCCACATGCAGGATGTTCACGATCAGCGTGGCATACAGCGGCGTCTTCGTGTCTCCGGTGCCGTGCATGATGCCGGCAAGCACGTTGATCGATATTGTGAACAGGATGAACGTAAAGATGATCTTCGTATAATCGGTGAGGATCCCCTGGACGCTCCGGTCCGCCCCGAGCAGCGAGGCGACCTGTCCGCCGAAGTTCACCCCGATGACCATGATCACCGCTGCAGCCGCGACCGCGAGCAGCATGGCCTGATACGCCGCCTTTGCCGCATCGGGTTTTCTGTCCGCACCCCAGAGCTGGGAGACCAGAACAGTCACGCCCACGTTGATTCCCCAGGACAGGCTCATCATCACAAAGACCATGATCTGTGCGATGCCGACAGCGGCTATGGCTGAAGCGCCGAGTCCTCCCACGAGGAAGATATCAATGATACCGACCGAACGCTGGAACAAACTTGAGAGCACGACCGGGAGCGCGAGTGAAAATACCTGTTGCCTGATGTTCTTTTGCATGATGGCTTACATGGATCCATCACTACGGTACAATAAAACCAAGAAGAATGCGCGTGCCCTTCTTGAAGCTTTGTGCCGCCATGGTGACTTTCCAGACGTATGAATTAGATTTACAAAACCGCTGACAAAAAATCACTGTGAGGAGGAACTTAGGATTTCAAATGGCATATTTCTCTCATTGTTCTTATGAGAGGCATTTACATCTACAATCCATGCAAGTTTCGGCAACGTGAAACGCGAACGATTACGGGTTGAACCATTAATCTTTCCAGTAGATCGCCTTGTCCGGGAATATCCAGCGGATGCCGCCTCGCGGGTCGGGCATATCGCCTTTGTACCGCGGAATAAGATGAACGTGCAGATGCAGAATAGTCTGGCCTGATGCGAGGCCGTCGTTGATACCGATGTTGAAACCGTCTGGAGAGTATTCCTTGAGCAACCCGTTTCTTGCCTGCAGCAAGGCCTCCCACAAATCGGCCACTTCATCCTTTGTTGCCTCGAAGATTGACGCGAAATGGCGTTTCGGCAAGATAAGCGTATGACCGGGTGACACCGGCAGAGTGTCCCCGATAGTGAATGATAACAAACTTTGGAATACGATTTTATCGGGAGTTATCGAACAAAAGGGACAGGCCATCATGAGGGTATCCTTTCTTCAATATCTCAGGGTTGCCGTGCATCGTTTGGTATTGAGCAGGAGATCAAGACCGTCGAGTGAACTCATGACATGGATGACCGCTGCCAGGATCGCATCCACGGCATAAAAAAACTCCGGCCCTTATACGTCAGAGCAGGAGTCAGCAAAGTCTATTAACAGATCCTCGGCAATTGCTCGCCCGCCAGCATATCGACGATCCGGCTGCCGCCGATGGCGGTTTCTAGAAGCACCATACCTGAGGGCTCCGTTGTCACATCGCCGATGATCACCGCACTCTGTCCATAGGGGTGCTTTTTCATTGCCGTTAGAACAGCGTCAGCATCCGCACTTTCCAGAATAGCGATGAGGATTCCTTCGTTCGCTGCATACAGCGGATCAAGGCCGAGAAGTCCGCAGGCGCCCTTTACCTGAGGCGGAATAGGAAGCGTGTCTTCCTGGACCTTAATGCACAGGCCCGATTCAAGTGCGGCTTCCTTGAGCGTCGTAGCAAGGCCTCCCCGCGTCGGGTCGCGCATGAAATGTATGTTCTTCGCAGCATCAAGCATCGCCCTGGTCAGATCGTTCAGCGGGCGGGAATCAGTATGCACAGGCGGGTCAAAGGTGAGGCCGTTGCGCTCGGCTATGATCGCAACGCCGTGGTTCCCGATCTCGCCGCTGATGAGGACCTTGTCCCCTGCTTGGATCCTCGACGGCGATATTTCAACACCCTCGTAGAGCGCACCGAGACCTGAGGTATTGATGAAGACACCGTCGGCCTTTCCTTTGTTCACTACCTTGGTGTCGCCTGCCACGATCCGTACGCCGGCCAGCTTGGCCGCCGTTGCCATAGAGGTGATGATCTTCTTAAGTTCGGACAGCGGAAATCCTTCTTCGATGATAAAACCAGCCGTTAAAAAGAGCGGCATCTGCTCCTGCGACGGAGAGGTCGTTCACGGTACCGCAGACCGCAAGATCACCGATGTTCCCGCCGGGAAAGAAGAGCGGCGTGACCACATAGGAATCGGTGGTATAGGCAAGGCGTGTCGATGGCACATTCACAATAGCCGAATCCCCGGCGCCTTCTATGCCAAAGGCCGGGCTAAAATGCTCCCTGATCAGTTGGTGCATCAGTTTGCCGCCGCTGCCATGGCCTAAGAGTATTTTATCCATAAATAAAACCTACTCCGCATTATTAGTGATAATGAGAATACTATCTCGCGCAGAGGCGTAGAGCGTACCAGAGTAATGATTCCTGGTTCCGGGTTGTCCGGGTTAGTATCCAACTATATTTATTCGTCCCAAGCAGGATGAGGGACATACGATGTTGTACTTAATGCTGTCCGTACTTGAAATAAGCAGCACAGCTCCCCTCAGTGCTGACCATGCACGGCCCGATGGGATTATCCGGCGTGCACCCGGTCCCGAAAAGCGCGCACTCCGTCGGAATTTTAACGCCGCGGAGGATATCGCCGCAGGAGCAAAGCTCAGGTTCTTTGGCATCAGAAACCGGCGGATGGAACTTTATGTTCGCGTCAAATGCCGCATACCGATCTTTGAGCTTCAACCCGCTCCAGGGAATAACGCCTATCCCCCGCCAGTAGGCGTCAGCAGGCTCGAAATATTTTTCGAGCAGGGCAACGGCCCGGGGATTGCCTTCCGGGCGAACAACACTCGTATACTGAATCTCGATTGCCGCTCTTTTTTCCGCGATCTGCCGCACGATCATAAGAATGCCCTCGATGATCTCCCCGGCCGCGAACCCGGTCACCACTGACGGCTTTTTATACTGTGAGGCAACAAACTCATACGGTCGTGTGCCGATAATGGTGCTGACATGACCTGGCAGGATAAAGCCGTCCACTTGAACATCCGACGAATCGAGCAAAGCCTTCAACGCAGGCGGTACAAGCTTGTGCGCGGCGAAAATAGTGAAGTTTTTCGTTCCAGCCGATTCAGCATGGGCGATAGTGCCTGCAATGAGAGGCGAGGTTGTTTCAAATCCTGTTGCAAAAAAAACAACCTCCTTCTCCGGCCACTTTTGAGCGAGCGTCAGCGCATCCATGGGGGAATAGAGCACGCGCACATCAGCACCCTCGGATCGCGCTTCAAGAAGCGACCCCTCACCACCCGGAACCCGCATCATATCTCCAAAGGTCGCCAGAATGACCCCGGGGTTCCTCGCGATCGAGATCGCCGCATCCACGTCACGCACCGACGTAACGCATACCGGGCAACCCGGCCCGCTTAAGAGCGTGATGCTTTTCGGGATAACATCGCGGATCCCGTGCCTGAAGATCTCGACGGTATGGGTCCCGCAGACCTCCATAAGCTTGAGCGGCCTGTTGATTTTATCCATCAACCTATGTAATTCGTCAAGCATGTGTTTCATAGTCATAAATAGTAGGCAACTGTCATGGCGCAGAGGGAGGGGTGTACAGGACTAAACAAGATGGCTCCTGCTCTTTGCACTATGCACTATGCCCTCTGCTTCAACCTTTCCCTCACCAGGTACGCCTGGCCAAGTGAAATACACGCATCATTACACGGTACTTGATGATTCATGAAAACGTTCATGCCGTCCAGGGACAGCACTTTGATCACGCGGTTCAGGATATAAAGGTTCTGGAACGTGCCGCCACTCAAGGCAACATCGTTGAGCTTGTACTGTTCACTCAAACCCCTGACCATTGCTCGGATAACCGCTACTACGGTATTATGAAACTTTGCTGCGATCATTTCTGCTGCACAGCCTTGAACGAGGTCGTTGATGATCGCCAGTATAACAGGGGAGAAGTCAATGACAGTATACCCATTTTCCTTTTTAAACTCAACGTGATACTCATCATCGATCCCCTCCTGTGCAATCGCTTCCAGCGCCATTGCTGCTTCACCTTCGAATGTATTTCGGTCGCAAATCCCGAGCAAGGCGGAGACTGCATCGAACAGCCGCCCTGCCCCCGATGCGAGAGGTGAAAATTCCCGCGATCGTGCAACGATCATTAGCTTCTCGATCGTTTCCTTTCCGTATTTTTTGATAAAACCCGCATGTTCCAGACAGTCAAATGCTTTGTCGCCTGCGGCGTCCATAACATAACTAACTGCTGTTTTCCAGGGCTCCTTGATCGCAGCTTCACCTCCGGGCAGCGAGACATACTTGAACTGTCCAACCCTGTCGAACCCCCCGACATCCGCTATAAGGAATTCCCCGCCCCACAGATTGCCGTCAATACCATACCCGGTGCCATCGAACGCAACACCGATGACCTTCGTTGTCAGCCCATGCTCGGCCATCACCGATCCGATATGGGCGTAGTGATGCTGAACACCGAACAACTTGATAGAGGATGATGGAGGATGGACGACGGACGAATTTAACTGTTTTTTCTCTTGCTTGTATTCTCGTCCCTCATCCCTCGTCCCTCGTCCCTCAGCTCTCTTCCCCTGCTCCACCGCCCATCTTGTCGATAGATAGCCGGGGTGGAGATCATATACGATGGCCTCAGGCTCTGCCCGATACACAACTTTGAGATTCGCAAGACATTCCTCGAAGAACCTCACGGTTTCGTAATTTTCCATATCGCCGATGTGCTGGCTCATAACGGCGAATTTCCCCTTGGTCAGCGTGAACGTGTTCTTGAGATCAGCGCCGCAGCCAAGCACTTCCGGTCCCTCGTCGTGGAGGGCAATGGGGTCAGGCGCATAACCGCGGGAGCGACGGAGGAACTGCAGTTCGAAGTTTTGAGTTCGGAGTTCGGAGTTGACTCTACTCCCAACTCCCAACTCCCCACTCCGAACTCGTATCACCGAATCATCGACTCGCATGAAAATATCGCGGTCGTGCAGGAGAAACCCGTCAACGATATTGGAAAGCTTCCGGATGGCCTCATCATTGTCTCGCACGATCGGTTCTTCCGACAAGTTTCCGCTCGTCATTACCAGGGCCTTGAAATGCGATCCTTTGAAATGAGCGCTGGATGGCGGATGAGTGAACAACAGGTTATGCAAAGGCGTGTAGGGCAGCATACATCCGATATAATTATTGTTCGGCGATACGGATCCGGCAAGCACATCAGGACCCTTTTTGTGCAACAGGACGATCGGCCGTCTGTTCGATTGCAATACCTTTCGCTCCTCGTCAGAAATAACGCAGTATTGCTCTATATCTTTGCTATTATACGACATGACCGCAAAGGGCTTATTACTTTTCCTTTTCTTTTCCCGCAATCCTGTGACGGCAACATCGTTACCAGCATCACAAGCAATATGAAACCCGCCGAGGCCTTTGACCGCGACTATACCGCCGTCTTGTAACAACTGTATTGCCTTTGTAAGGGCTTCTGCTCCTATAACTCCGAACTCCGAACCTCGAACTCTGAACTCCACCCGCGGCCCACATACAGGACATGCATTCGGCTGCGCATGGAACCGTCTGTTTTTCGGATTGTGATACTCCTGGAGACAATCCGTACACATTGCGAAGTTCGACATTGTTGTGTTCGGCCTGTCATACGGGACCGATCTGGTGATGGAATATCGGGGCCCGCAATTCGTACAATTGATGAAGGGGTAAAGGTATCGCCGGTCAGCGGGGTCAAGCAGTTCCCGGAGGCAATCGTCGCAGATCGAGACATCGGGCGATACGAGGGTAAATGGACGACCAGCTGCAGTGTCAGTGCTGGCAAGAATGGTAAAATATGTATATCCTTTAGGGGGCAGCGGAGTTACGGTGAGATCGGTTATCCGGGAGAGCGACGGAGATTCGCCGCGAATGCGTTGGACAAAATCGGCAACCCGTGCTCCCTCGATGTCAACCAGGACCCCTTCACTCGTGTTCGTTACATATCCTTTGAGATCGAGTGAATCCGCGAGGTTATAGACAGCGGGCCTGAAACCAACGCCCTGCACGATGCCTTTGATTATGATCTGAACCCGCTCAACCATGTGGCCCATGCATCGATCCCTGCGCCGCTCGTGCAAGAGACCTCGAAAATCTTCAGTTTTGGATTGAGCGCCAGTGAATCGTTCCGGACTTTGTTCATGTCGGTATTCATGTACGGCAGCAGGTCCATCTTGTTCAGGACCAGGGCAGATGACTCGCGGAACATGAGCGGATATTTGAGCGGCTTGTCATGTCCTTCGGCGATCGAGAGCACCATCATCTTCATGTCTTCTCCGACCTTGAACTCGGCCGGGCAGACAAGGTTCCCGACATTCTCGATGATCAGCATGTCCAGGTCTCGTAGCGGCAGATCATCCAGAACCTCGCTGATCATATTCGCGTCCAGATGGCACGCCCCACCGGTATTGATCTGGACGATCGGCACATCGAGCGCACCGATGCGGTCTGCATCGTCCTGTCCCACGATGTCCCCTTCGATCACCCCGATCCGCATATGCGGCTTGAGCGCCTGGATTGTCCGCTCCAGCAATGTCGTCTTGCCGGCCCCGGGAGCACCCATGAGATTTATGACGAATACACCTGCGTCCTTAAACTTCTTCCGATTTTCTTCGGCGATCCTGTCATTCGCCTCAAGGATACGGGTGACGACTTTTACTTTCATTGATCGACTCCGATTTTCCAATGGCCCCAAATCCGCATTCCGCAATTGATCCTCAGTGCATCTCCATCTCGGCGATCTCCATTTCACGTCCACGGCTGATCTCAAATTCCTTTGATCCGCAGAGAGGGCAGGCAAATATATATTGGGCATCGGGGACATCAAATTCCTGTTTGCAGGATCTGCATTTCCCACCCACCTGCACGATCTCGATGGTCATCGTTGCATCTTTAGCCACCGTCGGCTCTTTCAACGCATCAAAGGCGAACTGAAGGGACTCGGGCATGACACCCGTTGCCTTTCCGAGCCTTACGATGATCCCTTCTACCGTCGTACAGCCCCGCTCGCGGCACTGTTCATCGACGATTTCCAGGATGCTGTGGGCAATGGAAGACTCATGCATAATTTCACCGGTCTGGAATACCTCTGCCTTGATCGATTGGATGGCAAATCCCGCGTGAACGAGGACATAATCACCGATCCTGGGCTCCTCGGAGAGCAGGATGATGCTCACGTCCTTTCGTGCGCCGTACACATCGATCGTCGCCATTTCATTTGCAATCGATATTACTTTTGCGGGGACAGCAAGGCACATGGCACGTTCCACTCTTGTAGTTTAGACACCATACGTTCGACAAGCTCATTTACTTTATCCCATATCTCCGGGGACATGTCAAGACCGAGTTCCATGCTTTTTGGCTGAATGCCGATAATACAAATTTCCTTTGGCGAGGTATCGGACAACTTCACGATGGACAGAACGTCAAGGAGTCCTAAATGATGCAGCGATGTCTTGGTGCTGAATTTCGCCGGTATCGCTTCGTTTTCCAGGATATCGATGTATCCCGGTTCCCGATCGAAATTCACGGCGTCTATCATGAGCAGTTTCTCCCTCCCATCGATAAACGGCAGCAGATCGAGGCCGGCGGCCCCGCCATCGATGATCTCGACATAGTCCGGCACGGCGTATCGTTCCTGGAAAACTTTCACGGTATGGACGCCGACGCCCTCATCCATCATAAGGATATTGCCAAGTCCCATGATCGTGACCGTTGGTTCTTTTATCGGGTACATGCTCCTCCTGCAAAAAAAAGCCCTCTGCCTCCCAAAGCAGTTACCGCCAAAAAAGGAGGAGAGGGCTTACGTTTAAACAGCTTCTCGACGACGCGCTAAAGGGCTTTCACCTTCACAATATCGTTGCCCTTGGCATCCACCATGTGGATCGCGCATGCCAGGCACGGATCGAACGAGTGGACCGTCCTGAGGACCTCAAGCGGCTTTTCCGGATCTGCCAATGGCGTACCTACCAGCGATGCTTCGTACGGTCCCGGGGAGCTGTCCCCGTTCCTCGGGCTCGCGTTCCATGTCGACGGCACGACGCACTGATAGTTCTTTATCTTGCCGTTCTTGATCACGCTCCAATGGGACAATATACCGCGCGGCGCCTCGTGGAAACCGACCCCCTTGATCTCCCCGCTCGGGAACACGGGCGCGTTAAAGGTCTTCACATCACCCTTGCCGATGTTCGCGACCAGGGCATTCCACTGGGTGGTGAGTTCATCATACAGAACGGCGCAGCGTATGGCGCGGGCGCCGATACGACCGATGGTGGAGTGCAGCGCGGCAGGGCCTACCTTGGTCTTGGCAAGGCTGCTGATCGTGGCAAGCATGTCCCCGACATACTTCTTCGTACCGGCATGTCCGGCAGCATACATGCAGAGCACGTTCGCGAGCGGCCCAACCTGGGCCGGCTTTCCGTAGAACGTCGGTGCCTTCACCCAGGAGTATTTGTCATCATACTGCATTCCCGTATAATTCGGATCAGTGGTCTCGTCCCATGGATGCTTGTTCCAATCGCCCTTATACCATGAATGCTTGATGCTTTCCTTCACACCGTCCTTGAAGAACTCATCATTGAAACTTTTGATTGGCTTGAAACTGCCGAGGTCGCCGTTCGCGATATAGCCGCCCGGCAGCGAAAAGACCGTTCCCTTTGTATCCATGGGGAGATCGGGCGCCGAAAGGTAATTCGTTACGCCTTTCCCGTGTCCGGTCCAGTCCGCATAGAAAGCGGCCACGGCAGCGACGTCCACAAGCATGGCGTTCTTCACGAAGCTTCCGACCTCGTCGATGAGCGTCTTGATGTAATAGAGTCGCTCCATGTTGAGCGCGGACTGGTTGTCCGGGTTGATCGCGTTGGCCACTCCGCCTACCGCGAGGTTCTGGATATGCGGTGTCTTGCTGCCGAGGATCGACACGACCATGTTGATCCGGCGCTGGAAATGAAGCGCCTGAAGATAATGGGATGTCGCGAGCAGGTTGACCTCCGGGGAAAGTTTCATTGCCGGATGGCCCCAGTACCCATTGGCGTAAATGCCCAACTGACCGCTTCCCACGAACGTCTTGAGCTTATCCTGCACTTCTTTGAAATGCTTCGTCGAATTTTGGTCCCACGAAGACAGGCTTTCAGCCAGCAGCGAGGTCTTCTTCGGATCGGCCTTCAATGCCGAAACGATGTCCACCCAGTCAAGCGCCGCGAGATGGTAGAAATGGACGATATGATCGTGAACCCCGTGAGCCGTAATGATGAGGTTCCTGATAAATTGGGCATTCAGGGGAATTTCCAGATTCAGTGCATTCTCGACTGACCTCACCGAGGTCAGAGCATGTACTGACGTTCAGACCCCGCAGATACGTTGGGTAAAGAGCCAGACCTCGCGGGCATCGCGTCCCTTGACGATGTTCTCGATCCCGCGCCACATCTGGCCGGAGGTCCAAGCTTTGGATACCTTGCCGTTCTCCACTTCGCACTCGATCCGCAAATGTCCTTCGATCCTCGTTATCGGGTCGATCACTATCCTTTTTGACATAGCCCCTCCTGTAGAGTATCCTTATTCAGATATCAATGTTCTGTTTCCGGGAACAAGTTTAGATATTTCGCGCAGATCTTGAACCCCACCACGGCAACGGATACCATGGCCGCGGTGACCATGAACTCGGAAAAGGACGGGAAATAATCGGCCCCCGTCCTGCTTGCCATCTCGGACATCCCGAACATTCCGACGTTCAGCCGGTTCAGCATAACGCCCATGATCACGATGATGTTCACCTCGAAAATGCGGTCGATGTTTGTCCGTACGGATTTTTTCAGAAGCAGTACGATGGGCAGGATCACACCGACGACCATTTCCAGAAGATACATGTTCGACGTGAAGTTTCCATTGAACGCCAGACCGACTGCGCCGAGCCGGACGAGGTCTAATACTTTTACCGCAAAATAGATGCATGAGACGATGAGCGATCCCCGTGCAAGACCGAACAGGACCTCCTTGGGTACGCCATGCTTGAAGACCCGCGAGCTGAGGATCGTTTCGAAACTCACCATGTTCAGGCCCATCAAGACCGCGGAGAAAAGGAACCATGTCGGGAGATAATTGCTGTACCACAGGGGGGACAGCTTTGAAGGGGTGATGAGAAATACCGCTCCCAGGGACGACTGATGGAGAACGGAGAGCAGCACGCCGAATATGACGATGGGGACCATGATCTTCTTCACGGTTTTGAGCGCCTTGTTCATGCCGAATTTTTCGAAGACCATGGGACTCGACTCCGTCGCCAGCGTGGTTGTATAGAGGACGACATGAATGGCCACGATGAACATGATCGAATTGATCTGCCACATAACCAGGGGATGCCAGATGACGAATGGACGCCCTAAATCAAGGGTTATCGACGTGGCGGCGAGGGCATAACCGAAGAACGCGTTCAGGATCGCTGGACGCACGATTGCCTTGTATTTCTTCCAGTTCAGGATATAGACCGTTGCGGCGATGAGGAACCCCCCTGCCGCCATGGCTACGCCGCCAAGGACATCAATAGTGATCCACAGGCCCCAGGGCCAGTAGTCATTCAAGTTGGTAACCGCACGGAGCCCGAAGAGCAGCCGGTAGATGATCAAGATGCAGCCGAACCCGAATATCCCGATGAACACCTTGGTCAACGGGGTCATCAATTTGATATCAGCATGGTTTGACATGGCTATTCCCCCTTGTCCTTCTTGTTCTTGTCCATGCGGGACGTGATGGCCCAAGTGGCGGTACCCGCAATGATCACGCCGGCCGCCACTGCCGGTATCTTCGCGATGTAGGCCCACGTGAGATCGGGAAGGTTCGCATCGGTGATGTTCGGGTTGAACCCGAGCAGAGCAAAGGGCACCCCGGAAAGGAGCATATATTGCGTGCCCCCGGCCTCGGTCAATCCATACACATGGTTGACATAGCGCGGTACGGCACGCACCGTCTTTTCCTTTGAGTTGACCGTACGAATCGGGAACTCTTCCTCGGCGCCGGGCTTCAGGGATAGCCTTCGCTGTGCTTCTTTTCGAAGATCTACGACCTTGCCGAAGATCGAGGCGCCGGTCGGGCAGAACTCGCAGCAGGCCGCATACTTCCCTTCCTTATACCGATGGTTGCAAAGCTGGCACTTTCTGACCTGCGGCCATGCGCTGTCCCATTCTAACCGAGGAATCTTGAACGGACAGGCAATCATGCAATATCTGCAGCCGATGCACTTATCTGCGATGTACGTTACGATACCGCTGACCGGGTCCTTGACAAAAGCACCTACCGGGCAGGCCGATACACAAGCCGGAGATATACAGTGCATGCAGTGCTGTTTCAGGAAGGAGAATCCGTTCTCAGGACTGTCTTTTTCCTGGCCCGTACCACTCTTGAACGCCTTGATAATGTTCACGGTCTTGCCGGAGAGGTCCTGAGGAGCGTCCCAGATCCGCTCATTGGTGAACTCGTAGGTCGGCTCCTGCATGCCTTTCGTATACAGAGCGCCGCCCGGTTTGCTGTTCTCCACCTTGCAGTTCACCATGCATGACTTGCAGCCAATGCAAAGCGTTGAGTCATACAGGATCCCGACCGCTTCCGAGGGAAGTTCTTTGCTCATCGATGCTGCTGACGGAGTCGCTTGTGACAGGAGCAGCCCGCCTCCGGCGGCGGCGACTGTCTTCAGAAAGTCACGTCTGTTCAGCGCCATGGCTACTCCTCCTTATTTTTTTTGTCCTTAGGATCATCGCTGCCCTTTTTCCCCATCCCCATGAGCGCAGCCGCACCTGCGGCACCGATCACCAGCCCTGCGGTGCCCGCGCCAAGCGCCTTGATACTCGACGATGTCTCCGGTTTGCCGGGATACGCCTCAGTGAAGAAGGTGGACGGGGTGAGATATAGTGGCTTGGCAAGTGAATGGAGCGGAGCATGGAAACCGACACCCTTCTCCGAACAGCCGAAACAGGGATGCCCGGTTCCCACCGGCCAGCTCCCTGAACCGACATCGCCGTAAAGGATCGACGGACAATTATTAAACGTCTCCGGCCCCTTGCAGCCAAGTTTATAGAGGCAGTAACCCTTGCGGTGATTATCGTCTCCAAATTCCACCGCAAACCTTCCCGCATCGAAGTGAGGACGGCGTTCGCAGTTTTCATGGATAAGCCTGCCGTAAGCGAACTTTGGCCTGGCCTTGTCATCGAGATCGGGCAGTTTTTTGAAGGTAAGGTAATAGAGGACGGTGGCGAGGAAATTATAGGGACTTGCCGGACAACCAGGTATGTTCACCACCGGGGTCCCTTTCAGGATCTCATGGACAGGAGTGGCGCCGGTAGGATTTGGATCTGCCGACGGTATGCCGCCCCAGGATGCACAGGAACCGATAGCAACGATGGCGCCTGCCATCGGCGCCGTTTCTTTCAGAATATCGACCACTGGCTTGCCGCCGATCATGCAGTATACCCCGTTGTCCTTCACCGGAATCGAACCATCAACAACCAGGATAAATTTTCCTTTGTTGTCCTTGATGGATTGTGACCTCGCTGCCTCGGCCTGGTGGCCTGACGGTGTGCTGAGTGTCTCATGATAGTCGAGGGATATAAGATCAAGGATCAAATGCTCGAGGTTCGGATGTGTTGCGCGAAGAAGGGACTCTGTACACCCGGTGCACTCCTGGGCTGATAGCCAGATAACCGGAGGTCGCCTGGCTGCGGTAGTAACCGCTTCTGCGATCTGTGCGCCCATTCCGACCGGCAGCCCCATCCCGACTGCCATGACGCTGCAGAACTTCATAAAATCCCTGCGTGAAACACCACCAATGTGATTGCTCATTGCTTTGAAATCCGTATTTTTCATATTACCCCCTCGAAAAAAAGAAAATTTCAACGAACAGGCTGTCTACTGGAGGCTCAAGGAATAAGACATGACTTGGAAGAAGATTTACCGGCGAAATAAATCATTAAAATATCTAATAACAATATAACTAATAGCAGAAATACAGGTAAGTGTCAAGAAATTTGTGTAGTTTTGTAGCATTTTTTTTCATAACTGCACCATATTATTATTATTATGCGATGCGACGTTGATTCCTGGAAGTAGATCGCCAAAACATCAGCCACTGCTCCCCGCGGGGGCAAAAAGCATTTAAATGCAGTCTCTCTTTATAGACGGATAGTGCCAATAACGACATTTCTTATTTCAAACCCGAAAGGTAATCGGCCAGGTCATTAATATCCTTCGCCGGTAAGCGGCTGAAAGACGGCATGTTGCTGTCAGGGTTGTGAGATTTTGGATTCTTGATCTGCTCAATAATATATTCACGGGAACGCCTACTGCCTACAAAGGTCAAATTTGGTCCGACAGATCCACCTTTCCCCTTGATGGTGTGACACTCCTTGCACTGACCATTCCTGAATAGCTGCTCACCCCGTGAGTTCATGTTACAACCGGCGATGGCAATAAACAAGAAGCCGATTACAAGCATACTGAGAACATATTCAGATTTCATCATAAACGGTTTGCGAAGGGGGGTTGTCTGGCTGTGCTCTGCAAATACGAGGGCCGGCAAAAAACCGTTCTGGATATGGTTTTCAGCTCCCTGTCGCAAAAAAGCCTGCCAAGAAGAATGCCTGTTGATCACCCCTTTATCCCCTTTCCTTAATTTTGACTTTTGCATTTTTTATTCATTACACTTCGTATCCTGGTGTCTTCGCGGTATATATCGCTACGGAACCTTCGGATACTTTATCGTAATCTCCTCGCCGGCAAGCGCTTCAGTGAGGAATGCCATGAGGTACTTCTTCTCCTGGATACTCAGGCCGAGAGGCTTCAGCGCGGTATTCCCTTTTCCCCCTCCCCGGTCGAAGAACTCGATGACCTCGTCGAGCGTATGAAAAATGCCGTTGTGCATATACGGACCGGTCCTGGAGATCTCCCAGAGTGTCGGCGTCTTGAATGCCTTCCAGTCCTTCTTGTCCTTCGTGATAAGATACCTGCCCGGATCTTCTTTAAGGTTCCGGAAATCTTCGTAATGGTAAACCTTGGCCACGAATCTTCGCGTGGCCGCAACGCGCGGGTCTTTTTCCTGTGCCTCGTTCTCGGGAACGTCCAGGGCGTGGAACCTGTTGTCCGAGAGGCTCACCCCGTTGTGGCAATCCGCGCAATTGCCTTTACCCGTGAAGATATCATATCCATTTTTTGCCTCGGCGGAGAGGGCTTTTTTGTCGCCTCTCAGCCAACGGTCCAGGGGAGGATTAACGGAGACCAGGGTGCGCTCGAACGCAGCAATGGCCATGGCGATGCGCTCACGGGAGGTGTCGCCATCACCGAAGACCTTCTTGAACTCCTCCACATATTCGGGAACAGACCTGATCACCTCTTCAACAAAATCCAGGTTCCGGTTCATTTCGAACGCGGACATCATCGGGAACAGGGCCTGGTCCTCCAGGGACCGGGCACGGCCGTCGTAAAAGAGGGCCTTCTGGTACGCCACGTTGATGAGCGTGGGCGAGTTGCGCCAGTTCCTCGTCGTAGGGTAATTGAGCGCAATGTCGAGCCCGTCGGTGAACGCCTTTTCCGGCTCATGGCAGGTCGCGCAGCTCATGGTGCCGTCGCCCGAAAGCCTGCGGTCGAAGAAGAGCTTCTTGCCGAGCTCGATCTTCTCCGGCGTCTGGGGGTTCTGAGCCGGGGCTGGAGCGGGCGTTAAGGGCTCGAGATGCGCGGCATAGGCCGGAATCATGGTCACGCACACAAAGAGAATACCCGTTATGATCCATAGCAAGCAGCGTAGCATCTTCACCTCCTAATTCCCTCTTACCACCTGATCCTCTCCCCACGGGAGAGGGCTGGGGTGAGGGACATCAGCGCGAAGTCTTCAGCTCCTCATCAATAATCTTCCGGAAATAATCGAACGGCCGCTCACCAACCACTTTTCGCCCGTAAATATATAGAAGGTCGGCGTGGTGTACAGGTCCATGGTTACCGCGAGTTCGAGGTCGCGGTCAATGTCCCTGGCATGCTTCTGTGAATCGATGGACTCGGTGAACTTTTTTACATCCAGTCCCAGTTCTTTGGCATCCTGAATAATGCTCGCCCGGTCCAGCTTCGGGGATCTCTTGATCAGAAGGTCGTGCATTTCCCAGTATTTGTCCTGGTCACGCGCCGCGAGGGACGCCTCTGCGGCAATGCGGGCGTAGTCCCAGCAGCGGTAGGGATAGTTCTTGATAACAAGGCGCACCCTGCCCTTGTCGGTTTGCATGATCTTTTTGACGGTCGGACCGGCCGCCACGCAATGAGGTCACTGAAAGTCGATGAACTCGATGATCGTGACCGGCGCATTCTCCGGCCCCATCTGGGGCGAGTCCCCGATCGGGATGGTATAGCTCATTTCTTCAGATGGTGCAGAAACGGGCAGGAACAGGAGAATAATGCAGAACAATAATCTCTGCTTCAGCATCACGACATATCCTCTTCAGGCAAAGTGTTTTCCGGTTGGGAAAATACTCGGCGGGATGCACGGCGCAGAGCCCGCCTCAATGGGTGTCTGTCGGCAACAGGTCGCTAGGCTTCCATCTCAGGGAAGACACGGAAGTATTTAGCAGCAACCTTGAAACCAACCACCGAAACAGAAATCAATGCCGCGGTAACGACAAATTCCATCCAGGAAGGGAAATAGTTCAATCCCGATGCGCTCTGATACCGATACATGCCGAAAAGGGAGACATTTAGGCGATTGAGCAGTATCCCTATAATCACCAAGATATCGACCATGAATATCCTGTTGATGCTTTCCCTCGTGCTTTTCATCGAAAGCATGACAATTGGGACCACGACGCCGACCATCAACTCCAGAAGATACATATTCGCCTCCATACTTCCGGCAAAAGCCGCCGCGAGCCCGGGTCCCGAAGCAAGAACGTAAAGCTTAAATATGAAATAGATCACAGCGGTGATCAGACATCCTCTCGCCAGGCCGGAAAGGATCTCCATGTGAGGTGTGTGTCCAAATGTCTTGCAGCTGATGATATTTTCGAAACTGACGACGGACAGGCCCATCATGATCGCGGAGACGAGGAACAGGTACGGTATCTGCATGCTGTACCAGAGCGGTGACATCTTTGACGGCGTTATTAGGTAAACCGCACCAAGCGAAGACTGGTGCAGGGTCGACAGGAGCACTCCGAAGAGGACCACAGGCACCATGATTTTTTCCACGAACCGGAGAGCGCCCTGCATTTTCAGTTTCTCGAACAGCATGGGACTCGATTCCGTGGCGAGGGTCGTCGTATAGAGCACCACATGAATAGCCACAACCCACATAACGGAATGAATCTGCCACATCACCGTCGGATGCCAGATGCGGTACGGAATGCCGATATCGAAACTGATCGCCGTAGCGGCCAGCAGATAGCCGAAAAACGCCGTCAGTATCGCCGGACGGACTATGGGCTTGTACTTTTTCCATGTTCAGGATATATACCGTGCCGGCAATAATGAACCCCCCTGCTGCCATGGCCACGCCGCCGAGAACGTCAATACCTATCCAGAGGCCCCACGGGAACCGGTCATTGAGGTTTGTGGCGGCGCCGATGCCGAAGATAAGCCTATAGATCAATACAATGCCGCCGGCAACGATGATCGTGACCAGCATTCGAGTCAACGGTGTCCACATCTTTATCTCATGATTTGTTTTCATGGTTGTCCCCCTTGTCCGCATTTTGTCTGCCCGGGTGATCGCCCAGGTCAATGCACCCGCGATGATGACCACGCCGATGACCGATGGGATCTTGGAAATATACGTCCAGGTAAGGTCAGGATACTTGACATTCGAGATCTTCATGTTGAAGCCCAGACGTTTCGAAGGGCTCCGCCGACATATACATCCATGCCGTCCCGCCGGCCTCTTCCTTGCCGTAGATGTGATTCACGTATTTGCCCGGGTTCTCCTTGAGCCGCTTCTCGGCCTCGGCCATGACCTCTTCGGAGTCGCCGTAGAACATGGTCGTTGTCGGGCAGACCTTGATGCAGGCCGGGATCATTCCATTGGCGATACGCTCGGAGCAGAATGTGCATTTCCGCACCCAGGGGACGGCCTTTTCCCATTCATATTTCGGAATATCGAAAGGGCATGCGAGCATGCAATAGCGGCAACCTATACAGCGATCGAAATCATAGACGATCGGACCCGCGTTCGTTTTGTGCAGGGCGCGCACGGGACAGGCCGAAACGCATGCCGGGTTCTTGCAGTGCATGCACTGGTTCTTGACGAAGGACCAGACTGGCTGATTTCCCTTTTCTTGTTCGCTATATCTGATGTTTGTGAAGCACTCGGAATTGAGCTCCGGGGGATTTGTAAACACGCCGTGGTTAAAGGTCTTTTTCACGGAACGCTCGTTCCATGATTTGCACGCGATCTGACAGGCACGGCAACCGATGCAGCGTGTCAGGTCTACGAGTACGCCTTTTTCAAGAGATTTTGTCGTCATAGCCGCCCTCCTTCCGCCTTCGCGATATTGACCATAAAGGCCTTGGATTCCGGGATCATTGTGTTCGCATCGCCGATAAACGGCGTCAGGAGGTTTGCGCTGTCGCCACCGCTGCCGTCCACCGGAAACTGCCATCCAAAGTGCCATGGCAGGCCCACCTGATGGACCGTTTGGTCCTGCTACCCTGAACGGCTTAAACCGTGTTGTCACCACGGCAATGGCCCAGAGCTTGCCGCGGGCCGAGGAGACCGTCACCTTTTCTCCGTTCGGATACCCTTTCTCTTTGGCGAGTTCCTGGCTCATTTCCACGAACATCTGGGGCTGCATCTCGAGGAGCCAGGGTGCATGGCGCGTCATGACGCCTGTCTGCCAGTGTTCCGTCACCCGGTACGTGGTCGCTACGAAAGGAAACCGCACATCGCAGGAGCAAAAAGGCCGACAACTCCTGTGAAGCTTCGCCAGCGTCGGATTGATGCGCTGCTTCTTCTGCATGGGGTTTTCCTCGAGCGGACATTCAAGCGGCTCATAGTGCTCGGGGAACGGCCCGTCTGCCAGGCCCGGGCCGAAGAGGTAGCCCACGCCGTTCGGCATCATAATAAAGGGCAGCTTGCCTTTTTCCGTTGCCAGGGGTGGCGCCGGCCCGTCAGGCACGTCGCCCTCCCAAACGCCGGGCTTGCTCTCGTCTTGGGATCTTCCTTCGTAGCATTCCACTTTATGACCGCTCGCTTTGGGTCCCAGGGCCTGCCCTGCGGGTCCACGGATGCGCGATTGTAAATGATCCGGCGGTTCACCGGCCATGTCCAGGCCCACTCGGGGTAGAGGCCGAGTCCTGTCGGGTCCTTCTTGCCGCGGCGCGCCATCATATTCACAGCCTTGCCGTCAACCGTGGGTATAGCTGCCGCAGTAGATCCAGTTGCCCGATGATGTGGTGCCGTCAGCCTGAAGGCTCACAAAATTCGTGACGAGGTCGCCTTTTTTACCGATGAGCTTGGGCGGCGTCGCTGTTTTGTCGTAGACGTCATCGAGGTAGTAGCCATTGATCTCTTTGGCCACTTTATGGATGTCGAAGTGTTCGATCTTGCCCTCAGGGCCCCTCTCTCCGTAGTTCCACGTGAGGTTCAGGATCGGTGCTGAGAACTTGCC
The DNA here is from genome assembly GCA_963755045.1 of Nitrospirota bacterium. GTDB lineage: Bacteria > Nitrospirota > UBA9217 > UBA9217 > UBA9217 > JALNZF01. The sequence continues at coordinate 178,079 of CAVWIL010000007.1, read as the reverse complement.
GCCTTCCTTCTCGTAGAGCTTCTTCACCCGGAAGTAGAGTTCGTTCATGATCTCTGCATCGGGCATGGACTGCCCCATGGGTTTAATGGCCTGGTACCGCCACTGAGCAAGCCGGCTCGAGTTCGAAATACTGCCTTCTTTCTCGACGGAAGAGCAGCAGGGAAGGAAGAATACCTCGGTATCGATCTCTTCGGGCTTCATGCCGGGGCCCTTCCAGAACGAGGCCGTTTCATTGTCCCAGAGGTTCACGTTCACCAACCACTTGAGTTTTGTCAGCGCTTCCCGTGTCTTGGTCGAATTGGGCGATGAGCATGCGGGATTCTGGCCCCAGGCGAAGAAGCCCTCAAACTTCCCCTGGTACATGTTGAAGAAGAGGTGGAGCCACGAGGCCTTCATGCCTTCGTCGAGTTTCGGCAGCCATGCATAGCCGAAGTCGTTCTCTTTCGTCGCCTTATCGCCGTAGATGGCCTTGAGGTAGCTTGTGATGTACTTGCCCCGGTTGGACCACCAGTTCACGCTCTTGCCTTCCTTGGTCTTGGGCGTGTATTTTTCGATATAAGACTTGAGGTCTACGAGCGCCGCGGAAGGAGTGGCATTATATCCGGGCAGGATGTTGAACAAGAGTCCGTAGTCCGTGGAACCCTGAACATTGGACTCTCCGCGCAGGGCGTTGATGCCACCGCCGGCCATGCCTATGTTGCCCAGGAGAAGCTGGATGATGCACATGGCGCGGATGTTCTGGACGCCCACGGTGTGCTGGGTCCAGCCCATGGCATAGCACTCGGTTCCAGCGCGATTCGGTTTGCCTGTGGAACCATAGATACTGTAAACCTCGAGTATCTTGTCCTTGGGCGTGCCGGTGACGTCTGATACCTTTTCGACTGTATACCGGGAGACGTGCTTTTTGAGAAGTTGAAACACACAGTGGGGATTCGAGAGCGTCGGATCCTTTTTCGGCAGGCCGTTCTCGTCCATCTGGAAAGACCAGGTCTTCTTGTCGTACTTGGCCGATGACTCAACATAGCCCGAGAATACGCCTTCGAGATCGTGTGGAAGGCCAAAATCGGGATTCACCAGATAAGAAGCGTTGGTGTAGTTGAGCACATAATCACGGAAGTAAAGCTTGTTGTCGATGATATACTTCATCATCCCGTTCAGGAATGCGATGTCCGTGCCTGACCGGAGAGGTGCATAGACATCCGCCTTTGCAGCCGTCTGCGTGAAGCGGGGATCGACGACAAGGAGCTTTGCACCGCGGTCCCTCGCCCGCATGATCCACTTCATGGACACCGGATGATTTGATGCGGGATTGCCTCCCATCACGAGGATCACGTCCGCGTTCTTGAGGTCAATCCAGTGATTCGTCATGGCACCGCGACCGAACGACTCTCCCAGAGCCGCTACTGTCGGCGAGTGTCAGATGCGAGCCTGGTGTTCGATATACACCAGGCCCCAGGAACGCACGAGCTTCTGGAGGAGGTAGCATTCCTCGTTGTCCAGCGCCGCGCTCCCGATATGGGCGATCGCGTCGGTACGGTTGACGGTAAACTCCCTTTCCACGTCAACCTCGATCTCGACAGGAAGGCCCGATTCCTTAACGGCAAGATCGGTTCTTTTTTCTTTTACCTTGGATTTGGCGGTCACCTTTAACGTCCTGTCGCGGGTTTCCTTTACCTTACGCGCGATCTGGTCGAGGGCCCAATCCCATTCCACTTCTTTCCATGCCGCGGCCTTTGGCGCCCGATACAGCGGTTTCGACGCCCGTGTCGGGTTATTCGCAAGCTGGAAAAGCGACGATCCTTTTGGGCAGAGCGTACCTTCGCTGATCGGATGCTCGGGATCGCCCTCGGTGTTCACCACCTTTCCGTCCTTCGTGTGGACAACGATGCCGCAGCCCACCGAACAATAGGGACAGATGGTAGTGGTCTCCTTCGCGCCCTTGGTCCTGAGTTCCCGCTCTTTCTCCTCGGCGGTTGCATTAGCACTCAGTGTCCCCAGGAGCAGCGAACTGCCGGAGATCTTTAGAAAATCACGTCTTGATACCCCCATAACACCCTCCTTTTTAAAGAAAAATATGCAGTCACTCTAGAGAAGATATAGCACTTGAAAGCTCAAAGATAAAAGGCAGGTCAACATCATCCTCTTGAAACTTATAAAACTGAAAAAGAAAATGTTTGTTGTTCCTCCGAAAACGAAAAGGTATTTGATATTTCTGCCTGGTGAAATAATAAACTGTTGGTAAAAAAAATAAAAAAAATCACAGCCAAGCGTAACTATTAAAAACTGTATACGAATTATTTCCATTTTGCAAGTTTTTTTTATGGATCTATAAAATGAAATAATAATAAAGAGAGTACATCAGCGGGCATTGAGGTATCGCTCCGAGCCATTCCGCCTGACCATGAGCGATCTTCCGGAGAATGCGGCGCATGCTCTTGTCGCTCCGTGCCTTCGGGAACCGGGTGCGAACTGTAGCTTCGCAGGGCTTGTCGAACCACAAAAAGACTTTTTCAACAGCCTGTTATAACGCCGGGCCTGTCGCCAAATAACGCGACAAACGACCCATCTGTGTCAACGTATGATCTGGTGAATGAGTCTTTATTACCATGTCAATTCAGCGCGAACCTCATTCTATGACCGATATTTTTCGTGACCCGAGCTTATAACAAAAAGGATATGGCGTCCTCTCCCCGGCGAAAATTGAATAATGATCTTTATTGAGATGCATGCACCAAAGTCTCTGACTGCCCCAATACCCAGGCAAATCCAAATCCCCCCGTGAAAGAATGCCTGGTCTTCACTAAGGGACTGTTTTCGAATACTGCGCCGGTCAGTTCATCGTAGCGGGCGAACGCACCGAACCAGACATGGTCAAAACGTTTGCTCAGCGCGACGACCAGCAGTGTGCCGCTGTAGCCGGACCGGGCATCATACGCCGGACGGATGCCAGGAATAGCATATTGCGGCGAGACCTGATAGTAATAGTCATTGAATCGTTCTGTGGAAATAAGCGGGCCAAGCGCAAAACCAAAATTCCACCCTCCGCCAGGACCGACGTTTCTGAAATCAAAATTGAGCTGTGGATTGACAACAAAACCAATTCCCATGAACCGGGAAAAATCAAAAACAATAGCCGCCCGCACCGGAAAACGGAATTGTACGGCCCGATCAGCATCGCAATCCTGAACAAGGCAAATCTCCAGGGACGGCCCTATCTGGATCATTGCGCCGAGATCAGGCATGCCTGTGCGAGCCGTATTCCTGTCGCTTTTTACCGGAACTCCTCCATCAAAACTGATGTTGAACTCCGTGTGCGGAGAATGGTACAGCAGACCGTACATGCCCTTTCTGTCCGACCTCAGGATGTCGCCGTGATAGACCAGATAGGGCAGCGGAAACACATAACCATGCTGTTCGTTAGAACCCTGGTAATCCGGAATACTCAGGCCGGTAAAACCCGCTCCCGCTTCCCAGAGAGGCAGTTCCTCCGCACCGCAAAGAGAAACCAGCAGCGCAAACAGGTATCCTGACAGGACAATGACAAATAGCTTCATGAAGCTATTTGAAGGTCTTGAGTATATACTTTGCTACGTCCTTCGCTTCGTCGTCCGAAATGGTCTTTTGATCGAAGGTGGTCATGCCCGGACCGGGCTTTCTCATGATCTTGATGATATCAGCTTCGGTCCTGATGTTGTTGGCCTCACGGTCCGCCTTGTGCAACGTCTTCTTCGGGTTGATGATGTTGCCTCCCTCAGGGTGGCATATCGCACAATGTTCCTTGAACTCCGTCGCTCCTGCATCTTTCGACGCTTTTTCAGCAGATGCGACGGCTCCGACACAGCACATGGCAAGTACGCTGACCAGCAGAACAATCATTTTTCTCATGGTCTCTCCTTCTCCTTGTCTCTGGGATTGAAACAAATGTTACTATTATAGTATAGCTGGAATACATTCGATTGCAAGAACGGAATATCTGATGGCTGCGCAGTCGTTCTCTTCTATTTATATATAATAGCAGATTCCGATAACAACGACATTCCAGACTATGGTCCGGTTACTCCTGCATGCGAGAGTGGATCACCAGATACCCGGAGAAGAGAATGAGGACGCCGCCGAACAGCGCGACGACGGTCGGAGTTTCCGACAGGAATAGATAAGCGAGCGGGATGGCGGAGAGCGGCTCCATGTAACCGAGTATCGCGGCATGCTGGGCAATCACTTTTTTGAGCGCATTATAATAGAGGAGAGGCGCAAGGGTGGAATGCATCACGCCGGTTATCAATAAAAGGCCCGCCGTGCGATAGTGCAAATGATAGTCCATGGTCAAAGCCCACGGCGCTGTCACCAGTGTCGTGGTCCAGAGTAAAATCACAACCGCCTTGTGATGCAGCAGCATCCGGCTCAGTTTTCTAGAAAAAATAATGATAAAGGCATAAGCGATTCCCGATACCATGCCGGCAGCGATCCCGGACATGTCCCCGCTGGTTGTCCGAAGACCTCCTTCGGACAGCACGATCATGACCATGCCAAGCGCGGCAATGGGGAGGGAAATGAGGGTCACTTTCAAGATCCGTTCGGCGATCATGAGCGGTGCAAGAACTGCGACCAGGAGCGGTGCGGTGTAGTGGGTAAAAACAGCGTTCGAAACCGTGGTATGCGCCAGCGAATAGAAATACGAGATATTGTTCGTGATCGATGAGACGGCGAGCAAACCGAAGATCCACCATGCCTCCCGGACCCCTGCAAAAGTGAGTTCTCCCCGAATTTTCAGGACTACCGGCACCAGGAAGCTTGCGATCAGAGATGTGTAGAAAAGAACAACAATGGCAGGAAGGTCGAGCCACCGTATGATGAGACCCCAGGTGCTCCAGATCAGCATTGCGGCGATAATTTTGAGGTAATTATTCATGGTATGAAAATAAAGAAGCCAGAAGTCAGGAGACAGAATTCAGAATACGAAACACTCTGACCTCTGCTTCCCTACCTCTGGCTCCTGCATTTTGATTCAGGCTTCTGGCTAGTGACTCCTGACCACTGTCTCCGCCTACGTTCCCATTTCCCACGATGCAAGGTACTGCTTCTGCTCGGGCGTGAGTTTGTCGAAGAACACGCCCATAGCGTTCAGTTTGATAACAGCCCGCTTAGTAGCGGTAGTGCTCCGACTTGTACGGGCCTTGCTTCGGCACGTTGATGTAAGCGGCCTGCTGGTCGGTCAGCTCGGACAGTTGCGCGTTTAGCGTCTTCAGTTGCAAACGCGCGACTTTTTCGTCGAGGTGCTTGGGCAGCGTATACACACCAATTGGATACTTGTTGGAGCCCTTCTGCGCTTCAGTCCACAGCTCGATCTGCGCGATGGTCTGGTTGGCGAAAGAAGAGCTCATCACGTAGGACGGATGGCCGGTGCCGCAACCCAGGTTGACCAGACGGCCCTTGGCCAGCAGGATGATGCGCTTGCCGTCAGGGAAAATGATGTGATCGACCTGCGGCTTGATCTCTTCCCACTGGTATTTTTCCAGCGAGGCGACATCGATTTCGTTATCGAAGTGGCCGATGTTGCACACGATGGCGTTGTTCTTCATCTTCACCATGTGGTCGTGGGTAATGACGTGGAAGTTGCCAGTGCAGGTCACGAAAATATCGGCCTTGTCGGCGGCGTATTCCATGGTGACCACGCGGAAGCCTTCCATCGCGGCTTGCAGCGCGCAGATCGGGTCAACTTCGGTCACCCAAACCTGCGCAGACAGCGCGCGCATGGCCTGCGCAGAGCCCTTGCCCACATCGCCGTAACCGCAGATCAGCGCGATCTTGCCCGCGATCATTACATCGGTGGCGCGTTTGATGCCGTCCACCAGCGATTCGCGGCAGCCGTACAGGTTGTCGAACTTGGACTTTGTGACGGAGTCGTTTACGTTGATGCCGGGGAATTTCAGTTCGCCGCGTTCATGCATCTGGTACAAACGGTGCACACCGGTGGTGGTTTCCTCGGTCACGCCCTTCACGGCGGAGAGGCGCTTGGAATACCAGGTCTTGTCGGTTGCCAGCTTGGCCTTGATCGAAGCGAACAAGATGGTTTCTTCTTCGGAAGTCGGCTTGCTGATCACCGATGCGTCTTTTTCAGCGCGTGCGCCCAGGTGCAGCAGCAGCGTGGCATCGCCGCCGTCGTCCAGAATCATGTTGGTCAAACCGCCATCCGCCCATTCGAAGATGCGGTGGGTATAGTCCCAGTACTCGGTCAGCGTTTCGCCCTTGACCGCGAACACCGGCGTGCCACCCGCAGCGATAGCAGCGGCAGCGTGATCCTGGGTCGAGAAGATGTTGCATGAAGCCCAGCGGACTTCCGCACCGAGCGCCTTCAGCGTCTCGATCAGCACGGCGGTCTGGATGGTCATGTGCAGCGACCCGGTAATGCGCGCGCCTTTCAGCGGCTGGGTCTTGGCGAACTCCTCACGGATCGCCATCAGGCCGGGCATTTCAGTTTCGGCGATGGCGATTTCTTTGCGGCCCCACGGGGCCAGGTTGATGTCGGCGATGACGTAGTCTTTAGTAGACATAAAGCTCTCCATTCAGGTTAATGAATGGGCGCCGTTGCTACATGTTGAGTCACCCCATCGAGCCTGACAGACCCACCTTGCGGTGACTGCTGCAGCGCCCCTCGACGGGGTGGGTTGATGTTTGAATTCTATCGGCAATCCAAATTTCGCCTGTGCCCCGGCGTTTACGAGCCTGTGGCCAGTGTTTATGAGTGCAATGCGCTAATACAGGCTATGCACGCGCGAGTGCAGGGTGCAATCAGCTATTACTTCACTCCCGCTTCCTTCTTGAGCTTTGCGGCCTTGTCCGTCTTCTCCCAGGTGAACTCAGGCTCGGTCCTGCCGAAGTGTCCATATGCCGCCGTCTTTTTATAAATGGGCCGCCTGAGGTTCAGCGTCTTCACGATACCCTTGGGCGTCATGTCGAAGTTTTTTCTGATGATCTTGACGAGTTTGTCATGATGGATCTTGCCGGTTCCGAAATCGTCCACGTGGATGGAGACCGGATGGGGAACGCCGATGGCATAGGCCAGCTGTACTTCAACCTCGGTGCAGAGGCCGGCTGCCACGATGTTCTTCGCAACATAACGCGCCATGTATGATGCGGATCGGTCGACCTTCGTCGGGTCCTTGCCGGAGAAGCATCCGCCGCCGTGGCTGCCCACGCCGCCATAGGTGTCCACGATGATCTTGCGGCCGGTGAGCCCGGTGTCGCCCATGGGTCCTCCGGTCACAAACCTGCCTGTGGGGTTGATGTGATAGATAATGGTTTTCTCATCAAGAAGTTTCTTCGGGAGCACCGGCAGGATCACCTTCTCGATGATCTCCTTGCGCAGCTGCTTGAGCGTCACATCGGGACTGTGCTGGGACGAAACAACGATGGTGTGGAGCCGGTAGGGTTTGCCTTCCCGGTATTCGATGGTCACCTGGGACTTGCCGTCCGGCCTCAGATAGGGAAGAATCTCTTTCTTTCTCACTTCCGAAAGGCGGCGGGTGAGCTTGTGAGCGAGCATGATGGTCATCGGCATCAGTTCCGGTGTCTCGTCGCAGGCATAGCCGAACATGAGGCCCTGGTCTCCGGCGCCGCCGGTATCAACGCCCATGGCGATATCAGGCGACTGAGAGTGGACCGAGGTGATGACCGCGCAGGTCTCGGAATCGAATCCGTACTTTGCCCGGGTGTAACCGATATCCTTGATAGTCTGCCGGACGATATCCGGGATCTCCACATATCCCTTTGTGGTGATCTCTCCGGCAACCATGGCGAGTCCCGTGGTCAGGAGCGTTTCGCATGCCACGCGGCTCATCGGGTCCTGCGTCAGCAAAGCATCAAGGACCGCATCTGAAATCTGGTCGGCTATTTTGTCCGGATGACCCTCGGTTACCGATTCCGAGGTAAAGAGGTAATTCTTGTTTATACTGCTCATCTGTTCTCCTCCCGGCCTTTATGACCATACTATAATTTATTATCACTGAACTTCAGCGGATTGTTGCTCGCGGAAAAACCCAATTTCATCGCAAACAGGATTGCGGCCACCCCGAAAGCAGCAAACGAGGTAGTACATTACCTGAACCGGAGTGACTTTTCAAGCTGTTTTTTTTCCGGATGTGACTACCCGATCATCCATCTCATGTCATGGTTGGATTGCGAAAGCTGGACAGCGCAGCGGGGGAAAAGGTCAACAGCATAAACGGAAAGGTCGAGTGGATTCCATTCGGCGAACAATGGGGTTCCGGGCGCCGGCCTGCTAGTTTAATTCCGCGGCAATTTCCTTGTTCAATTGAACGGGATCAACGGGAAGCACCTGCGTATGAAAACTCGCGATACCGGGGGCTGGCTGCAAATAACGGACCTCGAATTTAACGCTCCCCATCGGCGGGATGACAACGCCTTTTTCCTGAAGACTCTTCGTTTTCAATTCCTGCACATTCACGCCACGCGCGGCAAGGATGTCGTAATCCCGCCGGGTATAGATCTGCTTGCCGTTCAAGATCCTGATTTTTGTGAGTTCAGAGCCCTGGGCATCATTCACCACGGCCAGCACATACCAGGACGTCTTCTCCTTTACGGTTGCGTTCTCGATGACGCCGGAGATAAGCAGATCACCATTCGCCTCCATGGATCCGGAAGGGTTTACAATTTGCAGCCCCTCGATCGAGGTCATCTCAGGAACCGCTTCTTTCGCCTTTTGAGGAGAAGCCGGGGAAGACTGAAGATAGAAATAAATACCGCAAGCCACCAGGCCGGCTATGATCAGCGTAACAAGCAGAACCATAAATCCGGAAGGGGAACGTTTCGAAGGATGAATGGGTTCTATTACTATTCGTTCCGCTACAGGCGAAATCGGCGGAGCAGCGGGACGAGTGTATTCTTTCTTCGGCACTGCCGGCTGGACAGGAGGTGACGGCTCTGGCTCTGGCTCTGCTTGGCTCAGGCCTCTGCTCTGGCTGCGGTTCAGCAAGAGGTTCGTCTTTCGGTTTCGCCTCGTGAGGGACTCGGGCTTACGTTCAACGAACGATTCGGTCTTCGCTGCAGATGCCGGAGTAAGATGATCCGGTTCGACAAACAAAGGGGGCTTTTCTTCCGAAACATTCTCACGCGTGGCTTGCGCGGCAAGGTTAAGAGTCGGCGATTCATGCTCCGAAGGGGCAGTCGCTGCTTCCGGCCACAAAGGCGCCTCGGCTGGTTTGGGTTTCGGTTCGAATAGGTCGGGAACGGCTTCAGCACTGCGGGAAAGCGTGTAATGCTCAAAGTCCTCGCGTGTGATCCTGACGTATTCGCCACAGCGCGTACACGGGAACTTGATCCCTGTTCCGGTGATCTTATCATCCGAGACACGGAAAAGCTTGTTGCATTTTTTACACCGGACTTCCATCCCGCGCAGCCTCCTGATGTATAACAAATCCGAAAACTTACTATCGAAATCCTAAACACTACCGAGTGATCAAGAACATGATAATACAAAATATTTCAGTGTTTCGGGCTTCGAATTCTTGTTTCCTATTGTAGTATATTTTTAATAAATAATCTACTCTTCTGTAAGATTTTTTTCCTCCTGGTCAGCGTCGGGTATTTCTTTCTTTTCGCCGGCGATACGATACTCGTCCGAGGCCCATTTCCCCAGGTCGATCAGTCTGCATCGCTCGGAGCAGAACGGCCTGTATTCATTCCCGTCCCAAGGCGTTTCTTTTTTACATATCGGGCACCTGATCATTTTTTGCTTCATGGTGTCTTATTTCCCGCTCTGTTTTCCGGCATCCGGCTCATTTTAGTACATATGCTATGGGCACTTCAATCCATCCCTGCACGTACGGCATCGGCGCAGCGAGATATACGGCGCGAATGGAGGCGCTGTCCAGAATAGTGGAGCCCGAACTTTCTATGATCTCTATTTTTTCGATGGAACCTTCAGGGCGCAGTCTGAACCGGAGACGGACCACACCCTCTGTTCCCCGCTCTCTCGCAAGTCGCGGATAGCTTTTCGTCCGCTCTATGGCAGATACGATCAAAGACCACTGTTCAGGAGCTATGAGACCAAATCCTGGATCAGTGCCATTCCCCATGCCCGTCGAGGCCATCACGGGCCCACCTGGATTGTCGCCCCGGATAGCTTCCATGGCCCCGTTCGCTTTCGCTGGTGTCAAAGAAGAGGTTCCGGAATCAGCAGGGATTTCCTCCGTGACCTCATGCCGTTGTTCAACGGGCAGATCGGTCGCCTGAGAAGGCGCCTGATAACTTCGTGGCTGAGGCCGGGGGGAAATGCCGGACTCCCGACGAGATCCAGGACTGGAAGATACGAGGGATACCTGGATTACTCGTGCAAGAGATGTAATCGTGCCGCCTGAGTAGCGTGCTATGGCGATCGTGCTGCCAAAGATCATGAGATGCAATGCAAATGATAGATAGAGAGAGCGTCTGAATGTCCTAGTGGGAACGGTCTTCATGGTATTATCACCAACAACAGGTTATATCAGCAGTCAAATAAATAATACCACGATCCCGCAGAGAATATAAGATGGATAGCGCAACTCTGCGAAAAACCCTCATTGCTCAGAACTGGTACGATATCCCGGTGAAGACCTCCCGCGGCGGCATGGGGTAGCCCGGCACCACCTCATAATTCCGTTTGAAGACATTGGTGATCGAAACAAAAAATTCACCGGTCTTCCAGATCTTATCAGCGGTCTTGATATCCATCACTTCATACCGCCGCGCGGATCCGCCGGGAACCGCATAGTTATGGACGGCCCTGCCCTGAAGGGTCACGTAGACAGACTTTTCGGGATAGTATGTCAGGATCCCTTTGATCACCGACTCGGGAATGGTATATAGTTTTGCCCCTGTTGTCTCGTCGACCGGGTTTGTATACGTGTAATTGATCGATGCAAAAAGCGCGTTTGCAAGATCATAACCCGCTTCAGCCTCATAGCCCCGGATGCGGGCCCTGCCGATGTTGTACACCTGATTAGGAATCACCGACCAATCCCACTGGATCAGATCCTTCACCTTTCGATCAAACGCCGCGAACTTCAAAACAGCATCATTCCCCAGCTTCTGTTCGATGCCACCCTCATATTCCACCGCGGATTCCGGCTTGAGGTTCGGGTTCCCCACGGCCCAGGTTGTATTGAAATAGAGATCATTAAAGGTGGGCGCCCGGAAGCTTTTCCCATACGAAGCGCGAATAATGGTTCCCGTGCTCTTGATATAATACCGGGCGCTTGCCTTGGGACTGGACTTCTTGCCGAATACTGAATGGTGATCCTCCCTGCTGCCGATGACGATAATGAGCGGCTCCCCTATGCTGATCTCGTCCTGCAGGTAATAGGCGTAGAGCGATTCGGAATGGTTTGCAGAACCGTTCTGCGCATCTGAACTGTCGAGTCTGTCCCTTCGCGTGTCGTAACCCATGGTCAGTTGATTCCAGTCGGCGATGAGCCACGACAATTGCGCCTCTCCACCGTCACTATCAGTCTTGTATCGGTTATCTGTCGGGCCGGTGAAGCGTTATCATATCGATGTATCCGGGTCCTTGAATGAGAGGGTGTCACGCTTACTGTACCATGACAGCTTAAGATTGAGTGACGTGGAGATATCCGTTTTAAAAAGCGCGGCAAGAACAGAATTATCGTCCTTCTGCCGGGCATGAGGCGTGAGTCCAAAGATCGTCGAGCCGGGTGACCCGACTTCATTATTGAGAAAATTTGCCGAAAATTCAACAGAGGAAGTCTTGGACATATCATAGCCGAGCTTGCCGCCGTAGACCCATTGGTCAAGATCACTGTTTTCACGATAGCCGTCCGATGTTACATAGTTTCCTGACATTGAATAGTAGACTTGATCATTCCGTCCCGAATTTCCAAGGAAGATATCGCCATACCTGTTGCTTCCCGCCGTTGTCTTGATCGTGTTCTGGGTTGCTGTCGGCTTTTTCGTTATGATATTGATAACACCGCCCATGGCATCCGATCCGTACAGTGCCGAGCCGGGGCCTCGGAGAACCTCGATGCGGTCGATGTCTTCGACGGAAACAGGGATGATCGACAGATCAAAACCGCCGTCCCGCGGAGAATTCATCCGTATGCCATCGACAAGAACCAGGACCTGGGCCGAAGTGGCGCCTCTGATGCTGACCGACTGAACAGAACCGGGCGTACCGCAAACTATCGATATAGACGCTGGTCGCATTCTGGATCGCTGTTGCCACATTGGTGGCACCGCTCTTCCGTATCTCTTCACCGGAGATGACCGATACCGGCTGGGTAACGTCATTCGGGTCCTTTTCCGTTTTTGTTGCGGTGACGATCACTTCATTCAGTTTCGTCGTCCTTTCCTGAGCAACCGCGAGGCTCGATGTGATCGCGATAAAAAGCATTACAGCTGCACTATAAATCTTCATTCTCCCTGCTCCTTTATTCGAGGTTATGGGAATGAGAGGTCTCCTGGCTTAGGACATCCTACTCGCCCGCCTTCCCATCCCGATGCACGGGACAGTGGCAAAACAGGCTTTCGTTTCCATCACAGTTGCGTGACAGCAGGGGAATCGCACCCCCTTCCGCTTCTTCATTCCCGGGTATAATTCCTGCTTATGCTTCTGGTACCCGACCATCTGTGCTGTTGATGTTAATTCCGTTAGCTCCTCCTTTCTGCAAAATTATTATCGTAGCTTATATAGATCCCCTGGGAAGCAGACCGTCTTACTTCGACGTCCACATCAAAGGCCTGTTTCAGCATACGTCGGCGTCAGTACCTCATCGGGCCTGCCGGAGCCGATGATGCTTCCCGTCCTTGATCAGTATCACATTCTCGAACTGGAGCGCCATGTTGATATCGTGAAGTGCCATGACCACCGCGATGTTCCGTAACTCCCGGAGGTTTTTCAGGAGCTTCACCAACTCGATCTGATATTTGATATCAAGGTTCGCGAGCGGCTCATCGAGCAGCAGGAGCCCCGCACCCTGCACCAGCGTCATGGCAGATGAAGGTCCTGCGCCGCTCGCCGCCGCTCAGGTCCGTGAGGCGCGCGTCCGCCTTGTCTCTGAGACCGACCATGTCCAGTGCCTCGTCAACGCTCAGGGCGGGCGGGATGTCGTAGGGATAGAGCCCCATGCTCACCAGTTCCTTGACCGTGAACGGCACGCTGATATCGAGCGTCTGCGGCAGATAGCTGATCAGTTTTGCGCGGTCCCTGCTGTTCTGCGCAAGGAGGTCCCTGCCCCAGAGCTTGATCCTTCCTGATGAAGGTTTCAGGATGCCGCAGGCAAGTTTCAGGATCGTCGACTTGCCCGATCCGTTGGCGCCCAGAAGCCCGATGAAGCCGCCCTCCGGAATCGAGAACGAGAGGTCATGAATGAATGGGCTGTCCTTTTCGTAGGAATAGCGGACGCTCTCAAGCTCAAGGATATATATGGTTTAGATGCCGAGGACATCTTTTTTCCTCAAGCAGATAAAGAAAATAGGGCGCGCCGATAATCGCCGTGACCACACCTGCCGGAAGCTCCATCGGCGGCAGAACAGACCGGCTGACCAGGTCCGCGATGCACAGAAGCGACCCGCCACCGAGCGCTGAAGCCGGGATCAACATCCTGCTGTCCGATCCCATGAAGAACCGCATGATATGCGGTATCAGCAGGCCGATGAATCCGATCATGCCGCCGAGCGACACCGACGCCGCGGTCATGAGCCCGACGGACACAAAGAGGATGAACCGTTCACGCTGAGGAGCAGAACCCGAGGCTGTGGGCGAATTCATCACCAAGGATGAGCGCATTCAAGGCCCTTGCCCTCGTTGCGGACAAGACGATCCCGACCACGACAAAGACAAGCCCCTAGGGTATCCGTGGACCACTCGGACATGGACAGGTCTCCGAAGATCCAGAGCATGGCCCGCCGCAGTCCCTCGTCGGTTGAGATGCTCATCATCAGCATAAGAAGCGCTGAAAAAAGAAAGCTCAAGCCAACACCCGCGAGCAGCAGCCGCTCGGGCCAGAGTCCTCCCCGCTTCCATCCCATCATGCCGACGATGCCGCCGGTGACCAAGGCGCCGACAAAAGCAAGGACCGGCACGGTGAAGCTGCCGAGAAAGGACATGCCGCCGATGATGCCGAGAGCGGCAGTAAGCGACGCGCCGCTTGAGATGCCGAGAATGTAGGGATCAGCGAGCGGATTCCTCAGGATGCCCTGCAGCACAGCGCCCGACGCGCCCAGAGCCATACCCATGAGCATCGCCACGAGAACGCGCGGCAGCCTGATAGAGAACAGTATCTCCTGTTCCGTATCGGCTCAATGGTCCGGGAGTGATGATCTGCGGCCCGAGAAAAAGCGAGCAGCAGAAAATGAACAAAGCAACAAAAACAGTATGGATATCCTCATTTGAGACATTCGGCCAGCTCCTCAATACCCCTGACGACCCGGGGACCGAGCCGGTATAAATTGTCACTCACGTAACAAACCTTGCCGTTCCTGACCGCAGGCACCGTGAGAGTCTCTTCAAGAATCCCTGCGAAACCTCCCTCATGTCCATCCCCGATGGCCTTTCCGATGAACAGCACGTCCGGCGCCCGCCGCATGACCTCTTCGATGGAATACTTTGGATAAGCCGTCGCCGCGCCATGGGCGATGTTCTCGTAGCCAAGAAGCGCGATTGCATCATCCATGGCAGTGCCGGGCCCGGCAACGATCAAGGGCTCAGGCCAGACGATGAACAAGACTTTTTTTGAAGTCCCGGACCCCTGACCCTTGTCCCCGGCCCCTTGTTCCTGGCCTCTCTCCCATGCATCTCGATCGCCTTCTCTATCCCGACAGCTAGCTTCACGGCCTCTTGATTCGCCCCGAGCACCGCGCCCAATTCCCTGATCCCCTGCGGAAGTTCCGCTGAGCCTCCGTGCCGTAAAAACGAAGGTCTTGATCTTGAGTGAGACTAAGACGCTCCTCGAACTCCTTCGGATTTCCGTCCGTAGTCACCACAACGATGTCGGGCTTGAGCGATACAACTGCTTCGAGCGATGGATTGGACATACCGCCGATCTTTGGCTTCGTCTTAGCCTCCTCGGGATAGTCGCAGAAGGTCGTGACGCCTACGATATTATCGCCGAGCCCCAGCGCGAATAGGATTTCCGTCGTGCTCGGCGCGAGCGAGATGATGCGCTGCGGCGTAGCAGTCGATCCACCGGCAAAGGCCGAATGGGACAGGCTAATAAGGAGTGCACTGATAATGATGAAATATCTCTTCATACCTTCTTTCTGACTTCATGGTTGAGATGAAAAAAATCCCCGGTCTTCTTTCAAGACCGGGGATTAATAAGTGCTATTAACCCACACATTATCTTAACGCCGAAGACTGTGCGAGGACACCCAGACAGGTCTTCTGGCTCTCCCACCTCTGTCCACCTTCCCAACCCGGATGGGCCAGTGGCATTTCAGACAGAGATAAAGGCCTCGCTTTCAGCAAGGCCGGGATTACAGCGGCGGGTCCGCTCCCGATTTAAACGGGATTCCCTTCGCCTGGATGTGATCGTATTCTATATAGGTTTTCTTTATAACATAAGAGGTGTATAAAGTCAAAAGTTTTTGATCCGGCTCACCTGTCTCCCTTACCCTCACCTTCCCCCACCCGTACCCATGTGGCCGAGGTGACCTTCCAGCCGTCCGGTTCTTTCTTCATCTCTACGACGAAGGCATAGATGCCGAGCGACTCGGGGATAAGGTCTGCCGCGGACGCTGTCTTGCTGCCTCCGGTCAGGACGGCCTGGAAAACCACCTTGGCGAATGTGTCTGGAACGGAAATCTTCGAGATTGGTGATATAAGCGGATATCTTGGGGTGCTGGTAGAAATAGCCCAGCAGGAGCTCCTTGATCGTTTCGTAATTATATCCCTGCGGATCACTGTAGGTCTTCGAGAGGTTATTGATGATCTTTTTGGCATTCTTATCTTCAGCCGCCTTTTGAATATCGGGTAATGACCTTCTTGACCTTATCCTGCTCTGTCTCCTTGTGACAACCGAGGGTTGAGACGGACAGAGAGAAAAAGAAGAAACAACGTTACAACCGGTTTCATGAGATATCCTTATCGTGTACTAACCCGTTTTGTCCACGCTCCATTTGACCCCGCCTCGAGAGGCAATGAAGAGGAAAACAAAGCAATAGAGAACGGCCAGCTCACCTTTGTTCACCGTTGGAAAGAACGCCGGTCCCATTTGGAACTTCCAGTGGAACTGAAAATAAGCCACGGCCATCTCACCGCTTGCCAGGAAAGCAGCCCAGCGGGTCTGAAAACCTACCAGCACCAGCAGACCGCAAATCAGTTCGATCATCCCACCGAACCACAGCTGTGACCCCACCGGCGGTTGGAAATCGGAAAGAATTCCCAGGATCTTTTGGAAGCCGTGGAACGAGAACATGGCTCCCGCCATGATGCGCATCAAGGCATAAGCATAGTCCGCATACTTTTCAAGGTGTTTCATAAGCACCTCCGCAAGAAATTATACCATTATTTATTAAACCTAACCCGGACAAGCCCGAACAAAAAATCAGATACAAAAAGGCGTCTCTCGCAAAGCCGCAAAGGGCGCAAAGAAATCTTAAGGTTTGGTTAAAAACCAATGACTTCATTTCCTTGCGAGAGCGTTCGACTCAACTCACACAGAGAGCTTGGCGTCTTAGCACAAAAAAATTATTTCCCTTATTGAAGGTTTGCCTTATAAGTCACTAAAACGTCCCATCTGTATTCGGCGAATCGGCCGGCACGGGCTGTCCAATATCCCACATCTCGACAATGCGATCACCCTCAAAGCGGAATAAGTGCACGGACGCAATGCCTTTTCACCCGGACGCAGCACGATATGGGAGTGCACGGCCACCAGCTCGCCATCGCAGGCCACATTTTTTACCGAGAGTTTCTTGTTCGGAAACTGGACGTGATTCTCGATCATTGCTTTTTGCAGAGCAGGAAAGCCCGCGGGAAAGAATGGATTGTGGTGTTTGCCTCGCAGGTCCACATGCTTCCGGTACGCCTCATCGACGCGACCTGCCACAACGAGCTTCAGGAATTGAACTGCTGAATCTTTGCGAGTCTGAGCGCAGTCCGTCATGATAAATCCGCCATCACCTTGCCAGCGCATAGTTCAGCAGTACATTCCCGTTGCCGAACACCCGCGTTTTTGTCAGCTTCAGAGAGAAGCGGTCTTTCACTCCTTCGAACATGGTCTTTCCCTTGCCGATGACGATCGGATTCAGCAGGATCTGGTATTCATCGATCAAACGCTCCTGCGCCAATTGCGAAACGATGCTGCCGCTTCCGAGTACGGTAAGGTCCTTTCCTGACTCCTGTTTCAACTTCCGTATTTCCGACAGCATGTCGTTCTTCACCAGCCTCGTATTGTTCCAGTCGACCTTGTTCAGGGTCCGGGAAAAGACGATCTTCGTCGCGCTATTCATACCCCGTGCAACGATAGGGTCGTTCTTGATCGCTTCGGGGGTCGGCCAGTAGCCGGCCATGAGCTCGTAGGTGACACGGCCGAACAGAAGCGCATTTCCCGAATTTGAAGCCTCCTTTGCCAGTTCCTGGAATTCCTCATCCACGTTATGCCAGGAGATGTCACCGCCCTGGCCCACAAAGTATCCATCCAACGTCACCAGGTTGAATACGGTCAGTTTCTTCATCGCAGTCTCCTTTCTGGAGAGTCGTACTGTCATTCAAGCGCAAAAGAACCGGTCTTCAGACTGCCTGCCGGACGGTAGATACTGATAATAACGCCTGTACTGGTTGTGCTTGATTGCACCAACTTCAAGGTGCGCGGTACCGCACCGGTGCCGAAGAGCCGCTTCCCGGTCCCGAGAATCACCGGAAACGTCAGGATCCGATACTCATCAATGAGATCTTTCTGGATCAATGTTTGAGCGAGACCGCAGCTGCCATGGACCTGGACCTCCCGAGCGAAGCGCTGCTTGAGTTCTATCACTTCTTTTTCGACATCGCGGACAAGTGTCGAGTTGTGCCAGGAAAACGAGCTCCGGGTACGGGAAGCAACATACTTGGGAAGAGAATGATCATTGAGTTGACGATGATCCGTGTCAGGCTTCGCTTCGCTCTGCCTGATCTACTTGCTGCCATATGCCTCTTTGAGTGCCGCTATATCGATCTTCTTCATTTGAAGCATCGCCTGCATCACACGGTTCGCTTTTACCGGATCACGATCATTCAGCAACTTGACCAAAATGGTGGGCACGACCTGCCATGAAACCCCGTATTTATCCTTCAGCCAGCCGCATGGTAGTTTTTCACCGCCCGCGGAAAGCTTCTCCCACAGCCGGTCCACTTCAGACTGCGTTCGGCAGTTCACAACGAATGATATGGCAGGCGAAAAAGTGAATTGGGGTCCGCCGTTCAGGGCTACGAACTCCTGGCCTTCGAGAAGGAAACTCGCTGTCATGACTGATCCCTTCGGCCCCGGTCCCGCATCTCCGTATCGGGTGACAGTTTTGATCTTTGAGTTTTTGAATATCGATGTATAGAATTTCATTGCCTCTTCGGCCTTATCATTGAACCACAAAAACGGAGTAATTTTTTGCATTTCTTTCTCCTCCTTGCAGGTCAATTCTTTTCGACAAAAAACCCCTCATGCGTGTCAGCCGGACTCAAAGTCCTTTCCTCATACACGACTAAGAGAATCCCCTTGTGAAAATCGCGCATCAGGCTGCTATTTTTTCAGTAATCAATTTCTCCAGCAGTTCGGCAAGGCGGTCCATCATCTCGAGCACTCCTTCCTCCATTCCCGATTTGATCATCCCGTCGCGGTCCTCAACCGTTTGGAACACGGATCGAACCGTTAACTTCGTCTTGCCGCCCGTCTCTTCTAATGTCAGTGTGTCAAGCGATATATGCCCGGGCATGCCTTCGAATTCAAATGTGTTGATAACGCGTTCGGGCGGAATTATCTCGTGATACACGCCATGAAATGCGTACTCATTGCCCGCGGTGCTCCGCTGGACAAATCGCCACAGACCACCCGCCTTCACTTCCATCTTATCAATCACGGTCGTAAACCGCCTCGGTCCCCACCACTGCGGTATAAGACTCGGATCGGAGTATGCCTTGAACACGAGCTGACGCGGTGCATCAAATTCTCTCGTGATGATGACCTCTTGCTTTCCCGGTTCTGCAAGTATTTTTGTCCGATCAATAGGTACAATGCTATTTGAAAACTTGTCGAAAGATTCGTTCCAGCCAGCGCGGACTAGATCACTCATTTGCCCTGCCGGCAAGCCGGCATGCTGAAGCGTCATTCTTGTCTTGCCGCCAACATCCTCGAATGTTACCGTCACCAGTAATTCTGACGGCCAGTCGCCGGACATTCCGTAGTACGAAGCCGGGACTCTATTGCCTTTCTCATCGGCAAAATTATCGGTGTAGACGATCCGCTGCATCGGAACGATCTCGCGATAAACCCCCGTGCTCCAATAGTCCTTTCTGTCGGGATCACGCATACAATAGAAATACTTACCGCCAACACGGAGATCGATCTTGATGACCGGCGCGGTAAAGACTTTTGGTCCCCACCACTTCTTGACGCGCTCTGGCTCGGTCCATGCCTTCCATATGAGTCCACGCGGCGCATCGAAAACCCGGGTGATGATTAAATCCTTCTTATCTTTTATTGCTGTTGCCATGTTACGCCTCCATCTTTGCAACTACTCCCCACATGAACATTACTTTATCGGTTCGTAGATAAACCAGATTGAACATCAATACCTTTCTCATCTGTTTATTCTTTCATCCTTCTGCTGTCGAATTACCTGCTGATTAATAATGAGGGAACCCCGTACGGTCAGGCCTTCTGAGCGAGAGCCGCTTTCTGCCATCGACCGTATGGTCTCCCCTGCCCTGCACTTTAGCCGGACGTCATGCTGCCTTTTTTTGCGTGTACAACGGCACAAACACCTCATCGCAAAATGCCTCGAATGAGGTCGTTGTACTGCTTTGCTTCGTGCGCGTTTCAAGCTTGATCCGGCCCTCGTTGAAGGCTCTGTTCATCTCGGTATATTGACGGCTCATGTCGGGTGAGAGCCCCATGGCCACCATGCCCTTCTCGGCTTCATCGTAAGGGAACATCAAGTAGGACAGACCGGGCCTGTCGATCTTTCCGCCGATGATCTCAGTTGCCTCGATCAAGCTGATATCCCGGGGACCCGGGAGGTCTTGGACCGTTGCGCCCCAAAAGTCCCGTTTCACAAGACGGTCTGCCGCATAGGCTGCAATGTCCCTGGTTGCGATCATGGGAATCTTGAGATCGCCACGAATTGCATTGCCGTTGATGCCTTTGGACTTGATCAAGTCGATGCTCCAAAGCAGGTTCTCCATAAAGAAAGAAGGTCGAAGGTGCAGGACATTGAGCCCCTTTATTTTGTTCAGGCGTTCCTCCATGTTATGCAGTCCTTTGATAGGCCCCGTTCCTTCGGGCAGTTCGGCGCCGGTACTCGAGAGATTCACAACATGCTTCACCTTCGCAATCTCCAGAGCGAGGGCGATGCTCTCGCCGATTTTATCCGCATATCGCATGAAATCGGCAGCGTTTGGATTGGGTGGAATCAAAGTGAAGACGGCGTCAACATCCTTGAACACCTTCAGCAGAAACTCGGTGTTATTGGCATCGCCTGCAAAGGCCACTGCGCGATTGCCCGCCAATTGCTGGAGCCGGTTAGCTGAACGCGCGACGAGGCGCACCGGTTCACCCTTCTTGATAAGGAGATCGGCGATCTTGCCGCCGACGTTCCCTGTTGCTCCCAATATGGTAATCATATGTGTTGCCTCCTTTAGTTTGTTTCACGAGCAGGATAATAAAGGATGAATATTATCCTCTATATTAATGATAGCACCGGATAACACAGACGTCAACCTTCGGTTATTTATGGTCTTCCCGAACTTAGCAGGTCCTCATAATGCACTATCGGATACCAAGGTTGCAAGAGGGTAAAAAGGTGACACCGTTGTGTTTATTCATATAATTTATTTCAGTGGTATAATTAAATAAGGAACAATGTGTAATTGGGATTTAGCAAAGGAGGTAACTATGGCTACTGTTGCGATTAAAACAAATCCTATAAGCTGGTTTGAGATCCCGGTCCGAGACGTCGGAAAAGCCAGAAGATTTTATGAGAAGGTGTTTGACACGGAACTGACGCTGGAGGATATGGATGCGTTCAATATGGCCTTTTTCCCCATGGCCGAGAACGCACCGGGAGCAGCCGGAATGCTTATCAAGGGAGAGACCTATGAACCATCACATGCAGGAACGATCGTTTATTTCAGCGTCGAGGATATCGAGGAAACATTGCGAAGGATAAGTGCCAATGGCGGAAAGACGCTGCTTCCAAAAAAGAGCATCGGCGAGTACGGGTTCATAGCTCACTTTGAAGATACGAGGGAAACCGGCTGGCTTTGCATTCGATGAAATAACTCAGAACAAAGAAAGATGGGTAAAATAATCAGAGGAGAAGTGATCCACTTCTCCTCTTTTTTGTACTGTCATCAGTTTGCTTTACCTCAGTCGAACGTTGATTGGTATTCAACGGAATTGGAGAACAACCTGCCGTACAATCAGCCGCCGACGTATCCGCCTGAAAAATCAGGACCCACGCCAGCTTCTGTCTGATTAACGGATACGGTGCTCTCAACTTCTTCTTTCGATCCTTTCCAGTCATAGGGACAGGCATGCGAAAGAATCTGGAGCTTCCATTCGATCTGATCGGCAAGCTCCCCCAGGTGCCGCTTGAACATATGGTTCGGCTGTGAATCATCACCGTAGGCCATCGAAAGATCATCGCTCATCATGAGAATTTTCATTCTCATGGCCGCCAGTTCTGTATAGACTTCATCGCAGAACGACTTAGCTGTTGAGTATTTTATATCTAGTACCCTTCCCATAATACACCTCCTTCTTCGGAATGTAACAGCATCAACTCTTTCCTCCCTCCGCTCGGGATCGCCCTGTGCTGCTGCTGAAACCACTCATGAAAGACAGGATGTCAAATCCTGTCAGTTTGATGCACGTGCAACGATAAAAGAGGAACCTTTTCTGCGTCCCCCGCAGTCATTGCGCAGGACACTGCCCGCTTTATTCCTTGCGGATCGCCTCTCCCGTTTAAAGCCCATGTCGAGAAGATGCCGGGCAGCGACGAGGTCTGCGGAAACATTATTAGCCGCGGAATAATCGAATAAATGACGCAACATTGCACGACCTATTCCGCGGTGCAGCCTGCCGTCAGAGAGACTGAGACATCCGCCCCTCCCCCTGGCGTCTTTCTTCAGTACAGCAAAGCCAAGGAGTAGATCTCCCTGGGATGCGATCACGATGTCGTCCTTCGACAGATCCAGGGTCTCTTTCGCCCGCTTCTTCAGGATATCGGCTACATCGATCCGTTCGGATTCGTTTGCATGCCTTATAGTAAGCATCTTCCCTGTTATGCTTGAAATTCCGGTTTCCCGTGGGTTTTTCATAATGTCCTCATCTGGTCACTCATGCTGACCGCCACTCCACTTCAAACTACCCGCCCTCTAACACTCGCTGTTTAAAAAAAACACCTTCTGAAGGTCTTTTCTCGTCTGTCATGTTTATCAGCTTCTCGTCCGTCGAACGCCGGAGGATTGGTGCCGGTATGGAGCCGGCGCCGCACCCTCCCCGGGAAGCCGCTCCGGCGGCAGGGAACCGCCGGGCGTTGCCCTTCCCTGTTCAACGAAAGATTTTTCCGATCTTCTCATATCACGCTGCCTTGGCCGTGTCCATCAGGGTTCTGAGCGACTGCAGTGCCTTATCATAATCCGGATGATTCGACAGTTCCGGAACAATCTCGATATAACGTACCTTGTTGTCCCGATCCAGGATAAAGACCGCTCTCGCCAGAAGTCTGAGCTCTTTGATCAGCACCCCGAAGGCGTTGCCAAAGAAAGCGTCACGGTGGTCAGATAATGCCTTCGCCCTGTCGATCCCTGCCGTCCCGCAGAAACGCGCTATTGCAAAAGGCAAATCCATGCTGATGTTCATGACGACCACATCCGCGGGCAACTGCGAAGCCTCGTTGTTGAACCGCCGTAATTGAAGATCACATACCGTCGTATCCAAAGACGGCGTGACGCTTATCACCTTGATCTTGTTCTTAAACTCTGAAAGCCGCACTTCATTCGATTCCTGGTCCAATACCGTAAAATCAGGGGCAACCGTCCCGAGAGACAATTCCCGTCCTCCCAAGGTTAGCGGCTTTCCGTGCATGGTAACCGTTCTCGTCTTGGTCATACCAATCACCTCCTAAAACACTACTGGAACATCAGGCTTCATCCGGAACGAACATTCAAAGCGATCACGCCGCGCGTTTTTCCGGCTTCTTCAGTTCCTTTTCCAGATAGGCCCTCCAGGGTTTCCAATAGGAATCCAGCCAACCCTTGTTCACATTATCGAAATCGTATTCTGGCACATCCAGCTGGGTCAATTCGATCTTCCCGTTCCTGCCATCCGGCACGAACGCAAGCACGAGTATCGAATCCCGGTCTTCCGGTTTCCAATTGTTGCCGCGCCAGAGCTGGACAATATATTTCTTCGGTACCACGGCTATGGTCCTTCCGTAGAGCATTCCGTCAAAAGCCCGGAATTCCGAGCCCACCGTGGGGCTGATTTTTACTGGTTCTCCTGTGATAATGCCGTGGATTACCGGGTCCAGGTACATTTCGAACAGTCTGTCCGCCGATGCTGGAAGCGTTACGCTTTGTTTAATGATCTTTCCCCCATACGCATGTTCGCGCTCCTGATCGCCGCCCAGAACCATTTCAGCCTCTGTTATGTACCTCCATGTGCATTCCGGTTCTCGGTCGCAGTTATACTTCTCAAAGATGCGGTCGACGACAGACGCCGCATCCGAAGTGGCACGATTGATAAAGCTGTTTTTCATCTTCGCCACAGTTTCCGGCGTCATCGATGTGACCCCGTGCTCGTCGCGCAAATGGATCGAAGCCAATTCTACAAGTTTCTCTTCGGTCTGTGCTGTCAGGACCTCTTTGCAATTATGCCCTAAATCTTTGCAGTTGAATTGTTTCATCTCTCTTCACCTCCCCTTCCGCAGGCCCGTCCAGGGACTTTCCAAGCGCCGCCGCGGACGATTCCTTTTTCCCGCCGCCCACAACGTATGTTTCAGTGCGCTTCCCTCCGGTCCTCTTCGATTACTTATATTATACCATATTCATCCTATTTAAGCAGAAAACGCCCGGGTGCCGGATCCTCGCATTGCGTCAAACAGGGAAAAGTGGGGAAATAATAAGAATCGGGAAAGTATGATCGCTCGCACCGTACTCCGGCAGCATGTCGCGGTTGAAATGCGATGACGACGAGAACGATATACGCTTTGCGGGAGATTTACAGTCCGCATCCAGGCGGCATTACGGTTGGAACACGCCGATACGCTCCATCTGTTCGAAGATCCATTCGTCCGCGGCAATATCATCATGTGCAAGTTCGGGCATGGCTGAAGCATACTCCTTCAAAAAGAGATAGGCGATCTTTCTCGTGGGCGAATTCAATTTTTCCGTCCGGTCGCTCCCGAGGTTTTTGAGCTGACTCCGGATCCGGACGACCGTTGATCCTCTCTTCGATCACCTTGTCAGGGATCATGTTGGCGATCAGCATACGCCTTCCGGTCCCGTTTGCCGACACGAGCTTCACCGGTTTCTGTTCGTCCTTCTCCCTGATCCCGTGCTCCCTGCACCATCCAGCCACGCTTTCCACGATCATAAGATCGGACTCCTTCATATTGAGGTGCTCCATCAGGTGCTTAAAGTACCATTCATAATCTTTGACAAACATTCTACACCTCCTCCTCCGCACCAGCGCGAATATATCTCCATTTACAGCTCAAGCGCTCACCTGTTGCATCACGGCCGCGCGAACCTGCGAGGCCGCCTCCGGTTTCATGAACGGCATGGGCCGGCCAGCCGAACTTCGAGAACTCCTTGTCGTCGGCAGCATGGCTATCACAAACGTAGATCACCGGATTGCCGGCTGCGTGGGCCATGTCTATCTCCTGTTTGATGACCGGGATGATGGATCTCGTATCAGGGACCTCGAGCGGAGCGCCCTCGCGCACGAAGTCGTTCAGCATGTCGATCACCAGCAAGGCTTCTTTCATGGCATTTCACCTCCTTGGAAAAAACCTCTCACTTAGAATTTTATCACTGCATCATATCATTGGCAAGAAACAGGGCGGAGTTTGTGCAGGGAAATGTGCCCAGTTTTGATTTTTTGGAGCTATACTAATAACAGCAAAGAAGGAGGATTCAGTCACGGCAAATAAATTCCATATGCTGGGTTTTGCAGGCAGTCTGAGAAAAGGCTGCAACAGGGCACCGCGGCGCGAGAGGAAGTAACGGTCAAGGCGGCATGAATGAGAGCGAGGGAGAAGCCATGAAAATAGAGATTTCAGTGAAAGAAGGCCATGATCTTCTCGATATTCTGCATATTGCCGATGTGGTAATATCCGGGCATCGGAGAGGAGAGGACAAACGCACCGAGGGACACCGCGCGCTCATCCAGAAGCTCTATGCTCTTCTCGCACAAGGCGAGGGTCTTGATCGACTGATCAGCTATAATGAGAGTGTGCACAAATATATCCCGACCAATGATTTTGAAAAGAGCGCGCTGGCCCATGTGTTGCTTGACGAGTTTGGAGACCATCTGTTCTGGGACGAACTGATCGCCCGGTTATCCGTGAGGGACGCTGCACAGATCGCGGGAGGAAATGAACGCCTCAACGCGATGAGCGACAGCGACCGTCAGGCCCTGGAAGAGCCCATCCGGCAGCGATATATCGAGGAATTGTCAGCGAATGGTTTGGCCAACCTGACAGTTATCGAGCAATTCAGTTCCGGCGAAGGGAACCTTGCGAAGACCTCGGACTGATCATGACCATCCTGCTTGCCTCTCCGCAGCAGGAAATTTTTATTGCTTCTGATCCTTGAAAGCGGCCGGGTCGAGATTATGTTTTTTCAGAAGCATATAAAAATCAGCCCGATATTTACCCGCCATTTTTGCCGCAATCGAAACATTTCCCCTCGTTACTTCGAGAAGGTGGATGAGATAGGTTTTTTCGAATGCGTCCCTGGCATTTTTCAGGGGTTTGACCATGTCTTCAGGTTCGATGGATTTTGTCGGGAGAATGAGTTCCTCTGTTATCATGTCCTGCGTGGTCATGGCAACGGCATACTCGATGGTATTCTCCAGCTCTCGGACATTTCCGGGCCAATCATGGAGCATCAGTTTCTGCACGGCCACAGGCGTCAAGCCCTTTACCTTTTTGTTCATCTTCTCACTCAATTTTTTTATGAAGTGTTCCACCAGCAAGGGTATGTCCTCTCTCCGTTCCCGCAAGGGAGGCAATTCAATGGGAATAACATGAATCCGATAGAAGAGATCTTCGCGAAACAAACCCTGCTTGACCAGATCCTCCAGGTTTTTATTGGTGGCAACGATGATCCGTACATCGACCTCAAGCTGCTGCTCGCTGCCCACGGGATGAAATTGGCGTTCCTGAAGGACCCGGAGAAGCTTGGCCTGAATCGGGAGCGGTACGTCTCCTATTTCATCAAGAAATATGGTCCCTTCGTGAGCCTGCGCAAAAAGACCTTTTGAGCTCTTGATAGCGCCGGTAAACGCACCCTTGACGTGGCCGAACAGCACGCTCTCAAGGAGGGTCTCCGGAATGGCCGCACAATTTACGGCCACAAAGGCATTGTCCTTTCTCCCGCTTGCGAGATGGATGGCTTGAGCAATGGACTCCTTGCCGGTGCCGCTCTCTCCATGAATGTAAACCGTAGAGTCTGTGTTCGCTATCCGTGATACGGACTCCAGCACCATCCGCATCTTTGCACTTTTTGCTATGATGTTTTTAAAGTCATACTTTTCCGACAGCAGCTCTCTCAGCCTGTCGATCTCCGAGGTAAGCCTTCTGTTCTCCAGGGCCCGGGCTATATGCAGGGTCAGTTCCCGGGCGTCGAATGGTTTCGTAAGGTATGTGTACGCCCCCCGTTTTATCGCCTCAACAGCGCTCTCAATGCTCCCGTGGGCTGTAAGGATAATGACGGGCAGTTCGGGACTCTTGAGGCGCAGTTCTTCCATGAGCGATATCCCGTCCTGATGAAGAAGCTGAAGGTCTATGACCGCAAGGTCAAATACCTGTTCCATCACCGCCTTTTTTGCTTCCTCTTCATCCTGGGTCGCCCTTACCTCATAGTCCAATGACTCGAGCCTCATCTTGATCAATTCCAGGAGGTTCCGGTCATCGTCTACGATCAGCAGCTTTCCTGAAGGCATGCGTACTCCTACTTGTTGGTGAGTTCTTTCTTTTTTTCTTCGATCTGGATGTCTACTTGCTTTGCTTTCTCGATCGAGTCAAGGACACCGATCCATATATTTGACTCTTCGGCACGCGGGCTCTGCGGAAACTCTTTTATGACTCGCATAAAGAGGACTGTGCGCTTTCTGATAATCTTTTTTCGGATTTCCATGATGCGCGTAGATGAGCCCCATATAAAAAAGCGCCTCATCGCCGGGGGGATCCTTCGGAGAACGCGCAAGCGTTGACTGGCTTTCTTTCAACGCGCCATCGAAATCCCCCTGGCGCATGAGCGATTGAACGAGCTGCAGATAAAAACGCCTCTCCGGCCTGGTCACGGTCACCGGTGCATCGGACGATGACGATGCGGAGCTCGTAACCAGTGCTCCTGATGATTCGCAGCCAAAAACAGCACTTGCAATCAGGCTGGCAAGGTAAATCTGAATGTACTTCCACGCCCAACCGCGCTTTCCACCCATACGCGACCTCCATGAGACTGAATAATTTGCTTGACGATCGCCAGACCTAAGCCGGTGCCCTGTATCTTCCGGGAGCCTTCATGGACTGCCTGACGAAACTTATCAAAAATAATTGCCATCTGTTCCTCCGGTATTCCCGGTCCTGTGTCGGTCACGGATACCTCGACGACGCCATCCTTGGCTTGGAGGGATATCTCTATAACGCCTCCTTGCGGCGTGAATTTTATAGCATTTCCTAAGAGATTTCGCAATACCTGAAGGATCCTTTCCGTATCCATTGAAACGCGCGGCGCCTCTTGAATGTCCCTCTTGATCCGGATTCCCTTCGCCTCCGCCAGGGGCTCGATTTCGCGGATAACTCTCGTTATCAAGGGAGCTAGATCGGCTTTGAGAAATTGAAATGCCGCGATCCCCGCCTCCAGCTTTGACAGATCGAGCAAAGAATTGACGAGTTGGATGAGCCGGTTACTCTCCTCGGAAACAATGGTCAACAGTCTTTTCTGCCTTTCCGTGACCTCCCCACCCTTCCCTTCCAGGAACAGGTTCGTACCTTCCTTGATGGAAGTGAGAGGTGTGCGCAGTTCATGAGACATGAGCGAGAAAAAGTCGGATTTTATCCTGTCTACTTCTTGTAGTTTCGTGCACATGCTGTTGAAGGCCTGGGCCAGTGCGTTGATCTCCGGCGGAGAGGGAAGATTCAAGTTCGCCTCGAACAGCCCGCGGGCGATTTCCGCCGTTTTATCCCGCATCTTGGAAAGGGGCAGCGTAATACTCCTCGTAATTAATACCGAAAGGATGATTCCGAGCGCAAGAGATATTGCAGTTAAGAGCATGGCAAAGGAGACCGCGTCCGATCCGACGGCGCCTAATTTCTTTATTTTACCAACAATATTACCCTCGCCCAAAGATCTCAGTTTGGTCAATTCTGCGAAAACGGCATTCGCCACACTCTCCTTTGCCTTGTCAAACTGTTCCTGAGGATAGCTCTGACCTGCTATCAGGTACCTGGTCTCCAGCTCACATAATTTTTGATATTGGTTGTGGTGGTTCTTTACCCTGGCCAAAATGTCCTTCGCGTCGGTGGAAATGGCAACACTGCTCGCCTCATCGAGCTGCTGCTCAAAATATCCCGAGGATTTGAGAAAACTTTCCCGGAGAGAACGGTCCTTCATAATCACGAACTTTTTTTCGTACCGGGTTTCCGACAGTAATGCATCGGAAAGTTCCTTCTGGAGGTCAACCAGGTAATTATCAAGCAGTATGGAATGGCTGACCTGCTTTACCATGTAGAGTTGTACAATGACATATATTGCTACCCCCGTCGCAAGTGTCAGGAGGGCAAGATTGCCAATCATTAGTCGAGAAAAAATACTCAATTTCACGTTGTCGTCTGAACAGAGCCGCCGGAACAACTGCCGTGGCACGTTCTCCTCGATATTCGCATTGTTATTGGAGCTGAAACAAGCGGAAAATAACTTGGATATAATAAATTATTATACCGCTTTTATCCACCTATTTTTAAAAGCGGCTCTGCATACTTTTTTTCGTGCAGTTAAGCCGGGGAATTCAATACCCTATAGTAAATACAATCAAGCAATTCCTCAAGCCTTGTACTAAGAACGACGTTCATTCTTCTAGGCCCTTGAGGTCCCCTTCACGTATATTACTTTCGTAGATGAACCCTTCCCTCAACAGGTAATATAAATCTATTGTTGTCCATAAACAATGGACAAGTAAAAATAAGCCGAGAACCAGCATTCCTTACGTATATCTAAAAGCTCCCCGTGTTTCATCTGCTACCATTGTTGGACCCGGCCGTCACCGGTCGCCAGGTCCAGCTGCGGGAGATGGTCCGCAGCTATATCCCCGTCTATGGCGTTGACCACGCTGATGTCTCCGCGTTTGACGCGCACCATGATCCGCTCCAGGTGTTGAACCGGGATAAGCAAATGAGCAGTGCCGTCTATATCGGTGAACAGGCCCTTTTGCAAAACACGGTACTGCAACGTAGGGCGGGGCTGTTCAACGAACGTCCAGGCCGCGGTGATCGTGTTGGTCGGCAGGCCAAAACCGTGAACGGCACCCGTACATTCGATCTCGCTTGCCGGTCCGCCGATCGGCCTGAGATCGATGTCCAGCGTGTCCGCATAGATCTCGATCATGAACGGGCGCGCAGGTAAATCAGCGAGTCGGATGCGGGTATTCAGGTCCCTGTCGCTCGGATTGGCGAGCATACCGCCGCCAATGATGCCCGCGCCGAACAGCACCATGCCTGCGACCGCCGCAGCTTTCAGCCGGGGACTCTGCTCAAGCAGCGGGTATAGGGTTGCCCGGGAATCCTCGTGGGCGGGAATCCTGAGCACGTAGTAATAGAGAATATGGGCAATGCTTAAAGCGATCAATGCTTACCAGACCGCATCAGACAGAAAATGAGCGCCGGTCGCCATGCGGCCGAGGCCGAGAAAGGTGTGCCGAGCGTCAGACCAACAACCAGCGAGATCACGGCCCAGCGTGGATGGCGTCTGCGCCACACCCACCAGCCAACGGCATAAAGATATCCCACTGAACAGTGGCCGCAGGGGAACGATTTGCTGCGCGCCGCGGATGGAACGAGCGGCTGTACATACGTGAACTTCCCGCCGAATTCGATGATCTGACGGGGCCGGGGCCTGCCCCAGTGATCCTTCAGCGCCACGTTTACGATCAGCCCCGGTCCGATGGCCACGCACAGTAGGATGAAGAATCCGTAGACACTATTCCAAACACAGGTTCTTAAATAAAACCAAAGTACCAATAATGCCGAATTTCCGGATTAAATCACTTTCCCTTTATAAGCATCTAATTGCATTCATTTCTAAAAAATCCTTTTTTTTTGGGAATCAAAATAATCCAGCCTTCCTGAACCTTTATCGTCATATCAGATGTATAATTAAGAGCAAATGGGATCACGATGCGAGTGGGCAGCTTACATCGCCTTAATCAGGAGGGACAAGCACATGAAACGGTTGAATAACATAGTCGGATTAGCAACCCTGCTGATGATGACCATATCGCTGCCATCCTGCATGCTCGGCACACAACTAATCACCACATCAGCCGATCCAAAGCTCATCACCGGGACCTACACCCTACTACTCTATGGATGCCACTATCCCGACCAGATCGACAATGTCGCAATTCTCGTTGACAAGAACAGCAGGTATCCCCTTGAGATCTACGATATCGACACATCATATTCCGTGGAAAATGAGGTTCCTGCCCAGCAGGCGATCGCAAAGGCGGATGCCTTCGTACGGTGCAGCAGCCACAGAGTTTCGCAGACACAGTTAACCAGAATACCGGATGACAGCAACGGAACCGTCGGGTATGAGGTCAGGCCCCTCTATGTTCAACCAGAATTCGGTACTCCCGATGTCCTGATAATCAATTATTCGCTGAAGGATGGAAAAATACGGACATATATCAAGAAAACACGTGAGGCGGAAGATAAATCTGGCGACGGTATGAGCAGCCAGGGACCCGGGGGGAGTCATTAGTTGCGCGGTTGTTTAAAATCCAACAGTATACCGGCTGTTGAAAAACCCTCCGTTCATCCGGCAGGCTCAGGGCGAATAGAGCGGGTATTGACATTATTCGATTTATTTGTTCACGGAGAGCCTGTCGGACCACAAAAAGACCTTTCAACAGACTCGTTCGTCCCCAGCCTGAAGTTCTCCGGCGCCATCATGAATTGACGTTGCAGAAGGTTATGTATATGGGAATCGGCATTAAACGTTTCATTGTCCTTTTCCTCCCGTCATATCAGATGTATAATATAAGAGCAAATGGGATCACGATGCGAGTGGGCCAGTTTACACCGCTTAAATCAGGAGGGACAAACACATGAAACGTTTGAATAACATAGTCGGATTAGCAACACTGCTGCTGATGACAATATCTTTGCAATCCTGTATGCTCGGTACACAACTAAACACCACATCAGCCGATCCAAAGCTGATCACCGGGACCTACACCCTACTGCTCTACGGATGCCACTATCCCGACCAGATCGACAATGTCGCAATTCTCGTTGACAAGAACAGCAGGTATCCCCTCCAGATCTACGATATCAACACATCATATTCCGTGGAAAATGAGGTTCCCGCCCAGCAGGCGATCGAGAAGGCGGATGCCTTCGTGCGGTGCAGCAGCCACAGAGTTTCGCAGACACAGTTAACCAGAATACCGGATGACAGCAACGGAACCGTCGGGTATGAGGTCAGGCCCCTCTATGTTCCAACAGAATTCGGCACTCCCGATGTCCTGATAATCAATTACTCACTGAAGGATGGAAAAATACTGACATATATCAAAAAATACGCCAGGAAGAAAAATCTGGTGACAATAGGATCAACCGTGGACCCGGCAATCGTTAGTTGCGCAGTCTTTCGAAGTCCGACATATACCGGCTGTTGAAAAACCCTCTGTTCACCCTCCAGCAGGCTCAGGGCGAAGAGGGCAGATATTGATATTATTCACATTTATTCGTTCCGAAGAGCCTGTCGAACCACAAAAAGACTTTTCAACAGACTCGTTCGTCCCCAGCCCGCGAAGTTCACCGGCGCAATCATGAATTGACGTTGCAGAAGGTTACGTACATGGGAAGCCGTATTAAACGTTTCATTGTCCTTTTCCTCATCCTGTCCGGGGTCGGATCAAGCTTCGCACAGCCGGCTCTGGAACAAGGCGTTCTCCATGCTACCCTCACGAACGGACTGCGGGTCGTGATTGTACAAAATAACCTCGCACCTGTGGTTGCAGTGGAATTGAACTATCTCGTGGGATCGAACGAGGCGCCCGATGGCTTCCCAGGAATGGCTCACGCACAGGAACACATGATGTTCCGTGGAAGCCCGGGACTCTCGGCAGAGCAGCTTGCCAATATCATGGCCCTTATGGGCGGTGACTTCAATGCCAATACCCAGCAGACAGTGACCCAGTATATTATCACCGTGCCCAAGGACGTTCTCGACGTGGCTTTGCAGGTTGAGGCAGTGCGCATGCGTGATGTCCTCGACACAGAGGACCTCTGGGTGCAGGAGCGCGGTGCCATTGAGCAAGAGGTCGCACAGGACATATCGAACCCCGAGTATATCTTATCTAAACAACTTCTTGGCGAGATGTTTGCTGGCACCTCATATGCCAATGACGCCCTCGGTACACGTCCCTCGTTCGAGAAGACAACGGGCGCCATGCTGAAGCAGTTCTATACGAGCTGGTATGCTCCTAACAATGCTATCCTCATCATTGTCGGGGATATAGACCCGCACAAGACGCTTGCAACAATAAAAGAGTTATTTGAACCCATCCCGAAACGTCCCATCCCGGCACGAGCCGCCATCAATCTCCATCCCATGAGGCCCGCGGCCATCAAGCTTGATGCAAACCAGTCTAATGGCCTGGCAGTCGTGGCCTTTCGTTTTCCCGGATTCGAAAGTCCGGATTTCGCTGCGGGATCGATTTTGGCCGATGTGCTGGACAGCAAGCGGAGTGAGCTGTACGCGCTCGTCCCGACGGGAAAGGCCCTGTCCACTTCCTTCGACGGCGGTGCACTGCCAAAGGCTTCATACGTACATGCCATGGCTGCTTTCCCCCAGGGAGCAAACGGGAATGCTCTCATTACGACCATCAAGAGCGTCATAGAAGGATACGTGAAGAATGGTGTGTCCGCAGAAATGGTGGAGGCTGCAAAGCGTCATGAGATCGCTGATATGGAGTATGAGAAAAACTCCATTGCAGGACTCGCGGCCGCCTGGTCCCAGGCAGTGGCAGTTGAGGGGAGAACCTCGCCTGATGACTACCTCAATTCGGTCAAAAAGGTCTCTGTCGAGGATGTGAACCGCGTAGCACGGGAATATTTGAATTGCGATAGCGCGATCACGGCGGTGCTCACCCCGCATCCCTCGGGAAAGCCCGTTGCATCGAAAGGTTTTGGAGGCAAGGAGTCTTTCGAGCCAAAAAAGATGAAGCCTGTTGAGCTCCCTCTATGGGCAAGAAAAGTGGCCGTGGTGCAGGAGCCCACCGTGTCTAATGTAAGACCTTTTGTTACTGATCTTGCGAACGGGATCCGTTTGATAGTCCAGCCTGAAAACATAAGCCAGGCGGTCACGGTGATCGGAAAAGTAAAGAACAACGACGACCTGGAAGAACCAGAGGGAAAAGAAGGCGTGTCGGATATGCTGGGAAGCCTCTTCTCATATGGCACCACGTCTTTGGACCGGCTCGCGTTTCAGAAAGCCCAGGATGATATCGCAGCGGATATTACGGCTGGCTTGAACTTCTCACTGAAGGTCCCATCGGATCATTTCGAACGGGGAATGGAACTCCTCGCGCAGAACCTGCTGCGACCGGCCCTGCCTGAACCTGCATTTGCCGTTGTTCAGCGGGAAATGACCGGTGCTCTCCGGGGCCAGCTCCAGAGCCCTGACTATCTATCGACCCGTGTGCTCCGTGAAGCGCTCTATCCCGGAAACGACCCCGTGCTTCGCGATGCAACGCCCCGGAGTGTGTCTTCGCTTTCGCCCCAGGATGTCAGGTCCTACTACGCAAAGGTATTCCGTCCGGACATGACCACCATGGTGATCATCGGCAGGGTATCACCCGATCAAGCCCGGGCCGTGGTCGATAAATATTTCGGTAACTGGAAGTCCATGGGTCCAAGACCGGCAACGGACCTTCCTCCGGTGCCGCTCAACAAACCGTCAGTGTCCATTGTTCCGAATGCGAGCAGTCTCCAGGACCAGGTCACGCTTGCTGAAACGATCGGAGTGACACGCTCCCATCCCGACTATTACAAACTCCAGCTCGGCAATCATGTACTATCCGGTGCGTTTTACGCTACCCGCTTGTACCGCGATCTGCGCGAAGATGCCGGACTGGTTTACACGGTCGAGTCTTTACTTGAAGCGGGTAAGACCCGTTCGACCTTTGAGGTATTCTATGCCTGTGACCCTTCCAATGTTGCGAAGGCACGGTCACTGGTGGTGCGCAACCTGCACATGATGCAGACAACGCCGATTTCGCACGAGGAGCTCAATAGGACGAAGGCGCTTCTGGCGCGAAAACTTCCTCTCGCTGAAGCGAACATAGATGATATCGCCGAAGAGCTGCTCTCTCTTTCCGTGGAGGACTTGCCGCTCAATGAACCTGTCCGTGCCGCGGAGAACTACCTTGCCATCACGGCCGAGCAGCTCCGGGATGCGTTCGCGAAATGGATCAGACCGGATGACTTTGTGCAGATAATCGTTGGTCCTAATCCATGACGAATGTTGTCGATCTTTTTTGTTCTTGGCCATTTGGATGGAAAAATCAAAGTAACTATCAGGAAGTTATCCGAAGCGGAAGATAGTATGGTGACGGTCGGAACAACCGTCTCCGCGGTCATCGTAAGGAACGAATGGTTCCCCAATGTTTAGCGGTATAGTACCCACCCCCTTGTAGTTTTCAGATTACACCCTATCAATCGCTGCTTTGAGCTTTGAACGCACCTGTGCGGCGATAGATTCGAGTTTGGGGTTTTTTACGGCCTGCATTGAGGCCATGGGGTCGATTGCTGCGACCTCGGCGCCCACGCCCTCAATTTCCTGGACGATCACGCTGCAAGGCAGCAGGGTACCGATCTTGTCTTCCGCCTGGAGCGCCTGGTACGCGAAATTCGGGTTACATGCCCCTAAAATGCGATATCTCCGAAAATCGATGTCCAGTTTTTTTTTCAACGTGTCTTTAACGTCGATGTCCGTCAGGATACCGAACCCTTCTTTTTTCAGTTCCTCGATCACCCGGCTGACAGCATCGTCGAAGGTTGTCTGCACTGTCTTGCTGAAATAGTATGACATGGATATGCCCCTTTCTTTCTCTGATGGAACTTTCTCGAAGCCTATTGCGCTAGATCAGAAACCTGTACCAAAGCTTTCCTCTCCTCCACGTAACGCGCCGCACCCAGTGCTGCTATGGCCCCATCGGCGGCCGCAATCACGATCTGGTTGGCAAACTTTTGTCGTAAGTCCCCGACAGCGAAGATGCCTGGAACGCTCGTCTCGCACTTCTCATCGGTAATGACGAAGCCTTGCATGTTCGTCCGTACCTCAGGGGGGATCAATTGATTATTGGGGATGTAGCCGATGAAAATGAAGACGCCGTCAGCCGGGATCATCCCCTTTTTTCCGGTTACCGTATCTTCAAAGGACACGGCCTCAACCGTTCTCCCGTCTCCTTTGATTTCCGTAATGTTCGTGTTCCAGATCACTTCGATCCCCGGCTCGCTCAGAAGACGGCTTTGGAGTATCTTGCTTGCCCGGAGCGTTTTCTTCCAGTGAACGAGATAGACTTTTTTTGCCAGTCTCGACAGATACAGCGCTTCCTCAACGGCCGTGTCTCCGCCACCGACCACAATAACGGTCTTGTCTTTGAAGAAGAATCCGTCGCACGTGGCACAGTAGGAAACGCCGCTCCCGAGGTATTCCGCTTCACCGGGGATTCCGAGCTTTCGCATGGTTCCGCCCGATCCAAGGATCAAGGCAACGGAGTGGAACAGATCGCCGTTGGCAAGCCGGACCGAGTGAAGATCGGCTCCGGCATTTACAGCCGCGACCTCCTCCTGAAGAATGCGCAGACCGAAGGCCTGAGCATGATGGAGCAGCTTCTCGGCTAGATCGAATCCTGTTATGCCTTCCACACCCGGATAGTTCTCCACTTCCTTTGATATGGCGATCTGACCGCCGATCAACCCTTTTTCAAACAGGACCGTTTTCAGTGCGGCCCGCTGGCAATAGAGGCCCGCGACGAGCCCGGCCGGCCCCCCGCCGACAATTATTACGTCATGGGTTTCCTTGATATCCATAATCATCCTCCCTGCAGAAAAATTCCATGCGCGCTCACTTCAGCGCCCGCTCTCAAGAATTAGCGCACAGGCGCGTTCTTCTATGCCTGCGTCTTAGTGCTTATGCAGCGCACCCCTTGTGCAACCCTTCTTTCCGTAGCCCTAGCCTGCTTTGCAGTGAGCTGAACCATAAGTTCGCGGAAGCTCACCTCTGTCCAGGCCTCGGCAACCCTGCCTTCCTTT
Organism: Nitrospirota bacterium; assembly: GCA_963755045.1. Classification (GTDB taxonomy): domain Bacteria; phylum Nitrospirota; class UBA9217; order UBA9217; family UBA9217; genus JALNZF01. The sequence goes on along the minus strand of CAVWIL010000007.1, from coordinate 141,101 downwards.
TCCCGGTTGATATTGATCTCCACACAGCAAGAAATTGGCAGGATCTGCCTGCTTTTGCATGCTCATCCGAGCACTGAGCTCGCCTAATTTATATTATAGCTCAATATTTTTTCCTCAATACAAGTGCTCTCTGAAGGTATAAAGGAAACGTAAAAAAGGCCGGCCATTCATCCGGGGCCCTCTGCCAAGACTGTCCTTTTCACCATTGTCCTCTGTGCACGATCACACATGTAGGACAAGAGGTGCTACTCACGGCTATTTCATATTCAAATCACCGCTTGAACAGAGCGAGCCTATTTACAGTCAAACGATTGTCCGTCAGATGATGATACCCGCCTTGTCACAGGAAACCTGGTGGTATACTATTACAATAGGAACGGACAATTGGAGAAATAATTTTAATAAAGGAGGTAGAAAAATGAAAAGAATACAGGTTTTTGTGTTCGTTATCCTTGCAGGATTGATGCTTGTTCCTTTTGGCGTCGTATCTACAGAAAACATGATGCCCGCACCAATTGCCCACTCCGGCGACTTTGAAAGGATGAAGGGGTTGGTCGGCGTCTGGGAAGGTAACGTTGACATGGGTAAAGGGATGGAATCGCTTAAGGTCACTTATGAACTGACCTCGGCCGGCAATGCCATCCTGGAACGGTTCGCCGCAGGACAGCCCCACGAGATGGTCACGGTTTATCATGACCGTGGCGGGAAACTGACCATGACCCACTATTGTTCCCTCGGGAACCAGCCGCATATGGAGCTCACGAACCCCGGCGAGACCACGATGAAATTCGTGCTGTCGAAAAAGGATTCCGGTCTTGCGTCGCTGAACGAAACTCATATGCATGCGCTTACAATCACGGTTGACGGTAAGGACAGCATCGCCCACACATGGACGCTGTATGACAAGGGTGCGAAGAAATCCGACGTTTCGGTTAAACTGATGCGCGCGAAGATATAAACAGGTCGTGCTGCCGGGGGCATTGAGAAGGAGGGCTTTGACGGCCCGGGCAGATTACCCCGGCTGTTTCTTTGAAAAGCCGTGAAGGAACAAAATGCGCGAGTCGTTATGAGGAGAACCATATGATCAGGATCGCGACGGTTTTATTGGCATTGGGCTTTGTATTTATGACCCATCCGGTCCACGGGGCCGACAAGCGGGAGGAGCAGAACAAAAAGACCGTGGTGGAATTTTACGAAAAAGCGATCAATCAGAAGGATTTCGAGGCAGCCTCCAAGTACATGGGCCCGCGTTACACACAGCATAACCCAATGGCAGCCGACGGCCCGGAGGGGTTAAAGAATTTCATCCAGTTCCTTCGTACAAAGTATCCGGGCTCACACAGCGAGATCAAGCGGGTATTCGCTGACGGGGACTATGTAGTCCTTCATGTGCACGCGGTTCGGGAGCCGGGTACGCGGGGTAGCGCTATTATCGACATTTTCAAGCTCGGGAACGGCAAGATCATTGAGCACTGGGACGTTACCCAGGAGATCCCCGAGAAAGCTGCCAACGCAAATGGGATGTTTTAGCTGCTATACACATGGGGAAAAAGGTTGACATACAGTTCACTTGAGCATGCATTATTATGACACCCGGCATTCTCCACAAGAGCGCACCATTTGAATAAAACAATCTTCTTCGCTGCATGTAACTATAGTCGTTAATACAAGTGCTTATCCCTATGTCATTGTTACCCAGCCCGCATCCTTCAGTGACGCGATTGCCTGTTTCAGCAACCTGCCGTGCGGCGGGGAATTACGTCTTTACTGCATACAAAAGGAGGAAATTAGCGCTTGTGCTATACTTGTAATAAAGGGAGTTGATTATGACCGATATCATCCTGGCAATAGGCGTTGCGACATTCATCGTGTATACGGGCTTTCACATCTCGTATATGTTGAGCTTAAGACGGACAAGCGAACGGATGGGAGATTTTCTTCAGAAAACCGAGGGGAACCTGAATGCCGCGCTTTTCGAGCTCAGGGACACGCTCGAAAACCTGAAAAATATCACCGGCAATGTGAGCGCCGTATCCGAGGACATCAGGCAAATCAGCCGAACGGTAGCAAACGTGGAGAGAATCGTACGCGGTCTGTATGGATATGTTGGAAAGGGCCTCGGTCCTGCCGCCGGGGCGAATATCGCCGGTCTGAAGGCCGGTATAACGACCGGGGTGTCAACCCTGGTGAAAAGTCTAAAAAAAAGAAGGAGGGTTCATCATGAAAGAGGAACTTGGAGTTAACAAAGGAACGTCCTTTATAATCCCCTTCCTTGCAGGCGGCCTCGTGGGAGCCGGTGTCGCGCTCCTGCTGGCGCCGAAGTCGGGCAGGGAGATGAGGAAGGACCTCAATGACATTGCCGCGAGCACCGGCGACAAGATCACGGCGACCATTGAGAAGGGCAAGGAGCTGTATGTGGATAGCACCGCAGCGGTGAAGAATGCCGTCGAGGCAGGAAAGGTTGCGTACATCGAGACGATGGAGAAACATCAGAAAGCAGTATGATAAATGTACACTCGAAGCGCGCTCAACGGCAGGGGGCGCGCTTGCCATTTTCCCCGCCATTATTATATCGTAAGGTTCGAGATCGCGAGAGATAAAATATCATTTGATGAAATCGCAGGCTCAAATGAGACCCCAATATTTACCCCTACTATGACACTAAAAGCATTGCGGAACTCATTGCGTAAGAGTCAGCATGACAACGCGGGTGAATACCCTTTCCCCCCCGCCATTATGCCCTCTCTTATACAGTTTTCCCCCAGGTGTCAGTTTATTCATCCCATGCATCACACCTTTTGCTTCAGCGTCGTCCATCGCGACCACGGTCGCGGTGGAAGGCAGCCATGCCGACGAGGAGAGTGCTGATAATTCCCGGCGGCAACCATTACTTCGCCAACAACATGATGCCATCCCGCATCCCGGGGAGCAGAACACCAGCATCGCGCCGCCGATCAGGAGCGCCGCGGCAGCGATGGCATCGGTGAGTCGCTTGAGGTTGCGGTTGATGCGATCCGCCCAGAGCCTCCACGGCCGGGGCCTGCAGCCGGCCCAGATTGCCTTCGGCGATACGCCGGAGGACGCGGCGCGTGTCGCCGGGCGCATCGCTCATCAAGCGCTCCAGTTCGCGCGCAAGCTTGCTGGTCTTTTCCTTTATCCGCTCCGTGAGAAGTGCTGCGCGGTCAGTCGTGAGATCTCTTCACGAAACGATTCCATGTAGTCATGGTGCGGGTCGAGTTGGCGTATCATCGATTCCAGGATGACGAATGCGCGCGTCAGGAGAAAAAACTCGCCGGGATTGTGGACCCCGTGCCGGCTTCCGGCGCGCAGCAGCGAATCAAACGCATCCCCGATTGAAACCTCCGCCAGGTCGCTCCGGTGGATTTCATAGAGCACCGCCTTGATGTCCACCAGCAGCGCCGCACGGTTGACTTTTTCGCTCGCCGATCGCCATTTCGAGATAGGCCTCGGTGGCGGCCCGCGCATCGCCTTTGACGACCGCTTCGAGCAGGCGTGTCAGCGATTCGCGCATCGGCTCGTCAAGCTCGCCCGTCATCCCGAAATCGAGCAGAGAGAGCCGCCCGTCGGGCAGAACGAACACATTGCCGGGATGCGGGTCGGCGTGAAACAACCCTTCTTCGAAGATCGTTTGCAGCATCAGCCTTACCAGGGTGTCGATCGCCTTCGGCATCGCTTCCGGGTGCAGCTTGGCGTAGAGATCCACCCGTTCGCCGGCCGAAAACTCCATCGTGAGCACGGTTCCGCTCGAACACTCCGCCACGACATCCGGAATCCAGAGATCGGGGACATCCGCCAGCGCGGTGCGAAAGAGCACTATGGAACGCGCTTCGTGACTGAAATCGGTTTCCCGGTTCAGGCTGTTGGCAAATTCGCTGCACCACGACAGGGAGGTCGAGCGCGCGCAGACGCGGAAAGAGCCTTTCCCCCAGCGCCACCAGGTAGGTCAGTGCCGCGATATCCGTGGCGATCATCGCTTCAAGGCCGGGCCGCTGCACCTTCACGGCCACGTGACGCCCGTCCTGCATTGTCGCCTCATGCACCTGGGCGATGGTGGCGGCGGCCAGCGGCGTTTCGCTGAACGATGCGAACAACTCCGTCAACGGGGCGCCCAGTTCGCGCTTCGACCGTCGCGCGCACCGCGTCAATGCCCAGCGCCGGCAACTGGTCGTGCAGCAGCTCCAACTCATCGATGTAGGCGTCCGGCAGCAGGTCGCGCCGCATCGCGAGCACTTGTCCGAATTTGAGAAAGGTCAGCCCCAGTTCCTCGAAGGTTTCCCGCACCTCTTTCGGCGACGGCCAATGTCTCTTGCCGCGCAGGGCGCCCAGGAACTTGTGCCGGGCGAGCACGCGCAGGATTTGCATCAGTCGCGGCGCCGCTCGCAGCAGGCTGCTTTTCTCCGGGTTCAATCATCATATTCCTGAGATCCTCTCGACAACCGTGGTAACGTTCGCCTCCGGTCCGCCGATCTTCGTCAGTTATTGCCTGAAAACAGTGATCCTTCGTTCGTCACGGAACTCTGGATCTTCTGCGTCTGGACATGCACTTCACCATGGCCTTTCGTCGTTCACGGGCCTCTGACCGGCGCATAGTGAAGCCCAGGATGACCGCTATCTCCTACCACCGATAGCCTGTCTTATATTTTGACCTTTTGATGCCCCCGCACTATTTATACTAATATAGCGCTCTCATTTCCGTGGCGGAGCGTGAAAACAAAAGATGTTTTTATATCGGGAACACGCGCAATTTCATGCAGCTCTCTGTTCGTTCTGGTAATCGTCGAAAGGTAATCCGAGGTTTATTCAACAGCCGATAAAGACCAGTCTCTATGGGTCCTCACTCATATCCTGAGGTTTTCTGGTTAGGAATTCTGACAGCAATAACGCCAACAGGGTGTATGCCAGGAACACGTAATATCCCGGCTGAAGGGAAGTGCCATTTGTCGTTAATGATCACGATTTCCTGGGCTGCTGACTTTAATTGACCGAACTGGCTGGAAATAATCCCATTAAATCCGATATAGGCCATAAATATGGCAACCACCATGACATCGGCCATGGACCATTTCCCGGATTTTAAGACAAAAAACTTGATCACCGGATTCTCCCTTGCATTGTGATAATTATAATAATATCCCAGTGAAGAGATTATTTTTAACAGGGGGAAAAAAATACTGAAGGTAATCAGCAAGACACCGACAATTTTCATCTGAAAATCCTTATGAGTAATCATAATCCAAAATACATCCAGAATACTTTTGCTTTGGAAATATAATACCTGGTTCTCAAAATAGATGGGATGCCCCATCAACGCAATACTCATCTGTGAGATTCTTGCATCCATATCTATCATGGGCGTGGTTACGCCGGCTATCAGCAGTATGATAAGTGACAGGACGAGGAGTATATACCGGGAGGGGGCCAAGGGTTTCTTGCAGAAACCGGACAAACCAAAAAGGATAACTGACAGGACGATCAGCAGGACAGACTCCTTAACGATCAGGCCGTGCTTGACCGAAATTGCCTTATCGAGCTTGATCCTCGCACTTTCAATATCCTTAGAATCAGTCCTCAGAAGGATGCGGCTGATTTGAGATGTATCCTGCTCAGCAAAGGTCTGGTCCAAATATTGTTTAAGCTGTTTGTTCAGCATGGACTTTATCTGACTCTTTGTTTTCGATTTCGTCATCTCATGAATGATGGCATCCGCATATTCAGGAATGCCTTTTTTAATATCTTCCAGACTGATGAACATATCGATAAAGGTTTGTTTGATCGCCCCCCCCAAGGAAGCCGAGTTCTGTTCCTTGATCTTCTTGTTGACCTTGTCAATAAGTATATTCAACAGAACTTCGATCTTTTTTTTGAGTTCCCGCTCATCCGCCTTGGACAAATACAGCTTATTGATCTCCTCGGAAAGAATTTCGGTAACTTGCCGTTTCCATTCATCAACACTGAATAGACCATATTTGACGTGATTGAGTTCAGCATAATCGATCTTGTTCTTTTGGTTGGAAATTGAATTGAGAATGATTTGATGACATAAAAGTGCCGATGCGATGATGATTATCAAGGATATGATCAAATTGAGCAGTTTCATAGCAGTGGCCTTATCGCATTGACCAGGGAGGGCGTATCGAGCTCATTTCTTTATCCCTCTATCATTTAAAAAGAAATGAACTGATAGTTACATGGTAGACTGCACCGGGTTACTCGATGTGGACGGAGCGCGACAAGGAAGAAATCTCAGAAGACAGATCCCGTATTAAATCGCGGGACCTGACCTTAATTACTCCTCTGCACTGACCAGCAAACCCGGACGAGAGTTGCCCTTTACTTGATCACACCGCAGACAACCCTCGCTCCGCCGCCGCCAAGTGGAGCCGGCTGATCTGCATAATTGTCACCACCCGCATGGATCATGAGCGAGCGGCCCTTCATGTCCGCCATCTTTAGCCTGGGTGCAACGACCGCGGTCGTTGCCTTGCCGTCAACACCAACCGTCAGCGCCGGAAGATCACCCAGATGTCCCTTGCCCGTGGGTCCCTCGTGTTTTCCGCTTGCGGCAGGGTCATAATGCCCTCCTGCAGCAAGTCCCGGTGTCGGTTTCCCATCCTTCACGCCTGCTGCACAATCGGGGTTCTGATGCACATGGAACCCGTGCACTCCCGGCGACAGGTCGGTCAGTTGGGGCGTGAATACGAGACCCTTCGGTCCTTCGGAGATCGTGACTGTACCGATACTCTTGCCCACACCCTGCTCGTTGACGAGGTTCATCTGGACCACTACGTCAGCGGCGAACACGGGGAGCGCCATAATCATTCCCACGATGATACCTGCTGTCAAAAGCCCTTTTCTCATAACGTTTTCCTCCTCTATTAACAGTGAATGTCATTTTAAATATATTTGAGTATAGCACAACTTTCGAATCGATGAAAACTACCGGTAACGACCCGTCCCTATGAATTTTCTTCGCCGTGGACAGTGATTGAATCTACTTTCTGGAGAACTTTGATAGCGACATTCTCGACTATGTTCCTTACCTTTTCCCTGAAAGCCAGCATATGAGGCGATGCGAGATGAGCATGGAGTGCTTCCAGGCTCTCCCACTTCTCAAGAATGGTGACAACATTGTCATCGAAAACCTGCGTCGGCAGTTTTGCGTCAATATCGACCATGGGGACATATTCGACACATCCCTTTTCTTTTCTAACTGCCGATATATTGGCCTTAAGAATATCAAGATACTCGGAAATCGCTCCCGTCTTCACACAAATCGATGCAATTACATTGATCATAACCATCTCCCTATTATTTAAATATTGGGCGGATTAGTACAAGGATCTGCGAAGCAGATATCGACCAGTAAACGGGATAGGAGGATGTCAAACTGGCAAGACCTGCCGCTGAATACTCTTGAAGCGGAGACATCAATAAACAATATTTGCTATGATCGAAGGCTTTCAACAGCCCGCTTTGCCCAGTTGCTGTCTTGCAGAATGGCTCTTCCCACGCCGATCAGGTCTGCTTTCTTCTCGGCCAGGAATTTCTCGGCAGCCTCTATTTCGGTGATTCCGCCGGTAAGGATCACGGGAATGGACACAACTCTCTTGATTGCCTCGCTGAGGGGGGCAAAGTAACCTTGTCCAAGAAGGCCGGGGGGAGTATATCCGACAAACCCGCCGGAAATATGTATGATATCCACGCCTGCCTTTTCAAATGCCCGGGCGGCAATCTTGCTGTCTTCAATCGTCGTTCCGCCTTCGGTATAATCCGAAGCCCCCAATCTCACCTGGACGGGAAAATCCGGACCGACTGCTGAACGTACCGCTTCAATGACCTGCAAATGAATGCGAATGCGTTTGCTGATATCCCCGCCGTATTCATCCGTCCGCTTGTTCGTCAGGGGAGACAAGAACTGATTGAGCAGGTAACCATGCGCGGAATGGATCTCCACGGCATCAAATCCGGCTTCCTTGACCCTGCGGCTGGCGTTTTTAAAGGCAGTGACAATATCGCCTATCTCTGTCCGTGACATTTCACGCGGCATGTCACCGCGCCTCGGGTTCGCCAGTGCTGAAGGCGCCACGGGTGTCGTTCCTGTCACGTCTTTTTGCGCCGCGCTTCCGGCATGATTGATCTGCATCGCGGCCCTTGAACCGTTCCGATGAATGATATCCGCTAATTTCCGCAGACCAGGGATAACTGTGTCATCGGAAACGGAAAGCTGATTCTCGCTCGCCTTCCCTTCCGGGGTTATGTAGCTGTGTTCGATGATGAGCAATGAAATATATCCGCCGCGGGATTTCTCCGCGTAGTAATCGAGGAGCGCCTGGCTTACTTTTCCATCAGGATCGGCCTTTGCGGTTGCCATCGGTGGCATCACCAATCGGTTGGCCAGAGTCATCGATCGCACGTTGAGTGGTTTCAGAAGATATGACATTGATTAACAATAGGATAAAGTCCACAATAAGTCAAGAAAGGAACCGACGACGTTCGTATAACAGAAATCATTAAGATGCTGCCGACGGTATCGTCGTTTCCTGTATGCAATTGCATACACTGGCATAACCATATGATTATTTGTTCCTAATTCATTGTATCGCTTCCTTAATACATTTTTACTGAAGGGTAATCCATACAGTATTGATCTTACGACGATGACTTACAACGTGCTTGATCGTTCAAATTGTCTCTAATAATCAACATGATCGCCCGATCGGCTAATCTACGGCATCTGAATTGCTTCTCCGGCCGGGGGATAGAAGCAAAAACATTTTCCTACGTCGCTCTCTTTATTATTCAACAAGCAAATAGTGAACAGAAAATACCAGCATACTCTATGAGGCAAAAGGAGAGCCTGTTATGCAAAAAGCCCGGAAATATCCCGTAGTACTGTTGTCCTTTATACTGTTAATTTTTCTATTCTTCGAAGTACCGTCAACAGCTTCGGTCGTAACGAAGTCCGGCAGGATGCCGGCACGCGTACAGGCGGCGCAGTTATCACAGGAGCAGAGAACTCGTGATCTGGCCAGAATCATCGGCGTTCTCGAGAGCAGGATCAAAAACCATCAGTTGCCCGAAAAAGCAAAAAACAAACTCGCGTCCATGAATGATAAGGAGATCCGGCTTATCGAATCCTTGTGTGAACGGATCGAAAAGGCCGGAGATACAGTAAGTGCGGATTTTGCCTTCCTGCTTGTCACAGCGGCAATTGTGACGTCCTGACGGCACGAATGATCATTGGTCCATTGTTGAAGCGTTCAAGAAGAAAGAGGAGCCCATGAAAAAAAACGCGGTCCATGTTCTGTATCACATCTCGGTCGTTGTTATGAGCGCCGGTTTAGCGCTTTCTCTTCCTGTAACCATTCAATATATTGCGCGGAAAGTCCTGCAATACTGGTCGCTTATCGAGAACGAGGAACTGTTCCTGGTATCGACGGAAATCGTTGCGGCAATCGCCCTGATCGTTATCATAAACGCTGTCGTGAGAGACTTGAAAATCAGGAAGCTTTCCCAGCTCGCAAAAACAGCAGGAATGGTCGCTGCTGCACCGGCGACGGCCCTGTTCAAGAAGTGGCATATGAAAAAGCTGAAAAAGGAACAGGGCTTCGAGAAGTCAGTTATGATCATCAGCTCAACAGGGTTCCGATCGTTTACGGACCCGGCAGGCGATCTTCACCAGGTCTTGCGAAATTGCCGTGAAGCAAAGATCATGCTGCTCGATCCGCTGAAGGATGGTGTGACTGCCCGTGCTAAAAGTCTCGCTGACCCGGATATTACCCCTGAAAGTTTTCGAGAGCAGATCATACGCAGTATCGATTTTCTCAAAGGATTAAAAGCATATCAGAAAAACATACGGCTGAAGCTTTACGGGGGCCTGCCTCTCCTCAAACTTGCCATTCTCGGCGACTACCTCTGTTTGCAGCATTATCCCACTGGCTTGAATGTGCGGAAGATGCCGGAATACTTGTTCAAACACGACCAGGACGGAAGTCTCTTCAATCTCTTTTATCAATATTTTGTAACCCGGTGGTTTGACACCAGCATCCCTGAATACGATTTGGACACAGATGAGCTTATCTATCGCGATAAGGCGGGCAACGAAGTGAGGCGTGAACAGTTCAATGAAGTCGTGATGGAGTATTAAAACAGAATAATAAAACCAACTTTGAACGATCATCACAAGCAGTATATTTCTAATTTTACACCTGCTGAAAGAGTTGATTGAAACACACAATGGGCCTTATGCAGATGAATCGCGTAAGGCCCGCTTTTTTCTATTGTATCCCATGTTGTTATTATAGGCGAACGATACCCCTGTTTTATTCGTGATTATGGTATGACAGAACCAAATGTAACCCCTTCCCTGCTGCAACCTTCGTATCAATATATCACAGGACAATGCTGACGTATCATTGACGCCTGCACAATCCGGTGCTATCCTAATTAATAGAGGATTTTTATAGTCTCTTTTCATAAAGAGATGAGATCATTAAAGACGGTATTCAAGAATTTAGGAGGAATCTCTATGGCGGGAACAACGATCTGGAAAGGATATATCCACTTCGGAGACACGGATGTCCCCGTGAAACTGCATACCGCGGTCAAGGAGGAGAGGATACAGTTTCACCTTCTGCACAGTCGTGACCAGGTGAGATTGCGTCAGCAGATGATCTGTGCGTATGAAAAAATACCCGTGGCGGCGGAGGAACAGTCCAAGGGGTTTGAAGTGGATCACGGGAAATATATCATCGTCGATCCGGATGAACTCGAACAAACCACCCCGGAAGGCAACCGGATGATCGAGGTCCACGAATTTGTTAAAACATCGCAGATCGACCCCATCTTCCTTGACCGCGCCTACTACCTGGAGCCGGATATGCAGGGACAAGGATATAACGCGCTGGCCAGAGGCTTTGGAGGAGATGGATGTGGCAGGCATATGCACCTGGACCATGAGAAAGCGGTCCTATCTCGGGGCCGTTCGGGCGATCGGGAAGATCCTTCGCCTGAATACGCTGAGGCATGCCGACGAAGTGATCTCGGTGGAATCCCTTGGGCTTCAAAACGTTTCCCTGTCGGAAAAAGAGCTGAAGATCGGGGGCGACTTGATCAACCAGTTGACCGGTCCTTTCGAGCCGCAGAAATATCGAGAACGAACATCGAGAAGAAGCTTCTGGAAATGATCGAGAAAAAAGCCCGTGGAGAGAAGATTGCGGTCCTGGCCCCCAGGCGCCTGAAACCTACGGAATCAGACGAGTTGCTTCAGGTCCTTGAAGCAAGTCTGAAGAAAGCCGCCTGAGAGGCTAAAAAAGCCTTTTTGACACGGATTTACACGGTGACGGCTATGATAAAGGCGGATGAAATTTCGAATTTATCCTGAGTCAAGTCCGCCCTTATCCGTGTCAAAGATGTTGTTTTCCGCTGCGTCTTTGATACACTGTAGTCTTTAAGGAGGAGGAATAACATGGCTGTTCAGGGAATATGGAGCGGGACGATCAGTTTCAGCCTGGTGGCGATCCCGGTACGGCTGGTCACGGCCATCGAGCCCGGCCGCGTCTCGTTTCACCTGCTCCACAGCAAGGATTACTCCCCCCTCTCGCGAAGAATGTTTTGTCCGGAAGAGAAAACGATGGTCCCCCCGGATGAGATCGTCAGGGGATACGAAATCGTGCCCGATAAATACATTCTGATGACGGATGAGGAACTGGAATCCGTGTCCCCGGAACGAAGCCGCACGATCGAGATCCTTGAGTTCATCGATATGAAGGAAGTGGACCCGATCTATTATGATCACCCCTATTATCTCGTTCCATTGAAAGGTGGCGAAAAAGCATACCAGCTGCTGGTCGAGGTCATGCGCCGGACAAACAAGGCAGGGCTCGCAAAATTCGTACTGGCCGAACGCGAGTATCTCGTGGCCGTCACCAGCAAGGACGGAGCGCTGGCCCTGACCACACTTCATTACAGCAACGAAATACTTCCCGATGACGCACATTTCGTTGAATAAGGGAAAGGTTGGGGCAGAAGAGGAAGGCCGGATAAAAAGAAGCATAGAGCAGATGCTCAAGGACTTTAATCCCGGGAAATACGCGGACGACCGCCGGAAAAAGCTCGTGGAGCTCCTGGCAGCGAAGGTAAAAGAAAAAACACCGGTGGAGGCCCCTGCAGTGGAGGAAGAAGAGGGAGAAGGTCCGGCAGATCTGGTCGCTGCCCTGGAAGAGAGCATGCGGAAAGTAAAGGAGAACCGGTGAGCAGAACATTTGTCGAGATGGCCGGGATAAGACTCCAGTTATCGAACCTTGAAAAGGACCTCTACCCTTCCTATGGATTTACGAAGGCCGGGATCCTGGATTATTATCGCGGGATCGCACCATTCATCCTGCCCCATTTGAAAGACCGGGCATTGACCTTTAAGCGTTATCCCGAAGGAGTGGAAAAGGACTTTTTTTTCGAGAAACGCTGTCCCGGACACCGTCCGGCCTGGGTAAAAACCGCTGAGGTCCCCCAGCATGACGGAGAGCCGATAACATTCTGCCTGGTCAATGATCTGGAAACGCTGATATGGGTGGAGAACCTCGCGTCTCTTGAACTCCATGTGCCTCTGGCCAGGGCTGGTTCGCCTGAAACGCCCGATTCCATGGTCTTCGACCTCGATCCCGGCGATGGGGCAAACATTCTTGATTGTGCCCGGGTGGCGCTGATACTTCGGGACCTGCTCTCCCGAATGGGGCTTGCAAGCTATGTAAAAACCTCGGGCAATAAAGGGCTCCATGTGTTTGTCCCCTTGAACCGAAAAGAGACGACCTTTGAGGATACCAAGACATTTTCAAAGGCCGTGGCGGGGATCATGCAAAAACATTATCCGGACCTGGTGACCGCAAAAATGGCAAAGCAAGATCGGAAAGCGAAGGTTTTTATCAACTGGTCTCAAAACGATTCCTCGAAGACCATGATCTGCGTTTATTCCCTGCGTGCCCGGGAAAAACCATTTGTTTCGTTTCCGCTTGAATGGAGGAAACTGGAGAATCTCGCGGGGCTTGGCGACCCGGAAAGGCTGCAGGTCATGCATTCGGAGGCCCTGAGCAAGTTGATAAAAAAGGGCGACCTTTTTCAAGAAGTGCTCGTAAAAGAACAGAAGCTGCCGCATCTGTGAACACATGCATGGCACTGAAACACCTCTCGTATCGCAAAGACGTCAAAGTATCGCAAATTGAGAGGCCATATCACTTGAGATTTTTAGGATTAAAGCTTCGAAGAGCTTAGGATTATGAGGACTCGACATGGGATTAAAGGAATACGCATCCAAAAGGGAATTCGAGAAAACGCCAGAACCGAAACCGGGCGTTCAGCCCTGAGGGGAACCGTCTCATGTTTGTCGTTCATAAGCACGCGGCACGGGCCCTTCATTATGATCTCAGGCTGGAGCTGGAAGGGGTGCTGAAGAGCTGGGCAGTGCCGAGGGGCCCCTCTCTGGAACCTTCCTTAAAAAGACTGGCCGTGATGGTTGAAGACCACCCGCTTGATTATAAGGATTTTGAGGGCGTTATCCCGGAGGGCAATTACGGCGCAGGAAGCGTTATCATCTGGGACAGGGGCTTTTATCATCACCCTTCCACACAGGATGAAAAGGAAAGTGAAAAACTTCTTCTGGAGGGATTGAAAAAAGGCGATATGAAGTTCGTCCTTGAAGGAGAAAAGCTTCACGGTGAATTCGCGCTGGTAAAAACAGGCAAGGATGGGAAGTCGTGGCTGCTCTTGAAGAAAAAAGATCGAAATGCGACCAGAGAGGAAATCCTCAGGGAGAACCGTTCCGTTGTTTCCCATAAGACACTGGAGGAGATGCTCGAAGCCGATAATCGAGACATCCTTCAGACAAAAGAAATCAAACCAGATCCGTCTTCACGAAGCGATGGAAAGCGAAGACCTGAAGGACGCGCCGGTCAAACCCATGCCGCGTAATATTAAACCGATGCTCGCGACCGTGGTCAAGGAACCGTTTGATCATCCGATTGGATCTTTGAAGTGAAATGGGACGGATACCGGGCCGTTGCCGAGATCCGGGAACGACGGCGTTTCGCTTTATTCACGGAACGGGATCTCGTTCGACAAAAAGTTTTCCCCTGTCGTGGACGCGCTGCGGAAATTCAGATCTGAAGTTGTTCTGGACGGAGAGATCGTCGTACGTGGATGACCAGGGTCGCCCTGATTTTCAGGCGCTGCAGCATTACCAGGACTCCGGAAGCGGTCATTTGCTCTACTACGTTTTCGATCTCCTTTACCTCCGGGGACATGATCTGACGGACTTCCCCCTGCTCAGGAGGAAAGAGATCCTGAAAAAAATCCTCCCCTCCTCCCCGAGGATACGATTCAGCGATCATGTATCGAAAGAAGGTGTCTTGTTTTACCAGGTCTCCAGAGAAAAGGGACTGGAAGGGATCGTCGCCAAACATTCTCAAAGCACGTACGAAATAGGCAAAAGGAGCCGGCAATGGCTTAAGGTGAAGACGCGGCTTACCCAGGAGGGCGTGATCGCGGGATTCACGGAACCGGGAGGCGGCAGAACATATTTCGGCGCTCTTGTCCTGGGCATCTTTGAAGGAGACGAGTTGAAATACATCGGCCATGTGGGAGGCGGATTCACGGAGAAAGATCGGAAGGATATCCGGGAACTATTGGATCCGCTTGTCCAGAAGGAATGCCCCTTTACGGTGAGGCCCGAGACGAATACCCCGGTCACCTGGGTAAAGCCCGAGATGGTCTGCGAGGTTGCATTATCCGACTGGACCGAGGAGTCCGTCATGAGACAGCCGGTTTTTCTGCGGCTGCGCGAGGATAAGGCCGCCCGCGAGGTGGTTCGCGAGTGAGTTTTTTTCACCAAGGAGGCGCCGGGTCGCAAAAAAAATTATGAATGAATTGATTCCCTCCGTCTGCGACTCTGCAGGTAATCAGACTTTTAGATTCCATTGACCCTGGAGGAAGAGTTGTATGAAGATCTATACCGGTACGAGCGGATTTGCCAATAAGGAATGGAAAGGAAAATTCTATCCTGAAAAGATCCCGCCCAAGGAGATGCTTCGCTTTTATGCTGAACACTTCCGACACCGTGGAGATCAACAATACCTTTTATCACATGCCTATGGCAAACGTCCTTATATCCTGGGCAGAACAGGTGCCGCCTGATTTTGTGTTTGCACTCAAAGCACCCCAGGTCATAACGCATATCAAAAGGCTCCACAGTGTAAGTTCGAGAGACCGGATATCTTTTCAAGTCACTGTCTGTTCTGGGCAGGAAACTGGGACCGGTTCTTTTTCAGTTTCCCAAGAGTTTCCACGCAGACCGTCCCTCCCTGGAAGCTTTTCTCCATCTGATCCCCGCCACTGCGGCATGCGCATTCGAGTTCCGCAGCCCTTCCTGGCTTAATGAAGGTATTCCGGACCTCCTTCATGAAAAAGGATTTAGTCTCTGCATCGAGGATGCAGACGAGGAACCGGCGCAGGAGATCATCAGCACGTCGCAGTGGGGATACCTGCGCCTGCGGAGATCCGATTATAAAGATGCCGATCTGTCGCAGTGGATGGAAAAGATCCTTTTGCAGAAATGGGAAAAGGCCTTTGTTTTTTTCAAACACGAGGACGAGGCCAGGGGTCCCGAGATGGCAAAACGTTTCCAGGAGCTTGTCGATTCAAGGTTCAAAGAAGAAAAAACACAAGGAATTGGAACAGCGGGGAAATCCTGACGCTGGTGCGGAATTTTCGGCCGCGCTTTTATTTCTTCTAAAAAGTTAAGGAGAAAAGGAGGCTCGTATCCCGGCAAAGCTCCTTACGGTCAATGCAGATAGATAAACCATACATTGTAGTTACTTACAGCGTCGGCGACAAGAGACGCAGCCAGCTCAAGGATCTCCTGGGGAGGGAAGCGCGGCTTTCCTTTCTCGCGGACATGCCCGCGGGACTGAGGGAGCAAACACTCATTGACGCCGATGTACTTCTGTCGTGGAACCTGCCTAAAGAACTTCTTCCCGCGGGACCCGGCCTGCTCCGCAGGGTAAAAATGATCCAGCTACTTTCCGCGGGCGCCGACCATCTGCCGTTCTCTGAGCTGCGCAGTGACATTGTCATCGCGAGCAACATCGGCGCTTATGCGGACCCCATGGCCGAGCATGTCCTTGCCATGGCGCTTGCCCTGGCCAAAAACCTGATGCGGGAGCACCAAAATCTGATCCGCGGCGAGTTCAATCAGTCTGTCATGAACCGTCTGCTGGCAGGTTCCGTGTGCGGGATCATCGGGTTCGGCGGCATCGGCCGGGCGACCGCGCGTCTGATGCGTGGGCTCGGAGTGCGGATCTACGCCGTGAACACCAGCGGACGGACTGACGAGCCCGTCGAGTACATCGGTACGTTGAAAGACTTGGAGCACGTCCTCTCTTCATCGGATGTTGTGTCCATCTCCCTGCCGCTCATGAAGGCAACTCGGGGACTGATCGGGAAACGGGAGCTCGGCTGGATGAAACCGGATGCGATCCTCATCAATGTGGCACGGGGGGCAGTAATCGACGAAGGGGCGCTGTACGAACACCTGAGAAGCCACCCCCGATTCCAGGCAGGCCTCGACGTCTGGTGGATCGAGCCGTTCAGCTCCGGTGAATTCAAGACCACCTACCCCTTTCTTTCCCTGCCCAACGTCCTGGGCTCCCCTCACAATTCCGCCATGGTACCCGGTATCAATGAGAAAGGCACACGCCGGGCTGCTGAAAATGTGAAGCGGTTTCTCAGAGGAGAACCCATTGCAGGGCTGGTGAAGCCGGAAGATTATAGATGAGAACCAATTATGCCGATACCGCGGACTATCCCTTCCGAGGACAAATCTACCATTGCCAGAGAAATGACTTGATCCATGGACTTCCTAAAAAAAGGCTGAAGGAATTAATCCTTCAGCCCCCTGTATTCTTATTTTGTAACAGTAAGTTATGCCGCTTTTTTAAAGATTATCTTGATGGTTTTTTTTAATTTGGTCTCGATTGCTGCCAACTGCCGCACGCCTTCCCGAGCTATATGTCCCGTCTTATCATTAACGACCATCGCGCTTTTTTTTACCGCCCCTACACTCCGTTCGAGCCATCTCCGCATGCCGGATGAGATTTTGTCTCTCCTTAGTATATTTCAGTATTTCATAGCGTTACATAATAAACCATCAAGTTAATTATAACTCGCTCGAAAATTTGCGTCAAGTATGCTGAGACGGTCGGCATCTCAATTACACGCCTGCTACCCGCAACCCTCACTCCAAGTACTTTTTCAAGTACTCGATAGTCGCGGGCCAGGCCCGTTTAGACGCCTCGAGGTTGGCGCCTTCACGGCCGTCCTGGGCGCGGATGAACCCGTGTCCCGCGCCATTATACGTATGGGCAACGAAGGTCTTCTTTAGTTCCTTCATCTTTACTTCGGCAGGTCCCACAGTCATGTTGACCCGGGCGTCATCCCCGCCGTACAGTCCCAAAACCGGGGCTTTGACCTTCTTCAAATCCTCCAGGTCAGGTGTTACGCCGTAATAGACCACTGCAGCAGCCAGATCGGGTTGGGCTGTCGCATAGTTGAAGCTCTGTCCGCCTCCCCAGCAAAAGCCGATTGTTGCAAACTTGTTTTTCGCGGCAGGGAGGCTTGTGCCGTAACGGGCTGTTGCGTTCAGGATATCGATAACCTCCGGTGCCGACAGGTCACGCACTGCCTTCACTATGTCGTCCCGGCTCGCAAACTTATCGGTCCCGCCGCCCCCCGGTCCTTTGCCCGAAAGAAAGTCGGGCGCGATCGCGATGAATCCATCAGCTGCCAATTGATCGGCAACAGCCCTGATCCAGTCAGAGAGGCCGTAGATCTCATGGATCACGATCACGACCGGTCCCTTGTCCTTTCGTTCGGGATAGGCCACGAAAGCAGAGATCTTCGCTGATTTTCCGGGAATGGAGATGTCCACCCATTCATGGTGGCGCGGGGAATGATCGAGAGCTGCCTTTGCCCCCGCTTCACCGGGAGGAATCGAGCCGGCGGATGCGAAGCCAGTATGAGGCAGCACGCCTCCGACTACACCAAGAAGAAGCAGATACGTGCCTAGTGTCATGTTCATAGCGAATACCCCTTTCCTCATCTTTCACCATGTAGCCAGCTTCATAAACGCCTACAGAATAAATGTCCCTTTCAGTCCGTTACCATGATCTTCCGGAGTGAAGCTCATGACAGGTCCCTGTACAGGTGCCGTGACCGTTTCCGCCGTCGCGGGTAAAGTCCATCCTGCTGCCTCGCCGGTAAACTGGATGTACGACATTGGCATCGCCATGGGCGGTTCTGTTGCTCGGGCCATGGTTCGCATTTCCCGTGCCATTCGTTCCGTGACAGAGAGAACAGGCAAAGCCGGTATGGGTCGCCATGGCGTCCCGCAACATCCGGGAATGCGGAGCCGTTCGGCCTCCCGCCGGTGGCTGGCCGACCCGTGGCACGACCCGCAACTGTTGCCGGGACCGGCCTTGGTGTGGCATGCCCGGCAATCGGGTGGCGTGCCGGCGGCAACGGGATACACCCCTAGTGGCGCTGCCGTTCGCATGGCAGCCGCTGGTGACGCAACCGGAGAAGGGCGCCGTCCCGGCTGCCGATAAATGGACAGAGCCGGGATACGGGAAGGCATGGGCCTCCGCCCGCGACGTCGATCACCCCGTTCACGTGCTTCGTGGGATCGTCGAAACCGGTATTCGTGGCATTGACGTGCGGGTGGCAGGTTTTGCAGGCCGTGCTCGACGTGAAGCCGGTATGGGCGGCATTGGCCGGCGGAAAGCCGTGGCAGGTGCCGCAACCGGCCGCCGTCAGGTAGTTCGCGTCGCTCCAGACGGGCGACTTGTTGGCGCCGCCGACAAGCGTCGCCCCGTGACAGTAGGTGTTGGTGCACTGCAGGGTCGTCTCGTTGTAAACGGGGCTCACCCCGCCGGTTTGCGCGAACGCGCCGAACACGACTGCCCCGGTCTGTACGCTGGTCGTATGGTTCCTGGCGCGGAGAAAATGGTCGAGGGTGACCGAGCCGAGCCCGTTGTGGCATTCGCCGCAGATGTCGGCCACGTTGAGGGTGGCGTGGCTCGGATGGGCAAGCGCGATGTTGGGATAGACAGTGCCGCTGGGGGGCGCGCCGTGACAGGAGGCGCAGTTCTTCAAGGTAGTCGGAAGTCCGCTCTGTGGCAGAACGTGCAGGCCGTGGCGCCCGTCACTCCCCCGACACCATCCAGGTTCGCGCCGTGGCAGCGGTTGCAGGCATCGAAGCCGGAGGGGCTGGCCTTGCAGTGGAGATACCACGGAGTACCGAGGGGAGTAATCGGGGTTATGGCGCCGAATACAGCGGGAATCTGAAGCACCCGGGGATGGGCCGCCAAGCGGGGCATGGCAGACTTCACACCCCGTATTGCCGAGGGCGGCATCGACGAGCCTGCCGAGTTGGACATTGAAGCGCGGGTTGCTCCCCGGCCCTCCGAAGGCGTTGTCCGCATGGCACTGCTGGCAATATGTCAGGTTGGACCTTGGCTGTCGAGCCGTGGTTGACCGGCTGCGCCCAGCCAGCCGGGTGCCCCATCTGGCCATGGCAGAGGGTGCTGTTGAAACAGCCGGGTTTACCCGTGGCGTATGTGGTGATGATCGGAGTTCTCAGGTTGCTCCCTGCCGTGTGGCAGAGGGCGCAGGCCGCGGCGTTCAACCCGGCCGCATCGTCAACAGTATCGGTGTGGGTCGGCGCGGGATAGGTCCGCCAGGGAATGGGCGAATGGGGCGCCCCTACGGGTACGCCGTTCGTCACGTGGCAGGAGCCGGTGGCCCTGCCCGCGGTAAAGCAGCTCACGCCGGACAACACCGCCGCCGAAATCGTCGCCGTGACAGACTCTGGCAACTGGAGAAACCGCTATCTAACCCTGGCTGCGATTTGGCGACAGCGCCGTGAAAGGCCGGGTCCCGCCACCCCGCCGGGTGTCCGACAGGTCCGCTCGGCATGGCAGGCCTGTCCGTTGAACTGTGGGCAAAACAGCTGACCTTGGATATCCCTCCCTGCAGGTCGCTGCCGTGGCATTCATTGCACGGCTAGGGTTGCTTAGATAAGCCGCCCTGTGATCGGAAATCCAATTGGCGGAGTGCTTTCCGGATTGCATCCATAATCGGGGCGTTGCTGTTGGCCGTGCTGTCACCCCCATGCCATGGCCGCTAAAGCGATCAACGCAAAAACTTTATAGAATATATTCCATATGCGCATGAGTATCCCTCCCTCTGTTTGGTATCATTACTTGATGCTGCCCGTTGTTCCTGGTCCGTATGTGGAAAGGGGGCACGATCTCGGGTTAATTTCCCAGAAAACTCGCCGTTAATTCATATTGTCTTTAGTCAGAATCAAAATGATCAATGATTATTCTTTATCATAATTATACTATACCGCTATTATACTATACCGTCATGGACGGTAAACTTTAGGGTCAGGTAAGCATTAAGGAAACCGTTATTATATTTAAGCAGGTCCTTACTCTTGATATGTGCTCTTATTATTGATTCTGGTAGAAGGCTTCAGGATTTGCCGACTTGGTTGCGGCGAAATTCCTTGTTGTCAGCACTCCTTTGTGTCCGGGTTGTAGAATTCGAATGTATTCCGGCCCCGGTCCTTTGCACGGTACAGGGCGATGTCCGCATAGCGGAAGAGAGTAGCAATATCGTCGCTATCGTCGGGATAGATGCTGATGCCCATGCTTGTCGTGATGTGGAATTCCTTCCCGGCAATGACGCACGTATCGCGCAAGGCGACCAGGATCTTCCGTACGATTTCGATTATGTCTGCCGGGCATTCGATGTCGGCAAGAAGAATACTGAACTCGTCGCCTCCTATCCGCGCAACGGTGTCTGCCTTCCTGACCGCGGTCTTGAGCCGTTCCGCGACCGTTTTGAGCAGATCATCACCCGCCTCGTGTCCCAACGCGTCGTTGACCCCCTTGAAGCGGTCAAGGTCCAGAAACAGGAACCCCATTTTTTTCCGATTGCGATGCGCCTCCTCAAGCCCATAGCGAATGAGCTCCATGAAAAGTCTTCTGTTCGGCAGGCCCGTCAGGGAATCGTGGTTGGCCATGCTCCGGATTTCCTCTTCCAGCTTTTTTCGCCCGGTAATATCAACGATGAAGGCGATTCCATCCGCTTTCCCCTCTATTTTCGCCGCGCCGAAGAGTCCCCAACGCCTCGAACCGTCCCGGCCGAGGTATTCCGTTTCATAGGGCGCGATGCGTCCCGTTTCCTTGAACTCCCGGGCAACCTTGATCATATTCGGCCGCCACTCCGGGGGCAGGAGTCCGTCCCAGCGCACAAGACCCTTCTCGAGCTCATCTCCGGCTGTATCCGATCATCGAGAGGAAGGTGTCATTGCCATCGCTGATCCGCCCGTTGATGTCGAAATACACGATGCCGATAACGCCGCTCTCGCTTAAGCGACGGAAGCGCGCTTCGCTGGCCTGCAGCTCGATGATTACCCGTTTCCGCTCCCGGGCGTAACGAATGGAGCGAACGAGGAGGTTGCCGTCGAACTGTCCCTTGGCTAAATAATCCTGGACATCCATCTGGAGTGTTTTTAAGGCAACCTCCTCGTCATCCAAGCCGGAAAGAACGATGAGCGGGACCTCCGGGCATTCTTTCCTGACATCCCTGACAGCGTCAATCCCTGTGCTGTCCGGCAGCCCCAGATCCAGCAAGACAACGTCGAAGGTTTGCTCTCGCAGGCACTGAAGCCCTTCGGCCAGCCGTTGAGCATTGACAACGGTGAAGACGGGATCCCGCACCCTGTTCAACATGATCCTGACAAGATCAGCGTCATCGATGCTGTCTTCGATCGCCAGAACACGCAGAGTAGACTTCTTCACGGCGCGTCCTCGGAACCGCGCACGGTCGCGTCCGGCGGCTTGACAATCCTCATTTCAAGTTTCCTCCCTTTCCTGAAAACCCGTCGTGACTGTTATTTTTCACTAGTTACTTTTTTAGCGCCCCGGCACTGAGGACAGACGCTTTTCCCCGTTCCATGACAACTGGGACAAGGACGTTGAGACGCATTGGCGCTGTGCTGTCTTCCCTGCCCATGGCAGACAGGACACGTTATGGAACCTTTGCCGCTGCATTCCGGACAGGGAATCGTTGCCGAATTGTTTTCCATCTGTTACCTCCTTTTCCGAAACAGTCGAAGGTACTCTATTTTGACTGAACGGGCGAGGAAATATGTTGCGCATTTTTCATTTAAGGATCAACTCCTTTTTTGCCGAAAACACCTCGACCAGTCTGGTTTTGGGAAAGTCGAATTGGGTCGACAATGAACTCGGCAACGGAAGATAATTCAGTTGGCCTGCAGAAGTACTTTGCCTTTAAGGTCGTCACTAATATTAAAATGATACGTTTCTTTCCTGACTTCCGATGCGTTCAGCCGCTTATCAAATATTATTTCGAAGGCTTTAATCAAGAAAAAACCCCCGCTCACTTCACTCCACCACCTTCAGCACTATCTTGCCAGTGGACTTCCTGCCCTCGAGCAGGCGGTGGGCCTGGGCAGCATCGGCCAGAGGCAGGATTATATCCACCTTGAGCTTGAGCCAGCCTTCCCTGATTGCCGTGAACACGGCCCCTGACCGCATAGTCACGTCCGGCCCGTTCGGAGCAAAGTGTACGAGGCTCCCCCCTGACAGGTTGATTGATTTCTGCATGAGCGAGTTCGGAACGATAGGGTCGGCGGGCCCGCTCGCTGCCCCGTAGATGACAACATGGCCGTGGGTCGCCAACGCTTGCACGTCGCCTGCAAAGGTGGTCTTGCCCACGCCGTCCAGGATGAGCTGGACACCGCGCCCTTCCGTAATCTTGGCGGTTTCGGCAACGAAATCCTGACTACCATACAGGATCACGTGATCAGCTCCCGCTTCCCTGGCTACCTGCGCCTTCTCCTCCGTTGAGACCGTGCCGATGACCGTGGCGCCCAGATGCTTTGCCCACTGTACCAGGAGACGTCCCACACCGCCGGCCGCAGCATGGATCAGCACCGTGTCCCCTCTGCCCGGCTTACGGTACTCATGGATCAAATAGTGCGCTGTCATCCCCTGGAGCGGGACCGCCGCTGCCTCGGTAAACGGGAGGTCCTCCGGGAGTTGGATAAGCCGCCATTGCTCAACCGCGTTGTATTCGCTATAGCTCCCGAGCTTTCCGGTATAGGCCACCCGGTCGCCCGGCTGGACGCCGGTCACGTCCTTCGCCACTTCCTCCACCACGCCCGCCGCCTCCAGCCCGGGGATGAAAGGCAGATTCTGGGGATAGTAACCCCGCCGGTGATAGATGTCCACGAAGTTCACACCCGCAACGTGGATCCTGACGAGGACCTGGCCCGCAGCCGGCTTTGGCGTGGTTTCCGCTTCCGACAATCTCAGCATGTCGGCGTCGCCGTAAGAAGATACCTTGATCGCTTTCATGATCGTTTCTCCTTTTCACGAATACAGTTACACTTTCTGCAAATCCTCAGAAGGTAAGCACGCTCCCGCAAGAATCCCCGGCGCATGCATATCGGGCAATCAGCACAAAAAGCAGCAGTAACCGTCTCATTATTCTTGTTGCAAACACTCATCGTTGTATTGTTTGATGGATTATGTTTACGATCTTACTATGTAGTATAGCCCAAATTAACCATGATGAGCTGCTTGTTACAAATTTTATTATAAATGACTTTTATTTATGGGTGATAGGAAGAGATCTCAAATTCACAATCAAAGACTGTTGCTTTTGGAATAAGGTAAGGACTTAACGGGGTGACGCGGAGGCGGAGATGATAAAGAAGTTCGCGATCAGTGCGCCGAAAACAATGGCAGTGCTCCGTTCCCGGGCGTGTGGTATACTTAAACCGCATGTGCGTGCGGTTCTTCGCACCAATCCCTCGACATCAGTCACCAAAAGGACGGCCTTTCTTTGATCATGTCTTTCGTACCCAAGAGGAGACACGGCCCGGAACTGATAGACCTCCCCCCGGAGACCTACAGCCAGGCCGAGTTTGCCGGAAGCCTTGCAGACATAAGGAAGGTCAACCGCTTCCTCGGCGACATTCGCGCGGTACGCAAGCACTTTTCGGCCCGAGTAGCAGGTATCGAGGCGTCCCCAGGCAGACCGGTCAAGGTGCTGGATGTCGCGACCGGATCGGGGGACATTCCTGCCGCGATCGTGAAGTGGGCGCGGCGGTACGGGATAAATGTCGTTGTGACCGCTGTGGACCTCAACCCTCTCGCAGTCCGCGAGGCGGCTGCGTTCGCGCAGAAGTACCCCGAGATCACTGTTTCCGTTGCCGACGGCTTGTCGCTTCCATTCGAGGATGGGAGCTTCGACATCGTATTATGCATCAAGACCCTTCATCACTTCAGCAAGGATGACACGATCAGGCTGATGAAGGAAGTGAACAGGGTGGCTTCCGGGGGCTATATCATCATGGACCTCAGGCGGAGTTGGGTGGCGTGGGGTCTCATAACCATGATAACGAAGTTTTTCACGCGTAACAGGCTTACAAAACATGACGGCCCGATGTCCGTGCTTCGCTCGTATACGGTTCCCGAGTTGGACGCCCTGGCCGAAAGCGCGGGCCTTACAGGCCACAAGGTGGTGAAGGAGCCGTTCTGGCTGATGGTAGTGACGGGGAGGAAGTCTTACAATGAATAAATTCGGGTTGTCGGTCGCGACTAATTTTGACAACAGACTCCTTGACGCCATTTCCGGATATCCGGTGACGGAGGTTTTCGGCAAACTGTCCTCCGACCCGATCGGCGGGGGCAGGGCCTCATTTATGCTCCCCCCGCTTTCGCGCAGACGGTTCGAACATCATGTGGCAACAGCCAGAGCTAAGGGCATCGGATTCAACTACCTTCTTAACCCTGCTTGCATGGACAACCGTGAGTATACCCGGCAGGGGCAGAGGGAGATCGAGGCGCTGCTGGAGTATATCGAGAGCGCGGGTGTGTCCGCCGTGACGATATCCCTCCCCTTCCTGCTGCCCGTGATAAAGAAACGTCATCCAAAGCTCAAGGTGAGGGTGGGCGTCTACGCCCGGGTAGACGGCATAGCCAAGGCCAGGTTTTGGGAGGACGGCGGGGCAGACTGCATAACGCTCGAATCGCTCAGCGTGAACCGCGACTTTGCGCTGCTTGCGGCCCTGCGCAAGGCGCTCACCATAGAGCTGCAGCTTATCGTAAACGCCAACTGCCAGCTCTTCTGCCCGCTCTCGGGCCAGCACATGGTGAATCTTTCGCACGCATCGCAGAAGGGACACCCGACGCGCGGGTTCATGATCGACTGGTGCGTGATGAAGTGTACCTACGACAAGCTGAAAGACCCGGTGCAGTATCTGCGCTCCGAGTTCATCAGACCGGAGGACCTGGGTCTCTACCGTGAGATCGGCTACGATTCTTTCAAGGTCTTGGAAAGGGGCGCACCCACCTCCGTCCTGACCAGGAGAGTAAAGGCCTACTCCGAGGGCCGGTATGACGGCAACCTGCTCGATCTCATTCAGCCGTTCGGGTATAAGGAAAAAAGCGAGGCATCCCTCACCGGCGGCCTGTTCAATAAGTGGAGGTATCTGTTCAGGCCCCGCATGGTCCGGATGGCAGAGCTCATGAAGCTGAAGGAACTCGCGAGCAGGCGCGGGATGCTTGAGCCGCTGAAGGGAGACCCGGTCACCATCGATAACGCACAATTGAACGGCTTTATTCCTGGCTTCATAGACCGGGACTGCCGCAAGTCGGACTGCGGCGCGTGCGGCTGGTGCGCCTCGTACGCCAAAAAGGCGGTGCGGATCGACCAGACATATCGCTCCGAACTTCTCAAGCTCTACGAGGAGGCCTTTGGTGATATGTATTCGGGTAAAATGTGGGGGATTTAGTCTGACACGGAGGGCACAGAAATAAAGCTGCTCTACAGGTTTTCGAACAAAAAACGCTGCACCCATCTTGTCCTATTGATGCACAGAGGAGATTGAAGCACGGTGAAAACCTGGGAACGCATCAAAAAACTGTTTCTGGATAACTACGAATTTCCTGAAGAACGGCTCCGTCCGGAAGCCACTATCGAGAGCATCGGCCTTGATTCTCTGGACAAGATTGAATTCCTGTTCGCCCTTGAAAAGGAATTTAACATCAAGATCCCCGATCGCGAAGTGACGCTCAATTCCCTGCAAGATGTGATCAGCGTCGTTGAGCGGTTGGCGATCGAGCAGCATATCCCCAAAGAGCACCAGGACGCATAGATGAGACGAGTTGCCATAACAGGGATGGGAATCATATCCCCGATCGGGAATACCTCCGAAGATTTTTTCAACAACCTTGCCGCGGGAAGATCGGGTATCCGGAGAATGTCCACGGACTTCGCAGAACGCCTGTCCATCCGGATCGCCGCACAGGCGGATTTCAATGCCGATGATCATTTTTCAAAAAAAATTGCCCGCACTATGGACCGCGCTACCCAGTTTGCCCAGGTGGCCGCGTCACAAGCATGGCAGGACTCCCGGCTTCAGCTTGCCGATGGGGAAAAAACTCGCGCCGGCGTCTACATGGGAACCGGCATGGGCGCGGCAAACACCCTCGAAGCCTCCTATGAGCAGCTTTTTGTGCAGAAGGTAAAGCGTCTGCATCCGCTTACCGTGGTCATGGTGATGAACAATGCCGCTGCTTCCTTCATCTCAATCGATCGCGGCCTGAAAGGCCCCTGTCTCACCTTCTCCACCGCCTGTTCATCTTCAGCAATCGCGATCGGCGAAGCCTTCCGGCTGATCAAGCATGGTTACGCCGATGTCATGCTTGCAGGCGGAACGGAATCGCTCCTCACGTACGGGAATTTGATGAGCTGGGAATCGATCGGGACATTGGCCCTGGAAGCGGACGATCCCTCCACCTCCTGCAGACCCTTTTCAAAGGACCGGACCGGGTTCGTACTTGGCGAGGGAGCGGCGGTCCTGGTTTTGGAATCCCTGGACCGGGCGAAAAAGCGCGGTGCCGGCATCTACGGCGAGGTGATGGGCTACGGCTCGACGGCGGACGCAGAGCATATCACGAAACCCTCCGTTGAAGGCCAGGCGCTTGCCATCGAGGCGGCTCTGGAAGAAGCCTGCATTGGTCCCGATGGGATTGATTATATCAATGCACATGGTACGGCAACTCTGGCAAATGATGCGGTGGAAACCCGGGCGATCAAAAAAGTATTCGGCAAGCGAGCGTACACTATCCCGATCAGTTCCACAAAATCCATGCACGGGCATCTCCTCGGCGCTGCCGGGGCAGTGGAGCTTGTTGCTTCGCTCCTCGCGCTTCGGCATCGGACCGTTCCGCCCACATCGACATTGACCGTGCCCGATCCGGAATGCGATCTTGACTACGTGCCCGGCAACGCGAGGACAGGCGTGGATCTGAAAACAGTCATGTCGAATTCCTTCGCATTCGGCGGGACCAATGCGGTGCTTATCGTGCGAAAATACGAGAACGATTGAACCTGTAAAAAAGCACTTAGCCACAGAGATCACAGAGAACTCAGAGAAAATAAATATTTTGATCTGAAAAATCGTGCAACAACATCTGAACCCTTTTACTGACAGTATTGGTTGATTTTCTCTGTGTGCTTTGTGGCTTTGTGTGAGCAACTGCCGTTTTTAGGTTGAAAGAGGAAATCGCGAAGGATACGGTGTGATTCCCAACAGTATGAACATTCTAATCATCAGTACCAATAGAAATGCCTTTCCCGTGCCGGTCCTGCCTTCAGGGGCGTGTATGGTTGCCGAGGCCGCAGAGAGGGCCGGGCACGCTGTCAGGCTTCTTGACCTCATGTTCTCGACCGACCCAGTGCGAAGCTGTCCAGGCGGCGATCTCCGGGACAAGATATGATGTCATTGGGCTCTCGGTCCGGAATATCGATAATATCGTCATGGGGCAGTCCCGTTTTTTCATAACCGAGCTTATCTCCATTGTTGATGCGATTCGCGTAATCACCGACGCACCGATCGTTCTAGGCGGGGCCGCGCTCATGATCATGCCCGAGGAGATCCTTCGCGCTACGCGTTCTACCTGTGCGGTGATCGGAAACGGCGAATCTGTCTTTCCCCGGCTGATCAACAAGCTCGGCAAAAACGAAACGTGGGAAGATCTTCCCGGCGTAGCGTCGCTGGTCAACGGCACCTATTGGGCAAATACTGTTGCACCCGGGTCGTTCTGTTCCTGCAGCGGACCTGATTATCGCCGCTGGCTTGATATGAAGGCATATGGCTCCTGTTTATCCACAATCCCTCTTCAGACAAAGCTGGGATGTCCGTTCCAGTGCGTGTATTGCACCTACCGAAAGATCGAGGGTTCCGCCTACCAGCTGTCAGACCCGGGGAGCGTTGCCAATACCGCTCTCCGCTTTGCATCATCGGGACTGCATGACATCGAGTTCGTGGATAACGTGTTCAATGCCCCCTATGACCATGCCCTCGCGGTATGCGAGTCGCTCATCCGGGCAAAGCCGCGCGCGCGATTTCAAAGCGTTGAGATGAGCCCGGCCTCCTTTGATCACCAATTGCTCTCCACGATGGAGCGCGCAGGTTTTGTAGGCATCGGTCTCACGGTGGAGAGCGCATCCGACACTGTCCTGGCCGGGCTCAAGAAAGGGTTCTGCGCGCGTGATGTCCATGTGGCTGCGGAGGTGGTGAACAAACACCCTGTGCCATGTCTCTGGATCTTCCTTTTCGGGGGGCCCGGCGAAACGCGGGAAACAGTGCGGGAAACACTTTGCTTTGCCGAGACCTGTATTCGACCGCAGGATGCCGCATTCTTCAACGTCGGCATACGCATGTATCCGGGGACCGGTCTTGAAGCCATTGCACGCGCACAGGGAGTGCTCTCGGTTCCCGCGGCTGATATGCTTGAACCCCTGTTCTACATTTCTCCCGAGGTGGAGACGGACTGGATCATCGAACAGGTGAAGCACTCTCTGCAGCGTCATATGAACTTCCTGGACAAGGACTCATTTTCGTTTCGCTATCTTCCGCAGATCACTAAAGCAGGGCATTGGCTGGGGCTTACATCGCCGCTCTGGAGGTACACGCGCTTCATCCGAAGGGGGCTGAGGTCCGTCGGGATGCAGGTGTAAGGAAAGGATTGGTTCATGCAGCAACAAACGACAACATCAGGTATACATATCGCTTCTGTGGGAACTGCAGCGCCGCCTAATCCGCTCAGTCAGGCGCGTCTCGAACAACTTGCGCAGAAGCATTATCAGGGGAAGTTAAGCACGCGGAGCATGTCTCTCCTCCATGCACTGTTCTCGCATCCAAGCATCAAACAGCGCAGCTTCGCAATAGACAATGTCGAGGACCTCGTTGATGAACATGCCGATGCACGTGTCGCTCGTTTTACCCACTGGTCCCAGGAGCTTTCAGCGCGGGCGACCACTGATGCGCTGGCACAGGCAGGCGTGACGGCAAACGACGTGGCCGGTCTGGTCGTGAACACGTGTACCGGGTACCTCTGCCCCGGCATCTCGACGTACCTGATCGAAAAACTCGGCCTTGCGCGCGACGTGCGCGTGTACGATCTGGTCGGGAGCGGATGCGGGGGAGCGATCCCCAACCTTGAGGTCTCCGAAGCGCTCCTGGGCCGGATGGACAACGGGGTTGTATTGAGCGTTTCCGTGGAGATCTGCAGCGCAACGTTCCAGATGGCGGACGATCTCAGCCTCTTATTGTCGAACGCCCTGTTCGGTGACGGCGCTGCCGCCGCAGTGCTCTGGACGAAACCCCAGGGATACGAGCTCGTGGCTTCGGCAAGCCGATATGCGCCGGAGAAACGCGAATTCATACGTTATGTCCACAAGAACGGTCATCTCTTAAATCAGCTCTCGATCAAACTGCCGGAAATGGTCCGGAAGGCGGCAGCCGAGGTGGTTGCCGATGTGCTGGTGCCGCGTTCGCTCACGCCAAGAGACATCAAGCACTGGGCGCTCCACAGCGGCGGAGAAAAGATCATAAACGCCGTGCGGGACGAACTTGGACTGTCGGAGGAGCAGGTCCGGGCCACACGCTCCGTGCTTTCCCAGTACGGCAACATGTCGTCGCCCACGGTCTGGTTCGTTCTCCGGGAGATAGAGAAACGGGGCGTTGCGCCGGGGGAATGGTGCATCATGGTAGCCTTCGGTGCGGGATTCTCCGCCCATGCATTTCTGCTTCGAAAACAATAAGGGGTAAAGGATATCGCGTATGAGGAAAAACATCATACTCCTGATTGCGAGCGTACTCTCGGTCGCTGCGCTTTGCTTCGCCGCAAATGGTGACGATATTTTGGGTGTATGGAACGACGCGGAAAAGGACGCGAAAATAGAGATCTTCAAATGCGAAAATAAATACTGCGGCAAGATCGTCTCTGCCAAAGAGCCGAACTATCCGGCAGGGTCAAAAGAAGGGACGCCAGGCTCGCCGCGGCTTGATCACAATAACCCCGATAGAGCGAAAAGGTCCAGGCCCATTATCGGCCTCCAGATTATGAATGACTTCACCTTTGCGGGAGACGATGTTTGGAAGGACGGGACCGTGTACGACCCGAAGAACGGCAAAGCCTATCGCGGCAAAATGACCCTGGTCTCGCCGGACAAGCTGGTCATGAGGGGTTTCGTCGGTATCCCCTTGTTCGGACGAAGTACGGAGTGGACAAGAGACAGCGTGAAGTGAAACTGAAAACCCCGGGCAGACGGATGACGTTTTATGTTCTCATTCCCCCTCCAAATAACACCACAATCTTCTTCACCAACTCAGGCAGCGACGGTCGCGTGCTCCCATGAGAAGAACGCAGTCTCCTGATCTCGTGTCGGCTTTTAATCTGGACAATAGCTCCTCGCAACTACTCAAGTATTCTGCATTGACCGTTAGGGGACCAAAGTTGTTTATGCTGTCTTACGAGGAAATATTTTTTGTTCTGACCGTTCCGCCATTGAGCGCCTTATGCAAACAACGCATTCAATGTGCTCTGCAGCTCTTCCATGTTATAGGGCTTCTTGAGGAAGGCCTTAAACCCCTGCTCGCGATAATTCGACAAAACCGCATCATCAGAGTAGCCGCTCGATACGACCGCCTTCACGTCGGGATCGATATTCGTCAGCTTTTGCAGGGTCTCCAGTCCGCCCATCCCTCCCCGGATGGTCAGGTCCAGGATGACCACATCGAAGGGATGGCCTGCATCCCGTGCAGCCCGATAGTCCTCCAGTGCGGTTTCACCTTTTTCTGCAAAGGCGACCTCATGCCCTAATGCAGTCAGCAATTCTCCTGCGACCACCCTGACTATCTCCTCGTCATCCATGACCAGGATTCTGCCCTTTGGCGTCGTTGCAGATATCGCGGGACGATTAGTCTCTTCCCCTTTAGCATCAGACGCGGGAAGGTATATAAAAAAGGTGGTCCCTTTGCCGACCTCGGACTGTACGCGAACCAGACCTCCGTGGTTCTTTACTATGGAATACGAGTTGCAAGCCCCAACCCGCTCCCTTTTTCCTTGGTCGTAAAGTAAGGATCGAAGATCCTCGTCATATGATTCTGCAGGGATTCCGGTGCCCTGGTCCCGGATCGAGATCTCCACAAGGTCGCCCTGCAGATCGGCAGGCGGGACAATCGCTGCAGCGGTTATATTCCGGGCCGATACGCGTATCATGCCGCCCAGCGGCATCGCCTGGTCGGCGTTCAGTACGATGTTCTGGATCACCTGGCCGATCTGCCCCTCGTCCGCCTCGACTGCACGAAGTTTCTCGTCAAAGACCATCTTGTAGGTGACCCGGGAACCGCTCAGGGCGAACGCTGCCGAGTTCTCGATCAGCGGACGGAGAGCCAAGACCTTCTTCACGGGCTTTCCGCCCTTGGAAAAAGTGAGGAGCTGGGAGGTGAGGTTAACCGACTGGTGCAGGGCCTTTTCTGCCTGCGCGAGCATCGCGAACGACTTCTCCTTCTGATCGAAAGTCGCTTGGCCATGTAGATATACCCGAATACACCTTGCAGGAGATTATTGAAGTCATGGGCGATTCCGCCTGCCAGGGTGCCTATGGATTCGAGCTTTTCGGTCTCGATGAACTCCTGCTCAAGACGACGTTGATCCGTGATGTCCCACAGAAATCCATTGATCCTCGTGGGCTTTCCTTTTTCGTCGCGGATCAGCCTGCCTGAGACGTGATATAGTGGACGCTTCCGTCAAGCCAGACAACGCGATACGACGGCTCGTAGGGCACATCCTGCTCAAGGGTCCGGGCAATAACCGACTTGAGCTTCTCGCGGTCCTCGGGATGCACTACCCGGAAGAACTCCTCCGCGGTCCCGCTGAATTTCGTTGCTTCGATCCCCAGCACTTGACAGGTCAAGTCGTCGAAATAGCGCCTGTCCTCCTTGATCTCCCAGCGCCAGACACCCATGTGGGCCGACTGCAGCGCAAGATCGAGCCGCTCCTGGTTCTCGCGCAGCGCTTCTTCCGCCTGTTTCCTCTCGGTGATGTCACGGGTTACCCCGAGCAGTGCGATGATCTCATCCTTCTCGTTCCGCAGGGGTACCGCATAGGTCTCCAGCCACAGTTGCTTTCCCCGCATGCCGACCATCCGGAACTCCAGTGTATCAGAGCCACCTTGGAAAACCCGCCTGGTCATATCCATGAAGGCTTGCTGATACTCTGGCGCGACCAGGGGGCAGACGAATTGTCCCTTGACCTCGTCCAGGGAGTCTGCCTGGATCATGTTCAGACCGGCGCGGTTCATCATGATGAGACGAGATTCCTCATCGAGGACCTTAATGCAATCCGGCTCGGTGTCGATGATCGTCTGGAGCATCCGCTCGCTCTTCTGCAGGGCCTCTTCGGTCCGCTTTCGTTCGGTGATATCCGTGATTACTCCCCAAGAGCGGACAACGTTGCCTGCGGTATCCCGTTCCGCAGTCGCCGTAAGCAGCACATCAAGCACATCCCCGTTCTTTTTGACGAATTGAAATGATACCTCCTTGATGACGCCGTCCCGGAAAAATGCTGGCTGAATTACCTCCTCGGCGTACTTTCGCGATGCTTCCGTATAAAAATCGGTAATTTTTCTGCCGATCACTTCATTGCGCTTATAGCCCATTATTTTAAGCCAGTAATCATTTACATCGACCAGCCGCGCATCCCGGTTAATGGATTGGAGCAGGACGGGCGTTTCATTATAGAGCCGCCGGTATTTCTCTTCACTCTCTTTCAGTGCATCCTCTGACCGTTTGCGCTCGGTGATGTCACGGGTAACGCTGATGATGTGCGGGACGTGATCTATTTCAACGATCGAAGCAGACATCAGCCCATCGATGATTCTCCCATCTTTCAATCGAAACCGCGCTTCCAGGTTTTTAACCTCTCCCTGCTTTCGCAGCCTCTCCACCAGTTTTTGCCGATCTACCGCATCAACCCAAATATTCAGCTCTAGTGAGGTTCTGCCAATGGCATCGGCCACAGTATAGCCGGTTGTCGCCGTGAAGCCTTGATTGATCGAGATAATCATCCCATCTTCGAGACGGGTGATGTTGATCGAATCGGGGCTGGTCATGAACACCTTTCGAAATCGTTCCTCGCTTATGCGCAGAACGGCTTCCGCATGCTTTCGTTCCGTGACATCGCGGTCAATGCCGCGATATCCTTTGAAGCGCCCCCTCAGGTCGAATATCGGCATCCCGCTTGTCTCCAGGATGACCTCTCTCCCGTCCCGATGATGGTTGATGTTCTCAAGCGCCACGAGGGGCTCTCTTTTCGCCACGATCTTTCTGAACTCCCCGATTACGCGCTCACTCTCCTTTGGGGGCATGAAATCGAAGGGGGTCTTACCTACAACTTCCTCCGGTGAATAACCGAGAATATCCTCTACTCTCGGGCTCGCATACGTATATACCCCATTTTCATCTACCGCCCATATCCAGTCGTATGAGGTCTCAACCAGCGCCCTGAAGTTCTCTTCACTTTCCCGCAGCGCATCCTCCGACCGCTTGCGTTCGGTACTGTCCCTGCAGACAGTGAATATTCGTGCAAACGACGGCCCCAGCATCACTGTCGCGTTGATCTCGATGGGCGTGATCTTCCCCTGTTCGTCTACGTAATCGATCAACAGATTGCGCACCGCGCCGCTCTCCATGCACTTTCTGACCTCGGCCACGTTCCGTTCCAGGTCGTATGACGCCGTCCAGTCCGTGACCGGCCGCCCGAGAATGTCCTCGAGCCGACCGCGGCCCGTCATCCGGACGTACTCCCGGTTCGCATCCAGGACCAGGCCCTTTTCATCGATGATGACGTAGCCCGTGTTCGTTGCCTCGATCAGCAGTTTGTATTTTTGCTCGCTCTCCTTCAGTGCCTCCTCCGCCCGTTTTCGTTCCGTGATCTGTACACCCGCAGCCTGCTGTGGAGAACTGCCGGGTGGAACCGCCGAGATGCTTCGGCGCATACCGGTTCCTGAACCGGTTCGCTCCGCGCTTGGCGATCCCTTGGAGCCTGTGCTCTTTTGCGAGGATTTGTTCTTGTCTTTCATGTACCCTCCCTGCTACCGGGCAGTTGGCAACTACAGGACGTAGAAGAAAATGCTTTCGAGATTATATTATGTCGGAAAAAACAAGATCAAATAAAATAATCAGCAGACCGTGGCAAAGGACGCAGCCATTCACCAACAGAAAAGAGCACGGACAAAAAACGTCTATAGTTTTATCGCTTGCTCATTTCCCCGCCGAACATCTCCACAATCTTCATTACCAGAGAAGGCAGCGACGGGTCGCGTGCTCCCATGAGAAGAACGCAGTCTCCTGATCTCGTGTCGGCTTTTAATCTGGACAATAGCTCCTCGCGATCCTTTACCGCTTGTGCATTGAATGCCACGGGACCAAGGCCATTGATGATATCTTCCGAAGAAATATCTTTCTGCGCCGTGCCTCCGGCATAATAGATCGGCAGGAGATAGAGCGAGTCCTGTTGCCGGAAAGCGGTTCTAAAGGTTGCGATGTATTCATCCTTTAAAAATCGTGTCGGACCGAAGCCATGCGGCTGGTACACTGCAATGACGCGCTCCGAAAGGCCCCGACTGGCGCGAACGACAGCCGCTATCTTAACCGGATTATGCGCAAAGTCGTCTACCACATGCACGTTCTGTCTTGTCCTGGTCACGGAAAAACGCCGGGCCACACCCTCATAATTTTTTACCGCATCGGCAAGTGCTGTTTGCTCGCATCCGAAATGCTCGCATACGCAAAGCGCCGCGCACAGGTTTTCAAGATTGTGCTCCCCGGGAAGCGGCAAATGATATTCAATGCCGTTGCGATAGAGCTTGACCGAGGTCGGCAGGAGCGCTTCATCGTCCGGTCTCCACGAGCCGGAACCATTGCGGCCGAAGCGGACGGTTGCAGGCAGTGAAGCAAGGACCGGATCGTCGGCATTTGAAGCAGTCCAGAGCGACTGTGAAGCGAGGGTCTCGAAAAGCGTTTTTATCTCATCAATAGTTTTGTGGTCCCTGGAGATATTCAGGAACACTGTGGCCTCTGGACGGTATTTGACCAGCGTTCCGTCGCTTTCGTCCGCCTCCACCACCAGGATATCGGAGCCGCCGCTCCAGGCATTGCCGATAAGCCCCTGCCTTTCGAGCCTGCGCAAGCCGGCGCCGCTTATGAGCGAGGGCGTTCGTCCGCACGCAGACAGGAATTCGAATATCATAGCGGTCACCGTCGACTTGCCGCTGGTGCCGGCAACAGCAATCGTCTTTTTTGTCGCGATGATCGCGGCAAGCAGATCGGAGCGATGGATGATAGGGAGACCGCGGCTGCGCGCGGCTGCGATGTCGGGATTTGATTCTTCTATTGCCGTTGAGACGCAGACCACATCGGTCTCCGCGACCACACCGGAACCGTCCTGATGAGCGATGCGACACCCGAGCCCTTTCAGAGACCGCCGGATCAAAGAGGTATCCTCGCTTGCAAGCAGCCGATCGGAGCCCGAGACCGCGATCCCCTGGAAGCGCAGGTATTGCGCGAGCGCGCTCATACCGCTGCCGAAGATACCGGTAAAATGCACATTGCGGCATTGGTATTCATTGATAACAATGGGTGGCGGGTCGATGTAAACGAGTGTGCCTTCCTTCACCGTATCATATAAGCGAATGACATCGTGATTTCGCAGGCATACGCACCCGTGCGACAGCGGAGTGCCAACCATGTCCTCACGACCAGTGCCGTGTATATAGATATAGCGCTCATACGAATCCACCCCCGCGCCCTTATTGATCCCCTCCTCAAGGCCTTCGAGCCACAGGATGCGGGTCAGGATCAGATTATCTCCGTTCTGACTGTGGTCCCAGTCCATGCCCTGATCCTCGCGGTCTCTGAAAACGCGGCCCGCGGGAGCGCCGGAACCGAACTTCTCCTTGATGCGATGAACACCGAGCGGGGTTTTAAGTGAGTTCTCCCGGTTCCCATTGCCGAAACGGGAAGTGGAACAGTCGTATCGCTCAACAATGGCGTCGTTCACGCAGACAAGGAGCGTTTGCGTCTCGATGGATACCACGAGGAAAAGCTCTCGCGGATCGGTAAAATAGGTTCGCAATTTTTCGTAAATATTCTGTAATCGGGTTGGTTCCATAAGAACGACGCCATTCTCCTGCGGCAAAATACTGTATTTTGGAGAAAACGACAAGGGAATTTTCAATTGTGAAGCACGGGTTACGCGTGATCAGGCAATTGCGAGTTATATGGATATCTCCCGATGCTGCTTTTCACGATATTCCTTACTCAGTTATTATTTTGTACTCGGTTACGATCTCGGCATTCCCCTTCACCATCGCCCAGACCGGGCAGACCGATTCCTCGGCGAGATTGATCGCTTTTTTAATGTCAGCGTCCTTGACATCACCCGAAGTCACCACAAATTCAAGAAAGATCTTCTGGAATGATGTGGGGTGCTGCTCTCGTCTTATGCCTTTTGTATTCACCTTGATCCCGGATATGGTCTTCCCCATTTTCCGGAGTAAAAGTCCGATGGTCCCCCCGCTGCATGCAGCAAGACTCATGAGCAGCAGTTCAAGCGGTGTGTAACCCTGTCCATCCCCGAACGGCGGTATATAGTCAATGGGGATGGCGGGGTGAGATCTCAATACCCCGGTGTAGCCCAGTTTCTGGTTCGTTGAATCGACCGAAACTTCCATTGGTGCAAGCATGATAGCCCTCCTTGTGGTATCACTTCCTTTTTGCCAAATGCCGCTTGATCTCGTCCTTATGCAGGTCCACATACGCGCAGCTCGGCGTTGCTCCGCACTTCCGGCATGCAATATCGTAAGCGGAATTCAGCGTGCCGCATCTTGGACAGGAATAATGTTCGATCATTTCCACATACCATTTTTCGTAGCCGACTTCCTTGATGCGTTCCTGCGCCTTCCACAACTCAATACGATGCGGCATTTCGGATTGAAATGCCTTCAGGTCCTTGCAGGGATATTCAGGGCATTCCCCGCAAAACTCCACACCCTTTGCCGATGCACACTTTGTCATTGTGCACTTGCTCTCACAGTAAAAGCAGCGTTTTTCCGACCGGCACCCGCTGCACTGCAGTTCCTCAATGGACCGCTGGAAACGCCGGGCCATCACCATGAGCCTTACTGGATCTTCCCTCGTCCCGATGAATACATTGCACGCGGGACAAAACAACCCGCAAACCGCGGCAAGACGTTTGTCCGGGATTTGGATGTCAACGATCTTTTTATTTACGGGCATCAGTCATCCTCTAGCTTTTTTCAAGTACTTGGCCACGCGGTGCTGCCAAGATTCAATCTCTCCGTGGGCTTGGTCGCATAGTCCACGTAAGTGGTTACAAATTCAGTTATGCAAAATATGCGTCGCGGTGAACCGTCCCGGGCGAAAAAGCTGGAACGCAAACAGCGATGTATTCGGCGCCGTCATGTTCGGGTGTGCTGTATTGGACCCATTCGCCGCGATGCGTGATGATGGCCTGACCCGCCTTGACATCATACACATCGGTCTGGGTGGTCACACGGAGAAGACCTCGCAGCACGACCGTGTATTCGTCAAACTCAGGCGTCTGGCCCGGTTCAACCCAGCCTGCGGGGCTTTTCATCCGCGCTATGCTTACGGCAGCGGTACTCGAATTGACATGGCCCACGAATTCCTCGATTACCTTCGGCATATTGCCTGCCGCCTTGATAACGGTCGGCGACCCGATGAATTTCGGCATTCTGTTTATTCCTTTCTTGAATTAAAAAAGTTTATTTTCCACGGATGAACACTGATGGCCACGGATAAATAAGGACCTTCATGGTGATAAGAATTTGTCTTTTGCGTCCGGCTTTGCAGTCCTGGGATAATACTTATTGACCGTTTGTCTGACCTCTTTCAACCACTCTTTTCTCTGCTCCTCTGAACTGGTAACGATAATGTTGAACATTCTTCGATGGAAGCCTGTCACACCGCACAGGGCAAAAATACAGTCTTTCCACAGGGCTTCGAGCGGGTCTCCAAATACCTCCCTTTCCCGCTTTGTTTCCGTATTGGAGGTATTGAATACAACGGCCGTCTTTGCCATTAAAAGACCGTGAGGAACACCTTCGCCTGTATCGTTTTCAGAGAATTCATAGGCAACACCAGGCCTGATAACTCTGTCCACCCATCCTTTCAATATTGCCGGGGGCTGGCCCCACCAGTTAGGGTGAATGATAATGATACCTCCCGCCTCAGAGATTTCTTTACAGTGTTTTTCAATTTCAGGGGGCAAGGGAACATCTTTCGGTATTTCTTCAGCTGATAAAATCGGGTCGAAATCCTCTTCGTAAAGATCATGAAAATAGACCTCATGTCCATTTTGGCAAAGCGCGTCAACGGCAGTTTCCGCAATAGCATGGTTAAAACTTTTCTTATCCGGGTGAGCAAGTATTACGGATATTCTCATCTTGCCGAAACTGTCCTTGTCTCTGATTTTTATAATCACGTGATGAAGGCCGGTCTGCTGGCACTATCAAGGATTAGTTCTCACAGGATACAACAATTCGCGGTCGGTCTCAAGCGTGATTATTACAAATGTCCTTGCGAAAGCGGTCCGTTATATGGTAAAAGAAACCAGCGGAACAAACCTTCCGCCTTCGTTTACATGACTCCCGGAAAAGAGGCATTGTTCCCTTGGCGAATAATCCCAATACTTCTCAGATGTCCGTCGTGCAAGACCCTGAACCGGGTGCCTGAAGAGAAGCTCAAGAACCTCCCCCATTGCGGTCAGTGTAAAACGTTGCTCACCTTTCCCGACAAGCCAGCGTCCGTCACGGCTTCAAATTTCGATCAGGAGGTCCGCGACTGGCCGGAATTCCTGCTGGCCGAATTTTGGGCGAAATGGTGCGGATACTGCCGCATGGTTGAGCCGGTGGTGAATGACCTGGCCTCCTGGAGAGCGGGAAGACTGAAGGTGATCAGGGTGGACATAGACGCCGAGCATGCCCTGGCGCAGCGTTTCACGATCAAGGCAACGCCGACATTCATCCTCTACCGGAATGGCAGTCAGATCGCCCGCATGGATGGCGCGCCCAAGGAAAAGCTCGAATTGGTCCAGTGGGTTGACCAGTTCATGAAAAGGTGAGCCAGGTGCAACTTCTTAATCACCGACATGAATTTTGACATCATACGGAGCGGGGCGGCCTTCCGATCTCTCCAGCCAGTCTCTCAGGCTTAAAAGGAATGTTGCCCATTTTGTGCTGCAATGGTGCATGAACTCCACCGGCTCCTTCCAATTTGCGTGCTTGAAAATGACGAACGTCTGTTCATCTTCCCACTTCAATTGAAAGATCACATCAGTACCGATCCACGGTTTCGGGCCTTTAATGCATTTCCAATGCACCAGTTTCTTTGGCTTGGATTCTACCACTTTCATCTTGCAGAATCCAAAGTCGATCAACCCGCCTAACTTTGTGTTTCCTTTGGTTTCCACGATCCACCAGTGACGAAGTCCCTCGATCGTGGAAAGAGCCTTATATACCTTTTCAGGGGTCGTGTTAATTCCAACTCTATGAAGAATATCCGGCATGA
Organism: Nitrospirota bacterium; assembly: GCA_963755045.1. Lineage (GTDB taxonomy): Bacteria > Nitrospirota > UBA9217 > UBA9217 > UBA9217 > JALNZF01. The sequence goes on along the minus strand of CAVWIL010000007.1, from coordinate 100,969 downwards.
TCATCCCTCCTTCTGATTTATGGTTAAGGGCCCTCATTACTCATCTGAACGACTGACATTTGATGCGCGACAAGTACGAGTATATTAATAATCGGTCTTTTTGTGAAATATATTGAAATAACCCAATGATCTAATTATACACCACGTCGCTTGACACTACAAAAGAATGCATAACGTTATTGCAAAGAATGCATTATGATCAATGTGCCGATTGAAATATCAAAGCGTAGTATGAAACCTGTTTGACAATACCGGTGTTTCTGGTTAACATAGGAATAATTGGAAAAACAATGCTCACGATTCAAAGTTCAAGTTCATTGTCCAAGGTCACTGGTCCAATTCCAAAATTACGGTATTGAATATTATGCTCAAAAAAATCTCCAGCATATTCATCTTAATCCTCTGGTTCATCATGCTCGGTCTTTTGATCGAGAGGACTTACATCCGCCCTTCATCGGTCATAGCCCTTGACGTGATCACGGAAGAAGGGGTGCGTGCGACGGATGAATGGTTCGGCATCTACCAGCAGGGCAAAAAGATCGGCTATGCGCACTCGCGCATCATCCCCGAGGCGGAGACCTATCACCTCTACGAGGAATCGGAGATGGACATACTCGCTCTCGGTTCGGTACAGCGGGTCAAAACAATCATCAACAGCTACACGACGAAGAACTTTCTGCTCAAATATTTCGATTTCATGCTTCAGTCAGAAATGACCACCATGAAGATCACAGGCGCGGTGATCAAGAAGCAGCTTGTCCTCGATATTGATACGGGCGGTCAGACGCGGACCGAGAAGATCCAGCTCGCCAGTCCTCCCTACCTTTCGCCGAACATCAAGCCGGCCATTCTGCTTATGGGACTTGAAACAGGCAAGACATACCGGTTCCCGCTTTTCAATCCCGCGACCATGAGCACCGAGGAAACTACGATTTCCGTTGAGTCAAAAGATCGCATCAAGATCGGCGATACCGAGAAGACCATCTATAAAATGAAAGAATCGTTCCAGGGCATGGAGACCACATCATGGATCACTCAGGATGGTGAAACGATCAAGGAGGAAAGCGCGCTCGGGTACAGCCTGTTGAAGGAAAGCAAGGCTGAAGCGATAAAACGGGATAAGGGCGGCCCGATCGTTGACATCATAACACTGACCATGATCCCTTCCGACCCGATTAAAGACCCTTCGCAGGTAACCTATCTGCGGGCCCGGCTGAAGGGCGTTCCGCTGCAAGGCTTCCAGCTGGACAACGACCGCCAGACACTGAAGGGTGACGTGATCGAGATCAGGAAGGAAGACTACCCAACAGCATATCGCCTGCCCTATACAGGAAAAGAACAGACTGAATACCTGTTGCCGAATGCGCTGATCCAGAGCGACGATAAAAAGATCATCGATCAAGCCTCGAAGATCCTGGCTGGTGAGAAGAATGCTTATGCGTCCGCGAAAAAACTGAATGATTGGGTCTATTCTGCGATTCAGAAGAAGCCGGTCATCAGCATCCCGAGCGCGCTCGATGTCCTGAAACAGCGTGAAGGAGACTGTAACGAACATACCGCGCTCTATACGGCACTGGCCCGCGCAGTCGGCATCCCGACACGCATGGCAGCCGGCATCGTCTATATGGAGAACGGTTTCTATTACCACGCCTGGCCCGAGGTCTGGGTCGACCACTGGATGCCCGTGGACCCTACCTTCAACCAGTTCCCCGCTGACGCAACGCACATCCGCTTTACCACGGGAAACCTTGACCGGCAATCCGATATCATCAGGCTGGTCGGGAAGCTGAAGGTGGAGGTATTAGAGTATAAGTAAAGAACACGCAAAGAGCAGAGGGCATAGAGCAAAGGGTTTAAGCGCTATGCGCCATGCGCTCTGCTCCATGCGTTTTACGCAATGCACTCTGTGTCGCTGCTGACAACCATGATCAAACTCATCAACCTCACCAAGAATTACGGCAAGCTTACTGCCGTGAACAAGATCAATCTCGAAGTCGCCCGGGGAGAGATATTCGGTTTCCTCGGCCCGAATGGCGCGGGCAAGACCACGACCATCAAGATGATGGCGGGCCTGCTTCAGCCCAGCAACGGCAGCATCCTCATCGATGGTCACGACGTGCAGAAAGAACCGATCAAGGCAAAGTTCATCATCGGCTTCATACCGGACAGGCCGTTCCTGTATGAAAAGCTCACCGCAACGGAATTCATGCAATTCGTGGCCGAGCTGTATGAGATGAAGGACGCTGGCAAGCGCATCAGTGAGCTCCTCGAGCTGTTCGGACTTCCTGAATGGGAGAATGAACTGGTCGAGAACTTCTCGCACGGTATGAAACAGCGCCTCGTCATGGCCTCGGCCCTGCTGCACCACCCGAAGGTACTCGTGGTGGACGAACCCATGGTCGGCCTGGACCCGCGCGGCGCGCGGCTCGTCAAGGACCTCTTCAAGGACCTTGCCTCAAAGGGCGTCACCGTGTTCATGTCCACGCATACGCTCGAGATCGTGGAACAGATGTGCACCCGTGTCGCTATTATTAATAAAGGCGATATCATCGCAGAAGGCAGCGTCGAAGATCTCGGCCGCATGGCGCGCATGCCGGAAAGCCATCTGGAACCGATCTTCCTGAAATTGACCGGCGGGGACGAAGTGATTTAAATAGTTTCAAGAGACTTTGCCTCAGACCCTTGAAACATGAATTCAAAATCAAAAGCGGTCTCTCGCAAAGCCCGCAAAGAACGCAAAGGAAATCTTTCAGTTCTGGTTTAAAACCCAAATTGCCTGTCTCTCTTTGCGAGCTTGGCGGGCTTTGCGAGAAAATTTTTTGTCCTCTTAACCCTGGAGCTAACATGGATGCGATAAAATTATTTCCCTTTCTCAAGTGGTGGCCTCTCGTCAACCGCCGTACACTGCGTGCTGATATCATGGCCGGCATCACCGGTGCGATCATCGTCCTTCCCCAGGGCGTTGCCTTTGCCATAATTGCCGGCCTGCCCCCTGAATACGGCCTCTATTCGGCAATGGTACCGACGATCATCGCCGCGCTGTTCGGCTCCTCGCGCCACCTGATCTCCGGTCCCACGACCGCCATTTCCATCGTGATCTTTACCACGGTCAGCCCGCTGTCAACTCCGGGCAGCGCAGAGTACATCCAGATGGTAATTACCCTCACCTTCCTTGCCGGAATATTTCAATTCTCGCTGGGGCTCGCGCGCCTCGGTGCGCTCGTTAATTTCGTTTCCCATTCCGTGGTGATCGGATTCACTGCCGGCGCCGCCATACTCATAGGGACCAGCCAGCTCAGCAATCTCCTTGGCGTCCCCGGTTCGAAAAGACATGCCTTTATCCATGTCTTGACAGACCTCGTTCAGCGTCTGCCCGATATAAATTACACGGTGCTTACGATCGGTCTCAGCACCCTGATCGCTGCGCTTGTGTTCAAAAAATATCTTCCGCGCTGGCCGGGAATGCTCTTCGCCATGATCATCGGCAGCATCCTGGCCATTATGATGAAAGGCAGCGAACACGGCGTACGGCTTGTCGGCTCACTGCCTGCGCATCTGCCTCCATTCTCATTACCTGACCTTTCTACAGCCGACGTTCGTCTCCTGGCACCGGCTGCGCTCGCAATAGCGATGCTCGGGCTGACGGAAGCGGTCTCCATCGCCCGCTCCGTGGCCACCCGCTCGCACCAGCGCATCGACAGCAACCAGGAGTTCATCGGCCAGGGTCTTTCGAATGTTGTTGGAAGCTTCTTTTCAAGCTATGCCTCGTCGGGCTCGTTCACCCGAACGGGACTGAATTATGAAGCCAGGGCAAAAACACCGATGTCCGGCGTTTATGCCGCCGTGTCCCTTGCGGTTATTCTCCTGCTCATTGCTCCGCTCACCGCTTATCTCCCAATCGCTTCCATGGCGGGCGTTCTCCTGCTCGTGGCCTATAACCTCATCGATTTCCATCACATCAGGGTGATCATTAAAACGAGCCCGTCCGAGGCCGCCGTACTCGCCGTTACTTTTTTCTCAACGCTTCTCGTCGAGCTGGAGTTCGCCATTTATGTGGGCGTGATCCTTTCGCTCCTGCTCTATCTCAACCGTACGTCCCATCCGCATTTCATCACGCTTGCCCCTGACCCCGAGAGTGACCGCCGGAGCTTCACCAATATTCTGAAAAAGCCCTTGCTGGAATGTCCCCAGCTCAAGATCATCCGGATGGACGGCTCGCTCTTTTTCGGGGCAGTCGACCATTTTGCGCAGGAAATGCGCGCTATCACGAGGCACTACTCCGAGCAGGCCCATATCCTGCTCGTCGGCAGCGGCATCAACTTCATCGACTCTGCCGGGTGCGAGGCGCTGGCCCAGGAGGCGCACCGCCTTCACCTGAGCGGAAGAAAGCTCTACCTCTGTTCGCTCAAGGGTGAAGTGATGGATGTGTTGAGGCGCGGTGAATGCATAAAGCGGATCGGCGAGGAGAACATCTTCCGTTCAAAGATCGAGGCGATAGAAAAGATCGTCCCGCAGCTCGACCCCGAACGGTGCCGCGTCTGCACCGCGCGCATTTTCGCCGAATGCGCAAAGATGCCCGGAGCGAAACCCTGACCGAAACAAGGTCATTCATTTCGTTTGTCAGCCGGTATGCATTCAGGCTTGCAAACCGATAAAAAACCACTTACTGGTAAACCATGTTCCTACTTCTCACCCCTCGATATCTTGCCATCAGGAACAAGCTCACCCGTCTCGCTCCCGGCGACGGGCTGAAAACAGCTGTCCTCGGCCTCCTCGGCCTGGGATTCTGGGCTTTCATGTATCGGCATATCCTTCAAGGTCCTCTCCTACTTCAGGACCATCGAAGGCCTCGGCGACCTGCTCGCGCTCCGGCTGATGTCGATGGTACTGCTGACCTTCTTTTCGATCCTCGTATTCAGCAATATTGTCACGTCGCTTTCGACCTTCTACCTCTCGGGCGAGCTCGACATCCTGCACTCGGCACCAGTAAAGATCGAGACCATATTTCGCGCTAAATTCATCGAGACAATCATCGACTCGTCATGGATCACACTCGTCTACGGTCTGCCGGTCTTCATCGCTTACGGTGCGGTGTTCAAGGCCCCGGTCCTCTACTATCTCGGCCTCATGCTCACCATCATCCCTTTTTTGATTATCCCTGCCGGGATCGGCATCATGGCGACCATGCTGCTCGTAAATGCCTTCCCTGCCCGCAGGGCCAAGGACGTCCTGGTGCTCTTGAGCCTGTTGTTCTTCGTGGTGCTGTACATCCTGCTGCGCATGCTTCGGCCCGAGAAACTCGTTGACCCTGACTCCTTTCCCTCGCTCGTCCAGTACCTGACCGCCATGCGCGCGCCGGTCACTCCCTTGCTGCCGAGCTTCTGGGCCACCGAGATACTCTCCCCCCTGCTTCGCCGGATCAAAGGAGAGACCCTCTTTTATCTGCTCATGCTCTGGAGCACGGCCGGCGCAAGTATCGTGATCGGAGAATGGATCTGCGGAACGGTCTATGCCACCGGCTGGTCGCGTTCCCAGGAAGGTAAAAAATCTCCGATCTCACGTTCGCGGCTGGCAGATGCATTTTTCCGCTTCACGGTCCTGCCGTTCCGGGGAAAGATGCGCGCCATCATAGCGAAGGACATAAAGCTCTTCTTCCGCGACACATCGCAGTGGTCGCAACTCTTCCTTATCTTCGCACTCATGGTAGTGTATATTTACAGCTTCAAGCTCCTGCCCCTGGAGCGCGCGGCCATGCCGAGTTTCTTTCTCCAGAACCTGATCTCCTTCCTGAACCTCGGCATGGTGGGGTTCGTGACCGCGTCGGTCGCCATTCGGTTCGTGTTCCCCGCAGTGAGCCTTGAGGGCGCTTCTTTCTGGATCATCAGGTCCGCACCGTTGTCGCTGAGGGATTTCCTCTGGGCAAAGTTCTGGAGCAGCCTGCTGCCGCTCATGATGCTCTCCGAGATCTTGATCGTGCTCTCGAACACCCTGCTCAAGGTAACGCCCTTTATGATGTGGCTCGGCATCATTACGGTCTTCTTAATGACCTTCGGCATCACGGCCCTCGGCGTTGGCCTCGGTGCCGTCTTCCCCAGGTTCAAGCACGAGAACGTGGCCCAGATCCCCACGGGCTTCGGCGGCATCGTGTATATGCTGTTGACCATGCTGTTTATCGGCGTCGTGATCACCCTCGAGGCATGGCCCGTGTACAAGATTTTCACTGCTCAGACACTCGGTTATCAACTCACTATTTCGGGATGGGTCTCGATTGCGCTGTCGATCATTGTGGTCCTGATTGTTAATATTTATGCCCTTTTTTTACCCATGAAAATAGGTCTCGCGCGGCTGAAACAGCATGAAACATAGGTTTTCTACAACCACAATATATTGTGCCTCCTCTGAAAATCAATACCTTACCTTGTTATTTTCCCCTTTACAAAACCCTATTCATATGATATAAACATTTCAGTTAACGGTTTCAAAAAATCATCCGCCCGTCTGTTCAAAAAGAGGTGGCCTATGCAGCTAAAAACCCTTGAAATGATCGGCTTTAAATCCTTCTCAGACAAGACTACCATCGCTTTCCAGCCGGGTATTACAGCAGTGGTAGGACCGAACGGCTGCGGCAAGAGCAATATCTCCGACGCTATCCGCTGGGTGCTCGGCGAACAGAGCGCCAAGCATCTCCGCGGCGACAAGATGGAAGATGTGATCTTCAACGGGAGCGAGAGCCGCAAGCCCCTGGGCATGGCCGAGGTGACACTCAGACTGTCGAATATCAATGGAACCTTTGCATCTTCAGAATTCGGTCACTACCAGGAGATCGAGATCACCCGCCGTCTCTACCGCTCCGGCGAAAGCGAATACCTCATCAACAAGATCCCCTGCCGCCTCAAGGACATCCGCGATCTCATGATGGACGCCGGCGTCGGCGCGAGGATACACGCCATCATCGAGCAGGACAAGGTTGACCAGATCCTCTCCTCCAAGCCGCAGGACCGCAGGTTCCTGTTCGAGGAAGTGGCCGGCGTGATGAAATACAAGGCCCGCCGCCAGGAGGCGCTCTCCAAGCTCGAATCGACCAACCAGAACCTGCTCCGGGTGAACGACATCATCATCGAGGTCAAGCGCCAGGTCAATTCCCTCGACCGGCAGGCCCGGAAAGCCGAGCGCTATCAAAAACTGCGCGCGGAGATGAAGGACCTCGATTTCCGTCTGGCCTCGGTCGATTACTCCAGTCTCGGCGCCGAGTGGACTGCCTCATCCGAGGAGTTCAAAAGGCTGGAAGACGAAGTAACGGCGCTGCACGCTTCGCTCGCCGGGATCGAATCTGCAATCGAAGAAACGAGAACGGACGCTCTGGCGGCTGAACATGAACTTGGAACGCTCCAGCACAAGATACACGAAACCGAGACCGCGCTCAGCCGCGCCGAACATCGCGTGGAGATGTCGAAAAGTCAGATCACAGCGCTTCATTGAACAGCGCGGCCGCGACCTCGCGGACAGCGAATACCTGAGACAGGAGACCGCGCGGGTAGCCGCGCAGAAAGCGCGGCACGAAGAAGAGTCCGGGGTGCTGGCGATTTCGATACAGTCGAAGAACGCCGTACTGAGCGACAGGACTTCGGGCCTTGAATCCCTTTCCCAGGCGCTCAAGGAAAAAGAACTCTTGCTGGAGGAGACCAGGGCAGGGATCCTGAGCGCAATGACAGGCTCGGCCACGGAGAGATCCAGGATCGTGAACCTTGAATCACGCATCACGCAGATAGATGAACAGGATGCCCGCGACCTTTCTGAAAAGAAGGACCTGGAGCAGAGGCTCGCTGAACTCGCGTCCCGTCTTGCAGTAAAAGAACGCGAGATCGAGGAGCTGGCGGCAAGGAAGAACGCGGCCCTGGAAGAGCGCCTGAATATAGCCGCCCGGCTGGAGCAGGCAATCGCGAAGAAAAAAACGCTCGAAGCGGACCTGAATGAAAACAAGAACATGCTCGCGGGCCAGAGCGCCCGTCTCCGCTCCCTGCTCGAACTGGAACAGAGCCTCGAAGGCTACCAAAAGGGAGTACGGACCGTGATGTCTGCTCGCAAGGAGGCGTCATCGGCGGCAAACCTCGGGACCATCCACGGCCTTGTAGCGGACATGATCGAGACAGAACCAAAATACGAGGTCGCGATCGAGGCAGTTCTCGGCGACCGGCTGCAGTATGTTGTCGTGGACTCCCAGACCGATTCACTCAAGGCAATCGACTACCTCAAGGCGAAAAGCGGCGGACGAGGCACCTTCCTGCCAAAAAACACGCGCGAGGTAAAATCAGAACCGTTTAGAAAGAACGGCCATGCCGGCGTCATCGGGTCAGCATTGAATATCGTGAGCTACAAAGACACCTATAGCAGCGTGGCCCAGTATCTGCTCGGCGACGTTGTTGTCGTGGACAACATGGACACCGCCCTCTATTTGTGGCAGAAGAACGGCTTCGACAAGACCGTCGTCACCCTCTCCGGAGAGATCGTGGACCCGTGGGGCGCGGTCACCGGCGGAGGAAGTTGACGCGACCGGGACCGGCATGCTCACCAAGCGTCGCGAGATCAAGGATATTGAACATGAGTTGGCCGGGCTCAGAGACCGGATCGCAGCGCTCGAAGCGGAACTTATATCCGTCGAAGCATCCATCGTCTCGGATACCAGCGTCGAGGCCGAGCTTTCCCGTCAGATCCATCGTATGGAGCTCGAGTTCGTGAACGGCGAAAAGGACCGCACAAGCATCAGAGACGACATCGGCCGCGCAACGGAACGCATCAGGACTCTCGATACGGATGCAGCAGGACGGGCGACCGTGCGGCAGGAATTGAACACCGGCATTGAACAGTCAACGGAAGCGCTCCGGAACCTCGAGGCAGGCCATTCAAACGCGCAGTCAGATATCGATGCTATCCAGGTCGAACTTGCTCATCAGAAGGAAGGGCTCGATACAGCGCGCTCCGCGATCACCGATCTCAAAATGGAGCTCACTGCGCTCCAGGAAAAACAGGCCGCGGCCGCCAGGACCATCGCATCGCTTTTTTTGACGGAAACAGACATGACTGAACGTCTTGCGAAGCGCGAGGCCGAGATCACCGGCATCGCTGCGAAGCTCGTTGAACTCGAATCAGCCATCGCGAGCGCCGAGACAGAGATAAAGGGACATATCGGGGTCCTCGAAGAGGAACGCCGTGTCCTCGTTTCAAAGCAGGAAGCACATGCGGTTAAGACCCAGGCGCTCCGCGCCGCCGAGGAACAGGCCCGGGAGGTGCGCCACGACATCGAGGCCGCCCAGAAAAAGCTTTCCGCCAATGAGGTCAAACGCACCGAGCTCCGCATGAAGATCGAGCACCTGAAAGACACGATATGGAATACCTATCATACCGAGCTCGAGATTGTGGTCCAGGAACTCGGACAGTTCGAGATCAATGTGGAAGAATCAAAGGCACAGGTCGACGACCTGCGACAGAAGATCGACCAGATGGGTCCGATCAACGTGGATGCGCTCCAGGAATACAACGAGTTAAAGGAGCGGTACGACATCCTGAGCGCTCAGCAGCACGATATCAATGAGTCCATCACCAACCTCAAGGCCACCATTGCAAAGCTTGACGGCGAAACCAGGGAGCTCTTCAGCGAAGCCTTCAACGCGATCCAGGAGAAGTTCAAGGAGGTCTTTGCCCTCCTGTTCGAGGGAGGCAGGGCCGAGCTCGTGCTCCTGGACGAAACGAACATCCTCGAATCGGGCATCGAGATCATCGCGCAGCCCAGGGGTAAAAAATTCCAGAGCATCACCCTGCTCTCGGGCGGCGAGCGGGCACTCACGGCAATTGCCCTGCTCTTCGCGGCCTTCCTGGTAAAACCGAGCCCCTTCTGCATGCTTGATGAGGTCGACGCGCCGCTCGACGAAGCGAACGTAACTCGCTTCACCCGCCTCATCCGCGAGATGAGCATTCACTCGCAGTTCATCACCATCACGCACAACAAGCGGACTATGGAGATGGCCGACGCACTCTACGGCATCACCATGGAAGAACCGGGTTGTTCCCGTGTTGTATCGGTGAAACTGCGAGAACCGGCATTGGTCTAACAGAATTGTTCGGGGTACAGGGTTTAGGGTTCGAAGTAACACACCCCAGCCCTCTACTCCGAACTTTCAACTTTCCATTCATCAAGCCCTGTGATATTCTCCTGTATATGCTCAGTACCATCCGTTCGCTAATGGAAATCAATAAAGACACTGTTTGTATTTCCTTTTTGTGCATCTTTCTAACGGCAGCTCTCTTCACTGCACGCGCGGAACCTCCAGAGTCTGACAATAATCAAGATGGTACTGCGCCTTCGTATGCGTATAACAGGATCAAGCTCGTGTTCGAACCTGATGCGTATTACACCGACCTCGATCTAATCATCTCCCTGACCAAGGCCCCGTCCCTCAACTCGGAGAAATGACCGAATCGGAGATATACCGGACCCTGCTGTCCCGTTCTGCTCTCCTGCCGCAGTTCCTGGTACTTGAGAACAAGCAGATTGCGCTTTCTTTGGCAGTCGGCTTTGTGTGGGAATCGGCAAAAAAATATACCGGAGCTCTTGCCGCGGGCAATGACGATTTTCAGGTCATTCTCGGGCCGAATATCGAGTTTTAGAAGTCGGTTTCTCGGACAACGTAGTTAATACATGGAACTGTGGTGAGGGGAATGGACAAAAAAAGCAGACCCGGATTGATCCGGGCCTGCTTAATAGGTTAATGCGCTGGATTAAAGCTTCACGACATTCGATGCTTTGGGGCCTTTGGGAGAATCAATTACGTCGAACGAAACTTCCTGACCTTCAGCCAGGGACTTGAATCCGCTGTCCTGAATATCGCCGAAATGAACGAACACATCACCGCCGCTTGCACGGGTAATGAATCCAAACCCTTTGGCATCATTGAACCACTTCACTGTACCATTTTCCATTGTGAGCTACCTCCTTCTTGTGTATTGAAGCTCACGGAAAAGGCCAAAAAAATCCGCAAAGCCAAAAATGTCTTTGCGGTTACCCTACAAGTACATCCGGAACTTCTGAAAGACATATTCCCATAATAGCGCCGGAAAGTCAAGAGTTATTATTGTATGATTACTTATTTTCGTAACGTCTAGGTCCGGGGATTTGAATAAGGTTCGTCAGAACATAAGATCAGGATGTGCAAACTGGTCTTGAAAAACAACCTCACCGTCCGGGAAGCTTTGATTCATAGCGCGATCCGACTTCGCCCTGAGAACATCTTTTCTGGGGAGATGCACAAGCGACTCGAATGAGCCGGGTAATGGTCTGTCCGGCAATAGTCTTGTCCCCATATCAGCGAGCGTCAGCGTGCTTTTCCATAATCGGCTGCGCGAGGGGGCCCCGAGAACGGCCGTATAAATAAGACCCTTTTCCGTATCCATGGCGCCCACGAAGCAGTGCCTCGCGCTGCATGTAAATCCGGTCTTTCCGCCTATCATGTCAGTTCGTGACCAGAGCAGGTTATCTGTATTCGAAAGAAATAATTCCCTGCCTGCCGCTGTTTTAACCAGCCATTCTTTTTTACCGAGGATCTCCCGTATGAGCGGGTAGGTGAGTGCTTTCTTCAGAATGATCGTCAGATCGCGGGCCGTTGTATATTGTTTGCCTTTGGGCAGTCCGGAGGCGGTCTCGAAATGCGTATCGAAGGCCCCTATCTCGTTTGCCTTGTGATTCATCATTGCGACAAATGCATTTTCGGTAGCGCCCGCCGCTTCAGCAAGAGCCACGGCTGCGGCATTGTTGGACCTCATGAGTGCCAGATGGAGGAGATCTGAAACGGTCAGTACGTCGGCCGTCACAAGCCTGGGCTTTCCGGAGCGGGCTGCCCGAGCCCTGCTGCTCACCGTCACGTTTGCTGACGGGTCCAGATGATCGAGGGCCACCATGGCGGTCATAAGCTTTACCGTGCTGGCAGGTGGAAGTTTGGCCGACGGGTATTTCTCGGAAAGTACCGCGTCGTTCTCATCGATCACGATCCACGCCTTTGCCGCAATACCCTTACCCTTCCGTGAAAAAGAAAAAGCGGGCTGCACCGCTGTCAGCAGCAGGACTGCGAACAGCAGGTAAAATAATATTCGTTTGATACGTCCTCTGGGTAACGATACAGGTCGGTTCATTGATTTGAGTATACACTAAAAATATTAAAATGTAACGTATTTTTTGTCATTTCTTAAAAAAAGTTCCATCGCTGATCGTGTATGATGAACCATTTATGTCAGCGTATGTCAGCACTATTTGGAACCATTTTGAGCTCTCTATGACATGCAATGAACCTCTTGCCGAATCCTTTAAAATAATATATATTCATAAAAAAATTAATAGGTTGCCTGGATCAATTCCTGAACGAAAACCGCGTGCTCTTGGGTAGTCGGCCGCATGGACATATTTTTACGGTAACTATTTTTGGGGGAACATAACTATGGGGAAAAAAGGCTGGGTCGTTACGCTTGCGGGTATGGGGCTGAATCTGACACTCGGTATCCTGTACGCCTGGAGCATGTTCAGCAAACAGCTTACCGAATCAGTCGAGAACAACGGATTTGGATGGTCGAAAACGACCGCAACACTTCCCTATACGATCGCGATAGCCGTTTTTGCCATCGTAATGGTTCCTGCCGGTCGTCTTCAGGACAGGTTCGGGCCGCGGATCGTTGCCACCGCGGGTGCGCTTCTGGCCGGGTCGGGGCTCATTGTCGCAGGTTTCGCGTCGCCGGAAAATATCTTTTTTGCCGTGATCGGATTCGGCGTATTAGGAGGGACCGGCATCGGACTTGGGTATGCCTCCGCAACCCCCGCCGCAGTAAAATGGTTCTCGTCCGAGAAAAAAGGACTCATTGTCGGTCTTGTCGTAGGCGGGTTCGGGCTAGCACCCGTGTATATCGCCCCCCTTTCAAAGTACCTTTTGGGGACCTACGGGATCGGCAATTCATTCAGGATCCTCGGCATCGCTTTCATGGTGATAGCCGTAGCGTTGGCGCAGTTCATTAAGAACCCGCCTGCTCCCATTCCGTCTCAAAAAGGACTGGCGGCTGCCAATGCGGTAAAACCCATTCAGAACGATTATTCATGGCAACAGATGCTCAGGACCCCATCGTTCTATTCGCTCTATATTCAATTTGCCTGTGCCGCAACCGCCGGCCTTATGATCATTGGACACCTTGCAAAGATCGTATCCGTCCAATCCGACAATTCGATAAAGATCGGTTTTGTCTTTGTTGCCCTTCTCGCGATCTTCAACGCAGGGGGCCGCGTTGTGGCAGGCCTCGTATCGGACTATATCGGCAGGGTGGTGACGATAGCCCTGGTGTGTACAATGCAGTCCCTCGTCATGTTCTTCTTCCCCTTGTTCACCACGGTGAACGACTTCATACTCGGTTCAGCAGTAGTAGGCTTCAACTACGGTGCTTGTCTTGCACTTTTCCCGGCAACGACGGCTGATTACTGGGGGACCAGAAACCTGGGGATGAACTACGGGATATTGTTCACCTCCTGGGGTGTGGGAGGGATCTTCGGACCGATGCTGGCCGGAAAGATCGCCGATGCTACCGGTTCCTATGCGTTTGCCTACTCGGTGGCGTCGGGACTCCTGCTGTTCGCGGTATTTCTCGCCATGATAAGCTATATTAATATATCCGTGAACATCCCTGAACGGGAATTAAAGATCAAACTCGGGAAAAGCAGGACGGGGAAACCGGTCGAGGTTGGAACTGAGGAGCGAAGGCGTGAGGAGCGGGGTTCTGAGCCCCGCCCCTCGGAATATCAGATTCGGTAAGTTTGTAACCTATCAAATGCTGCAACCTTTGGCATAAAATAGTGCGCCGAAGACGTGGTATCATGCCTGGCTGCTTGCAGGCTGATTTATTTGGTTAAAATGCTCCAACCACCTTTGCCGCCTGGCGAAGCAGGTCATAGTCCTTGTCCGTTATGGGAGCGAACCTGTCGCCAGCACACCAAGGGTCATGCTGTTGTTCAGAGCGTTGGAGGGAAATCCCCTACCTGTGCGATGCGATACCACTCCACAAACTGACCTGCCGCAGGATGACCTTCCTCAGGCGCCCATTCTGCAGCATTTTTGTCTTTCGGCTGAGCGTACGGTCCCTGCTTTACCTCAAAGAAGACCGTACCGCTTTCGAGCGATGCGATCGAGTGCCATGCATTCTCCGGTATCTCTGCAGCGAATACCGGCCCTCTTGCAGACAGGACAACCCTATCAGTTACCATACCGGAGTCATGAAAGAAGAGGAGCGTCGCGGAACCACGCAGAAGCAGAAAAACTTCGAATGTCTCCGGTTCGGCATGCCGGTGCGGCCTGATATAGGTTCCTGGTTCTATTGCCACACACAGTCGTTGAACAGGGTCCTCCAGTCGCAGATGAAGATTATGATGCGCCCGTTTCCGGGGCGACTCCTTTGCCTTGTTGATAAGCGAGTCCAGCAATGTATTGTCGATCTGTTTCATATGGCCTCCCCGTTCATCTCAGGCGAATCTCCGGAACCAAAGATCAGCAACAATCTCCCTGAAATGTACCAATACTGCCTCCAGGTCTTTCTCATAAGGAATTACAAATTGTGAACAACTACGCTGTCGGGATGCCTGGACCCGCAAGCCACTGCGCCCGTCCGGACCGGACGGATCAGACGGGCTTTCAGGATTGACATGCCGCGGCCGGCAGATGGATGGGATCAACGAAGATATCCGTGGCTGGTTTCCGGTAGTAAGGGCATTGCGCTTCACGGCACCCGTGCGGGTGCCTGTTGCTGTCTTTGCACACAATCGATGCTTTCGCCACCGGCAGCTCGATGCCGAACCTTTCCGTGAAGATCGTAACCGCCTCCGAAAGCGCCGCACGCGCATAAGCCTTGCAGCAGCTTGGCCCCGTAAGTTCTGCGACAACCTGTGAGACCTTGATAACCGCGTTCATAGTGATTTTCTGCTCCGTATCGGAGCCGCACCGGGAACCGAGGAAAACCGAAAGGCACGCGCCGATTGCCGGCGCAACGCCGCACACACCCGTGAGCCCGCAGTAACCGCTCACGGCCTGCTTAGCGGTCCTGGCGAACACTTCGCGGATGTCCTCATCCGTGATCTTGCCTTTGCCATAGGGAGAATTTTTGAGTGCCGCCATGAGAGCTCCCG
Organism: Nitrospirota bacterium; assembly: GCA_963755045.1. Classification (GTDB taxonomy): domain Bacteria; phylum Nitrospirota; class UBA9217; order UBA9217; family UBA9217; genus JALNZF01. Next base: position 85,770 of record CAVWIL010000007.1, on the reverse strand, counting down.
CGGCAATGTACGCATGCTCGCACCCGAGCATGGGGAGGTTCGGATGGCCCATCATGAGCTCGGCTATCGCGAAGGGATCTTTCAGTTCCGTGGTAAATATCACACCCTCGATCATCTGCATCGCGTCCCCGCGGTGACACGCTTCGCATATGAAATGCCCTTCCGGACATTTGACATGCCCCTGTTTTGCCGCCCCGCAATAGACGCATACGAGGTTTTCAGCTTGGTGCAGATAGTCAAGTGCCGAACCGCAGATGAGGCAGTTCTCGGTTTTCTTTTTTTCGTTCATAGCTACTATATATACCACAGATGACAACCGGTTTCCATACATACTGTTTATGTCCTTTGCTTGACTTTTCCGATGCATTTGAGCTATTCTAAACTTACGTTATCGAAGATCGAATGATCCAGCGCTGATATCTCGTTTGATCTCATCAGGAGCTATTCGTGAATAAAGCGGTTCTGCTGCTTCTCACCCTGATTCTTATGCCCCTCTCCTCCTCTGGCCACGAAACCGCGGCCACGAAAGCCGATATCGCGCTCGAGGAGAAACTGGGGCAATACCTTCCCGCTGACGCCATCTTCGCCGATGAGAATGGCAAGCGCGTATCTCTTAAAGAGACGATCGACAAGCCCATGATCATCGCGCCGGTCTATCTGGGCTGCACGCATGAATGCCCCATGCTCCTGACCGGTCTCGCCCAGGTCCTCGGCAAACTCGATATGGTGAAGCCCGGCAGAGGATTTCAGGGTGATAACGCTCAGCTTCGATGACAAGGACAATCCGGAGATCGCCCTTGATAAGAAGAAGAACTATATCAAAGCCGATCGGCAAACCCTTCCCCGAAGATTCCTGGACATTTCTGACCGGCGACGCGGTGAACATTAAGAAGTTCACTGATTCCATCGGCTTCAAATTCCAGCGGGACGGAGACGCATGATTTTTCCCACCCTGTCACGCTCGTCGTTGTCTCGCCTCAGGGCAAGATCGTACGCTACCTTGAAGGCATAAGCTTCCTTCCCTTTGAAGTGACCATGGCGCTGACCGAAGCCGCTCAAGGCAAGGTCGGCTCTCCCACGCGTAAGGTGCTCATGTACTGCTTCAGCTACGACCCGCTCAAAAAATCCTACGTGTTTAATATATTGAAAGTGACGGCGACGGTCATGGTTCTGTTCGTCGCAGGCTTTTTTGCGTACCTTATGTATCGTCGAAGAAAAAAAGGACCATGAACTTGCGGAGATTACCCTGATAAAGGTTCCATCGATTGCAAGACTGGAGAATGTTTTAGCCGGGCTTGTGTAAATTGTAAATTGCCGCAGGCTGAAGCCTGCGGCTACCAAAGGAACATCACTATGGAAAATAACTTTTACCATACACCGGGCAAATATCCCGGGCATCCTCGGCTGGCTCTTCACAACCGACCACAAGCGGATCGGACTGCTCTACCTCGGTCTCGACGCTCGCCTTCTTCTTCGTCGGCGTGTGCGCTCGGGCTCACCATGCGCCTCGAACTCATCGCTCCGGCACGCATTTTATCAGCGCCCAGACCTACAACGCCCTGTTCACGCTCCATGGCGTGATCATGATCTTCCTCTTCATCATCCCCGGCATCCCCGCGTCGCTCGGGAACTTCATCCTGCCGCTCCAGATCGGCGCGCGGGACGTGGCCTTTCCCACGATCAACATCCTCTCCTGGTGGCTCTACATCATCGGCGGAGCGCTTGCCGTCACCTCCCTCTTTACCGGCGGCGGCCCGCCCGACACGGGCTGGACCTTCTATGTCCCCTACAGCATCCGCACCGGCACGAACGTGTCGCTGGCGGTCTTCGGCGTGTTCCTGATCGGCCTCTCGTCCACGCTCACGGGGATGAACTTCCTCACCACGATCCACCGCCTCCGCGCGCCGGGCATGAACTGGTCGCGCCTGCCGCTCTTTACCTGGTCGCTCTATGCCACGGCATGGGTGCAGCTCCTCGCCACGCCGATCCTCGGCATCACGCTGCTGCTGATCATCGTCGAGCGGCTCCTTCGGCGTCGGCTTCTTCGACCCGGCCAAGGGCGGCGATCCGATCCTGTTCGAGCACCTGTTCTGGATCTACTCCCACCCGGCGGTCTACATCATGATCCTGCCGGCCATGGGCGCCGTCTCCGAGATCATCCCGGTCTTCGCGCGCAAGACCATCTTCGGCTACAAGGTGATCGCCTTCTCGAGCCTGGCCATCGCCCTCTTCGGCTACCTTGTCTGGGGCCACCACATGTTCACCAGCGGCATGAGCGACACGGCGAGGATGATCTTTTCTCTCCTCACCTTCCTCGTCGCCATCCCGAGCGGCATCAAGGTCTTCAACTGGGTCGCGAGCCTCTACAAGGGCTCGATCACAGCTGGATGCGCCGATGCTCTTCACGCTCACCTTCATTTTCCTCTTCTCCATCGGCGGCCTGACCGGGCTCGTGCACGGGGCGCTCGCCACGAACGTGCACGTCCACGGCACCTACTTCATCGTGGCCCACTTCCACTACGTCATGTTCGGCGGCACGGCGCTTCGCCTTCTTCGCCGCCCTCCACTACTGGTTTCCCAAGATGTTCGGGAAGATGTACGAAGAACATCTGGCAAAACTTGCCTGCGATCATCCTCTTCATCGGGTTCAACATGCTCTATTTCTCCATGTTCGTCCTCGGCTGGCAGGGAATGCCGCGGCGCTATTACGACTACCTCCCCAAGTTCAACGCCCCGAACCTGGTCTCAACGATCGGTTCCTGGATCCTGGCGATGGGCCTGTTCATCATGTTCTACAACCTGTTCCGTCGCTCTGGACAGGAGAAAAGGCCGGCGACAATCCCTGGGATGGTGCCACGCTCGAGTGGCGGACCTCCTCGCCGCCGCCAACGGAGAACTTCGAGAAGATCCCGGTGGTCACGAAGGGACCGTATATCTTCAGATGAACCTGCATAAAGCAGAGAGAATAGAGTGACTCGACCAGCCCTTTGTCCATGCACCATGCTCCATGCCCCATGCGTTTTATAACTATGAACGAACTTGCTCATACAACTAACGAACACCGCGACTACACTCGGCGCCAAGCTCGGCATGTGGCTCTTCCTGTTCACGGAGATCCTGCTCTTCGGCGGCCTGTTCCTGGTCTATTCGGTCTACCGGATGCCACTCCACAGACTTTCACGTCGCGGCACAGGAGCTGAGCACCGTCATCGGCGCGGTCAACACGGTGATCCTGCTGACGAGCAGCCTGACCATGGCACTCTCGATCTCAGCGATCCAGCGGGCAGAAAAAATGCGATCGCCTCGTGCTCCAGGCCGCGACGATCATCCTCGGTCTCGCGTTCCTGGTGAATAAATACTTTGAATGGAGCGAGCATATCCATCATGGCTATCTATCCCGGATCACCGGAACTGCTGGCAAAGGGGCACGGGGAGGTCCTCTTCTTCGGCCTCTATTATGTCATGACGGGCATCCATGGCCTCCATGTTCTGATCGGCATGGGCCTGATCGGGTTCATGTTCATCCTCACCGTAACGGGAAAAATTTCGAGCAGCGATTTTATCAAGCTCGAGAATACCGGGCTCTTCTGGCACCTGGTCGACGTGATCTGGATCTATCTGTTCCCGCTGTTCTATCTGATTACGTAGATCGAGGGAATCATCTGGTAGTCGCAGACTTTAGTCTGCGCCAAATTTTATGCCCATTTCTCCGATCAGATATTGCCAATACCCGCGCAGGCAGAAGCCTGCGACTACCTAGTGAGATACCATGCAAGAGAACGAACAAACTCATATTGTCCGCACGAAGACCTTCGTCGCCGTCTGGCTCGCCTTCTCGCGCTCACGGCATTGACGGTCAAGGCGGCGCAACTTCACCTGGGAGCGCTCGGCATGCTTGTCAATCTGCTGATCGCGTCGTCCAAGGCGAGCCTGGTGCTCTGGTTCTTCATGCACCTCAAGTACGAAGAGCGGCTCCTGAAGTTCATGCTCCTCATCCCGATCGTGACGCTTACGATCATCATCGGATTGACCTTTTTCGATATCTGGTACCGGTAGCGCAAGCGCAGTATTGGAAATTGCAAAGTGAAATAGTTCGCAAATTGTAACTCTTAATTTCCAATCTTCAATTTTCAATACACCGAAGGTGGTTATATGGTAACCGGTTGGCCCAATTTATCCAGTCCCGCGGACAGTGTTTTCTTCTTCATCCTGGGCATCGCGGTCACGTTTCTCTCCGTGAATACCGCGGTGATGATCTATTTTGTCATCAGATACAGCCGGAAAAGGAATCCGAACCCGGAAGAAGTTAAAGAGAATACGACCATAGAGATCATCTGGACCGTGATCCCCACGATCCTCGTGCTGATCATCTTCTTCGCGGGCTGGAAGGGCTTCCAGTACATGCGCACGGTCCCGCCCGATTCCATGCCCGTGAAGGTCACGGCCCGGCAGTGGTCTGGACCTTCGACTATGAGAACGGCAAAGAGACCAGCGTCCTGAAGGTCCCCATCCGAGAAGCCGATGAAACTGATAATCACGTCGGCTGATGTACTCCACAGCCTCTATATCCCCGCATATCGGATAAAGGAGGATTGTGTACCAGGCAGGGAAACATACCTCTGGTTCCTTCCCGATGAACTCGGGTCGTACGACCTGTTCTGCACGGAATACTGCGGCGTGGGCCATTCAGCGATGATCACCAAGGTCGAGGTCATGAGCCGAAAAGGATTTCGATGAGTGGTATCGGGGTGAAGAAAAAACCGGTGCCGCAACCGACCGCCAAGACCGGCGGATCACACGAAATGGAGGGCGAAGGGCCCCATCATCCGGACGGTTCCGCGCTGCTCAATGGAAAAGGCTGCCTTGCGTGCCATACAACGGACGGGACCCCGAAGATCGGTCCGACGCTTAAAGGTATCTTTGGAAGGAAAGAGACCGTGGTCCGCGATGGCAAAGAACGGGAGATCGTCGTCGATGAGGCCTTCATCAAACAGTCGATCCTTCAACCGGAAATCGACCGGGTCAAGGGGTTTCCGCCGATCATGCCTTCGCAAAAGGGGCTTCTGACGGACGCTGAGATCGATGCGATCATTGAGTACCTGAAGACCTGAAGTAAGGTGGTCATTAAAAAAATATTCAGCAATCGCTGGGCCGTCATATTGAGCTCCTCGTTGTCATTTCGAGCGAACGAGAAATCTTGATTTTCAGGATTGCCTTCATAATTCCATGACACTCTTAAAACCATATCTCACGCTCTGCCGGCTCACGGTTTCCCTCTTTGCCGCCGCATCCGCGGCAACCGGATTCTTCCTTGTCCCCCATCACCGGATCACCGGGGTATTTGGTGTCGACCTTTGCGGTCTTTCTCTTGTCCAGCGGAGCGTCAGCCTTGAACCAGTATCAGGAGCGTGACCTCGACGCGAGGATGGAACGTACCCGCAATAGACCCCTCCCGTCCGGAAGCATCGGCCCGTCACGAGCCATGGCTTTCTCTCTTGCGCTGGTCCTCGCGGGACTGGCTTTCCTGGCGTATGCGGGGGGAACGAAGGCGACGTTCCTGGGTCTCTTCGCTCTTATCTGGTATAACGGCCTGTATACCTATCTAAAAAAAACGACGGCGTTCGCCGCCGTTCCCGGCGCCGTCGTGGGCATGGTCCCCCCGGCCATCGGATGGGTGTCAGCGGGCGGCGCCCTGCTCGATCCTCGCATCGCTGCGGTCTGTTTCATCTTCTTCATGTGGCAGATACCGCATTTCTGGCTGCTGCTCCTGGACCACGGGGAAGAATATGAACAAGCCGGCCTCCCGTCGCTCACCCGGGTGATGAGTAGACCGCAGATCGGCAGGGTCACATTCGCCTGGATCGTTGCCGCGGCGATAGCGGGACTATCCCTCCCCCTTTACGGATCGATACGGTCGCCAATGGTTTATATGTTACTCATTCCAAGTGCGGGCTGGCTTATCTGGAGTGGGAAGACGCTGACAGGGAAAAGACCGGATGGTCCCCTCTCTTCCGTTCTTTTCCGGAGAATAAATATTTACCTGCTTCTCGTCATGTCACTTCTGTCTCTTGAAAATATCTTTTTCCCTAACCCATGACAACAAACCGTATTGAAATAGCGAATAAATTGAAGCTGCTGTTGATCGAGTCCTCTCCGATGATCGAGGGATATACCGCTGCAGTCTGCCCGGCTTGTACGGATGTCTGCTGCAGGCAAAAGCACGGGATGTATCAGAAGAGGGATATTTCATATCTGCAGGAGCTGGGTGAGGATGCGCCTTCACGCGATGATGCGAGGCCTCTGGACGGTCCATGCGAGAGCATGGGACCAAGGGGCTGCGTTTTGGCGCGATGGATTAGGCCATTCAGATGTACGTGGTACTTCTGCGAACCGCTCATCAAAACATTGAATGAACGTCCACAGCGAAACGTGCGAAGGTTGTCCGCCCTGATGCAGGAGATGATCCAGCTCTTTGACGCATTGTCCTGACCTTGGTCGGAAGGGAGAGATTTCACAACAACCGTTTGGCGATGACCTGCTTATATGATGACAATCAAGGCTGCCTCATAATAATAAAGTATGATTTTTTTTAAAAGATTTTTTTTAAAATATCATTACCCTGACCAATCTTTTCCATGCTATTATAGCAATATACACTATCTTCGATCTTCAAATAACAAAACCCTTTTCAACGTACAGCATAATAAGCAGGCATTGGCACATATTGTCGAACTGACTCTTATAAAAATCAAACTATTTGTTATGGGGGCGACTGATATGCGTACACGTTTATGTTTGTTTGTAACTGCGTTGCTTGCGCTTCTGGCATTTTCATCGCCTGGTGTTGCACTCGACTTCTCTGGGCAGTCACGTTCCTACCTGCAGTCACGGGAGTCAAGTGACGCCTCTAAACTCATGCCCTTCTTCGAGTACCTCGACTTCAAGGCTGAAGACATCGGCTCACAGAATGTCTCCTTCCATTTCGGCGGATGGCTTCGCTATGACCTGGGGGAGCCGAGCACGGCTGACCAGAACAGGAACAATAGCGATCTTCAGTACGCATACCTCCGCATCAAGGCGAATCAGGCAAACGCTGCCATAGACCTCGGAAGGGTCCTCGTCAATGAGGGTGTGGCATCGGAGCAGATTGACGGCGCCTATGTCCGGACCGCGCTTGTGGCCGGGTTCGGCATCGCTGCGTACGGGGGTATCCCGGTGGAAACAAACTTCGATGACCGCAGCGGCGACTCCGTCTACGGCGGCAGGATCAGCCACTCCATTCAAGACGTCTACCGCATCGGGGTTTCTTATCTGAAGGAACAAAACGGCAACGAGACATTCAACGGGAAGGACGTGAGTAAGAATTTCAGGGAGGAAGCAGGGGGAGACCTCTGGCTCCGGCCCCTCAATAGCGTGGAACTTCTCGGCTCGTCATCCTACAATGCCGTCACCGCGGCCTGGATGAAGCATGCATATTACCTTACGCTCGGGCCGTTCAGCAATCTCAGTTTCCGCACGGAGTTCACGGAGATCAGCTACAAGGACTTCTTTACCTCGCCCACCACGACCGCCTTCATATTTGACCCGACGATCATCGACCCCAATGAGAAGGTCTCCACTGTTGGTGAAGAGGTGGTCTTGAATCTGGGGAGCACGACGCTTTCGGCGGACTACAAGAATTATAACTACAAGATCGCCGGTGATGCAAATTACTACGGGGGAAGGCTGACTTTTGCTACAATGCCACAGAATATCGCGGCCGGCCTTTCTTTCCATAAGATGGACGGCAAGACCGACGCGCTGAGATACAAGGAGTACCGGCTGTATGGATACAAGAAATTCAACTCGGCCGATATCACCATCGACCTTTTCGACGTCAGCTATGATGTAGAGATCAACGGGGTAAAGGACGCATACTCGGCGTCGCTCGCTGCCGGTTATTCACTGTCGCCCAAGGCGCGGGTGGCTGCCGACATCGAGTACGCAAAGAACCCGTTTTATGATAAAGATGTCAGAGGTTTCGTGAAGTTCGTGTACAACTTCGACACGGTGTCAAGCGCCCAAGGGAGGAAATAAGAAATGAAGAACATTTTTCCGAAGCTGTTTATATTCATCGGACTCTCGATCGCGTTCGCCGCGGTATTATATGCCTGTGCCTCAACCACAAGCCTGGCAAAAAAACATCCTGCTGAAATACCCATGACTGTGTTGCCCATCTGCGCCGACTGCCACACAGACTGGCGCACCTCCTTGAACCACACCTCCGACTTCAGCACGCGTCACAAGTTCTACGCGCAGCAGCAGAGGCAGGTCTGCGACCTCTGCCATGTGGAATCCTTCTGCGCTGACTGCCACGCGAACAAGGAAGAGCTCAAGCCGAGCGACAAGTTTAAGACTTCTCCGGAGCGGACCTTGCCACACCGGGGAGACTATCTCACGCAGCACAAGATCGACGGCAGGATCAATCCGGCCTCGTGCTTCCCGTGCCACGGCCGTCAGAACAATGAGAGTTGCAAAGCTTGTCACAGGTAGCTGACGATAGAATACGGTGCCTGATCGCCTCCTCCTCTTCATCATGGTCATCGCCGGTTGCAGCACACCGAATGACCAGTCTGTCCTGAATCCGGATACCGGCAAACACGCCACGAACTGGTATGTTGATCATAGGACCGCATTCCTTGCGAATCCGTCTCAATAGTACCGAAGCCATGGAACTGACTTTCGCGGCGGGATTTCCGCTGTTAGCTGCTTTTCAACAGACCTTAACGGAATGTCATGCCATTCAAACGGTCCATCAGGACACCCCGCGGATTGGGCAACTCCTGGTTCTCACGGCGCTTACTTATACTCCCGGCAGCGCCCCCGGGACCGGCCAATGCACTCCGGCTTGCCACGTTACACGCAGCTGGTGATAGCACTCGCAATAAAAGGCGCCTTGATTACAAGGCGCCTTTTTCTTTCTCCGGGTCTGTAGCGATAATACATGATGAAAATAAAAAAGCCTCACTTCGATGCGATGAAAATCGCCTCCGTAAACCGGTTGTGCTGACCGGTCTTGACGGTATCCTTCTCTTGACATATGACGCAAATTATCATATCGTTACTGGAGATTCTATGGAGGCGGGTATGATAATGAAAAAATCTCTTTTCTTCTTTGCGGTTATTCTGCTGCTCACTGCCCGCAGCGCCCCTGCGGCTGAAATGCGGGAGATCGAAATGAGTGACGGCAGTGTCATTAGCGGAGAGGTCCTGTCTTTAAGCAAGGGGATCTATACGATCAAGTCCGACAGCCTCGGCACCATCAAGATTGACGAATCAAAGGTCAGGGTGATCCGGCCCAGATCCGCTTCTCAAGGTGCTGGGGCTTCCCAGAGCTCCGGCAGCGATATACGATCTCTCCAGAACAAGATGATGAACGATCAAGAGATCATGGGTATGATCCAGTCCCTGCAGAACGACCCTGAATTCAAAAAGATCCTGGAAGATCCGGACGTCATGAAAGCGGTCAGTGCGGGCGATATCCCTGCCCTCATGGCCAATCCAAAGTTCATGAAGCTCCTGAACAATTCCACGGTGCAGGATATCCAGAAAAAGGTCAAATAACTCGTTAAGGAACCGGCATAATAACACAAGGATCCATCCGGCATATGCAGGTATCGCCTGATATTGAACATACTTGACATCCCTCCGCTTTACAGGTACTATCTCCGAAAAATCCAGAAGGGAAATGGTATGGCCATAACCTACAAAGACGCGGGTGTTGATATCGACGCGGGCGACCGCTTCGTTGAAAATATAAAACCCTATGTAAAATCCACGTTCAGGCCCGAGGTCATGACGCATATCGGCGGGTTCGGCGGGCTCTTTGCCCTTAAACATTACAAGGCCCCGGTCCTGGTTTCCGGCACCGACGGCGTGGGCACCAAGCTCAAGATCGCCTTCCTCACGAACCGGCACGATACCGTGGGGATAGACCTCGTTGCCATGTGCGTGAACGACATCATCGTCCAGGGAGCGGAACCGCTCTTCTTCCTCGATTATTTTGCCACGGGCAGGCTCAAGCCGCAGGAGCACGCCGACGTCGTCAAGGGCATCGCGGAAGGATGCAAGCAGGCCGGCTGCGCGCTCATCGGCGGCGAAACCGCCGAGATGCCCTCCTTCTACGGCGAAGATGAATACGACCTCGCCGGATTCGCGGTGGGTGTCGTTGAAAAGCATAAGATCATTAACGGATCAAAGATCAAGCCGGGCAACGCGCTCATCGGACTTGCCTCTTCGGGGCTCCATAGCAACGGCTTTTCCCTCGTACGCAAGGTCCTGCTCGAAAGGTCCGGCTACGGCATGAATGACACCCTGTCCGAGCTGTCCAACAAGCCCCTGGGCGAGGTGCTGCTTACCCCGACAAGGATCTACGCGAAATCAGTGATGGCACTCATGAAGGACTTCGACATCCTTGGCATGGCGCACATCACCGGCGGCGGCATCACGGAGAACACGCCGCGCATGCTCCCGAAAGGAACGCAGGCCCTCATCCGTAAAGGGACCTGGGACATCCATCCGATATTCACCCTGGTCAGGAAGAAGGCCGGCGTTGACGACAACGAGATGTACCGGGACTTCAACATGGGCATCGGCATGATCCTGGCCGTGCCCGCCAAACAGGCGGACGCGGTGATGAAGAAGGCAAGGAAACTCGGCGAGCAGGCATATCTCATCGGCGAGATCGTCAAGGGCAAACAGAGTGTGAAGTACGTAAGAAAAATAATAGGTCAAAGGTTCAAGGGTCATTGGACTGGATGTTGACATTGCGGATCCCGAACTTGGATTTCCCCTGTCCCACTGACTCTCCGCGGCAAAAAGGATCTTACATGAAAAAAGTCAAACTCGGCGTTCTCGTCTCCGGTCGCGGTTCAAACCTCCAGGCCATCATAGACAATATTGAAAAAGGCCTTCTCCCGGCCGAGATCGTTGTCGTGATCAGCGACCAGCCTGATGCGTATTCCCTCGAACGCGCACGAAAGCACAACATCCCGGCCATCCATATAAGCGCTAAAGGGTACCGGGGAAAACGGGACGAATACGACGCATTGCTCGTAACGGAGTTCCGGAAAAACAATGTGGAACTTGTCTGCCTTGCCGGATTCATGCGCATCATCACGCCGACCCTGATCAAGGCATTCCCCAACAGGATCCTGAACATCCACCCCGCCCTCCTGCCGGCCTTTCCCGGTCTCCATGTGCAGAAAGCCGCCCTGGACCACGGCGTTAAGTTCTCGGGCTGCACCGTACACTTTGTTGATGAAGGCATGGATACCGGCCCGATCATCATCCAGGCTGTAGTGCCGGTCCTTGACAACGATACCGAAGACAGTCTCTCGGAACGCATCCTCAAGCAGGAGCACAAGATCTATTCCCGCGCCATCAATCTGTACGCCGAAGGCAGGCTGAAGATCGACGGAAGGCGGGTCCTCGTCATTGGCGGGAAAACGATCGCTGACGAATTTCTGCTGAATCCCTGACCCGAACAGCCCGGAGAATATGCCGCGAAGGCACGAAGAAATCAGGTGTCCATTTAATGCGCTATAAGTCCAATAATTTATCTTCTTCGTAATTTGGCGCAGCGCCACTGCGTGTTAGACTGAACGCACGCCGAAGTATCACCGAAGCCCTTCGAAACTGAAATTGTACTGCCATTTATAATAAAAGTATAAGTTGATTTGTAACCAGCCAATCTATTGATTTATAGACTTAATTCTCCCATCTCATTTCTTATAATAACTACGATCACAGTTGGCCAGCGGGCATCCAATTTACTATTGACAACGATGAGGGGGAAGAGGTATATATTAATAGTTTAGAATACATGCAACTATTCATTTGGATCATCTATTTTGATGGTCATCAGAGAGGAGGAGCATATGAAAGATAAGAGATTTTGGTCGCCGTATATCGCCGGAATCATTCTTGGATTGACCCTTTTGGCGACGTTTTACGTCGCGGGGCGTGGGCTGGGCGGGTCGGGTGCCATGGCCCTCGTAACGGCTGTGGGTTCCCATGCTCTGGTGCCAGAGTTTATCAGCAATTTGAAATATTTTTCCCAGTATATAACTCCCGAATCGCCGCTCTTGAACTGGAATCTTTTCTTGCTCGTCGGCGTTTTCCTGGGCGCCTTGGCAGGCGCGTTGCTCTCCGGGAATTTCAAGATATTGTTGGATAAGGGTAAGACCATGAATGTGAGAACGCGACTGATCACCTCGTTTGTGGGCGGGGTAACCATCGGCTTTGCATCGCGGCTTGCCCGCGGATGTACCAGCGGAGTGGCCCTTACCGGAGGAGCCCAGCTGGCATTGTCGGGTTGGATCTTTGTTATTTCTATGTTCGCAGCCGGTTTCATAGTTGCCGCATTTTACAGGAGGTTATGGTCATGATAGGTCCCTTTGAATTAAGTCAGACAATCAGTCTCGGATTGGCCGTCGTGTTCGGTATTTTCTTCGGCCTGTCCCTCGAACGGGGAGGACTGGGAAACCCTCATAAGCTGACCGGGGTCTTTTATCTGCGCGATTTCACGGTGCCTAAGGTCATGTTCACTGCGATCGTTGTCGCATCCATCGGTCTTTACCTGCTTTCCGATCTCCGTCTTCTGGACTTGGAGAGGGTCTATATCATACCGACGTTTTTCTGGCCCCAGATCGTGGGCGGTGCGCTGTTCGGCGTGGGTTATGTCGTGAGCGGATACTGTCCCGGCACGGCAATGGCCGGATTTGCAACAGGCAGACTCGATGCGCTGATAACGATCATCGGGGTTGGGGCGGGGTCCCTGCTGTTCGCTGTTCTTTTTCCTATCCTCGAAGGCTTCTATCTGTCCTCGGACATGGGTCAGACAACGCTGCCGAAGCTCGCGGGCGTGAACAACTGGGTCATCATCGGTGCGGTCGTAGCCTTCGCACTCGGGATGTTCCTTCTCATGGAGTGGTATGAGAAGAAAAAAGACGGACATGGCACGCAATCCAAAGCTTTTCCAAACAGCGTGGGAGATCACGCCGTCATAAACACTCGCTAGTTCGGATACTCCATTCACCTGTCGAGCATTTCGTTGATCTCACCGCGATTATTTGATTCTTAAAACACCTATCCCCTTTGCGATCAGCCTGAACAGAGCACTGAAACACCGCAAGATGGGCCAGCGCGGCCGAACCCATGGAACAGCGAGCCGCACGCATCCGGGCCATCACTCGATGAAATCGGCTCTTGATGATTTTTTTCCCTTGATTTATTTCAACTGATAGATTAAATTATAAATCCCAACAAGAGTGGGCGAGTAGCTCAGCTGGGAGAGCACCGCGTTCGCAATGCGGGGGCCGAGGGTTCGATCCCCTTCTCGTCCACCAAATTTTTCAACGGCCTGCAAGAGTGGTGCATTTCATTTTATAGTTTGAACGATGCTAAATTTGTGCTGATCCTGTCCGCGGCATCAATCCCTTCCCGCAAACTCTCTGAATAATGCGCTTACTCGAACGTATTGATTTATTTACTGCAAGACTCTTTCGCTTCACTCGCACAGACGGCGGCAAAACTTTTTCAGCAGCCTGCTTATACTTGACACCCGGGCCCGATCGCGTCAGTAGTTATTGACAAATCGATCCATCTTCGCTATAGTGTGCAGGCTTAGAATATAGATTATTTGTTTAAAGGAGAACCACACGATGCGTGAAAGACAAAAAGAGCTGAAGCGAAAACGCAAACGCAAAGAAGAGACATTGAAGGCCAAGAACAAGACGGCAATCGCCGAGGCAGCGGCCAAAAAAGGGAAATAACGTATGCCGTTCAGGCGTATTCGCTCCAGAGTCGCGTTCATCCTGCCAATACTCCTCTGCCTGTCTGTGCTGATTCCCATGGGTTGCGCACCTAAAGTGTCACCGGAACCGGTATGGGAAAAAGATGCCCGCGAACTTCTGGACCAGGCTGAATCCCAGTTTTCCAAAAAACAATACGACCAGTCCTCAAAGACCGTCGATGTTTTTTTCTCCCGTTTTCCGACAAGCAAACACCGCGATCGGGCGCTCTATCTTCTGGGCGAGGTGCGCTTTTCGCAACGCGACTATCCGCGGGCGCTGAGCTATTACAAGGAAGTCATCGAGAAATTCCCCTCATCATCGTTCATTGTCCAAGCGCGCTACAAACTCGGCCTGTGCTATTTTGAGATCAAGGAATATGACCTTGCCATCGCTAACCTCGAGGACCGGAGCAAGATCACCGATCCGGCGCAGCTCAAGCGTGTCTCGGAAATCCTCTCTGCTGCATATCTGACAAAAAAGAACTTTCTGCCCGCCGTGAAGGAGCTCTTGTAGCTCGCCGAGACCGCGCAGAACGAACGTCAAAGGGCCGGTTACCGGGACAGGATCCGCGAGATCGTCGACAAGAACCTTTCGGAAGACCAGCTCAGGACCCTTTCACATGGATCCAATTACCCCTCGGACATCTCCCGGTTGCGGCTCGCCGCGCTTTTGATCGAACAGCGAAATTTCCGGGAAGCCATCTCGGTAAGCAAGGACTTTCTCGAAAAATTTCCCGCTCACCCTGAAAGAATGCGGGGGGAGATGCTCCTGAATGAGGCCACATCCAGGCTCTCTGCTCCACGACACTATATAGCCGCGCTCCTGCCCCAATCGGGCCAGCTTGCCTTTTTCGGAGACCGGGTGCTGAAAGGCATCCAGCTCGCGGTGCATACGTACAATCTCCAGGCCCCCGATAACCGGGTGGAACTTCTGGTGAAGGACACCGAAGGATCTCCCGAAAAGGCCGTGGCTGCGCTCACCGAGCTCGCATCCAAAGACATCGTGGCGGCCATTGGGCCCTTGCTGACAAAGGAGGCGGAAGCTCTCGTCCCCTCCCTCGAAAAGCTGAAGATCCCCGTGATCACGCCTGCAGCCTCCGGTGAAGGTATCGGATCGATCAGTCCCTGGCTGTTTCGAAACGCCCTGACGAATTCCATCCAGGCAACGGCAGCCGCCCAGTTCGCGCTCGGGCTCAATCTCAAGAAGTTCGTGATCATCCACCCCGACGATGCCTATGGCAGGGACCTGGCTCGCCTCTTCGCAAGGGACTTGGAGCGGAAAGCCGAGATCCTTGCGACCATAGCCTACCCGCCGGATGTAAAGGACTTTGGCCCGTATGTGCGGAAGATCATCGAGGCCGATTTCCGTTCCCGGAAGATCGTCATCCCGGAAGATGACATCGAGCGGAAGAAGCTCTTCAATGAGTATACACCGAGCTTTGATGCCCTGTATCTCCCCGGCCATGCCGAAAGTGTCGGCTTGCTCATCCCCCAGCTCGCTTTTTACAATATCAAGGGCATTGCCATGATCGGGTCGAACAACTGGCATACACCCGACTTGATCGAACGGGCAGACCGGTTTGCCGAGGGAGCGGTCTTCATAGACGGGTTCTTTCCCGAGAGCACGGACCCGATGATCAAACCGGTCATCGAGGCCTACCGTTCGGCATACCAGGAAGAGCCGGACATCCTCGCGGCCCAGGCCTATGATGCGACCATGATGGTCCTCTCGCTCCTGAAAGAACACAAGGATACACCCACGGCCATCAGGGACGGCCTGCTCGCGATGAAAGACTATCCCGGCATTTCGGGCACGATCACCTTTCCGGGAAACGGCGAGGCGCTGAAGAAACTGTTCATCATAAAGATTCAGGACGGAAAGTTCGTGCCCTACACCGACGGGAGATGAAGACCTGTACCGCATTGGAGAAGCTGCAGTGTGAATTAAAAACCAGGGAATACAGGACGCAGGACGTTTTAAACGAACTCCGCTTTAGCTTCGGAATAATAACCAGGTGAGACAGAAACATGGAAGAAATGACTCTCATACAAAAAATCGTTATCATGGCCCCGCCGCTCATATTCGCCATTGTGCTCCATGAAGTGGCGCACGGCTGGGTCGCGAACAAACTCGGCGACAATACCGCCCGCAGCATGGGCAGGCTCACGCTGAACCCCATCTCGCACATTGATCTCTTCGGCACGATCATCATGCCGCTCCTCCTCTTTGTGGTCACACATGGCCAGATGGTATTCGGCTACGCCAAACCAGTGCCGATCAATCCCTACAACTTCAAAAACCCCAAAAAGGATATGGCGCTTTCGTCGCTTGCCGGGCCGGGGGTCAACCTGATCATGGCATTGACGTTCTCATTCCTCCTGCGAGTCGCAGTGCCTCCGCTGGAACCCCTGCTCCCCAAGGCTTCATGGGACTGGTTTGCGCTGCCCATCACTTTGATGCTGGGTTACGGGGTCGTTATCAATGTCGTGCTCGCCGTGCTGAACATGATCCCCATACCGCCGCTCGATGGGAGCAGGGTCGTGTACTGGCTCCTCCCTGACAAACCAGCGGCCATCTACTACCGGCTCGAACCCTATGGCACTCTCATTCTTATGGCGCTCATCATGTTCGGCGCGCTCGGGAAAATCATGACGCCTGTCCTCCGGCCGATCCTGTCGCTGCTGCTCGGCGGAGATATTATGTGAACCAGGGTTCGGGGGTTCGGGGTTCAAAGTTCAAGGTTCAGAATCGATTTTTATCCGTGTTAATCCGTGTCCATCCGTGGTTAAAGAGGATTTCTTATGCCTAAACAACGCGTTTTAAGCGGAATGCAGCCGAGCGGTCTCCTGCACCTCGGGAACCTCATGGGCGCCCTGGACAACTGGCGCAAGCTCCAGGACCAGTACGAGTGCTACTACTTCATCGCAGACTGGCACGCGCTCACCACGAACTACGCGGACACGTCGAACATTCGCACCTTTCGCAGCGAAATGGTGATCGACTGGCTAGCGGCCGGACTCGACCCGGAGAAATCCGTGCTCTTTCAGCAGTCCCTCGTGCCCGAGCATGCCATACTCCACGTGCTCCTGTCCATGTCCACACCGCTGCCCTGGCTCGAACGTGTTCCCACGTACAAGGAAAAGATGGACCAGATCCAGGACCGGGAGATGAACACCTACGGGTTCCTCGGCTATCCCGTGCTCCAGGCCGCCGACATACTCATCTACAAGGCGCATTTCGTGCCGGTCGGCATCGACCAGCTCCCTCACCTTGAACTCACGCGGGAGATATGCCGCAGGTTCAACCAGCTCTACGGCGAGGTCTTCCCTGAGCCGCAGCCGCTCATGACCGAGTACCCCAAGCTGCCGGGCACGGACGGCCGCAAGATGAGCAAGAGCTACAACAACTGTCTCTACCTTTCCGACAGCCCCGAGGCCATCACCAAGAAGGTGATGCAGATGATCACGGACCCCGCGCGTATCCGCCGGCAGGACCCGGGCAATCCTGATGTCTGTCCGCTCTTTGCCCTCAATAAGATATTCGCCCCCAAAGAGTGGTGCGATTATGTCAATGTGGAGTGCAGGCGCGCGGGGATCGGGTGCGTGGATGACAAGAAGGAACTGTTGAAACATCTCCTCGCCTATCTCAAACCCTTGCAGGACCGGCGGAAAGAGTTGGCAGCACATCCGAAGAAGATCACCGAGATCATTCAGGATGGCTCGCGCAAGGCCCGGATCATCGCCGCCAAGACACTCGCGGAAGCCAGCGAGGCGATGAAGTTGTAAGATGTAAGGGACGTGAGAGCCGTTTCATCTGGTATTGCCTGTGTGCATCTTGGTAGCGACGGACAGGCGATTGCGGATTATGACAAAGCAATTGAGATCAACCCGAAAGATACAGAGGGTATGCCTATTCGCACCTTGGCAAAGTCAGGCAGGCGAGTGAGGATTGGAAAAAACGGCAGGATTAGGTTATAAAAATGCCCGGGCCTATTGAAAATAAACCAGGGGATAGAATGACAGAATAATAATTAGGTAAACAGAATATCGTCACATTATCGGGAATAGCGATTTATCCCGTTCAGTGATTTTTCCGCGTAACTGCCTTCTCCCGAAAGACCCTTTTATTTCTTCTTGTCCTTACCCTAATGATATGACCGGATAAAGGTGGCTGTAGTAACAGAAGGGCTTGCATTACCGATCCCCTCAAACCACAGCCTATCAGTCGGCAGATTGTACACATGACTCCCGAACCCGTAACCAACGGCATATCCCATCCACAAAAACCCTTGACAATACACGGCGTCTCCCCTATTATTCATGCAGATTTCACCCAGGAAATAACCGCATGACAACCACCCTTCAGGACGTCTTAAAAGAGTACCAGTCCGACATGGAGCGCATGGAGCACCGGATCCATGAGAGCCTGGGCACCGACGTTCCGCTCATCCAGCAGGTCAGCAAATATATCCTCGGCGCCGGTGGTAAACGGTTCCGACCTTTGCTGCTCCTGCTCTCAGCCCGGCTTTGCGGCTACCGCGAGCACAACGCCGAATATCTCCTCGGGAGTGTCGTAGAATACATACACACCGCCTCGCTCCTGCACGATGATGTTGTTGATGAGGCCAGGGTCCGAAGGGGCCGGTCTTCTGCAAACTCCCTCTGGGGGAACCAGGCGAGCATCCTTGTCGGCGACTACCTATATTCCAAAGCGCTCTATCACGCTGTCAGGATCCAGAACCAGCGGATCATGGACGTCCTGTCCGAAACCACGACCACCATGTCCGAGGGGGAGGTCCTCCAGCTTACCCAGATCCAGAACGCGGACCTCGCCGAGGCGGAGTATTTCAGGCTCGTGGAATGCAAGACCGGGGTGCTCATTTCGGCTGCTTGCCGACTCGGCGCGATCATCAGCAAAGCGCCGCTCTCACAGGAGGACGCACTCACTGCGTACGGCAAAAAGCTCGGTCTTTCATTCCAGATCACCGACGACACCCTTGACTACGCAGCCGACCAGAAACAGCTTGGCAAGGTCCTCGGAAAGGACCTGGATGAAGGCAAGGTCACTCTCCCCCTCATTTACCTTATGCGCAAGGCGAACGCCGGGGAGAAGGACAACCTGAGAAATATTCTGGAAGCCGATATTGTCAGCGAGAACGACCTGGCGTATACGCTCGGGTTGATGACGAAACACGGTGCTGTTGATGAAGCGCTCGGCATCGCGCAGTCGCTCTCCAATGATGCGAAAGCCACCCTGACCGTGTTCCCCAATTCAATGCCGCGCCGCGCTCTCATGGGGCTTGCCGACTTTGTGGTTCAACGGGAAATGTGATGCCTCGCAAGGTGCTCACGCCCTCACAGATTACGTCGTTCAACGGGAAATGTGATGCATCCTCTTGTCAAACTGGCGAAGAGCACCATAGAGCTGTACATCCGCGAGGGCAAGGTCCTTCAAGTGCGTGAGGAGGACCTTACTCCGGAAATGAAAGAGCAAGCCGGGGTCTTCGTCTGCCTGAAGATCCGTGGCATGCTGCGGGGGTGCATCGGCAGCTTCCAGCCGACCGAAAGCGATGTGGCACATGAAGTGGTCCAAAATGCTATCAGCGCCGCGACCCAGGATCCACGTTTTCAGATGGTTCGTGCAAATGAATTGGACACCCTCGAGTATTCAGTGGATGTACTCACGCCACCCGAGCGGATTCATGACTCCCGCGAACTCGATCCCCGCCGCTATGGGGTGATCGTGCGGTCAGGAGGCCGCCGTGGCCTGCTCCTACCTGATCTTGAAGGCGTGGATACCGTGGAATACCAGATCAGCATTGCCATGCAGAAGGCCGGAATACCGCCCGGGCAACCGGTCGAGCTTTCGCGGTTTGAGGTAAAACGGTATCATTAATTGACATTTTGATTGTATTTCACTTAAGGAGGGCATGAACACTGATGGAAAGACCTGACAGGACCGAAAAAGACGATGCACAGAAGGCAAAGCTCATATTCATTTCACTCGCGGCGCTGGTGACCATTCTTCTCATCTGGAGCTTTTACACGGCGAACAACGCCAGACAGGAACGCGACAAGGCCAGACAGGAAAGCGAGCAAATCACGCAGGAGAGTGCCAGGCTGGAACAGATGCTGAAGGAACAGAACCAGATCAACGATGATCTGAAGAAAAAACTGCAAGTGTGCGAGACCAAACCAATTCCTAAACCGGTTGCGAAGAAGACTACATCTAAAAGTACAACAAAGAAATCATCCAAGTCAAAAAAGACCCATTAGCCAGTGACCAGAACAGGGACCCGTAACTATCCTTCCAGCCGCGGTCCCTGTGATTTTTTTCTGTTCGATACCGAGATTGGAGATTATCATGAAAAATCGGCAAACCGTGCGTTCCTTTGAGTATAAAAATGATTATCTGTACATCATCATCCGCCAGGCGCCTGAACAGGGGCCGAAGGCCTATGTCTTCTGCTGCGGAATCAACATAGCCCGATTCGATCCCATCTGCTGGGGCAAGGCGGGTATCTGCTCGAACCCCGCATTCAAAGGTTTGCAGTTGCTGCGAGCCGATGTCTCGTCATTCGGGCTGAAACTGGGCATCCAGACAAAAAATGCCGAACACATCCCCTGCGGGCCAATGTCTCCTCAGACAGGGAACGGATGGTACCGTGAGAACACACTCTTGATCGTCGCGGCGTCTCCAAAGGACGTTCAGAAAATCCTGGAGTTCAGCGTCAGGGACCTGGTGAAGACGGTCCTTGCTATCTGCGCCCCGGATGCAAAGCTCCCCACAAAGCTTCCAAACCCGCCGGAGATGCAGAAGTATCTTGAGTCTCTGAGTGTGAAGAATTACAAGCAAATGGCGCCGCCACCGATCGCGAGACCGCAAGACCAGGAGAAGGACTGACCGCATCCCGGTGCAGTGAGGTCTGCTTCCTGGCGACATCTAAGTCAAATTCTTCTCCAGAATGGAAAAGATATTTTCCCACAGAAAGCACACCCTGCACTCGTTTATGGCCGCGTCCTCGCAAGAGCAGGCTACGCATACGCACTCGTAAACGCTGGGCGCAGGCAGAAGACACAAAGAATTTATTAAAATTGGATTTTGATTTTTCCACGCGAATCGGCTCTTCTCTGTGCTCTATGTGAATTCTGTGGCTATATTTTTTCCGGCTTATCCGGGTTAGATTACGGCAAATGTCATCCCTCGCGCTCATCAAAGACGACCGTTATATGGAGCACAACCCCGGCGACGGCCATCCCGAGAGCCCGGACCGGCTGCGCGTGATCCACGAGCTCATTGACCGGGAATTCAGCAATCTGCCGCTCATCCCGCCCCGTCTCGCAACAGAGAGCGAACTCGCCCTGGTCCACGACCCCATTTATATTCAGACTGTCGCGAAAACCGAGGGGAGAATACATTCCCAACTCGATCCTGATACCGGCCTTTCCGCACGGTCTTACGAGATCGCCCGTCTTGCGGCCGGCGGCCTGCTCAATGGCATAGATACTCTGCTCAATCCGCAATCCGAAATACAAAATCCGAAATCGATCTTCGCCTTCGTCCGCCCCCCCGGCCACCATGCTGAGCCGGATCGCGGCATGGGATTCTGCCTCTTCAACAATGTCGCGATCGCGGCGGTTTACGCACGGGGAAAATATGGACTACAAAGGATCTTGATCGTGGACTGGGACTTGCACCACGGCAACGGGACCCAGCACGCGTTCTATGACGATCCGGGAGTTCTTTATTTCTCCTCCCACCAGTACCCGTACTATCCGGGCAGCGGCGGTTTCAATGAGGTGGGGAGCGGCAAGGGAGAGGGCTTTAATGTGAATGCACCCTTCCCCACAGGGTTCGGCGATGCGGAATATCTTGCTGTATATGAGCGCATCCTCACGCCCATCGCCCTTGAATACAAACCGGATCTGGTCCTCGTATCGGCAGGCTTCGACCCCTATGTGAAGGACCCGTTGGGCGGCATGAAAGTAACCGGGGAAGGCTTCGGCGGCCTCGCGTCTATCGTACGCTACATAGCGGAACAGACGTGCGGCGGCAAGGTCCTTCTCGCGCTCGAAGGAGGGTACAACCCCGAAGGCCTGCGGAATGGCGTCAGGGCAGTACTCCAGAAGCTCCTCGGCCAGCCCACGCCCGTTCCGAAGATGACCCCGTCTGCAGACGCTGCTGAGGTGATCGCGCGTATTGTCAGCGTGCATAAAAAATATTGGAAGAGCCTGACATAAATTCCTCGACCATACCGGAACACCCTCCTGAGCAAGCTCTCGATTTATTCGTTTTGTTGACAGGTGTCGCCCTCTTCTGGTATTATCACGCATGCCTTTTTTCACCTATAAAGCCGTTCGCGAAGATGGCACCTCGGTCGTTGACGAGGCCATGGCGAGGGATGCCGCGGAACTCCAGCAGGAGCTCGAGGGCCGGGGTTACCTGGTATTAAGTCTGGAGAAAAAGCGTACCCCGCTCCCGCGCGGCCGCGGAAGCACAAAAAATTTCCTCATTTTTAACCAGGAGTTCTCGACCCTTATCAAAGCGGGGCTGCCCATTCTGCAGGCGATCGAACTGCTGCACAAGCGAACGGAAAACCCAGGGTTCCGGAGCACGCTCGAGAGCGTCATCCACGACATCAAGGGCGGATTGGCGCTCTCGGACGCCATGGCCCGGCACCCCGCGTTCTTCACACCCCTCTACACCTCCACGGTGCGGGCCGGTGAAAAAAGCGGCGCGCTCGTCGATGTTCTGAAACGCTTCATCACCTACCAGAAGAGAATGATCGCCGTGCTGAGCAAGTTGAAGATGTCGCTCGCGTATCCGATCTTTCTGGTCGTCGCGCTGATAGCGGTGCTCCTGCTCTTCTTCCTCTACATCATACCAAACTTCACCCAGATGTACAGCGACCAGGCCGGCGGGCTCCCGTTTTTGACCGCGATGCTGGTGGCATTCACTTCGGCGCTTACCCGATACGCTCCGTTTCTCTTCATCGGTCTTCTGGGCGCCGGCACTGGAATATACCTCTGGCAGAAGACTGACAAGGGCAGAGTGACGATCGACGGTTTGAAGCTCAAAATACCGCTTGTCAGGTCGCTCATGCTGCAGTACCTGCTCGCACAGATAACGCGGACGCTCGCCACGGTGCTCCGGGGCGGCATACCGCTGGTGCAGGCCCTCGACACCACTGCCGGTGTGATCAGCAACAGGGTCATGGCGCGGCAATTATCGGAGGTCCGGGCGCTCGTAACCGAGGGCGTGAGCCTCGCCGATGCGTTCGAGCGCACCAAGCTCGCGCCTGATATGACCGTCCGCATGATCGAGGTGGGAGAGTCGTCCGGCGACCTTCCGCAGATGCTTGAGGACGTAGCGGACTTTTACGACCAGGAGGTTGAGAACAGACTGTCGGTGCTCACGACCATGATCGAGCCGGTACTGATGCTGACAATGGGGCTTGTGATGGCGGTCATCGTGGTGGCTCTTTACCTCCCGATATTCGAAATGGGGGCGCGACTGAAATGACATCGTCCAGACGAAAACGGATAGGCGAGATCATCGTGGCCAAAGGCATATTGACCCAGGGGCAGGTCAACGAGGTCCGCATTCGGGCCGACGGACGCGAGAAACGCATCGGAGAGCTGTTGGTGAACGAGGGTCTGATCACCGAAGAGGTCCTGGCCCAGACACTGGCGGAGCAGCGCGACCTGCGCTACGCCGAGCTCATGGACTTCCGCGTCGCGCCGATGTTCTTTGAAACCATTCCCGTCGAACTGATGCAACGCTACCAGTTCATCCCGGTGGAAGTTGTCGACGAAACGCTCATCGTGGCCATGAGCGACCCCAATAACCTCCCTGCTATCGACGAGCTCGAAATGGTCCTGAACCGGCAGATCGAGATCCGCGTGAGCACACCCTCCGCCATCCAGGCCGTCCTGACGAGAAGCGGCAGCTCGGAGCAGGTGATGCACGCGGTCTCCGAGGATTTCAAGTTCCACATCGTCAAGGAACAGGACAACGGCGAGGGTGAGGAGGTTCTGTCGATCGAGAGCATTGACAAGGACGAGAGTCCGATCATCAAGCTCATCCACACCACTGTTTTCGACGCCATCCAGCGCCGGGCGAGCGACATCCACATCGAATCCACGGACAAGAACGTCCTGATCAAGTATCGCATCGACGGCGTGCTCTATCCCGCCACCGAGCCCATCGACATCAAGTTCCACAGCGCCATGGTGTCCCGCATCAAGGTCATGAGCGACCTCGACATCGCCGAACGCCGGGTGCCGCAGGACGGCAGGTTCAAGATCCGCACCGGCGGCAAGACCATCGACTTCCGCGTTTCGATCCTGCCCTCCGCCTTCGGCGAGGACGTGGTCATCCGTATCCTGGACAAGGAATCCATCACTGCCGGGGTGAACACACTCAAGCTCGAGAGCCTCGGCTTCGACGCAAACGATCTGCGCAGGTTCCGCAAAAGCATCCGAGAGCCCTACGGCATGGTGCTCGTTACCGGACCGACCGGAAGCGGCAAGACCACGACCCTGTACGCCGCCCTGACGGAGATCAACACCGGCGAGGACAAGTTCATCACCATCGAGGACCCCGTGGAATACCAGCTCCGGGGCGTTACGCAGATCCCGGTAAATGAAAAGAAAGGCCTCACCTTCGCGCGCGGGCTCCGCTCCATCCTGAGGCACGACCCGGACAAGATCATGGTCGGCGAGATCCGCGACGCGGAGACCGGCCAGATCGCGGTCCAGTCGGCGCTCACCGGGCACCTGGTCTTTACCACGGTGCATGCGAACAATGCCTTTGATGTGCTTGGCCGCTTCCTGAACATGGGCATCGAACCCTATAACTTCGTCTCGTCGCTCAACTGCATCCTTGCGCAGCGGCTCGTCCGGATCCTCTGCACCCGGTGCAAACGGCCGGTCAAGCTCTCCCGACAAGATCTCGAGGAATCAGCACTGGATTATGAAAAAAACAAGGACCGGCAGTACTATGATGCCGTGGGATGCAAGGAATGCAATTACTCCGGGTATCGCGGCAGGAAAGCCATTCACGAGTTCCTCGACCTTTCCGACCATATCAGGGAGATGATCCTTGAAAAGCGGCCATCCTCAGAGCTTCGCAAGGCCGCGATTGCCGAAGGGATGACCTCCCTCCGCCAATCGGCGCTCGACAAGGTCTTTGCCGGCGATACCACCCTGAAGGAGATAAACCGGGTAACGTTTATAGAATGATACGTGATCATATGTCAGGAAAGAGACAGAGAACAGAAGTCAGGCTGAAATGCCGGCGATCAGAACATGTATTGGCGGAGGCAACAACTGGTACTGATCGACGCAAAAACCCTTCTTGCGAATTCGAACGCATTTAAACTTATTACGGACTTGCTCATCACCCCTTCGTCATTGCGGCTCGACTGAGCTCCCGAAGTCTCAGGACAGGTTTGGTCCTCTCCCCGACGGGGGGGAGAAATTCAGTACGCAGGCAACAATCTTTATTTCATGTGTAGCAGCTACATTCTCCCCTGCCCGGAAAAACCTGCTTTTCCCCCATTCCACGGAAAAATCACAAGTCTCCTGTCATTGAATACCATCCTAAGCTCAGATGCTCTGCCAGGGCAACGGAAGACGAAGACAAATTATCAGCATAGGGAATAAAGGAGAACACCGTAAAAGGTCTCTGTCCACTCCTGAATCCAGCCGGGGCCGAGACCACCTCAAAGCCCTGCTTCTTGAATAGTGCCACAGATCGTTTCATATGAAAGGCAGAGGTCACCAGAACGATATGATTCCCCTTGATCATGTCCTTCACTGCCCTGGCGCTCTCCAGGGTATTTCGGGACATATTTTCAATGCGGATGTCCTTTTCCGGTACGCCAAGGTCCATTGCTGTCTGTGCCATGGCATCAGCATCAGACAGTTGCGATTGAGCGAGGTCACCGGTTCCCCCGGTGAGCATGACCGGGATATGAAGTGACTTGTACAATATGACGGCTGCAACCACACGCTTGAGCGATTCTTCGCCCGGCTCGGGTTTGAGCCCGAGCCATGAACGATCACGAGTCCCGCCGCCCAGCACGACGATGACGTCGGCCTTCACCAGTTTCGCATTCACGGGCTGAAAATCCCTCTCCAGGGACGCCATCAGCTCGGATGACACGGGGCTGATGCTCAATCCGTACAGTAAAAGAAAACCAATCGCGATGAACAAGCGGCCAAGGTTGCGTCGGGACCGTACCAGCAGGAACCCGAAAAGCAGCAGAAGCAGAATGCTCGCCGGCGGGAGAACAAGACGCTGCAGTAATTTCAGAAACATAAAGCCCACGGTATATTTCCTTTCTATTTATTTCGCGGCTTGCCCGGCCGCAGCATGACCACGACGGGCACTCACCGCCTTCATAACCTCGAACCATAGTACGCTTACGACGCCGGCGGCAACGCAAATGAGGATATCGGTCGGATGGAGAACCGAGAACCGGAACAGGCCCCGAAGGAAAGGAACGTATAACGCCAGACCGAGAAATAGGACTGCTCCGCCGGTGACCCACCAGAGGGCGGTATTCGGCGAACGCAGTGTAGCAAGGACGGTGCGCGACCAGGAGCGGTTTACAAAGATAAGTCCCAGGTTGGCGATAATGAGTGTGGCATAGGTGAGCGCCCGGGAATCCTCTTCGCTCTGACCGCGCTTGAATGATATGACATGTACGATCAGGAGGATCATGAGCACGCTCAGGCCCTGGAGCAGGCTCAGGATCACGGTCCGCTGTCCGAATAACGGCGCATCAGGACGGCGCGGCGGCCGGTTCATCACATCCGCCTCCTCGGGCTCGGCCTCAAACACCACGGAACAGGCCGGATCGATGATGAGTTCGAGGAACACGATATGCATAGGCAGGAGCACGAGCGGCCATCTGAACAACACCGGGATAAGCGACATGCCCGCGATCGGTACGTGAATCGCAAAAATGTAGGCAATGGCTTTTTTGAGATTGTCGAAGATCCTGCGTCCCATGCGTACGGCTTGCACGATGGACGAAAAATCGTCATCGAGCAGGACAAGCGCCGAGGCCTCGCGTGCCACGTCCGTTCCACGGCCTCCCATGGCAATGCCGATGTGTGCAGCCTTCAGCGCAGGCGCGTCGTTCACCCCGTCGCCGGTCATGGCCACGACTTCGCCGACAGCCTTGAGCGCGTTCACGATCCTGAGCTTCTGCTCGGGTACTACCCGGGCGAAGATGTTCACGGTCCTGATACGGCCCCGAAGCCGCTCCTCATCCATACCGTCGAGCTCGGGTCCGGTGATGATCTGATCGATGTTCTGCATGCCGATCTGACCAGCGATGTTCGCGGCGGTTCCCGGGTAATCGCCCGTGATCATCACGACCCGGATGCCCGCGGTATGACATTCCTGGACCGCCTCGGCCACGCCGGGCCGCACGGGATCAGCAAGCCCCACGAGACCCAGGAACTCAAAAGAGAAGTCATGCTGTTCTCCCGGCAGGTCGGTTGCCTTGAAATAGGCCTTGGCCACGCCGAGGATGCGCATACCCTCGTTCGCCATGATCTCGATGGTATCAGAGATCTCCCGCTTCCGTGCGGCATCACAATGGCACAGGTCCGCGATCGCCTCGGGAGAACCCTTGGCAGCGATTACATACTCATCGCCTTTGGGAGACTTCCAGACATGTGACAGCGCGAGCAGGCTGTTCGACAGCGGATATTCCCGCACCAGCGTCCAGTCGTCGTGGAGATGTTCCGTGCGCGCGAGAAAATGGTTGCCGAGGTCCTTGAATGCTTTTTCCATGGGGTCGAACGGGTCCTTCTGGCTTGCCAGGATGCTGAACTCCACGACCTCATGAAATTGCTCGGGGATGGAACCTGTCGGAAGATAATCCACCTTGTTCAACGCCCCGCGGGAATACAGGGTGCTGACCGACATGCGGTTCTGGGTGATCGTACCGGTCTTGTCCACGCAGAGCACGGTGGCGGCGCCCAGGGTCTCGACTGCCGGCACACGTCGGGTGAGCACCCGCTTTTGGGAGATGCGCCACGCGCCGAGGGCAAGAAAGATGGTGAGCACGACCGGAAACTCTTCGGGGAGCAGTGCCATGGCGAGCGTGATCCCCGCGAGGAAGCCGTTCAACCAGTTTCCCCGCGTGAGACCGTACGCGACGATCACCAGCGCGCACATGAGCAGGCCGATGAACGCCAGATTGCGGACGATCTTCCCGGTCTCCCTCTGGAGCGGCGTTTCCTCGATCTCCAGACTTTGGAGCGCCTTCCCGATCTTGCCCATCTCGGTGTTCGCTCCAATGGTCAATACGGTTGCGATCCCCTGCCCTCCGACCACGAGCGTGCCGGAAAACACAAAGGGCAGATCATCGCCGCCGGGACGGACAACCCGGGGGGGCTCGGCACAGACGGTCTTTCGAACGGAGACGGATTCACCGGTCAGGAGCGATTCATCGATCGAGAGATTGGTGCAGGACAGGAGAACGGCATCGGCCGGCACGCGGTCGCCTTCGTTCAGCACAATGACATCTCCCCGTGCCACCTCTCGTCCGGCAATGCGCTTCTGCCTGCCATCCCGGATGACCAGGGCGCGCGGGCTCGACAGGTCGCGCAGCGCCTCAAGGGCACGCTCGGTCTTGCGCTCCTGGTAGAGGGTGATTCCCACGACCACGAACACGAAGCCGAGCAGCATGATCGCTTCCCGCATGTCTCCAAGGATGAGATAGATCATCCCGCAGGCAGCGAGAAGCAGGAACATCGGCTCACGCACCACTCCGAAGGCGATGGCAAAGATGCTGCGCTTCTTTGATGAAGGCAGTTCGTTGTATCCCTCGCGCCTGAGCCGTTCTGCCGCTTCCTGCTCTGAAAGGCCGGTGATTGCATTGATATCAAGAGGGGAGGTCAAATCAGGTTCCTTTGCCGAAAAAGATTTCTGTTTTCTCCAAAGTATACCGAAACCTTGCTGACTTGAAAAGATATTTCTATTCCTGTTGTAAAACGTCTGCTTTAGTTGTTGATCAAGATTTGCTATATGAAATATGTTTTTTGTGATATAGTTACACGCAGACTGCCTCTCCCGATATCGGCGGCCCTGATTGAACATCCGACATAACGGATCAGGCGCGGAAACTGCATCACGGCATGATTACTTAAATCCAAATTATTTTATTATGATGTTCGAAATAAATACCCTTTTGAATGGAGGGACGTTATGCCTACCAACCATGATGACGGCAAACACATAAAATCAGCAATAGGAATAGAACTGCATGTGCGGGATGTGATGACCAAGGGCGTCATCTCCATTTCGAAATACGACCCCGTTATGCAGGTGGCGGACATTTTAATGGAAAAAAATATCAGCGGACTTCCCGTGGTGGACAAGGATAAGAAAGTGATCGGTATTATTACCCAGGCCGATATTCTCTCGATGATCGGTGTGAGCAGAGAACACACGTTCAAAGATCTTTTAAAACACATGCTGGGGGAAACACTGCCGGAACGACGGATCGGGGACCATGTTGGGGACATTATGACGTCCCCTGCCCTGACCATAAAACCCGATGCGAATATTGCAGAAGCGGTGAGGATCATGACTGAGAAGAGGATCAGAAGGTTGACCGTGACGGATGACCAGGGCATACTGATCGGGATCTTGACCAGAGCCGACATTCTGAAGGCTGTCATCAACAAAATAAGGTCTTAGGACGATGGAATATATCTCGAAATTACCATGGGGGCTCGTCATTCTCGCCTGTCTGACCCTCGGGCTTGCCCCCTTTTCTCCGCCCCATATCTGGGAAAAGCTCCAGATGCTGATGAAAGGCCAGCTGGTGAGACCTATAGACTGGTTCGATTTCGTGATGCACGGAACTCCCTGGGTTGTGCTTTTCTTGAAGGTCATTGTGTCGTTGATGAAGAAATAAGACTGGGCGCAAAAGACAGGTCACACTGCTTCGGAACCATCATTCTTTTTAGTTGAAATTTTCATTTCCAAGAATTGACAACTCTTTTAATGATCAGCCTCGGCCGTTAGCTGTACCGTGCAACCCTTCTCATTCGACATCGCCTCCCTGATACTGAACTTAGATAAGAATAACCTTCTTCCTGTACTCGTTGAAATAATCATTCCTTGAAACATACTAGGTTACATTCTGTATTTGTTTAAATACTCTTTAAATACCCAATCAACATCGTTGACATCACTATACATCAGGTATATATTTGTCTGGAATACTGTGAATGGTGTGGCACGTTCATTGCTGTGCAAGATCACCGCTAGGGCAAAGCAATTTCACGGAGGAGGCCTATAATGACGCGGAAGAGACGCCGTTGCCATAGCAGATTTATATTACAATTTTTTTATAAGTTGAAATAATGGCATTACTGTTCGACGAGGTGATATGGAGAACAAAACTATAGTTAAGAGAACATTGTTCAATAAAGACGACAGCTCTCAGACAGCGGAAATGCTTACTATTGTTTTGGACAATATTACGCAAGGTATGGTCGTTGTTGGGTCGGACTATGCCGTGCTCGCATTCAATGAACAGTTTGAGGACCTTTTCCGGTTGCAGCAGGGAACAGTCGAGGTAGGTTGTGATTTCAGAGATATCCTCAAGGTATGGGCTGAAGTGACGGGACAAACACAGGATATCCTTAAACAGACCTTGCAAGAACTTGATATGCCCACTCCCTTTGAGTACGAATTTTCGCAAACGATACAAGGGATTAATCGATGGTGCTTTCTGACCCATAACCCGTTGCCCTCAAAGGGATTTGTGAGGACATATTCTGACATCACCGCGAGGAAAAAGGCGGATGAGCAGCATAGGTATGATGCCTTCCACGATCCCCTGACGGGTCTCCCGAACCGTGCGCTTTTCATGGACCGGCTCCAACACGTCATCACCGCGTCGCAACGACGGAGCGGCGTTTCTAACTATGCAGTCTTTTTCCTCGATCTGGACCGCTTTAAAATCATCAACGACACCCACGGTCATTCTATCGGCGATCAACTCCTCGTCGTGGTCGGTCGCAAGCTGGCCGATTGCATCCGGCCCGGAGATTCCATTGCACGACTCGGAGGTGATGAATTTGCCATTCTCCTGCAGAACATCAACGACCCCGCTTACACGGTCAACGTCGCCGAGCGGATCCGGGAAAAATTGGCTGTTCCGCTCGATATCAAAGGCCATAAAATATTTACCTCGATCAGCATCGGAATTGCGGTAGGCTCGGAAGGCTATGAGCGGCCGGAACAGGTCCTGCGCGACGCGGACATCGCGATGTACGAGGCAAAAGGACGGGGAAATGCATCGTATGAGATCTTCGATATCAAGCTGCATGCCAATATCCTGGACCGGATGCAGCTGGTAGACGACCTGCGGGGAGCAGTCGACAACAAGGAGCTTACTCTCTACTATCAGCCTATCATCGACCTGAACACGCAACAGTTGACGGGATTTGAAGCACTCGTTCGCTGGAATCATCCGACGCGCGGCCTCATCTACCCCATGGAGTTCATCCCCTTGGCAGAGGAGCATGGACTTATCTATCAGATCGGAGCATGGATTCTTCACGAAGCCTGCCGCGAGCTGAAGTTGCTACAGACACGGTACCCGGCTCAACCACCTCTCAGTATGAGCATCAATATTTCAAGCAGGCAATTCTCCCAACAGGATCTTGTCGAAATACTCTCCGGATTTCTGAATGAGACAGGTGTTGATCCGCACTCCGTGATATTGGAAATCACCGAGAGCATGATCATGGAGAATGTTGATGCTGCTGTTGAGACAATGAACCGGCTGCGAAACATGGGGATACAGATCCATATTGATGATTTCGGCACCGGCCATTCTTCGTTGAGCTACCTGCAACTCTTTCCGGTCAGTGCGCTCAAGATCGACCGCAGTTTCATAAATAAACTTACCGCCAACGGCGAGAATCAGGAGATCATCACACACATTGTTGCCCTGGCAAAGAGCCTGAACTTCGACGTGATTGCCGAAGGAGTCGAAATGGAACACCAATTAGCCAATATCAAGAACCTGCACTGCGGCTACGGCCAGGGCTTCTTCTTTGCCCGTCCCATGGCGTTTACTGCAATAGACGTGTGGATGCAAGAGCAGAAGCGTCAAATATAGCCGTCTTGAGTCCCCCGAATGAGCTTATATCGCAGCCGAGCAATTCCCTGCACACTGTGGTCCCGTTCCTCGCTTTGAACCGCACTACGAATTCCCGGGCAATCTCCTCGGTCCTGTCTTTTAAGACACTTAAAATCCTGGATTCCCGATTAAAGCATTCGGGAATGACGAAATAGTTTTGTTGCAGTAATATACACTTTCGGTTCATTTTTTCAAGTCTCAACCTGCTATCTGAATACAGCATGCACATGTCAGACAGACCCAGCGACAAAACCGCTTCTAGTTAGTTTCCTGACTCCTGACTCTTTTTTCCCCTTGATTTATTTCAATGCTTACATTAGATTATATTCCTGATTACCAATACCTTCACAGGCTCGCAAGGAGGCATTTTATGGCGGAACAGGACTTCTCAAAAAAAGAAAAAAATTATTATACCGACATCCCGCAAAAGAGCGAGGCTTTCTTCCTGAAGGGATCGAACGGATATGATTGGGGCATGAGGAACCGCCTGGCACGCATCTTCAATCCGAAATCGGGGAAAACCGTGATGCTGGCGTTCGACCATGGGTACTTCCAGGGTCCCACGACCGGGCTCGAGCGAGTCGATGTCACGATCCGGCCGCTCATCCCCTATGCAGACGCCTTGATGCTGACGCGCGGGGTCCTGCGCTCCATGATCGAGCCGTCCGTGACCAACTCCGTAGTCATGCGCGCAAGCGGCGGGCCAAGCATCCTGAAAGAACTTTCGAACGAACAGATCGCCGTTGACATGGAGGACGCGTTGCGCATGAACGTATCCGCCGTCGCGGTACAGGTCTTCATCGGGGGAGAATACGAGACCCAGTCCGTGCACAACATGACCCGCCTCGTGGACCGGGGCATGCGCTACGGTATCCCCGTTCTCGGGGTCACTGCCGTAGGCAAGGACCTCGTGCGCGATGTCCGGTATATCAGCCTCGCAACCCGGATCCTTGCGGAGCTGGGTGCGGCAATCGTCAAGACCTATCACGTCCCGGGATTCGAGCAGGTCGCGGCCGCGTGCCCGGTCCCGATCGTTATCGCGGGAGGGAAAAAGCTTCCCGAGCGTGAGGCGCTCCAAATGGCCCGCGACGCGATCAACCAGGGCGCCTCAGGCGTGGACATGGGCAGGAACATCTTCCAGTCCGATTCTCCGGTTGCCATGATCGGGGCAGTGCGCAAGGTCGTGCACGATAACAGCAGTGTCAAGGAAGCGTATCAATATTATGAAGAAATGAAGAACAGGAAATGAAGGTCGGTGTCTATTACCGCAACAGCGACGTCCGGGTTGAAGAGCGTCTTCTTCCTTCGGCCGGCGACAGCGATATCGTAGTCAAGGTGATGGCCTGCGGTCTGTGCGGGTCCGATCTCATGGAGTGGTACCGCATCAAACGTGCGCCGCTGGTGCTGGGTCACGAACCGGCAGGCATTGTTGTTGAAACCGGGAAACTCGTAACGAGCGTCAAACCGGGTGACCGCGTCTTTGTCACCCACCATGTCCCCTGCAATGCCTGCTACCACTGCCGCAGCGGACACGAAACTGCCTGCACAACTTTCCAGAGTGTAAATAATTTCGATCCCGGCGGTTTTTCCCAACTCCTGCGCGTGACCGGAAAAAGCGTCGGGACCGGCACCTTCGTGCTGCCCGACACCGTGAGTTTCGAACAGGCGACGTTTATCGAGCCGCTTGGTACTGCGGTGCGGGCGCTCCGGACGGTGGGACTGAAATCGGCCCAGAGCCTCCTCGTCTGCGGCAGCGGCGTTGCCGGCCTGCTTATCATCAAACTGGCCCGTGCCATGGGAGCAAACCCCATCATAGCAACCGATGTGAGCACGTACCGGCTCGAGAAGGCGCGGCAATACGGGGCCACGCACACGATCCCGGCAAATGAAGATGTCCCCGCATTGGTTAGAAAGGTCAATGACAACCGGTTGGCCGATGTCGTCATCCTGTGCACCGGAGCGTTGCCGGCCGCCCGTACCGCGCTCATGTCCGCCGAACGCGGCGGCACCATCCTGTTCTTCGCGGTGCCGAAGCCGGGCGAGACCGTAGATGTGGATTTCAATCCCTTCTGGCGGGACGATATCACGATCAAGACCAGCTACGGCGCCGCGCCCATAGACAATATGCAGGCGCTCGAGCTCATCAGGCAAGGCACGGTAACGGTGACCGACATGGTTACACATCGATTCAGCATCGACAGGATCGGCGAGGCATTCATTACCGGCGCCAGGCCGGACGGCTGCGTGAAGGTAATCATCGAACCGAACCAGTAATAGTTGAAATGTTTCCCATCCTTATTTATCGGAGGACCATGTGAAACAGAATGCCACTGGATCTCTCCGCCATATATTCAGCCTGCCCGTCATCGTCGCTGCCCTCGGCTACTTCGTAGACATCTACGATCTGGTGCTTTTCAGCATCGTCCGGGTGCCAAGCCTGAAATCGCTCGGTCTTTCCGGCCAGGAGTTGATCGACAACGGTGTATATCTCCTTAATATGCAGATGGCGGGCATGCTCATCGGAGGCATCCTCTGGGGGATCCTGGGTGACCTGAAAGGCCGGCTCAAGATCATGTTCGGCTCGATCTTCCTGTACTCAATCGCCAACATGGCGAACGGGATGGTCACGTCACTTCCCGCCTACGCGGCCCTGCGCTTCATCGCCGGTATCGGGCTGGCAGGCGAACTCGGTGCGGGGATCACCCTTGTGTCCGAGGTCCTGCATACCAGCATCCGGGGGTACGGCACCATGCTCGTGGCCTCCGTGGGCGTCTCGGGCGCCATCCTCGCGAACATCATCGCCAATACGTATGACTGGCGGAACGCCTTTATCATCGGGGGCGTGCTCGGCCTCGTGCTGCTCATCACCCGGATCAGCGTAGCAGAGTCAGGCATGTTCCGCGCCATGAACACGAAAAGCGGGATCAGCAAAGGCAACCTGCTCGCCCTCTTTTCCGAGCGAAAGCGCTTCTTCCGCTATCTCAACTCGATCCTGATCGGCATACCGATCTGGTTCGTCGTCGGCATCCTGATCACCTTCTCACCGGAGTTTGCGAAGACCTTCGGAACGACCGGAGCGGTCTCTGCCGGAAACGCAGTCATGTTCTGCTACCTGGGGCTGGTCTTCGGCGATCTTTCGAGCGGCCTCTTGAGCCAAATGCTGAAGAGCAGAAAAAAGGTTGTCCTCATCTTCATGCTTATGACCATTGCTTCAATCGCCTTCTACTTTTTGCAGGGAAGCAGGAGCCCTGCGTTCTTCTATGGCGTCTGCCTTATGCTCGGCTTTTCCATAGGCTACTGGGCGATCTTCGTGACCGTTGCGGCCGAGCAGTTCGGCACGAACCTGCGGGCAACGGTCGCCACGACCGTGCCCAACTTCGTGCGCGGCATGGTGGTGCCGATCACGCTCCTTTTCCAATTATTCCGAAAGTACATAGGCCTGGAGGCCGGTGCCCTTGCGGTCGGGGCCATCTGCGTGGTCGTGGCGTTCTTTGCCCTGGCCTCACTGGAGGAAACGTTCCATAAGGACCTGGACTACTACGAGGAGTTCCCGTAAACGGGACTGAAGAAATAAATTGTCTCTCGCAGAGGCGCAGAGATCGCAGAGAACGACTAATTTCTTTAAGTGGCCGCTTTTCTTTCGCAGGCTACTGCGAGAAATAGCCTTTAGTACATTTCTTTTGACTCTTTCCGCCATTCCCTTTATAATTCACGCATCATGATCGAAAGAATCGGTGTTATCGGCGCAGGGGCATGGGGCACGGCACTTTCCGTGCTGCTTGCCGACAAAGGGCATGAGGTGACCCTCTGGATGCACGAAAAGGACCTGGCCGAGGAAATGGCGCGCACACGGGAGAACCGCGTCTATCTCCCGGGGTTCGCCCTGCCCGTCTCGATCGCGGTGACATCTTCTCTGGAATCCGCGGTCAAGGACAAGACAATCGTTCTTTCCGTTGTTCCCTCCCACACGGTCCGTGCAGTGGTACAACAATTTGCCCCTTTTCTATCGAAGAACTCCATTATCATCAGTGCGTCCAAGGGTATCGAGATCGACACGCTCATGCCTCTCTCCGAAGTGTTCAAGGACGTCCTGCCCGAAGAGTTTCATGACCAGCTCTGCTTCCTTTCAGGCCCCAGTTTTGCCAAAGAGGTCGCCCGGAAGATGCCCACCGCTGTTGCCCTCGCTTCGTACGACCCGATCGTGGGCAAGAAGGCCCAGAAAGTCTTCAGCAACACCTACTTCCGCGTCTATACCAACCCTGACGTCATCGGTGTGGAACTCGCGGGATCGCTCAAGAACGTCGTGGCCATCGCCGCGGGCGTGCTTGAAGGCATGGGCTTCGGATACAATACCATGGCCGCTCTCCTCACCCGCGGGCTCGCTGAGATGGCGCGCCTCGGTGTCGCCATGGGAGCAGACCTTCAAACTTTTTCAGGCCTTGCAGGCATGGGAGACCTGGTCCTTACCTGTACGGGAGGCCTCTCAAGGAATCGTACCCTTGGCGAGCGACTCGGCAGGGGCGAGAAACTTGACGATATCTTACGGGGAACAAAAACTGTAGCCGAGGGCGTCAGGACCGCCAGGGCCGCGCGGGACCTCGCACAGAAATACGACATTGCAATGCCGATCGTCGAGGAGGTATATCAGCTCCTTTACGATGGCAAAGACCCGAAGCGCGCGGTGCACGATCTGATGAGCCGCGGGCTTAAGGGAGAATAATCGCTTTCGGAATGCGGATTCCTGATTGCAGAGTGATGGGCGTTCAAGTAAATACATTCAGCCTTCAGTCTTTCGCCTACATCCCTATGTCGCTACAAAGGATCTATGAACAGATCAGACCTTGCCAAACTTCTTCAAAGCGTCCGGTGCCGGAAAGACCGGCATCGAGACCGCGCTTAACCGGCTCAAGCATCTGCCCTTCGAGGACGTGTCCTACGCCCACATCGACCATCATCGCCACTTGCGCCACGGCATGCCCGAGGTCATCTACTGCGAAGGAAAGACGCTGGAGCAGGTCGCCGGCATTACCAGGCGCATGCTCAAGGCCGGGAGCGACATCCTTGCCACCCGCGCATCGGAAATGGTGTACAAAGCAATCAAAAAGATCGATCGCCGCGCAATATATCACAAGGCCTCACGCGCCATCGTGGTACAGGACAAGAAGAAGGCTCTGACCAGCGGCATTGTACTGGTCCTGACCGCCGGGACATCGGATATCCCTGTTGCCGAAGAAGCCGCGGTCACCGCAGGGATGCTCGGCAGCACAGTCCAGACCGTGTATGATGTGGGAGTTGCAGGGCATCCACCGCGTCCTGAGCAAACGGGAAACGCTCGACTCCGCCAGGGTGATCGTCGTGGTCGCGGGCATGGACGGCGCTCTCCCGTCAGTCGTGGGCGGGCTGGTGGACAAACCCGTGATCGCCGTTCCTACGAGCGTTGGCTACGGCGCGGGGTTCCAGGGACTTGCCCCCCTTCTCACCATGCTCAACTCCTGCGCATCGGGTATCGCGGTGATGAACATTGACAACGGCTTCGGCGCCGGCGTGCTGGCACACAGAATAAATCTATTGGGAGAACGATAGCTATGTGCAGTAATTGCAAGATGCATATCGACAAATAAATGGATATGATCTACAGCTGAACATGACTAAAATTTTGATCAACAGTTATTGATTCCGACGAGATCGATCCATGCAGCGATCGTTTTAAAACTAGATGACGATCGTCAGGATGCAGTAGTTAGATTGCTTATCTGTGTCGATTCGGAAATTGTAGCAATAAAACGATGACCCTTGCCTACTTCGACTGCTTTTCCGGCATATCCGGTGACATGACCCTGGGCGCGCTCGTGGACGCGGGTGTCTCCATCGATGTCCTGCGTGCCGAGCTGGCCAAACTCAATCTCCCGGGCTATGCCCTCAAAGCCGAGAAGGTCAAACGTTCCGGCATTGCCGCAACCAAGGTCCATGTGATCATCGACCAGAAGGACCAGAAGTCGCCGCCACCTTTCCGACATTTTAAGCATCATCGAGAGTTCCGCCCTTTCTTCACCGGTGAAGGACAAAAGCAGCCGGATATTCACCCGGCTGGCTGACGCTGAGGCAAAGGTGCATGGCACAACACCGGATAAGATCCACTTTCATGAGGTCGGCGCCGTGGACTCCATCGTGGATAATGTCGGATCGGTCATCGGCCTGGAGCTGCTGGGCATCACGCGGGTAATGGCCTCGGCGATCAATGTCGGATCAGGAACAGTAACGACCGCTCACGGCTTACTGCCGATACCCGCACCCGCAACAACGGAGCTGCTTGCCGGCATTCCTTTTTATCAATCATCGACTCCATTCGAGCTGACCACACCGACCGGAGCGGTCATCATCAGCACGCTCTGCTCTTCCTTCGGCCCCCTGCCGCCCATGAAGGTCAACCGGATCGCCTATGGAGCTGGCGACAAAGAATTCCCCGGACTGCCGAATGTCCTGAGGCTGATGATCGGACAGCCCATCGCGGGCTACGAAGAAGACACGTCCATTGTCATCGAAACGAACATTGACGACATGAGCCCCCAGGTCTATGGCTACCTGATCGACAAGCTCATGCAGCAGGGTGCGCATGACGTTTACCTCACACCCATCATCATGAAAAAAGGAAGACCGGCTATCCTTCTGTCCGTGCTGACTGACAAGGCAAAGACCGATGTCGTTCTCGATACGATCTTCCGGGAAACGACCAGTATCGGCGTCCGTATCCAGGAAGTGGGACGAAAGAAACTCGCCCGTGAGATCAGGGAGGTCGAGACCGTTTATGGCTTGATCAGAATAAAGATAAGCAAACGGGGCGATGAAGTACTGACGATAACGCCGGAGTATGAGGATTGCAGAAGGATAGCTGAAGAGAAGCAGGTGCCGCTGAAACAAGTGATGGAAGAAGCGAAAAACATGTTTTCTCGCAGAGGCGCAGAGAACGCAGAGGAATAAGCGATGACAGAAAATGATATAACCGGTAATAATTGTTGATTGCTGCTATCAAGATTCATAGAACACTAGGCCCTGGACTTTTAGAATCAGTGTATGAGGAAGTACTGGCATACGAATTAAAGAAAAAAGGTCTTCTTTGCGAAAGGCAAGTTGGAGTTCCAGTTTTTTACGACGAGCTCACGATGGACCTTGGCTTCCGTGCTGATATTATAGTAGAAAGCAAGGTTATCATAGAACTGAAATCTATTGAATCGGTTCTCCCCGTCCACAAGAAACAGCTTCTGACCTATTTGAAATTATCAAAAAAGAAAGTAGGGCTGTTAATTAACTTTAACGAAGAATTAATCAAGAATGGAATTACTCGAATTGCGAACGGCATTTAACCTTACACGAATTATTATTTATTGAGTTTAACTCTGCGCTCTCTGCGCCTCTGCGAGAAACGATTCATTATGAGAACCATCCGCATTTCCATGGCCCAGATGAACCCCATCGTCGGTGATCTTGCGGGCAACCGTGACAAGATCATCGATGCGATCAAAAGCGCGAAAAAGCTCGATGCCGATATTGTCGCTTTGCCCGAGCTTGCTGTAACCGGCTATCCGCCGGAGGACCTTCTCCTGAAGCCCCGGTTCGTGAAGGACAGTATCGAGATCCTCAAGGAAATCCAGCGGACGACCAGGGGTATCGTCGCGATCGTCGGGTTTGTTGACAGCAGCCGCGATTGTCTCTTCAATGCCGCCGCAATATTAACCCAGGGTAAACATATCTACACATATCGCAAGATATTCCTGCCGAACTATGGCGTGTTCGATGAATACCGGTACTTTAGCCCCGGAGGGCGCTATCCCGTCTTTATTGTCAAGGGCGTCGGCGTGGGCGTGAACATCTGCGAAGACATCTGGTATGCAGAAGGGCCCACGCGCGTCCAGGCGCTGGCAGGCGCGGAAGTCATTGTAAACATCAACGCGTCTCCCTATCATAAAGGCAAGGGCAAAGAGCGCCTGAAAATGCTGTCCGAGCGGGCGAAAGAGAACGACCTCATAATCTCCTATACCAATACCGTCGGTGGTCAGGATGAACTGGTTTTTGACGGTCAGAGCGTTGTCATCGATCGGAATGGAAAAGTGATCGCACGGGCAAGGCAGTTCGAGGAGGAGTTGCTGACCGTGGATATCCCTGCTCCCGGCGATATGATCCGCTTTCCGGATGGCCGGGAGCAATTCAGCGAGTTCATGGACTATGTATCCCTTTCAGAACAACCGGCGGGAACAAAGAAAAAGCTTCCTCATGGACGCCCGATCAAACCTCTCTCCGAGTGCGAGGAGGTGTACCATGCCCTCGTGCTCGGCACGCGGGATTATATGCGAAAGAACGGTTTCACGTCCGCGGTCATCGGCCTCTCGGGCGGCATCGATTCGTCGCTCGTGGCCGCTGTCGCCGTGAAAGCCATGGGAAAAGAGAACGTGTTCGGCGTGTACATGCCTTCGCAGTACAGCTCGAACGAGAGCAGCGAAGACGCACATGATCTTGCCCGCAACCTCGGCATCCGGATCCTGGAGATTCCCATCAAGCAAACCTTTGAATCGTATCTCACAATGCTTCGTCGGGAATTCTCAAAAACAAAGACCGGCGTGACCGAAGAGAACCTTCAGGCCAGGATCCGGGGCAATATCCTCATGGCGCTCTCGAACAAGTTCGGCTGGCTCGTGCTGACCACGGGCAACAAGAGCGAGATGTCCGTTGGATATGCCACGCTCTACGGCGACATGGCAGGAGGCTTTGCCGTGATCAAGGACGTGCCCAAGACCCTGGTCTATGAGGTATCGCGATGCGTGAACAAGCTTGCCGGGAAGACGGTGATCCCCAGGCGGGTCATGATCAAGGCGCCGACCGCGGAACTCCGGCCGAACCAGAAGGACAGTGATTCCCTGCCCCTGTATTCCGAACTCGATCCGATCCTGAAGGCCTATGTGGAGGATGACAAGGAGCGGGATGAAATAATCCAGATGGGTTTTGACCGCAAGACCGTGGAGCGCGTGATCCGTCTCGTGGATGCCAGCGAGTATAAACGCCGCCAGGCCCCTCCCGGGGTAAAGATCACCCCGAGGGGATTGGGAAAAGATCGAAGGTTCCCGATTACGAACCGGTATAAGAGCTCCTGATAATGTTCAAATGTCAAAGCTCAAAGTTAAATCAAACGGCAGTATCCAGCGGATCAACTGCTAATGAATTCTCTTTACTGATTTGACCCTTCATCCGTGACCATTTGGATTTTGATAATTTGAGATTTTATGCCAACCGGCACTCTCTACATAGTCGCCACCCCCATCGGGAACCTCGAGGACATCACCCTCAGGGCGATCCGCGTGCTGAAGGAAGCCGACCTTGTCGCTGCGGAAGACACCAGACATACCAGGCATCTGCTCGACCGG
The DNA here is from genome assembly GCA_963755045.1 of Nitrospirota bacterium. GTDB lineage: Bacteria > Nitrospirota > UBA9217 > UBA9217 > UBA9217 > JALNZF01. The sequence goes on along the minus strand of CAVWIL010000007.1, from coordinate 44,335 downwards.
TATCAGATAGAGACGCAGCTCACCAGCTACCATGATCACAACAAGGAAGAAAAAGCCCCGGTCCTCGTCGCACGAATGCTCGAAGGAAAGAGCGTGGCTCTCGTGTCCGACGCCGGGACTCCCGGCATCTCGGACCCCGGCTATTTTCTGATCAACCTCGCCATAGACCGGAACATCCCTGTCGTTCCCATCCCCGGGGCAACCGCTGCCATCGCCGCGCTCTCGGTCTCGGGCATGCCAACCGATCGATTTGTCTTTGAAGGTTTTCTCCCGGCAAAACATCTGGCCCGGCTCAAGCGTTTGCAGGAACTTTCAAAGGAAGAACGAACCATCGTCTTTTACGAAGCACCGCACAAGATCATCCGGTCGGTCGAAGACATGATCGAGGTCTTCGGCGACCGTCGAGTCGTGATCACCCGCGAGCTGACCAAGATACATGAAGAGATGATCAGGGGAACGCTTTCTGAAGCCCTCAAACGCCTTCATGAAGGGACCATCAAGGGTGAATTCACTGTTATTGTCCACGGAGCCACAAAGGATCCGAAGACGCAGTATATCGATACCGCCGAATATCTCAAAAATCTCATCCTTCACCGAGGTCTGAGCAAAAAAGAAGCGATTTCAATGGCCGCAGAGGAGCTTGGCATGCCGAAGAAGGACGTATATAGGGAAAGCCTGAAGATGGAGCACATGCCGGGTGCTGCGAAGGGAAACGAGGAGAATGAAAGACGTCGTGAGTGACCGCTGTCTCAGAGATACACCCCGAGCCCTATTACGACATTCACGAGATAAAGGCAGAGGAGGGCGATGCCAAGAATGAAATGAGGAGTGCGAAAGGGAGAGTCAGGGCCTTTGATGTCCCTTGATATTTTATAAGTCGCGAGCAGCAGGACAACGATGGTGAGCCCGGTGAAGAGATGGGGCGGAAATTGCAGAACCTTGCCCGAATCAAGAAGGACAAGGATGAGCCCTTCAAGGAATCCGAGCCCACCTAGAATCACCAGAACAGGCCCCATCCTCCTATGACGCTTGACCACGGGAATCGGAAACGGCGCACGCGCCCTTCTATCCCGCCGAATCCTGAGCCCAAGCCATCCCTGGTACAGAAAAAGAAGCATAATGATCGTGTTATAGGCGCCGTGAACCGGCCGAAGATAAGCAAGCAAATGTTTGTCGATCAAAGGATAGTGCATGGATAAGCTCTGTACTCCGAACTCCGAACTCTAAACTCCGAACTAAAATTTACTCCACCACCTCGATTATGCCTTCCATGCCCCGGTCCTTATGGCTCTTAAAGAACAAGAATTTCTTGTCGCAGATCATGGGATACTTGCCGACCTTTGTAGGAGTAAATTTTATCGTTTCCGGTTTTTTAGCGTCCAGATCTGCTTTAAAGTCGATGCCGGCCTCCGGCGCTTTCACTACCATATCGTGCGGGACGAATCCCGATGCTTTCTTTACTGTCAGCTCGACCGGCAAATTTACCTTCACCACGATGTAGTTCGGATCGAAATAGTAATCACCACCGATGACCTCTACACGCTGCACACCATCAGCGTCCACGGTCGCAACCACACGCTTTTCCTTCCCCTTGTCATGTTCATGCTGCGCTACCTCTGCTGTCGGCGTCATTTCCGATTTCACATCCTGTTTCATTTCCGGTTTTGGTTCCTCGCCAAAGGCAGTAAAGCTGATTGGCAACAAAAGTACTAACGCAAGAACTGAATACTTGATGTACTTCATAATGCTCCTCCTTATAATTTTAATGCTGAGTTGCCTAGTCAGAGTATAGCAAATATTTTACCACCGTTTTTACCGCTGCCTCAACATATAGGATATTTCCCTTTGCCGAGTGCGGTACAAAAACGGTTGATGTCTGCAAATTCCCGTTCGAAGATATCCTCTGGCAGGACCGATGATGTCGCTCACCTTTTTCCCCCGGTCGAGCAGGACCTGCGCAGTGGCCACCTGCGGCCTGTTGATCGGCGTACCGATGCGGCTCAGGAGCAGAACGTACACCTCGCGGATCCCCTCGATAGTTTCGTACAGGTTTTTCGCGATCTTGTGAGCAAGCACATTATATATCTTTCCTACATGGCTCACCGGATTCTTGCCTGCCGCAGCCTCGGTGCCCATTGGCCGGTTCATGGAAATAAGCCCATTCACCCGGTTCCCGCGCCCCACCTGGCCCGAATCCGCATCTTCCGCTGATGTGCCGAGAAGGCTTAGGTACACGCCTCCGAGCCCCCGGCCCTTCTCGTCAAGGGTATTATAGTTGATTCGAATATCCTTGAACCCTCCGAACCGCAGAACAAATTTTTGCATCTCGTGCAAAAGCATCTCTTTGCGATCAAAATAATCTCGTTCGGAACTGATATACCTGCAGATCAGCGGCATGGCGACCGTAAGGTCCAGCACCCTCCCTGTCCTCAGACCCATCACCTTGATGTCCTCGCCGGTCTCGGGGTGCGTTCGTTTAAAACGTCGTGAGTTTAGATATCGTTCCAATCCGAGCACAACCTGCTCACAGGGGCTGAGCGGATAATAACCGACAGCCGCGGACGTATCATTGGCGCCGTGTATCCGCCCTGCGCGGGAAAAGATATCGGTCAGTTCCTCGGAACCGGGAGCGAGCACCACGCGGTACTTCACGTGCTTCTTCGGATCAACAAAGCGCATGTTTTGCTTCAGCCATGCCTGCGACGCGTCCACGGCAATGTCCGCGACGGGAATTTTCTTCTTGCCGACGGAAAAGGTGGCCCGGTCGCCGATAGTAAGTTCCATGGGTTTCAGGACCCTGCCCCCTCCGAATCTTTTCTCAACCCGTCCCGCGGCAAGCAGTCCCTTGTCGATATTGTGATGCAGGATGGTCCCGAACTCCCGCACATACTCCTTTGAGAGCGCGACGGAGATCGCCTCCATCATGGAATCGCAAAGATAATCGGGATGGCCCGTGCCCTTCCGCTCCACGATCTCCACCCGCTGTTCTGTAACCAATGTCCCCCGGTATGGTTCGATAAGAATCATGATATTTAGTTTAGCATAACCCTGTCTGTAAATCCGTCCATGACGAAAATATCTTTTTTGACAAAATCAGCTAAATGAGTAATAATGATGACCGAACGAAAGCAATTCTCTGATCACCATTGTTATGACCAGCGAGTCCGTTATCCATGAAAATTAAAAAGATACTTATCGTCGATGACGAACCGGACATTGTGCAGCTCATCTCGTACAACCTGAAAAAAGAAGGGTTTCACATTGCTACGGCCCTGGATGGCGAAGAGGCGCTCAAGAAGGTGCGAGAGGGTCATTTCGATCTCGTCATTCTTGACCTCATGCTGCCCGGCATCCATGGCATGGAGCTTTGCCGTATCCTGAGAAACAACCCGAAGACCGCGCACGTTCCCATCATCATGCTGACCGCCAGGGGCGAGGAGTCGGACAAGGTCCGCGGCCTCGAGACCGGCGCCGACGATTACATGACAAAACCGTTCAGTCCAAAAGAGCTCATGGCGCGCGTGAAGGCGATCCTGCGCAGATCGAAAGAGCGGACAACGGAGGACAAAACGATCCGGCTCGGAGATCTGACGATCGACACCGAGACCTTCTCGGTCTCCAAAGGCGGCGCTCCGCTCAATCTGAGCGCAACGGAATTCAGGCTCCTGCTCTATCTCGTGCAGCGGCCGGGGCGGGTCTTCAGCCGCGACCAGCTCCTCGATGCGGTATGGAAAGAAGAAACCTTCGTCGAATCCCGGACCGTTGATGTGCACATCAGGAGACTCCGCACGCAGATCGAAGACGACCCGTCCGATCCCCGCTATCTTAAAACGCGGCGGGGGATCGGCTATTACGTGGAGGCCGAATGAACCGCGGGGTCTTTAAGCGAATATTCATCCTCTACGCCGTCCTCATCCTTCTGGCGTTCCTCTTCATCGAACTCTCGATCACCAGCTCTATTCGCGAGCATTATCTTGCCGGCCTGAGGCAGAACCTGTCCGTTCAGGCGTCCCTGATCGCAGACAGCATATCGTTCGACAGCAGGCACAGCCTCGACGACCTTTGCAAAAAGATAAAGGATAAGACAGGTGCGCGCGTCACGGTCATCGCGCTTGACGGCCGGGTTCTCGGCGATTCGGACAGCGATTCATCAATCATGGAGAACCACGCCCACCGTCCGGAGGTCCAGCAGGCAGCGCTGAATGGCACCGGCATGTTCGTTCGCACCAGTGACACCCTGAAACAGGATTTCCTGTATGTTGCCTTCCTGGCGACTTCCGGGAAAACACCGCGTGGTTATATCCGGCTGAGCGTCCCGCTTCAGGATGTCGATCATGCAGTGAACGCGGCCCGGGTAAACATCATCCTCATCGTCGGCTTCGTCCTCGCGGGCACGGGGTTGTTCTCGCTCTGGCAATTTGAATACCTGCGGAGGCTGACCCGGGAGATCAGCGAGTTCGCTAAATCGCTTGTCCCCGGTGGCATTGGAAATAAATTATTCTTAAAAGATGCCGGTGAGTTCAGCGATATCGCGGACAGCCTGAACACCCTGTCGATGGAGTTGAAGACGGTCATCGGGGAACATGAAGAAGAGCGGAAAAGGCTGAACGAGATACTGAGGAGCATTCCCGATGCACTGATCATCATGGACGTCAACGGTGTCGTCCTCCTGTCAAGCGCTGCAACGGGTAATTTCTTTGGAGATGCCCCTCTCATTGGGAGGCCGTTCATCCAGGTTGTCCGGAACAGCGAATTCTTTTCGCTCCTGGAGGAGGTCCGGGCCAGCAGGAAGACAGGCGTCTCGGAGTTCAAGCTCGAGTACCCCGTTGAACGATATTGCGTTGTCCGGATATCTCCTCTCTTTCATGGCAGGGATGAACTGACGGGTTTTGTCGCTATTTTGCATGACATCACCGAGCTTAAAAAAGGTGAACAGGTCAGAAAAGATTTTGTCGCCAACGCCTCCCACGAGATCAAAACCCCGATCACCGCCATCAAAGGTTTTGCGGACACGCTCCTGGACGGTGCTCTGGACGACAAGGAACATGCCGTAAAATTCCTCCGATACATTCAGTCCAACAGCGACCGGATCAATAGCCTCGTTGATGACCTCATGATCATCTCCAAGATCGAGACGGGGGTCGTCAAAATAGAGAAAATGTCCATCAGATTTCTCGATGTCGCGGAAGCAGTTCATGGCGACGCTCAGGGAAAAGGCAGGGGCGAAGAACCTTTCACTAACGATCTCCATCAACCCGGATATGAATGAGATCTCTGCCGATCGCGACCGCCTTACGCAGATACTGACAAACCTTGTCGAGAACGGAATAAAATTCACCGATCACGGCGGCGTAACGTTCGGCATAGATAAGGAGAACGGCAAGACGGTCATCTTTGTTGAAGATACGGGAATCGGAATTCCCAAACAGCACGTCTCGCGGCTCGGTGAACGGTTCTACCGGGTGGATCCTAGTCGTTCACGGCAAATGGGCGGCACCGGACTCGGCCTCGCCATCGTCAAACATCTGGTCAAAGCGCATGGGTGGGACATGCATGTTGAGAGTACCCTTGGAAAAGGTACGAAGGTGAGAATTTTTGTGGTGTAAATATTGATGGCCTCGTAAAAAGTCTGGTTTAACCGCAGAGGCACGGAGGGCGCAGAGGAGACCAATTAATTATTAAGGTTCTATTCTCCGCGTCTCGGCGTCTCCGCGGTTGATAATTACTTCCTACTATTACATCAATCTTGCGTTGATATCAGATCCACTTCACCTTCGGTTCTTTCTTCGGCGGTCGTGCGGGCTCTCCCTTCGGATAACCGAGAAGGATGGGGCCGAAGATCGCGTCGTCCTCTTTTAATTCCAGAAGCCTTCTCACTTCGGGGTCTTCGGTCACCATCGCACCGAATCCGACCCAGCAGCTTCCCAGTCCCAGCGATTGCGCAGCAAGCATCATGTTCTCGCAGGCCAGCGGGCATGAATGAGCGGCATAGCGTCCGTTGCCGATGACAAACACGATCGTCGGCGCGGAATAATAAACAGGGTCGGGCAGCTCGGCATACCGTTTTTTGATCGCTTCATATCGCTCCGGATCAACATCCTTCACCAGCTCGGTTATCTTTTTTGCCTGCGGCAACGCAGCCCCGAGGAGCTTCTTTTTCGCTGCCTTGTCTTCCACCACAACGAACCTCCAGGGCTGGCTGTTCATTGCTGACGGCGCCTCGTTCCCCGCCTCGAGTATCGTATTCAGCGCGTCCCTGGGGATGGCTTTCGTGTCATAGGCCCTGACAGAGCGTCTTTTTTTGATCGCATCAATAACTGCGTTCATAGTGTTCTCCTTTCGGATTCTTTACGAGGCTTTAATGATTATATTTTTTCTGTAGGGAAAACCCTGCGTGGTTGACCTGAATGCGGGCGGCCACCCTTGATTAAACGTTGCAGGGCAGGCTCCGGGCCGCCCCTACTGTCTCTTAAACATCACGTCTGCAAAATAAGCTTCACCCGAGGTCCCGGTATGCTGTGAATTTGACTGGAGCCTGAACCCGTTCACTGCCGACGGCTCGGAACCGTAGAGCTTCTTGTAATCAGCATACACATTCCTGGTCTCAGTGATCCATTTCCCCAATTCAGCCGGGCCGGATCGCACCACCACGACCTTGACCGTCATAAAAGGGACCGGAGACGTGTCCTCCATGAGCCCCGCCGGCGCTGTTGTGTCCCAGATGTACACGATCGCCTTGGTCTTGGAAAACGCCACGAAGACCTGGGCCGCCTGGTCATCTGTCTTCGACTTCCTGAAATCGCCGCCAGTCGGCAGTTTGGTCACTTTCCATTTCCACGTGAGCAGCGGAAATTGCTTGAGGTCCACCTTCACCTCTTTCTGGAGCGAGAAGGACGACTTGGCGCTCCGGAACCTGCCCGCGGCAATATCGCCGTCCTTGACCACGGCAAAGTCCGCCTTGCCCGATTTTTCCTTGAGTTCCCAACCCGCGGGGACCCCCGGTGCGCCGACAGAGGAAGAGAAATCCGCGATCACTACCCGGTCTTCAGCACGTACCATTGGAGCGAAGATGAGCATGACAAACAAAGCGACTGTTAAACACCATGGTAAAAGACATCGCACACCTCCTAAACGGAATTGATTATGTAAGGACGCAATTATGAGAATTTCTTCTTATACAGATCCGTGATGACCTCCCCATAATGCTCCAGTGCGGCCTCCAGTCTTTACTATTGTAACAGAAAATTATTATCTCTGTAACATTCCTTTAACATATATTGGATATTCTTCCGATAAATATAGGAGGTACATATGCAAATATCGCAAGTGACTGCAGTATATGGCTCAAAATTCGCAGGTGTTCATGGATCAAACTGTCCGCATAATGCAGAAACTGGAATTTTTTGTTCCGCCTCGATCATGACTGTAGTATTGAGCACTTATCAAAAGACTACCTATTGCTGGACGGAGAATTATGACAACTGCCCGATGTTCCTGGCTAAGATACTTCGAGGGAGATAGTAAGAACGCCGGCAGCTGATCTAGCACATAACATGGCAACACATACTTCATGAGGAATAGGGAGGAGCACATGGACGAACAACGTGTACTGAACACCGGTCTGCGCCTGGATGAACAAGAAGCAGCTCTGCTTGCTTACGCTGTATACCAGCTTGTACAGGAGCTTGGATTTCCGCCCGAAGATGTGAACCGGTCTTTCAAGGATAGCTTTGCATACTTCATAAAGACCGCATAAAATTCAGCGTTTCGATCACCAATGTCATGGAAAAATGAGGAGGAACCTATGGCTGAACCCTATGGAAGGAATACCACTCCGGGCATGGATGAAAAAGAATATTATCAGCATATTCGCGCTATAGATAAACTCGTGGACGAACTCGGGGTCCCTGCTGAAGTAGTACATCAATCATACCAGGAGATCTTGACGGACTTGCGGAAGGACATCAAAGTGAGCGCGTTTCTGCCTGTACTGGTCAGCCGATGCGTTAAAGGGCGACTGACGCAGAGGTGATCTGTGGCAAGAGATGATGGGAACATCAATGAAATACTTTACCAAGATCGTCGACACGATGATCAAATTCATGATCCCGATCGTGATCATTGCCCTGATGATGGGGATTGCGCGGGTCATTCTCGACCTGCGTGAGGTATTCGGGAGCCGGACCATTTCTGCGGCCTTCGACATGATGGTGACCAACATACTTTCAATGTTCATCGTCATTGAACTTCTTCGGAGCATCATGGAATACTTTAGCGTTCACCGTCTCAAGATCACGTTCATCATCGATGCCGCACTGGTCTTCGTGCTCCGCGAGATCATGATCGGACTCTACGAACATAGCTTTGAGTCAGGAATGGTCATGGCGCTGGCGGTCCTGATCCTTGTCATCGGCGGCCTGAGGACGCTGGCAGTCATTTATTCACCCGAAAAGTACCTCGAAAAGGGAGAGACGCACCATGGATAACAGTATGAAAAAGAATGACCTGAATAAGTTCGAGGATATTCTTCTGTTCGCGGCATTGATGGCGGGGCTTCTTTTCATGGTGGTCCATTGGAAATAGGGAAAGGAGAACCCATGCGCCGTGCGAATGAGCAGGAGAAAAAAAAGATCTTTCCGTCCGATTTTCAGTGGGGCGTGGCGACCTCGGCCTTTCAACTCGAAGGCTCTCCCCATGCGGACTGGACGACCTGGGACCCACTCCTGGGTAAAAAAAACCCGTGCATCACGGACCACTACAGGCTGTTCCGGGAGGACCTCAAGCTCCTGAAGGAACTGGGTGTGAACGCCTATCGTTTTTCCCTTGAATGGAGCAGGATCCAGCCGCGCATGGATACCTGGGATGAAGAGGCTATCGCGCACTACCAGGAGATCATCGACATCCTCCGAAGAGACAACATCGAGCCGATGGTCACCCTTCACCACTTCACTCATCCGCGCTGGTTCTTGGAGCGCCGGCCCTGGCATCGGACCGCGTCGATCGAGCAGTTTCTCCGCTTCACGGAAATGATGGTCTCCACGCTAAAGGGCGTTCGTTACTGGATAACGTTTAATGAACCCTATGTCATCCTGCTCGGCGGTTATTTGGAAGGCTGCACCCCGCCCGGCCTGCAAGACCCCCCCCGTTCGCTTGCTGCCCTGAAAAACATCTTCACGTGCCACGGCAAGGCATACGACATCATCCACCAATACGTTCCCGATGCTCAGGTCAGCATTGCGCACAATATGTCCGTCTTCGCTCCCTGGAAAAAATGGAACCCCCTCGACCGTCTCTTGAAAAAGACCGCTAACTATTTTTACAATCATTCTGTCATCAATGCATTCAAGACCGGGATCTTTATCGTCAAGTTCCCCTTTTCGCGGCCGATCGAGATCGAGGTCCCTATCAAGGATAAAATAGATTTCTTCGGCGTGAATTACTATACCCGTATCCACCTCCGCTTCAATCCCTTCAAAAAGATGGGGGTGGAACTCAGACACGTGGATATCGACGGGCATGGCCTGACTAATCTCGGATGGGAAATCCATCCGCGCGGGCTTGCAAAGGTCCTGCGCTATGCATCCCGACTGAATGTGCCGCTCATCATCACCGAGAACGGGATTGCCACCCATGACTCCGAGGAAAAGGTGAAGTATATGAAACGTCATGTGGATGTCGTCGAACGATGTCTGAAAGACGGGCTCGACATAAAGGGATATTATTACTGGACGCTGATCGACAACTATGAATGGCTCCAGGGCTTTGATGCCCGCTTCGGCCTCTACCAGGTGGATTTCGATACCTTCGAGCGCAGCCCGACCCAAGCAGCTGCCTACTATGCCTACCTCATTCAAAGCCGCTCCGAATTGCTCCGCGCGCTGTAACAGAAACTTAATATTCCCGTAATACTCCTGTAACGGACAAACCGTATGATTTCAGCAATGATTCTCTGTGACTTCCATATTCACACAACCTTTTCGGACGGCTCTTTGGAGATGAGAAAAACGATCGATCTATTTGGTCAGGCAGGTTTCGATGTTATCGCAATTACTGACCACGTGGTGAACGGCGACAATGTGATGGGCAAATTCGCACGTCAATTCAACCTGTCGATCCGTGGAGACAATTTTGACGAATATCTCGGCACAGTCAGGCAGGAAGCAGCGCGGGCCTGGGAAAAATACGACATGCTCGTGATCCCGGGCGTTGAGATCAGCAAGAATTATATATCAAAGGATGAGTCGGCACATCTTCTTCTTCTCGATATCAAAGAATTCGTCCCCGCCTGCATGAGCTACGACGAGATCTTTCTCGAAGCAAAGCGTCAGGACACCCTGACCGTTGCCTGTCACCCGCACCATACGCCTGACATGGTGAATAAGGATACGCTTTATCTCTGGAATAACCGCGACCGGTACGCAAAATACATAGATGCCTGGGAGATCGCGAACCGGGACGACGTTTTCAATGTGATCAGCCTGAAAAAATATCCTTATATCGCCAACAGCGATTTTCACAAGGCGCGCCACCTCTACTCGTGGAAAACCCTGCTGAACTGCGAAAAAAACGTTGAATCTGTGAAGAACTGCATTCGGCATAATAAAGGTGTCGCGATAACGCTTTTCAGGAATTGAACGATGAAAAAACCCTCAACAGCCACGGATCATAGCGGAGGAACCACATGACCATATTTGCCATATGTGCGGCGATCTCAATTGCTGGAATCATACTGTACCTTCTTCAGGTTGGAGCTACCTGTTCACTCTTGAGAATGAGGCCGAAACGGGACGATTGGACAGCAACGGGGGAGATAAATTATTCCCCGCCGGTCTCGATCCTGAAGCCCCTCAAGGGACTTGACGACAACCTTTTCGACAACCTCTCCAGTTTCTGCCTCCAGGATTATCCTGAACACGAAATAATCTTTTGCCTCCAGGACTTCAACGATCCGGCCTACAAAGTGGCAAAAAAAGTATGTGACAAATACCCCGACAAGGATATTTCCCTGTTCGTAGAGAAGTGCAATGCCGGACTCAACCCGAAAGTAAACAATCTCATCCCCGCTTATCGAAAAGCCCGTCATCCTTACGTGCTCATAAGCGACAGTAATGTCATGGTGGACAGGAATTACCTGAGGGAGATCATTCAGCATACCAAGGACCCCTCGGTCGGGCTTGTCAGCAACCTCGTCCACGGAGTCGGAGGACGCAGTATCGGAGCTGTTCTCGAGAACCTTCACTTGAATTCGTTCATCATCGGCAGTGTCAGCTTCCTCGACCGGTTTCTGAAGATGCCCTGCGTTATCGGGAAGTCCATGCTTATGAAAAAAGACGACCTTGAAGCGCTTGGCGGGCTTGAGGCCTTTAAAGACATCCTGGCAGAGGATTTTATCATCGGCCGGGAGATGCGGCGTGCCGGCAAAAAAGTTGTTCTGTCAAACCATCTTATCAGCAATGTCAACGAATACTGGAACATCAAACGTTTCCTGAACCGCCATACGCGATGGGGAAAGCTCCGATGGCAGATCGGCGGGATCAAATATCTTTCTGAAATTCTTGCCAATCCGTTCTTTGTCGCCACTCTTCCGGTATTGTTCAAGGGGCCATCGCGGGAGGCGCTCTCCTTTGCGGCCATTGTCGGATTGATCAAGGTGCTGGGAGATTCCGTGATGGGAAGAAGGATCACCTCGATGTCCGGGGAACAAGGCCTGCCGGCGCCCTCGTCGCTTTCCTACTTTCTATCTCCTCTCAAGGATTTTATTATCGGCATTGTGTGGTTCGTGCCGCTCCTCAGTTCAACAGTAGTCTGGCGCGGCAACCGGTATGTCATCGGGAAAGATTCCCGGCTTTCGCCTTGTCCGGAGAGCGCGGCCTTGTCGTGGGGATACCGGATCACGGAAAGCATAAGGGCCCGCGTCGCTTAGCGCGGGAAAAGCATGGGGTACCCCCGACAATAGCATTCGAGGGCAGGCTGCGTGCAGAATTCATCGGCGACAATCTTTGATAAATACAGGGGGAGAGGCATGGAAATCTTGAGCGCTCCGGACATCGCTAAACCACGGCAGAACATTGCAACAACTCTCACTGAAGAACAATGTATCGCGATGAGAATGTTAAGACCGTGCGGGACCCATCGTCAGACTCATGATCCTATCGATGTCGTAGAGGTCCTCCATCCCCTCGTCGATCGGGGCCGCGAACTCGTGTCGAACACGTCTGTTCGCATCGAATTCGTCCATGATGACGCTCTTGCCGTCAGCGTATTCGATGAACATAAATTTTTCAGGATCGCAGCCTGCCTGTTGCAAAACGCGACCCACTCCACAAGCCGCGGGACTATAGCCGTCATTGCAAGACGCGAGCGCTGCTGGTTCCGGCTGACGGTCACGGACACGGGCCGCGGCGATGCAGGCGGCGGCCTGACCACGACGCAAAAACTGACCGGCCTTCTCGGCGGCTCTCTTGCGATCGTGAGCAAGGCAGGCCAAGGGACCATCGCACAGGTCTCTCTGCCTATCCTCTTCCTGACGGGAAAGGACGTAACGGCCGTTCCTCTTGGAGTCGTTGTCAACGGCAGACGCTATGCCGCTGATTGATCTCTCCTCTTTTCAGCATGGAGGAGAAACGTCAGTGGAGCTCAATGGCATCGGGTTCTAACTGACCGGCTATAGAGTAAAATGCGAGGCAAAACACGGAGGACTTATGAACGACCTGGAAAAACGGTGTGAGACCATTTGTGAAAAAGGCGCCAATCGATGCTTCACCCCCGACGGGAACCGCTTCGAATGTCCATCGGACATGTTGACGGACAAGATGCAGGCAGTGCGCGAGGTCATCGGGATCGCCATTGAGCGGAATGCCTGCCCTCAGGTGGCCGGCATTCTCGACGTAGCCACGGAGAATATCGATGAGGTGCTGGAGTGGCTGACATTCCTGCACTCCAGGCGGGACGGCGTCATGCGGGAAAAATACCGCCTGCAGTAGCACGGGGGAAAATGGAGTAATTCAGACTTTGACCGGCTGTGTTACCTTTCTGTTTTCTATGTCCCCCGTATCAGCCTTTCCGCGAAATAGAGCGGCAATCCGCTCGCAGTGATTGCAGAAGCGGTCCCTTCAACATCATACGGGACCCTGAAGAATTCGCTTTTTACCTCAGCAGGTGTTATTTCAACGATCGTTACGCATGTCCTGCGGATCTCCGTCTTTCGACCTTCCCACACTTCCGGCATTAATGAACACCTTGTTGTCGATGTCCTTCCGGTACGGCTTGTGGGTGTGGCCGTATATCAGGACGTCCGCGTCTACCCTGGAGGCCATCTCCCGGAAGAACTTCTCCGGCCTCTCCTCGAACCAGTACAGATTGTTTTTCGAAGGTGTCGCGTGGAACAGCATCACCTTTTTCCCGTAAGCGGAAAACGAAATGCTGAAAGGCAGCTCCCCCAGGTACTCCTTCGTTCTCTGAGAAGCATGCTGTTTCGTCCAGGCAAATGATTGATTCGCCATCTCTTCTTGAAGCGGATCCTCGTATTTGCAGCCGCAGTGTTCCCGATCATTGGCAACCGTCTCATCATAATTGCCCTGGACGCCTTCAATACCGTGCTCAATGAGAAAATCGACCACCTCATTGACGAACGGCGCATATCCTCCGAGGTCTCCGAGATGGTAGCTCTTTTCTACCTTTGCAGCAACAGCCACCCGATAGGCTGCCTCAAGGGCTTTCAGATTTCCATGTATGTCACCGAATATCGCAATTTTCATTCTTTTCTCCAGAGCAAGATTCCACCCGCGCGGTCCGGGAAATCCACCTCAGGGGGTATAAATATCATAACACATCTTCAGGAATTGAAACTGGCATAAGAGTGCCGAAGCTATGATGCCGAGTCTAATAAATGGATATCTTGCGCCTATGGGTCATCCAGATGGAAAGTGTGGTCTGCCGGCACTAAACTTCGTGGAAAAGACACTTGCGGCTGCAATTTTTACCAAAATGTAATATGCTTGTAACATAATTGTAACAATTCTATGATAAATAATGTCATCTTAAATCTAAGGAGGAAATCTATGAAAAAAGTATTAGCAGTAGCATTGGCAGTGGCAGCGGCTTTAGCGCTCAATGGTGCCGCATTGCACGCGGAAGAAATGTTAAATGGCGCAGGGGCCACGTTCCCCTATCCCGTGTATTCCGCATGGGCAAATGAGTACAACAAGATAACGGGCATGAAGCTGAACTACCAGTCCATCGGTTCGGGCGGCGGGATCAAGCAGATCACGGAGCGAACGGTGGACTTCGGCGCATCCGATAAGCCGCTCAAACCGGAAGAGCTTGCCAAGGCACAACTTGCTCCAATTCCCGGCAGTCATCGGCGGCGTTGTTCCGGTTATCAATATCCCCGGGATCAAGGCCGGAGAATTGAGACTCGATTCGGAAGCAGTTTGTAAAATCTACATGGGCGAGATCAAAAACTGGAGCGATCCGAAGATCAAAGAGCTGAATCCTAAGCTTAACCTCCCGGCCAGTGAGATCACTGTTGTCCATCGCTCAGATGGTTCCGGCACGACCGCGATCTTCACGGATTATCTGAGCGACGTGTGTCCCGCCTGGAAGGACAAAGTGGGCGCCGGGACTTCGGTAAGCTGGCCCGTGGGCATCGGCGGCAAGGGGAACGAGGGTGTGGCCAACTACGTGCAGCAGCAGAAGAACTCGATCGGGTATGTTGAATTCGCCTATGCCAAGCAGAACAGCCTCACCCATACGGTCCTTAAGAACCATGCGGGCACCTTCGTGGAACCGAGCTTTGAGAGCTTCGAGGATGCGGCCGCAACGGCCAGTTTCGATCCCGCGAAGCATTTCTACCTCTGGCTGAACGACGCGCCGGGCAAAAAAGCCTGGCCTATCGCAGGCGCCACGTTCATCCTTCTTGCCAAGGAGAAAAAGGACTCGAACATGAAGGTGGTCAAATTCTATGACTGGGCGTTCAAGAACGGGGACAGCAAGGCAAAGGAACTGGTCTATGTTCCCCTCCCGAAAGCATTGAAAGCCAAGGTTGAAGGCTATTGGAAGTCGAACGGCCTCCAATAGAACAGATACTCGTCCGGGACGTCATACCCGAATGGTCCTATCGGGAACCAAGTATCTGCGTTTTTGTATCCTGTTTAAAAAGTCTCTTGATTCCCGATTACCGCGTTCGGGAATGACGACCAATTAAAGAAAGAAGTTGAAATGTACGGGTCAGGTATATATACTATCTATACTTGACCCGTTTCCTTTTTTCCAACAAACTTAATCAGAGGTCCGTTCCTTGGCCATTTCCCCAAAGAAAAATGTTTTCGATCTGTTTTTTTCTTCCCTTACCGCAATTGCGTCCGTAACCGTCATCATTTTCATTATTGGGATTCTGGTCGTCCTCGTCAAGGAGTCTTCGCTTGCGATAGGGAAGTTCGGCGTGATCGAATTTCTGACTTCGACCGCATGGAACCCGGTAAAGGGGATCTTCGGGGCCGCAACCACCATTTACGGGACCTTTGTCACAACCGCCCTCGCGCTGCTCTTCGCCATACCCACTGCCATCGGCATTGCCATTTTCGTGACCGAGATCGCACCGAATTTTCTCAAGGCCCCCATTGGCGTCGCCATCGAGCTTCTGGCCGCAATTCCGAGCATCATCTACGGCATGTGGGGGCTGTTTACCCTCGCTCCCATCATGTCGAAATACGTCGAACCAGCACTCCAAAGCACTGCAGGCAACCTGCCCCTTATCGGCATGCTGTTTCGAGGCACACCCATGGGAATTGATCTCCTGACAGCGAGCGTTATCCTTGCTATCATGATCATTCCCTTCACGGCCAGCATCTCACGCGATGCGTTCAATCTAACACCTTCGGTGGTCAAGGAATCCGCGTATGCCGTCGGAGCGACAAAATGGGAGGTCGTGAAGAACGTCGTCCTCCCCTACTCCAAGCTCGGCGTGTTCGGAGGGGTGGCACTGTCCCTCGGCCGGGCCCTGGGCGAGACCATGGCCGTTGCATTTGTGCTCGGGAACAATCACAAGATCGCCACATCGCTCTTTGACGCGGCATCGACCATCACCGTGAGCCTCGCAAACGAATTTACGGAAGCCGACAGCGACCTCTACCTCTCGTCGCTCTACTACCTCGCGCTCGTTCTATTTGTGATGAGCTTTATCGTCCTGGCAATCGCAAAGTTCTTCCTGCTGAAAGCGGAGAGGAAGTATTCACGATGAAGCAAACGGATACGTACCAATGCTCAAGCACCAAATAACAAATAAGATCCAAAATACAGGCACAAAACGTTTTAAATTTGAATATTAGAAATTGTAATTTATTTGAGATTCGTTATTTGTGATTTGGAATTTGGTTTAATAATATGACCATAGAACAGAAACGTAAAATAGAAGGAGTGATCGCCCTTTCGCTCAGCGGGCTCGCGGCTGCCATCGGTCTCTTCTGGCTCGTCTATATTTTGACCGATGTCATTATCCACGGCATCGGCGCCCTTACGATCGGTCTTTTCTTCAATGACCCCGCGCCCGCGGGCGTCGAAGGGGGCGGGCTCAGGAACGCCTTTGTCGGACAATTGATGATCACAGCGTTCTCAATCCTGATCGGGGTGCCTGTCGGGGTCCTGGGAGGGACCTTCCTTGCCGAGTATGCGCGGGGCAGAAAGATCGCGCGGATCATCAGCATTCTTTCGGACATCATGGTGAGTGTTCCCTCCATCGTTGTTGGCGCCTTTGTGTATGCGATCCTTGTCCGGCCGCTCCATCACTTCAGCGGATGGGCCGGCGCATTCGCGCTTTCGATCATTATGATCCCCGTGGTCCTCCGTACGACCGAGGATATGTTGTCTCTTGTCCCCTGGACCATCCGTGAAGCGGCCTTTGCCCTCGGGGCCCCCTATTACAAGGTGATCATCCAGGTCGTTTATCGCGCAGCGGCTACGGGGATCTTCACGGGGATCCTTCTGTCGATCGCCCGCATCGCGGGAGAAACAGCCCCCCTGCTGTTCACCTCCTTTAACAACAACTTCCATTCAACGAACATGAACGGTCCCATGGCGTCGCTGACGGTGACGATATTCCAGTATGCCATGGGGCCCTATAAAAGCTGGCATTCCCAGGCATGGGGCGCGGCATTAATGATCACCTTGTTTATTCTTGCCCTCACGATCACAGGCAGATTAATCATCCGCTGGAGGTATAAACGTTGACGGTACCTATCGAGATCGAGGTCAAGGACCTGAATTTTTATTACAACGGGGTTGTGCATGCCCTGAACGGGATATCATTGCCGATCCAGAAGAACAAGGTCACCGCGCTGATCGGCCCGTCGGGATGCGGCAAGACAACGCTGCTCCGGTGCTTCAACCGCATGCACGACCTCTACCCGAAGCACCGATATGAGGGTGAAATAATCTTTCAGGAGAGGAATATACTCGGCAATGACATCGATCTGATCAATCTCAGGAGCAGGATCGGCATGGTGTTCCAGAAGCCCACTCCCTTTCCCATGACCATTGCCGAGAACATCGCCTACGGCCTCCGGCTCAAGGGCGTCAAAAAGAAGAACGAGCTTGTCGAACGGATCGAACGGGCCCTGCGGCATGCCGCGCTGTGGGAAGAGGTGCGGGACAAGTTGAACTCCAGCGCCTATGATCTCTCCGGCGGGCAACAGCAGCGGCTGGTGATCGCGCGCGCCCTGGCCGTTGAACCCGAGGTGCTCCTCTTCGACGAGCCCACCTCGGCCCTGGACCCCATCTCGACGGCAAAGATCGAGGAGCTGGTCGCGACCTTGAAGAAGAATATTACGATCATCATCGTTACCCATAACATGCAGCAGGCCGCCCGTGTGTCGGACATGACGGGATTCCTCTATCTGGGCGAACTTATTGAATTCGGCGCCACGGAGAAGATCTTCACGAACCCCGACAAGAAACAGACTGACGATTACATCACGGGAAGGTTTGGATAAATAAACGCAGAGCGCGCAGCGCATAGTGCAGAGGGTGTTAGGATTTTACCCAATGCCCCATGCTCCGTGCTCTCTGCTCTATGCACACAAGGAGACAACAATGGCCAGCCAGAAAGAACAGGAACTCGAAAAGCTCAAGGAACGGATACTCGCGATGGGAGGGTTCGTCGAGGACGCAATACGGAAATCCATCAAGGCCCTCGTTGAACGTGATCGGGAACTGGCGATCCAGGTGATCGACGGAGACGCCATCGTCAATAACTTCGACGTCGAGATCGAGGAAGAGTGCATCCGTTTCCTCGCCATCTGGCAGCCAACCGGCAGCAACCTGCGCCTCGTGACCACGGCAATCAAGATCATCACCGACCTGGAGCGCATGGGCGACCTTGCCGTGGACATCTGTGAACGAGCCATGGAATTGCTCGACGAGCCACCGCTCAAACCCTATATCGACATTCCGCGCATGGCCGAAGCGGCACAGAAGATGCTCAAGGACAGCCTCGACTCCTTTGTGGAGCAGGACGCCGACCTCGCCATGCGCGTATGCCAGGATGACGACTTCGTGGACAACCTGAATGTGCAGATATTCAACGAACTGCTCCTGTATATGCTCAAGGACCCGAAAAACATTTCCCGCGCAGTACGTCTGACATATATCACCAAATACCTGGAACGCGTCGGGGACCATGCCACCAATATTGCCGAGATGGTCGTGTACATGGTCAAGGGAAAGGTCATCCGTCATATGGCGTGCGAGACACAAAAGAAGCAATAAAGCTAAAGATGACCTCCCATTGTTTTATAACAGAGCAGTACGTCCAATGCTTCTTTTAATGTTAAGCTGTCACCTGAGTGATACGGAGGGTATCGCAATTGCTCAGGATCGGAGCCCGTCATACTCCCTCCTGATATCATGTGACAGACCGGCGCCTCCGCAGGATATAATTCCGGAATTTCACCCGTAACCCCTTGAGTGAAAAGATAAAATGTTTGACAAACCCCGCCACACGATGTAGAATCAGCTTTCAGAAAATCCCGCATCCCGTGCCGGAACAGGGAACCCGAAATGTTCTTCCCCGGACACGCTCAAGACCATTTCCATGAGAAAAGAACAGCATACATGACATCAGTCGCCAAACAAACAGGCCGCCTTGAGATGCGCGACCTCATTACCCTGACTGTCCTGATCTGCCTTCTTTTTACTTTTATGCTCGGAAACCGTCCTCTGTCTGTGCCGGATGAAGGCAGGTATGTCGAGATCCCCCGGGAGATGGTGGCCTCGGGGAACTATCTCACCCCCCGCCTGAACGGCGTCAAATACTTTGAAAAACCCGTTCTGTTCTACTGGCTCGAGGCCTTTTCGATCAAGCTCTTCGGGCTGAATGAATTCACCCTCCGTCTCTGGCCGGCGTTGTTCGCGCTCTTCGGATGCCTTGCCGTCGCTGTTGCCGGTGCGCGCCTGTTCGGACGCAGGACCGGCCTGCTGAGCGCGGTAGTGCTCGCCACAAGCCTCCTGTATTACGGGCTGAGTCGTGCGATCATCCTCGACATGCCGGTTTCCATCCTGCTCACCCTGGCGCTCCTCTCTTTTCTTATGGGCACGCACGAGGTCGCCGGGTCTGAAGCGCCGGCTCTACTTATGGGGTTTCGCTGCCTTTGCCGCGCTGGCGGTCCTGACCAAGGGCCTGATCGGCATTCTCATCCCCGGCATGGTGATCGGCGCCTGGATCGTCCTTCTGGGCGAATGGCGCATGCTCAAGACGCTGTATCTTCCCTCGGGCCTTGCCCTGTTCCTGCTCATCGCAGCGCCGTGGCACATCATGGTGGGCATGGCCAACCCCGAGTTCTTTCAGTTCTATTTCATCCATGAGCACTTTCAGCGCTTCCTGACCAAGATGCACGGCCGTTATCAGCCCTTCTGGTATTTCATACCCATCGTGGCTCCTGGGGTCTGTTTCCCTGGAGCGCCTTCCTGCTGCAGGCGATCAAGCACAGCCTCCCTTCCACCTGGCGGGAACGCCATGAGCACCGGGACGCGCTCTTTCTCCTGCTCTGGGCAGGGCTCGTGTTTCTCTTTTTCTCCGCATCAAGTTCGAAGCTGGTGCCTTATATCCTGCCGGTCTTCCCGCCCCTGGCGCTTTTGATCGGGCGGTATCTTGCGGCGGCCTGGGACAGCCGCGATTTTCCCGGCCTCCGGGCGGGATACACCACCGTCCTGATCGCATCGCTGCTCCTTGCCGCGGCCTTCCTTGGCCTGCCGTACTACTGGCCCACACCCGTCGAGGCGCAGATCCTCGGCGTGTACCGCTATACCATCGCCTTCACGCTGGCATCGGCGGCGCGGCAACGTGGGGATCTGATGAGGTATCGCAGTCTCAGTTGGGCCTTTATCGCCCTGGCAATGACCTCGGCGCTGTTTCTCACTCAAGTGAACGCGGCCGCGCCCCGTTTCGATACCAAGTCCGTCAAACAGCTTGCGATCGAGCTCAAGCCCCGTCTCAAACCCGGAGACGAAGTGGCCAGCTACCAGGAATACTACCAGGACCTCCCGGTATACCTTGAGCAGCGCATCACGGTGGTTGACTGGAGCGGCGAGCTCGACTTCGGCACCAGCGTGGAGGATACCAAAGCGTGGATGACCGACGGCGCCACGTTCTGGAAACGCTGGCAGGGACCGGCGACAATGTACGTGCTGACCCGGATCGAGGACTACGAATCCCTGAAACGATCAGAGCCGGGTCTTCCGCTGTACCCGATAGCGCGGAACCAGAGGAACTATCGTGTTGTCCAATAAAGAGGTCAAACCATGAACTATTTTCCCCTGATCATGCTCGGCGTGCTGCTGAATGCCGCTGCGCAGTTATTCCTGAAGGAGGGAATGCGCCGGATAGGCCACTTCGAGTTCGTCTGGGCCAATATCGTCCCCATCGCCCTGCAGGTGGCGGGTAATATCTTCATCCTCGGGGGCCTGCTCTGCTACGTCATCAGCGTCGCGGTCTGGCTCCTGGTCCTGTCGCGGGTCGAGGTAAGTTTCGCCTATCCCCTGCTCTCCGTGGGATATATCGTGAACGCCGTGGCGGGGTATTACCTGTTCCAGGAAAATCTTTCGATGACGCGCATCACGGGGATACTGATCATTTGCGTGGGAGTGTATTTTGTGACGAAGAGCTGATAAAGTCTGTTCCGAGTTATGACGTTTCGAGGTTTAAAATGCGAACCCTGCAATCCGGAACTCGTAACTTGTAACACGGAACTCGCAACCCGGAACTGTCGAAGGAGAACCATGTCAAACGATCAAACGAAGAATTTCTCCCCTTCTCCCGGCCGTCCATCAGCCAGGCTGCCATCGATGAAGTAGTGGCGTGCCTGAAATCCGGATGGATCACCACCGGGCCGCGGGTCAAGCAGTTCGAGGACGATCTGAAAGCCTATCTCGGCGCGCCGCACGTGCTTGCCCTCACCTCGGCCACGGCAGGCCTGCACCTGGTGCTGACAGCATTGAACTTGAAGCCAGGCGATGAGGTGATCACCACTCCCATGACCTTTGCGGCGACCCTGAACACCATCGTGCTCGCCGGCGGCAGGCCCGTGCTCGTGGACGTTGAGCCCGGCACCTACAACATGGATGTAACGAAGATCGAGAAGGCGGTTACAAAACGCACCCGCGCCATCATGCCCGTGCACTTTGCGGGGCTGCCTGTTGATCTCGATCCGCTGTACGACATCGCGAAAACAACACGACCTGCGGGTGATCGAGGACGCGGCACACGCCATCGGCACGGAGTATAAGGGCAGACGCATCGGCAGCTTCGGAGACATCCAGGTCTTCAGCTTTCATCCCAACAAGAACATGACCACCGGAGAAGGCGGGTGCGTAGCGACGCGGGACGAGAAGCTCGCCTCGGACGTTGCGCTGCTTCGATTCCACGGCATGGACCGCGAGGCATGGAACCGCTTCGGCAAGAAAGGCAGCCAGCACTACGAGATCATAGCGCCGGGATACAAGTACAACATGATGGACATCCAGGCAGCGCTCGGCCTTCACCAGCTCAAACAGCTCGACGGCTTTATCAAGCGCCGCACCGAGCTCGCCCTGCGCTATCAGAAGGTCCTCGCGGACTGGCCGCAGTGGACGCTTACCAGGGCGCCTTCGTACCAGCATCTCCATGCATGGCACCTGTATACGCCGCTCATTAATCCCGATGTTGCGAAGATGGACCGCGACGCCTTCATGCAGGGCATGAAGGAGCGCAATATCGGCACGGGTCTTCACTACCGGGCGGTGCATCTCTATCCCTACTATCGTGATCAGTTCGGGTTCAAGCGCGGAGATTTTCCGAATGCCGAAACCATTTCAGACCGTATCGTGAGCCTGCCGCTCTTCCCGGCCATGACCGATGCCGACCAGGACCGGGTGATCGCCGCCATGACGGACCTGTTCAAGGGGAAACAATCATGAGCAAACCCTACCTGAGCATTGTGATACCGGTTTATAACGAGGAGGCGAATCTGGAAGCCCTCTTCTCGCGCCTTATGACGGTGATGACCGGGATCGGGAAACCATTTGAGGTGTTGTTCACGAACGACGGCAGCCGGGACCGTTCCGGCGCGATGCTGAAGGAATTCCACCAGCGCCGTCCCAACGAGGTGCGCGTCATCGACTTTAACGGCAATTTCGGCCAGCACATGGCCATCATGGCGGCCTTCGAACGCGTGCGCGGCGATGTGATCGTGACCCTGGATGCCGACCTCCAGAACCCGCCTGAAGAAATCCCCAAGCTGCTTGCCTCGATCGAGGCAGGACACGATGCGGTAGGCGGCTATCGCAGGGAACGACAGGACTCTTTCTTCAGAAAGTATCGCCTCAAAGATGATCAACAGCATCCGTGCAAAGATAACGAACATCCGCATGCGCGACCAGGGCTGCATGCTGCGCGCGTACCGTAAGAACATCGTCGAGAGCATCGTTGCGAGCGGCGAGACCTCAACCTTCATCCCCGCCCTCGCGTACAGCTTCGCGGCCAACCCCGCCGAGGTGGAGGTAGAGCACGTGGCGCGTTCGGCGGGAGAATCAAAGTACCGTCTCTATGACCTTATCCGGCTGAACTTCGATCTTATGACCGGCTTTTCCGTCGTGCCGCTCCAGGTATTCACCCTGTTCGGCATGGTTGTTTCGGTCTTCAGTCTCCTGTTCGTGATTTTCCTCTTTATCCGGCGCATTATCGTCGGCCCCGAGGCCGAGGGGGTGTTCACCCTCTTCGCGATCCTCTACTTCCTCGTGGGCATCGGCATTATGGGACTCGGTATCATCGGCGAATACATCGGCCGTATCTATAAGGAAGTGAGGCGCAGACCACGGTTCGTGATCCGCGAAATCTATGAAAAATCCAATGACTAAACCCGCTATTCTCGTTTTTGCATACCACGACGTCGGCTATGAATGCCTGGACGCCCTGATCCAGAACGACGAGTACATCCTCGCCGTCATCACCCACAAGGACGACCCGGAAGAAGAGATCTGGTTCCGGTCCGTTGCAAACCTCGCGCAAAAGTACGATATCCCGGTGCATAAGCCCGACTCGGTGAACACGCCCGACTGGGTCGAGCGGATACGTTCATGGTCGCCGGACCTGATCCTCTCGTTTTACTACCGGAACATGATCCATGAGGAGATTCTGACCATCCCGCGCCTCGGCGCATTCAACATGCACGGCTCGCTCCTCCCGAAGTACCGCGGCCGCGCGCCGATCAACTGGGCCATCGTACAGGGAGAAAAGTCGACGGGTGTGACGCTCCATCATATGGTAAAACGCGCCGATGCCGGAGACATCGTAGACCAGGAGGCGGTGCCCATCGGCCATGAGGACACGGCGAGAGAGGTGTTCAGCAAGTGCGTCACGGCGGCGCGTCTCGTGCTCGAACGCCAGCTCGGGGCGCTGACCTCGGGGACAGCCCCGCGGCGCAGCCAGGATGAATCTGCGGCAACCACTTTCGGTGGCCGCAAACCCGAAGACGGACGGATCGACTGGACCGCGGGCGCCGAGATGATCTATAATCTCGTCCGCGCCGTGACCAACCCCTATCCCGGGGCATTCACCACGGTAAAGGGGAAAAAGCTGTTCATCTGGTGGGCAACGCCCCTGCCTGCCGCCGGTGGAACGCCCGGGGAGGTGCTGTCCGTGGACCCGCTCAGAGTGGCTGCGGGAAACGGGAGCCTCGAGGTCGTGAACTACGAGTGGGAAGATGAAGAAGAGGGCGAATTGAACGTGGGCCAAGTATTGGGCAGCATCGATTAATCTTCCTTAACATCATACTGACCGTCATTCCCGCGAACGCGGGAATCCAGATTTCTTATAATCTCATCGTGAATTGACTGGATCCCCGATGGAATCATTCGGGGATGACAAAAAAGAATGGAGCACATCATGAGTCTCAAGATACTGATCCTCGGCGTAAACGGATTTATCGGAAGCAGCCTGACCGAATATATCCTGAAAAACAGGGACTGGGAAGTCTACGGCATGGACATGGGCGCGGACAAGCTCGACCAGTGCCTGGGGCATGATCGCTTCCACTACGTCGAGGGCGACATCACCATCAACAAGGAATGGATCGAGTATCATGTGAAGAAATGCGACATCGTATTGCCCCTCGTGGCCATTGCAACACCGGCGACCTACGTGATCGATCCGCTCAGGGTGTTCGAGCTGGATTTTGAGGCCAACCTGGACATCGTGCGCAAGTGCGTGCGCTACAAAAAACGCGTCCTCTTCCCTTCCACGTCGGAAGTGTACGGCATGTGCACGGACCCGGAATTCGACGAGGAGACATCGAACCTCGTCCTCGGCCCCATCAACAAGCAGCGCTGGATCTACTCCTGCTCCAAACAGCTCTTGGACCGGGTCATCCACGCCTACGGCATGAAGGAAGGGCTCGAAGTATACCCTCTTCCGGCCCTTCAACTGGATCGGTCCCAAACTCGACAACATCCTGGAGCCCAAGGAAGGCAGCTCGCGCGTGCTCACCCAGTTCATCGGCAACATCCTGCGCGGCAGGGACATCCAGCTCGTGGACGGAGGCGCCCAGCGCCGGAGCTTCACCTATATCGATGACGGCATCGACGCGCTGATCCGCATCATCGAGAACAAGGACAATGCCGCCGACAGCCGCATCTTCAATATCGGCAATCCCGCGAAACGACATGTCGATCAGGGAGCTTGCCGAAACGCTGATCGAGCTCATCAAGACCTACCCGAAATACGCAAAGCTCGCCGAGAACGTCAAGCTCGTCACGGTCAAATCGGGTGACTATTACGGCGAAGGCTACCAGGACATCCAGACCCGCGTGCCGTCCATCAGGAACGCGGAGCAATACCTCGGCTGGAAACCGACCACGGACCTGAAGACAGCTCTCCGGAAGACCCTGGACTATCACCTCGGTCAGGCCGTCGAGCGAACTGAGCGAATAGTCCGATCACAAAACGGTTCGGCATTTGTGACCTCCCTCTCCTTTAAGGAGAGGGCTGGGGTGAGGATGCGGCCAGCATAAAAAATATATGAGCCTGACACCAACATCACAACCCCATCCCCACCCCATCCTCCCCTTGAAAGGGAGGAAGCAATCATTCTCGCCATCAAGATCGACGTTGATACCGACCGCGGCACCCGCATCGGTGTGCCCAATCTCCTGGACCTCTTCGACGAGTTCGGCATCAAGGCCACGTTCCTCTTCTCCCTCGGCCCGGACAATACCGGCCGCGCGATCAAGCGCGTCTTTCGGCCCGGGTTCCTGAGCAAAGGTCAGCCGCACCAGCGTGGTTTCCACCTACGGCATCCGCACGCTTCTGAACGGCCTGCTTCTGCCCGGCCCGCACGTCGGCCGCCGGAACGAGGGCGTGATGCGTCTGGCCCGCTCAAGGGGACACGAGGTCGGCATCCATTGCTACGATCATATCCGCTGGCAGGACGGGCTCGCGAAGATGGACCGCACCGAGGTTTACGAGGAATTCGGCAAGGCACGGAAGGAATTCGAACGGATCTTCAGCGAACCGGCAAAGACCGCAGGCTCCGCCGGCTGGCAGGCAAACAGTTTCAGCCTCGAAGCCTATGACGATGCGCACCTCTTGTATGCCAGCGATGCCCGCGGCACGCATCCCTTCATTCCGCGCATAGGCGGCGTGGTGTACAAAACACTTCAGATACCGACAACGCTTCCTACGCTGGATGAGCTGCTCGGCAGGCCCGAATATCCCGAGGACCGCATCGTCACGCATTACCTTGGGCTCATGGCTCCGGACAAATTGAACGTCCTCACGATCCACGCGGAGGTCGAAGGCATGAAGAAGATCGCCCTGTTCAGGTCTTTGCTCGAACAGGTCCGGGTACGCCGGATACAGGTCAAAAGACTCGATGAACTTGCCGCAAACCTTCTTAAAAACCCCTCTCCCCTTCCCGTGAACGACCTTATCTCCGGCACGGTTGACGGAAGAAGCGGCACGCTGGCTGTGCAGGCATAATAATCCCTGATTCACCTGATCTACTGTGAAGCCAGATCAAGCTTCCGAGAAAAGTATTATGCTCCAGCTATGTTTGAATATTATTGGTTGAAACATCGACATTATGATAGAGACATCCGGCAATGAGTACTTCCTATGCTCCTCCTGTCAAGGGTCGATTTTATAAAATCGTAAGTTGTCCATTTCTTTCAAATTCGAGTCGTTCCGTTTTAAGAACAAACCTCCACTGTGCATCCATTACGGATGTTTTTGGCTTTGTTCGACGAGTCTCTCTTACACGAAGCGAACTTGACCTCTGAGAGTTATTGATTATCCGGCGTGCAGGCGCCGCCGAGCATCCCTTATCCAGAATATCAAGTTTAGTAAGAGGCCCTGAATTGTATCTTGACGAGGTCATATGCCTCAACCTTCCTGACCGGGCTCTCTTCGTCGAAATCTGATTTCATCGGGCTTCCGCTTCAAAAAATGATTGCGCAGGAAGCCCGCATTTGAGTTCTTTTAAGCTGGCCTATACCTGAGTATCCCCTAAATCGAGGCATGCCGGGTCAAACATCTCTTTCTTCTTCATCAGTGTCCAGGCAATGATCAAGAGCTTTGCTGCGAGTTTCACCCGCATCTTGGTGCCGATCCCTTGCTCTTGTCGCCGGCCATGGAGCTTTCTGCCAAAATACATGATGAAATAATGATTGGTGTTGGACGCAACCAGTGCCGCCTGATACAGGGCAAATCGAAGATCCACCTTGCCTCTCTTTGGAGATAACCGGCACGACGTTTGATGCTGTTTTACCACTTCGAGCAGCAGACAGATCATAACCCGCCATCTTCAGAACCTGCTTGCCGCAGGAAAACCGGTACGGATTGCCGATCGCACCCAGGACGGTGGACGACACCTCCGGACCAAAACCCGGGATGCTTAAAAGACAGGGGTATTCGGGAAACGGTAAGCAGAGGTCTTCTATTTTATCGTTAACGGCTTTGATCATCTCTCGCACGTGATGGATGGTCGAGACCATCGCCTGCGCTTCGAATGGCACTGTTTCTCCCACCCTGCATCCGATGGACTTATGGGCTAATTGCCAGATCTGCTGGAGCAGACGCTGTTGTCTCAAGTTCACCCTCCCTGGTGCCACGGTTCGGCAAAACTCATCGTATTCCATCCCGGCAATCAACGATGGATCAAGACAGGTCCGGACCACGGCCATGCTCACCGCGGTGCGGAAATGGCGGTCCATCTCCGGAAAGTACTGCGCGAGCAGCTGATTGCGGATGCGGACCTGCAGTGCCTGCTCCTCTTTCTTGAGCCGCTTCTTGAACGAAAGAAGGCTCCTGATGTCGCGAATGGCTGCTTCCGGGTAGTCGTAGTACAGGCATTTCCCCTGGGAGACGAGATCGGCAACGTTCGCCGGCATCCTTGGGTCGTGTTTATCCCATCGGCCGTCTAAAGTTTCCGGTTCTTTACCGTCGAAAAAGGAGATACCAGAACGACCATGAATCCGCATTTGATGAGGTATTCCGCCAGGGGCTTATGGTAATTGGCTGTCGGCTCCAGACCGAAGACCACCTTTGAAAGGCCGTACTCCGTCTTCAGTGCCTCTACCTGCGCAAGCAGCTTGCGAAACCCTTCCAAGGTATTGTCAAAGAACATCCCCCTGAACAATACGTTGCCGGTTGCTGTGCCGAAGAAAGCGTTGTGTTTCTCCTTGGCAATGTCCAGGCCGACAATCAAATACTCCGTAGAACCCCGAATCTCTTCTTCAATTGACAAAACTCCTAAGTCTGATATCATTATACAGTTCCATACGAAGCCTCCTGTCTTTTGAATTTAGTTCCCGCGATAAACTAATTCTTAGCAGGAGGTTTCTATTTTGGGTAGATTATAAATAAATATTTTCCCTGTTATACTGATCCTTTTATCTATTCTCTTTTTTAATATATAACTTCCTGTAGTCTTTGAAACTTGCATTTCTTGGAACATATCAGGTTACATTCAGTATCTGTTGAAAATTCTCTTAAAATACCTCATCGATAACATTGACAAATCTTCATATCGGTGATTACAATTAAATAATTCTCGATAAAGTCAAGCCTTTAGCGAGAAGGGGGCAGAAAGTAGCAGGTATCCCGTTAGAGAAAATAGCCGAGCCGCCGAAAGATGTAAGGTCTTCGTGAACCTTTATTGCTAATGCACTGGAGAAGAATAATATGGGGAAATATATTGTAATTTTTCTCTCAATAGGATTTTTTTTGGTTCTCGCACTGTTGTCATTACCGCTACACGCAGAAGAGTGTTTTTCTCCATTGCAGATTCGGCCTGTTTCCGCCAATTCAGCTTTTTCCAAAAGACAAGATCATTTGCGGAATTCGCTTGAATCCGTTTTGGGGGGAAATTGTCGAAGTATGGGGTCTGGATGCTGGGGTTGCTGAATGTCGCCGGAAAATTTAATGGCCTGCAGGTTGGAGCTGTCAATATTGTCACAGAAGAGGCAAACGGTATTCAGATTGGCGGGATTAATGATGCTCGCAATATGACTGGCGTACAGTTAGCTTTCTGGGGTAATGAAGTAAATCATCTAATGCGGGGGGTGCAAGTTGGGCTCGGCAATGGAGGTAGAGCAAACCTTTCTGGCGTCCAAATCGGGCTTCTTATCAACTGGCATAAAGGGCAAGTTACGGGTGGTCAAATCGGACTTGTCAACGGTTGCAAGTATCTGACCGGATTTCAGATAGGTTTAATTAACGTTGTTTACGGTGGTGAAGGGGCATGATCCCTTTTTTCCCGATTATAAATATCGGGTGGTATTAGTATGATTGTAAGATCCAACCAGCATATCGAACTAGGTGGAATAAAGCAGTCTTACATGGGGCTTCGCGTACACGTTTCAATTAGCATTCTGTACCTCAGAATTATCTGACGCCGATGCAGGAGTTGTAGGTGAACTTGACGGATTCCGACTTTCAATTCAATGCAACACTTCCATTTGGTAGTAACCAAACACTACTTCCCAAACGATTCGACACTCATTCCAAGGATATCCGCAGATGTCTCCGGATACCGAACAGAAACACATCCATCGTATCGGGTAGCTCTTATTAATATCAATAACTAAGGCCGCTTTAGCCTCCCATTCAAACCAGCTCAAGGTAAATCTATTTCCATTCAAACCACGTATTCTTTTGACAATCCGAGGGTATTGCATTATATTTAACACGTATCTCTTACTCGCCGCAATACAATTACACGACAAGGAGTTTCATAAATGATCCCGACCGTTGAGTGGAAGAACGGCGTCGTACGGATGCTGGACCAGACAAAACTGCCCTTCGAGACCGTGTACAACGAATGCAAGGACTACCAGACCGTGGCAAAGGGCATCAAAGAGCTCTGGGTGCGCGGTGCGCCTGCGATCGGTGTCTCGGCGGCCATGGGCCTGGCGCTCGGGGCGCGCCAGATCACTGCCGGTTCATTCGAAGAGTTCTGGCCGAAGTTTGAAGAGATCTGCGCGTTCATGGCAGCCACACGACCGACGGCGGTGAACCTTTTCTGGGCCATCGAGCGGGTCAAAACCTTCGCCCAGGCGAACAAGGACAAGGGGCTTGATGCCCTCCGCAGTCTGCTCGTTGAAGAGTCCCAGCGCATGCACGACGAGGACATCGAGACGAACAAGCGGCTGGGCGGCTACGGGTCGCCCTTCGTGACCGACGGCGACAATCTTATCACCCATTGTAACGCCGGCTCCATCGCGACAGCGGGCTACGGGACCGCCGAGGGCGTCATGCGTGCAGCGGTGGAGGCAGGGAAGAGGATCCATGTATACGTGGATGAAACCCGACCGGTGCTCCAGGGCGCGCGCCTGACGGCCTGGGAACTCATGCAGGAGAACATACCCTGCACGCTGATCACGGACAACATGGCCGGATACTTCATGTACCGCGATATGATCGACCTGGCGATCGTGGGCGCGGACCGGATCGCCGCGAACGGCGATACGGCGAACAAAATAGGCACCTACGGTCTCGCGGTCCTGTGCAAGGAGCACGGCATCCCCTTCTACGTTGCAGCGCCGCTCTCTACCATCGACTTTTCCATGGCATCAGGGTTTCTTATCCCTATTGAAGAACGCGATCCCCGCGAGGTCACCCATGTTTTTGGCAAGGTCCAGATCGCGCCCGACGGTGTAAAAGTGGCTAATCCGGCATTCGATGTGACGCCGGCCCGCTACATAACAGCTATCATCACCGAAGTCGGCGCCTTCCATCCGAAGGACATCCACAAACTTGCTGATGGGTCAATCAATCCGGAAAATATCAGGATAAAGTAACGTTCCATCTATTCAGTGGTTGACGAGTCGAGCGTCACCTTGAATTCTGAGATTATACTCTGTACGCTCTTTTCTACGCGGAGGCCGAATGAAACAGACCGTTCTCCACCAGAAACATCTTCGGGTAAATGCAAAGCTGACGGAATATCAGGACTGGCAAACACCTCTCCTGTTCTCCGATGCGCTTTCCGAATACCAAGCTGTGCGCACAGCTATGGGGTTGTTCGATATCGGTTACCTGGGCAGGATCGAGGTCACCGGTTTGGGCGCCGCAGCTCTTCTTCAGAAAGTGCTCACCCGAAATATTGATAAGATGACAACAGGCTCTGTTCACTACAGCCTCATCTGCAATGAATCCGGGTTTGTTCTTGATGATATTCTCGTCCTGCGCCTTGCAGGCAACCGCTACCTGCTCACCACGAATGCCGGCAATACCGACAAGATACTCCTGTGGCTCAAAAAGCATGCAACCGATGACGCACAGATAATCGATAAAACGCAGGCTCTCGCGCAATTTGCGCTGCAGGGACCGCAATCGTTCTCTGTCCTCGAGAAACTCACTGAATCCGGCCTGAATAAAATGAAACCGAGAGTCGTCCGAGAAGTGACCATACAGGGCGTTGTCGTCACGATTTCACGTAGCGGCTACACCGGAGAAAAGGGATATGAGATCTTCGTGCCCGCTGACCACGCCGAGGCGCTCTGGGACGCGGTCATGGCAGCCGGCAGCGACAGCGGTCTTCTTCCCTGTGGCTTTGCCTGCAGGGACATCCTTCGCCTGGAAACAGGATATCTCTTGTATGGGAACGACCTTGATGAAAAGCGCACTCCGCTCGAAGCCGGTTTAGGATCGTTCATTGATTTTAAAAAAGAGTTTATCGGCAAAGAGGCATTACTTAAGCTTCAGGCTGAAGGACCGAAGCAGAAACTGATCGGTTTTATCCTCGTCGACAAGGGTGTGCCCAAGTGCGGCGGCAGCATCTTTTCGGAAAGCAGTGAGATCGGTGTGGTGACCAGCGGCGCTCAATCGCCCCGCCGACGCACAGGTATCGGCCTCGGTTATGTCCTGAGCCGCTATGCGCAGGCGGGACAGGAGATCGAGATCGAGGTCCGTGACAGGGAGATCGCGGCAAAGATCGTGGATCTGCCGTTTTATAGGAAAAAGACGTGATGGCCTTCGCGTTTTACAAACCGATTCCGTCGCCGTCTGTTTCGATTACTATTCAATAAATCACAACATGTTGACTCGAAATCAGTCTGCATCCCACCTCTTTCGACGATGCCCCGCCCATAATCAAATTATTTTCCCCCGTGATCTGAGCTGCACGTCCACCCTCTTTGAATCGGCAGGGTATTTTACTTCTTGACATTTATAGGGTAGGGGGGTATTGTACACGAACTTTGAAGGAGGCGACCAATGGCAAAAAAGAATGAGCCGAAAATATCCTGTCCAAATTGCCATAACGGGCTGGAGGATGGCAAACGTAAAAGCCATCATGACGAAAAGACCATTCGGGAACTCGTGACGCGTATGAACCGCATTGAAGGGCAAATCCGCGGTATTAGGGGCATGATTGAGCGACGTGTGTATTGTGACGATATATTGAACCAGATTTCCTCTGTCCAATCAGCTTTGCATGGAACGTCCCAGTTACTACTGGAAAAACATATGAAATCTTGCGTCACAGAGCAGTTACAATCCGGAGATGGACACGTTGTGGATGAACTCCTGAAGACTATCTTCAAACTGATCAGGTGAAAGGATCTACCTATATATATGAAAGACTCAAGAGACGGGAGGTGAAAACGATGAGCGATATAGTTCTTGCTATTGAAGGCATGACGTGCATGCACTGCAAAATGAGAGTTGAAAAAGCCCTCAAAGGGGTGCCCGGCGTTACCAGCGCCCAGGTGGACCTGGTTAAGAAACAAGCCGTGGTTGCCGGTTCAGCGGAACAGGCAGTAATGGCCAAAGCCGTTGCCGAGGCCGGATTCAAGGTAGTAGGCTAAGATGGTATTGATCTTTCCTTATCCATGGAATAAAAATATCAAGGGTTGATAAATGCAGGATATACAAAAAATGGATCGCCGAAATCGACGAAGATCTTACCAAAAGAGGTAGACTATATACAATGGACACTAAGAAAGCCGTCATCCCGGTCAAAGGCATGACCTGCGTGAACTGCGCCGCTGCGATACAGAAGGACATTTCAAAGCTCGTGGGCGTTCAAAGTGCGAATGTCAATTATGCCAATGAAAAAGCGGTCATCGAGTTCGATCCTGCTGTGACCGGTCTGGATGAGTTCATCTCCAGCATTCATGAATCAGGTTATCGGGCGGTCACGGAATCGGTTTTCATCCCGATCATTGATCTTGATGTCTCGCGTTCAAAGGAACTTGAACACATCGCAGGCGTTATCGAC
Source organism: Nitrospirota bacterium (assembly GCA_963755045.1). Taxonomy (GTDB): domain Bacteria; phylum Nitrospirota; class UBA9217; order UBA9217; family UBA9217; genus JALNZF01. The sequence continues at coordinate 11,090 of CAVWIL010000007.1, read as the reverse complement.
GGCGTGCTCAAAGCCGTCGTAAACCCCGCAGCCGGGACCGTGGAAGTGGAATATGTCCCTGGCCAGATCGGTCTCAGGGATATCAGGAGGGCCATCGAGAAATCCGGCTTCCGCGTGCCCCAGCAGATCGAAGGGCGCTCAGCGCTCGACATCGAAAAAGAAGCACGGGAGCGGGAGCTCTCGGAGATCCGGAACAAGCTGATCGTGAGCGCTGTCCTGTCCGCACTCGTGATGATCGGCAGCTTCCAGGACATGCTCCCCTTCATCACCATCCTCCCCCGCCAGACCATGTGGTACATCCTCTTCCTGCTTGCCACTCCGGTCCAGTTCTGGGCTGGTCGTCACTTTTACCAGAATGCCTGGGCTTCGATCAAGCATGGCAGCACGAATATGAACACCCTCGTTGTAGTGGGCACAAGCGCGGCCTATGGCTACAGCGTGGTGCTTACCTTCTTCCCTGAGCTCCTGGGACATCATGGGGCCCACGGCGGCGCCTACTATGACACCGCTACGATGATCATCACGCTTATCTTGTTCGGGAAATTCCTCGAGGCGCGGGCGAAAACCCGGGCCGGTGAAGCGATCAAGAAGCTCATGGGTCTTCAGCCGCGCACCGCCCGCGTGGTCCGGGACGGTAAAGAACTTGATATCCCCATCGAAGATGTTGAGGCAGGAGACCTCGTCATGGTACGACCCGGAGAAAAGATACCCGTCGATGGCGTCATCCGCAATGGCTATTCATCGATCGACGAAGCCATGCTTACCGGAGAAAGCCTGCCGGTGGAGAAGAAATCCGGGGACGTGGTCATCGGCGCGACGATCAACAAGACCGGTGCCTTCACCTTCGAGGCGACCAAGGTCGGCAAGGACACCATGCTCTCCCAGATCATCCGCATGGTGCAGGAGGCCCAGGGCTCCAAGGCGCCGATCCAGCGGCTTGCGGATTACATATCGAGCATCTTCGTACCCACCGTTATTTCCATCGGCCTTGTGACCTTCTGCATCTGGTATTTTTTCGGTCCAACGGAAACAAGGTTCACCTTCGCCCTGGTAAACTTTATCGCCGTGCTGATCATCGCCTGTCCCTGCGCCATGGGGCTCGCCACGCCCACGGCGATCATGGTCGGCACCGGCAAAGGCGCGGAACAGGGAATCCTGTTCAAGAACGCCGAGAGCCTCGAGCGTGCCCAAAAGATCGATACCATCGTGCTGGATAAGACCGGCACGCTCACGCGCGGCGAACCGCATGGTCACGGATATTATTCGAAACGGCATGAGCGAACGGGAAATCCTCTTATTCGCCGGATCTGCGGAAAAAGGCTCTGAACACCCGCTCGGCGAAGCAATCGTGCGCAAGGCGATTGAAATGAATATTGTCCTGGAGCAGGCGGACGAATTTGAGTCGCTCCCGGGCCATGGCATTCGGGCGGTGCTGAAAGGGAAAGAGATCATCCTCGGCAACGAACGCCTCATGACCGAGCGCAAGATCGATTTCGGGAAACTGCTCAAGGATGCGGAAAGGCTTTCATCTCACGGGAAAACGCCCATGTTCGTGGCTGTTGACAACAAGGCTGAGGGGATCATTGCGGTCGCGGACACGGTCAAAGATCATTCACAGGAGGCCGTTGCGGGGCTTAAGGCGATCGGACTCGAAGTCGTGATGCTGACCGGCGACAACCGCCGCACTGCCCAGGCCATTGCCGACGAGCTCGGGATCACCCGTGTGCTGGCCGAGGTGCTGCCGCAGGACAAGATGAACACGGTGAAAAAGCTCCAGTCCGAGGGCCGCGTGGTCGCCATGGTCGGAGACGGGATCAACGACGCCCCTGCCCTTACCCAGGCCGATATAGGCATCGCCATCGGCACGGGCACGGACGTGGCCATCGAGGCATCGGACGTCACCCTGATCAAGGACGATCTTCGCGTAGTTGCGACCGCGATGAGGCTTTCGCGCAGGACCATGCAGACGATCAGGATGAACCTGTTCTGGGCTTTCTTTTACAACATCATCGGCATCCCGGTCGCCGCAGGCGTCCTCTACCCCTTCCTGGGAACAGCAGGACTGCTGAATCCCATGTACGCCTCGGCCGCCATGGCATTCAGCTCCGTAAGCGTGGTGTCGAACTCGCTCAGACTGAGAAAATTTTCTTAAACCTGTCTTGCTACAAGGACACCGACATGCCTCCGTGTCGTTATGGCGGGTAGTAGGTTCCCATGAAATTCATTGCTGATGTCATGCTGGGCAGGCTCGCAAAACGGCTGCGGCTCCGCGGTTTCGACGTGCTGTACGACCGGACATTGAATGACAACGAGATCATCCGGTTATCGCTCGAACAGGACCGGGTGATCCTGACACGGGATAAGGCCCTCAGTGATCGGCCGCTGGCGAAAAACCATCTGTTTATCAACAACGACCTCGTGCAAGAACAGGTCGAACAGGTTCTCTCGTCCTTTCCCCTTGAAACGCACATCAATCCCCTCACCCGCTGTTCCGAGTGTAATGAACCCCTGGACCGCATAGAACGAGAGGAAGCACGGGACCTTGTACCGCACCATGTTTACGAGCATAAGGATCTTTTCCTTCGCTGTCCACGATGCAAAAGAACTTACTGGCACGGAACGCATGTGATGAGGATGGCAATCCTGAAACGGAAGCAGTAGATGCGCACGGGCTTGCACGCGATGGCGACGACGCAATAAGTTCCAGGAACGGTCACGCTTCACGTGAGTGTGCCGTACGATAGTGCTCTGCTTTCCATTTTTCCCGACATGAATGAGGTTCGGAGGATGAGGCAGGCTGATTTGAACAAAGAATAACAACGCAGTAATGTATCAAATACAAAGCTGTTCGTAAAATTACTTATGAACAACTCTTTTTTTACAACATCTCAGTCAATTCACTGTCGTGTCTGCGTCGGTGTTTGTTTTGTAAGCGGCGCCGGCGGGCCAACCAGCGGGGGTTTTTGCGTCTTCGTAGTTGTTGCGGGCAGCCGAGGTCCGTACACTACCTGAGACGGTGTCTGCTGCTGTTGCTCGGCAGTCAGACGCTTTTTCCGGGGTACTTTGCTCTCCGTCTTGAGCTTGCTGCTCACGATGCCTGACGCGGTGATGGCCAAGTCCCTGACCACATCGTTTCCGGGTTCATTCACGATCAGTTCCTGGCCGTTGAGCATCAGCTTGAGCGACTTGGCGCTGCCATAACTCAGCAGGAACCGCTCGTCGGCGCTCCAAATGAGATTCTCGCCTTTTTTCAGCAAAGCTTTCTTCTGCGGGCTGCTGTCGGTCCGCACCAGGAGCCAGGTGTCTTCCAGGGCTACGACCTCGAGGTAAAGCTTGCCTATTTGCATGACCGGGCCCTGGACTGTAGCTGTTTGTTCGGTGGACAGCGGCGTTACAGCGTGCTTGGCTTCCTTATGGCGCCGGTCTGGCAGGGACGTGAACAGGAACAGAATGAGTGCGATCAGGATACCAGCGCCCCAGAGAATCGTTTCGATTGTGGTCGAACGCGGCGTTTTCTTTTCGGGTTCGCTGCCCGCAATTGCCTGCGGCGGTTCTTTCGCTGCAACTGGACCTGCTTCAGACTTCGGGGCCGTCAATTCCCCGTATTTTCTCATGACCTGCGATTCTTCAAGCTGGAGATACTTCCCGTAGTTCTTCAGAAAACCCCTGACGAAAACCTCACCGGGCAGTTTTGAAAAATCCTCTTCTTCGAGGGCCCTGAGGTAAGCAATGCCGATACGGGTCTGCTGCGCAGCTTCGTGCAGATCGATGCCGCGTGCCTCCCGGGCACCGCGCAAATATTGTCCTAATGTCCCCATACGTATCACCTCAAGATCTTGATATACTCATTCGCCTTCTGGGACAGGTCGCTTTTCGGGGCTAGTTCGGCCGCTTTCTTAAACTCTGAAAGCGCCAGTTTTTTGTTCCCTTCCTTGAGATAGGCGAGGCCAAGGCTGTATCGCATATTCGCATTCTGAGGAGCAAGCCCGATACCCTCCTGGAACTCGCTGATCGCCTCTTTAGTCTTTCCGGCTTCGAGCAAAGCCGTACCGAGTTTGATGATCGTCCACTCGGTATTGACGAACCGTTTGGACTCGCGGTATGCTTCTGCCGCTTTTTCGTACTCCTTCTGCTCCATGTACAGATCACCAAGGTTCAAGTAAGGGATGTGCGGCGTTGTATAGAGTTTATTGGCAAGGGCCTTGTTAAAAACCTTGACCGCCTCTTTCCATTTCTTCTGCTTCATATAAACAACCCCAAGCGAGTTGTATGCCTCTGAATAATCGGGGTCTCTATCGATCGCCTCCTGATAGTATTTCGCTGAGTCATCGAGTTTTCCCTGATAGTCGCAGATAATACCCAGGCCGTAATATGACTGTTTGAAATTACTATCGTTCTGGAGTGACCGGTTGAATTCAACGGACGCCATCTCGTAGTTTTTTTCCTGAAGGTAATTCAGTCCCTTCATATAATACCCTTCAGCCATCTTGCTTTTATCAACCGTGTTCCCCCCGGTCGTGACGCAGGCAGTCAATGCCAGAAGTACTATCAATACGTACGTTCTCATAACTTCAAACCCCTTTCAAAACGATGTGAGAAGACGTGCCAGTGCCTCCCGGTCCCGGTTTACAACGCTGGTCGGAGAAAAAGATCTCTTTTTTTCTGCTTGCCTTGGCGGCGTTTCAATGCCGGTCATCGCCTCTTTCTGCTCGATCTCGTGGCGATGCCTACTCGCGGCAAGCGGAGGGAACGGAGTCTGAATGTCTTTCTGGGCCGTCTCCATCACAGGTGACGTGTGTGGACGCTCCTTTGGCTCTGCAGGAGAGGCCATGGGCACGACCTTCGGAACAGGCTGGTTCGGCGACCGCGACGTTCCGCTGCCGTTGGGCGAGGCGTTTCATTCGCGCCGGCTGACGATGCGCTCGTCGCAGGTAGAGGCGATGCCGGCTCACCGGCGTGTGCACTGGACCAGCCAGCAGCAGCTGGAGCTGGCGCTGCGGCTGGTTGCCGACGATCAACTCGATACGCTGATCTCCGGCGAGAGCCCGTTCGAAGTCCCTGCCGGAGGTGATGCGGTGTCTGGCAAGGAAAGTTGCCGGCGCTGTGTCACCGCGTTTGCAAGCTGACGAGGGAGGAACGCGTGTTCACCGTCTGCGTCCGCAACGGCTCACATGATGATTGCGCACAGCCTGAAGGGTGACGTTTTCGGAGCCGCTCGGCGGCTGCACGGCGCCACCTACGTGATCAATGTCGAGTTCCGCCGCGCCGAGCTGGAAGCACCACGGCATCGTCGTCGACATCGGCGCCGCCGGTGCGGCACTGCGGCCCAGTCGCTGGAGCGCGTGATTCCCGCAACCTGGACGAGGAACCGGCATTTTCGCAAACAAACACCACGACCGAGCGCCTTGCCCGCTACATCTTCGAGCGGATGCGCGAGGCGATCGGCGAGGGCCGGCTGGGGACTGCCGGCGCGGCTATCAAGTCGCTCCGGGTGGTGCTGCACGAGTCGCACATCGCCTGGGCGGCGTCCGAGGGCACGCTGCGCGACGAAAGCAGCGGCGCGTGACCGCGCGGTCTTTCCATTTCCTACCATTGGGTTCGCCGGAGACGCCGACCCGGCGGCTTCGTCTTTGATCGCCACATGCTATGCGCCCTGCGCGCGGCAGGGCGACTGGCCGGCGCCATCGTCCTGCCCGGCGCCTATCCGCACCCTTCGCAAGCAGCGCGCGCCGCCGGAGCGCAGGCGGTCGAACGCCTGCCGGACAGCGCTTCGGCGATCATCGACGGCCTCGCCTTCTCGCCGTTGTTGGAGGCGTTCGCGGCCGCGTCGAGGCTGTCGCTCTATCCCCTGATCCATCATCCTTTGGCGGAAGAGACCGGGACTCTCGGCCGCCGTCCGCGATCGGCTCTATGAACGCGAACGGCAGGCACTCGCGCTCGCCCACGGCGTCGTCGTCACCACGAGCATACGGCGCTTCGCCTCGCCGCGTTCGGCGTGCCGCCTCCTGCGGAGTCCGCCGTCGTCCACCCCGGCGTTGACGGCCCTTGCCCCAGAATGCGATCGGCAGCCACCTTGCGGGTGCGTCCGGTGATCCCTCTCTGCGTCGCCAGCCTCGCGCGGCGCAAGGGGCAGGACGTGCTGCTGCGTGCGCTCGCCCGCCTGCGCTCCTTCCGTTGGCGGCTGCTGCTGGTGGGGCCGGCACGCGAGGCGGACTTTTTGGGCCGGCTCCGCCGGCTGGCGCGCCGTATCGCCAGTAGGCAAATCGTCTTCACCGGCGCCGTCAGCGAGGCGAGGCTCGCGCGCCTCTATCGTCTGGCGAACCTGTTCGTGCTTCCATCGTACTACGAGGGCTACGAAATCGCTGTCGCTGAAGCGGCCGCGCACGGGCTGCCGGTGGTGGCCAGCGATGCCGGCGCCATTCCCGAGGCGATCGCCTCCGCGGACACCGGCTGGTGCCGCCGGGCGATGTCCCGGCACTCGCGGATACGCTTCCGCGGCTTTCTCGGCGCGCCGGCGAGCCATCGGTGGAGACTGGCGGGCGCCGATCGATGCGCGGCCGAGAAGCTGGGCCGCCGCCGGGCGAGAGTTTCTGGCGGCGCTCGACGTCTGAAGTGCCGTTCATGACCGGGTTTCCGGCCGACTGGCTGGCGTTGCGCGAGCCGGCTGACCGCCGCGCCCGGTCGGCGCCGGTGCTGGCAGTCACGCGGCTCTGGGCCAGCCGGCGCGGCACGCCGGGATGCGCCTGCCGCGTCGTCGATCTAGGCGCTGGGACAGGCACCAACTTGCGGTGCCTCGCTCCGCATCTGTCGGCGCCCCCGGCGTCGACCCTTGTGGACGAGAACCCCGGCCTGCTGGATCTCGCCCAGCGCGCCGGGCGGCGCGGCCGCATCGCCGCCAGCGCGGCAACGGTACTCCAGGGGCGCGCGATTGGCCGCGATCTCGCCGCCACACATTCGCTCACGGAAATGGTGCGGGGCGGCCAACTGATCACTCGCGTCGGCGCTGTTTGATCTCGACATCGGCAGCATGGTGCCGCCGCCTGGTGCGGTCGATCGCCCACCCCGGCATGGCATTCCACGCGGCGCTGACCTATGACGGCCGGATCGCCATCGAGCCCGCCGACCCGCTCGACGGCATGATCCGTCACCTGTTCAACGGCCACCAGCATCGCGGCAAGGGAACCGGCGTGGCGCTCGGCCCGCGCGCCGCGCCGATGCTCGCCCGTGTGGCGGCAGCGAGCGGTGCGATCGTCATGGGCGACCGAACGATTTTCGTCTTGGCCGTCGAGCGATGTGCTGCTGATCGAAGCTCTGGTCACGGCGTGGACGACCGCCGCTCGCCGAATTGCTGCCCGAGCAAGCCCGAAACATCGATGCGTGGGGCATGCGCCGGCGGCGGCCGATGGACGCGGGGCGGCTCAGGGTCGTCGTTGGCCACCTCGATCTTCTGGCGGTCTGGCCCGGCAAGCGCCGAAACCAGAGCCGCGATGGATGGGCTTACCCGCTCGCCTCCCGCCGCCAGTCTGGCGCGCAAGCGCTCCTCCCACGCCGCCACGCTGCGGCGAGGCTTCGGTTGCCGTTTTCGTGCTGCGCCTCGCGCCCGCCTCGCTAGCCGAACGCCTCCTTCGCATCGGCCGCGGCCACACCGGCAAGCGCGCACCGCGCATGTCGCGCGCGTCTCGCCTCTGATCGCGCGTTCAGCGCGGGTTATCGCAGACGCAGTCGAAGAGCACGTCGTAGCCGAGCGGGTGCGCCGTCATCGACACGCGGAGCGCCTGCTCCAAACTGGCGATGGCCGGCCATTGAAAGGCGCCGCGGCCGGGGCCAATCAGCAGGGGCGCCACCGACGACGTGCAGACGATCTACCGCCCCCGCGCGGAGGAACGTGGAAGTCGTCGTGCCGCCGCCCTCGATCAGCACGGTGTACAATCCTCTCGCGTGCAGGGCGTGCAAAACCTGTGAGGCGGCAAGACCGCCTCCTCGGCTTCTATCGGCACCACGATCGGGCCGTTCGCCCGGTCCGACGACGGTGTCGCCAAATGTGACGCCCGCAGCAGCAGGGTCGGGGCGGCAGCATCGAAGGCGTGACGCCCAGGCGGCACCCGGCCGTTCGGATCGACGATGACGCGAACCGGGTTGGCTCCGGTGACCCGCCGCGTCGTCAGCCGCAGGTCGTCAAGGATAACGGTCGTGGCGCCCACGACGACGGCGTCGGCGAGAGCGCGCAGCCGGTGCAGATGGTCGAGCCCGCCGTCACCGTTGATGTAGTGCGAGTGGCCGCCTTCGGTCGCGATCCGGCCGTCGAGGCTCTGGCCGACTTGCGCGACGGTCAATGGTCTCGCCGCCATCCGCGCAACCAACGTGGCATAAACGCGCCTGCCGAGGGGATGCGCCAGGTCGGCGCAGCCTTGTTCATGCGCCAAGTGCAATGGGTCGGGCGGCTGTGCCGCGCCCTCGCCGACCAAAGCACGGCGGCGCGCGCGGCGTCGCCCGCTTCGCCAGCTTAAGGAGCTTGCGCCATTCGTCGTCCGGCAATCCGGTCAAGGCGGCCAGCTTCAGCTCGAGGGACAGCGCTGAATGCGCGATGAACTTATTTCCCCGCCGAGCGTGCATCAATTCGATGGCCAGCGCGTCCCGACCCAATACTCTTTATCTTACAGGTTCGCCCGTTGCTGTAATATCAGACAAGTCTACAACTCGAAGCAAGACCTGTTTTCATCTGCAGCTCATTCTTACTGCATTGCAGCGATCAGAACTCGTGGCGCTGTTCGTCGCTAGCGACGTGGATGGCGCGATGTTGCCGACGCGCTGGCGATCCTGGCGCGAGGCGCTCTGTGCACCTCCTTCGCATCCGTTAACGTTCGTCGCGTCGAGCGCGTGCCCATCGCCAGCATCCCGACCCGCGTACCAGCGATCGCCTTCACACCGCTCAGCGCCGCGCGCAACAGCGGGTGAGATCGGGCCGCGAAGTGATGAACGCTACCGGTCGACATGCGGCGCGCCGGCGGCGACGGCCCTACGGCAAGATCCTGCGCCGGACCGGCGCCGCCGCCGCTCGATAAAGCGAGACGATCTCGTTCAGCGCTGCGTCCGCAAATCTTCCAGGTAGCGCTTGAACGCGCCGTGCCAGTCGGTGCGGGCTGCCGTTGCGGTGTCGCCGAGGCCACCCTTCCGCGCCGGCGGCTCTCGCCCGCTGCGGGATCGTCCGCCGGCGGGCCGAGTCGACGCGCGCCGCTCGGCCAGCCGGTCACCTCCTTCACCTTCTCGACCGAGATGTTCACTGGCATCTCAGTCTGCGCGCGGTGGTTGGTCCACCGCTCCTTCCGCCTTCAACGACGCGAAGCGCCCGCGGGTCCCGTCGAGGCCGCCCTATGGAGACGGTGCGAAAGGCTTCCGACTGTGTGGTGGATGTGGTGGCTCCCCGAGATGTTGTGCGGAGGGCCGAATGGCGCACAAGAAGATGGATCAGGCGCTTGTCGAGGCGTTCTGCGGCCCGATGTGGGGGTCAACGGGCGGCGGGAGCGGTTCGAAGAGATGATGACTGGGCGCCGCTGGAGCGGCTGGTGGAGCCGGTGCGATCCGGGGCGGGGGCCGGCCGTCGTATCCGCGGCTGGCGATGCTGCAGGCCCTGTTTTTGCAGCGCTGGTACTCTCTGTCCGACGAGGGGGTGGCGGGGCGCCGTCGGATCGCCTGTCGTTCCGGCGGTTTTCCGGGTCGCCGTCGATGACGACCCCCGACGGCAAGACGTGCGCCGCCTTCGTCTGGCCGGCGCGGCTGACCCGCCCAGCGTTTGTTCGCCGAGGTGGACCGTCAGCTCGATGCGAAGGGCCTGTTCGTGGAGACCGGCACGCTGATCCACGCGAGCCTGATCGAGGCCGACGTGAAGCGGCCCCCCAAGGACGAACGCGAGGCCTCGGCCGCGACCCCGACGCCGGCTTCACCCGCGTGGCAGAGAGCTTCTTCGGCTATAAGCGCATCTGGCCGTCGATCAGGGGACGGATCCGTTCCGTGGCGCGATCCTCACCGGCGCCGATGTCGGCGACAGCCTGGTCGCCGACGCGCTGATCCGGGGCGACGAGGCGGCGTCGATGCCGACAAGGCCTACGACAGCCAGGCGCGTCGCGAGGCCCTGACCAGCCGGGATGACCGATGCGCCGATGCACCGAAGGCACGCGCGCCGCCGGGCCAAGCTGGCAAAGTCGATGAACGTCGCGCTGACGCCGTTCCGCTGTGAGGTCGAACGCCTGTTCGGTCTGATGAACGATCCTATGGCTGTCGCCGGGTCCGCTACGCGGCCTCGACGGCCCGCGCTCACTGCTGTTGCTGTGCATGGCCATCAACCTGCGGCGCGACGACCGCCTGCTCGCCGGCTGAAGGGTCGGCGACCCGCCGACCTCCACCATACCGCTTCAGGCCGATATTCGTTCCGCCGACATCCTGCTGGCAACCAGCGCAACCCCTGCGCCTGGCACCGCTAAAAGATGTGGTCATTTCGAGACGAGCGGCTAGGTGGAAGCTGTTACCGTTTGTCGGAGCAGACGGAGCGGATGATGAGCGGAACGAGACGGAAATCCATGCGCATTCGAGGAACGGGTCGCCTTGGAGGCGGTGCGCGAGGGCGACGTGGCGGAGCTGGCGGCCCGGCACGACGTCCATCCAATCAGATCTATGGCTGGAAGAAGCACTGCTCAACCATGCCGCGACGCTTTTCGTGCATCTCCGGGGCGGGACGCGATCGCGATCGTGAGACGCAGGCTTACGCGAAGATCGGCCAGCTGACCGTGGAGCGGGATTTTTGTCCAGGAGGTCCGGCAAATGAGCCGGCCGGACCGCCTGGCCATGGTCGACCGCGGGCACGCGGCCGTGTCGGGCGCCGGCATGTGCGCTTCTCGGGGTGGGGCGGGCCGGTGTTCATCGCTCCGAGGCCGCGCCTGGGTCGGAGGATCTTGGCGCTGATGCGCGGCTCGATGCGCTCTACCTGGAGGTGCCGTTCTTTCGGCTCGCGGCGCATGGTCGAGGCGCTGCGGCGCGACGGCGTTCGCGTCGGCGCCATCGGGTGCGCCGCCGATGCGTCTGATGGGCCTGGAGGC
>CAVWIL010000006.1:0-159458 GCA_963755045.1 Nitrospirota bacterium | reverse complement strand
GAGGCCGTGAACGCCTACGGAAAATGGATAGCTGCGGATCCCGCTAACCCCCAGGCATATATCGCGCGGGCAAAAGCCTACCGGTCAGCGGGCGAACTCGAGGAAGCCAATATTGACTTCGAAGCGGCCCGCGAACATGGCGCGCCGAACACCGAGATTAATGAGTATCTTGCTTCTCTTCAGCCGCGCCGGCTGGCGCAGGAGTCAGTGGCGCCCGAGGCGGTCACGTGGCAGGCGAGCCTGGCATACGATGTCAGCAAATTTTCTACGGACCGCAGCGATTGGCAGTTTTACACAGCTGCCCTTCGACGCTACTGGGAGCGCAGCTCGCTCGCTTTCGAATATCTCCGTTCCAAGCGGTTCGATTCCAACGATTATGCCCTTGCACTTGATGCATATGTGGATCTCTGGCAGCGGGCGTATGCCAATCTGCGATATCAGTATTCCCCGGATGCCACGCTCTACTCCCGAGATTACTATCGTGCAGAAATTTTTCAGGGGGTCGGGAAGGGATGGGAGGTTTCCGGCAGCTATGACCATATGGACTTCACATCAAGTACGGTCGATATGTACGGCATCGGTCTCGGAAAATACATAGGCAACTGGTATTTCCGATGGCGGACCCTCTTTGTTCCATCGCCCGCCAAACTGGGCATTTCAAATCGCATCATCGGCCGCTATTACTTTTCCGGAACCGCGGACGATTACGTTGAAGTCAACGGCGGATTCAGCCAGGGCGGCGAATACCCGCTGGGGTCACGAGCGTTGAGACAACGCGGGGCCAGTGGTTTGGCGTTGCTCTCCAAAAGTATTTTTATGCCAAGTGGGGCATTGTAGTTACAGCCGGTTATGACGACGAAAAGAACGTTGTCGAACAAAGCTTCACTGCGAAAAATTTCGGGATCAAGGGTTTGATGCGCTGGTAATGGGGCGCGATGGTCAGTCGCTGACCGGCGGATATCATGTGAGATATGAAAAAAGACGGCTAGAAATCCGGCGAACGATACTAAGAGAACATCGCAGATACCATCTACCCTTGGGTGAGAAAGAGCTCAGAGCATGAAGAGTGCAATTCAGTCGGAACCGGAACATTCCCTTCCTAATACCTTAATAAACTGCGCTGTTCTGTTTCTAAACCTATCCCTGGCGTTGTTGCCCGCATTCATTGCAATGAGGATCATGGAAGTCCTCGCTGTATCCCGGGCCAGTAATATTCCGCCGGATATCCGGACCGCCATGGTAAGGGCGTTCCTGTACGACTGCCTGTCTTTTCTCAAGATATTTCCGTTCTTTTTTGTTCCTTTTCTCCTCGTCTGCCTCGGCACACGAACACTGAAATCCCGCTATCGGATCTATGGTATCGGGGGGTCGTTTTTCATCCTCCTTTACGCGGCGCTGGTTAAATATTTTGCCACGGCCCTGGTACCCCTGGGCGCGGACCTCTTCGGATATTCCCTAAAAGAAATTAATGAGACGATCAGAGGCAGCGTCACTCTTGACGTAATCTCGATCGCCCTCTTCGTCATACCCCTGGCCGTATTCTGGGCCTCGCTCACGGTTTTATCCTCCCGCAAATCGATGCCCCCGGCCTTTGCATTGACGATGTTGGTCGCGGGCACCATACTGGCCTTCACGGTGTCCGGGCTGCCCCCGAGGGCATCATTTGCATCGGAATTATCGTATCATCTGGCCTTGAACAAAGTGATGTATTTTGCGGAAGATTCCCGCGCCTATTTCTCCCGCAAGGCGCCCGGGAGCGTTGGCACCGCAGCCGCCGACGGACCCAAGAAGCGATCCGATAACGCGACGGGATTCAAATACGTCAACCCTGAATATCCTTTTTTGAGGGCGGATGAAACCCGCGACGTGCTGGGCGACTTCTTTAACGTTGATTCCACCAGGCCGCCCAACCTGGTGTTTATTCTGGTGGAGGGTTTGGGCAAGGCCTTCAGCGGACCCAATGCCTATCTGGGAAGCTTTACACCATTTCTTGATGAATTGTCCGGGAAAAGCCTGTACTGGGAGAACTTCCTTGCATCACAGGGGCGCACCTTTGCGGCCCTTCCGTCCATTTTGGCTTCGTTGCCCTTCGCAGAGCAGGGTTTTAATGAACTGGGTAAACGGATGCCCAGGCATCTTTCTTTAATGAGCATCCTGAAACACGGCGGATATCGCCTCAAATTTTATATTGGCAGTGATCCGGATTTTGATAACGAACGATTGTTTCTTCAACGGCAGGGCGTGGATATCCTTGTCGGAATAAATGACTATGACAAAACGTATGAGAAGAGCCCCGGTACAAGCTGGGGGTATCCCGACCGGGAAGTGATGAGAAAAGCACTGGAAACGGACCGCCGCGATTCACGGCAACCGTATATTTCATTCGTCCAAACCATGAGCATGCATACGTCCTATTCCATACCCGATCAGGGGAAATATATAAAGCTCTTTGAGGAGCGGATGGACCGGTTGGGTTTTGATGCGGCCCACAAGGAACGCCATCGCACGTACGAAAAGATATATTCCGCCATCATGTATACTGATGATGCGTTGCGGTACTTTTTTGAACAGTATGCCAAGCTTCCGGCCTATGGTAACACGATATTCATCATTACCGGAGATCATCGCCTGCCCGAGATCGAGATGTCCACCAAGATCGATCGGTTCCATGTTCCGCTGATCATATTCTCACCATTGCTCAAGCGCACAGCTCATATCGAGTCGATCTCATCACAATTGGACATTACGCCGTCCCTGCTGGCGTTTCTAAAAAAGAATTATCATATAGAAGTCCCATCAACTGTTTCCTGGGTCGGGTCGGGACTGGATACGAACCCTTCTTTCAGAAATATACATAAATATCCACTCAAGCACACAAAAACCAATCTGATCGATTATATCTCGGGAATGTATTTTATCGATCAGGACACATTATTTTCCATAGGTAAATACATGGATCTTGAACCGATCCAGGACGAGAAGAAAAAGAATGAGCTGATCGCGGAATTCAACCAGTACAAATCAATGAACGACCGCTTCACCCGTGAATTGAAACTCATTCCGGACAGCGTGTACGAACAATACCGCCCGTGAAAGAACAGAGGGGACATCCTGATCCACTATCGGACAGATATCAGGGGGTGGCAAGACACGGTGCTGGATTTGTCGACGCCCATGTGCATCTTAAGGATAGACAGTGTCTGGATACCATCGTTGATGCCGGCATTGTAGCGGTGCGGGACGCGGGTACGAAAAAATGCGTAAGACCTCTCATCGACAATATAGTTGAACGGCCAGCCGCTCCTGTCGTTGTTTCCGCGGGATGGGCGCTCTATAAAAAGGGCGGTTATGGGTCGATCTTCGGCAATCCTGTAGAGACCAGGGACGAGATTCAATCAGAAATTCTCAAGCTCAAGCAATGCGGTGCTGGTATAATAAAAGTTATGGCGTCCGGCATGGTGAGCCTCAAAGAGCCCGGCAAGGTGACGGCAGGAGGTTTCAATAGGGAGGAGCTCCTGTTCATCGTGCATGCTGCGGCAAACTGCGGCCTCGGCGTCATGGCGCACGCGAACGGGGAACACGCGATCATGGACGCTGCAGAAGCTGGAGTGCGGTCCGTCGAGCATGGGTTCTTCATGTCCAGACCGGCGCTCGAGGTAATGAAGAAAAAATCCACCTTCTGGGTGCCAACAGTCGGAGCACTTAAGCGCGCGGCCGTATCAGGTACGGTGTCAAACGAAACAGGGGACTTTGTTGACGGCCTGATCCGTTCTCATCTCGAGATGATACTGTATGCTCACGGTATCAGCGTTCCCCTCGCCATTGGCACAGACTGCGTGCTCCCTGACATGGAGTACAGAAATAAATATGATGCCGAATTGTCCTATTTTGAGCAAGCAGGGATTCCACATCAGGATGTGGTAAAAATCGCATGCGAGGTTGGGGCGATGTTGCTGGGATTCTAACATGCAGGGTCCAGGGTCAGGGGTCGGGGTTCTGGAAAACACACTGATCCATATCAAGATTTAACCCTGTACCCTGAACCCTGTCTACTGGACCCTTTCACCCTATGGAGGTTTCTATGCGAATCGGTGTTTTGTCAGGCGGCGGTGATGCCCCGGGCCTCAATGCGGTCATCCGCGCGGTAACGAAGACCGCCATCTTCAAGTATGGTTGGCAGGTTACGGGCATCATTGACGGGTTCGAGGGGCTGATGACGCCGACAAAAACACGCCAGCTCACGTCCTGGAACACGCGGGGAATCCTGTCTGACGGCGGCACCATTCTCGGCACCACGAATCGAGGCAACCCTTTTGCCCATAAGACCATCATCGGCGGCAGGGAGATCGTGGAGGACATGTCGCCGGAGGTGCTGGACAATATCACGGAGTTGGGGCTTGATGTGCTCGTTGTCATCGGCGGCGACGGATCGCTTAAGATAGGCGAGGGGATACACAAACTCGGCGTTCCCGTGATCGGCGTTCCCAAGACCATAGACAATGATCTTATGGCCACCTACGTGACCTTCGGCTTCCAGACCGCGGTGGATACCGCGACCGAAGCGCTTGACAAGCTTCACACCACGGCAGAGAGCCACCAACGGGTGATTATGCTCGAGGTGATGGGACGGTACGCAGGATGGATTGCTCTCGAGGCGGGCATTTCAGGCAGCGCCGATGTTATCCTGATCCCCGAGATACCGTTCAGCATGGACAAGGTCGTGGAAAAACTGCTTGAGCGGAAAAAGGCTGGAAGCAAATCGAGCATAGTGGTTGTGGCCGAGGGCGCCAAGCCCGCCGGTGGTGAAATGGCGGTCCGCGAGAAGGCGGCTGATGGATATGTACTCAGGCTCGGCGGCATGGCCGAGATCGTCGCGAATGAAGTGAGCAGGCGGACCAGTTTTGAGACGCGGGTGACTGTGCTCGGTCATGTACAGCGGGGCGGGAGCCCTTGCCCTTTTGACCGGCTGCTTGCCACCCGGTATGGGTCGTACGCAGTGGACCTCATCGCCCAAAAGAAGTTCGGGGAGATGGTTTCGTTCCAGCCGCCCGTCATCACATCGGTTCCGCTTGAGAGCGCGATCAGTAACCTCAAGCTGGTCGACCCCGAGGGCGAGCTGGTGAAGATGGCCGAGGGCATGGGAGTGAATTTCGGCAGATGATCCTCTTCATTCTTACGATCTTTACCATCTACGGAGGCGTGCATGTGTACGCCTTCCTCAAGGCCAGGAGCGTCTTTGCGTTCGGTTCGATTGTCGGAGCTGCGCTTGCATTGTTCATGCTGCTCATGGTCTTCGCGATTTTTCTGGCCCGAACGCTCGAATCCCATGAGTATGATTTGCCGGCGCGGGCGCTGTCGTATGTAGCATACTTCTGGATGGCGGCGCTGTTCCTCTTTTTCTGCGGTTCCCTCCTCTTCGACGGCGTCACCCTCATCACCCGTACAGCCGGGTGGATCACGCGGTACGATATTTCCCCGTATCTTGTCCCGGTGAAGACCTCGTTTTTCATCAGCCTTGGCCTGGCACTGGGGATCTGTGCATACGGTTACGGTGAGGCGAAAAACATCCGTACAGAACGGCTTGTCATTGAGACTGCGAAACTCCCTGCGGGCATCGACAGGATTACGATTGTGCAGATGTCGGATGTGCACCTCGGCCTGATCAACCGGCGCGAGCGGTTCGGCCCGATGATCAACGCGGTCAAGGACGCAAAGCCTGATTATTTCATCGTGACCGGCGACCTGGTGGATGCCCAGATAAACAATTTGCCCGGTCTCGCCGATATGCTTCGTGAAATACCGGCAACGTACGGAAAGTATGCCATCATGGGGAACCATGAGTATTATGCAGGACCTGAAAAGTCACTCGCGTTCATACGCGAAGCGGGGCTTACCATGCTGCGTGATGAGGTCGCAGCGGGCGGTCCCATCACGATCGTCGGCATTGATGACCGGACCGCTTTACAACTGAACCTGGGACATCCATCATCAGAGAAAAAACTGCTGAGCGGGCTTTCGAGGGACAAGTTCATCCTTTATCTTAAACACCAGCCGCGCATTGATCCGAACACCATCGGTCTCTTTGACCTGCAGCTCTCCGGACACACGCATAAGGGGCAGATATTCCCCTTCACCCTGCTGACGCGCCTGACCTTTCCGCTGAACGCGGGAAACTACGATCTGGGTAAAGGATCGCTCCTGCATGTAAGCCGCGGGACTGGAACCTGGGGACCGCCCATCCGGTTCCTTGCACCGCCAGAATTGACCATCATCGAATTGGTGAGAAAGTCCGCTCCTTGAACCGTGCCGGTTGAAGAGGAGGCTGCTGATCATGAAATCAACGCTCGTCTTCCCGCTTCACTTTTAACCGTCGTTCTTGGTTACACGTCTGTTTGTGTAAAAAAAAGACCCCGGAGGCTTTCGCCATCCGGGGTCAGTAAAGTGCCTCATCAATCGTGTTACAGTTTTTCTATCGTGTAGTTTCCCTGGTTGTCGAACGTGACCTTGGCGTTCAGGAACTTTATGTTGTAGCCCTTTTCCTTCAACTTGTGATAGGTCATCTCAGCCTGTATGCCGGTGTTGCAATACGCGATGATCTGCCTGTCCTTAGGGATCTCTGCCAGGCGGTCAAGGATCTCCATGTCCGGGATGACCTTGGCGCCCTTTACCATGCCTAAACTCGCATCCTCACGGCTGCGTACGTCAATAATGAGCGTGTTTGCTGAAGTGATTGAGGCAATCTTCTTAAAGTCCTCAATGGCGATCTCACCGGGTCTGGGTTTGGGAACGTATGCGATAGTGGTGGCTAAGTTGCCGGTTTCAATGGGATATTTGGCCGTCTGCCATGCGTCTATGCCGCCTGTCAGGATCGCTACGCCGGTATAGCCTGCCGCAATGAGGGACTTTGCCGAGTTCGCTGCTTCACTGCCGCCTTTATCGTCAACAACGATGATCGGCGGTTTTTTGTCCTTGGGCGGGAACTTCGCTATGTTCGCTGCTATGTCTGATGCTGGCAGCGTGACCGCGCCCTTAATGAATCCTTTTTGAGCAACGGCAAAAGGACGGACGTCTACGAGTACGGTTGGGATGTCCTTATCCATATATGCTTCTTTCAGGGATTGGGCTGAGAGTACGACGAAATTCTTTTTGGACCATACCGGGAGTCCTTCATGGTACACTTTCACATTGGTGTATCCAATCTTTTCCGCCCGACCGGCGGAGTTAGGGCTCATAGCTCAGGTCACACCCCCGCAATAGTAGATGATGAGCATGCTCTTATCCTTCGGGAGCTTGTCCACCATCTTGTCGAAGGCAACAAAGGGGATGTTGATAGCTGTGGGTATCGCGCCTTCCATGAAGCGGGGTGCCGGCCGTGCATCAATGAGCAGGTATTTGCCTTTCTCCTGGCCCTGTGCTACAAGTTTCTCCACATCGGCAGTACTCATGAGCATCTCTGGCCTAACCTTTATGGCCACTTTTTCGGAGACCAGGGTGGCGAATTTTTTACCGTTCTTCTCAGTGTATTCTACGCGGACCTCTTTGCCCTTCTTGATCGCGCGTAAGGGCTCGGATGGATTGTTCGGGTCCAGCTGCACGTTTTTTACTTGCAAGGTTTTTGGATCGAACTTGAGTATCTCGGCCGTGTCATCGATCTTGATCTGGATGGATTCGGACTGGTATGCCACTCCATCGAAGTTCCCCCGAAGATTGCCGGGCTCTGCCTGATGGCAGTTTGTGCAGAGTTTGGCGATCGTGGGTTTTGCCTGCGGAGCTGCCGGTGCGGCCGCCTTTTCCTGCGCGACAGCCTGACCAAAGGTCATGACCAGACCGAAAACCATGACCGTTGAGCTGCCGATGTTCATTAGTCGTTTAAGCAACATGTTTTTCTCCTTTCGCTGATGCGACAGATTTTTCAATCATTTCTGTAGCTTGCCTTCTGGAAGGGGAAATGCAATTCCAACAACGAGTGAATAGAATATATTATAATTGTAGCTTTAGACATAGTCAATATAAATTCCCGCTTTTGTAATAGTCGTGTCGTATCTGTTTAATAACAGAAAATGACATTGTTTAAATGCGACTAGTATTTACCAAGAGAAAACCCTTGACAATAATGGACTTATCTTATATATTTACAATTCTTTGTCAGGCGGGTCTATTGTATGTTTGATTCCTTAAGTGGTAAATTAGAATCTGTTTTCAAGAAGCTCCGCGGCAGAGGGGTTCTCAAGGAAGATGACGTTAAAGAGGCCCTGCGCGAAGTTCGTCTTGCGCTCCTTGAGGCTGATGTAAACTTCAAGGTTGTGAAGGAGTTCATCGGCAAGGTCCAGGAACGGGCAGTTGGGCAGGAGATACTCTCAAGCCTTACCCCGGGTCAGCAGGTTGTCAAGATCGTCCACGAGGAGCTCGTGGCGCTCCTGGGCGGGACGCAGGCAAAGCTTTATCTGTCGCCGAACCCGCCGACCGTCATAATGATGGTTGGCTTGCAGGGCTCCGGCAAGACGACCACGGCCGGCAAGCTGGCGAAGAATTTCAAAAAGGATGGCCGAAGAGTCCTTCTCGTCCCGGCGGATACACAGAGGCCGGCGGCTGTCCAGCAGCTCATTACCCTTGCGAAGCAGGTGGGGGTGGATGCCTTTCTGTCGGAAGAGCAGGACCCTGTTGTCATTTGCCGCGCGGCGGTCAAGCAGGCCGCTTCATCTCTGTACGAGGTAGTGATCCTTGATACAGCAGGCAGGCTCCAGATAGACGAGCCGCTGATGGATCAGCTCCGGCAGATCAAGGCTGCGGTCAAACCGAGCGAAGTGCTGTTCGTGGCCGATGCGATGACCGGCCAGGAAGCCGTGAATATCGCGTCGAAGTTCAACGCCGACCTGGGATTTGACGGTGTGGTCTTGACCAAGCTCGATGGCGATGCGCGCGGAGGCGCGGCGCTCTCGGTAAGGGCTGTGACCGGCAAGCCGCTCAAGTTCGTGGGAATGGGCGAAAAACTCGATGCCCTCGAGCCGTTCCATCCGGACCGCATGGCCTCACGCATCCTCGGCATGGGCGATGTTATGTCGCTCATCGAGAAGGCGCAGGAGGGCGTTGACCGGGAAGAGGCGCTCAAGATTGCGAAGAAGCTCAAGAAGAATTCCTTCGACCTGGATGATTTCCGGAACCAGTTGAAACAGGTGAAAAAACTCGGCGGTCTTGAGCAGATCATGGGAATGATCCCGGGAATGGGCAAGATGAAGCTCCCCGATGCGCAGGTGAATGAAAAGGAGCTGTCGAAGGTTGACGCGATCATCAGCTCCATGACTCCCAAAGAACGGTCAGACTATCTGCTCATCAACGGCAGCCGCAGGTCCCGCATCGCCAAGGGAAGCGGTACCCAGGTACAAGATGTGAACCGGCTCCTAAAGCAGTTCGCCGAGATGCGCAAGATGATAAAATCAATGTCGGGCGGCAAAATGGGGAAAATGGGTAATATCGGCAAGATGCTCGGAGGATTCAGGTAGATCAAGCACGAAACTCTAGTATCGAAATACGAAATAAATTTAAGACTTTAAGGGAAAGATCCAAACAGTTTTGAACATTCAAATTTAAAATTGTTTAGAGTTCAGTAATTCAAATTTGGAGATTGTATTTAATGAAAGAGGTGAACACATGGCTGTAAAGATCAGACTGAAGAGAATGGGAACCCACAAGAAGCCTTACTACCGGCTCGTGGTGGCGGATTCCCGGTCGCCGAGAGACGGTCGCTTTATCGAGATGGTCGGTATCTACGACCCGCTCAAGAAGCCGGCGGAGATCAAGGTTGACCAGATCAAGGCATTGGACTGGCTCAAGAAGGGCGCAGTTCCCTCCGATACGGCGCGGACCCTGCTCTCCAAGGTTGGGATCATGAAGCAGTTCGCAGAGGCAGCGAAATAGTTTTAGTTCGGAGTTCGGAGTGCGGAGTGAAAACCGCAAACCGTGCAGTCGTAATTCCGAACCTGCGATCACAAGCTCATGCTCATCACGATCGGCAAAGCGGTGAAACCATTCGGCGTCAAGGGCGAGATGAAGATCGGGCTCATGACGGACTTCCCGGGGCGCTTCAAGGACCTGGTCCGGGTGTATTTGGTCTCACCGGAAGGCAAAGAGATCGTTTGCAATGTGAAGTCCGTCCGGTATGCCGGCGAGGTGCCTCTCCTTCTTTTTGACGGGTACGATTCTCCGGAGAAGGCCAAGGCGCTGAACGGGTGGCTGGTCAAAATTCCCGAGGAAGACACGGTCTCGTTGCCCGAAGGGCAGTATTACTGGTATGAGCTCATCGGCATGGAAGTCCTTTCCGAGAGCGGCGAGAAGCTCGGTACCATCGTGGACATCTTCGAAACGGGCAGCAACGACGTGTATGTGATGAAACGCGGTTCGAAGGAAGTGTATCTGCCTGCGACGAAGGAAGTGATCAAGCAGATCGACCGGAAGGCAAAACAGATGGTCATCCATCTGATGGACGGCCTGATGGAATAAAGGGATATAACGGTCCTGTTTCTTATGCGAAGACTGAACTTTGAGGTGCTCACCCTGTTCCCCGGAATGCTTGTAGGGTCCGCTGAACGAGAGCATTCTCAAGCGCGGAAGGGAAAAAGGGCTCCTGAACATCACGGTCCGGAACATCCGGGACTATACGGAAGACAAGCACAAGACCGCTGATGACAGCCCGTATGGCGGGGGCGCAGGCATGGTGCTCAAGCCCGCGCCGATCTTCAAGGCCATTGAGGCGGTTAAAGCCGAGCATCCCGGTGAACCGTTTCTGACAATCTTGCTCTCGCCGCAAGGCAGGCTTTTCGACCAACAACGGGCGGAAGCGCTTTCCGGGGAAACGCGCAGGATGATCCTTCTCTGCGGACACTACGAGGCCATCGATGAGCGCGTGATCGATGCACTCGTTGACGAAGAACTTTCGATCGGCGACTATGTGCTCACCGGCGGGGAACTCGCGGCTCTTGTGGTGATCGACGCGGCCGCAAGGCTCCTGCCCGGCGTTCTGGGAGACGAAGAATCGGCTTACCGGGATTCCTTCGGCGACGGCCTGCTTGACCATCCGCACTATACGCGGCCCGCAGAGTTTCTGGGCAGGAAGGTCCCTGACGTGCTTCTCTCGGGCAACCATGCGGACATCGATAGATGGCGCCGGCGCGAGGCGCTCAAGGCGACACTCAAAAAAAGACCGGACCTCCTTGAGACTGCGGATCTGACCGATGAGGACCGGGAGATACTGGCAGAGTTGAAGAGGGAGTTGGAATAAAGCACCAATAATCAAGCATCAAATAACAAATAAACACTAATAACCAAGCACCAGGTTCCAAACATTGGTCATTGTAATTTTGGTAATTGGATAGTATTTGTGATTTGGAATTTGAAATTTGGAATATATCAGTACCAGGAGGTTTACCATGAACATCATACAGTCGTTGGAAAAGGCGCAGTTGAAGGAAGTGATCCCGAACTTCCGCGTGGGTGATACCATCCGCGTGCACGCGAAGGTCGTGGAAGGCGATAAGGAAAGGATCCAGGTCTACGAGGGCGTAGTGATCGGCCGCCAGGGCACGGGCGCGCGAGAGCTCATCCGCGTCCGGAAGTTGTCCTACGGCGTCGGCGTCGAAAGGCTCTTTCCAACCCACTCCCCCATGATCGACAAGATCGAGATCGCCAAGCAGGGCAAGGTCCGACGGGCCAAGCTGTACTTCCTGAGAGAGCTGCGCGGCAAGGCCGCCCGGATCAAAGAGAAAGAGCGCGTCTATGCTGCCGTGGCAGGCGCAACGCAGCCGGACATAGCAGAACAGAAGTAAGCCGTCAAACTCCAAAGCTCAAGCACCAGGCTCCAGATAAATCCCAAACAGCAAGCACCAAATTCCAACTGTTTGATCATTGGAAATTGTTTGTGATTTGGGATTTGTAATTTGGAATTTCTTCCTTAGTGAGGTCCTATGCCTCATGGCCGGTCACGCACGCGTGAAGCACATCCAGATCGCACCGCTGATCTGTTCGGCGACGAGCTGGAGTGCGACCCCCTGTATTTCGAGCGAAGTTCGCATAAGGACGGTTACCGGTGTATCGCCGGGCTGGATGAGGCAGGCAGGGGACCGCTGGCCGGTCCGGTAGTGGCCGCTGCGGTGGTGCTGCCCGTCGGCCTTCTGATCCCCGGGCTCACTGATTCCAAACAGGTCTCCGAAGAGGAGCGGGAGAGGCTTTTCGAGGTGATACGAGCCGGGGCGGTCTGCTACGGCGTCGGCATTGCTGATGAGCGGACCATCGACCTGGTGAACATCCTTCAGGCGACCATCATTGCCATGGAGCGGGCCCTCCAGGCACTCGATCCGCAACCTGATTACCTGCTCCTTGACGCGATCTTCCTTCCGCGCGTTCGTCTCCCGCAAAAGTCGCTCATTAAGGGCGACTTCCGCAGCCACTCCATCGCAGCAGCGTCCATACTTGCCAAGGTGACCCGGGACCGCATCATGCTGGAACTTCATGAAAAATATCCCCACTATAATTTTCAAAAACATAAGGGTTACGGCACAGAGGAGCACCTCTCGCTTCTGCGCGAGTACGGCCCCTGTGATGCTCATCGCAAAACGTTCAATCCCGTTTCCCGGATGCTCTGAGGAGAGGCCCGTTGAGTCTGCTTAAAAAGCTGCTCGGCAGGGAAGGTGAGGACCTGGCCGCACGGTTTCTGATCAAACAGGGATATCGGATCCTGGAACGGAACTACACCACCCGAACCGGTGAGATCGACCTGATCGCCCTGCACGACGGCGCCGTCGTGTTCGTCGAGGTGAAAACGAGATCGAGTGACGCCTTCGGCGCGCCTGAACTTGCGGTCACTCCCCGAAAGCAGCAGCGAATGATCAAGGCGGCGCTCGGGTACATCAAATATAAGAAGCTTCATCAGGTCCCCTGCAGGTTCGATGTGGTGGCCATCACCACCGCAGCGGAACAGGAAGTGGAACTCATTCGGAACGCATTCGAGATGGACCGGACGCTTTTGTAGCGGAGTGAAAAAATAGCGGACTTTCTGGCCTTAAGCGGCGGGTTTTAGTTTTTCCATTGTCCGCGCCTGTGTCAAGTGGTATAGTATCATCACCGCAGTAATCGCTTCTGTCTGAGTTTGTCTGCGCGTGCTTGTGTCTTCATATCCGTGAAAAAGAAACCGTATAAAATAGGAATGGTCAGCCTCGGCTGTCCCAAAAACCAGGTGGACGCCGAGCAGATGCTCGGCCTGCTCGCCGGCTCGGGTTACGAGATAACGTCCGAGCAGGCCGAAGCGGACGTTATCGTGGTGAACACCTGCGGGTTCATTGAATCGGCCAAGGAGGAATCCATCGCGGCGATCCTCGAGGCCGCGGGGATGAAGAAGCAGGGGAAATGTTCAAAGGTCATCATCGCGGGTTGTCTTGCACAGCGGTACAAAGAGGACCTGCTGGAAGAGCTTCCCGAAGCCGACATGGTGATCGGCACGGGAGAGATCGGCCGGATCAGCGAGATCTGCGAGACAGGCGCTCTCGGGCAGGGAGCGCCTGGTGAAAATAACCGGACCGACGATGGTGTACGGCTTTCCCCGCATCAGCACCACGCCGGCCCACTACCGGTATCTCAAGATCGCCGAGGGATGCAGCAACCGCTGTTCCTACTGCGCCATTCCCCTCATCCGCGGGAATTTCACCAGCCGGCCGTACGAGTCAATCCTGGACGAAGCGCGCAGGCTTGCAGACGAGGGTGCGAAGGAACTGGTCCTCCTGGCCCAGGATTCCACCGCCTATCGGGACGGTGAGGCGGATCTCCCGGTGCTCCTGAAAGCGCTGACGCGAATCAACGGGATCGCGTGGGTGCGCCTCATGTACGCGTATCCCGGCAGGATCAGCACCGCGCTGATGACGGTCATGGCCGAAGAGGAGAAGATCTGCAAGTACCTCGACATCCCGATCCAGCACTTTGACGATAAGGTGCTCGCCGCCATGAACCGGCGCGGGACATCGAACGATATTCGGAAGACCATCGAGCAGCTCAGAAAGCGGGTGCCCGGGATCGCGCTTCGCACGTCGCTCATTGTCGGCTTTCCCGGCGAGACCGAAGCGGCGTTCAAACGGCTGCTTTCGTTCATCAAGAAAGTCGAATTCGAGCACCTCGGCGTGTTCACCTATTCCCCGGAAGAAGGGACGGCTGCTTATGACCTCGCATCGCCGGTCCCAGCGGAGACAGCGGCAGACCGGCTCGACCGGATCATGAAGGCGCAGGCGAAGATATCGCTCAAGAAGAATACGGCGCTCATCGGCACGCGCCAACGCGTGCTCATCGACGGCATGGAGGACATGGCGCTCATCGGCAGGCTTCAGACCCAGGCGCCTGAGATCGACGGTGTGGTGTATCTCTCCGAGACCGAGGCCGCGCCGGGAGAGTTTGTCGACGTGACGATCACCGATGCCTCGGAGTATGATCTGATGGGGGAAACGAAAAACAGGAGCACGAATGACACGAATGGACGAATTATGCGAAGAAAATAATCATGAACCAACAGTATTCGTACCATTCGATTCATTCGTTAAATTCGTGTTAATTATTTTATGAAGTGAAAGGGACGTTATGGAGACCAACGACAAGACGGCAAATGCAGCAAGCGGCGAAGAGAATTTCGCGGACATGTTCGAAAAGAGCTATGTGCAGCGCGAAAGGCTGGAGCCGGGACAGATGGTCGAAACCACTATCGTCAAGATCTCGGGAGACTGGATATTCCTCGATCTCGGCGGCAAGGGCGAGGGCTATCTCGAGAGGAAAGAGATGCTCGATGATACCGGGAACCTGCTCGTTAAAGAAGGCGACCGGGTCCGTGCTTATTTCATGTCCTCGGAAAACAATGAGATGCATTTTACCACCAAGATCGGGTCGGGTCCGGGAAAACAGAACCAGCTCGAAGATGCATGGAAAAACGGGATCCCGGTCGACGGCACGATCGCCAAAGAGATAAAGGGCGGATTCGAGGTCAAGATCGGCGGCACGGTGCGGGCCTTCTGCCCCTTTTCCCAGATGGGAATCCGGCGCGATGAGAACCAGGCCGATTACATCGGCAGGTCCCTGTCATTTACCATTGCCGAGTACGGAGAGGGAGGCAGGAACATTGTGCTCTCCCGGAGAGCCATCCTGGACCAGGAGAAACGAGAGAAGAAACAGGCGCTGAAGGAGACGCTCAAAGAGGGGGAGAAGGCCAGGGGAAAAGTGACCTCCATCCAGAAGTTCGGCGCATTTGTGGATATCGGCGGCGTGGAAGGTCTGCTCCCGGTCTCCGAGATCGCCTGGACCAGGACCGAGAAGGTCGGCGACCTTCTCTCGGTGGGACAGGAAGTCGAAGTGATCATCAAGAAACTGGATTGGGAACATGATCGCATTCTCGTTCAGCCTGAAAGACGCGCTGCCGGACCCGTGGGACCTCGTCGCGGACACTTTTCTCGTCGGCTCTTACCACACCGGGACCGTCTCCCGCATTGCCGCCTTCGGCGCGTTCGTCACGCTGAAAGAGGGCGTGGACGGACTTATCCATATCTCGAAGATGGGCGCAGGGAGAAGGATCAATCATCCCCGCGAAGTGGTCAAAGAGGGTCAGAGCGTAGAGGTGCAGGTGGAAGCGGTTGACCGGGCGCAGCAGAAGGATTTCGCTCGCCCTGGCAGCGATCAGTCGAGCAGAGGCAGAGGAAGCCGCAGACGATGAAGGACTATAAGCAGAAGGCGACGGAAGAGCCCCAGAACATGGGAACGCTGGGAGATATGCTGAAGTCGAAAATGGAGCAAAAAGACACGTAAGGTTTGTTTGGAGGAGCCACACGTTTGGTTTTCCTCGCCCACCATGAAAATCAGCCTGCTTACGTTCATGTTCCTGTGAACGAAAAAAATGACAATGTCAGGATTGTTGAGGCAGTCGACTGAAATACCATGCAAGATGCACCGTTAGTTGGCCCTGTGTTTTCGAAGCAAGGTGGGACCACCATCCCGAGACGGCGGCAGATGGAGCGTTCATCCGGCCACGTTATCGCCAGGGTTCCCGTCGAATGTTAATATCGAAGGCTGGCCCCGACGCTGTCTCTGAAACATAATAAATAACATCCATATGCGTTAATAGCTACACAGAAGTACCCATTCGATCTTATTGACATACCAGAATGACAGGCATATAGTTATGCCAGTCCTATCATGCAATAACCGATTAAATTGGACGTGGAATACCGGGAATCAGCTCAGATTTAAAGAATGCTTTTTTGACCGGAACATCGTCAGGAACCACCTCGTTAAATCGCTTTACACAGAACACAACCCGTTCAAAAAAAGAAAATACAAAAGTGCATTAAAATGAGCGATCTTGATTGTCTAAAATGGAGAGTCCGAATAGAATTCTCGCAGGGCGGTTCTCGCTGTTGCTTTGGATGGATGACAGGGTTATGTATGGCACTTTTTGTACTTGTAGCGCATCCAGGCCATGCGTCTGAATGGGACACTGTTGACAGCACGACCGATGGAATTCAGGTTTTAAGGAAAGAAGTAGGCGACAGCACGCTGGTCGCGTTTCGAGGCATCGGCGTTGTCGAAGCACAGTTGCCTCTCGTAGCGACGGTCATCTTAGATACCAACAGGCGGCTGGAATGGATAGAGGGCCTCGACGAATCCAGGATCATTCGTTGGGGAGATAATAACAGTTTCATTGAATACGACCATATTGACATGCCGATCTTTATGAAGGATCGTGATTTTGTATCGAAAATCACAATGAGCTTTGATCTGACCAAAACGGAGTTGGTTTTCCATTATCAACCATCAGAAGACCCCTCTGTTCCCCGCACCGACATTATTCGCGGCGAACTGATCGACGCGACCTTTATCCTGAGTTCCATCGATGACGATAAAAAAACCAAGGTCGATGCGTCGTTCCTTTGCGATCCGAAAGGGAGTATTCCTAAATGGCTCGTTAACTTTTTCCTTAAGGACTGGCCGAAGAAAACTTTCAGGAATTTGCGAGAGGAAGTCCTGAAACCTGACATCTCGGTCGATACGCGTTTCTCCAAGCTGCTTAAACGTGACCGATAATCGGCCGGAAAAGTCAGGACGCGAGAAAATCGTTTAGCGAAGCAAGCGTATTTATACTCCTCATAGAGACTCCTAAAGATTCCATTGGAGAAAGGCCCTGTGCCGGTAATACTGCATAATGACCTCAAGATAACTGTTGACGAAGACGGGTTCCTGGCCGATCTTGAAGACTGGTCGGAAGCGGTCGCGCGCGTTCTCGCTGCCCAGGAAGGTATCGCAGAACTGGCGGAAGACCAGCTCGATATTCTGAAGTTCATGAGGGAGTATTATAAAAAACATAGATTCTTTCCGATCGTGCGCTACGTGTGCAAGAACGTCCACCAGCCCCGTAACTGCGTCATGGATAAATTCATGGACCCGGTCAAAGCCTGGAAGATCGCCGGCTTGCCGAACCCCGGCGAGGAAGTGATCAATTTTAAAGCGTGGGAGCCGCTCAGGTTTTTAGATTCTGGGTGAAAAAGAAAGATCAGAACTAATTGCCGGGTGAAGGGCGCAAACGTTGCCGGGGAAAGGATGATATCATGAATACGCCTGGCCAGTGTCACGATAATCCGTTCAAGCAGTTTGGCGGCGATCGCACTCTGTTTGCAGACGAACTCAGAACGATCTGCCTTGAGGAGGGTGCGGATGATGCTGGGTTTATCGAAATTGACCGGCAAGCGCTCTCTCCCGAGAGGGATGACATCCTCAGGATCTTTCCCGGGACGAGAACCATCCTCTCTTTGGTAAAGAAAGCGAACCGCGAGGGCATCAGGAGCCCCTCGCTCTCGGTCGCAGACTGGGAATTTTCGAAGGTACATGCCAGCCTGTCCGACAGCGCGTGCAGGATCATACGCCGTTTGAATGCGGCGGGTGTCCGGGGCGTCGCCATACCCCCAGGATTTCCCATGGACATTACACGCTGGCCGGGCAAGGTCTGGGAGATCAGCCATAAAGTAGTCGCTGTGGAAGCAGGCGTTGGGCAGATGGGGCTGAACCGGATCGTTATTCATCCGAAGTTCGGGAACCATATCGCACTTGACACGATCCTGATCGATACGAATCTTGACCAATACGATCGTCCGCTGAACGAGTCTCCCTGCATCCAGTGCGGGCTTTGTATTGCCGTCTGTCCCGTGGGGGCGATCAGCAAGGAGGCGGGGGTCGACTTCATGTCCTGCGCCATGCACAACTATCATGATCTCTTCGGCGGATTTCAGGAATGGATCGAGGGCATCGTTTCATCCAAAGATGTCAGGTCATACCGGTCCAGGTACCGGGATCATGAAACGACCAGTAAATGGCAGTCCCTGACCTACGGTCACTATTACCGGTGTTCCTATTGTATGGCCGTATGCCCTGCCGGTGAGGAGACGGTGGAACCGTATCATGCCGATAAGAAGGGCTATGTTCAGCAATTCGTAGAGCCGCTGAAGAGCAAAAGGGAACCGGTCTATGTGATCAAAGGCACGAGAGCGGAAAAGGTCGCAGCAGGAAACAAGGCCAAGGACGTTCGTTATGTCAGGAACACGATCCGGCCGACCTCAATAAGGAATTTCCTGGACGGGGTAAAGCTGCTTTTTAATCCTGAAAAAGCTGATGGGCTTACACTTACGCTGCATTTTGTATTTACCGGTGGAGAACAGCGGTCCGCGACCATCTCCATTGCTGACAAGAAAGTGATGGTCCGGGAAGGACTTCACGGCTCCGCAGACCTTCACGTTCGCGCCGATGCAGCAACCTGGGTCAGAATTCTGAACGAGGAGGTATCGCCGCTGAAAGCGGTACTGACCGGAAGGCTACGGTTCAAGGGGAATCCGGCTTATTTGAACAAATTTAAATCTTGCCTTCTATAGCGCCTTGCACAGGTGGCTTTTAAACGGAAAACTTTGGGACGCTGGGAGTTTTGATGAAAATGAAGATGGAGCAAAAGGAAAAGGAATAATCCCGGGTAGGACAAGCCTTGGACAGGAAAATAGGATTGATGGTCTCTTAAAAAGCGGGAAACACATTTTTGTTATTCCGAGTAGCGTGAAAAATCTCGTTCTTCTCGCTCGGGATAAACGCGTGAAGAATATCGTTTGTCAGACTATTGTATTACTCGGGTCAGTGACTTCGCTTCAGCGTAAAATTTTTAAAAAAGTAGAATCAGTTTGACAATACCAAATATTTTGTGCTACGCTTTAATGGTTATTTGCCATTGGAGGAAGCATGGGGGCCAAGAATTCAAAAAAGACACGGGAACAAAGAATATTATACCCTTATATTCCTGCCCGGTCCCCATGCACGCGTCAGGTCTTTTCACATTTCCAAATCAGCTATCAAGTCGGTAATTGTCTCCCTTGCCATAGTACTTGTCCTGTCAGTCTTATTTATTTATAAATTTCATGACCTCAAGGGGAGAGAGCGAGAACTGCAGTTCGTGCGCGAGGAGCTTATGCAGCAGAAAGCCCAGGTCCAGAACTTTGCCCTCAACTTGATCGATTTTAAACGCCAGATGTTCCTGATCCGCGACTTGGACACAAAACTGCGGCAAGCCGTAAGTCTCGGGCCGCGCGATAGAGCACAGCAGTTCCTCGGGATCGGGGGTCCGGATGAACTCGGACTTCAGAACCTTGTAGCAATCGGTGAAAAGAAACAGGACGAGACGTTCAAAGAAATGCATCAGGAATTGACACAGCTTCAGGGGGCGGCCTCGAAGCAAGAGACGAGCCTCCAGACCCTGATCGAATACTTTGAGGACAAACGTTCGCTCTATGCATCGACTCCTGCAGACTGGCCGGTCCGCGGATGGGTCACTTCTCCGTTCGGCAGCAGAATCTCGCCGATCACCGGCAAGATGCAATTTCACGCAGGTATGGACATCGCGGCCGAAATCGGCACCCCGGTGTTCGCAACTGCTGATGGCGTGGTTATCAAGGCAGGTTCTGAAGCCAGCTATGGTGATATGGTCGAGCTCAGTCACGGTTACGGTCTTAAGACCATTTTTGGCCACAATTCCCGGTTAAATGTCAAACCGGGACAGCATGTGAAGCGCGGCGACATAATAGCGTATGTCGGAGATACCGGGTCGAGCACCGGGCCTCATCTGCATTACGAGGTCCGCGTCAACGGCCTGCCCGTTAATCCGGTTCGCTACCTAAACTAGTGCCGCCTTCTCAAGTTTCGTCTCTAACGTTGTCCTCATTCATGCTTGCCCTCCTGCTGCTTCCGCATGCCATCTCCAAGGCTCTCCTGATAGTTTTGATTTGAAGTAAGAATCCGCAATTTTCAGCAAATATCGAGTATGACGAGCGTCATAAAAAGCGACCCCCTCTTATCTGTATAATGAAGCAACCTAAAAGGAGGTGTCCCATGATTAATCATACTCTCGATTGTCCATCCTGTTCCACGATCAAGGCCGCTCCAGCAACGAACGACAGGGATGTCCGGCTCACGCAGTGGCCGATCCAGATCAAGCTCATCGGCACGTCAGCGCCCTTTCTGAAGGACGCTGACTTGCTTGTGGCGGCGGACTGCACCGCTTTTGCCACACCGGGATTCCACGAGAAGTTCCTGCCCGGGAAGAAGGTGCTGATCGGCTGTCCCAAGCTCGACGACGCTACGCAGTATCTGGCAAAGTTCACAGAGATCTTCGGCACCACACCGATCAGAAAGTTGACCTGCCTCAGGATGGAAGTGCCCTGTTGCGGCGGCATGACGGCGGTATTGAAGGAAGCGATCAACCGCTCGGGGAGACAGATCCCCATGACGGAGATCATCGTCGGCGTAAAGGGAGATGTGCTTTCAGAGACGAATATTCTGGAATAAAGAAGAGCAATCAACAATGCTTGGGAAACTGAATCATTCAGATGGGTTATCAACAAGAACTTGTTATTTTACTCTTTCAAAGGTCCCTGTCTTGCCGCCGGATTTCTTCATCAGCCGGATGTCGGAAATGGTCATGGTGCGATCCGTTGACTTGCACATGTCGTAGACCGTGAGGCCCGCTACGGCGACGGCAGTGAGCGCCTCCATCTCCACACCGGTCCGCGCAAAGATCCTGACCGTAGCGCGGACCAGGACGCTGGATCGTTCCTTGTCCGGTTCGAAGTCGATGTTGACGGACGAGACGTTCAGCGGATGGCAGAGGGGAATGAATTCGGGAGTTCTTTTTGCGGCCATGATGCCTGCAATGCGCGCCACTGAAAAAACATCTCCTTTGACGACCTTGCGGTCGAGGATAAGCGCAAGCGTTTCGGGTTGCATGAAGACGCGGCCTTCTGCCACAGCCTCCCGGGCTGTTTCATCTTTGGCGGTAACGTCGACCATTCGCGCGGCGCCTTCTTTATCGAAATGAGTAAGTTTAGACATAGGTTTTGTCAAATACGAAATACGAATTTCGAAATTCTAAACTCTATTTTAGTGGTATCAATGAAGGTTTATTGAAGCTTTTGATAATTTAAATTTGTTTAGATATTAGATTTTCGGATTTCGGGATTGCTTTTTAATCATCCCCCTATTCGCGACATGGTTCGTTGGAAGCAACCAGGTCCGGTTTCATTGATATAATGCCTGTCCGGCTTGATCTCAAGTGCGAGCCTGAACAGTCGTTCCAGCTCCCTATCATCACACCCGCTTCTCATGGGCGACTTCACGTCGATCTCCGTGTCCGAAAGCAGGCAGGGCCTGATCTTCCCATCCGCCGTGAGGCGGAGGCGCCGGCAGGACTCGCAAAAATGCCGCGTGATAGGGCTGATGAACCCGATCACCCCGCGGGCATCGGGGAGCTGGTAGTTGTCCGAAGGGCCCGCGGAATTCCCCGAGCCGAATGGCTTGAGCGGACCGACCTCGCGTTCGATGACCGCCCGGATCTCATCAGAGGGAACGCATTCCTCCCTGTGCCAGCGGTGATTCGCGCCGATGGGCATGTATTCGATGAACCGTACGTGTAACCTCCGGTCGAGCGTGAGGCGCGCAAAGTCGGCCACCTCGACATCATTCATGCCCCTGATCGGAACCATGTTGATCTTGATCGGGGAAAATCCGAGTTCCTCCGCCCGATTGATCCCGCGCCATACCTGCTCATAATTGTCGCTGCCGGTGATCTCCCTGAACTTGTGCGGATTGAGCGAATCAAGGCTGATGTTGAGTCGCGGTTTCCCTGCCTTGATAAGGCCGTCCGCCATCTCCTCGAGCAACACCCCGTTCGTGGTGATGCTGATGTCCTGTAATCCCTTGAGCGTATTCAGCGATGCGATAAAATTGACGATCCCGCGCCTGACCAGGGGTTCGCCGCCGGTCACGCGTACGCGGGAGATCCCGAGCGGCAGGGCAAGGGCCACGAGCCGGAGGATCTCTTCATAGGAGAGTATCTCGTGGTGGGACAGCGTCTTCATCATGGCGCGGGGCTTGCAGTAGAAGCAGGAGAGGTTGCACCGGTCAGTGACAGAAATCCGAAGATAGTCTATACGCCGTTTATGCGAGTCGTAGAGCGGCATGAAGAAACTTTACCATAGTGCCGAGCGATCTTCAAGCGGTATTTCATGCAGGCCGGTGAGCCGGCAAATATGACCTTGACCGGCCGTCCCGTTATCAGTATAATCAAATCATGGTTGTACTGCGAACGGCGTGACCCAACTGAAATATCACGCAGGCAGCGCAGTTTTGATAAGGTGCAGAGAGGTTATGCCGAAAACCGGGAAGAGACAACTGTTAGGCAGGGGCACGGGCCATATGAACGCAGCAGGCTCGCAGTACCGGTTTATCATCTTTCTTATCGTTGTCCTGGGCGCCTACACCTTTCTGTTGAAGGTTTTCCAGAAACTCGCCGAGATCGTGCAACTCCCCGTTTTTCTCCCCATCGGGCTGATCACCATCCTGGTCTTCGTCGGCATGGCCGGCACGATGTATTCCCACACCTTCATCGGTCCCATGCAGCGGATACGCAGGATCGTCGAGCACCTTGCGGAGGGAGATACCAACGTTTGCCTGCGACTGCGGGGTTCGGACGATCCCGTGCTGAAGGACCTGGGCGACGGCAGTCAGCCAGTTGTGTGAGCACAGCAGGAACTCCCATGATGCTGATCCGGGAAACCGCCCAGGACCTTTTTGCGGCCATCGAGGCGCTCCGGGAAAAAGTCCGGCAAGGCGCGGACCAGGAGGAAATTCAGAAACTCGTCGAGGGCCTGCGCACGACGCAGGAACTCCTGGAAAAAGCGATCACAACCGGTGAAAAAAGGTAGGGGCGGTTATTATGGCGGAGGGCGGATTCAGAGGCAAGAGCATGAGGGTGGTCGCCCTCGATGTGGCCGAAGGCTATGTCTCGGTGAATCCGCTCTTTCTGAAAAAATTCGACAAGGACATGGTCAAGGAACTGTACGATCACCTGAACAAGGCGCTTACCCTCACGAGGAATGAAAAGACGGACTTTACCGATCAGGCTGTCCTGAGAACACGGAACATGAAGCTTCAGCGCCTGCACAATGCCATGATCGTCCTCAGAAACATCGCCCGGGAGAAGAGAATTCCGCTGTAAGAACGTGAATCGTGAAGGGTGAAACGTTATAATGTAATCGGGAATACCTTTTGCCGACTTCTCACGTTCACGATTCACGTTTCACTGAACCATCTATTCCACCGCCACCGCGAACTTTCTTTTGAAATCCTCGGGACTCATTTTCGCCGTTGCCGCAAGTTTTTTAAGCTTCTCGCCCTCCATATCTTCCTTTTCAAGACGGATCATGTATCGACGTGCCATGTGGTAGTCATCGGAATTGATGTCCACGATGCGGATGCGCGTTTTACCGGTCTTGGGGTCTATAAGGTCAGCGAATTTGATCGGGAGGCATTTGCCGTCCTTCAGCATGATCATGGCGCCGCTGCCGCCCGAGGTGAGGAACTTCACCGCGCTGTAGCCCAGGTAACGCGAGTATTCACGGTCGTAGGAGATGGGCGGATGACAGCGAAGCTCGTAGCCGATGTCCTTGGCGATTACGGTGGTCTTGATTCCCAGTGTTTCCAGATCCGCCATCACCCGCTGCTTCAGCATGTCGCCGAGCGGGATCTCGGCCAGGCGGATGTTGCCATGATCGTCCCGCGGCACGTCTTTGAGGAAGGTCAGCTCTTCCGGATCGAACCGCGTGGCCACGCCTTCGGCGATCACCGCTACGCCATGGTTCCTCCCGTAATCAAGACGCTTGATGATTGCGCCGGAGAGAATGGCGACCACCTTGTTCAATGATATTTTATCACCCAGTTCCTCCGGGATCAGGGTAAGTGTTGCGCCGGCGCCCATGCCCATGCCGAGCGCCAGAAACCCGGCCGAGCGGCCCATGGCGATCACGAAATACCACCTGCTGGCGGTGCGGGCATCCTCCATAATGTTTTCGACCAGTTGCGTCCCAAGCTGACGCGCGGTCTCAAACCCGAAGGTCGGGATGCCGTGCGGAAGCGGAAGATCGTTGTCAATGGTCTTGGGCACATGGCAGACCGATATCTTGCCGCCCGCTTCCTTCTCAACCCGGGTGGATGTGAAGGCCGTGTCGTCTCCACCGATGGTAACCAGATACCTGACCCCGAGGTTGTTCAGGGACCTGACCACGTTGGCCATCTTTTCGGGGCTTTTCGTCGGGTTGTCGCGCGACGTGCGCAGGATCGACCCGCCGCGAAGATGAATGCGCGAGATCTCCCCCTTATCAAGACGGATGGTATGCGCCGTGTCCCCCTTGGAAAGCCACTTGAATCCATCATAGATGCCGATGACCTCCAGTCCCTCCTTGATGGCCTCGAAGGTGACCGCGGCGATCACCCCGTTAATCCCCGGTGCCGGACCCCCGCCGATGACTATTGCAAGCTTTTCTCCCATGATCGCCTCCTGATCGCTCGATATTTT
Organism: Nitrospirota bacterium; assembly: GCA_963755045.1. Taxonomy (GTDB): domain Bacteria; phylum Nitrospirota; class UBA9217; order UBA9217; family UBA9217; genus JALNZF01. Next base: position 134,509 of record CAVWIL010000006.1, on the reverse strand, counting down.
GTTCTCGTACTGCTTCTGACCCTTACGTTCCAAGTCCCGCGCAAATGTAGCAAAACAGAGCGTACTTGTCAACCACGAAACAGCGGCAGGCAGAGCCGGGGTATTGGCAGCTTTTTGATTGGCATGCCGGCCTCGTGTTTCTGCACCACAGCCTCTGAGTCGACGTGTTCGGGGCTCGACAGGAAAGCCGCCATGAACGGAATAAAATTCGATTGACACCTTCACGGTAACACGCTATTATTTTCAGGCGCCGCGGTAGACAGTATGCAACGGACATCATCTATTTGTTTATAAGGGAGACAGGCATGAATAAATATTCGATCAATGAGATCATGGAGATGGCAGTACGAACGGAAACGCTCGGGTACCAGTTCTATACGAACATGGCGGAGAAGTTCAAAAAGGACGACGGCCTGGTCAAGCTGTTTAGCACCCTGGCGTCAAAGGAAAAAGTGCACGAGAAGACCTTTACCGATCTAAAAGCGAAGGTCGCGAAGCAGGGGGCCGAGCCGGTCGAGTGGGAAGAGGTGAGCAATTATATGCGGGCCTTTGTCGAATCCGAATTCTTCCTCGGCAGGGGAAAGGCCCTTCCGTCCATGGACCAGTTGAAGACCGTACAGGATGCCGTTACGTTTGCGCTGGGTTTCGAAAAAGAGACGCTCCTCTACTTTTATGAGCTCAGGTCCCTCGTAAAAGAGAAGGAAGTGGTCGACGAGGTCATCAACGAGGAGAAAAGCCATATCAGGTGGCTCGATGCCTTCCGGACGGGTCTGGTGAAATAAGAGAAGGGTTATAATCCATAACAAATAGACAAAATTCACCACGGAGACACTGAGTCACGGAGGGAAGCAGGTTGAAGCCAAAGGATTTATTCTTTGTGCCCTCCATGCCTCTGTGGTGAAAGCCCGCTTTACGAGTTCACCATAAATTGACTTTCATCGCCCTATCGGTTACAATTCTGCACGTTCTGCTGCGGTTTCCTGTCAATCTTTATCCTGGAGGTTCACCCGGTGGCCAAAGTGACGCGCGCACTCATCAGTGTTTCACACAAGGAAGGCATTCTCGATTTCGCCAAGGGGATCGAGAAACTCGGCATTGAGATCCTGTCCACAGGGGGGACGGCAAAGATGCTCCGCGATGCCGGCGTCAAGGTCAAGGATGTTTCAGAGTTCACGGGATTCCCCGAGATGCTCGACGGCAGGGTCAAGACCCTGCATCCCAAGGTGCATGGCGGGATCCTCGGCAGGCGCGGCAATCCCGAGCATGTGAGACAGATGAAACAGCACGGCATCGAGCCCATCGATCTTGTGGTCGTGAACCTCTACCCCTTTGAGCAGACGGTGGCTAAACCGGGGTGCACCCTCGAGGACGCGATCGAGAACATCGATATCGGCGGCCCGACCATGCTGCGTTCCGCGGCCAAGAATTACACCGACGTGGCCGTGGTGGTGTCGCCCCGCGACTACGACCGCGTGCTCGAAGAGCTTCAGAAGCACGGCGAGGTCTCGGCAAAGACCCGCTTTGAGCTTTGCCGCACGGTCTTTCTCCATACCGCCCGCTACGATAGCGCGATCTCGGCCTGGCTCGACAGCCAGGTGCCGGCAGACGAGAAGACCCGATTCCCCAATATCCTCACGCTTCAGCTTGAGAAGGTGCAGAACCTGCGCTACGGCGAGAATCCCCATCAGCAGGGGGCGTTCTACAGGGAATTCGGGCGCAGGGAGCCGTGCGTTGCCCATGCGAGACAGCTGCAGGGTAAAGAGATGTCCTTTAACAATTTCCTTGATGCGAACAGCGCGCTCGAGCTTGCGAAGGAATACGACCAGACCGCAGCGATCATCGTGAAGCACAACAATCCCTGCGGCGTGGCCACGGCAGCAACGCCCGTGGAGGCCTATCGTAAGGCGCGTGATTGCGACCCGGTCGCGGCCTTCGGCGGGGTGATCGCCTTTAACCGCATGGTGGATTTTGATACGGCAAAAGAACTCACGTCCACCTTCGTGGAAGTGGTGGTTGCGCCCGAGTACGCGCCTGACGCACTCGAAGAACTCAGGCGGAAAAAGGACCTGAGGCTGCTCGACGTCGGTCCCACGGTGACGGGCGAGCCCGAGGGCATGGATATGAAAAAAATCGTGGGCGGGCTTATCTATCAGGACCGCGACCTCGGCCGGATCACAGACATCAGGAAACTGACCATCGCGACCGCGCGGAAACCCACTGATGACGAATACGAAGCCCTTGCCTTCGCCTGGAAGGTCTGCAAACATGTGAAGTCGAATGCCATCATCTTTACCACAAATGACCGGACCATCGGCATCGGGGCCGGCCAGATGAGCCGTCTTGATTCGGTGCGTATCGCCGTGATGAAGGCGCAGTTCCCGCTTACGGGGACCGTGCTTGCCTCGGACGCCTTCTTCCCCTTCCGCGACGGACTCGACGAGGCGGCGAAGGCTGGCGTCACCGCTGTCATCCAGCCCGGCGGGTCGCTCAAGGACGAAGAGGTGATCAAGGCGGCGAACGAGCACGGCATTGCCATGGTCATGACCGGGATGCGGCATTTCAGGCATTGAGGTCCACGACTATGACATTGAAAAAAGCGCACAACAAGGAGTCTCCACGATGAGGGGCTTGCTGTTTTTCCTCGCCATTTTTGTGATCTATTTCGCGGTCAAGACCGTGGTCCGGTCGGCGGTCAAGTCCTACCACGATGATGAAAAACAGCGCAGCAGGCGGGTCATAGGAGATGAAATGGTCCTTGATCCTGAATGCCGTACCTATGTGGTAAAGAACCGCGCCGTTGCACGGCGCATTCGGGGCACGCTTACTTACTTCTGCAGCGAGGCCTGTGCCAGACAGTACGAGGAAAAGAACCGCGCGTGACCGCGGGCAGACGAATGGCGCTGAATCAGAGAAATAGCAGCCGTGTACTCATACCCCTTGCCGCGTTCCTGCTGCTGACCTGCATTTCGCCGCTGCCTGAGACGCCCGCCCGCCATACGGATGCCTTTGAAACACTGCTTTCCTCACTTGACGGCACCGTCAAGCTTGTTATCCAAAAATCGAGATATACCATGATCCTCTACAAGGGTGAGACTCCCGTCAAGACGTACCAGTCCGTATTCGGCAGGGGCTATGGGGACGGCGATAAACAAAGGATGGGCGACCGGCGGACGCCGGAAGGGGAGTTCTATATTTGTACCAAGAACCACAGCAAGCGGTTCTACAAGTTCATGGGCCTCAGCTATCCGGGTTTGAAACATGCGGAAGAGGGGCTCCGCTCCGGGATGATCGCTCCGGATGAGTATGCGATGATCAAGAAGGCGATCGAGGAACGGTCGTTGCCGCCGTGGGAGACGCGGCTCGGCGGGGCCGTGGGTATCCATGGCAGAATGCTCGGTGCCGAGGATGCGCGTCGACTGTCCGCCGATATAAACTGGACCGACGGTTGCATCGCCCTCGACAACGCCGATGTAGACGAGGTTTACCGCGTGGTGTCGCTCGGCACCCCGGTAACGATCCTGCCATGAAGCGCATCCGGCCTGAAACGACCCCGCGGTACCCGCTTCTCCAGACCTACCGGGAGGAGATCGCACACTGCGTAAAGTGCGGGTCCTGCGCCGGGGTCTGTCCAACGTATCTGCATGAACGAAACGAATCCTACTCGGCGCGAGGCAGGATGGCACTCATTCACGCGGTATTAAACGGACGGCTTGCGGTCTCCGGGATATATAAAGAACGTCTTGCGACATGCACGACATGCCTGGCCTGCGAGGCGGCCTGCCCGAGCAACGTGCCGGTGACGGAGATCATCCAGGCTGCAAAAGAGCAGGTGGTCGCGGATTCCGGCAGGGGTATCGTCAGCAGCCTCATCGCCGGCATGGTGAAACGGCCCGCACTGTTTCGCGTTGCCGCCCGGTTTGCCCCGGTTGCACTTCATTATTCAAGGCAAGGTCCGGGGGACAGGGTCCAGGGTTCAGAGGGGGCACCGGGACGGAGAAAAAGTTCAAGGTTACCGCGATTAAAACATTCGAGGGCAGGCTTCGTTCAAAGTTCAAAGAAAACCGGGAGACGCGGCAGGGTTGCTTTTTTCCCGGGGTGTGCGATTGGGCATGTTCAGCATGACATTGGAGCCGCGACGATACGCGTGGTGAATACGATCGGATATGACGTGATCGTGCCCGACGACCTGAAATGCTGCGGCAGGCCGCTTCTTTCGCTCGGCGACCGACAGGCAGCGCAAGAGCTTGCCGCGCATAACGCCGCGCTCTTCGAAGCGCTTGAGGTGGAAGCAATCATCACCTCCTGCGCCTCTTGCGGCCTGACGTTTAAAAAGGATTACCCTAAACTGCTTCAGCCCGGTGCGAAGGCGCCGGTTGTGCTCGACATCCATGAGTTTCTTGCTGGCCGGATCGCAGGGATCAAGCTCAACCCGGTCAGCAAGAGCGTAACCGTTCATGACCCATGCCACCTCGGCAGAGGTCAAGGACTATCGCGGACCGTGCGAGACCTGCTTCAGACCATACCCGGCCTTACCCTCGCGGAGATGAAGGACCCGGACCGCTGCTGCGGGTTTGGCGGGGTGATGCGGATAACCCACCGGGAGCTTTCCGATGGTATTGCCGTGGACAAAGTAAACAATATTATCGCGACCCGCGCTGCGGTAGTAGCCACGGGCTGTCCGGGCTGTTGTATGCAGATTACTGATGCGCTGAAGCGGCATGGTTCGGAGATTGGAGTGGTGCACCCGGTACAGCTGCTGGAAGAAGCGCTTATCATAAGGGTAAATTCCGATTTTTCGGGGCCTAAACGTTTTTTTAGGATTAAAATAATACTATGCCCATCTACGAATATCACTGCAATAACTGCAACGCTGATTTCGAGAAGCTTGTCTTCGGATCACATCCAGAAGTCATCCTGCGAAAAGTGCGGCTCTAAGAAGACGGAGAAGCTCGTGTCACGCTTCGGCATGGGCAGGTCTTCAGGCAGTTCGTCATCAGCTTCTTCCGGCAGAAGTTCCGGCTGCGGCGGCTGTTCTTCCTCATCCTGCGCAGGGTGCAAGTAATCGCATCGTGATATAAAAGAGATTTTAACCGAACCAACGTATCCAGGCTTCGGATGCAATCTCAGCAACTTGTGTTGACATGGACATATCCGCACCTATGAGAAACTGTTTTGATGTAAATTTTGTATTGACGTAGAGGGTACAGAAGAGTTATTATGTTTAGGTTTGTTGTTCCGGTCATTTTTTTATACGAGCCAGAAAAAGAGCACATGTCATTTATTTTATTCCTTGCAGCCGGTTTCATTCTTATTCCTTCTTTTGCTTTTGCCTGGGGTCCCCTGACCCATATGTATCTCGGCAATGAGCTGCTGAACTGTGCGCCGCTCATCCCTGCCGGCATACTCGCGCTTCTCAAAAAACACCGTCAGGATTTCCTCTACGGCAACCTCATGGCCGATATCATCCTCGGCAAAAAATATCTCCCCGACGACAAGAGTTCACACTCCTGGGATGTGGGTCTGAAGCTGCTGGACCAGGCAAAGACCTGGCCCGAGCGGGCGTTTGCCTACGGCTATCTGTCCCATCTTGCCGCCGATACCGTGGCCCATGAGACCCTGACGGATGAGAAGGGGAACATGGGACATACGTGGGTCGAGATGAAGGCTGACAGCCTGATCGATAAGACCTACTGGCTCCAGACCGTCATGATCAGTAAGGCGGTCCGGAAGCGGAGCGATCTGCTGCTCGAAAACTCGCTGGACAGTTACATTTTTTCCTTCAAGACCAACAAGCGGATCTACAAAAGCATGGTCTTTCTTTCGTTCCTGAACAAGAAGAGAAAGCGGGGAGTGGACAAGGAACTCATTCAGGAACTCCACGAAGAATCCCTGGCCCGTATGCTTGAATTGCTCCAAAACGGCACTGAATCCGCGGTGCTGAACAAGAACCCGCTCTGATCGCACGCAGGATTCCGCATTCGACCCTCTTCCATTGCGTGTCAATTCTTTCTCTCGAATCATAACCGATCTGTTATCAATCCGAGCAGGGAGGTGCGCATATGGACAGGCATATCGTAAAAGTTGATATTCCCGAAGGCTGCAATATCATCCTCGGTCAGACCCACTTCATCAAGACCGCAGAAGACCTGTATGAGATCATCGTCACGACCGTCCCACAGGCGAAGTTCGGCATTGCCTTTACCGAGGCGTCGGGTCCCTGCCTCATCCGCACGGAAGGGAACGACGAGGAACTTATCACTTCCTGCGTGAAAACGCTCCAATCCATTGGTGCGGGCCATGTCTTCTGCATCTATCTCAAGAACGCATTCCCCGTCAATGTCCTCACCCCGATCAAGAACTGTCCCGAGGTCTGCCGCATCTTTTGCGCCACGGCGAACCCGCTCGAAGTGGTAGTTGCAGCGTCTCCCCAGGGCAAGGGCATACTTGGCGTGATCGATGGTTTCTCCCCTAAGGGAGTGGAAACGCCGGCTGACAAGACGCAGCGGAAGGAATTTCTGCGAAGGATCGGGTACAAGCTCTGATCGAACGCACCCAAGGCGAGAAAAGTATCAAGGCAGTATCACGAATATCACGAAATTGATGTATGGCACGAATTGATTTCATGGGTGCCTGCGTATTCCTTGTGCAATACGTTTCGCCGGGAGAAGCCGGCTATCGAAAAACCCGCTTGATTATTTGCGCCAAAAGCGGTAAGGTGCCTATTGCTTATATCATGATTCACCCGACAAAGGCCTGAATCAAATCAACCTCAATTACAGGGAGCGAAAAAATGAAACGATTTTTTGGACATGCAGTACCAGCGGTAATTATCTCCTCGATGATCTTATCTGCCGTCTCTGCTTTTGCTGTGACGGATAAACCTTCACCCGTACCGCCGCCGGAAAAAAAGGTGGAAAAAGCAGGGGCTGCTCTTAATTCCTCTTCCCTTTCGGGCAAGGTGGTGGAGACTATGAATGCCGGCGGTTACACCTACATCTCTGTTGTTGAGAAGAATGGGAAGAAGACCTGGGTTGCCATACCGGTGACTAAGGTCAAAGTCGGGCAGAAGGTGACGTACCAGCCTGGCGCAGAGATGAGGAACTTCACAAGCAAAACGCTCAATCGGACATTTGAAAGCATCATCTTCTCCCCTGGTCTTGCCTCTCAACCGGGGTCGGTGGCTGCCAATAAGCCGTCAAGTTCGCAGCATGGTGACAAACCGGTCGCGCCTCCGATGGCGAACGAGAAGATCAGCGTTGACAAGGCCTCGGGTCCCGATGCCTATACGGTGGGCGAAATCTATGAAAAAGCGGCAACACTGAACGAGAAAACCGCTGTGGTCAAGGGAAAGGTAGTCAAGGTTTCTGCGGGCATCATGGGCAAGAACTGGATCCATTTGAAGGACGGCACGGGTGATACTGCCACTCAAACCAACAAACTGGTCACGACATCACAGGACCTGCCGGCAGTCGGAGACATTGTGACGATGAAGGGCACGATCTATAAAGATAAAGACTTCGGCGCCGGATATAAATATGGGGTGATCATGGAAAACGCGAGCATTCAGCGCTGAGCAGGGGATGTTCTTAACAGGTTTCTTCGGCCCCGTTCTCGTGCGGGGCTTTTTTTTATTCAGATCCGGTTGTCCCTTTACTTTTTTCATTGATTATGCATAATACCTGTTCAATGACACCAACCTTGAACGGGTGAAGACGGCCCGCGGCTATCCGGAGAGCGGGCCGGAAAACGATCATGATATCGAGGAGATTCACTATGAAGAATGGAGCAGGGCACGAAAAACTGAACGCCTGGGTGAAGGAGGTTGCCGATCTCTGTCAACCTGATTCGATCACCTGGTGCGACGGATCGAAGGATGAGTATGACCGGATGATGTCGCTCATGCAGCAACGCGGCATGGCGATCCCGCTCAAGAAACGGCCCAACAGCCATTTGTTCCGTACCGATCCCAGCGATGTGGCCCGTGTGGAGGACCGCACCTACATCAGCACACACTCTTCGGAAGAGGCCGGCCCCACCAACAACTGGGTCCACCCGGACGAGCTCAAGAAGACCATGCGCGGATTTTACCGGGGCTGCATGAAGGGGCGTACGATGTTCGTCATCCCGTTTTCCATGGGGCCCATCGGCTCTCCCATTTCGAAGATCGGGGTCGAACTGACCGACAGCCCGTATGTTGTCTGCAATATGCACATCATGACCCGCGTCGGCACCAGGGTGCTCGAGGTGCTTGGCGAAAACGGGGAGTTCATTCCCTGTCTTCATTCGATTGGCGCGCCCCTTGCTCCCGGCCAGAAGGATTCCGTGTGGCCGTGCGCGCCGATCGAGAAGAAATATATCAGCCATTTTCCCGAGGAGAACCTGATCTGGTCCTACGGTTCCGGGTACGGCGGCAACGCCCTGCTCGGGAAGAAGTGCCTCGCGCTCCGGATCGCCTCGAACATGGCGAGAAAAGAAGGCTGGATGGCGGAGCACATGCTGATCCTGCGGTTGATCAGTCCCGAAGGCAGGCGCTATCACATTGCGGCTGCGTTCCCCTCGGCGTGCGGCAAGACGAACCTCTCCATGATGGTGCCGTCGATCAAAGGATGGAAGTGCGAATGCATCGGCGACGACATCGCGTGGATGAAGGTGCGGGGCGACGGCAGGCTTCATGCCATCAACCCCGAGAGCGGCTTTTTCGGCGTTGCGCCTGGAACGTCCTATGACACGAATCCCATGGCCATGGACACGCTGAAGAAGAACATCATCTTCACGAACTGCGCGCTCACCGATGACGGCGATGTCTGGTGGGAGGGCATGACCGATGAATTGCCGTCGCATCTTATTGACTGGAAGGGCCGCGACTGGCCGCCTACGAGCAAGGAAGATGCCGCCCATCCGAATGCGCGATTTACAGCGCCTGCATCGCAATGCCCGGTCATCTGTCCTGATTGGGAGAACCCCGAGGGTGTTCCCATTGACATCTTTATTTTCGGCGGCCGCAGAAGCAGCGTTGTACCTCTTGTCACCGAGGCGTTTTCCTGGGACCATGGCGTGTTCCTTGGTGCAATCGCGGCGTCCGAGACCACGTCCGCGAACATCGGAGCGGTCGGCAATTTGCGACGAGATCCCTTTGCCATGAAACCCTTTTTGGCCTATCACATGGGAGACTATTTCCAGCACTGGCTTGCCATGGGCGATCGACTTGGTGCCAAGGCGCCCAGGATATTCTACGTCAACTGGTTCCGGAAGAGCCCGGAAGGAAGGTTCCTGTGGCCCGGGTTCAGCGACAACAGCCGGGTGCTCAAGTGGATGTGCGAGCGCGTGGACGGCAAGGTCGGCGCCAGGGAAACGCCCATCGGCCTGATGCCGAAGGACGGAGATCTGGACCTCGCGGGTCTAGACATCCCGACGGAGACCATGACGGCGCTCATGGCTGTTGACCTGGCGGCATTGCGTATGGAGATCCCGGAAATCGAGCAGCACTTCGCGCTGTTCGGCAGCCGTCTTCCCGTGCGACTCAAAAAGCAGCTTGAGGAGTTCAGGAAGCGGCTTGGGTAGTTTAATTTCGCCTCATTCGTATTCAAGTTGAAAAGAACCTCTGGATCCCCGTTTTCACGGGGATGACATTCCTAACTGCTTGTTTTATAGTCATTCCCGCGAAAGCGGGAATCCAGTTCTTAGTGATATTTCTCGTCCTTCAACTTTTATACGAATGAACCGTAATTTCTCCCTCACCACTCAGTCGGGAAATATTGTCATGCCCTCTCCCTTCTCGGGAAGAGGGCATTTTCTTACCTTGCAATAGTATTAAAACCCTTTGACAATTAAGCAGTCAACGAATATATTCATAATGCTGCCACGAGTTGTGTTCACTGTGATATTGTCTCGGGGATCCATCCCACTAATATCGGACTTTCGGTTTTACGGACGGTTTCCGTTCAATAACAACTGGTTAGGCCCTGGAAGTACAGAGAGGAGAGCTCGATGAGCAACGAACAGGTGGCACCTGAGACGAAAGGTGTTACGGTGAAGTTACTTGCAACGGTTGACCTTGGCCCTGAGATCGAGGGTATGGCAGGGCGCCAACTTCGAATGCGTATGGTGACCATCGAGCCTGGAGGCGTCTTCGGCCCGATTCACGACCATAAAGACAGACCAGGCACCGTCTACATACTGCAAGGAACGATCACTGACCATCGAAATGGAGTCGCTACGGACTATGGGCCGGGAGTGGGCTGGCCCGAGGATAGGAACACCACGCACTGGCTTGAGAACAGAGGAACGATTCCGGCAGTGGAGATCTCGGTCGATATAGTCAGGCACGAGTAAGCTCAGGCCCGACATCTAACACGGTCGGGCCTAACACGCGGCTCATCCGGACGCGCTTCAGTCGGCTTCGCCTCCTTTCGCGCGCCGGTTAGCCACAACGTTCAACCAAGAAAGTTTTATCCTGTCCCGACTTGCTTCTATAAGCGGCATGGTTTACTATAAACATTCGATATGAAAAAGACCGCCCAACAGAAAGCCCTGGTAAACGTGCTCGGCGTCGTATACCTTCATACGAAAACCGAGGACGGGGGAGATCTCTATCTCACCCGGTTTGCCGAGCCGCACCAGGAGCATCTCGAAATCAAGAATTGGTTCGAGGAAGGATGGTTCACGAAACACCGTGTCCGGCTGCTCGGGACGAGTTCCGTGTTCCGGGTCCCCACACGGCGCGTTAATGGCACAAGTCTGGACCTGGTCGTGAAGAACTGCCGCGTGGGAGAAGACGTCCCCATAAACACCCATACGCTCGAAGAGTTCGTGAGCGCCGAGTTCAACAGCCCCTGGGAGGAGTTTGCCCTGGTCATGGAGATGGGTGACAAGCAGATCGGCCAGCGGCTCGAATGGATCAAGGTGCAGCGGCCCCTCGCGATCTATGTCCCGCCGCAGCGAATGCAGTTGTGGCAGAGCGGACGGTCCCGCTCCAGGATCAACCGCATCCACGCGCGTCATCCGGGCATTGACATCGACATCCTGAAACAGTACAAGCTGGTCTATGAATGGATCCGGGGCAAAAACCTGATTGAGACATTTGCGCATTTCAAGCTCGAGTTCCCTGATGTTGTTCATCACCTGAAGACCATGCAGAAAAAAGCGTTCGTCGATCTGAGCAAAAAAGGGTATCACATGGCGGACATGAAGCCGGAGCATGTGATCCTCGATGAGGACGACTGCAAGCGTATCGTGCAGGCGGGCGGAAACGGGGACGCCGGTGCAACGCAGCAGGTGGACATGGTCTATCACCTGCTGAATGTCGGGAAATACTCGGTCATCGATTACGAGCTGCTGTTCCGCACACCCGAGCACGAGGATCAGGTCAAGGCATCGAGGAGGCACTCATATCTCGACGACATGCGGGACCGGTTCAATCCGATCCCGCTTCCGTCGCATCTGACCCGCACGGAGATCTTCGGTGTACCATATATCTTCGGCCGTGCTGAAAGCACCGGCGGCCGCATGTGGGTCGTCGGCAGGAATTCGCGTCTGTTCGATTATTTTCTGCCGGAGCGATGGCGGAAGACCCCGTCGCTGAGCCTGTCCGAAGCCAACGAAGTGTATTACACGGTCACGAAGGACAACATCCATCTTGTCTGGGAAACGTCCCGTGTCGGCGAGATCCCGGATGACAAAAAGTTCAGCGCCGACGAGATCGAGAAGATCAGGCTCTACGGAATCAACAGCCCTTTTGAGGAGTTCGCCATCTCCCAGGCGCTCAATGAGCAGGGCATCCATGCGGCTTACGTGCGGGCGATCTACATGACCGGCAGCGCAAAGGAGGAGCCGTCTATCGACCGCCGGAAGTATGAGTCCCACAAAACGATCCTGGACAGCGACGGCAAACCAATCCTGTCGGAGGACCACAACTATATAACGATCCGCGGCTACTACAACGGCCCGGATGAATGGGTGTCGAAGCACGAGGGTACGTTGCTCACACCCGTGGACCTGGTCAAGGCGGTTCGAAAAAAAATCATGAACGACACGCAATGCGGTCTGTTGCTCGAAAAGTTCAAGGTGCGGCTGCGCGGTGCCGGATATGACGGGTCGCTCTTAAAACCCAACGACCTGCTTATCGCGATAGACTCCCAGGGTGAAATCATGAAGGACAAGGCAGGCGAACCGGACGTCATCATCTGCAATTTCGAGGTCCTCTGGAAGGTTGCTGAAACAACGCGGTCATTTGATATTGAGTAAATTATTTTGTTTAAACTGTCCCTACTTTATTTAGCCTGCGCCCAATTTTGTTGACACCTCATGCCAAAACTTTGTCCCGCCCGATAATTCCATTTCTTTGTGATAAAATATTATTCTGAGTATTGTCTGTCCTGTTAAACTGATCCGGAGAGGAGTTTTCTTCAAAGGCATGCCATGTGCGAGGGCGGATAAGCCTCCCCGGCACGCTCCAGGCCGGCGGGAATCAGTTTTTTTCAGAGAGATCAACACCTTATCCCGATCCTTCGACAGGTTCGACAAGACTTCGGCGAGCTCAGTCGAGTCGCTCACTACAGGCGGCAGGCTCGGGACACCCGGGGATGACGGATTCTGAGGGGGAAGGAACACAGAACGCATATGCTATTTTGAAAAATCGTAATGTCTCTGTTCTCTCTGTGCATCTGTGTATAATATTTTTACCCTATAACCCATCTGGGAAGGAGGTCTGCTATGAAGATCACGGTAAGTGTCATCAAAGCTGATATCGGTTCCGTTGGAGGTCACATCGCGCCGTCGGCAAAGCTTCTTGATACGGTGAAAAAACACGTGCAGGAAAAAGGGAAGGGATTTCTGATCGATAACTATGTGAGCTTCACCGGCGATGACGTGGCGATCCTCATGACGCATAGACTGGGCGAGGGGAACGAGCAGGTCCATAAGCTTGCCTGGGACGCCTTCGTAGCCGGGACCGTGGTAGCGAAATCACAAGGTCTCTACGGCGCCGGTCAGGACCTGCTGAAGGACGCCTTTTCCGGGAATGTTCACGGCATGGGGCCGGCGGTGACTGAGATGGAGTTCGAGGAGCGACCAGGCGAACCGTTCATGTTCTTCGCGGCTGACAAGACCGATCCCGGCGCATACAACTTCCCGCTCTATCTCGCGTTCGCAGATGCCATGAACACACCGGGGCTGATGCTTTCACCCAAGCTGGCAAAGGGCTTCAAGTTCGTGATCATGGACGTGAACCATACCGAAGGCGACTCGGTCATCGAGCTGAACGCGCCCGAAGATCTCTATGACATCGCAACACTGCTTCGCGACCCGGAGCGCTATGTGGTGGAGTCGATCTGGTCACGCGCTGCGGGAACACAGGCTGTTTCCGTGGCAACATCCCGGCTGCACAACATCGCCGGAAAGTACACGGGCAAGGACGACCCGGTGATGCTGGTCCGGACCCAGATGGATTTTCCCGCTACCGGTGAAGTGCTGCAGCCTTTTGCGGTCGGTCATTTTGTGGCGGGCTGTATGCGCGGGTCCCACAACATGCCGATAATGCCGGTGAAGCTGAACACGACGATCAGTTACTTCGATGGTCCGCCGATCGTGAGCTGTGCGACGTTTTGCACGCGCGACGGCAAACTCACCGAAACCATCGATGCCTTTGACCATCCTTTTTGGGACCGGGTGAGGGACCATGTGGCGGACAAGGCCATGGATATGAGAAGGCAGGGGTTCTTCGGAGCGGCCATGCTGCCCATGAACGAGCTTGAGTACACGGGGATCATGGAAAAGCTTGCAGTCCTAGAAAAGAGGTTCGTCGTACGGAGCGTGAAGAAAGCGGCGTGAAGAGGCAATGTTCTAGCCGGAGAGGACGCAAAAAAGATAAAAGCCGGGATTGTGATTCCCGGCTTTTTTACATATAGAGCAGGTTGTTATAATGGAGAGCAACATCACGTATTACAGCTGATCCGGACGATCCTTCCATGCAGGAAAAAGACGCATCAGAAAAAGCCTTGAGGGAGCTTTCGATTATTACATGGCAAGCGAAAAAGGGATGTAGCCATGCAGGAGCAGTTCGCCGAGATATGAACTCGACTTTACTTCTGCATTTTCGATAAGATCTTCTTTTGTAACACCAAAGTCCGGCATGAATGCGTGGCAGACGTAAAATTTCACCCCAAACTCACTGATCATTTCCAGCAGTTCACCCACATTGACCTGCTTGCCTTCCAGCTCCATTGATATGGTTTTGGCCACCCCTTTTTTCGCAAGCTGCACCCCTTCTCCGATAAGGAAGAAATCCAGCGTTATAACCTCCTCCTAGCGTTGTTTTGATCGATACCTGCCCGTACATCTTGCCTGAACGGGCATAAGCCGGTGCTGATGACCTTCTCGCTGCTATCCCTTGCTGATCTGGCAGGTCTTGAAAGCACCCTCGATCTTCGATTTGAGACCGGTGAAATCTCCCTTACCACTTGTTCTGATGACCACCTTTCGATAACCGTCCTTCACTCCCTCGTAGGAGGTGAGTATCCCCTGGAGGTGGAAGCCGTATTCTCGGATGATGTCTGCAACTTCCCTTATGGAGCCCGGCCTGTCCTCGATCGTCACGCAGACCCGGTTGCCGCCATGTCTGACCCCGGTGATATCCACCAGGGCGTGAAAGATGTCCTTGTCGGAAATGATGCCGACGAGGTTCCCGTTATCCTGCACCGGGAGGCAGCCGATATTCTGGTCCAGCATGATCATGGCGGCTTCTTCGACGGGTGTTTCGGAGGTAGTGGTTACGACCTTTGTACTCATGATCTCCTTGATCCTGGTATTTGCCAGGAGATAGTGGAGTTCGTAGATGTCGAGGGATGTGGCCTTTGAAGGGCTGTACTCCTTGATGTCCCGGTCCGAGACGATGCCTTTCAGCTGCTGCCCTTGACAACAGGAGGTGCTTGACGCCCTTTTCCTTCATCACCGATAAAGCATGGAGAGATAATCGTCGGGCTCTACGGTAAAGACCTTTTTCGTCATCCAGTCGGAAACGTACATGGCTACCTCCGGGGTAATACAAATTTCAAATCCGAAATCTTAAACCCAAATAATATCCAATGACCAAAGTTTCAATTGGGTGATGGGAGTTTGGAGTTTATTTGAGATTTGTCATTTGGTGCTTGAGCTTTCCGGGCGCCATGTGTCCGGCTATACACCCAGATACGCCGTCTTTACATGTTCATCGTTCAGCAAGGCCGCACCGGTTCCCTGCATCACCACCCTGCCGCTTTCCAGCACATAGGCGCGGTCGGCGATCGCCAGGGTCTGCTTCACATTCTGCTCCACGATCAGGACCGTGGTCCCTTGCTCCCGGATCTTTTTGATGACGTCGAAGATCTCCCGCACCAGGATCGGCGCCAGCCCCAGCGATGGCTCATCGAACATGATGAGCTTCGGCATCGCCATCAGCCCTCTGCCGATCGCCACCATCTGCTGCTCGCCGCCGGACAGCGTCCCGGCAGGCTGTCTTCTGCGCTCCCTGAGCCGGGGAAAGAGGCCGAATACCATCTCCTTGGTCTTCTCGCGCTGCTGCCTCGCCTCGCCCCGGAGCGAGCCCATGTCGAGGTTCTCCTCGACGGTCATCTCGACAAAGAGCCGCCGCGCCTCGGGGCAGTGGGCGATGCCCAGCTCGATGAGCCTGAATGGCTCGACGGTGTGGATCGGTGTGTCGTTGAACGATCATCCCGCCCTTGCGGGGCCGGAGAAGCCCGGAGATGGTCTTGAGGGTCGTCGATTTGCCCGCGCCGTTCGCGCCGATGAGCGCGACGACCTCGCCCTGTTTCACCTCAAAGGAAACGTCCCAGAGCACCTGGACGTCGCCGTAGAATACGTCTATGTTCCGGACCTCAAGCACTCTGCGCCTCTCCCAGATACGCCTCGATGACCAGGGGATTGTTCCGGATCTCCAGCGGGGTGCCCTCGGCGATCTTCTCCCCGTAGTTCAGGACCACGATCCGGTCGGATATGGACATGATCACCTTCATGTGGTGCTCGATGATCATGATCGTGATGCCCCGTTCCTTGATCTTGCGGATGATGCCGATGGACTCGTCCAGCTCCGACGGGTTCAGGCCGGCGAAGGATTCGTCAAGGAGCAGGATCGTCGGGCTGCGTTGCCAGCGCCCGGGCGATCTCGAGCCGCTTTGCGCTTCCCGAGCGGCAGGCCCTTCGATATCACGTCCCGGTCGTCATACAGGCCGGTGAACTCGAGGATCTCCGCGCGCGATCTCCTCGGCCTCGCGTCTTGTCCTTCGCACGAAGAAATGCCGACGCGATGACGTTGTCGAGCACGGTCATGCGCTGGAGCGGCTTCACGACCTGGAAGGTCCTGGCCATGCCGCGTTTGCAGATCTGGTGCGGCTTGCAGGCCGGAGATCGTCTCGCCCTTGAAAAACACCTCGCCGCGCGAGGGACGATAGAATCCGTTCACGACGTTGAACAGCGTTGTCTTGCCGGCGCCGTTCGGACCGATGAGCCCGAGGATCTCGCCCTTCCGCGACGCTGAAGGAAACGTCCTTGATCGCGGCGATGCCGCCGAAGAACCGGGAGACCTTTTTGACCTCGAGGAGGCTCATGACGGGCCTCCTCGTGCCGAGACCGACCAGTTTCTTCAGTTTCGGAAAGTCGCCCACGATGCCGTTGGGCAGGAAGATGATGATCACGATCAGCAGGATGCCGAAGAACGTCTGGTGCGCCGTGCCGAGCATCGGGATGGACCGGATCAGCTCCGCCAGGAGCACCATGATGACCGCGCCCACGATCGGCCCCCAGAAGGTCGCCACGCCGCCGACCATGACGACCATGATCGTGACGATGGATATGTCGTGGAGCGCGAAGACGACCTTGGGATCGATGTAGCCCATGTAGTTCGTGTAAAAGGCGCCGGCGAAGCCGGTGAGCACGGCGCTCAGGCACGAGCGCAATGGTCTTGTACAGGGTGGTGTTGATGCCGAGGGATTCCGCCGCGTCCTGGTCCTCGCGGATGGCCACGAAGTAGTAGCCGAGCTTGGAATCGATGACCTTCTTGACGAGCAAGATAGGTCACGGCGGCGATGGCCAGGATGATGTAGTAGTACCAGGTTTTCTCGACCCAGGTTCGTTCGCGGATCATGATGCCCAGATCTCCGCCGGTGAAGCCCGCGAGGTTCTCCGCCACGATCCGGAGGATGACGCCCATGGCCAGCGTGGCCAGGGCGAAGTAGGGGCCGCGCAGCCGCAGGCAGATGTAGCCGATGACCAGCGCGAAGACGAGTGACCGACGATGATGCTCGCGGGCAGGCCCCACCAGCCCGAGATGCCGAGCTTGCTGTAGAGCATCCCGGCGGTGTAGGCCCCGACGCCGAAAAAGGCGGCATGGCCGAAGGAGACCTGGCCGCAGTAGCCGCCGACAGGAGGTTCCAGGCCATGCCGATCACGGACCACATGATGACCAGGATCAGGATGTGCATCAGATAGCTGTTCAGGCCCAGGAGGGGAAGGAGGGCCAGCAGCACCAGCGCTATGAAGGAAAAATTTTTTCATGAAAAACCTTGGACACAGATAAGGCCGATTTGTATGATAGAGGCGATGCACGTGCTTACTTTCATCATAGAACTCAGTTTAAATCAGTGTCAAGACTGTTGATCGTTATTTCCCGAACTTTCTGCTCTTGAGCAGCGATGCCACGCCGCCGGGAATGAAGATCAGCACGGCGACGAAGATGACGAACCGTCCCACCGGCGCCCAGCCCATGCCGATGTAGGTGGCGGTGAGGGATTCGAAGAGACCGAGGATCAGGCCGCCGATGATCGCCCCCACGGTGGAGCCGAGGCCGCCCAGGATGGTGATGACGAAGGCGATCAGCGTGAACTGCCCGCCGATGTCGGGATAAATGTAATAGATCGGGATGAAGAGGCAGCCGGCCGCGCCCACGAGGGCCGAGCCCGAGCCCGAAGGTGATCACCCGCATCCGTCCCACGTTCACGCCCATGAGCAGCGCCGCATCCTTGTCCTGGGCCGTGGCGCGGATGGACTTGCCCGTGTCCGTTTTGGTCAGGAAGAACCAGAGACCCGCGGTGATCGCCACGGCAGACGACGAAGGAGACGCTCCAGGGCAACGGAGAGCGACAGCTCGATGGGCGCGTTCTTCCAGAGGTCGGCGAGGTACCAGGCCTTGGTGCCGTAGGACACGGGCGTCTGGCGGTAATCGGACTTGAAGATGATCGTCGCGAGGTTCGCCAGCACCATGCCGATGCCGACCGTGAGGATCACCTGGTTCTCGGGCAGGATGGAGTCCACCTTGAGCACCGGGATTGATCAGATACTTCTGGAGTCCCGATGCCGAGCAGGAACAGGGCCGGCGCGGCGATGAAGATCGACAGATAGGGGTCGATGTGGAAATAGCGAGAACAGGACATAGGCGATGTACATGCCCACCATCATGAGCTCGCCGTGGGCGAGGTTGATGATCTTCATGACGCCCATGATGATGGTCATGCCGATGCCGATCAGGGCGTAGAGCCCGCCGAGCAGAATGCCGGATATGAGCGTCTGGAGCAGGACTTCAGTCTGGACAGCGGTCATGGAAACCTTCAAATACAGTTGCGGAGTGCGGAATTCGGAGTGCGGAGCAGAACTGGACTACTGCTGTCTTGCAGCTTCATTCCGCAATCCGCAATCCGAAATCCGCAATTGAATCTATCTCCGCTCCTTCCACGCCGGGACCGGGAAGACATAGGGCTTGCTTGCGTGCTCTTGGGCCAGATCGGTCTCGAACTCGCCCTTCTGCACCTGGATGGCGAGGGTCTCCGTGGAAGTTCTGGTTCTGGTAGCCTTCCTTGTCCTCGAACTTGACCGGGGCCGAAGGCGGTCTTGATGTTCGTGGCCTTGAGCGCGTCGCGGATGCCGTCCTGGGTCCAGTCCTTTGCCCGCTCGAGGGCGTCCGCGGTCACGTAGATGCGCCGCATAGGCCGAGGCGCCGTGATAGGAGGGATAGTCTCCGTATTTGGCCTTGTACTTTTCGGCGAACTCCTTTGCGCCGGGATACTTGACCTGGGGCGTCCAGAGCGTGGCGCTGACCACGTACTCGGCCGCATCCTGGGCGCCCTTGATGAACTCGGGGATGGCGAACCCGGCCGCGCCGCCGGCAATAGAGCTTGGCGTCCATGCGGATTTCCTTGATCTGCTTCATGATGAGCTGGGCCTCGTTCGCGTAGGAGACGGTGTAAACGACATCAGGCTGCGCCGCCTTCACCTTGGACAGGAGCGGCTTGAAGTCGATGGCGCCGGTCTCGAACTTCTCCTTCAGCACGACCTTGATGCCGAGCTCTTTGCGCGTCCTTCTCCATGGCATCGGCGCCCGAGGTGCCGAAGGCCGAGCTCTCGTACAGGATCGCGATGGTCTTGGGCTTCACCACTTCTTGAGGAAAGAGACGAATGCGTCGGCATAGTGGGCATTGACCTGGTTCTGGCGGAAGACATATTTGTAGTTCTGCTGGGTGATGTCGTCATCGGCGCTCGCCACGACGAGGTAGGGGGTCTTGCGCTCCTCGGCAACAGCGGCAACGGCCTTGGCGCAGGACGAGGTATACTCGCCCACGATGATGGGCTGCTTCTTCACGTCGATCAGCTTTTCCACGATGGCGCGGGCCGTCTCCGGCTTGCCCGTGGAGTCCTCGAAGGAAAGGGCGAGCTTCTTGCCCTTGACCCCGCCCTTGGCATTGATCTCTTCGGCGGCCATTTCGTAGGACCGCTTCATGATCTCGCCGAACTTCGCCTGTTTGCCGGTGAGCGGAAGCGGAATGGTGAGGTCAAAGGTGTCGGCAGCCAACAACGGGTGACGAAGAAGAGCTTGACGAACCAGTACTGCGATTACGAGTGACAGACGTTTCATGGTGCCCTCCTTATTGTGATTGTGATGAGATGACTTCGTGCTCATGCAACGGTTGTTGTCCTACTCAAATAAATATCATGGAAACCGATATATTTGCAATGTTTAATCGGCCTTCATGATTCACGGCATTTGCGCCTTGATGAACTCCCGGTTCAGCTTCGCGATGAACTTGACCTTGATGCCCTTGGGGCAGACGGCCTCGCATTCGTAGTGGTTGCCGCAATTGCCGAAGCCCTGATGAAGCATCTCCTCGGTCATGACGCAGACGCGGCGGGCCGCCTCGACCCGGCCCTGGGGCAGCATGGCGAGGTGCGACACCTTCGCCGCGGTGAAGAGCATGGCCGAGCCGTTCGGGCAGGCGGCGACGCAGGCCCCGCAGCCGATGCACTCGGCCGCATCCATGGCAGTGTCGGCGTCATGCTTGGGGACCAGGATCGCGTTGCCGTCAGGCACGCCGCCGGTATGGACCGAAATATAGCCTCCAGCCTGGATGATCTTGTCAAAGGCGCCCCGGTCCACGATCAGGTCCTTGATCACCGGGAATGCCCGGGCGCGGAAGGGCTCGATGTAGATGGTGTCGCCGTCCTTGAAATGGCGCATATGAAGCTGGCAGACCGTGGTTTTTTCCGCGGCCCGTGCGGCACGCCGTTCACGACCTGGCCGCACATGCCGCAGATGCCCTCACGGCAGTCGCTGTCGAAGGCGATGGGCTCGTCTCCCTTTTTGACCAGGCCCTCGTTCACGGTGTCGAGCATCTCGAGGAAGGACATGTCGGAGAGGATGTCCTTCGCCTCGTACTGCGACGAGCCGGCCTTTGTCCTCGGGGCCTTTCTGACGCCAGACGTAAAGTGTTAGATTCATGAAGACCTCTAAAGAAAATTCCAAATCTCAAATTCGAAGCTCAAATAAGCTCAAATCACAATGAGCAAATATCCAAAACGTTTTGGATTTCATCGTTTGGAAATTGGTGCTTGTTTGCGGATTTGGTGCCTGCTATTTGGTGCTTGTCTCTATTTGTAGCTTCTCGTCGCCAGCTTCACATGCTCGAACGTCCAGCGGCTCCTTGTGCAGCTCCGGCTCCTTGTCCGACGCCCTTGTACTCCCAGGCAGAGACATAGCTGAAGTTCTTGTCGTCGCGCATTGCCTCGCCATCCGGCGTCTGGTGCTCGACGCGGAAGTGGGCGCCGCAGGATTCGTCCCGCTGCAGGGCATCTCTGGCCATGAGTTCGGCGAACTCGAGAAAGTCCGCGACGCGGCCCGCCTTCTCGAGCTCCTGGTTCAGGTCCGTGCCGCTGCCCGGTGACCTTCACGTTGTTCCAGAACTCGGCGCGGAGCTCGGGGATCAGCGCTGAGGGCCTTGTTCGAGGCTTTCGCTTCGCTCCGCGCCATGCCCACGTTGTTCCCACATGATCTTGCCGAGCTCGCGATGGAACTCGTGGACGGTTTTTTTGCCCTTGATCGAGAGGAGCTTTTTACGTGAATGCTTCGACGTCTGCGCGGGATTTGTTAAATTCCGGATGATCGACGGTGACCGCGCCCGGCTTGCGTTCCTCGCAAGATAATTCGCGATGGTGTAGGGGAGGATGAAGTAGCCGTCCGCCAGCCCCTGCATCAGCGCGCTTGCGCCGAGACGGTTGGCGCCGTGGTCGGAGAAGTTCGCCTCGCCGAGGACGAAGAGCCCGGGGACATTGCTTTCGAAGGTTGTAGTCCACCCAGAGCCCGCCCATGGCGTAATGCGGCGCCGGGTATATGCGCATGGGCTGCTGGTAGGCGTTCTCCGCGGTGATGCGCTCGTACATCTCGAAGAGATTGCCGTAGCGCTCGCGGATCGTGTCCTCGCCCAGGCGTTTGATGGAATCTGCAAAATCAAGGTACACGCCGCGGCCGCCCGGGCCCACGCCCCTGCCTTCGTCGCAGACCTCCTTTGCCGCGCGGGAGGTGATGTCGCGGGCCGCGAGGTTTCCGAAGGCGGGATATTTGCGCTCCAGATAGTAATCCCGGTCGGATTCGGGGATATCGCGCGGCGGCCGCGTGTCGCCCTTTTTCTTCGGCACCCAGACCCTGCCGTCGTTCCGGAGGGACTCGGACATGAGGGTGAGCTTGGCCTGGTGTTCGCCGGTCATCGGGAATGCAGGTCGGATGGATCTGGGTAAAGCAGGGGTTCGCGAAGAACGCGCCTTTCTTATATGCCCGGTATGCCGCGTTGACGCTCGAGCCCGATGGAGTTCGTGGTAAGGAAGAAGACGTTCGCATACCCGCCGGTAGCAGAGGCAGACCGCGTCCGCGGCATAGGACTCGATCCTGCCGGTCACGAGGTCGCGCACCGTGATGCCCTTTGCCTCGCCGTCAACGACCACGAGGTCGAGCATCTCCGTGCGGGGATGGAGCGTGACCGTTCCCGCCTTCACCTGGCGCGAGAGCGCGCCGTAGGCGCCGAGCAGGAGCTGCTGGCCGGTCTGGCCGCGGGCGTAAGAAGGTGCGCGAGACCTAGGCGCCGCCGAACGAGCGGGTTGTCGAGATAGCCCGCGTAGTCACGGGCGAAGGGCACGCCCTGGGCCACGCACTGGTCGATGATGTTGACGCTCACCTGCGCGAGCCGGTACACGTTCGCCTCGCGGGAGCGGAAGTCGCCGCCCTTGATCGTGTCGTGAAGAGGCGCTCGATGCTGTCGCCGTCGTTGGGTAGTTTTTGGCAGCGTTGATACCGCCCTGGGCCGCGATGCTGTGGGCCGCGGCGCGGCGAGTCCTGGAAGCAGAAGACGTCGACGTTGTAGCCCAGCTCGCCGAGCGAGGCCGCCGCGGACGCGCCGGCCAGGCCGGTGCCGACGACGATGACGCGGAACTTGCGCTTGTTCGCGGGATTGACGAGTTTCATCTCGGCAAGGCGTTTGTCCCACTTTTCATGCAGCGGACCGGATGGTATTTTGCCGTCGAGGATCATCAATTATGCTCCGTGCAGAGGGCATGGTGCATGGAGCATAGCGTTGAACCCTCTGCCCTCTGCCCATGCGTTTTTATCATTTCACTATTCCCATCACGATCACAACCGGTATCGCACCATATCCAAGGAACAGGATCAGTCGCGGCGATTTGGCCTCCCCTGGTGATGATGGGAAACGTCCTTTCGTTGTTCAGGCCCCAGGTCTGGAATGAGCTCTGTATCCCGTGGAACAGATGCAGCAGCAGAGCGGCCACGGATATAATATAGAAGGAAACAATGCCGACATGCCGGAAGCTGCTGAGCACCATCATGAATACATCGGGCCGGCCGAGGGCGTCGGGGTTCCTGAGCGCCGAGACGGATGGGTCGATGACCTGGATCGTGAATTGCAGCAAATGATAGACCAGGAACACGGCGATGAGCGAGCCGGTCCAGATCATGTTCCTTCCGGCGAACGTGGCGCTGAGCTGGGTGTTCACGGCATAGGCATGCGGTTTTGCCTTCTTATTCTCCAGCGTGAGCACGATGCCGAGATAGACATGGAGACAGAGCATCAAGGACATGAAAAGCCGGAACATCCAAACGAGGACCGGCATGGCATGCAAAGCAGCGGCGTAGGCATTGAGGTTGTGGAAATAGACAGTGGTATTGCCGAGCAGATGGATGATGACGAACAGGAGCATCATCTGGCCTGTGAAGGCCATCAATATTTTTTTGCCTACGGTGGAGGTGGGGAACATGACCGGCTCCTTTAGCAATGACGTAATTATACTTGAACAAGCAAATCAGCACAAGGACAAATCGTCAAGAAAATTGATTGAAAACCTCATTTTGAATGTGCTACAGTAATCCCGATTATGACGCCTTCAATTTTCAGAGCAAAAGGGTATCGATTTTATTTTCTGTAAAATGAAGAGGACAGAATCCATATTCATGTCACCTGCGAGAACGGCGAGGCCAAATTCTGGCTGGAACCCATCGTGTCGCTGGCCGTGCATCATGGATTGAATCCGAAACAGTTGAGGGAGATTCAGAAAATCGTAGAGGAGCATGGAAATGAAATCCTTAAAGCCTGGCAAAGACATTTTAGTAAGCGTTGAAAATATAACCCCCTTCGGCATATGGCTCTATGTAAAGGAAAAGGAATATTTCTTAAGCTACGAGGACTATCCTTATTTCCAAGAAAAAACGATAAAGTCCATTCAAAAGGTTCAACTCCTTCACGCTTATCATTTATACTGGTCGGAGTTGGATGTCGACTTAGGACTTGATAACCTCGAAAACCCGCAGAAATACCCCTACAATCTCATACAGACATTCACCGAACACTTAAAGTCAGCGAACGGACTACAGCCCGACGCTGATAATTGGGATGGCGCGCGGGCGTGGAAAGGGTTACGACTGGGAAACGATGAACCGGCTGCACGTGTCCCTTCATCCTTCACGAATTCGAACGCATCCCTTCAAAAAAGTTTTCAGCAACAAAACAGGAGCGGGAAAACGCCCTGACATTGATCGCTGAGGCGGCCCAGGATATCGTGCATCCTACCGAAAGGCCATCAGGGGTTTGCCGGGACAAAGATGACGACAATGTTCTGGCATGCGCTCTGGAAGCAGACGCTGATTATCTTATCACAGGAGACAAGGACCTTCTTCATTTGAAAGTCTTCAATGGAATTCGCATCATCGCCCCAAGAGAATTTGAATTGCTTTTTGATAGTTGAGAACGGTGCGCGACGGTCCCAGGAACTATCAGCAGAGCATTTTTCAGTGTGACGATGGAATGCTCATGCTGTGTGATAGATGACGATTTGAAGCTTAGAAGAGTGAGAGACAGGACAACGCAACGTAAATACCAACGCAGGCGTCGGGTTTCCTCCCCTTCAAGGGGAGGATTAAGGTGGGGATGGGTTTCGTAGACACAGCAGTAACCCATCCTCACCCCAGCCCTCTCCTTGAAGGAGAGGGAGGTCACAAAGGCCGCGCTGCGAATGAGGAGGCATTATGGCGTACAACAAAGACAAAGTGGACGAAATGACGCTTGCGCTTCTGTACCTCGTTACGGAAAAAGGCAAGGATGGCGTGAGGGCATGGAAGGGGTTCGACTGGGAAACAATGAACCGGCTGCACGAGAAGGGGTACATCAGCAATCCGAAGAGCAAGGCAAAGTCAGTCACCGTGTCCGCGGAAGGTGCGAGGCTGGCGGAGGAATTGTTCAAGAAACATTTTGGGGATTGAGGAAGGGATTTCATGCCTGAGGAGGTTTTAATTAAACTTCTTTTCGTGTTATTATTATTCATGATTGTTACATCTTGTTGGTCAGCACCAGTAAACCGAAGTGCAATCCTATTTGCAATACGAAAACGATTTGCCCCTGACTCTGAGAGAAGTGGATGAAGGATGGAGGATGGAGCACGGCGCATGGCGCACAACGTATAGAATGAATAGAAAGACCAGCTTAGCGCTCTGCCCTAAGCATCATTGACCCCGCCTTCCGTCATCTTCCTCGGATCAAGCAGTTTGTCCAGTTCTTCCTTTGATAAATCCGTCATCTCCGCTGCCACATCCTTCAATGACCGGCCCTCTGCATACGCCTTCTTCGCGATCTGGGCGGCCTTGTCATAGCCGATGACCGGGTTCAGCGCGGTCACGAGGATGGGGTTCTTGTCCACCAGTCCCGTCGATGCGTTCCCGGTTCACGGTGAAGCCTGCGATCGCCTTGTCCGCCAGGAGACGGGATGCGTTTCCGAGCAGGGTGATGGACTGGAGCAGGTTGTGGGCGATGACCGGCAGCATGACATTCAACTCGAAATTGCCCTGCTGGTTGCGATCGTAATGGCCGCATCGTTCCCCGTAACCTGGGCGCAGACCATCATCATCATCTCGCACATCACCGGGTTCACCTTGCCGGGCATGATGCTGGAACCGGGCTGAAGCGCCGGCAGCGATATCTCTCCGAGCCCCGCGATCGGGCCGCTGTTCATCCAGCCGCAGGTCGTTCGCCATTTTCATGAAGGAAGAGGCAGTAGCTTTCAGCTGTCCGCACAGTTCCACGGCCGTGTCCATGGTCGCCTGGGCTGCGAAGTGATTGTCGGTTTCAACAAAGGGCAGACTGGTACGGCCCGGCGAGCCTGCTGGGCGACGATCTTGCCGAAATCCTTCGGCGCATTGATCCCGTGCCCACGGCAGTGCCGCCGATGGCGAGCTTTGCGAGACGGGGCAGGGAGGATTCGATCCGTTCGATGCTCTGCTGCACCTGATAAGCCCAGCCGCTGATCTCCTGGCCGAGCCGGACCGGCATGGCGTCCATCAGATGGGTGCGGCCGGTCTTGACGATATCCCGAAATTCCAGTTCACGCTTTTTGAGCGTTTCATGGAGGTGTTTGAATGCCGGCAGAAGCACTTCGCTTACTTCAAGATAGGCGCTCACATGGATCGCAGCGGGGATGACATCGTTCGAGGACTGGCCCATGTTCACGTCGTTGTTCGGATGGACGGGCTTTGCCGATGGCGCCGAGGATCTGTGTGGCGCGGTTGGCGATCACCTCGTTGGCATTCATGTTCGTGGATGTTGCCGAGCCGGTCTGGAAGATATCGAGCGGGAAGTGGTCGTCCCAGTTGCCGTCCGCAACTTCCAGGGCGGCCTGATGGATGGCCTCGGCGATCTTCGCGATCGAGCAGCCCCAGTCCCGCGTTTACCTCGGCGGCCACGGCCTTGATGAGCCCGAGAGCAGCGGATAAAGACGCGGGGGAACCGGATGCTGCTCACGGGGAAGTTCTGGACGGCGCGCTGGGTCTGCGCGCCGTAGAGCGCGTCCACGGGGACCTTGACTTCACCGAGGGAGTCTTTTTCAATTCGGTAGTCGGTCATGAGTTCTTTTCACCAGAAGGACTAATGCTAGTGTCTCGCAGAGGCACTCATCGCAACGTTCAAGTACTATGAATGCCATCGAGCTATGACTGTTTCCTGGAGCGCAGAGAGCTGGGCAAGAATCATAATTTACAAAATACATGGACCCGATTATACACGTTCGTTCCGGATTTTGCACGTGATTTTTCTATGAGAAAACTCAGCCTGGAACAATAACACTCACGATTTCTTTTCCAGCTGGTTGACCATGCGGGTAAATTGCCTCTATAATGAGAGAACAAAGGAGATGCTCCATGAAGAACTTGTATGCAGTCCAGTCCCAGTCCCAGCTACAGCATCACCATCCGGGTCGAGATCGAGAACCGCATCGGCATGTTCGCCAGGATCGCCACGGCCATAGGCGGTGCCGGGCGGCGACATGGGCGCTGTGGACATCGTGCGCGTGGAGAAGGGCAAGATCATCCGGGACATCACCGTGAACGCCCGCAACGAGGAGCACGAACGGTCGATCGTAAAGGCCATCAAGACCGTGCCGGGCGTGAAAGTCCTCAGGGTCCACGGACCGCACCTTCTCGGCCCATGAGGGCGGAAAGATCGAGATCAAAAACAAGCTGCCGGTGCGCGACCGGAACGATCTTTCCAAGGTCTACACGCCGGGCGTGGCGCGGGTCTGCATGGACATCCATCAGCAACCGGAGCACGCGTACCGCTACACGATCAAGGGAAATGCCGTTGCCGTGGTATCCGACGGCACCGCGGTCCTGGGCCTGGGCGACATCGGGCCCGAGGCGGCGCTGCCGGTCATGGAAGGCAAGGCCATGATCTTCAAGGAGTTCGCGAACATCGACGCCTTTCCCCATCGTGCTCGCGACCAAAGACGTGGACGAGATCATCGACCACGGTCAAGAACATTGCGCCGGCCTTCGGCGGCATCAACCTCGAGGACATTTCCGCGCCCCGCTGCTTCGAGATCGAATCCCGGCTCCGGAAGTATGCTCGATATCCCGGTGTTCCATGACGACCAGCATGGCACGGCCGTGGTTGTGCTGGCAGCGCTCATCAATGTTTCGAGGCTGCTCAAGCGCGACCTGAAAAATTTCAGGATCGTGGTCGTCGGGGCGGGAGCGGCCGGTTCGGCGACCACGAAGATCCTCCTGTCCTCGGGGGTCAGGGACATTATCGTGTGCGACAGGACCGGCGCGCTGTACACGGGCAGGAAGCAGGGAATGGACCCCTATAAAAGCGCATTGGCAAAAGCCACGAACCCGCGAAAGGTGAAGGGAAGCATATCCGACGCAATGAAGGGCGCGCATGTGTTCATCGGGTTGTCGGCCCCGAATTTGATCACCGCGCATGACATCAAGAGGATGGCGAAAGGCCCGATCGTATTCGCCCTCGCAAATCCCGAGCCCGAGATCTCGCCGGAGAAGGCCCATGCCGCTGGTGCGGGTCATGGCAACAGGACGGTCGGACTACCCGAACCAGATCAACAATATGCTCGTGTTTCCCCGGCATGTTCCGGGGATTGCTCGATGTGCGCGCGCACGGCGTGAACGAGGCGGTGAAGCTCGCCGCTGCCAGGGCCATCGCCCACACGGTTAAGACCGGGGAGCTGCACGAGGACTATATTATCCCAAGCATTTTCGACCGCACCGTGGTGGCGTCAGTGGCGGCTGCCGTGGCCGAGGCCGCGAAGAAGACGGGGCTTGCGAAATAAATGTTCGGAGTTGTCAGTTCGGAGTTCGGAGTGAAAAACCCATCCTCTCCATTGTTTGAACTACGAACTCACTGCTCTGACTCCGAACGTATTTTCAATGAGGCATTTCATGAACCGTAACGACGATCGTCTCCACCGTGACGAAAAAGACCTTCGCAGCCTCGCCATGACCGAGCTGCAGACCATCTACGCCGACCTCGGTCTCACGCAGGAGGAACTCGACCTTCTGTCCGCGCCGCGCCGGTCCTTTACCGTGAGCTTTCCGGTGAAGATGACAACGGGCAGGACCCAGATGTACACGGGTTACCGTGTGCAGTACAATGACGCGTGCGGCCCGGCCAAGGGCGGCATTCGCTTCCATCCCGCGATGGATGAAGAGCATGCGAGTGAGCTTGCCTTCCTCATGGCGCTCAAGTGCGCTGTGGTGAACATCCCCTTCGGCGGCGCAAAGGGCGGTGTTGCGGTCAATCCCCTGGACCTTTCGAAGCGCGATCTTGAACTGGTGACGCGCGGGTACATCCGGGCCATTGCGGACTACATCGGGCCGTTCAAGGATATCCCCGCGCCCGACGTGTACACCGACGAGCAGATCATGGCGTGGATACTCGACGAGTATGAGCGGATCAAGCGTGAGCATGTTCCCGCCGTGGTCACGGGAAAACCGCCCGCGCTGGGCGGCATCAGGGCGCGCAGGTACTCGACCGCGCTGGGCGGCATCCACGTGCTTGAGCAGGCCATGAAGGAGCTGGGCATGAAAGCGCAGGGGACGCGTGTTGCGGTCCAGGGGTTCGGCAATGCGGGAAAGAATGTCGCACGCATGCTCCATCACTGGGGCTACACGATCGTGGCCGTGAGCGACGTGAACGGCGCCATCATGGACCCCGGCGGGCTCGATATCCCTTCGCTCAGACATCACAAGAACAAGACCGGCAGCGTCGCCGGTTTCGAAAACGCACAAAACATTTCCCCTGCAGAACTCCTTGCCGTTGACTGCGAAATCCTGATACCGGCGGCCCTCTCGAACCAGCTCGACGCGAATAACGCCCATGACGTGAAGGCAAAGATCGTCCTCGAGCTCGCGAACGCGCCCCTTACCGCACAAGCCGATGACATTCTCTTCAAAAGGGACATCCTGGTAATCCCTGATATTCTTGCCAACGCAGGCGGTGTCGTGGTGAGCTATTTCGAATGGAGCCAGAATCTGAGCAACGAGCCCTGGCCGGAAGAAAAGGTGCTTGAACGTCTGAAGCTGATCATGATCACGGCGTTCAATGATGTCCATGACCACTGCCGCGAAACAAAGTGCCGGATGCGGAAGGCCGCCTACGAGCTGGCGGTGAAGCGGATCCTGAACGTGGAGAAACTGCGCGGAAATTTATAACATGGGCGGGAACAAAGAGGTCAGGATGAAAACGAAGAAAAATCTCATCATCGTCGGCGACAGAGTCCTCATTGACCCTGATGAACGGATGGACAAAACGCCTTCAGGGCTCTATCTTCCTCCCACGGTCAAGGAAAAGGAAAAGATCATGGGCGGCCATGTGGTGAAGACAGGGCCGGGGTATCCCATTCCGGACAATACCCCCGACGAGTCGTGGAGAACGGGCAAGAAGGACGTAAAGTACCTCCCCTTGCAGGCCGCCGATGGTGATTACGCCATCTTCCTCAAAGATCAATCAATGGAGATCGAGTTCGAGGACAAGAAATACCTCATTGTTCCCCATTCAGCAATTCTCGCCCTTGTCCGGACGGAACTATCGGAAGAGGGTTGATCCCGGCAGCTCGTCTCCCCTGAAAACGTGGTAAAATAATACTAGAGAAGGGAAAAGGGAGTCATTCTGTCCTAAATTTGGTCAGGGTATCATGAAAAAGAATCTTACACATAAGATCCTGGGGTCACATCTGGTGGAAGGAGAACTGGTCGCCGGCAAGGAGATCGGCATCAGGATCGACCATACGCTGCTGCAGGACGCGACGGGAACGCTTGCGATGCTCGAGTTCGAGGCGCTGGGGCTTGATCGGGTGAAGGTGGAGCTTGCCGCGCAGTACGTCGATCACAACCTGCTCCAGACGGACAACAAAAATGCGGATGACCACAAGTTCCTTCAGACTGCGGCCGCGCGCTTCGGCGTGCATTTCAGCAAGCCGGGCAACGGCGTTTCTCACCAGGTGCACATGGAGCGCTTCGGCGCGCCGGGCAAGACGCTTCTTGGCGCGGACAGCCACACGCCGGGCGCGGCAGGCGCGTCCATGCTCGGGATCGGCGCCGGAGGTCTGGATGTCGCCTTGGCCATGGCCGGGTATCCCTATCATCTCCCGTGTCCCAGGGTGCTCGGCGTCAGGCTCATCGGAAGGTTGCCTGACTGGGTGAGCGCCAAGGACGTGATACTCGAAATGCTCAGACGCCATGACGTCAAGGGCTGCGTGGGCAAGGTCATTGAGTACTATGGACCGGGTGTGGCGTCGCTGTCCGCCACGGACCGCGAGACCATTGGCAACATGGGTACCGAGACCGGGGCAACGTCCTCGATCTTTCCTTCCGATGAACGGACGAGGGAATATCTCGTTGCCCAGGGAAGGGGTGACAAATGGGTTCCTCTTGCGGCTGATGAGGGGGCCGAATATGACGAACAGGAAGAGATCGATCTCTCGAAGCTCGAACCGCTGATCGCCACGCCGTCGTCGCCCGGGAACGTTGTGCGGGTCAGGGAAGTGGCAGGCATCAAAGTGGACCAGGCCATCGTAGGCAGCAGCGTGAACTCGTCCTATCGTGACCTGATGATTTCAGCCAGAATGCTCGAGGGAAGACGCGTCCACCCGGAGACGAACTTTCACGTGAATCCCGGGAGCCGCGAGGTGATCGAGAACGTGGCGCAGCAGGGCGGACTCCAGTTGTTCTTCATGGCGGGCGCGCGTGTGCACGAGCCCGGTTGCCAGGGATGCATCGGCATGGGCCAGGCGCCCGGTACGGGCGAGGTGAGTCTGCGCACCTTTCCGCGGAATTTCCCGGGCAGGTCGGGGACCAAGGACGACAAGGTCTACCTCTGCTCTCCAGAAACCGCCACCGCGGCGGCGCTGAAAGGGGTCATTACTGACCCACGCGACCTGGCCGGGGAGATGGCTTATCCGCGCATTACGGAGCCGACGAAGACTATAATAGAAGAGAAGTCGATCGTTTTTCCATCGGACGAGTTGAGAAAAACCGCGATCGTTCGCGGGCCGAACATCAAGCCCCTGCCGGTTCTGGAACCACTGCCGGACACGCTCATCGCAACGATTGCATTGAAGGTGGGTGACAATATCTCAACGGACGCGATCATGCCGGCAGGGAACCAGATACTCCCTCTTCGCTCGAACATCGAGGCGATCAGCGAGTTCGTCTATTCCCAGCTTGACCCGGGTTTTGCAAAGAGAGCTAAAGACATGGGTACGGTGGTGATCATCGGGGGTGAGAACTACGGACAGGGATCGAGCCGGGAGCATGCGGCGCTCGCGCCGCGTTATCTGGGAGTCCGCGTGAAGATCGTGAAGAGCTTTGCCCGCATCCATAAATCGAACCTGTGCAACTTTGGGATCATTCCGCTCATGTTCAAAGATCCGAAAGATTATGATACACTGAATAAGGCTGCGACCGTGGTGTTTTCCGAGGTCCGGAAGCGGATAGAACGGGGCGACAGGGAAATTCCGGTAGAGGCGGATGGCCGGACTATTATGACAATTTTGGACGTGTCAGATCGGCAGAGGAAACATCTTCTGGCGGGCGGGACGCTGAATTATGTGAAACAGGAACTGGGGAAGCGATAAAACCTTTTGACACTGAAGAGGCGGACTTGCCTATGATTGAAGCGGATTATAACAGGCTGTTTGCAATCGTTTCCGTACCACCGGATCGTCATACCCGAATGCATCTATCGGGGATCCAGGAAACCAAGGCTAAAGACTGGATTCCCGCTGAGAATCGTTGCGGGAATGACGGAGTTATGGGAATCGTAAAGTAATCCGCATCGGTCCGTGTCAGGGAAGTTTTGTCATGGAGGCTGTTATTATGGCCGAACTTGCAAAAACAAAGAACATCGGCCTTCGTGGCGTGAAGGTGGCGGACACGAAGATCAGCCACGTCGACGGGGAGAACGGGATCCTTATCTATCGTGGATATCGCATCGAAGACCTCGCGAAAAATGCGACATTCGAGGAGACGGCGTACCTGCTCCTGCACGACGCGTTGCCGGTTGCAAGCAGTCTTGAGGAGTTCACCCGGCAGCTGGTGCGGGCGCGACAGGTGCCGGGCTTCATCCTCAACACGCTCAAGAGCCTTCCGCACGGGGCGCATCCCATGGATGTGCTTCAGGCCTCGGTCCCCCTGCTGGCCATTGCGGACCCCGAGCTCACTGACGAGTCGCGGGAAGCGAATATGAAAAAAGCCATAAAGCTCATTGCCGGCACCGCATCAATCGTCGCTGCCTGGCAAAGGATCAGGCATGACAAGGAGCCGCTTCCAAGCGATGAAGCGTTGTCCCATGCCGGTAATTTTTTATGGCAGCTGACGGGCGAGAAGCCAGACCCAGAAATAGCGAAAGACCTCGACACGGCACTCGTGCTGCACGCGGACCACTCGTTCAACGCATCCACCTTTGCGTGCCGCGAGGTCGCATCCACGCAGGCGCACATGTATGCGGCTGTGGCAGCCGGCGTCGGCGCCCTGTCCGGAAGCCTGCACGGCGGGGCGAACGCGCAGGTAATGAAGATGCTCATTGAGCTGAAAGACGAGAAGGATGTGCCGGGCTGGGTGAAGAGGCAGTTGGACAGCGGCAGGAAGATCATGGGCATGGGCCATGCTGTGTATAAGACAACCGACCCGAGGGGGCCGTTCCTGAAGGATATGTGCTTCCGACTGGGCAAGAAGCTCGGTCAGGAGCATTGGTGTAATCTGTCCGGTCTGATCGAGAATAGCGCTGTGTCCGAGTTCGAGAAGCGGGGCAAGGCCACGATCAAACCCAATGTCGATTTCTTCAGCGCACCGGTTTACCACATGATGGGCTTTTCGGGGGATCTGATGACGCCGATCTTTGCCGTGTCACGGATCGCAGGGTGGACGTCGCATATCATCGAGGAAAAGTTCGGCGATGCCCAGGAGAAGCCGGCGCTCTATCGGCCGTCGTCCGATTATACGGGCAATTATTGCGGAAAGACGGGGTGTGTGTATGAGCCAATGGAAAAGAGGGGAAGATGAGTTTCATGAAAATGAAAGAGAGAAAATGAACACAGAGCACACTGAGAAAAAAGAGAAGTAACAATCTTGTGCTCTCAAGTAGTTTTCCATAAAACAAGTATGAAGAAGTGAGAAACTTGAAGAGGACTCAGAGGGGGGCTGAAAGGACACTCCCGAACTTATCAAAATCATCTCGGGTTTTGGATTTTGACATTATGTATGAATTCAGGGAGGACGCACATGGCAACAGGAAGGACTCTAGAAAGTCAAGAAAAGCAAGAAGAAACAGTTCCCCCCGGAAGAAGCGCACAGTATCCCGGGAGAAGGGAGTGAATAAAATGAAGACCGCAACGTTACAATCATATAATAAAAAACCGAAAACAATACAGTCCATCAATCCTTTCACCGAAGAGGTGATGAAAGAGTTCCCGATTATGACCGCAGCGGAGTTGAACCGTCAGGTGCAGGAATCCCGCAAGGCCTTTCTGGCGTGGAGGGACGTCCCTGTCGCGGAACGGGCGAACTATTCAAAGAAGCTCGCAGCGGTGCTGAGGGCCGAGAAGCGGGTCTACGCCGAACTCATCACGAAAGAGATGGGCAAGGCCATCAAGGAGTCGCTTGCCGAGGTCGAGAAGTGCGCCTGGCTTGCGGACTACTATGCCGACAACGCAGAGCAGTTCCTGAAACCGGAAGAGATCAGGACCGAAGCAAAGAAGAGCTACGTCATGTACCAGCCCCTCGGCGTTGTGCTGGCCATCATGCCCTGGAACTTCCCGTTCTGGCAGGCCTTCCGGTTCGGCGTTCCTGCAGTCGTTGCCGGCAATGCCGCACTGCTCAAGCACGCGTCCAATGTCCCGATGACGGCCCTCGCCATTGAAGAGGCATTCAGAAAGGCCGGGTTCCCGGAGAACGTGTTCAAGACCGTGCTCATCGACGTGCCCGAGACCCTGCGGCTTATCGACGATGACCTGGTGGACGGGGTTTCGCTCACGGGCAGTAACCGCGCCGGAGCGGAGGTCGGCGCCCATGCCGGCGGAAAGATCAAGAAGCTTGTGCTCGAACTAGGGGGGTTCCGACCCATATATCGTACTTGACGACGCCGACATCGAGAAAGCCGGCAGAATGGCCGCCAATGCGCGGATGATCAACGCGGGCCAGAGCTGTATCGCGGCGAAGCGTTTCATCGTAATGGAAAAGGTCGCCGCTGATTTCACCAGGCACTTTATGGCGAGGCTCAAGGAACTGAAAGTCGGCGACCCCATGGACGAGTCGACCGACATCGGGCCGCTGGCCAGGAAGGACATCCGTGACGGGCTCAAGGAACAGCTCAGGGATGCGAAGGCAAAAGGCGGCAAGGTCATGCAGGTCGACCGGACCTTCAAAAAGGGATTCTTCTTTGCGCCCTGTGCAGTGGTCAATACCAAACCCAACATGAAGATCATGACCGAGGAGGTCTTTGGCCCTATCGCCCCGATCATCATCGTGAAAGACGATGACGAGGCGATCAAGGTGGCGAACAACACGGCCTATGGTCTCGGCGCAGCCATCTGGAGCCGAAACCATGAACGAGCAGAGCGGCTTGCTGGGCGAATAGAGTCAGGTACCGTCACCATCAACGACATGGTGAAGTCCGACCCGCGGCTGCCCTTCGGCGGCGTCAAAAAGTCCGGTGTCGGCAGGGAAATGTCGCATCACGGGATAAAGGAGTTCGTGAACATCAAAACGGTAGTGGTGAGGGAGTAAGGTGCGCGAGAGACGAGGGACGACGGACGAGGTGATGGTTGTACGCGTCCATCGTCCTAGCGAGCGAAGCGAGCGGACGTCCATCGTCACTCCGCATTTTTACATGGAGTCCGTATGAAAGCATCCGATCTGTTCGTCAAACAGCTGGAAGAAGAAGGGGTCGAGTATATCTTTGGCTTGCCGGGCGAGGAGAATCTCGACTTTCTCGAATCGCTCCGCACGTCATCGATCAAGGTGATCATCACCCGTCATGAGCAGGCTGCGGCCTTCATGGCGGCCACCTACGGGCGGCTGACGAGAAGGGCGGGTGTGTGTTTCTCCACCCTGGGCCCGGGCGCCACGAACCTGGTTACCGGCATCGCGCACGCCCAGCTCATCGGAGCCCCCCTGGTGGCCATTACCGGCCAGAAAGCGATCCGGGACAACTGGCAGGCGCGGTTTCAGCTCATCGACGTGGTGAATCTGCTGAAGCCGGTCACTAAAAACTCCATCCAGATCGCCGATCCGAGCACCATTCCCACGGTGGTGAGAAATGCGTTTAAACTTGCGCAGGCGGAACGGCCGGGAGCGGTCCACCTGGAATTGCCCGAAGACGTCGCGGAAAGCGGGACGGACGCTCCGATCCAGCGAAAAGGACATGTGCGCAGGCCCATGCCCGACCCTGTCGCAATCGACCGGGCCGCCGAACTGATCAATTCCTCGAAGCAGCCCTTGCTGATCCTTTCTGCCGGGGCGAACAGGACATTAGTCTCGAACGAGATCAGGGATTTTGTGGAGAAGACCGGCATCTACGTGGTGCATACCCAGATGGGCAAGGGCGTGCTGAGCGATGAATCGCCTTATAGTCTCTTCGCCACCGGCATCCACCGGCGTGACTACGTCAACTGCGGGATCGATCGGGCGGACGTGATCATCACCGTCGGGTATAATATCGTGGAATATCCTCCCTACGTATGGAACAGGGACATGCACAAGAGGATCATCCACATTGATTTTGCCGAGGCGGAACTGGACAAATACTACAATCCTGAAATCGAAGTCATTGGAGATATATCCTCATCACTGCTGCTGCTCGGGTCGAGGGTGAAAAAACAGGGCGGAGAGGTCTACAAGTCCATACGGGAATTTCTGAAGAAAAAACTCGCGACCGACTTAACGAAGCGATATCCTCCGACCCCCCAGGAAATAGTATGGCACGTGCGGAACGTGCTGGCTGCAGAGGACATCCTCACTCTGGACAACGGCATTTACAAACTCTGGTTTTCACGGCTCTACAAAACCTACCGGCCGAACACATTTATTCTGGACAATGCGCTGGCCACGATGGGCGCAGGCCTCCCCGCTGCCATCGCCGCCAAGATGCTCTGCCCCGACAGAAGCGTGCTTGCGGTCCTCGGGGATGGCGGATTTATGATGAACTCGCAGGAGCTGGAGACCGCACTGCGATATAATGTCCCGATCGTCGCCCTTATTTTGAATGACAACGCTTTCGGGTTCGTCAAGTGGGAACAAAAGAACAAGGGGTTTGCCGGCTTCGGTGCGGATTACAGCAACCCCGATTTTGTGAAGTATGCGGAAAGCTACGGGGCTGTCGGGATGAAGGTCGGGGAGGGGGACAACCTGTCGGAACTCCTGCGAAAGGCGTTCTCGCTCAAAACGGTCGTGCTTATAGAATGTCCGATCGATTATTCAGCTAATTATGAAACGTTTTCAAAAGAGCTTTCGAACATTGTGTGTGAGCCCTGAAGGCAGCGTCATTCGCGGAAGCCCCTCCGTACCGGATAGTGAACGTTTCCGGATCAAGTTGTCCCTAAGGCTGTGATGTCCTTTTGGTCAGAGGAAATCGATCAATGCAATCGGAAGAGAAAAGAGATTTCGACAAGGAAGCAGAGCAATGGGATACAAACCCGGGACGAGTGAAGCTCGCGCACGAGGTGGCTGATGCGATCATCAGAGAGGCGAAGCCTTCGCGCGACATGGATGTGCTGGACTTCGGATGCGGGACAGGCCTGGTCACGCTGAGGCTGCAGCCTCTCGTCAGGACCATCCTTGGTGCGGACAGCTCGCAGGGAATGCTCGGCGTTCTGGAGGGAAAGATCAGGACACAGGGGCTCAAGAACATTGCGACGCGGCTTGTCGATTTCGAGAGGGGCGGCCGCATCGAGGGCAGGTTCCATCTGCTCGTGAGCAGCATGACCCTGCACCATGTGCCGGACATCGTGGGACTATTTAAACAGTGGAAGGAGCTTCTGTTGCCGGGAGGGCACGTGTGTTTTGCAGATCTTGATGCTGAAGACGGATCGTTCCATGGCGACAACACCGGAGTGTTCCATCATGGGCTTTGAGCGCGGACACCTGAAAAAACTTCTTCTGTCGGCCGGATTCCTCGATGTTCGTGATACCACGGCAACGACGATGATAAAAGACGTTGAGGGAAAAGGGGAAAAAGAGTTTCCGGTTTTTTTGATTGTTGCGAAGAAGTAGAAAAGGAATTATCTCATAGTTCTTTCTTTTGAAGAACCGTTTATCCTGAGACTGTCAAAGGAGAGGCTTGTGGTTTGATAAGACGTCGGCGTGGGCGTAGTCGAACGCTCACCATGAACGGATAATGTTGAATGCAGTTCTTATATCCGCTTCGTCCTGAGCTTGTCGAAGGACAAGCTTTTATCAGGAGTCTGCTTTTGTCATTCTGGGTCTATATACTAAAATGCTCCGACGGCTCGTACTATACAGGTCACACCGATAACCTGGAAACTCGAATAAGCCAACATCAGTCAGGTGAGTATCACGGTTATACGTCTACGCGGCTTCCAATTACCTTGTCATTCTCACAAGATTTCCCAACGCGGTTAGAGGCACTTATTTGCGAACGGCAAATAAAAGGATGGAGCCGAAAGAAAAAAGAAGCATTGATCCGTGGAGATTGGGTAGAGATAAGCAGGCTTGCGAAGAGTAAAGCGTGCAGCGGAAAATCTTCGTAAAAAGTGTATGGGCTGGACCGATGATTAAATAATTGGATTGTGGTTCGACAGGCTCACCACGAACGGATATTATATGAAGAATATGCTCGACACCCATCATCGCCCAATTCGCCATTCCCGGATCCTTCATTATCGCCGGACGATTTGGCTCAGGCCTGATCAACGACACCTATCTCTGCGAGTTCGACGATGATGGACAACGCCGCAAATTCATCCTTCAGCGGATCAATACGACCGTGTTCACGCACCCGGAACAGGTGATGCGGAACGTGGAGACCGTGACGACGCACATGGTCAGGCGATTGAGCGCAGAAGGCATCGTTGATCCCTATGCAATGACACCCGCGCTCATCAACACCCGGAGTGGACGATCATTCCTTGTCGATGATAACGGTGCGTACTGGCGCATGTTCCATTTCATCGAGTCCGGGATAGTCTTCGATACGGTCCTGGACAGGAAGCACGCATACGAAGTCGGTCGATGCGTTGGCCGGTTTCAGTCGCTGGTTTCCGGCCTGTCGCCGGATTTGTTGCACGACACCATTCCGGGATTTCATTACACGCCGAAATATCTTGCGGCCTATGACGATGCCGTCGACGCGGATGCCGGGGGCAGGGTCGCGGGGACCGGACCTGAGATCGCATTCGTTTTTAAGAGAAGACGCCTTGCGGCAAGGCTGACCGATCTCATCGCGTCGAACGAGCTCCCGCTTCGGGTTGTGCACAACGATCCCAAGGTGAACAACATCATGGTCAATAAGGAGAGCGGGGAAGCCCTGTGCATGCTCGATCTGGATACCGTGATGCCCGGGATTGTGCACTTCGATTTCGGCGACTGCGTGCGCTCCGCAGCAAACCCCGCAGGGGAGAACGCGTTGGACCTCGGATCAGTCAACCTCGACATGACGCTCTTCGAAGCCATCGCCGAAGGGTACCTTCGCGAAGCGGGAGCGTTCCTTACGAGAAAAGAGGTCGAACTCCTGCCCCAGTCCGTTAAGGTGATCACTTTCGAACTCGGACTCCGGTTCCTTGCAGACTATCTGCGGGGGGACACCTATTTCAAGATACAATATCCGACCCACAATCTCCACCGCGCCCGGGTGCAGTTCAGGCTGCTCGAAAGCATCGAGTCTGTTGAAAAGCAGATGACCTCTTTTCTCGGTCAACGCTGATCCAAAATCCGAGTAGCTCTAATATATTCTGTGCTATAATTGATCCATTCGGCGCGAATTAATCGATAAAGGAGGATTGCCATGAGACCAGTAAGGATTGTAGCCGCAGCGCTCGTTTTCATGTTTCTGTTGTCAGGGTGTTTTTACGCACATGTTGTGACACCTCTGGACACCAACGTGGACAAGACGGTCCTCGGCGCGAAGACCGGAAAAGCCCTGTCCTACTCGCTTTTATGGGTGGCTGCCTGGGGCGATGCAGGCACTGCGGCAGCAGCCAAGAACGGCGGCATTTCAACCGTGAACCACATGGACAGGGAAATATTCAGCGTCTTTTTCGGCACCTACACCGAGACAACTACGATCGTATATGGCGACTAGGGAGGACCTGTTTATGAAGCCCTATCGTTTACTGGTGATAGCGTTGATTCTTACGATGCCCCTTTCGGGATGTGTGTACGTTCACACGGTGGAGCCACTGACCGTTGACATGGACCGGAC
This sequence comes from Nitrospirota bacterium, assembly GCA_963755045.1. Taxonomy (GTDB): domain Bacteria; phylum Nitrospirota; class UBA9217; order UBA9217; family UBA9217; genus JALNZF01. The sequence continues at coordinate 94,484 of CAVWIL010000006.1, read as the reverse complement.
CTCCGTGTCCGGCGTGGAAAAAGAAGGCAGCATTCAGGTGATTGCATTCCCCTATTATTTCACTTCGGTTGGGCTCGTAGCATGGGGTAACGCTGCGATTGGAGAAGTATCAAAGCAACAGGGGATGAAGAAAGTCTATTATGCGGATCTGGAAATATTCAGCATCCTAAGGATATGGAACCAATACACGGTCCATGTGTATGGGAAGTAGAAAAAATGCGTAGTTGCAATTCAACAAGGGGATGGCAACATCATCCCCTTTTGTTTTGCTCAATGTTGTTTCTGATAAAAAGTTTCATGATAAATGAGCGGTAAAAAAGAAAAACATAAAACGCAACCACAGAGAACGCTGAGAAAAAATCTTTCGATATTTGTAAAAAAGGGCGCAGACGGTGAGGGGGGAGGCCACAGAGGTTCATACTCTATAGACTAAGGCATTCTCCGTGCGCTCTATGGTTAACATTTGTGGGTCTGACTTTAATGTGGGTCACATAATTACAAGTATCGTATTTATTCTTCATTTCAAACAAGCTGTTTCCTGAATGTTATCTAAGTTGGCACTTGTCCCACGTGTGCATTGTTTTTTTGGGCAGCTCATCACTCGGCCACGCAGCATGCAGGGAAGATGTACAGTACCTCCACCCTGATATGCAGGACTCGCATCACTCCACCCTCGCCCTTTAAAAAAGGGCTCGGCCGTGTCTGCCTTGTCTTGTTCTCGTAACTATGATCTGTGCAGCATTGCTATGCGTGTCTTTCGCTCAGAGCTACCCGGCGCAGGGGAACGGCAGAACTTAAAAGGCCTACCCCATTCAGTGGCGAATTAACCTCTGCGGGGTTTGGGGAGAGACCCGTATCTTTGCATTTCCAGAAGCCCCTGCATCCCATGAACAGGTTCCCGCACAAGCATGATAAGGTTGAAAAGACCGATGCTGCCACAAAGCCAGGCAGACACGGCCGATCCCGTCCCCGGGTGAGGGGAAGTGCTGCGATGCTCGAAAAGGATTGTTTCAGTATCGGCAATCTTGCCCGGCGCGGAGCTGTGAACTGGGGTGCAGAAAAAAAATAGGATCGTGAAATGCGCTGAGTGAGGAACAGAGAAAGCGACCCACACAAAACCCGGAAGACCCACATTTGTCAATATGTCATTGTTCAGAAGGAGGTCAGGACATGAAACTATCCGAAGCCATAAGGACGCGCAGGAGCGTCCGAACCTATCGGGACAAGCCCGTTGAAGACGAGAAGCTCCATGCAGTACTGGATGCCGTGCGCATGGCGCCGTCGTGGGCGAACATGCAATGCTGGCGCATGGTTGTGGTAAAGGACAGATCAACGCGGGAGAAGATCAGCGACCTCTCTTATGTGGATTCCTACTTCGCACCCAAGGGCTACAAGTCCAACCCCTCGAAAAAGGCCCTTTGCGAGGCGCCGGTCGTGATCGTGTTCTGCGCTGATCCGGCCCAGTCGGGCGTGCTTTGGGACCAGAACTATTACCTCGTGGATGTCGGTATCGCCGCCCAGAACCTGATGCTTGCGGCGCGGGGCCAGGGTCTCGGCACTGTCTTCGTGGGCGTCTATGATGAAGAGAAGTTAAAAAAACTTTTGAACATTCCAGCTTCGATCAGGATCGTCGGACTTCTACCGCTGGGATATCCGACCGAAGAGAAGAAGGACGGTCCGAAGAGGAAACCTCTTGACGAGATCTGCTTCAACGAGCAATGGGGCGCCTGAGAGTGCTGAAGATGTCATGATTCGAGAATGTGATGAAAAAGATTTCGAGACGCTCTACACCATCATCAACGATTCCGCCCGGGCATACAAGGGCGTTATCCCGGCGGATTGCTGGAACGAGCCCTATATGTCACGCGAGTATCTCCGGCATGAGCTGGAAGCGGGCGTGATATTCTGGGGATACGAGGCAGCAGGGGAGATCGTCGGCATCATGGGCATTCAGGACGTGCACGACGTGACGCTCATCCGCCACGCCTATGTCGCCACGGCTTTTCGGGGTCAGGGGATCGGTGGAAAGCTGATCGCCCATCTCAAGAAGCTCGCGATCCACCCCACTCTCGTTGGCACCTGGGCAGCCGCGGTCTGGGCCATAAGGTTCTACGAGAAGAACGGCTTTCGTCTGGTCACGTGGGAAGAGAAGGAACGCCTGCTCGGGAAATACTGGTCCATTCCCGAGCGGCAGACGGAGACCTCTGTTGTGCTGGCGGACCGCAGATGGTTTGAGTCACGCAACGGATCAATATCTTGAGGGATTGGTCGGGGCGGAGAGAAGGGTGGGAAGTATCTTCAGGTCTTAGCTGCGAGTTTATGCTTTTAATCCCTCCTCTTTACTCTTCTATTTCTTCGCGCTCTCTCGTTTGCATCTCAGATACAGAGCTTCAACCTTGCTTCTCGCCCAGGGAGTTCTCCTCAGAAATTGCAGGCTGGATTTGATGCTCGGATCGTTGGTAAAGCATTTGATCTTGACGGCCTTCCCCATTTTATCCCAGCCATACTGTTCCACCAGTTGGGTAAGGATCATTTCAAGCGTGATGCCGTGGAGAGGGTCTTTGGGTTTTTGGTCAGTCATGTTGTCACTCCAAGAAGCTGATCAAGAAGAGGGTTCTGAAGGAATTCGTCTTCATGTCTCATGCGAAGATAAGCATGTTATTAAGCGATTCGAAGAAGTATATCAGTAATCGGACTTTTTGTAAAAAAAATCAGTGTGATCAACAAGAGGAATATTAAGCCTCTTTGCCAGAGAGGCGAGAGTTTTTCATCCGTGCCCATCCGTGCAAATCCGTGGTAAAAAAATATTTTCATGCTATAATCCCGCCATGCGATTCATCGCCGACCTCCACGTTCATTCCCACTACTCACGCGCAACGAGCCCGGACATGTGCCCGGAAGGCATCTGGAAATGGGCACAGCTCAAGGGAATCAGCGTTATCGGGACCGGAGACTTTACCCATCCCCAATGGATCAAAGAGCTGAAGAAGAAACTCGCCCCAGCCGGCAATGGCTTGTTCACGCTTAAGAAAAAGTACACGACCGACGACGTTCCCGGGTCGTGCAAGGCCGAATGTCTCGTTCATCCTCTCCGCCGAGATCAGCAGTATCTACAGCAAGAACGGAAAGACGCGGAAGGTTCATTCCGTCATCCTGGCGCCTGATGTCGCGGCTGCCGAGCGATTGAACCTTGCCTTGTCAAAGATCGGCAACCTCAAGTCCGACGGCAGGCCGATTCTCGGCCTCGATGCCAAGAAACTGCTCCAGATCACCCTCGATGCCGCTCCTGATGCCATGCTCATCCCGGCGCATGTTTGGACGCCGCACTTCTCCGTACTCGGCGCTGCCTCGGGCTTCGATTCGCTGGAAGAATGCTATGAGGAGCTTACGCCGCATATCCATGCTGTCGAGACGGGCTGTCATCAGACCCGCTCATGAACTGGCGGATTTCCGCTCTTGATAGGGTCACTCTTGTCTCGAACTCGGATGCCCACTCCGCGTCAAAGATCGGTCGCGAGGCGAACATCCTTGATACGGACATCACGTACGCAGCAATGATGAAGGCCATTAAAACGCGAGAAGGATTTCTCGGGACCATTGAGTTCTTTCCTGAGCAAGGGAAGTATCACTACGACGGACACCGGAATTGCGGGGTAAGCCTGACGCCGAAGGAAACGATACGCAATAACTACCTCTGCCCCACATGCGGCAGGAAGGTGACCGTGGGCGTGATGCACCGGGTTGAGAAACTTGCCGACCGGGCAGAAGGTTTCAAGCTTACGGGAGCGCCTTCTTTTGCTTCCATCATCCCCCTGCCGGAGATCATTGCCGAGGGTTTGGAATGCGGAGTGAATACTAAAAAAGTAAATGCTCTGTATCTGCCTATGCTCGAACGGCTCGGCAACGAGTTCAAGATACTCCTTGACACGCCGCTCGACGATATCGAGCGCGCGAGTTCGCGTCTCATCCGCGAGGCCGTTGCGCGCATGCGGGCAGGGAACGTCCATATCGCACCGGGGTATGATGGCGAGTTCGGCAAGGTCAAGATATTTGAGGATGAAGAGAGAAAAAAGATCAGGGGATAGGTACTGTTCCAATACTAGGTTCCTCTTCCTTGATGAGAGTAACTAAGGAATCAAATATCACTCAAAACGGTAAAAATATTCCTCGCAATAGCCTATGAAAGAAAGGCGGCCACTTAGAGATTCCGCAAAGGACGTCAAGAAAATCTTGAACTCTTGGTTTAAATAACGACTAATTTAGCCTTTCTTTGCGATCTTTGCGTCTTTGCGAGAGATGCCTTTCGGTTTTTGACCTTTCGGTTCCGCTTGTCCGGTTGAGGAGGTGTTTTATGGATACGTTTGAAATAAAGATCAACAAGACTATCATCCGTCTTGTGTCAGCAGACCTCACCGAACGTGAGGTCGACGCGATCGTGAACGCGGCAAATAGCCGGCTGCAGCACGGCGGAGGGGTCGCGGGAGCGATCGTGAGAAAAGGCGGACAGGTCATACAGGACGAGAGCGACAAGATCGGCTATGTGCCGGTCGGCGGTGCTGCGATCACTACGGGCGGAAAATTGAAAGCGCGGTACGTCATTCACGCGGTTGGGCCGAGGATGGGTGAGGGGGACGAGGACAATAAATTAAAGCAGGCGATCAACAGCGTGCTTGCCCTTGCAACTGAAGAAAAGCTCAGGAGCATCTCAATTCCCGCAATCAGCGCGGGAATCTTCGGTTTTCCCAAGGACCGGTGCGCGAAGATACTGGTGGGTGAAACCGTGGCGTTCTTGAAAGGCAATTCCGGCGCAGCGCTCGAACTCGTCGAATTCTGCATCTTTGACAAGGAAGCCTTTGGATTTTTCAGGTCGCAGATCGAAACAACGGTAGTCAGTTAAACATGCGATGCATGAGGATTTGTAATGTGGATGCGGAAAGAGAACATAAAACAGAAGCGGTGCTAAAGAAGAAAGTCAGGTTCAACGGTGATTACGATGTCCGGGCAGCCTATTTTTTCCCCGCGTCTCTGGCTTCCAGTTCATCCAGGTAATCTATGAATGTCTGGAGGAGGGTCTTGTCCTTATCCGTCAAATCGGTAAACTCAACTCTGATATCATAGTTTGCTTGACCGGCAATTTCCGTCATATTGCATGCAATAGTTCTTCCGACAAAGGTAACAGCTTTGTCGGAAGTCAGAGACAATTCCATGGGGATAGTGCTATTGATTTCGACGGACTGCTGGGTTTGGATGAGCATGCCGCCCAGGCTGATCGATCTCAGCTTAAACTCTAAAGGATAGCTCAAAATATGCTTGCCGGGAGTGGTGATAGTAAACCTGACATTGAACCGCCGATCAACCACAGCCGACGAATTCTTCTTTCTATTTTGCTCGATCGGTCTGAGAAAATCAGCTATCTTATCCGCAAAGCCATCTTTAAATACCAACCCTGCCGTGTATATTGAGGCCGTTTCCCCGTGGCCTCTTTCTTCTATTCCGCTTAACTCTGATCGAACTACAATGCCCTTCACGTCGAGCGTTTTCCCTTTTTCCTTCAGCTTGATCATATACTCTTTGCCGATATTAAGTCTCCGGTCTGCTTTCAGGGCAACTCCGCCGAGACTGATATCAAGGACTTCGACTTTGTCGGTTAAGCTCATCTTGCCGTTAATTTCTATTAAATCCAAATTGTATCTTTTATGTCGTCTCTTTTCCTGCATTATCTCTTAACTCCCGTTTCCCAGAGCTTCATAATTGGATCAAATCCAGAAGAGAAGATTCAGCGGGGAGGACATCGTAAACAATAAGTATCATTAGAATGCAATCGCCAGCACTTCTAAGGATCCCCCAAGTGCGCGCTTCAGGAAGAAGTTAGCGATTATCGGAGCAGCTAATACTTTATTTGTTCGATTGAGTATACTGATATAGTATGTCCGAAGTCAAGCGCAGTTTTAACTCAGCACATATCACGATCCTATTTTTTTTCTGCACCCCAGTTCACAGCTCCGCCCCCGATGAATTCATTCGAGGGCAGGCTCCGGCATGATTGCCGGTACTGATAACATGCTTTTTCGAGCAGCGCAGCACTCCACCCTCGCCTTGAGAACGGGCTCGGCCGCGTCTGCCTGGCATTGTGGCAGCATCGGTCTTTTCAACCTTACCATGCTTGTGCGCGAACCTGCTCATGGGATGCAGGGGCTTCTGAAAGGCAAAGAGTTCTGCCGTTCCCCTGCGCCGGGAATGGCAGAATTAAGATTTACCCCAACCCCGCACGTCCCCGGAGCGGCCCTTACGATATTTTTGGGCACCCGTCTTGGCCTAAGGAAGCGTCCCACAGGGCGAACGCGTACTGTCTGAGGCCGTAGGCCGAGTTTACGCGGGCGAGCGGACGTGGCCTTAGACGGGTCAAAAATGTCGTTCAGGACGCGAAGGGGATGTGCAAAAAAGAGCATGCGGAGCCTGTCCTCGAATGCCTTTATCGGGGATGGCCGAGTGATGAGCTGCCCAAAAAAACAATGCACACGTGGGACGAATGTCTAAATGCAGTTCCGCATAATCCTTTGTACTACGTTTCAGTATGAATAACATACCACGGCTCTCTGCGCCGATTCCCTTCGTCTACAGCAGTTCGATGCCCCTTTCTTGACACTCTTTCGTGATTGATATATCCTTAATTATGAAGACCTGCCTGTCCACCAGCTTCCAGCACGTTAACAGGGGAATAGTCCGGAGAATGACAACAAAGTGGATCCCTGAACGTCCTCGTGACGGCCGGGAAGAAGGATAGCCGGCATGGCGCATCCGGCAACGTTACAGGAAGGACATGGTATGATCGATCTCTTGCGAACACGCAGAAGTATTCGTAAATATGCCCAGAAGCCAATTGCCGGCAAAACGGTTGATGTGCTTATAGAGGCATTGCTCCGTTCACCGACCTCACGAAACGGCAAATCATGGGAATTTATTATTGCTGACGATCGGGAGCTCCTGTCTAAACTTTCGAAAGCAAGAGAGCAGGGATCTCAGCATTTGCGGGATGCGGCATTGGGGATCGTCGTGTGTGCCGACAGTGCAAAATCCGATGTATGGGTTGAGGACTGTTCCATTGCAGCAATACTTGTTCAGATGACTGCTCTTGATTTGGGTCTCGGCAGCTGCTGGATACAAATCAGGAATCGGAATCATACAGAGAGGATGTCGTCGGAGCAATATATTCAAAGTCTGCTGGGACTGCCCCAACACATCAAGGTTGAATGTATGGTGAGCATTGGCTATCCGGACGAAATAAAGAACCCGATTGCAGAGAGCGAACTGGATTATAACAAGGTTAAACACAACCATTACTCCAGACCGTATGTGCCAAAGAGAGGAACATGAGTGCAGCAAAGGTTGACACCCGGGAGTCCTTCCTGTAAAGTAAAGTGCGCATCGTGGAGTTATATCGGAGGATAACATTTAAATCGAAGTAAGGAGGATTCGTGTAATGGCACCCAACGGAATGCCCTTCGTATGTTACAACAGGAAGGGTCTCGAAACAATTTTACCGCATAGAGGCGCGGCACTCAGAAAGATCGATGGTGTTTTTTATAGTGCTCAGTGTTCCCGATATCATGATGGGAATAAAAGAAATTCGCAATGACGACCTGGACCTTGAAGGCCATTTCCCCGGGGCACCCACCTATCCCGGCTACGCCCAGGATGAATTTGTCTGCCTTGTAGCCGCCGCGCTCATTCCGACTACGGTGACAGATTTATCAACAGACCCTCATGTTGTGCAGAAGATCGTGCGGTATAAACACAGTGCAAACCCGGGCGACAGAATGATTGCAGAAGTTAAACTCACCGGGAGGACGGGCTAAATTCTTTATTTTTTCTGCCATCATAAAGAACCAGAATAATGAGATAATTGCCGAGTACGAGAAAATTGTCGGTGCAATATGAAGGATCAAAAGTAAATACGACTTCTTGCAAGGAGCACACGATGTTTTTTTTCTGCACCCCGGTTCACAGTCCGCCCCCGATGAATTCATTCGAGGGCAGGCTCCGGTATGATTGCCGTTACTGATAACAAGCCTTTTCGAGCAACGCAGCACTCCACCCTCGCTCTTTTCTGTCACCTTTCTTGCGTGCCCAAGAAATGTGACCAAAGAAGGGCACCCGACGAAAATTCTTCACGGCGTGCTCGGTCGTCCTCAGTACATTTCGGAAACTCGCCCTGCGGGCTCAGACAGTCCGAAATGCTTAACCCTCGGACTCGGTCGCACACCTAAATTTTCGAATGGGGGTAAAGCAACAAAGTCTTGGCCTTACCCCCAACCCCGCATGTCCCCGGATCGGACCATTGCGAAATTTTTGGGCACCCGTCTTGGCCTAAGGAAGCGTCCCCGAAGGGGCGAACGCGTACATGTCTGAGGCCACAGGCCGAGTTTACGCGGGCGAGCGGACGTGGCCTTAGACGGGTCAGAAATTTTGCTCAGGCCGAGAAGGGGATATGCAAAAAATAAGACTAAGTTCTCTTGAGGAAGGGAAACGAGCCCACTCAAGAGGGAGAAGAACTTCTATTACAAAAAGGGGAAATGTACATGCACAGAACCTTAAAAATCTTATTGTTGATTATGCTTCTTGCTATTTCGGGAACGGTTCTTTTTGCCGTTGAAAAGCAGGAGATGCAGAAAGGCGGCCCCATGCCGGATCCGGCCGCTCCCGGCGCGAAGGCTACGGTACTCATCCAGCCCGCGTTTTCCTTACACGCAGACAGAACAGCGGTATTAATCATGGACTATGAAAATGATATCGTGGGCATGCTTTCGGAGAGTGTGCAGACGTCCTTGTTGGAAAAGGCCGGTACAATCCTCAAGGCATCGCGGCAGGCCCATATGCCAGTTATTTACGTCGTTGTGCGTTTTCGGGACGGGTATCCTGAGATCAATCCGCAGAACAAACTCTTTAGCGGCTTGAAGGCTTCGGGCCGCCTTCGTGAAGGCACCCCGGGAGCCGAGATTCACGCAAAGGTAGCCCCGCAGCCGGGCGATATAATCGTCACGAAGCGCCGCGTGGGGGCATTCTCAACCACCGACCTTGAAACGATCCTGCGGTCCAAAAATATCAACACGATCGTATTACTCGGCATTTCGACAAGCGGCGTTGTTCTTTCCACGGTGCGCTGGGCTGCTGATATGGACTACAAACTTGCGGTCATCTCGGACGCATGCGCTGATGGGGATGCGGAAGTACACCGCGTTCTCATGGACAAGGTGTTCCCGAGGCAAGCCGCTGTCGTGAACACACAGGAATTCCTCTATGCTGCCGGCGCGCAGGAGCAAAAGTAAACGGGATGTCAATCGTTTCGAAAGAGCAGGTGAAGGAGACAACGGGGGAGGATCAATCGAATCGATCTTTGCAATCAGCTCAGTGCAACGCCGACTTAATCGGTGGGTCTAACCGTGTAAACTTTAGTCATACTTCTGCCGAGAAAAATGAAAATGAAAAGGGATCAGCGCTTAGGCAGCGAGACATGCGCATGGAATGTTCTTTAAAAGGTAGTAAATCAAATCAACAAAATTCCGTCCCTTTTTTGATATTTATCCCTTCTCTTACAATCACATTTAGACATATTATTTAATTATCAAATTAATCGTTCCAATTCGGAATAATTACTCTCATTTTTGAAAACGTTTTCAAAATGACCCACTACCCCGTCTGTATTACTACCTCCACCTGCGCAAGTACTAAAACTGAACAAGAGGGATGGTTATACAGGTCTTTAATGTTAGACTTTGCACATTGCCAGCTGACCTCACTTCAATTACCTAAAAATCCCTTGCAATCCGGCACCATTTAATATATATTATTGGTATAGACTATACGGAGGTGTGTAATGAAGACCGCAAAGCTGTTCCAAAATGGACAAAGCCAGGCAGTTCGTCTGCCCAAGGAATTCCGTTTCGAGGACGACCACGTGTTCGTTAAAAAATCGGGGAACGTCGTGGTGCTGATCCCGACAAAGAACTCATGGGATACCCTGATTCACAGCCTCGATAAATTCTCCGATGACTTCATGGTTGAAAGAAAGCAACCAAAGATGCAGAAAAGGGAGGACTTTTAATGAAGTACATGCTGGATACGAATATCTGCATTTACCTCATCAAACAAAATCCCGCCAAAGTGCTTAAACATTTTAAATCTCATGCTATCGGCGATATCGGTATTTCTTCCATAACCCTTGCGGAACTTCGTTATGGTGTGTCCAAAAGCCAGCACATCGAAAAGAACCAGCAAGCTCTTGATGAGTTCATTCTCCCTCTTGAAATCGCGGACTTCGATGAAAAGGCGGCCCAGGAATACGGGGCGATCCGTGCAGAGCTCGAAAGAGCAGGGAAGCCCGTCGGATCCATGGACATGCTGATAGGCGCTCACGCTCACGCGCTTGGCATGACCCTCGTTACGAATAACACCAAAGAGTTTAAACAAATAAAGAATCTGAAGATTGTGGACTGGAGCATTTAACTGGCTTAGGGGGTTCAGTATGCCAATCGAATTTTGTCACCTTTGCAGAACTGCTACCAACATGATCAGAACCGTCACACCACGGACAATTGCCGATAAGGATGGCAAGATGAAAACGATGAGTATCAAGACCTATCATTGTGAATCCTGCGGATCTTTTGCCCGCGGTATTGAAGAAGCATCTGCGACAGCCGCACGACCTGGAAGAGCAAAGGGGGTCAAATCTTCGATGATGACAAGTAAACGCGCCGGAGTAAGTTGATGTCACAATTGCAGATTTGATACTCCGGTTCCTATGCCACCAAGAACGGCGAGAACAGCCGGCTGGTTGATTTGACTTAGAAGTCATTTCTTGAAATCGAACGGGAATTGAGGCTGACGGGATTCTGGGAAAGCATTCCCGCGCGAAACAAATTGAGAGCGGATCTTCAAAAGATACTGCTTGCAGAGGAATTTGAAAAGCTGCCCGGGATCAGGACTAACCGCGCCCATATCATAAGCCGGATCATGGAGATCGCCGAGAAGAACAACGATACCATTCCGTATGCGGAGTAAAAAGTCAATCGGCGATAAAATGTCACCGGTTGAAGCGGATTGCCGATGACTTCTTGCCATTTGTTTAGTAGATTACGGGCATGATTTTTTGTCAGATGGACTTGTAGCTACTGGGCTGGGACGCGTAACCCAGTCTGATACTAAGCAATGTCGTCGAGATGACGTGAGCCATGAATAACACGGTGTATTTCGACGATGTGTCCGCGTACCTTATAGAAGACGAGATAGGCTTCGATGACAAGCACACGGTAGCCGGAGGCCTGCAGTTGTTCATGTTTAGGGATACGGCCGAGAAAAGGGTGAGTTGCAAGACTGCCGATTTGCTTGTCAAGTTTGTTCGTAAAGGCAGCTGCTCGTGCGGGACTGTCTGAGGCGATCCAGTCATAGATGGCGAGAAGATCGTCAACGGCAATGGGAAGATAGCGGACAACGTATTTAGCTGGCATGGCTGCGCTGCCGGAGTTTCTGCATCATCTGTGAGTGGGTAATGCCCTTTTCTCCTGATGAGGCCTGCGACTGGGCCACGGCAAGCTTTTCGAAGAGATCAATCCTGGCATTCAGCTTTTCAAAGTGTTCAATACTCATAACGACAAGGTCTCCCTCGCCGTTGGTGGTGAGGTAGACCGGTTCATCCTGGTCATGGCAGAGAGAAGCAATTTCCCGTGTTTTGTTCCGAAGGCTTGATATGGGCTTAATGATCGGCATGATTATCTCCTTGATTGGTTTTTATATTATCACCATATAATGATAAAATCAAGAGTAAATATTGAGTAATTCTTCTCTCGGTCATAATGCCTGTGTGCCGTCTAACGTGGTTGCCCCGCTTCACGATGGGGCCCGCCCCCTCGTGCGCTCCCCCGAAGCATGGGGGAATCCTTCCCCCATCCCCCTTTGTTCGATTCCTCTCGCTGTAAAACAAAAAAGACCGGCTGAATAACCGATCTTTTTATTGGTGCCGGTGGTCGGAATCGAACCGACATGGAGTTGCCCCCGGAGGATTTTGAGTCCTCTGCGTCTACCAGTTTCACCACACCGGCACGCGATGAAAGTTACACTAACCCGCTTTTACTGTCAAGCAAAAAGGCTTGCAACTTCCCGCCCGGCTTTGTATAATACCGAACTATGCTCACGGGCTACAACACCGACTTCAAATTTCAGGGCAAGATCTACCACTGTCAGACCGAAGACGGCGGGGTCAACAGTCCGTACATGACTTCGCTCCTGTATCTTCAGGGGTGCGATCCTCGCCTCGCGCAAGACCAGCTATGCCGACATTCTCAAGGCCGACTGTCTTGATGAAGTAGTGCGCGAGCTGATGATGGAGCAGCACAAGCAGATGATCCGCGACCTGATGCAGGGCAAGCTGGACCTGAATAATGCCCCGCATGAATCCACGTACACGCCGGCAACTGCGTCCGTGGCCGCACCGGCCACCCCGGCCGTGCCGACTCCGGCGCCAGCACCAGCAGAGGAAAAACCATCTCCGCCATCTCTGACCCCTCGAGGGCAGATGCTAAAGAAAAGGGCCTCGACGATATTATCCTGGACTTTCTCGCCCAGGAACAGCAGGAACAGAGAACAGAAGAAGTCGATTTAAAACACCCGTTGCTATGGTGATGTGCGGGATTGACGCGTGAAACATCGGTGCGACGCCTATCGTTGTGAATATATCCTCATTCGTTGTTGTTTTATTCCATATATATTATGATCCACTCAGGAGGATAGGTGCATGGCGGCATCAAAAGAGCAATTGAAGACACTTACGGACAAAGCGCAGAAGGATCCGGATCGACATCCTGAAGATGCTGACCGAGTGCGGCTCGGGCCATACCGGCGGCAGCCTGTCCGCCGCTGATATCGCGACGGCGCTTTACTTCTACAAGATGAAGTACGATCCGAAGAAGCCGGACTGGAAGGGGCGGGACCATTTCATCCTCTCGAAGGGCCATGCAGCGCCGCTCCTGTACACAGTGCTCGCGCATGCGGGCTTCATCGAGCACGCGGAGCTCTGCACGCTCCGGAAGCTCGGTTCGCGGCTCCAGGGCCATCCGGACAGCAAATATGTGCCGGGAGTCGAGATCTCCACGGGTTCGCTCGGCCAGGGCCTGTCCGTGGCCAACGGCATCGCGCTTGCGCACAAGCTCGACAAGGCGCCGAACCGCGTGTACGCCCTGCTCGGCGACGGCGAACTGCAGGAAGGCCAGGTCTGGGAAGCGGCCATGACCGCGGCCCACTACAAGCTCGACAATCTCTGCGCGCTCGTTGACAACAACGGGCTCCAGATCGACGGGCCCGTTGCCAAGGTGATGGGCGTGGAGCCGATCACGGACAAGTGGCGCGCCTTTGGCTGGGAGGTGCTGGATATCGACGGTCACGACCTGTCCGCCATCACGTGCCGCGCTCGACAAGGCCGAGACCATAAAAGGGAAACCGACCATGATCGTTTGCCGCACGGTGAAGGGCAAGGGTTCGAAGTAGTTCGAAGGCAAGGTGGAGTTCCACGGCACCACGCCGTCGAAGGAAGAGCTTGAGATCGCGATGAAGGAGTTGTCGGAAGAAACAGTGTGTAAATGACAGTAATCACGGATTAGCAGGATTTCACGGATGAAATCGAATGACAGGGAATAAAGCTTTTACTTCTATCCGTGGCCATCATGTCCATCCGTGAAATTGAGCGGTTCAGGGGGGAATTGTGACGAAGATAGCGACAAGAGATGCATACGGGGACGCGCTGGTGGCCTCGGGAAAAAACGGGACGATGTGGTGGTGCTGGACGCGGACCTGTCGGGTTCGACGAAGACCTCGAAATTCGCCAAGGTGTTCCCGGACCGGTTCTTCAATATCGGCATTGCCGAGCAGGACATGATGGGCACGGCGGCCGGACTCGCCATCGCCGGCAAGCTGCCGTTCGCGAGCACCTTTGCAGTGTTCGCCACGGGCAGGGCCTGGGAGCAGGTGCGGCAGTCCATCTGCTATCCGAACCTGAACGTGAAGATCGTGGCAAGCCACGCGGGCATTACGGTGGGCGAGGACGGCGGTTCGCACCAGTCCGTCGAGGACATCGCCGTGATGCGCGTGCTCCCGAACATGACCGTGATCGTTCCTGCCGACGGGCCCGAGACCCTGCAGGCCATCGAGGCCGTAGCGGAGCACAAGGGTCCCTGCTACGTGCGCGTGGGGCGGAACAAGGTGCCGACGCTCTTCGGCGGGGAGTATACGTTCAAGATCGGCAAGGCCCATGTGTTCAATGAGGGCAAGGACGCCGCCATCATTGCCACAGGCATCATGGTCGCCGAAGCGATCAAGGCGCGTGACCTGCTGAAGGCCGAAGGGATCGATGCGGGCGTGATCAACATGTCCACGATCAAACCGATCGATGCCGGGGCCGTGGTGGCGGCCGCGAAGCACAGCGGCGCGATCGTGACCGCTGAAGAGCACTCGATCATCGGCGGCCTGGGCGGGGCCGTGGCGGAGGTGCTGTGCGAATCCGCACCGGTTCCGATGGTGCGCATCGGCGTCAAGGACACCTTTGGCACGTCCGGTGACCAGGAAGGGCTTATGAAACATTATGGCCTGTCGGCGGGCGATATCGCAACCGCGGTCAAAGAAGTAATGAAAAAAAAGAAGCGCTGAAGACTTCGGATCGCGCAATGATGAACACGATAACTGAGAAGAATAGAGATACTGCTCTATACTTGAGGTTTATTCGCGTCAATTCGCCGCAAACCCCCAGTTTGCCGTTATCCGTGTGAGATCCGTGGTAAAAGTAAACTATGATCCAGCTCTATCGGGTGACAAAATATTACGAAGGCGTTCCAGCCCTCCGCGAGGTGAGTTTCACCGTGGACAAGGGCGAGTTTGTTTTCGTCACCGGCCCAAGCGGCGCGGGCAAATCCACCCTGCTGAAGATCCTTTTCTGCGCGGAACATGCGGACGAGGGGCGGATCGTCATGCAGGGCGTGAATACCTTCCGGTTGAAAGCATCGACCATTCCCTACCTCAGGCGCAATATCGGTTTCGTGTTTCAGGACTACAAGCTCCTCCCGCACAAGACAATCTCGGAAAATATCGCCCTTGCGCTCAAGGTGGTGGGTACGCCCGCCGGCGAGATCGAGCAGCGCGTGTACCAGGTGCTGAAGAAGGTCGGGATGGAAGGCAAACGCCATTTAACACCGCCGAAGCTCTCAGGCGGAGAGCAACAGAAGGTCGCCGTGGCCCGCGCGCTCGTGAATGAACCCCAGGTGCTGCTTGCCGATGAGCCCACCGGCAACCTGGATCCCCAGAGCGCGCAGGAGGTGTTCCGACTCTTCAAGGATATCAACATGAAGGGCACAACCGTTCTGGTGGCCACACACGACTGGGAAACGGTGAGGAAGATGCAGCGGAGGATCATAACCATGGAGGGCGGGAAGGTCATTGACAACGGAAGCCAGCCCGCGCAAACGCCGAACCTCACACCATTGAACCCGCAGGCGGGAGCCGCAGGAACAAAGTCTGTCGAGAGGGAACCGTGAAAGGATACGGCCTGTTCTATTATATCGCCGAGGCCTTCCGCGGACTTCGGGCCAATAGCCTCGTGAATCTCCTCGCCGTGGGCACGATAAGCATGGCCATGTTGATCGTCGGTTTTTTCCTGATCGTGTTCTTGAACCTTCAGACCGCGGTGAATGCCTTGGGGAACCGCCTCGAGATGTCCGTATACCTGAAGGATGGGCTGACGCAGTACGAAAAGGATTTTATTCAGCACCGGATCAGGATGGAGCCGGGTGTGGCGAAGGTAAACTATCTGTCCAGGGTCGAGGCGCTCCAGTTGTTCAAAAAGGAATTGAAGGGACAGGAGGATCTGATCCAGGGCCTGGCTGAGAACCCGCTGCCTGATTCCTATGAGGTCACCATCGACCGCCGGTATGCCGATGCAGAGCGACTCGAGGTCATGGCCGGGAGGTTTTCCGAATATCGGGGTGTGGAAGAAGTGTCCTATGGGAAAGAAGGCGCCAGGGTGCTGTCAGGTTTTTATACGCGTGATCACCTACGGCGGGATGGCGCTGGCCGTTCTGCTCGGAGTGACCGTGGTGTTCATCATATCAAATTCGGTTCGTCTTGCGCTGTACTCACGGGGGCAGGAGATCGAGCTGCTGCAATGGATCGGAGCGACCAGGGGTTTCATTCAGGGGCCGTTCCTCATCGAAGGGATGATGCTCGCCATGCTCGGCTCAGCGCTTGCTGTTGGAGTTCTTGCAGGCGTGTACTATGCGATTCCGCGGGAGGTTGTTCTCTTTCTGTCGCGGCCGAATGGGCTGGACTTTCTACCGATTTCAGTGGTAACATGTATGATAGTCGGCGGCGGTCTGCTTGGCCTGGCCGGCGGCCTGGTCTCGGTCAGCAAGTTCCTGGAGTAGCGCATGCGAACGACGATCAGCTCCCGCGTTTCTCATGTTCATGCTGGCTGTTCTGCTCGCGCTCCCGGTGGGCGTCTCCATCAGCCTTCGGCGCCGACAAAGCCGCTGATAACAAAGAGCTGCAGCGCATCAAGCGCGAAATGCGCGAGAAAAAAAAGGAGCTGAAACGGGCAGACCGCAAAGAGCGTTCGATCCTGTCGGAGCTTGAAAAGATCGACCGTGACATTCAGACGGGTCGCACGGAGCTCGCGGATCAGCAACAACAGCTGCGAGGGTCCGAAAAGGCCCTTCGGGAGGTCGAGGAGAACAACACCGCGCTCAGCCGTGAGCTTGCTGCGCTCAAGCAGCAGTATAGCCGGCGGCTCCGGGCGCTATATAAGATGAGCCGGAGCGGATACGCCGCTGCAATATTCTCCCCTGCCGGGCTGGGCCAGACGATGAAGCGGATCAAGTATCTCGGTTTGATCGCCGAGCAGGACCAGGCGGTCATTCGGGAGTACGGCAGCACTCTGAGACGGCTTGCATCGCGGCAGGCGGAGATTGAGGAGAAAAAAAACGAACTGCTCGCACACCAGCGGGCGGTGGAGACAAAGAAAGTGGAGCTCGAGGCACGGAGGCGGAAGAAAGCCGGCATCCTCGGCGGGTGTGCGGCAAGAAAAGGGCGCTGTACGAACAGTCCCTGCACGAGCTGGAAGAATCGTCGGCCAGTCTCTGGGCCATGATCAAGAAGGACGAGCAGAAGAAGAGGGCAGCGAAAGCACTCGCCCCTGCTTCCCAGCAAGATCGAAAAACTGCTGACCGCGACAGGTCCCGGCTTCCCTGGCCCCTTGACGGCCCGGTGCTGACACGATTCGGTATGCAGCGCCACCCGCAGTTCGGCACCATGGTATACCGCCGGGGAATCGAGATCCAGGCGCACGAAGGCGAGTCGGTGCGGGCGGTCCGCGACGGCCAGGTGGCATACGCGGACTGGTACAAAGGCTACGGGAAGCTCATGATCCTCGACCACGGCAACGGGTTCTACACACTTTACGGCAACCTCTCGCGGCTTGACCTGAACAAAGGGGCACAGCGGTGCAGAGGCCAGGTGATCGGTCTTGCGGGCGATACCGGCAGCCTGAAGGGTTCGAAACTATACTTCGAGATACGCCGGAACGGAGAGGCCCAGGACCCGCTCGTCTGGCTGGCGAAGGATAAATGAAAATGGAATCGTCAGTATACCGTGAAACAGCTGATCACACACGGACCGCTAGAGGACTGTGGTTCATTTCTTGTAGCAGTATCGAAAATCTAAAGGTCAGGTATTATTACTATGCACTCTAACTGCTATACTTTTCAGGGAGAGTTATTATGCAGAACCATCTGGAGGAAGATGACATGATACGAATCAACAAAAAGAAGTTTCTGATGGCCGCGCTGATGCTTTTACTGATCGGCATTGTTGATCGGTCAGGGGATGGTCCAGGCCAAATCCGATACCTATGAGGATCTGAAGGCCTTCACCCAGGCACTCGAGCTTGTAAAGCGGAACTACGTAGAGAACCCGGATACCAAGGAATTGATCCAGGGCGCCATCCGGGGCATGGTCTCGAGCCTCGATCCCCATTCGTCCTATATGAACGAACGGTCGTTCAAAGAGATGAACATGGACATTAAGGGCGAGTTCCAGGGCGTTGGAATCCAGATCGGGGTCAAGAACCAGCAACTCACGATTATCGCGCCGATCGAGGATACCCCCGGTTTTCGCGCAGGACTCGCCGCCGGGGACAAGATCATGAAGATCAACGATGAGTGGACCAAGGACATGTCCATCGAGCAGGCCGTGGACAAAATGCGCGGTCCCAAGAACACGCAGGTGAACCTCCTGATCTACCGCGATGGATGGGACAAACCGAAGGAGTTCAAGATCATGCGCGACGTCATCAAGGTGATGAGCGTGAAGTCCGAGATGCTGGACAACGAGATCGGTTATATCAAGATCATCCAGTTCCAGGGGCAGACCACCGAGGAGCTTGAAAAAGCGTTGAAGAACCTTGAGGCAAAGGGGATCAAGAAGCTGGTCCTCGACCTGCGCAACGATCCGGGTGGGCTCCTTGACTCGTCCGTGGACGTGAGCGGCAAGTTCCTGCCTCAGGATTCCCTCGTGGTGTACATCCAGGGCAGACAAAAATCCGACCGGAAGGATTTTCTCACCAGCGGCCCGGAAAAGCCACGGGAGTTCCCGATGGTCGTGCTCGTGAACACCGGAAGCGCAAGCGCGTCGGAGATCGTAGCGGGCGCATTGCAGGATTCAAAGCGCGCAGTGATCGTGGGTACGCAGACCTTCGGTAAGGGATCGGTTCAGACCGTATTCCCTCTCGAAGGCGGTGGTGGCGTCCGGCTGACGACTGCCAAGTACTACACGCCAAGCGGCCGTTCGATCCAGAACGTGGGGATTACACCGGACATCGAGGTGAAATTGCCGACGGTAAAAGAGGCGAAGGAGGGCACTACGATTCGGTGCACGTAGTTGTGCGCGAGAAGGACCTCGATCGCCACTTGAAGAACGAAACGGTCAAAGAGGAGAAGAAAAAAGGAAAGGGCACGCCTTCCGTTGAAGACGATTCTCGATGGAAGTTACGCCGAAAGACAAGAAGGACGATATCCAGATACAGAAGGCCATCGAAATCTTAAAGCCGGCATTGAAGGCCGATGATGTATTTAAGAATCTTCCGATTTCGGCAAAAAAGGAAAAATAGATAAATAAATTTATAATATAAATGTTAATGAATTGAAAAAGCAGGGATATCCTCCCTGCTTTTTTTTATAAGTTCAAATAATCAGCAATACCTCGATTTATCCATAAAATTGCCTTGTATCTAGGTAAAATTGCCTTAAATTAACATATACTGGGTTTGCTTTTTTTTGGCCTCAGCCATATATTAGCACTCGCCTTAAACGAGTGCTAAATTTTCTGCTATAATCAAACTTACAATTTACGAAAGGAGTTGAGCACACATGAGTATTAAATTCAAGCCATTGAAAGACAGGGTGTTCGTAAGCTACACTGCGGAACTGGAGAAGACCGCAGGCGGTCTGTATATTCCCGGATTCCGCGAAGGAGAAGCCGCAGAGCGGCAAAGTAGAGGCAGTCGGTGATGAGGTGAAGTCCCTGAAGGTGGGCGACAAGATCCTGTTCGACCGCTACTCCGGCTCAAAGATCAACCTCGACAACGTCGAGTATCTGATCGTAAAAGAAGAAGACGTGCTCGGAGTCCTGAGCTAGTTCCCTGAAGGTTCCCGTCAACGGAACGCATGATACAATAATTATGAATTTTAAGGAGGAAATGATATGGCAAAGCAGCTAATGTTCGACCAGGAAGCGCGTGCGGCGATCCTGAAGGGAGTGAACGTTCTTACGGACGCCGTGAAGGCGACGCTCGGCCCCAAGGGCCGGAACGTCATGATCGACAAGAAATTCGGCGCACCGACCATCACCAAGGACGGCGTGACCGTGGCAAAGGAAATTGAACTGAAGGACCCCTATGAGAACATGGGCGCCCAGCTCGTGCGAGAAGTGGCTTCCAAAACCTCGGATGTGGCCGGCGACGGAACCACAACCGCAACGGTGCTGGCCCAGGCCATCTACCGCGAAGGTATGAAGAACGTGACCGCAGGTGCGAACCCCATGGATCTGAAGCGCGGCATCGAGAAGGCCGTTGCAGCGGTCATCGAGAACCTGAAGAAGAATTCCAAGCTTATTGCCGATAAGAAGGAGATCTCCCAGGTCGGCAGCATATCCGCCAACAGCGACGCCACGATCGGCGACCTGATCGCAGAGGCCGTGGACAAGGTGGGCAAGGACGGCGTTATCACCGTGGAAGAGGCCAAGAGCATGACCACCAGCCTCGATGTGGTCGAGGGTATGCAGTTCGACCGCGGGTATATCTCTCCTTATTTTGTCACCAACGCAGAGAAGATGGAGGCCGTTCTCGAGAACGCCTACATTCTCCTTTCTGAGAAAAAGATCTCCAGCATGAAGGACCTGCTCCCGATCCTGGAGCAGACCGCCAAGATGGGCGCGCCCATGGTTATCATTGCCGAGGACGTCGAGGGCGAGGCCTTGGCGACCCTGGTCGTGAACAAACTGCGCGGCACGCTCCAGATTTGCGCAATCAAGGCGCCGGGTTTCGGCGACCGACGCAAGGCAATGCTCGAAGACCTCGCGATCCTGACCGGCGGCAGTGTGATCTCCGAAGACCTCGGCATCAAACTCGAGAACGTGAAGATCACAGACCTCGGCCGGGCCAAGAAGATCACGGTGGACAAGGACAATACCACCATCGTTGAAGGCGCAGGCAAGACCGACGCGATCCAGGGCCGGGTGAAGATGATCAAGGCTCAGATCGCTGAGACTACCTCTGACTACGACAAAGAAAAGCTCCAGGAGCGGCTCGCGAAGATCGTGGGCGGTGTCGCGGTCATCAACGTGGGCGCGGCAACCGAGACGGAAATGAAGGAAAAGAAGGCACGTGTCGAGGACGCTCTCCATGCGACCCGCGCAGCCATGGAAGAAGGTATCGTGGCAGGCGGCGGTGTTGCATTGCTCCGGTGCATTCCCGTGCTCGAAAAGATGAAGCTCGGTGGTGACGAACAAATCGGGGTCAATATCGTGAAGAAGGCGCTTGAAGAGCCGATCCGCCAGATCGTGAACAACGCCGGTCTCGAGCCGTCGGTGATCGTGGACAAGGTGAAGTCCTCGGACAAGTTGAACTACGGTTTCGACGCACAGAAGGAAGAATACGTGGATATGCTCCAGGCGGGCATCATCGACCCGACCAAGGTGACCCGGTCCGCGCTCCAGAACGCGGCCTCCGTGGCGAGCCTGATGCTCACTACGGAAGTCATGATCACCGATCTGCCGGAAGAGAAGGGTGGCGGAGGAATGCCAGGCGGCATGGGTGGCATGGGTGGTATGGGCGGCATGGGCGGCGGAATGTACTAAGCATAACGTTTCCTTTCACGAGGAAAATACGAAGGCCGGTGAGAGAAAAATCTCACCGGCCTTTTCTTTTATCAGGTCTGCGCTCTCCTGCTAACTCTTCAATATCTTCTCCGCCGCGATCTGCGCCTCATGCACACAGTCGCCGATGCCGATCCCCTTGTATGAGCAGCCGATGAGATGAAGTCCCTGATGCGTCGCAAGCATCCTGTCCAGGACCGCGATCTGTTCAAGATGCCCGACAGTATATTTCGGCATTCCCTTATACCAGCGGTAGACTTTCGAGAACAGGGCATTCGCCTTGAGTCCGAGGACCGTGTCCAGCTCTTCGAGCACCATCCTGACCATGCCTGCGTCATCGAGCTCGCGCGCGAGCTCTTCGTGGTGGCCGCCTCCTACAAACACGCGGACCATGATCGTATCGTCGGGTGCGCGATAGGACCACTTGATGGAACTGTAGGTGGCCGCGTTGATCCGCCTGCCCTCGACACGGGGGACGATGAAGCCGAATCCCCTGAGCGGAACCCTCACGTCCTCCTTCTTGAACACGATCGAGACCGTGGCTGACGACGACCACTCGATCACGCCCATCTTCGCCGCGAGGTTCGCATCAAAGTCCTTCACCATTTCCAGGGAATCATAGGAGGCCGAGGCGAGCATGACGTGATCGGCCTGGAGAGTCTCTCCGCTTTCGAGAATGACCGAATATCCTTTGCCCTTCGGCTCAACGGCCTTGACTCCTGCATTGATCCGGATTGAATCCTTCCCGATGTGCTCTGCACAAGCCTGCGGCAGGGTCAGCATGCCGTTCTTGAAGCTCATGAAGTAGGTCATCTTCGGCGCGTCTCGCCCCGGGCGGACGGGCCGCTCAGGGTTGCATGGGGCCGGCTCTTCATGGCGGAGATCATGCCGAGGATGAGGCTGCCGCTCTTCTGCTCCATCTGCACGAAGCGCGGGAAGGTGGCCAGTACGCTCATGTTGTCAGGATTCGAAGTATGGATGCCGGCAACCAGCGGTTCGGCGATCTTTTCGAGACATTCGCGGCCGAGCCTGCGCGTTACAAAGCTCGCAAGGCTCTCATCATCACGCGATTTTCGTTTCGGCATGAACACTTCCATGCCCATGCGGATCTTGCCCGGCCAGGAGATGAGATTGGATTTTGCCATGGGCCAGAATGAGGTCGGGACCATGAGCATTACGCCCTCGGGCAGGGAGTGGAGCCTTTTGCGTGAGTAGATGAATGTTCCCTTGAACTCGTCATTCGACGGGAGCATCTCGGGTTCAAGACCGAGATGGCGGGCGAGGTTGACGGACCAGACCTTTTCCGGCAGGAAACTGTCCGGGCCGCCCTCAATCAGGTAATTGTCGATCTTTTCAGTCAGGATTTTGCCGCCGATGCGGTTGTTCTTTTCGAGCACCAGGACATCAACGGTCTTGCCGTAGGCCTTGGCCCCGGATTTGAGGTGGACGGCGGCTGCCAGACCAGCGATTCCCCCACCTATGATGATTACGTTCGGCATGGAGATCCTTTTTCACCACAAAGCCACCAAGGCACTAAGAAAAACCACTCGTCTTATTTCGTGTCTTCGTGTTTTCGTGGTGGTTAGATTATTATACTGCTTTGCTTACGATATCCGCCAGGGCTTTGATGAAAAGCGGGGAAGTATTCAACGATGCCACGCGTTCAAAGTTGAGCCCCAGCTTTTCCGCATGAGCCCGGTGCACGATATCGATATCATACAACGTCTCCATATGGTCGCAGGTGAACCCGATGGGCACTTCGAGCACGGCCTTGTATCCTTCCCGGGCAATCTGGTCCAATGTGGGCTCGACCTCAGGTTGGATCCACGGTTCGGTTGCCCGCGCACCCTTGCTTTGCCAGGCAACACGCCAGTTCCTGATGTCGAGCTTGTCCACGACGAGTCTTACGGTTTCTTCGACCTGATGCTGGTAGGGATCACCCGCAGTGATGTACCGCACCGGTATGCTGTGGCTGGTAAAGATAACGACAAGCTGTTCCTGCTGTCCTGTCGGGAATCGTTTCAGCCCTCGGAATACCTGTTCCTGCCAGGCCTGGATGAAGAGTGGATTATTGTGCCAGCTCGCGATGAAGAGCGGGCAGGTTTCGCCGCTTCCCAGTCCTTCGCAGGCGCTCTTGTACGCGCCCGTCGTGACCTCCGTGGCAAAGGGCGACATGGAGAGCGCAATCACGCGCCGCGCGCCGTCCGTGATGGCCCGGCCGAAGGACTCTGCTACCGTCGGCGTTGAGTACCGGAAACCCTCGTACACACGATAGTTGCCGCCGAGCTCTTTCTCAAGCGCTCTGGCCTGGATTGCTACCATCTCGGGGAGCGGCGATTTGCCGCCGATGAGCTTGTAACGATCGACGATTGCGGCAACAACAGGCGGGGGCGCCGGCCGTCCCATGAAGGCGGTCATGAACGGTCCGACCTCGTCGAGAGACCGGGGACCGCCAAGGGCAATGAGTATGATGGCAATATGATTAGACATGCGAAAGCAGGGGACAAGGTGCGGGGTCCGGTGCCCAGGCATTTCTTTACACCTGGATCCCGGCTACTGGACCCTGACCTACCTCTTACTCAGTTCATGCGTTGCGTTGATGAACTCCGCGGCATGGTCGAGCGGCGTCTGCTGCAGGATGCCGTGCCCCAGGTTCATGATATGACCGTTCCTGTTGCCTGCCCGGTCGAGAATCTCCCGGGTGCGTTTGCGTATGAATTCCTTGGACCCGAAGAGCGAGATGGGGTCGATGTTGCCCTGCACGGCCTTGTCGTATCCTACGCGCTTCCAGGCCTCGTCAAGATTGCAGCGCCAGTCAAGCCCGATCACATCGCCCCCCGCCTCCGCAACCATCTCCAGCAAATGCGTTGCCCCGTGTGCAAAGTGGATGAGCGGCACGGTCTTCTTGACGCCGGCGATCACGTTCTTCTGGTGCGGCAGTACAAACTCGCGGTAGTCGGTCGGTCCAAGGGCGCCGACCCAGGAGTCGAAGAGCTGGACCACCTGTACGCCAGCATCGATCTGGGCGTCGAGATAATTGATGATAACGCCGGTGAGATGCTCCATAAGCTTGTGCCATGTTTTTGGTTCGGCGAACATCATGGCTTTGGCATGCTCGTAGCTGCGCGATCCGCCGCCCTCGATCATATAGGAGGCAAGCGTGAACGGCGCGCCGGAGAAGCCGATCAGCGGGACTTTATTGTTCAGCTCCTTCAGCACGATCTTGATGGCCGTCATGAGATAGGCAATCTGGCTGGCGGAGTCAACGGGCTTCAGCTTCACCACGTCCGACATGGTGCGCACCGGGTTGTGGATCACCGGGCCCTCACCTTTTGCAAACTCAAGGCCGATGCCCATGGGCTCGAGCGGCAGCAGGATGTCGGCAAAAATGATCGCCGCATCGATCTCATAGCGACGCACCGGCTGGATCGTCACCTCGGCTGCCACTTCCGGCGTCTTGCACATCTCAAGGAAGGTGTGCTTTGAACGGATCTCCCGGTATTCCGGCAAATACCTTCCTGCCTGGCGCATCATCCATACCGGGGTGCAGTCCACGGGCTCACGTCTGCATGCCTTTAAGAATCTGTCTGCTCTGGACATTAATACTCTCCTGAAAGTGATGGTATGTTCCGTTGCAGCGAGCATTGAGCGCTCGAGAACTTTTTTCCGCAGCGGACTAATGAGTGCATACTATAGTATTTTACGAGGCAAAACTCAAGGGATTTTTCTTCTATCGGGACGGATCGGGACCACGATCGGTTAAGGACGCGCGGGTTTTGAACATCGGCATTCTCGAATCACGGTTGCGCCAGGCAAGGCAGTGTGGTGCTCTTTACAATAATAAATCAGAATTTTCTTGTTTTGATTCTAATCCGTCTCGCAGGGCGGCGCTTTTTCTTTCAGCTTCGCCAGCCGCACGGGTGTAAGCTCGGTCTTGATTGCAAAGTAGGGCAGCGCATGGGTGTCCTTTTTCTTCATTAAGAGCCACTCCTTGCCCGTACCTTTAGGCAGACCCTTCATCTGCGCCAGTACAAAGCCGCCTTTCAGTTTTTTCCCCTTGAGCTCGAAGTGCAACGCGCCGGTCTTAAGCTCTGCATCCGGCTCATCGTCACCGAGCGGAATGTACTCTCCCGTGTCCCAGACCACCACCGGTCCTGCGCCATAACTTCCCTCGGGAATGATGCCTTCAAAGTCGATATATTCCAGAACATGATCAGGCACCATGATGGCGAGTCGCCTGTCCGCGGGGTTCATGGACGGTCCCTTGGGAATTGCCCATGACTTCAGTACCCCGCCGATCTCCAGACGGAAGTCGTAATGAAGTCGCGCGGCCTTGTGCTCCTGGACGACGAATCTGAGTGGTTTAGTAGTCATGGCCCGCCCCCGTGCCTACGAAACTTCTTGACAAAGTTTGTCGCAATCTATACTATTTCAGGTCACACTAAATGAAGCGGAGAAGCGAATAGCAAAAGCTTACATCACCTGAGGACTGGTTGTCTATGATTAAGATTTATAATACGATGAGCGGGAAAAAAGAGGAATTTGTCCCGATCCATCCCGGCAGGATAACCATGTATGCCTGTGGTGTGACGGCATATGATTTCTCCCACCTCGGGCATGCGCGCGGGGCCGTGGCTTTCGACCTGATCCAGCGGTACTTCAGGCGCAAGGGCTTCGATGTAACGTACGTGCGGAACTTCACCGATGTCGACGACAAGATCATCAATCGCGCAAAGGAAGAGGGGCTTTCCGCCGCCGAGGTCGCGCACAAGTACATTGATGCGTACCAGGAGGACATGAAGCGTCTCGGCGTGGGCAGGCCGGACATCGAGCCCAAGGCAACGGAGCATATCAGTGAGATGATCGAGATCATCAAGCGTCTCGTGGCAAAAGAGCATGCCTATGTTATTGAGGGCGACGTATATTTCCGCGTTGCCAGCTTCAAGGAGTACGGCAAGCTCTCGAAACGAAACCTCGAGGACCTGAAGGCGGGCGCGCGCGTGGAAGTTGACGAGCGCAAGCTCGACCCGCTCGACTTCGCTCTCTGGAAGGCATCGAAGCCGGGCGAACCTGCCTGGGAAAGTCCCTGGGGACCGGGCAGGCCGGGATGGCATATCGAGTGCTCTGCCATGGGGTTCAAGCACCTGGGAGAAACGTTTGACATCCACGCCGGCGGCAAGGACCTGATCTTTCCACATCATGAGAACGAGATCGCACAGAGCGAGGCGTACTCCGGAAAGAAATTCGTGAACTACTGGCTCCATAACGGGTTTGTGAACATCAACCAGGAGAAGATGTCCAAATCGCTCGGCAACTTCTTTACCATCCGGGATATCCTGAACCAGTACGATGCTGAAGTGCTGCGACTGTTCCTGCTTTCCACGCATTACCGCAGCCCCATCGATTTCTCCGATGCGAACCTGAAGGATACCCGCGCAGGGCTCGACCGGTATTATACGATGAAGGAAGGGATCCTGAAATTTCTCGCCGGGAAGAAACATCCGTCGATCAAGCCCGAGGAGGTCATCGAGGTCGTTGACCGGCCTCTCTATGAAAAAATCCAGAATCTGCCCAGGGCCTTTGAAGAGGCCATGGATGACGACTTCAACACGGCCTTTGCCATCGGGCTTATCTACGATCTGGTCCGTGAGGTGAACAGGCTCCTTGCAGAAGCAGATAAAAAGAACCAGGATGCCGTGACCCTGTTGTTGTCGGCGGCGGCAGTGTCCTTCGACGATGTGAACAAGATACTCGGCATCTTTCTCCGCGATCCCGAGGAATGGTTCAAGGAAGGAAGGCTTGCTGAAAGCAAGGTCCTGCTCTCCGTCGAACGGATCGAAGAACTCATTCATCTGCGGAACGAGGCCCGGGCGCGCAAGGACTGGGCCGAGGCCGATCGTATACGCAAAGCTCTTGATGACGGCGGCGTTGAGCTTTTTGACCGTTCCGACGGCACCGTGTGGAAACCAAAGTAGGTCTCTACGGCACCAAACCCCAAGTACCAACATCCAAATAAATTCCAAACTAAGCGCAAACACCAAATCGTTTGTGGACCGGTTTTTACATATGGATATTATTTGGAGTTTGGAATTTGAATTTGGAGATTACCTTTTTCTCATGCAGAGAGATAAAATATTCGGCATCAAACCCGTGATCGAGGTACTCAGGGCCGGAAGGCCTGTCCAGCGCGTCTTGATCGCTGAACAGAGACAGTCGGACCGGGAAGTCCAGGAGATCATTCGACTTGCCAGGGGGGGCGGCATCGAGGTAAGGATGACGACCCGCGATGCCTTGAATCGAGAAGCGCCGAATGCCCTTCACCAGGGTGTGCTGGCCGTCGTCGCTGCCCGCGAGTACGCCACACTCGATGATATACTGAAGATCCCGTCCCAGAAGAAGCAGTCTCCGCTCTTTCTTGTCCTCGATGGAGTGGAGGATCCGAGAAATCTCGGCGCTATCCTCAGAACAGCCGAAGTAGCCGGTGTTCATGGTGTTATCCTTCCCGAGCGAAGAGCCGCAGGCCTCACCGAGACTGCCGCCAAGACGGCAGCGGGCGCGGTGGAATACGTTCCCGTGGTCAAGGTAGTCAATATCGTGAACACCCTTGAAGAACTCAAAAAGTGCGGCGTATGGATTGCCGGCGCAGATGCGGGCGGCGACCTGGTCTATTGGGATGCAGATTTTATCCGACCAACCGCGATCGTACTTGGCGGGGAGGGCAAGGGCATCCGCAGGCTGGTACGGGAGCACTGCGATTACCTGGTATCTCTGCCGCTTATGGGGAGGATCAATTCGCTGAATGTATCTGTTGCATCCGGGGCCCTTTTATATGAAGTGCTCAGGCAGCGGCGGGGGAAGACTTAAAAAACATCTGCGCACTATTTTATTCACAACCCCGCTATTTTGTTAAAACACCTCTTAGTAATCTTTTTGCTTGACAAGGTCGGTCACAATCCCTTATAATTCCAATTCTTTGACGCGAGACTATATTTTTAAAATTGCTATCTTACGGTAAGATAAAAGATTTATTAAATCGGGCAGGGCGTGGTGTGTGCAGAAGGTTCTGCCACCGTAACTCAGTTGGTAGAGTAGCTGATTTGTAATCAGCCTGTCGGGGGTTCGATTCCCTTCGGTGGCTCCACTTTTCATGCATTCGTTCACGAGAAACACCGGTTCGTTGTATCCATCGGGGAGGTGCCCGAGTGGCCAAAGGGAACAGACTGTAAATCTGTCGGCGTCAGCCTACGGAGGTTCGAAACCTCCCCTCCCCACCACTTTAATATTATTAACGCGGATTATTGATCGCGCTTGCGGATTACTAATCAATAATATCTTGCAATCCGAAATTAGAAAAACATGCGGGAATAGCTCAGCTGGCTAGAGCGCAAGCCTTCCAAGCTTGGGGTCGCGGGTTCGAATCCCGTTTCCCGCTCCATTTTCCGAGTTTGGAGTTTGGAGTTGGTAGTTCGGAGAACGGGTTAGGTTTCCCGGGAAGTTTGCTCCGAACTTCGAACTGTGGGCTCCTGACTGAAATGCCCATGTAGCTCAGTTGGCAGAGCACATCCTTGGTAAGGATGAGGTCAGCGGTTCGATCCCGCTCATGGGCTCCAGTAAAAAACGTTGTTCATAACCGGTTTTTATCGACCTTTAATCTTTTTACGGAGGGATGTATGGCAAAAGCAAAATTTGAGAGGACAAAGCCGCATGTGAACGTTGGCACCATCGGCCACGTGGACCACGGCAAGACGACCTTGACAGCGGCCATCACGAAGGTGTTGTCGTTCAAGAACATGGCGACCTTTGTTTCCTACGACAATATCGACAAGGCCCCGGAAGAACGGGAGCGCGGCATCACGATCGCGACGGCGCATGTGGAATACCAGACTGAAAACCGTCACTATGCCCATGTTGACTGTCCCGGCCATGCCGACTACATCAAGAACATGATCACCGGTGCGGCGCAGATGGACGGCGCCATACTGGTGGTCTCCGCCGCCGACGGCCCCATGCCGCAGACCCGTGAGCACATCCTGCTTGCCCGTCAGGTCGGCGTGCCCTATATCGTTGTCTATATGAACAAGGTGGACATGGTGGACGACCCCGAGCTCATCGAGCTCGTGGAACTCGAGATCCGTGAGCTTCTGACCAAATACCAGTTTCCCGGGGACAAGACCCCGATCGTCAAAGGGAGCGCGTTAAAGGCCCTCCAGAGCGAGAGCAAGGACGTCAACGCGCCCGAGTACAAGAGCATTCTGGAGCTGATGGCTGCCGTTGACAGCTATATTCCCGAGCCCAAGCGCGAAAAGGACAAGCCCTATCTTATGCCGGTGGAAGACGTGTTCTCCATCGCCGGACGCGGCACGGTGGTAACGGGCAGGATCGAGCGCGGAGTCGTGAAGGTAGGCGAGGACATCGAGATCGTGGGAATCAAGCCCACGCAGAAGACCGTGGTGACGGGCGTCGAGATGTTCCGGAAGCTTCTGGACCAGGGCGAGGCCGGAGACAACGTCGGCGTGCTGCTCCGGGGCATCAAGAAGGAAGAAGTGGAGCGCGGCATGGTCCTGGCAAAGCCGGGAAGCATCACCCCGCACACCAAGTTCAAGGCCGAGGCGTATGTTCTGACGAAGGAAGAAGGCGGCCGCCACACCCCGTTCTTCAAGGGGTACCGTCCGCAGTTCTACTTCCGGACCACGGACGTGACGGGGGTGGTGACGCTTGCGGAAGGCGTGGAGATGGTAATGCCGGGCGACAACATGACGTGCACCGTAGAGCTGATCACCCCGATCGCCATGGACAAGGGTCTTCGTTTTGCCATCCGCGAGGGCGGCAGGACCGTGGGCGCAGGGGTCATTACTGAAGTGATCGAGTAAATCGAGTGACAGGATTGAGGATTGCGGAATGTCGGTCATCCAATGAGCGAAGTGAATCGGTCGTCCGATCGTCCGAAATCCGAAATACGAAGAGTGAGGCAATAGACAATGCGGGAAATCATTTTACTCGCTTGCAGCGAGTGCAAGCGGAAAAATTATTCAACGACCAAGAACAAGAGGAACACTCCTGACAAGCTGAATCTGGACAAGTACTGCCGGTTCTGCCGCAAGCACACAACGCATAAGGAAACCAAGGCGTAACATGGTCGCACCGGGAAGCTGCTGAGTAGAACACAGGCCAGTAGCTCTAATGGTAGAGCTCCGGACTCCAAATCCGGCTGCTGGGGGTTCGAGTCCCTCCTGGCCTGCCAAATTCCCTTGTGTAGAAAGAGGCCTATCTCATGTTCAAAAAGATCGCGGAATTCTTCGAAGAAGTAAAACTGGAACTCAAGAAGGTTGTGTTCCCGACAAAAAAGGAGGTCATAGGTTCTACCTGGGTGGTGATCACGACCGTGCTCATCGCCGCCTTTTTTCTGGGCTTGGTAGATTTGGGGTTAGGAAGATTGATGACCCTTGCCTTTAAATAAGCATATTATGCCTATGAACTGGTATGTGATCCATACGTATGCGGGTTTTGAGAACAAGGTGAAGGCCATATCCTTGAGACCGTGTCCAAACTCGCGCTGCAGGAAAAAATAGGACAGATCCTTGTCCCGACTGAAGAGGTCCTTTCCATCAAGGGGGGGAAGAAGCGCAAGTCGCAGCGAAAATTTTTCCCCGGGTATATTCTCGTCGAGATGGAGATGGACGACAATACCTGGCATATTGTAAAAGATACACCCAAGGTCACGGGCTTTGTGGGAGGAAGCACGAATCCGACGCCGCTCTCCGATGAAGAAGTAAAAGCCATCCTCAAACAGGCGGAAGAGGGTGCCGTTGCCCAGACCCAGCCCAAGCACGCATATCAGAAGGGCGACCGGGTCAGGGTGATCGACGGGCCGTTCAACAGCTTTATCGGCGTGGTGGAAGACGTGAACCCTGCTCATGGACGGCTCCGGGTGATGGTGAGCATCTTCGGCCGTTCGACGCCGGTGGAGCTGGAATTTCTGCAGGTTGAGCGGGAAAAAGAAAAGTAAATTGCGATATTGCAGTGTTAAGATTCGAAGTTTAACGTTCAAAATTAAGGCAGGAGTTTATCAATGGCAAAAGAGATTACAGGAAAAATCAAGCTTCAGGTCCCGGCAGGAAAGGCCAATCCGGCGCCGCCGGTGGGACCCGCGCTCGGTCAGCACGGCGTGAATATCATGGAGTTCTGCAAGCAGTTCAACG
Source organism: Nitrospirota bacterium (assembly GCA_963755045.1). Taxonomy (GTDB): domain Bacteria; phylum Nitrospirota; class UBA9217; order UBA9217; family UBA9217; genus JALNZF01. The sequence goes on along the minus strand of CAVWIL010000006.1, from coordinate 62,826 downwards.
CGAAGACCCAGAAGTTGGGCGACACCATCGTTCCTGTCATTATTACGGTCTATTCCGACAGGTCGTTCACGTTTATTACCAAGACCCCTCCGGCCGCGGAACTTCTGAAGAAGGCCGCCGGCATTGTCAAGGGTTCCGGCGTACCGAACAAGGACAAGGTCGGCAAGGTGACCCGCGCGCAGATCAAGGAGATCGCCCAGACGAAGATGCCGGATCTCAATGCGGCAAGCGTCGAATCGGCCATGCGCATGATCGAGGGATCGGCGAAGAGCATGGGGCTGGAAGTCATAGACTAACGACATTCTGCGAATGTCGAATTGAAAATTGGAAGTTGAAAATTTCAAATTTAAATTTCGCAATTTCCAATTATGTAATTCATGCGGGAGGCTGTCAACGGCCGCTACTACCGCGAGGAGGAATCATGGCAGGGAAGAAATTCAAGGCAGTAGCAGCACTGGTGGATAAGACGAAGTCGTATGGTATCGATGAGGCGGTAGGGCTTGCCAAGAAAACGGCAAGGACCAAGTTCGATGAGACCGTTGATCTGGCCGTGAACCTCGGCGTCGACCCTAAACAGGCCGACCAGATGGTGCGGGGAACGGTTGTTCTTCCGCACGGCACCGGGAAAAAGGTCAAGATCCTCGTTTTTGCAAAGGGCGAGAAGGAAAAAGAGGCAAGGGACGCCGGCGCAGATTATGTGGGTTCCGAGGACCTTGCTGAGAAGATACAGAAGGAAGGCTGGACCGATTTCGATACGGTCGTGGCAACGCCGGATATCATGGGCCTCGTCGGCAGGCTCGGGAAGGTGCTCGGCCCCCGCGGATTGATGCCGAACCCCAAGACCGGCACGGTCACCTTCGATGTGGCAAGGGCCATTAAAGAGATCAGAGCCGGTAAAGTGGAGTATCGCGTGGAGAAAGCGGGCATTGTTCATGTGCCGGTGGGCAAGGTATCGTTTGACGAGAACAAACTGGTGGACAACGCCAAGGCAGTGCTTGAGTCCATATTGAAGGCAAAACCTTCATCGAGCAAAGGCAAGTATCTTAAGAACGTAACGATCTCCACGACGATGGGCCCTGGCATTAAGATGGATACGGCTGCGATCGAGAAGATAACAGGGTAATGAACGATAAAACCGAAATTCTGAGCACGAAACACTAAACGTTTAGTATTTTGGATTTAGAAATTAGAATTTGCAGTGAAAAAGGTCGGACCCTGAAAACCAGGGTGCGGTCCGAGACAGCAGGTACCGAAGGGGATTCGATCCATATCTCTTTTGGCTTAAGCCCGTAACGGGGCCTGCCGAGACCCGGGTAAAAAAAGAATGTGCTGGATTCCAACACTTTCTTTTGAGATTCCTGGGATAGTCGTCGGGAATTCTTGAAAGAAAGGAGGATCGTGTGAATAAGCAGGAAAAAAAGCAGGCAATAGACGAGTTGCATGAAAAGTTTGCCCGCGCCAAGACCGCTATCATCACCGGGTACACCGGGATCAATGTGGAGCAGATCACGGACCTTCGTGCGAAGCTGCGCAAGTCCAAGGTTGAATACCGGGTCGTAAAAAACACGCTGGCAAGGAAAGCAGTGGAAGGCACCAGCCTCGAACCGCTCAAAGACTCCTTTGTCGGTCCGGTAGGCATTGCGCTCGGATTTGATGATGTGGTTGCGCCGGCCAAGGTGCTCTTCGAGTTCAACAAGATTCAGGCAAAGCTTGCGCTCAAGGTCGGCGTGCTGGACGGTAAGCTGCTCAAGCAGGCGGACATCAAGGCGCTGGCAACCCTGCCGTCGCTCGACGCGCTTCGCGGGAAGATCGTGGGTCTTCTCCAGGCGCCTGCTTCGAGGATGGTCGGCGTGCTCGCGGCCCCGGCTGGTCAGCTCGCCAGGGTCATGAAGGCAAAGGCAGACAAGGGTTAACAGCCATAACCGGACCGGTTCAGGAGTGTCCGACAGTTACAATTAAAACTGTTATACACTTTCAGGAGGAAAGAAACATGGCGGATTTAGCGAAGATGGTTGATGAATTGAGCGGCCTGACCGTTCTTGAAGCAGCGGAATTAAGCAAGATGCTCGAAGAGAAGTGGGGCGTTTCAGCAGCAGCGCCCGTGGCAATGGCCGCAGCCGGCGCACCGGCCGCAGCAGCAGTTGAGGAAAAGACCGCATTCGATGTGATCCTGGCCGCCGTGGGCGCCCAGAAGATCAACGTGATCAAAGTGGTTCGCGAGCTCACGGGCCTTGGTCTCAAGGAAGCAAAGGACCTGGTTGAAGGCGCTCCAAAGCCGGTGAAGACCGGTGTCGCCAAGGAAGAGGCGGAAACCATGAAAAAGAAACTGACCGAAGCAGGCGCGACCGTCGAGGTAAAGTAAGACACACACGAGCATCATTTGACAAGTCCTTGCCCTCCGGCATCGGTCCGGAGGGCAAAGGACTTTTTGCGTTTATGGATAGACCGTGCAGAGCCCGATGAGATTCATGGATTCTATATAACTATATAAGTGCAAAGTTGAAAATGGCGGGAGCTGCGATCAGCCCCTGCGTTTTTCACCGGGTACATTTTCCATTTTGCATTTTAAATGCTGTATGAGGGGTGTGACAATGTCAAAGGAAAAAAGAGAACTTGTTCGCGTACGGAGGGATTTTTCCAAGATCCCCACGATCCTGGAGATCCCCGATCTGATCGAGATCCAAAAACGGTCCTATGATTTCTTTCTTCAGAAGGATATAGCCTCGGATAAGCGAAAGGACATGGGACTCCAGGCTGCATTCAAGAGCGTTTATCCCATCTACGATTTCAACGAGACCGCGATGGTGGATTACCTCGGCTACTCGCTGGGTGATCCGAAGTACAGCATCTGGGAGTGCCTGCAGCGCGGATCGACGTATGCTGCGCCGCTCAAAATCAAGACGCGACTCGTATTCTTCGAGAAGGACGAGCAGACTGCGACCAAGCGGGTGAAGGACATCAAAGAGCAGGAAGTATATGTCGGCGACCTCCCGCTCATGACAGAGACCGGTACCTTCATTGTGAACGGGACCGAGCGTGTGGTAGTGAGCCAGCTTCACCGTTCACCGGGCGCGTTCTTCACCCACGACAAGGGAAGGACCCATGCGAGCGGCAAGATCCTATACTCTGCCCGGATCATTCCCTACCGCGGTTCGTGGCTCGACTTCGAATTTGATATCAAGGACATCGTACACGTAAGGATCGACCGGCGCAGGAAGATTCCCGCCACGATCCTGCTCAAAGCGTTCGGTTATTCAAACGAAGACCTGCTCCGGATGTACTATCCGATCGAAGACATCAGGATCAAGAAAGAAAGCTTCACGCGCGGGATCCTCGCGGACGCGCTGGTCGGCATGAAGGCCCCGATCACGATCAACGATAAGAACACCCGCGAACAGATCGTCAGGGAAGGCGCCAAGATAACCCGTGTTGCCATCAAGAAGATGGAAGCCGCGGGGATCACCGAGATCCCGATTCCGCGCGAAGAACTCATCGACCGCATTGTGCTCCGCGACGTCATCGATCCGGAGACGGGAGAGGTGCTCCTCAACGCGAATGACAAGATCACCGAGGCGTTCCTTGCCCGGATTGTAACGACGAAGGTGGAAAAGCTGGAAGTGATCTACATGGACGGCATTCACGTGATCGGGGCGATGCGGGACACGCTTCTCTCCGATAAGGTGCAGTCGTCGGACGAAGCGCTTCTCGAGATCTACCGGAAAATGCGGCCAGGAGAACCGCCGACGATCGACATGGCGCGGAACCTTTTCTCCGGCATGTTCTTTAATGCCAAGCGTTACGACCTCTCGAATGTAGGAAGGCTCAAGCTCAACAAAAAGCTCAAGCTCGATATCCCGATCGACAAGACAACCCTCACCGCGCAGGACGTTGTCGAAGTGATCCGTTATCTCGTGAATCTCCGCACCGGCAAGGGAGAGGTGGACGATATCGATCATCTCGGCAACCGCCGGGTGCGGTCCGTGGGCGAACTTCTCGAGAACCAGATCCGGGTCGGTCTCGCCCGCATGGAACGCGCTATCAAGGAGCGCATGAGCCTCCAGGACATCGACACGCTCATGCCGCACGACATCATCAACCCCAAACCGGTGATCGCGGCTATCAAGGAATTTTTCGGGTCCAGTCAGCTCTCGCAGTTCATGGACCAGACCAACCCGCTGGCGGAGATCACCCACAAGCGCAGGCTCTCCGCGCTCGGGCCCGGCGGACTCACGCGTGAGCGTGCGGGATTCGAAGTGCGCGACGTACACACTACTCACTACGGCAGAATCTGCCCGATCGAGACGCCGGAAGGGCCGAACATCGGTCTCATCGTTTCCCTGGCCACCTATGCGCGGGTCAATGATTATGGTTTCATTGAAGCGCCGTATCGGGAGGTCAAGGCCGGAAAGGTGATGGATGAGATCGAGTATCTTTCAGCAGTGGACGGGGAGAACTACGTAATCGCCCAGGCCAACACGCCGTTTGACAGCCGCGGCAAGTTCACCGTGGAAAGCGTGTCCGCGCGTGTGGGCGGCGAGTTCAAGCTGGTGAGCGCCGAGGAAGTGCAGTATATGGACGTGTCACCGAAACAGATCGTTTCGGTCTCGGCCGCGCTCATCCCCTTCCTCGAGAACGACGATGCGAACCGCGCACTCATGGGATCGAACATGCAGCGCCAGGCAGTGCCGCTGCTTCGTCCGCAGGCGCCGGTCGTCGGTACGGGCATGGAACGGGTCGCGGCCAGGGATTCCGGCGCGATCGTTTCAGCAAAACGAGACGGCATCGTGGAGGCTGTGGACTCCACCCGCATCACGATCAAGGGTGAGGATGCTAAAGGACGGACGGTGATCGACACGTACCCGCTTACCAAGTTCTATCGCTCCAACCAGAATACCTGCATGAACCAGAAGCCGATCGTCCGCGTGGGTGATAAGGCGAAGAAGGGACAGGTGATCGCCGATGGCCCGGCCACCGATCTCGGTGAGCTTGCGCTCGGCCAGAACGTGCTCGTGGCGTTCATGCCCTGGAGCGGATACAACTACGAAGACGCGATCATCATCAGCGAGAAAATCGTTAAGGAAGACCGTTACACCTCCATCCACATCGAAGAGTTCGAGATCGAGGCCCGGGACACCAAGCTCGGGAAGGAAGAGATCACGCGCGATATCCCGAACCTCGGCGAAGAGACGCTCAGGAACCTCGACGAGAACGGAATCATCCGCATTGGCGCCGAGGTCATGCCCGGCGACATCCTTATCGGCAAGGTGACCCCCAAGGGCGAGACGCAGCTCACACCGGAAGAAAAACTTCTCCGCGCGATCTTCGGCGAAAAGGCCGGCGACGTGCGGGACGCCTCCCTCTACGCATCTCCGGGCATCGAAGGAACGGTGATCGATGTCAAGGTCTTTTCGCGCAAGGGTGAGGACAAGAACGAGCGCCTCAAGACCCAGGAGAGTGAAGAGATCGCCCGGCTCCAGAAGGAATATCAGGATGAACTTCGGGCGGTCAAAGAAGACAGGTATAAACGCATCCGCCGGATACTGGCCGGCAAGACGGCTGCCGATAAAGTAGTGAACTCCAAGACCGGCAAGACCGAACTGGCCAAGGGGAAAAAGATCACCGTAGAGATCCTCGACAAGCTGCCGGAGAAGGATCTTGCCAAGATCAAGGTTGAGTCGGAAGAGTATCCGGCAAAGCTGCAGGAGATCCTGGACAACTCGGAAAATCAGCTGAATATTCTTGAAACGATTTACGATGAAAAAATCGGCAGGCTGAAGCGCGGAGATGATCTGCCGCCCGGCGTGGTGAAACTGGTGAAGGTGTATGTTGCCATGAAGCGAAAGCTTTCCGTCGGCGACAAGATGGCCGGCAGGCACGGGAACAAGGGCGTGGTCTCGCGGATCGTGCCGGAAGAAGATATGCCCTGCCTTCCCGACGGCACCCCCGTCGAGATCGTGCTGAACCCGCTCGGCGTGCCGTCCCGTATGAACGTGGGACAGATCCTGGAGACACATCTCGGCTGGGCCGCGAAAGCGCTCGGCCTGCATGTGGCGACCCCGGTGTTCGACGGCGCATCAGAGGACCGGGTTCGATCGCTCCTGAAAGAGGCCAAGCTCCCCATAACCGGCCAGTCCGTTCTGTACGACGGACGCACCGGAGAGCCTTTCGACAGGCCGGTTACGGTCGGCTACATGTATATGCTGAAGCTGCACCACCTTGTGGACGACAAACTGCATGCACGTTCCATCGGGCCCTATTCGCTCGTAACGCAGCAGCCCCTTGGCGGCAAGGCTCAGTTCGGCGGCCAGCGCCTGGGCGAAATGGAAGTCTGGGCGCTCCAGGCCTACGGCGCGGCCTACTGTCTCCAGGAATTTCTTACCGTCAAGTCCGACGATGTATCCGGACGGGCCAAGATCTACGAGGCGATCGTGAAGGGTGAGAACACGCTCGAGCCGGGCCTGCCGGAATCGTTCTACGTGCTTATCAAGGAACTCCAGAGCCTGTGTCTGGATGTCGAGCTCATCGAACGCAAGAACGAACGGGAACGGGTGATCGGGCTCGAGAAGATTTCATCGACAAGGTAAGAGGAAACATATCAGTCCGATCGGACGTGATCGGTCCGATAAAAGCTAATCGGATTCAGTGCTTTTGCACATGGAGGTCCACTGTGGAAGAAAGAAATTTATACGATAATAAAAGCAGAACCGATGTCATGAGCCTGTTTGACAAGCCGAAGGACATCAGTTTTGACGCCATGCGGATCAAGATCGCGTCGCCTGAGCGGATCAAGGAATGGTCCTACGGCGAGGTGAAGAAGCCCGAGACCATCAACTACCGTTCGTTCAAGCCCGAACGGGACGGTCTGTTCTGTGCCAAGATATTCGGTCCCATCAAGGACTGGGAGTGTCTCTGCGGCAAATATAAACGCATGAAGCATCGTGGCATCGTCTGCGATAAATGCGGCGTCGAGGTGATCCAGTCCAAGGTGCGGCGCGAGCGCATGGGCCACATCGAACTGTCATCGCCGGTTGCCCACATCTGGTTCCTCAAGGGTCTTCCGAGCCGAATCGGCACGCTCCTCGACATGACGCTTCGCGCGCTTGAGAAGGTGCTCTATTTCGAAGGCTTCGTAGTGATTGACGGCGGTGATACGCCGCTCAAGCACAAGGAACTCCTGACGGAGGAAAAATTCCGCAAGGCACAGCTGGAGTATGGTGCAAACGCCTTTAAAGCGGGCATGGGCGCCGAAGCGATCAGGGAGATGCTCAAGGCGATCGATCTTGAAGTAGAATCCGAAGATATCCGCAAAAAGATCGAGACAGCCACGTCCATGGCAACCAAAAAGAAATTGACGAAGCGGCTGAAGGTGATCGAGGCGTTCCGCAAATCGGGCAACAAACCGGAGTGGATGATCCTTGATGTGGTTCCCGTGATACCGCCGGAATTGCGTCCCCTGGTACCCCTCGAAGGCGGCAGGTTTGCCACCTCGGACTTGAACGATCTCTACCGGAGGGTCATTAACCGGAACAACCGGCTGCACCGGCTTGAGGAGCTCAAGGCCCCATCTGTTATTATCCGGAATGAGAAACGGATGCTGCAGGAAGCGGTTGATGCGCTCTTTGACAACGGCAGGCGGGGACGGGTCCTTCGCGGACCGAACAAGCGTCCGCTCAAGTCCCTTTCAGACATGCTGAAGGGCAAACAGGGCCGGTTCCGGCAGAACCTGCTGGGAAAGCGCGTGGACTACTCCGGCCGTTCCGTGATCGTTGTCGGACCGGACCTCAAACTGCACCAGTGCGGTCTGCCGAAGAAAATGGCGCTTGAGCTGTTCAAGCCGTTTATTTTCAACAAGCTCGAGGAAAAGGGCTATGCCACGACCATCAAGAGCGCCAAGAAAATGATCGAACGCGAGCGGCCCGAGGTATGGGACGTGCTCGAAGAGGTGATCCAGGAGCATCCCGTGCTCCTGAACCGCGCACCAACGCTCCACCGGCTTGGCATCCAGGCATTCGATCCCGTGCTCGTTGAGGGCAAGGCCATCCGTCTCCATCCGCTCGTGTGCGCAGCTTTTAACGCGGACTTTGACGGCGACCAGATGGCGGTTCACATCCCGCTGTCGGTCGAGGCGCAGCTGGAGGCGCGGGTGCTCATGCTCTCGATCAATAACGTACTCTCACCGGCGAACGGGAGGCCCATCACGGTTCCGTCGCAGGACATTGTGCTTGGCTGCTACTACCTTACCAAGTCACGTTCCGGCGCCCTCGGCGAGGGAAAGGTCTTCTCCGGCAGGGATGAGGTCCGCATTGCCTATGACCAGCGCATGGCCGATATCCATGCGCGTGTCAGGGTGCGCATCAACGGCAAGATCGAAGAGACCACTGTGGGAAGGGTCCTGTTCAGCGATATCCTGCCGGAAGGGATGCCCTTTTCTTCGGTGAACAGGGATATGAACAAAAAAGAACTCGCAAAGCTGATCGACGAGTGTTTCCGCAAGCTCGGGCTGCGCCGCACGGTGGTCCTGATCGACGACCTCAAGGAGATAGGATTCAAATATGCCACGCGTGCCGGCATCTCCATCTGCATTTCCGACATGCACATCCCCAGCAAGAAACAGAAGTTCATCGACCAGGCGCAAAAAGAAGTGATGGAGATCCATCACCAGTATACCGAAGGTCTTATTACGAACGGTGAACGCTACAACAAGGAAATCGACATCTGGGCAAATGTGACCGAGAAGATCGCCGACGAGATGATGGCGGAACTCGGCATGGAAGCGGTCGAGATCGGGACCGCTAAGAAGTCGGAGCTTCAGGAGGCGCGGTCGTTCAACAATATCTTCATGATGGCCGACTCCGGAGCGCGCGGCAGCACGCAGCAGATCAGACAGCTTGCGGGTATGCGCGGACTCATGGCCAAGCCGTCGGGCGAGATCATTGAAACGCCGATCACCGCGAATTTCCGCGAGGGTTTGACGGTGCTCCAGTACTTCATCTCGACGCACGGTGCACGCAAAGGTCTTGCCGACACCGCGCTCAAGACGGCGAATTCCGGATACCTCACGCGCAGACTCGTTGATGTTTCGCAGGACGTGATCATCACCCAGGATGACTGCGGCACGACCGACGGCATTCTTGTCGGGTCGCTTGTCGAGGGCGGAGAGATCATCGAACCATTGTCAGAGCGTCTGCTCGGACGCGTTGCCGCTGAAGACATCAAAGATCCGATCACCAAAGAAGTGATCGTCGGCACCCGCAGAGAGATCAATGAAGAACTCGTCAAGCGGATCGATGAGTCCGGTATCGATCGGGTCAAGATCCGCTCGGTGCTTACCTGCCAGTCCCTGCGCGGCGTGTGCAAGCTGTGCTACGGAGGGATCTCAGCCGCGGCAAACTCGTGGACATCGGCGAGGCCATCGGCATTGTTGCCGCCCAGTCCATCGGAGAGCCGGGAACACAGCTCACCATGCGGACGTTCCATATCGGCGGTACGGCGAGCAAGGTTGTCGAGCAGACCGTGCTTGAGGCGAAGAATGCCGGGACGATGAAGTACCTCAACCTGAACACGGTGAAGAATAAAGAAGGCGATTACGTGGCCATGTCCCGGAACGGCAGCATTGCCATCTACGATGAGACGGGCCGTGAGAAGGAGAAGTACGCAGTCATCTACGGCGCCCGGATCAAGATCCAGGACGGCCACAAAGTTGAAGTAGCTCAGAAACTCGTGGAGTGGGACCCCTACTCACTGCCCATTCTTACGGAGATCGGCGGCAAGATCGCCTTCGGCGATATCATCGAAGGCGTGACCATGCGCGAAGAGGTTGACGAGATTACCGGCCTGTCACGCAAGGTGATCATCGATTACCCGAACCAGAACCTGAGGCCGCGCATATCGATCAAGGACCAGCATGGCAAGACGGCAAAATTGCCGGGCTCCAATGTCGTGGCGCGTTACCTGCTGCCTGCGGGAGCGCACATCCTGGTCGACAAGAACGCGGAAATTTTCCCGGGAGATATCCTGGTCAAGATTCCCCGTGAGACCACCAAGACCAAGGACATCACCGGGGGTCTCCCGCGGGTGGCGGAACTGTTCGAGGCGCGAAAGCCCAAGGAGCAGGCCATCATCAGCGAGATCGACGGCACCGTCGAGTTCGGCGGCTTCGTAAAGGGCATGCGCCGCATCCTCGTCAAGGACGGGATGGGAAATGAGAAGGAATACCTGATCCCCAAGGGTAAGCACGTGAACGTGCACGAAGGAGACTGGGTCACGGCTGGCGAGCCACTGATGGACGGCCCGGTTGACCCCCACGATATCCTGAGCGTGCTCGGCCCGAGAGAGCTCCAGAAGTACCTCGTTGACGAGGTGCAGCAGGTCTATCGTCTCCAGGGTGTGAGCATCAACGACAAGCACATCGAGGTCATCGTTCGCCAGATGCTGCGCAAGGTCAGGATCGAGGAAGCGGGAGACGCGCCGTTCCTCATCGGGGAGCAGGTGGATCGATTTACGTTTGCCAGGGAAAACGAAGCCGTGATCGCCAAGGGCGGCATACCTGCTACAGCGCGGCCGATTCTCCTCGGTATTACCAAGGCATCGCTCACCACGGACAGCTTTATTTCTGCAGCATCGTTCCAGGAAACCACACGCGTGCTCACGGAAGCAGCGATCACAGGGGCCGTGGATGATCTCGTTGGTCTGAAGGAAAACGTGATTATGGGAAGGCTGATCCCAGCGGGAACCGGCATGACGGAATACCGGAACACCTATGTTGTTGTAGAGGAAGAGGCTTCCCAGCCAACAGAGTAAGGCTGAGGGAATGTCGTTAAGCGGGAATGTGGATGGACGGCGGTGAAGAGAAAGAGAGCATTTTTCAGCATCGTCGAACCTGAGAATAAACATTCAATGCAACCGCTAAAAAAGAACTTGACAATATGCTCATGTGACAGTATAATCATCGGGTTTTGACTCAATGTTTTTAAAACATGCTATCCCTGTGATTATAAGGAGTTATTCTCGTGCCAACTATTAGCCAACTTGTGAGAAAAGGCAGAACACTGGCTGCTATAAAGACAAAGAGTCCCGCGCTCAAGAGCTGCCCTCAGAAGAGGGGAGTTTGCATCAGGGTATATACCACGACGCCGAAGAAACCGAACTCGGCCCTCCGGAAGGTCGCGAGGGTCAGGCTCACGAACGGAATGGAAGTGACCACCTACATTCCTGGAGTCGGGCACAATCTGCAGGAGCACTCCATCGTGCTCATCCGCGGCGGAAGAGTGAAGGATCTCCCGGGTGTGCGCTATCACATCGTGAGAGGTACGCTGGATACCGTCGGAGTTGCAAATCGTAAGCAGGGCCGATCCAAGTACGGAGCAAAGCGGCCGAAGTAAGAGGCAAGCGCGAAGCACGAATTTCTAAATCTGGAAAAGAGAATTTCGGCTGTCGTTCGGTTTTTGGATTTTCAAATTTGGATAGTGTTTCGGATTCGAGTTTCGGATTTAGAATATTGTACTGAGGAAATATTATGCCGAGAAAAAGTGTTGTTGTAAAAAGAGAATCATTGCCCGATCCAAAATATCACAGCCAGATGCTGGCAAAGTTCGTGAACGTGCTCATGCGCAAAGGCAAGAAGAGCACGGCAGAGGCTATTTGTTACAAGGCGCTCGATCGAATCCAGCAGAAAACTAACGGCGACCCGATCGCTATCTTTAAGAAGGCGATAGATAATTTGAAGCCTTCGCTTGAGGTGAAATCACGACGGGTGGGTGGCGCTTCATATCAGGTGCCGATCGAGGTCAAGCAGCCGCGCAAGATGTCGCTTGCATACCGGTGGCTCAGGCTCTACGCGTCACAGCGGCCCGAGAAATCCATGGTGGACAAACTCGCCGGGGAGATTCTGGATGCATCGAACAATACAGGTGCGGCAGTAAAAAAGAAAGAAGACATCCACCGTATGGCGGACGCCAATAAGGCATTTGCCCACTATCGCTGGTAAGGTTTTGTTTCTTGTGTAAACACGGAGGATGTTGTGGCTAGGCAGTATTCACTCGAAAATACACGTAACATTGGTATCATGGCGCACATCGACGCCGGTAAAACGACGACGACCGAGCGTATCCTTTACTATACCGGTGTTTCCTATAAGATCGGCGAAGTGCACGACGGTACCGCGGTCATGGACTGGATGGTGCAGGAGCAGGAGCGTGGCATCACCATCACCTCGGCCGCAACGACGTGCTTCTGGCGGGACAAGCGAATCAACATCATTGACACGCCCGGCCACGTGGACTTTACCATTGAGGTTGAGCGTTCCCTCCGGGTGCTTGACGGCGCTGTTGCTGCATTCGACTCGGTGAGCGGTGTTGAGCCCCAGTCCGAGACAGTGTGGCGCCAGGCCGATAAATATCAAGTTCCCCGACTGGCGTTCATGAACAAGATGGACCGTATTGGCGCGGACTTTTACATGAGCGTCCAGAGCATGATCGACCGGCTCGGCGCAAATCCGGTGCCGATCCAAATTCCCATCGGCGCAGAGGACAAGTTTCGCGGATGCATTGACCTGGTCAAGATGAAGGCCGTCCTGTTCGACGACGAAACCCTCGGCGCCAAATATACGGTTGATGACATCCCGGCAGACCTTCTGCCCAGGGCAAAAGAGTACCGGGATAAAATGATCGAGAAGATCGCCGACGCTGACGACACCGTGATGGAGAAGTTCCTGAACGGCGAGCAGCCGACGGAAGCAGAGATCATGGCCGCGATCCGCAAGGGAACGATCGCCATGAGCATCTTTCCGGTCATCTGCGGATCGGCCTTCAAGAACAAAGGAGTGCAGCTTTTACTCGATGCGGTCGTGGACTACCTCCCGTCACCGCTGGACATCCCTCCGGTAACAGGCATTGGCCCCAAGGGCGAGAAAGTGGTTCGCACTGCTTCTGACAGCGAGCCTTTTGCCGGCATAGCATTCAAGATCATGACCGATCCCTTTGTGGGACAGCTTACGTTCATCCGGGTCTATTCCGGGACGCTGACATCCGGGTCGTATGTGTACAACTCTTCCAAGGGAACGAGGGAGCGGGTCGGCAGGCTGCTAAAAATGCACGCGAATAAGCGTGAAGAGATCGAGCAGATATACTCCGGAGATATTTGCGCTGCGGTAGGACTCAAGAGCACGCTCACGGGACATACGCTCTGTGATGAAAATAAACCGGTTATTCTGGAAGCCATGGTCTTCCCGGAGCCGGTTATCCATGTGGCTGTTGAGCCCAAGACCAAGGCAGACCAGGAAAAGCTGGGTTTCTCGCTCCAGAAGCTCATGCAGGAAGACCCATCGTTCCGCGTGATGACCGACCAGGAGACCGGACAGGTCATCATCTCGGGCATGGGAGAGCTTCATCTGGAAATCATCGTAGACCGTCTTTTACGCGAGTTCAAAGTAGACGCAAACGTCGGCAAGCCCCAGGTGGCGTATCGGGAGACGATTCGCAAGAAGGTAACGGCTGAAGGAAAGTATATTCGTCAAACCGGCGGCCGCGGCCAGTACGGGCATGCGGTGATCGAAATGGAACCGCAGGAGCCGGGCAAGGGTTTCGAGTTTGTGAATAAAACGGTCGGCGGCTCGGTGCCCAAGGAATATGTTATGCCGATACAGAAGGGCATCGTAGAGGCCATGGAGAACGGCGTAATAGCCGGTTATCCCATGGTTGACATAAAGATCACCCTTATCGACGGGTCCTACCATGATGTGGATTCATCGGAAATGGCCTTTAAGATCGCCGGTTCCATGGCCTTTAAAGAAGGTGCGAACAAGGCTTCGCCGGCGTTACTCGAGCCGATCATGGCAGTTGAGGTCGTCTGTGCCGAGGAGTACATGGGCGATATCATCGGCGATCTGAGCTCTCGCCGCGGCCGCGTGCAGGGCATGAACATGAGGGGTGCCGGAAGGGTCATCACGGCGCAGGTGCCGCTGTCCGAGATGTTCGGTTATTCCACCGATATCCGGTCAAAGACGCAGGGCAGGGCCACCTACACTATGCAGTTTGCTCACTACGAAGAAGTCCCTAAGAATATTTCGGAACAGATCATTGCAAAAGTAAAAGGTGAGACTGTTAAGACCAGATAATTGTCATCCTTCATTTTTATACTATTTTAACTTTCCGATCAGGAGGCGGACAGCATGGCAAAGGCAAAATTTGAGAGGACAAAACCGCATGTGAACGTGGGCACCATCGGCCATGTGGACCACGGCAAGACGACCTTGACAGCGGCCATCACGAAGGTGTTGTCGTTCAAGAACTTCGCGACCTTTGTTTCCTACGACAATATCGACAAGGCGCCGGAAGAACGGGAGCGCGGCATCACGATCGCGACGGCGCATGTGGAATACCAGACGGACAACCGTCACTACGCCCATGTTGACTGTCCCGGCCATGCCGACTACGTCAAGAACATGATCACCGGAGCGGCGCAGATGGACGGCGCCATCCTGGTGGTCTCCGCCGCCGACGGCCCCATGCCCCAGACCCGCGAGCACATCCTGCTCGCCCGTCAGGTCGGCGTGCCCTATATCGTTGTCTACATGAACAAGGTGGACATGGTGGACGACCCCGAGCTCATCGAGCTCGTGGAACTCGAGATCCGTGAGCTCCTGTCCAAGTACCAGTTCCCCGGGGACAAGACCCCGATCGTCAAAGGGAGCGCGTTAAAGGCCCTCCAGAGCGAGAGCAAGGACATCAACGCGCCTGAGTACAAGAGCATCCTGGAGCTTATGGCTGCTGTTGACAGCTATATCCCCCAGCCCAAGCGCGAAATGGACAAGCCCTATCTTATGCCGGTGGAAGACGTGTTCTCCATCGCCGGCCGCGGCACGGTGGTAACGGGCAGGATCGAGCGCGGAGTCGTGAAGGTGGGCGAGGACATCGAGATCGTGGGCATCAAGCCCACGCAGAAGACCGTGGTAACGGGCGTCGAGATGTTCCGGAAGCTTCTGGACCAGGGCGAGGCCGGAGACAACGTCGGCGTGCTGCTCCGCGGCATCAAGAAGGAAGAAGTGGAGCGCGGCATGGTCCTGGCAAAGCCGGGAAGCATCACCCCGCACACCAAGTTCAAGGCCGAGGCCTATGTTCTGACGAAGGAAGAAGGCGGCCGCCACACCCCGTTCTTCAAGGGGTACCGTCCCCAGTTCTACTTCCGTACCACGGACGTGACGGGGGTGGTGACGCTTGCCGAAGGCGTGGAGATGGTGATGCCGGGCGACAACATGACGCTGCACCGTGGAGCTGATCACCCCGATCGCCATGGACAAGGGTCTTCGGTTCGCCATCCGCGAGGGCGGCAGGACCGTGGGCGCAGGAGTTATTACCGAAGTTATCGAGTAAAGAGGGAAGGAATAGCACGTGACACAGAAGATCAGAATACGATTAAAAGGATATGACCACAGGCTGCTCGACCAGTCTGCGGTAGAAATTATGGATACGGCAAAGAGGACCGGAGCCAAGGTGTCAGGCCCCATTCCGCTTCCGACCAGGATCAATCGCTGGACGGTGCTCCGCTCTCCCCATGTGGACAAAAAGTCCCGGGAGCAGTTTGAGATCAGGACGCATAAACGGCTGATGGATATTCTGGATCCCACGCCACAGACCGTGGATGCGCTTATGAAGCTTGATCTTGCGGCAGGCGTTGATGTGGAGATCAAGCTCTAAATAACCGCGAAGCAGAAACCGGCACGATCGCCTTGGCTGCGGGTGAGGGGATAGGCAATGAGCAAGGGAATTATCGGGAAAAAAATAGGCATGAGCCAGCATTTCAGCGGCGGGGAGCTCATCCCGGTCACGGTGATCCAGGCGGGCCCGTGCACGGTGGTGCAGAAAAAGACCGCGGAACACGACGGCTATGAGTCAGTCCAGCTTGCTTTTGAAGAGGAAAAAAAACAGGGCCGCATTACGAAGGCCATTGCCGGCCACTTTAAAAAGTCGAATGTGCAGCCCCATCGGTTTCTCCGGGAGTTCCGCACCGGCGACTTTGAGCAGGGGCAGGTCGTGACCGCTGACATTTTCAAAAAAGGCGAATTGATCGCCGTGAGCGGCGTCACCAAGGGCAAAGGGTTTGCCGGCGTCATGAAGCGGCACAATTTTGCGGGCGGACCCGGCGGCCATGGCTCCATGTTCAACCGCGCGCCGGGATCGATCGGTGCCAGCGCGTATCCGTCGCGGGTATGGCCGGGTAAAAAACTTCCCGGACATATGGGTGTGGTCAATCAGACAATTAAGAATTTAGAGATCGTCGATGTCCGGCCGGACCAGAACCTGCTGTTCGTTCGCGGAGCAGTACCGGGCGGCGTCAATGGGCTGCTTCTTATCTATAAGGCTGATTAAAAGAAAATAGAGGGTTATTGAAATGCCGTCAGTCGTCAATGGTTGACCAGAACAATAAAAAAGTGAAGGATGTGGATCTTCCGGGACTGTTTTCAACGGAAGTAAGGCCGCATCTTATGCATGCCGCCGTGGTGAACCATCTGGCGAACAAGCGTGCAGGCACCGCATCCACGAAGAACAAGGCACTCGTGAGCGGCGGCGGAGCGAAAGCCATGGAAGCAGAAGGGAACGGGCAGGGCGCGCTCAGGAAGCAACCGCTCCCCGCTCTGGAGGCACGGCGGCACCTGCTTCGGTCCCATGCCGAGAGATTACTCTTATGCCCTCCCGAAAAAAGCAAAGCGGGCTGCGCTCGTTGATGCCCTTGCATCAAAGCTTACGGATAACAGGCTGGTGCTTATTGATAAGCTCGATCTCGCAGAGCCCAAGACAAGCTGATTTCCACGATGCTTGAAACGCTCGGGGTGCAGGAAAACGCGCTCATCCTTATTAAGGCGGAGAACAAAAACCTGACGCTGGCCGCCCGGAACATTCCGTCGGTCAAGGTGCTCAGAATGGACAATATCAATGTCTATGATCTGCTCAAGTACCGCTACCTCATTACGACGCAGGACGCGCTCAACTCCATGCAGGAGGTTTACGGTAAATGACGATTGATCTGTATGATATCATCCGGGTCCCGCGGATAACGGAAAAAGGCGCGCGGCTAAAGGAAAAGAATAATGTTTTGACCTTCGAGGTGAAGGTTGATGCAAATAAGGTACAGGTGAAGAAGGCGATCGAGGGAATCTTCAAGGTGAAGGTCGCCGATGTGACCACGGTTAAGAACGCAGGCAAAAACAAACGGGTCGGTCAGCGGCTAGGCCGCAGATCGGACTGGAAGAAGGCGTATGTTACGCTTAAGCCAGGTGAAAAGATTGCTATATTCGAGGGTGCGTAAATGCCGGTAAAGTCCTATAATCCAACATCCCCTGGAAGACGGTTCCAGACTTCGTCGACGTTTGAGGAAGTAACGCGGAGCACGCCGGAAAAATCGCTGGTTGTCAAAGCTCAACCAGAGCGGCGGAAGAAACAACCGCGGTAAAATAACCGTACGGTATCGTGGCGGTGGACACAGGAAAAAATACAGGATCATTGATTTCAGGCGCGACAAGATCGGGATTCCCGCAACAGTGGCGCAGATTGAATATGATCCGAACCGCTCAGCGAGAATAGCGCTTCTTCACTATGCCGACGGCGAAAAGCGCTATATTCTTGCACCGCTCGGCCTGAAAGTGGGCGATAGTGTCATGTCAGGGCCTGATTCGGATATCAAGCCGGGCAATGCGCTGCCCATAGCGTCGATACCCGTGGGAACCACCCTTCACAATGTGGAGCTTAAGCAAGGGTGCCGGCGGACAGCTTGCGCGGAGCGCAGGCGCATCGGTTCAGCTCCTGGCGCGCGAAGGCGAATATGCCACGCTGCGGCTCAATTCCGGTGAAGTGCGCATGGTACGTTCCGAATGCATGGCGACAATCGGCCAGGTAGGAAATCTTGATCACGAGAATATCAGCATCGGCAAGGCCGGCAGGGCCCGCTGGATGGGAATGAGACCGAGGGTCCGTGGTGTGGTGATGAACCCTGTCGACCATCCGCTTGGCGGCGGCGAGGGCAAGTCCTCCGGCGGAAGGCCCGGGTGCTCTCCCTGGGGTCTCCCGGACGGCAAGAAGACGAGACATAACAAAACAACGAACCAGTTTATTATATCGAGAAGAACCAAGAGCAGATAACAACATTCTGCGAATGTTGAATTGGAAATTGAAGATTGAAAATTTCCAATTTTCAATTTGAAATTTACAATTGCGATTCGCAGCAACGGAGGATACGGTGCCGAGATCAGTTAAAAAAGGCCCTTTTATAGATGTGAGCCTCATGAAAAAGGTTGAGGCCATGAACACAACGGGCGAAAAAAAGATTACGAAGACGTGGTCGCGCAGATCGACGATTACGCCGGATTTCGTGGGACATACCCTGGCGGTGCACAACGGCAGGAAGTTCATTCCGGTATATATCACCGAGAACATGGTCGGTCATAAGCTCGGCGAATTTTCTCCGACCCGGATGTTCAAGGCCCATGGCGGGTCAAAAGCCGCGGAAAAGACGAGTGCGCCGAAGTAAAACGCAAGAACGAGTTCTAAGTAGAGTGAGGATGATCAGATGGAAGCAAGCGCAACAGTAAGACATATACGTATTACGCCGCGCAAGGCGAGGCAGGTAATAGACCTTATCCGGGGCAAGATGGTGGGAGACGCGCTCAATATTCTCACGTTCACGCCGCTCCATGCCGCGCGTGTAGTCAAGAAGCTTTTGGATTCCGCATTGGCGAACGCCGAGCAAAAAAAGGTGGGAGATCCGGATGCGCTCAAGGTGACCAGGGCCTATGTGAACCAGGGTGTTACCATGAAGCGGATGCGGGCCCGGGCCATGGGACGCGGCAATACGATTAGAAAGCGGACCAGCCACATAACGCTGGTACTCTCAGCGTAGTTATACATTTCGGAGGCATCATGGGACAAAAGGTTCATCCAATCGGGTTTCGGCTCGGGGTTATAAAAACATGGGATTCGCGCTGGTTCTCCCAGAAGAATTACGCAGCGTTGCTGCATGAGGATCTCAAGATCCGCAAGATCGTCAAGGAGAGGCTCATGCATGCAGGGGTCTCCAAGATTGAGATAGAGCGCGCAGGCCAGAAGGCAAAGATCAACATCCATACGGCCCGGCCCGGTATTATTATCGGCAAAAAAGGCGCAGAGGTTGATAAACTCAAGAAAGACCTTGAGACCATGACCGGCAAGCAGATGTATATCAATATCCAGGAGATCAGGCGTCCCGAACTCGATGCGCAGCTCGTGGCCGAGAATATAGCGCTCCAGCTGGAGCGCAGGATAGCGTTTCGCAGGGCCATGAAGAAATCAGTGACCTCAGCACTCAGGCTCGGCGCTCAGGGCATTAAGATAATGTGCGCCGGAAGACTGGCGGGGGGCGAAATCGCAAGGACCGAATGGTACCGTGAGGGCCGGGTGCCGCTCCATACGCTGCGGGCCGACATTCAGTATGGCTTCTTTGAGGCCAAGACCACGATGGGACAGATCGGCGTGAAGGTTTGGATCTATCGGGGGGATGTGCTCCAGGTGCCGAAGCCAGCCGCCATTGCATAACGGCATTATTGCAGTACGTGAGATTACCGGGATAAAGGATTTATACTATGTTAGCACCCAAGCGTGTAAAACACAGAAAGATGCACAAGGGAAACATGAACGGCATTGCCAACCGGGGAGCGGAAGTAAGCTACGGTGAATATGGCCTGAAGGTCCTTGAGCCGGGTTGGATATCGAGCCGGCAGATCGAAGCGGCCCGTATCGCCATGACCCGTTATGTCAAGCGGGGCGGCAAGATCTGGATACGGATATTCCCTGACAAGCCGATCACGAAGAAGCCGGCGGAAACGCGTATGGGAAAAGGCAAAGGAGCGCCCGAGTACTGGGTAGCAGTGGTGAAGCCCGGTCGCGTGCTCTATGAGATGGGTGGCGTTGACGAATCCGTGGCCAGAGAGGCGTTCAGGCTTGCGGCATACAAGCTGCCGATCGCCACGAAGTTTGTCTCGCGGGAGGCGGACATATGAAGACGAGCGCAAAGGAACTGAGAGACCTGTCAAACGACGAACTGCAGACCAAGGCGGTTGATCTCAAAAAAGAATTGTTCAATCTCCGGTTTCAACAGGCCATGGGCCAGATTGAGAACCCGATGCGCCTCAGGACGTTGCGCCGGGACATCGCCAAAACCAAGACAATCTTAAAGGAAAAGTATGGAAGAGTATAAGAAGCGAAAGACCTATATGGGACAGGTCGTCAGTGACAAGATGGATAAGACGGTAGTGCTCGCGGTCACCAGACGCATTGCGCATGCGAAGTACACCAAGACCATCAAGCGGACCACGAAGTTCAAGGTCCATGACGAAAAGAACGAATGCAAGGTGGGCGATGTGGTCCGGTTCATCGAGACCAGGCCGCTCTCCAAGGAAAAAAGATGGAAGGTTCTCGAAATCGTCGAGAAGGCCAATCAATAAAAGGACGGAAACCCTTTCTGAGGATGAACTATGATTCAGCAGCAGACGGTATTGGATGTCGCCGATAATTCCGGCGCAAAAAAAGTGATGTGTATAAAGGTTCTCGGCGGAACGCGTAAGCGTTATGCCTCGCTCGGCGATATAATCGTCGTGGCCATCAAGGTGGCGATTCCCGAGGGACAGGCTAAAAAGGGAACGGTGGCCAAGGCCGTCGTCGTCCGTACCACGAAGGAAGTCCGCCGGCAGGACGGGTCCTACATCAAGTTCGACCGGAACGCGGCAGTGCTCATCAATGCATCAAATGAGCCTATCGGGACGCGTATCTTCGGGCCTGTTGCCCGTGAACTCCGCAAAAAGAACTTTATGAAGATCATTTCACTTGCGCCCGAAGTTTTGTAGGAACCGTGTCGTTCATAACAGATGAAAAAATAGGATTATGAAAAATGCAGATTAAAAAAAATGACAACGTGATGGTGGTTTCCGGCAAGGAGAAAGGGAAGCGGGGCAGGGTCATCGCAGTCTATCCTGCCACCAACCGGCTCCTCATTGAGAAGCTTAATATGATCAAGCGGCATACAAAACCCAACCAGCAGCTCAGGCAGGGCGGCATTCTCGAAAAAGAGAGCCCCATTGCCGCCTCGAATGTACGGCTTATCTGTGCGAAATGTGATAAGCCGACAGCTACGTCACGGACGACGCAGGGTGATGGTACGCGCAATCGCGTGTGCAAGACCTGCAACGAAATCATTGATTGATACACATACTGCTGGTGCAGCGTGAGGATGTTCATAATTAGTGAAATAGGGAAAAGATATCATGGCAGATAAGAAAGATAAGACAAAAGAGGCCAAGGGCAGCGACAAAAAGAAAGACGCTGCCAAGGCACCCAAGGCCGGTGCAAAGCCGAAGTCGTCGACCAAGGATGGAAAGAAGGATGCAAAGGCCGCCGAAGGGGCATCGGAATCCGTTGCCAAGAAGAGCGAGCCGGAGCGCATCCCGACACCGAGGCTGAGACAGCGCTATCATGACGTCGTTGTGCCGGCGCTCATGAAGGAATTCCAGTACAAAAACCCCATGCAGGCGCCGAAGCTTGTCAAGGTGGTACTGAATGTAGGCCTTGGTGAGGCGATTACCAATGCCAAAGCGCTCGACCATGCCGCTGAGGAACTTGGGAAAATTACCGGCCAGCGTCCGGTTATTACCAAGGCCAAAAAATCCATCGCTACCTTCAAGCTCAGGGAGGGCATGTCGATTGGTTGCATGGTGACGCTCAGGCGGGAGCGCATGTATGAGTTCCTTGACCGGTTTATCAACGCCGCGCTTCCGCGCATCAGGGATTTTAAGGGTGTGTCGTCGAAGTCGTTTGACGGAAGAGGGAATTATACGGTTGGCATCAGAGAACAGGTGATTTTCCCTGAGATTGAGTTTGACAAGGTGGACTCGGTGCACGGACTCGATATCGTGATTGTAACGACGGCGAAGACCGATGAAGAGGGTAGAGCATTGCTCGGCCATCTGGGGATGCCGTACAGGAAGTAGTCCGACCGGACGGACGTGATGGAGGAACAATGGCAAAGAAGTCTTTAATAGCGAAGGCATCGAGAACACCAAAATTCAAGGCACGCGCCTACAGCCGCTGTCCGCTGTGCGGACGGTCGCGGGGGTATCTGCGGAAATTTGACATGTGCAGGATTTGTTTCAGAAACAGGGCGCTCAAGGGAGAGATCCCGGGCGTTATTAAGGCGAGTTGGTAAGCAAAAGGGGTTTGAATCAATGATGACCGATCCTATCGCGGATATGCTGACGCGCATCCGCAATGCCAGTAAGGCAAAACATGAAAAAGTGGACATTCCCTCCTCCAAGCTGAAGGTGGAGATAGCGAAGATTCTGAAAGACGAGGGATTTGTCAAGAACGTGAAATTGGTGAAAGACCGCCGGCAGGGTCTGATCCGCGTGTATCTCAAATACACGGAAGAAGAGGCCCCGGTTCTTCAGGGTCTGAAGCGGATCAGTAAGCCCGGCTGCAGGGTGTACGCGGGTAATGATGCCATTCCCAAAGTGCTGGATGGGCTTGGCACAGCCATTCTGTCCACGCCGAAGGGGATACAGACCGGCAAGCAGGCGAAGAAGGACAACGTGGGCGGAGAAGTCATTTGCCACGTTTGGTAATATCAGTTTATTGAATTCGTCCAATCAGGATGTTAGGAGCTGTCATGTCGAGGGTTGGTAAAAAACCGATAGAAATACCATCCGGCGTCGAGGCCAAACTCGAGACCGGAAAAGTAACAGTCAAGGGTCCTCTGGGCGAGATGAGCCAGAACGTGAATCCAAAGCTGACCATCAAGAAAGAAAGCAATACACTTGTGGTCGAGCGTCCGTCAAATCAGAAACTCTACCGCGAACTGCACGGGTTGACGAGAAACCTGATAGCCAATATGGTGACCGGGGTAAGTAAAGGGTATGAGAAAACCCTTGAGATCTCCGGCGTTGGATTCAAGGCTGCGGCGCAGGGTTCAAACCTGATGCTGAGTCTCGGGTTCTCTCACCCGATCGTCTATCCCATGCCCAAGGGGATCAAGGCGACCGTAGACCCCAAGCAGACCCAGATCACGCTCAAGGGAGTTGATAAACAGCTTGTGGGCCAGATCGCTGCGAACTTGAGAAGCCTGAAGAAACCCGAGCCGTACAAGGGGAAGGGCATCAAGTATAGCACCGAGGTCATTAAGCGCAAGGAAGGCAAGGCGGGCAAGGGCGGGAAGTAGAAAATCATTTATGATTTACAATCGCTGATTTACTATCAGAATCAACGTTCACCATGATGATGGAGAAGAAACCGTGGCACAAAGCAAATTAAAAGCCAGACAGAGACGGCATGAGAGAGTCAGAAAAACCGTGTACGGAACGGCAACGCGGCCAAGATTGAGCGTATACAAAAGCTTGAGCCATATCTACGCTCAGATCATTGACGATACCACCGGCAAGACAATTATTGCTGCGTCCTCGACGGAGAAAACGCTCCATGACGGGCTGAAGCATTGCGGGAACGTTGCGGCGGCCAAGAGGGTCGGCGCGAGCATCGCCGAGCGGGCGCTCGGCAAGAATATCAAACTGGTCGTATTTGACCGCGGTGGTTATCAATACCACGGTTGTGTTAAGGCGCTGGCTGATGCGGCGCGCGAGAAGGGGCTCAGCTTTTAGGAAACGACGTTCAATTCGGAGGCGGCATTGGCAGAGCGATATCAAAAAGCAGCAGAGGAAAGCGACGGCCTGAAAGATAAACTGGTCTTCTTGAACCGCGTGGCTAAGGTGGTCAAGGGTGGTAAGCGCTTTAACTTCAGCGCGCTCGTGGTCGTCGGTGACGGCAAAGGGAAGATCGGCGTGGGCAAGGGCAAGGCAGCTGAAGCGCCGGTAGCGATCAAGAAGGCAGTGGAACGGGCCAAAAAGAGCATGATCCAGATCTCTCTGAAGGGCGATACAATTCCACACCAGGTTCTCGGGCACTATGGCGCCGGAAAGGTTTTGCTCAAACCGGCATCCGAAGGAACCGGTTTGATCGCCGGCGGAGCGAGCAGATCCGTGCTCGAGGTCGTGGGTATCCGGAATGTGCTTTGTAAATGTCTTGGATCGAGCAATCCGCATAACGTGGTGAGCGCCACGATCGAAGGACTGATGAGACTCAGGAGTGCAGAGCAGGTTGCGACGCTTCGGGGCAGACCGGTAGAGGAGCTCGGATAGGCATGGCAAAATCCAATGATAAAAAACTAAAAATCACGCTTGTAAAAAGCGGCATTGCCCGACCGGGAAAGCATAAGGTTGTCCTGATCGGCCTGGGTCTTAAAAAAATGCATCACTCCGTTATTCGTTTGGATACGCCGCAAATACGAGGCATGATCACCAAGATATCTCACCTCGTTACAGTGGAAGAAGCATAAGGCACACGGGTGCATAAAAATTCTAATTACGGGTCACTGATGGTCGCGAGTAAATTATGAGATTAGAAGAACTGAAGCCAGCAGCAGGGGCAAAGAAAAAAGCAAAGAGGGTCGGCAGAGGACCGGGTTCCGGATCCGGCAAGACCGCTGGAAAAGGGCATAAGGGACAAAAGGCCCGCTCTGGCGGAGTGAAGGGCGCGGGCTTTGAAGGTGGTCAGATGCCTCTTCAGCGCAGAATCCCGAAGCGGGGGTTCACGAATATATTCCGCAAGGAATATTCCGTGGTGAACCTTCAAGACCTCGAAGCGATGGCCGGCAGTGACCCCATTACGCCCGAGATGCTCATGCAGAAAGGTCTGATCAAGGATATGAAGACCGGCGTTAAAGTGCTGGGCATGGGTGAGTTGAAGGCAAAACTTACCGTGCGTGCGCACAAGTTCAGCAAGAGCGCCGTAGAAAAAATCCAGGCCGCCGGCGGGAAGGTCGAGGTTATCTAACCCTTGTTCACAGGCCTGAAGAATATCTTTAATATCCCCGAGCTCAGGAAGCGGATCATTTTTACCCTCTTGCTGCTTGCGGTTTACCGGATAGGTGCTCACATCCCTACGCCCGGTGTAAAGGGCGAGGCGCTGAGCCAATACCTGCATCAGGCGGCAGCGGGCCTCATGGGTTTTTTCGACATGTTTTCGGGTGGGGCGCTTTCGAGGGTTACTATTTTCGCTCTCGGTATCATGCCCTATATTACGGCATCGATTGTGCTTCAGCTTCTTACCGTGGTGATCCCCCGGTTGCAGGCGCTTGCCAAAGAGGGTGAAGCAGGCCGGAAAAAGATTACCGAGTATACACGGTACGGAACAGTTCTCATAGCCGGTTTTCAATCATTCTGGATGGCGGTTGGTATCGAGAAGATGGGAGACGGCGCCTTCGTGGAATCCACCGGCTGGTCGTTCCGCATCCTCACCATGATCACGCTTACGGCCGGTACAACGTTCATCATGTGGCTGGGCGAACAGATCACCGAACGCGGGATCGGCAATGGAATTTCGCTCATCATCTTTGCCGGTATTGTGGCAGGTTTTCCCCGCGCCGTGTCAAATACCATCCAGCTTGCCCGGTCCGGCGAGATCCCGTATTTCCTGGTAGCAGTCATACTGGTCATTATTATTGCTGTCATTGCTGCTATTATCATTATGGAGCGCGGCCAGAGAAAGATATCCGTCCAGTATGCGCAGCGGATGGTCGGCAGAAAAATTTATAAGGGACAGAGTACACACCTGCCGCTGAAGGTTAATTCCGCAGGTGTGATCCCGCCGATCTTCGCATCCTCGATATTGCTGTTTCCTGCGACGATTGCGGGGTTTACGCAGGTCGCGTGGATACAATCCATCGCACAGCAGCTTTCACCAGGGAAACTGCTGTACACGACCGTCTATGTTGCCATGATCATTTTTTTCGCATATTTTTATACAGCGATCGTGTTCAATCCGGTGGATATCGCCGATAACCTGAAAAAGTATGGCGGGTTCATCCCGGGCATCAGGCCGGGCAAAAAGACATCAGACTATCTGTATCGTGTGTTGACCCGCATTACGCTGGGCGGAGCACTCTATCTTGCGGCAGTCTGCGTTTTGCCCGACATCTTTTATAAATTTTTTAATGTGCCGTTTTATTTCGGAGGCACCTCGCTGCTGATCGTTATCGGCGTTGCGCTCGATACCGTATCGCAGATAGAGTCGCACCTCATTCAACGGCATTACGGAGGTTTCCTGAAAGGCGTTTCGATCAAAGGGAGACGGTAACATCGGGGAAGCATCATGATCATTCTCAAGTCCCTTCAGGAGATCGAGAAGATTCGGAAAGCATGTTTGATTGTGGCGGATGTCCTGGAAGCTGTGAGCGGAATGGTCAGGCCGGGTGTCACGACGCAAGCGCTGGATGAGTTCGCTGAACGGTTCATCGTAGCTGCGGGAGCGAAACCGGCATTCAAAGGCTATCGGGGATATCCAAAGACGCTTTGTACTTCAGTGAACAATGAGGTCATTCACGGCATTCCCTCAAAGGGTACTGTTCTCAAGCAGGGCGATATCATCAGCATTGATGTAGGAACAATCGTCGATGGATTTTACGGCGATGCGGCAATTACCATTCCGGTTGGTACGATAACACCGGAGGCCGAACGCCTGCTGAGGGTTACGGAGGAATCGCTTCTCCGCGGGATAGCCCAGGCGCAGGCTGGTAACCGGTTGTACGATATTTCACATGCCGTACAAAAACACGTGGAATCGAATGGATACTCGGTTGTCCGGGAATTTGTCGGACATGGTATCGGAAGAAGCCTGCATGAGGACCCGCAACTCCCGAATTTCGGAGATCCGGGACAGGGCCCGAAGCTTAAGCCCGGGATGGTTCTGGCGATCGAGCCGATGGTAAATGTCGGCGGCTACGCGACGGTCACACAGGAAGACAATTGGACGGCCGTTACCGCTGATGGAAGCCTGTCGGCACATTTTGAACACACGATAGCGGTAATGCCTGACGGACCGTGGATTCTGACAAAAAAATAGTGAGGATATGGCAAAAGAGGATTCAATAGAGGTTCAGGGCACGGTGCTGGAAACACTTCCCAACGCTATGTTCCGGGTTGAGATGGAGAACGGTCATAAAATTCTGGCACACATATCGGGCAAGATGCGGATGCACTTTATAAAAATACTCCCCGGTGACAAAGTGACCGTGGAACTCACGCCCTATGACCTGACCAGAGGCAGAATAACTTACCGGTTCAAATAGAATCTCCAGGGATTTTGTTTGATGCGACTATCACTCAAAAAGAATGGAAGTAACAGGATATGAAAGTTCGCTCATCAGTTCGAAAAATTTGTCCCAAGTGTACGGTTATCCGCCGCAAGGGAATCGTGCGCGTCATCTGTGAAAACGCTCGCCACAAGCAGCGGCAGGGGTAAGGGACGAGTGTAAGAGGGACGAAGGACGAAGGACGAAAAAATCGTCTCTCGTCCAAGCAAGCGAAGCGCGCGATCGTCTCGCGTCCGTCGTATGATTGTTAAGGAGGAACCGTGGCACGAATTGCCGGAGTAGATTTACCAAAAGATAAAAAAATAGGGATCTCGCTTACCTATATCTTCGGAATAGGACCGACCTCTGCAAAGAAGATCCTGTCAGAGGCGGGCATCGATCCGAACACCAAGAGCAATAATCTTACGGAATCGGACATTGTGAAGATCAGAACCATCCTTGACCGGGACTACACGGTGGAAGGGGATCTCCGCAGAGATGTGACGATGCACATCAAGCGATTGATGGACATCGGCAGTTATCGCGGCCTGAGACACCGCAGGGGCCTGCCCGTGAGAGGACAGCGCACAAAGACCAATGCCCGGACGCGAAAAGGACCCAAAAAGTCAGCCATGTCGGGCAAGGGAAAGAAAAAGGGCCTGTTAAAGAAGTAAACGAAACGCATGTTGTTCGGGTGTGATGAACGATCATACCAGAGACGATATCACGCGCATTGGAGAGCAGATGGCAAAGAAGGGTAAAGAAAAAAAGAATGTGGCGAATGGCGTAGCCCATATCCACGCGTCCTTTAATAACACGATTGTTACGATTACCGATACATCCGGGAACGTAATCACCTGGTCAAGCTCCGGTAGCAAGGGCTTTAAGGGTTCGAGAAAGAGCACTCCCTTCGCCTCACAGTTAGCTGCTGAGACGGCCGCCAAGAAGGCTATGGAAAACGGCATGAGGCAGGTTGAAGTATACGTCAAAGGTCCGGGCACTGGCAGGGAATCGGCAATCAGGGCGATTCAGGCCGCCGGCCTCGAGATCGTGGTGATTAAAGATGTAACCCCGATCCCGCATAACGGGTGCAGGCCGCCAAAACGGAGACGAGTGTAAGCGGCATTCTGTCCTTGAATTTCGAACAGTACATCGAACAATGAAGACAGTAATGCGGAAAACGCTGGCTTTGCTCTCATAGTAACATTATTTACACTTTTCACATTACAATCCTCGCAACGCGAGGCATGGAGGAATCAAGTGGCACGGTATATAGGATCAGTTTGTAAGCTCTGCCGGAGAGAGGGGATGAAGCTCTTTCTTAAGGCTGAGCGCTGCTACACGGATAAGTGCGGAATCACCAGAAGAAGCTATCCGCCGGGGCAGCATGGCCAGGGGAGAATCAAACAGTCTGAATATTGCATACAGCTCAGAGAGAAGCAGAAAATTCGGCGTGTCTACGGTGTGCTGGAGCGCCAGTTCCGCGGTTATTTTGAGAAGGCTGAGCGCATGAAGGGTATTACGGGCGATAACCTCCTGCAGCTCCTTGAAAGAAGGTTTGATAACGTTGTTCAAAGGATGGGTTTTGCCGGTTCCAAGAAGGAAGCCCGGCAGCTCGTGCGGCACGGACATATGCTCGTGAATGGCAAAAAAGTGAACATACCCTCCTACCTGCTTAAGGCCGGAGATGTCGTGGAGTTACGGGAAAAGAGCCGGGGTATTGCGCAGATTCAGCAGACCCTCACCGCTCTTGAGAAGCGGGGCTTCCCGACCTGGCTTGAGATCGACAAGGCGCTGTTTAAGGGTAAAGTGCTGGCGCTGCCGGCCAGAGATGAATCGACGATGCCCACGGTAAAAGAACAGCTGGTGGTCGAACTCTATTCTAAGTAACGTTACTGCCGAAGGTGAAAATATTCTGAGGACTACGGGGAGTCGCCATGGTTCAGGGGCGGTCGCCCGCTGGTAACGTCCTATGACAGCTTTTCACTCCGTTCTGGAGGAACAATGCTCAAAAAAGCAAAAGATTTTCAAATGCCGAAAAAACTGCAATATGATCCAAAAAAAATAACTGATACGTACGGGAAATTCACGGCAGAGCCGCTGGAGCGAGGTTTTGGGACAACGCTGGGCAATTCCTTGCGCCGTGTTCTTCTTTCATCACTCGAAGGATCGGCGATCACATCGTTAAAGATCTCGGGCGTGCAGCACGAGTTTTCAAGCATTCCGGGAGTTGTCGAGGACACCACGGACCTGATCCTCAACCTCAAGGAGATCAGGCTTAAGCTTCATACTGATAAGCCAAAGACACTTTCGTTGAAGGCGAAAGGCCCGGGAGAGGTCACGGCAAAGGACATCGAGGCTGATGCAGAGGTGGAGATTCTGAACCCTGACCTCCATCTGGCAACGATCGATAAGAACGGAAAACTCGAGCTTGAAATGCGAGCTCGCCGCGGCAGGGGATATGTCTCGTCGGATAAAAATAAAGAGCCGGGACAATCGATCGGTGTTATCCCGATTGACTCCATTTTTTCCCCGATTCGCAAAGTAAATTTCAAGGTGGAGAACGCCCGCGTAGGACAGGAAACGGATTACGACAAGCTTGTGCTCGAGGTCTGGACCGACGGTAGTATCCGTCCTGATGACGCCATTGCGCATGCTTCGAAACTGCTCAAAGATCATTTGTCCATCTTTATCCATCTTCCCGAGGAAGAGGAAGAGTCTCCGGAGACGGGAGAAGAGATCAAGAAGACGCCATCGTTCAATGAAAATCTCCTTCGCAGTGTGAACGAGTTGGAGCTTTCGGTGCGGGCGGCGAACTGCCTGAAGAATGCGGGAATAGAGACGATCGCGGAGATGGTGCAGAAGACCGAGAGCGAGATGCTCAAGACCAAAAATTTCGGCAGAAAATCACTCAATGAAATAAAAGAAATTCTTTCCGAGATGGGACTAGGCCTCGGACTGAAGGTGGACGACAAAATTGTGACAGAGGCCAGACGACTGCTCGCGGAAAAGCCGAGCGAAACGTAAAAAAATCTATTTGGCAAGGACAGCGATATGAGACATGGATGCGCAGGCAGACAATTTGGGCGAGATACGAGTCACCGGAAGGCACTCCTCAGGATGCTCGTGACCGCGTTGCTTAAGAATGAAAAGATCGAGACTACGGTCGCGAAAGCCAAGGAAATACGTCCGCTAACGGAAAAGATGATCACCCTTGGCAAGCGTGGGGACTTGCACGCACGGCGGCTGGCGCTCAGTTTTATTCACGACGAGACCGTGGTGAGGGGACTGTTCGCGCAGATCGCGCCGCGCTTTACCTCCCGGAACGGCGGATACACGAGAATCGTAATGACCCGCACCCGGCCCGGCGATGCCGCGCCCATGGCTGTCATCGAACTGGTAGAGCGGCAGAAACAGGAAGCCGCCGAGGAGAAGAAAACGAGCAAGAAGAAACCGGGAAAGACCGTGACTTCGTAGCAGAAGGGCGCGTCATACCGGCAGAGAGCATTCGCACCAGGCATTCAACCGGCGGCAGCACAGCACTCGCCGGATACGGCGATCAATCAGGAACAACAAGGCAAGGGTAGAAAACCCTTGCCTTTTTTATTACATTTACACAAAAGGGCGAACAGCCCATCACGCTCGCCAAAACCATGACGGAGGCCCCGATCATGGCGAGCAGCCGGTCTGCAGGCGAAACAACATGTTTCTTTACCCACCATACCAGCAGCGCTGATACACACGAATCCGACCCCGACGATCATATAACCGATCCTGCAGAGTGCTCAAGCGCCAAGGTTACAGCTCCGCGTCCCGCCAAGGCGGGATTCATGGGATGCAGGGGCTTCTGGAAAGGCAAAGATATGAGTCTCTCCAGAACCCCGTTGAGACTAATTCTCCACTGAGTGGGGTAGGCTTTTTGATTTTGCCTTACCCCTCGCCGGGTAGCTCTGACGCGAGAGACACGCGTAGCAATGCTGCACAGTCATGTTACGAGAACAACACAAGGCAGACACGGCCGAGCCCTTTTAAAGGGCGAGGGTGGAGTGATGCGAGTCCCGCATATCAGAGTGGAGATACTGTACATCTTCCCGGCATGCTGCGTGGCCGAGTGATGAGCTACCCAAAAAAAATCAATGCACACCTGGGACAAGCGCCAACTTAGATAACATTTAGGAAACAGATTGTTAACGAAGAATAAAAAGCGATACGTGCAATTAAGTGACCCACAGAAAAGTCAGAAGAACCATATTTGTTATTGCAAGGTAATCTGGGAGAAGGGTTTCCTCATGAAACAAACCTGTCTCCCCATAGGCAGGGCCGGTCGACATTTCCCCTCATCGGGCAGTCCAAACGACGGCATACATATTCATCTTATGCCTTGATTTATAAAATAAATCATGTTACATATGAATGACTATGGCACTTCGTGAAATTCGCACGTATCCGGACCCCGTGCTCCGGAATAAGACTTCCCGCGTAGAGCGGGTCGACAGCGCCCTTGACCGTCTGATCGAGGATATGGTGGAGACTATGCACGCAGCTCCCGGCGTAGGGCTTGCGGCCAACCAGGTGGGCGTGCCGCTCCAGCTGGCAATTGTAGACCTGAGCTCACGGGAAAATGAAGAACAGCGTCACCCGCTCCTCGTCATCATCAATCCCGAGTTGATCGTTATGGAGGGATCGGTCCTGGAAGAAGAAGGCTGCCTCAGTATCCCGGACTACGCCGAGAAGGTCAGGCGCGCCGCTCGGGTGACGGTCCGTGCACAGGACAGGACGGGCAAGCAGTTCGAGCTTGAAGCAGAAGGCCTTATGGCCAAGGCCCTCCAGCACGAGATCGACCATCTGAACGGCTTGCTGTTCGTGGACAGATTAAGCTCGCTCAAGAAACATCTCTTCAGGAGAAGATTCAGGAAGACGCTGACGGAGAAGGAATAGATCTTGAGTAAGCTCCAAATTACAAATCCCAAGATCCAAATAAAAACCAATAACCAAATAACAATAATCAAACGTTTGGAATTTGGTGACTTGGTTATTATTTGTTATTCGGCGCTTGGGATTTGGAGCTTGTTATGAGACTCATCTTTATGGGAACACCACAATTCGCGGTTGAGCCGCTCCGCGCCCTGGCAGCGGCTGGACACGACATTGCCGGTGTGGTCACGCGGACCGACAAGCCGGCCGGACGCGGCCGGACCGTTGCCGCCCCGCCGGTCAAAGTCGCTGCCCAGGAACTGGGGTTCACGATATTTCAGCCCAAACGAGTGAAGGACCCGGAGTTCATCGGGATGCTCCGGACGTTGACTCCCGAGGCGATCATTGTAGCAGCGTACGGACAGATACTCCCGAAAGAGATCCTGACGCTCCCGAAATTCGGCTGCGTCAACATCCACGCGTCACTTCTACCCGCGTACCGGGGCGCTGCACCCATCAACTGGGCGATCATCCGCGGCGAGCAGGAGACCGGCATTACCATAATGATGATGGACGAGGGCATGGACACGGGCGCGATCCTGATGCAGGAGAGCATCCCCATCGGCCCGGAAGACACGGCGGGGGCGCTTAAGGAGAAGCTTGCATCGCTCGGCGCGAAGATGATTATTACCGCATTGCCGCTTCTTGAGTCAGGAAAACTTACTCCGGTTCCCCAGGACGGAACGAAAGCCACCATGGCACCTCTTCTTAAAAAAGGAGACGGCCTCATCGACTGGCATCTGTCTGCGCGGGAGATCCACAACCGCGTACGGGGACTTTCTCCCTGGCCCGGCGCTTACTCCTCGCTTGACAAAAACATGGTCAAGATCATCACATCCGGAGTGCTTGACGGAACCGGCGAGCCGGGGTCGCTGTACGAAAGGGATAAAAACACCCTGGTGGTGGGCACCGGCAGCGGTCTGCTCCGCATCCTGAGCATTCAGCCCGAAGGGAAAAAGCCCATGACCGCGGGGGAGTTCATGCGGGGACACCGGGGGGTTATAGGAAGAAATTTGAACGCAATTCATAATGTACAAATGCAAAGTGCAAAATGACGAAAATGTAAAATCGCATAATAATCCGGTTGGTTGATCCTTGACGTTTGAAATTTGCATTTTGCAATTTGAGTTTTGCATTTGGACTCTTAACAATTATGCCTGGACCCAAAAAAAGAATATTCATCGGCCTCATTGTCTTTACGGTTTTGTTCATTACCGCGGTAGCCGTGGTGATCTATCTGATCCCCTATGTGGGGCTCAGGAACATCCACCCGCTTGCGCCGAAGATCGTGCTCTACAGCATGGGCGGGGTGCTCGGCTTTCTGATCCTCGGCGTTGTACTGTTGATCCTCACGCTTGTCCGGGGCAAAGAGATATTTTTTGCGGCACGTCTCCGCGGGGTCGTGATCGAGGTGCTTTTCCCCATCATGATCGTGCTGGGAAAGCTCCTCGGCATTTCCAAGGAGAAGGTACAGCAGTCCTTTGTGGAGGTGAACAATCTGCTTGTCCGCGCCCGCTACGCCGAGAACAGACCCAGGCGAGTCCTGCTTCTGATGCCGCACTGCCTCCAGTTCAGCGACTGTGCAATCAAGGTCACGAGCGACGTATCAAAATGCCAGGCCTGCGGCAAGTGCAAGATCAAGGACCTCGTGGAACTGGCAAAGAAATACAACGTCCACCTCTCTGTGGCAACCGGCGGAACGCTCGCGCGGCGCAGGGTGGCGGAGGCGAAGCCGGAAGCCATCATCGCCGTTGCCTGCGAGCGGGACCTGACGAGCGGTATCCAGGACGCCTACCCCCTGCCCGTGATCGGGATCCTGAACGACCGTCCCTTCGGGCCCTGCTTCAACACCAGCGTGGATATCAGCAGGGTGGCTGAAGCGCTTGATTTTTTCGTAAGCGGCTCCGGTTCGCCCCGCTAAAGATCAGTGCTCCAACAATCAGGAACGAGGATCATCATGCACTGCCATGCCCATGAATGACATACCATGCTCCGAAGACAGGTGCGTCCCCCAACGGAGTGAACCCCGTGCTGCTTAAGGATATCCCGCGGGAGACAGCGCTCATGATCCTCTGCCGGACCGAAGATGGTGCGTTTGTCGACACAATGCTTGCTCAGGCGCGCGAGCGTCTGGATGCGCGCGACAGCGCGTTCCTTCTTGAGCTTGTGTATGGTGTGCTCAGGAATCGGGCCCTGATTGACTGGACGCTGAATCAATTCTCCGCTCAGCCCGTGGAAAAAACCGATGTCCAGACCCGGAATATCCTTCGGCTTGGCGCCTACCAGATGCTCTTCCTTGACCGGGTGCCGGTGAGCGCTGCCGTGAACACGGCGGTGGAACTCGCGAAAGAACATGGCAACAAGCACGGGTATGTGAACGGACTGCTCAGGGGTCTTGACAGAAAGAGGAGCACGATCACGTATCCTGAATCCGGGGATCCGGCAGCGCGGCTGTCGATGCTCTACTCGCACCCGGCCTGGCTCGTGAAACGCTGGGTCTCGCGGTACGGCGCTGTGGCGACGGAGACGCTGCTTCTGGAGAACAATCGCCCCGCGCTGCTCACGATCAGGACCAATACGCTTAAGACGACACGGGCCGCTCTCCGGGCCGCACTGGAGACCGAGGGGGTGCAGCTCTCGGAATCAACCCGTTCTCCCGTCGGTCTCAACATTATTTCCTCACCGCAGTGGCTGCGCACCCTCCAGGCCTATCGGGACGGCTGGTTCATGGTCCAGGACCAGGCGGCACAGTGTATCAGCCTGCTGCTCAACCCTCAACCGGGAGAGACGGTCATGGATGCCTGCGCCGCCCCCGGCGGCAAAGCAACGCATCTGGCAGAGCTTATGCGCAACCAGGGCACGGTTACGGCGCTCGAGCTTGATGCGTCCCGGATTGCGAAGATCCGGGAGAACAGCAGGCGGCTGGGGACCACGATCATCTCGCCCACACAGGGTGACGCATCGAAGTATCATGCGGGGGTCTTTGACAGGGTCCTGATCGACGCGCCCTGCTCCGGTCTCGGCGTGCTGCGCAGGCATCCCGATGGCAGGTGGAACAAGACAGAGCGAACGGTGCTTGAGCATACGGTGCTTCAGAGGCGGATTCTCGAGAATTGTGCAGCCCTTTTGAAACCCGGCGGGACGCTTGTTTACGCCACGTGTACCACGGAGCCTGAAGAGAACGATGACGTTATTGCCTGGTTTCTTTCCGGACCGGGAAGCTCGTTCAGAATCGATGATCCGCGCCCCTTTCTTCCGCAGGCAGCGGCGGCGCTTGTGGATGCAGAGGGCCGCTTCAGGACGTTTCCGCAGGCGCCCGAGATGGACGGGTTCTTCGGCGTGAGGCTGGCAAAGAGAACATAGGGTCAAGGGGCATGGACTTCACGGATGCCAGAAGTTCTTGCATTGTAAATTTACTGTGGTAAAATGCGTGTTCTGATATGGTTATGGTACGGTTTCTCAAAGGTCTGGGTTTAATCATCGCACTCATCGGTGTGGGAATCGTGAGCGCATTCGCAGTTGTCGCGCTGCTTCTCCGACAGGAAGAAGTGCGCATGCCTGATCTTACGGGACAGGACATCGTGAACGTGATAGAGACGGTCGCCCAGCAGGGATTGCAGCTCAAGGTGGACCGTCGGGAATCTCATCCGACTTTGCCAAGGGACGCTGTAATTTCACAATCGCCGTTGCCGGGGGTCGGGATAAAAAAAGGCCGGCAGGTGCACGTGGTCGTCAGCCAGGGGCCGAGTGACACCCAGGCGCTAAAACTGGTGGGGGAAAACTTTCGTAAGGCCGACATCATGATACGGCAGGCGGGTTTTTCCCCCGGCACGATTTCAAGAGTGTCCTCGAACCGCGTGGAGCGTGATATCGTGATTGCGCAGGAGCCGGAGGCCGGGAGCCCGCTTGAGAGGGGCGGCAGCATCAGCATGCTCATCAGTACGGGCAGTAAAGTGCCTCAGTATGTCATGCCTGCACTGATCGGGAAAAAAGCGGAAGAGGCGCTGAAGATCATCGACAGGATGGGTCTGCAGCGCAGGGTCATCGCGAGGCCCCCCGGGGACAAGGAAACAGGAACGGACCGGATTGTCATCCACCAGAAGCCGGGGGCGGGGTCGCCCGTTGCCATGGATGCGACGGTGGATATTGTGGTGAACAGGTAGCGCGGCGCGAGCGCTGCGCAATTGGAAAGTGAAGATTGGAAATTGGAAATTTTAAAGTGAACTGCGTCGTGAGCGATCCGCAATGTGATGGTTTGTAACGAGTTCCTCAAATTTGCAATTTAAAATTTCCAATCTGCAATTTCCCATTTTTATTTTTGAGGAATACCATGACGAAAAAAATAAAAATAGCGCCGTCCATTCTTTCCGCCGACTTCTCCCGGCTGGGCGAAGAGATCAAAGCGGTCGAGGCGGCCGGCGCTGATATCATCCATATCGATGTGATGGACGGTCACTTTGTGCCGAATATCACCATCGGCCCGCTGATCGTGGCTGCAGCTCGACGGTCCACCACGCTGCCGCTTGATGTACACCTGATGATCACCAACCCGGAGCTCTACATTGCGGATTTCGCAAAGGCAGGGGCTGACTATATTTCAGTACATGTGGAGACAGGATTTCACCTGAACAGGCTGATCCAGTCGATCCGGGAGCACAAAGGAGTGAAGGCGGCGGTGGCACTGAACCCAGCAACGCCTCTCTCGAGCCTCGATTATATTCTGCCCGAACTCGACATGGTTCTCATCATGTCCGTAAACCCTGGTTTCGGCGGCCAGTCATTCATTCCCTCGGCCTTGGGCAAGATCCAGCAGCTCCGGAAACGTATTGACGGGCTGGGACTGAAGATCAAGATCGAGGTGGATGGTGGAGTGAAGCCCGAGAACGCGGCGCAAGTCGCCGGCGCGGGCGCTGATATCCTCGTGGCAGGTTCGGCGGTTTTCGGCATGAAGGATTATGCGGCGGCGATCAGGGGGATTCGGGGAGCATGACTACTCATTGGAAATTGAAGACTGGAAATTGGAAATTTTAGATTGATGCTCTGTTTTGACATTTTGCAATCTCAAATTTTCAATCTTCAATTTCCAATTTATTTGTAACTCGGAGGTTACTTTGGCCATCATAAAGCAGACCATCAAAACACCCTTTGAACTCAAGAACGTGACTGAGCCGGTACTGTACCGGGACATGTTTCCCTATACAAGCGTGCCCCGGGTGGTACTCGAGGACCGGATGATCCAGACCAATATTCCGAAGGACATCTGGATCACGGATACCACGTTCCGCGACGGTCAACAGTCGCGGCCGCCCTATACACCCAACCAGATCGCGGACATTTTCGACTTCATGCACCGGATGAGCGGGCCGAAGGGCGTTATCCGGCAGACTGAATTCTTCCTTTACTCTGAGAAGGACCGCGAAGCAGTGAAGCTTTGCATGGAGCGGGGTTATCGTTTCCCCGAGATCACCGGCTGGATCAGGGCGAACAAGAAGGACTTCAAGCTGGTGAAAGAGATCGGCCTCAAGGAAACAGGCATTCTCACGTCATGCTCCGACTATCACATCTTTCTGAAGCTCAACCTGTCCCGCAAGGAAGCGCTCCAGCAGTACCTTGACATCGTTTCAACGGCGCTGGAGCAGGGCATCGTTCCCCGCTGCCACCTCGAGGACATCACGCGGGCTGACTTCTACGGTTTCGTCATCCCGTTTGTGCAGGAGCTGATGAAGCTCTCGGAGGCGGCCAATATCCCGGTCAAGGTCCGGGCCTGCGACACCATGGGCTACGGGTTCCCCTTCCCGGGAACGGCCCTCCCGCGCGGCGTGCCCGAGATATTCTATGCCCTGATCCATGACGGCGGGGTGCCTTCGGATCAGCTCGAATGGCATGGCCACAATGATTTTCACAAAGGGCTCGTGAACGGGGTGGCCGCATGGATGTACGGCTGCTCTGCCGTGAACGGCGCGCTCCTGGGTTTTGGCGAGCGAACGGGCAACACGCCGGTCGAGGCAATGCTGATCGACTACATCAGTCTCACGGGGGACGGAGACGGCATCGACACTGCAGCGATCAGCGAGATGGCGGAATATTTCCGGCGGGAGCTTGGATTCCCCATCCCTTCGAACTACCCCTTTGTCGGCTCGGAGTTCAACTCCACCAGCGCGGGCATCCATGCCGACGGTATGATGAAGAACGAGGAGATCTACAACATCTTTGACACGACGAAGATCCTGAAGCGGCCCATGGGCGTGATCGTCACGGATAAATCGGGCATCGCGGGCATCGCCCACTGGGTGAACAGCCACCTCGGTCTTGATGCGGACAAGAAGATCGACAAACGCCACCCCGGCCTCGCCAAGATGAACAAGTGGGTTCTGGAACAGTACGAGCAGGGAAGGACCACCAGTATTTCGCACGAGGAGCTTCAGGAAAAAGCCAAGAAGTTCTTGTCCGAGTACTTCGAGTCCGACCTCGACAAGCTCAAGAAAAAGGCGCAGGAGATCTCACTCCATCTCGTCGAGGAGATGGTGGAGCGGAAAGAGATGCGCACCATGGACCACGCAAAGCAGGAAGGGGTCATCCAGCAGCTGCTGGACCAGAACGCCTTTATCCAATTCGCTTACGTGGTCAATGCGGAAGGCAAAAAGACCACAAGAAACATCACTCAGATCCAGTACAAGGCCCAGTTCGAGCACTCCGGTCTCGGCGACAATTTCTCGGACCGGCCGTGGTTCATCAAGCCGATGAAGGACGGCAAAAGCTTCGTGTCGGACTTCTATACCTCGAAGATCACGGGCGCTCTTTGCATTACCGTGTCGGCACCGATCTCCGATGAAGAGGGCAATATCATCGGCGTGTTCGGCGTGGACATCAGATTCGAGGATCTCGTAAGGGCAGAATAGAGTAGAACATTCGACAACAAGGGATGCGGAGTGAACGGGGCTGTTCAGCTTCGGTTTCCGCATCCTTTTTTATTGGGTCTTCCGGGTTTTGTGTGGGTCGCTTTTATCTGTTTCTAATTCAGCACATGTCTCGATCCTATTTTTTTCTGCACCCCAGTTCACAGCTCCGCCCCCGATGAATTCATTCGAGGGCAGGCTCCGGCATGATTGCCGGTACTGATAACAAGCCTTTTCGAGCAGCGCAGCACTTCCCCTCGCTCTTTACTGTCACCTTTCTTGCGTGCCCAAGAAAGGTGACCCAAAGAAGGGCACCCGACGAAAATTCTTCACGGTGTGCTCGGTCGTCCTCAGTACATTTCGGAAACTCGCCCTACGGGCTCAGACAGTCCGAAATGCTTAACCCTCGGACTCGGTCGCACGCCTAAATTTTCGAATGGGAGTAACACAACACAGCCTTGACTTTACCCCAACCCCGCACGTCCCCGGAGCGGCCCTTACGATATTTTTGGGCACCCGTCTTGGCCTAAGGAAGCGTCCCACAGGGCGAACGCGTACTGTCTGAGGCCGTAGGCCGAGTTTACGCGGGCGAGCGGACGTGGCCTTAGACGGGTCAAAAATGTCGTTCAGGACGCGAAGGGGATGTGCAAAAAAAGAGCATGCGGAGCCTGTCCTCGAATGCCTTTATCGGGGATGGCCGAGTGATGAGCTGCCCAAAAAAACAATGCACATGTGGGACACGTGCCAACTTAGATAACATTCAGGAAACAGATTGTTAATGAAAAGTAAAAAGCCATCCGCGCAATTAAATAACCCACAGTAAAGTCAGAAGAGCCTGAAAAAGACTGACAGGGATCCTGATCAATCGACAATGAAGTTGCGCAATTTCTTGAAAAGAATACAATACCCTCCATTTTTTTGGTATACTGTAGGTGTTTATTAACGCATTCTCCAGGTATTCGATCTGCGGAAATCGACAGACTTCCGGTTATCCCGCTCGCAGTGATGCCCCCAGATGTGAATGAAAGCGGTCCCCAATGATAAAGAAAAGAAAAAAACATACCGACAATCCCCCTGATGGTTGCAGGAATACCGGCGCTGTGTTCCGGGAAATTCCCGTGGTGAACGACGCTGCGGATCGCATGCAGGTTGAAACTGCGCTCAGCGAGAGCAAAAAATTTCTCCAGACCATTATTGAGACTGAGCCGGAATGCGTCAAGCTCATTGCTTCCGACGGCACCCTGATCATGATGAACCGCGCGGGCCTGGAGATGATCCAGGTGGATTCGCTCGAGCAGTCCAAAGGCAAATCGCTTTATCCCCTCGTTGCGCCGGAATATCGCGATGCCTTCAGGAAACTCACGGAAGAGGTTTTTCAGGGCAAGCCGGGGACCCTGACCTTCAAGATGACCGGCATAAAGGGAAGGCAGCTTTGGCTCGATACCCATGCGGTCCCCCTTCGCAACGACAAGGATGAGATCGTCGCCCTTCTCGGGATAACCCGCGACGTCACCGAACAAAAAAAGGTGGAAGAGGACCTTAAGAAAGAGCGCGATTTCGTGTCAGCGGTGCTGAACACAGAGGGCGCGATCGTCCTCGTGCTCAGCAGTGATGGCAGGATCGTCCGTTTCAACCGCGCGTGTGAGGTCGTGAGCGGGTACACGTTCGAGGAGGTCCAGGGGCGGTTTGTATGGGATTTTCTGATACCGCCGGAACAGGTCGAAGGCGTTAAAAAAGTTTTTAACGCGCTTACATCCGGCATGTTCCCGAACAAGTATGAGAACTACTGGGTGGCGAAGGACGGACAGCGAAAGCTGATTGCCTGGTCGAATACCGCACTCCTTGCCGCGGACGGCCGGGTCGAGTACGTGATCCCGACCGGTATCGATATAACCGAGCACCGGAAGACAGGCGGGGCTCTGCTGGAGGAGAAGAAATTCTCTGATACAGTCATCGACAGCCTGCCCGGGCTGTTCTATATCATTGATGAGGCTGGCAACATCATCCGATGGAACAAAAATTTGCAAGCGGTGTTCGGTTATTCTCAAGAAGAGCTGACAAACAAGAATGCGCTCGATTTTTTCCGGGAGGACCGGGAACTGGTCAGCAGCAAGATACATGAGGTGTTTCAAGTCGGCAGCGCCCAGGTTGAAGCAACAGCGGTTACGAAGTACGGCGTATCAATATCGTTTATGCTGACGGGATTCCGGATTATCATGAACAACAGGCCCTATCTTGTGGGAGTGGGCATCGACATTTCGGAACGGAAACGGCTTGAATATGAACTCCGCCATTCCCAGAAGATGGAATCCATCGGGACCCTTGCCGGTGGAATTTCCCACGACTTCAACAATATCCTCACCGCGATCATCGGATACGGAAGCCTTTTGCAGATGAAAATGCGGGATGACGACCCGCTCAAGCAC
The DNA here is from genome assembly GCA_963755045.1 of Nitrospirota bacterium. Classification (GTDB taxonomy): domain Bacteria; phylum Nitrospirota; class UBA9217; order UBA9217; family UBA9217; genus JALNZF01. The sequence continues at coordinate 21,338 of CAVWIL010000006.1, read as the reverse complement.
AGTGTAAATCAGATCCTCGCTTCGGCCAACCGGGCGGCAAACCTGACCCAGGGTCTGCTCGCCTACAGCAGAAAGCAGGTCCTGAATCCCCAGCTGGTTAACCTTAATGAAATTATCATAAAAGTGGAGCGACTCCTCGAGCGGATCATCGGTGCTGACGTGGAGTTCAAACGCATTCTGACCGATAAGGATGTAACGGTCTTTGCGGACCCCGGACAAATCGAGCAAATCCTGATGAACATCGCGACCAATGCCCGTGACGCCATGCCGGACGGCGGGTACCTGTATATTGAGACCCACCGTGTTGATCTGGATGAGGCCTTGGCAAAAGCCCACGATATCCGCAACCCCGGTACCTATGCCCAGATCCTGGTCACGGACTCGGGCATGGGCATGGATCAGAAGACCCGTGAGAGAATCTTCGAGCCCTTTTTCACGACAAAAGACGTGGGACAGGGCACGGGGCTCGGACTTGCCATGGTGTATGGCATCATCAAACAGCACCATGGCTTCGTCGAGGTCGAAAGCGAAGTCGGGATGGGGACCACGCTCAAGATTTATCTGCCAATGGCTCAAAAAGCGGAGGAAGCACTGCAACCGGTTGATCTGCCTTTTGACAGGGGAGGCACGGAGACCCTCCTTGTGGCTGAGGATGATGAGATTGTAAGAAATTATATCACCAGCGCTCTTACGCAGTTCGGCTATTCCGTAATTCAGGCGGAAAACGGGGAGGATGCTGTCAGGAAATTCATGGCCAACCGGGGCGCGATCAAATTGGTCCTCCTTGATGTTATGATGCCGAAAAAGAACGGTAAGGAGGTCTATGATAAGATCAGGATCTTCGAGCCCGACATCAAGGTAGTGTTTCTCAGCGGATATTCAACCGATATCATGAATAAAAAAGGTCTGCTCGAAAAAGGCTTGAACTTCTTGCATAAGCCGATACCGATGCACGAACTTCTGCGAAAGGTGCGGTCGGTCCTTGACGGGAAATAACAAATAATAAACTTCATTTGACACTGATTTACACTGATCAGATTTGGCATTGTCCCACTTATGTATTGATTTTTTTTGGTAACTCATCACTCGGCCATCCCCGATAAAGGCATTCGAGGACAGGCTCCGCATGCTCTTTTTTTTGCATATCCCCTTCGCGTCCTGAACGACATTTTTGACCCGTCTAAGGCCACGTCCGCTCGCCCGCGTAAACTCGGCCTACGGCCTCAGACAGTACGCGTTCGCCCTGTGGGACGCTTCCTTAGGCCAAGACGGGTGCCCAAAAATATCGTAATGGCCGCTCCGGGGACGTGCGGGGTTGGGGTAAAGTCAAGGCTATGTTGTGTTACTCCCATTCGAAAATTTAGGCGTGCGACCGAGTCCGAGGGTTAAGCATTTCGGACTGTCTGAGCCGAGGTGACAGACCCAACCCTCACCCGGACCCTCTCCCTTGAAGGGCGAGGGGCACGCGGACAAAGATAATTCTATCGGCGAGTTTCCGAAATGTACCGAGAACGACCGAGCACACCGTGAAGAATTTTCGCCGGGTGCCCTTCTTTGGGTCACATTTCTTGGGCACGCAAGAAAGGTGACGAAAAAAGCGATTTCGTTTGAGTTAGAAACCGCTCGTCAGGGAAAAATTCGTTTTATCCGCCGTTATCATGCGATAATCCGCACCTTCAGTGTCCAAGCGTTTTTTCAGGATACATGTTTTCGCGCAGCGGTTTGAACAGGAACCCTGTTGAAATTGTTTTGCGCGCAGCGTCCCGCCATAGTATAATCCCTTCATGTCCAGGAAGCTCAAGGAAAAAGCCGATGCCCTGCTCGCTGCCGAGCGTGGGACGATCGTGAAGGCCCGTGGAACGGAGGTCGCAGTCGCCCTCGCTTATCCCAATACCTACCATCTCGGCATGTCGAACCTCGGCGTGCACCAGATCTACTCCATTTTGAACCGCCGCGCCGACACTGCCTGTGAACGCGTTTTCCTGCCCGATGAGGAGGATGTTGAAGAGTATGAAAAAACCGGCACCAAACTGTTCTGCCTCGAGAGCAAGCGACCGGTACGAGAGTTCGACATCCTGGCCTTCTCCGTGTCCTTTGAACAGGACTACGTGAATGTCCTCAATATCCTGCGCCTCTCCGGAATCCCGGCGGATAAACACGAACGGACCGGGGACGATCCGCTGGTAGTCCTCGGCGGGATCTGCTCCTTTTTCAACCCCGAGCCGCTTTCGGATTTTGTAGATGTCGTGATCGTGGGGGAGGGAGAAGAGGTCACGGGAGAGTTCATTGACGCGTATAGGACAAACCGGGAGACAGGTCGGCAGGGGCTTCTCCGCGCGCTCGGCAAAATCCCCGGCGTCTACGTGCCGGAGTTTTACGAGGTCATCTATCATGAAGACGGGACGATCAGGGAACGAAAGAACCTTGAGTCTGTTGCCCCCGACCGCATCGTCAAGCGGACGGTCAAGGACTTCGACAAGGCGCCGGCCGCAACTGTTATCCTCACCCCGAATACCGAGTTCAGCGACCGGTATCTGTCCGAGATCACCCGGGGATGCGGCAGGCACTGCCGGTTCTGCATGGCAGGCTATCTTTATCTTCCCCCCAGAAACCTCACCACCGACACGGCAAGGGAGCAGGCAATAAAAGCGGACGAGCTCTGCGGCAAGATCGGGCTCGTGGGCGCCGCATTGTCGGACTATCCTGACATCAATGATCTGTGCGCACAGATCGAGGGGGGTGTCTCTGTCTCATCGCTCCGTGCGGACTCGGTCAGTGAAACGCTGATCGAACGGCTTGCAAAGAGCGGTCACAAAACTATTTCCATCGCTCCCGAGGCCGGTTCCGAGCGGCTTCGCCGGGTGATCAACAAAGGCATTACAGAAGAAGATATCCTGCGCGCCGCCGACATGGTCTTTCGCCACGGCATCCCGAACCTCAAACTCTATTTCATCATCGGTTTGCCGACGGAAACCCAGGACGATGTGGACGCGATCATCCTGCTCGCCCGCACCGTGCGCGAGGTCCAGCTCAAACACGCGCGGCCCCTCGGCAGGATAGGCAGGGTCACGCTCTCGGTGAACTCCTTTGTCCCGAAGCCGTTCACGCCTTTTCAGTGGGAGCCGATGGAGCCGGTCGAAGGCCTGAACAAGAAGCTGCGCTCGCTTGAAAAGGCGGTAAGGACGATCGGAAACATGAACATCATTCACGACCTTCCTAAGTGGGAGTATCTGCAGGCGCTGCTCTCGCGCGGCGACCGGAGGGTTGGAAAACTGATCAGGGCAGCTCAGGAGAACGGCGGGGATTGGAAACAAGCGGCGAAAACAACGGCGATCGATACGGATTTTTACGTGTATCGACGCCGTGATTTCAGCGAGCGCCTGCCCTGGGATTTTATTGACATCGGTGTGAGAAAAGAATATCTTATAAACGAGTATCAGCGGGCGCTCGGAGAAAAATTTACGCCTCCGTGCAAGGTCGGTTCATGCAAGACCTGCGGTGTATGTACGTAGCACACGGTCGTATCGATTACCAATGAATCCCGTTAAATCACGTCATAAAAAATGCGTCGTTTCCGGCAAGGTCAGGGATGATGAATTCGTTTCGATCCCTGCACTCGACAGGGAATCAGGGATGGTCCATGCCTTTACCACACGACGGGGCGGGCTGGGGGAACGGAACAACGGCATCAAGCATCCCGATGATTGGGAAGCTGTGGCACGCGCGTTCGGACTCTGTATTGACCGGGTAGTGACCGCGGACCAGGTGCACGGTGAAAATATTGTCACGGTGGATGACCTGAACTTCCGGGATGTCCCAACCATTCATGCTGATGCCCTGATGACCGATGTGCCGGGAATCGCCGTCGGCGTTGAGACCGCTGACTGTGTGCCGGTACTGCTGTTCGATCCAGTGAAGCCCGCGGTGGCCGCCGTGCATGCGGGCTGGAAGAGCACCGTAAAAAAGATCGTCCAGAAGGCCGTACACCGGATGCATGAAGAATTCGGGTCAGAACCCGCGCGAATGATCGCGGCGATCGGGCCGGCCATCGGGCCCGAATGCTACGAGGTGGACGAACGCGTGATGGGGCGGGTCAGGAGTCATTCTCGTTCTGGCGCGAAGTCTCCACTCCGCGCGGAAATGACCACTGGGATCTCGACCTGGTAAAGGCGAACAAACTGGAGCTGCTGCAGATCGGCCTGGCTGAACAGAATGTGCACACGCTCGGACTCTGCACGTCATGCAGGCGAGATCTCTTCTATTCGTTCCGAGCCGAGGGCAGGACCGGCAGGATGCTGTCGGTGATCATGATAAAATCATAGATGCGATTTTGCCACGGATGAACAGGGATTGGCACGGATTGAAATGAATGAGAATCGTGAGTTAAGCTCATATATAAAAATGGCTCTTCTGACTTTAATGTGGGTGGAATAAGCTCCTCTATGACTTATTATGTAGTATTATCGCCCCTTTTTCATGTTTGTTGTCACCTTTCTTGCTTGCCCAAGCAAGGTGACCGAAAGAAGGGCACCCGGCGAAAATCCTTTACGGCATGCTCGGTCGTCCTCGGTACATTTCGGAAACTCGCCCTTCGGGCTCAGACAGTCCGAAATGTTTAACCCTCGGACTCGGTCGCATGCCTAGATTTTCGCATGGGAAGCTTTTGGTGAAACGTCTTTAAACCAACCCCGCATGTCCCCGGAGCGGCCCTATGAAATTTTTGGGCACCCGTCTTGGCCTAAGGCAGCGTCCCTCTGGGGCGAACGCGTACTGTCTGAGGCCGTAGGCCGAGTTTACGCGGGCGAGCGGACGTGGCCTTAGTCGGGTCAAAAATTTAATTCAGGCCACGAAGGGGATATGCAAGAAAATAGATAAAGGGTGAAAAACTACCCACACAAAAACTGAAAGATTCATAAAAATTGGCGGTTGGCCGCAGATATAGTCTCATGTGCTCGGGGGAACATTATTTGAATTTTTTAAATTATTGCATCCGTGTCCATCTGTGTTCATCCGTGGTTAAATGGGTCTTCAGGTATTATGTCGATAGCTGACAACATCAAGGCGGTGATGGACAGGATCGCATCAGCTGCAAAGCGCGCGGGTCGCGATCCGGCGTCCGTCAGACTTGTGGTGGTAACGAAAACCATCGACCCTGTGCGGATCAAAGAGGCTGTTGACGCGGGAGCGACGATCCTCGGTGAGAACCGTGTGCAGGAAGCGAAGGAGAAGATCGAAAGGCTCGGCACTGTCGCGAGCTGGCATTTGATAGGACATCTGCAGGCAAACAAGGCCAAGCACGCGGTGAAGCTTTTTGATCTGATTCATTCGGTGGACAGTCTGGAACTCGCAGCGGAGATCGATAAACAGGCCGCAAAGATCGGGAAGGTGCAGAACGTTCTGGTCGAAGTGAACATCGCGGGGGAGGCGAGCAAGGCCGGCATGGCAATAAGGAACGCCCCGCTTTCGTGAGGGAGATCGCGAGACACAGCAACATCACCATTCAAGGCCTGATGACCATTCCCCCGTTCTCGGAGAAGCCTGATGATTCAAGGCCTTATTTTTGTGTTCTGCGGGAACTGGCTGAGACCATGGCAGGGGAGAAATATCCCGAACGCAGCCATGAAGGAATTGTCCATGGGTATGAGTGGAGACTTTGAAGTTGCCATAGAAGAAGGCGCCACCATGGTTCGGGTGGGGACGTCGATATTCGGGGAGAGGGTTTAGGAGTTCACCCAGAGGCCGCTGAGAGAATATTTTTTGCAGGAATCTTGTTGCCACATAAAGCACAAAATACACAGAGAACAGCTTAAAACGAAAATTATAGTCTGGCTTATTGCGTTACCCTTGTGCTCTTTGTGCATTTTGTGGCTAAAAACATCGCGACCTCTGTGGTTAGCTGTTAAAAGGGGAGGATCTATGTTGACAGGTAAAAAGATCGCGTTTCTGGGCGGCGGAAACATGGCCGAGGCGCTCATCAAGGGCTTGATCGCGGGAGGCACGGCAAAACCGGATCACATCCTGGTCACCGACGTATCAGTCGACAGGCTTGCGCATCTCCATGCTACCTATGGCGTTGTGCAGAAGGGCAATGTTGAGGCCGCACGTGAGGCTGATATCGTCATCCTGAGCGTGAAACCGCAGGTGATCGAACGGGTCCTTGTCGAGATCACCTCTGTTGTTGATGACAGGAAGCTCGTTATCTCCATCGCCGCGGGCATCGTGATTTCCAGGATAGAAAAGGCATTGAAGGACGGTTCCCATGTCGTGCGCGTGATGCCGAACACGCCCGCGCTGGTGCTTGCGGGCGCGGCCGCGATCGCGGGAGGAAAGAATGCGACGAGCAATGATCTTGCCCTGACGCAGAGCATCTTCAGCTCGGTGGGCAGGGCGGTGATCGTGGAGGAAAAACTCATGGATGCCGTGACCGGGCTCTCGGGCAGCGGGCCGGCATACGTGTTCATGATCATCGACGCATTGTCCGACGCCGGGGTGAAAGCGGGTCTTCCCCGCCAGCTTGCGCTCGAGCTTTCAGCCCAGACCGTGTACGGCGCGGCCAAGATGGTGCTCGAGACAAAAGAACATCCGGGCAAGCTGAGGGACATGGTTACGTCCCCCGGCGGGACGACCATCGAAGGTCTTCATGCCCTTGAAAAGGGAAAACTTCGAGCGACGCTCATAAACGCGGTCGAGGCAGCGACGGCGAGGAGCAGGGAACTGGGGAAGTAGAACGGAAAGACCGACGCGGAAACCGACAGGGATGCGAGTCGATTGGTGATAGCGATCAAAGAGACGATTAGAGAATATATTCGTCGGTTCTCGTATTCGGGTTACCTGGAATCCAGAGTACATCGGAAACCGTTTCCCGATTGCAGTCACGCGGTACTCACAACGGGAGGCAATGTTCGTATTCGGAAATGTCATTCTGGGAATTGCCAAGGTGCTTGATGTCGTTCTGAATGTTTATATGTGGATCATCATTATCAGGGCGCTCATCTCGTGGGTGAACCCGGACCCCTATAATCCCATTGTGCAGATCCTGACGAAAATGACCGAGCCGGTGCTCAGGCCGATCCGCAAGCTTGTTCCGCCCTACAAAGTAGGGATCGATTTTTCGCCATTGATCGCGGCGCTGATTATTTTGTTTCTGCAGTACGCGCTGGTCAATACGCTGTATCGCATCGGACACTCAATGGGGTAAGTTGTGGGTGCACTCTCTACACCCGTTGTCCTCCTCGGCACGCAAGAAAGGCGACAGTAGAAGGATTAGCAATATTTCCCATCGCGATTTTTTGTTGGGCGGTTCTCCGCTCTGCTGTGCTGAGCATGTAACGGTTTTTTCACGTTGTTCGAAACTGTGCTGGCGTGCTCGCAGCACTTCACCGCTCGCCTGAGGAGCAGGCTCGGCCGTGTCTGCTTTGGCATGCTGTAATTTGACGCCGGGAGGCTGTTCCATGCATACGCATAGCTATCGCAACGAACTGCCCGGCGCACGCGGGCGTTAGGCAAAGGCATGGGTCCTTACCCCGCATTCGAAAATGTCTAGGCGCGCAGACCGAGTCCGAGGGTTAGAGCATGTTCGGACTGTCCGAGCCCGCAGGGCGAGTTTCCGAAATGTACTGAGGACGACTGAGCACGCCCGTGAAGAATTTTCAGTCGGGTGCGCCTTCTTTGGAGTCACCATTTCTTGGGCACGCAAGAAAGGTGACAGTAAGGGGTGAGGTTGACAATACGCCCTTGAGTTCAAGGAGGTACGAATATGACCAACGGCATCAGGGTAACACCTATCGATGTTCAGCAGAAGCGGTTCCATGTGGTTTTTCGCGGGTATGAACAGACCGAGGTCGAGATGTTTCTCGACCTGGTGCGGGACGAGATGGAGACGATTGTGCGGGAGGTGGCGGAGCTTCGGGAATTTCGCCAGTCCTATGATCAGCGCCTGCGTGAACTGAACGAGCGGGAAGATACCGTCAAGAACGCATTGCTCATGACCCAGAAGCTTATGGAAGACCAGAAGGACAGCGCAAACAGGGCGGCGGATGCCATTATCAAGGAGGCGGAGGCGCGGCGGCTGCAGCTCCTGAACAATGCCCAGGATGAAAAGGCGAAGCTTGATATGGATATCCAGGAGCTGAAGCGCCGGAAGCATCACTTCCTGCAGGATGTCAAAAAGGTCATCGAGATGCACCGGGAGATGGTCACCTTCGAGGAGGCCGGCGGTGTCGCCGAAGAAAAGCCTGCCCAGGAATAAAAGACCGGAGGCGCCGGTCACCCTCTCGATCCGGATCCAGCCCCGCGCCTCGAAGAACGAGATCGTCGCTCGTGCGGGCGGCGGGCTCAAGATCAGGCTCACCGCTCCGCCGGTCGACGGCGCTGCTAATGAGGCGTTGGTGAAGTTCCTCGCAGACACCCTGTCCATCCCCAAGTCCCATGTTGAGATCGTTTCAGGCCACACGTCCAGGGAAAAGATCGTTCGGATTCACTGGTATTGGCAAGGCTGAGGCGAGAAGCTTGTTGAATTTCACGGGCAATTAGGTTAATATGATAATAGTGTATGAGTTGACAAGAAGCGTAGAGGAGTTCTTACTTCCGAATCTCCTAAACTCGAATTCAACTCAAACTGCTTTAAGAGGAAAGGGGGGCGACAGGCTTCGACGGGGATTCAGAGGTTGGGAGTTGCATGCCGAGGTACCATGGGGCTCGTTAAACACATGGTAAAGATCAACTGCCAATAATCAAGAACTGGCACTCGCTGCCTAAATTTAGGTAGCGCGTTTCGCGGCCGGCGCCTGAACAGCCGCAGAGACGTCAAAAACCAGGCTGGTCTTCCCGACTTCGTCCGGGGCGGGGAGATAAGAAAAACCGGGCTGGCCAATTCCAAAGCTTTCCCCAAGGCGCTGGATGAGGCGAGAGCTTAAAACGAGGGGATAAGCATGTATGAGCTTCCGGCTGACGGTTTTCGGACGCGGGTTCAATTCCCGCCGCCTCCACCATTTAAGTATTTTAATTTACAGTATTTTATTTGCATTTGGCACGCACTTAACCATTAAGACTTGCGCGATCTTGAGCTAACTCCAATTAGGAATTAGCTCTTTTTTTTTATTATGACACTTAAGAGAAGAGACATTTTTCGGGGTATGTTGAAAAAATTGAATTTCTAATAGTGACAGTAAATCAGGTGATTGGACAAACCATTAAATTGCTCAACTCGGAATTGAATACTACGAGACCGTGGTCATCACGGGCAGCTTCACGAAGGAGCAGAGCAGAACAACGCGGAGAACCTTCTCTTGATCCAGTCAAAGGATCTGGGAAAGATCTACAGTGAGAATATTTGGGACAATGCATACAGCACGGTTTTCTTCCTGAACCGTTGAGGTAGCGATTTATTGAAACACATTAATTTTCAACCCGAAGTCAACATTTTATAGTCAACCCGAAACACAGTGAACCAAATATGCAAACTCCCGTTGCTAATTATTACGCATTGAAATATTCAGCTATCATTAGACGTTACCTTAGCTATTTATCACTTATGTAGTGCTAAGGAGCTACCGTCATTTATCACCACCCGCATACAAAAAGGGGCAGCCACTCCGGGCTGCCCCTCCAATTTATCATTCACTATGAACAACTACTTATTTGCACTTACGCTTTCTCTGCTGCTTTCTCTCTTCCCGCTGACGGCATAGACACTACATATCCCAAAACCGTGCCGATCAGGCCGCCGACCACGAGGCTTACCGTTGCCGCGCAGGCAATCCCGACCACGATGCCCATGACCACCGCTGCCCTTACGAAAAGCGTGGGATCAACCGCACCGCCCATGATCTTCTGGAGCAGGATCAGTGTCCCGAAGCTCCCGAAGTAGAATCCCGGCATGATCCCGAACACCAGGAAAACCAAACCACCTGCAGCTGCACCGATCTTCATCCCTGTTTTTACTGTCTCGTTCTTCATGGCATATCTCCTTTTAGCCTAAGCTATTTTATTTTTTAGATCTCTATCGACTATCTATGTGCGGCTTTTTCTTTGCCGGTATTTTCCTTGGAATGGTGCCCGGTTCAAGTACCTTGCCCACGAGCCAACCAACGGTCGATGTGGCCGTTACTATCACGATACCGGTCACCAGAACTCCGATAAGCATTGATACGAGTACAATGACCCTGGCAACGAGTCCCTGGATGGAGCGGAAGTCCGAAAAGCCATCCTGCGATATTGATACCCATTGCACCGCCTAACAGGCTGCCGGGCATAAGTCCGAAGATTGCGAAGAGCACCAGTCCTGCGCCTGCCCCTATGTATGCTGTCTTTCTTGATATTGTGGTCTTCATGGTCATGTCCTCCTTTTTCGCTCAGTCTTGCCTGATATATTGCAGGTCGCGTGCCAACATGTAACTGTTTGAATTAATGATAAACAGATTTCAATCTGTTTGGCAGAAGTGAGAAAAGCAGGTTTGCGTTATCAGGAATGCAAATAAATAGACATTGCAATATTTAAAAATATTGACAGTATTATTGGCTGATCATCAACCGTTATGCCCCTATTGTAATCGGACTCTCTATGATCTCGACTATCGCTCATCTCTACAGGCATACTCTTGCCCTGGATGTCACAAACTCGTGAGCCTTGCTAAGATCACTCTCGATGGTGGTTCATCCGAAATCTTGAGGTATCTGCTCTCTCCCACAAATTAATTTGATTGCCCTAAAGGACCTCGTTATCTCCCCTCACCGCGCGCCCCAGAATAGTGCAGTAATATCTTGCGCCCCCTCATGCAGTAAATAAACTGCACTGCACATCGTAACCTTTTGAAAAATGGCACGTAAAATTCTGGCACGCCCCGTGCATTATAACCAGCTTAGAAGCGGACAATAAAATTACAAAATCTACTGGGAGGTAGTCAAAATGAAGATCATGGTTGCTTATGACGGCACATTGCAGGCTAAGGAAGCCTTGGTATACGGTCTGGATAAAGCTCGGGAGAAGGGCGGAGAGGTAGTTGCTCTCCATGTGTTTAACAACAGCATGTTCATAGATTACGATGCTACCATTGATGCGCAGGGCATTGCAAAGGCTGAAGCAGAACAGTTTATAAACGAGGCAAAGACCATCATCCGCGATAAGGGCAAAGGTGTTAAGGCGAGCCTCTTCAGCACTGAAGGGAATCCAACTGAGGAAATGATCAGCTTTGCAAAGTCGGAGAAGGTGGATGTTCTGCTCTGCCCGCCGAAGTTCACGAAGATCATCAACAAGTATCAGAGGGCTTTGGCTGATTCCGAACTTGCGAGCGAAGCGGCAAAGCTGAATGTTGCGGCAGTTTATACGAAAACGATGTAAAAGGAAAAGATCTATCACGAACGAAGTCCAAGAGGAAGACTGTTCCCCGTTTTAAAAACTTTTGAGAATTACTGAAAAAAATGAATTGTTTTTAGAGGAGGACTATCATGGAGTTTGAACACGCATTTATGCAATCAAATTTTTTTATGATATTTCAGATGATGTTCATGGTATCGCTGCTCGTGCCCAGCATCATCGGAAGGATCGATCTTTACGGGAAGGTTGTACGGGCACTCGCATCGAATGTTATAAGTTTTGGACCAGTTGCCATGCTCGTATACGTTCTCTATCAAGTATCACATTTAAACTGAGAAGAAGGTGACCAGTCATACTTAACCTATATTGTCAGGCAGAAAGAGGTCGTTTATGAAAATCCTCACTATATATGACGGCACAATTCAGTCCAAAACCGCCCTTCGCTATGGGATAAAGAAGGCAAAGAAAGAGAATGGTGAGGTCGTTGTCCTGCATGTATTCCAGAGCAGCTTGTTCATTGACTACGACGCTGGTCCCAAGGCAGAGGAAGCTGCACGTGTCAAGGCAAAGAGGCACCTGCAGGATGCCGAAAGAATTATCCGGGAAATCAGTCAGGGCGTGAGCGTAAAGATTATGTCTGTAGATGGGAGACCCTGTAGAGGAGGCCTTGCGTGTTTCGAAAGACGAGCATGCAGGACTGATCCTTGCCTCACCGCGCTATAAGGCTATCGTTAAGAAAGCTTCCTGTCCGGTACCGGTATATATCATGCCGGGATGTATCCTGGTCCCCATTGACAGCTCGGACATGTCGGTGGCCAACAAAGAGAACATCATCAATGAGGCCAGGGCCACGGGCTCGAAGGTGTTGCTCCTGGGTATTGTTCCTGTCCACGTCTACAGCGCGGAGAAAAAGCTGAGCTTGAGGAGGTGAGGAAGCGGACAACCGCAGCGGTCAAGATGATCAAAATGACATTGACCAAGGAGGGTGTTGAGGTTTCGGAGGTAATCAGGTCCGGCTACCCGGACGAGGAAAATCCTGAAGGCAGCTGATGAATACTGGTGTCCCTGTCATGCTGCCCGCAGGCGGGAAGACGCCTTCCGAACTGACCAAGGCTGCGTCTATTATACTCGATGAGCCGGAGCGGATATGTATGCCGACTGCTCATGGGGGAGGCAGGGGCTTAAGGAAAAGTCGCTGATCCTGCCACACGTGCCGGCATTTTTCCCATCCCGGGTTGATAGGAAATGAATATTCTTGCCCGATGATTTACCGGTCTTTCCTTCCGATGCGGGCAGTCGTCTAAAGAATAAGCAATTATCGGCCTTAATCCTCTGCCAGCATATTCAAGCGTTTTGAAGAGGTAGCGCATGAATGAACCTGAATACCGGTAGCAACGTATGCAGCACTCAAGTCGGGTCTGAATTAATTCATCATATCCCATCCAGCAGGATAACTTCGGGTTCCTTTCAATCCAGTCATCAATCGTGAATCTGAGCAGCCGCATTATTTCCCGCTTGGCTGAAATATTCCCCTTCTGAGCAATTCTTACGAGCTCAATGCTGATGATATCCCGGAGATGTTCGTCAGTTCTGTCTTCAGTTGTGATGAAAGCATAGAGTTTATCTCTATATTGTCGAAGAACAATATTAACCTCTCTCTTGTCCCGATATGGCTTCGCTTTCTTGCGAAGTGACCCCATCCATTTTTTTTGAAATTGAGGACTTAAGGAACGAGTAATTCGGTCCCAGTCTATACCGCCGTTTTTAATTCTGATTTCCCTTTGAATGAAATGATAAACACGAGGCGCATTTACACGTACCCACGCACGGCTGAATATCTCAGGTTGTTTTTCTGCGAGAAGGCTGTTCATGGTTTTAATAGCGGACTCGAAATTCATACTATGAATTCTAGCGCGAAGTCTTCCGGAATGCGAGGACTTCACAATCCTGCTGCCGGAAGAATATTAGCTCATACCTCGCTTTCGGCTGAGTGATTCCATCAAAAAGCTCTTGCATATTTGTAGCTTTTATGCTACATTAACCGGTGGAAAGCTTCCCTTTTACATTATCGTATTATCTTACAGAAGCGGGCGAAAAGCCGTTCAAAGAGTGGCTGGACGGGCTCAAAGATATTATGGCCCGCCAGAAGGTCCGCATCAGGCTTGACCGGGTCAGACTCGGCAATCTAGGCAAGAACCGCTCTGTCGGAGAGGGCGTCTATGAATTGAAAATAGATTACGGGCCGGGGTATCGGGTGTACTACGGTCTGGATAAAAAAACCGTGGTCCTGCTTCTTTCTGGGCGGAGACAAAGTCATCTCAGAAGAAGGACATCACCCAGGCGAGGATGTATTGGGAGGACCACAAAAGGAGAAAGAACAATGGCTAAGAAAACGACATCCTATCAGGAAGACCTGATCGAGGCTTTGAAGGACCCGCGCGAAGCTGCCGCCTATCTCAATGCGGCGATGGAAGAAGGCGACCGGGAGCTTTTCCTGCTTGCCCTGCGGAATGTTGCCGAGGCACATGGCGGCATGGCCGCCGTTTCTGCGAAAGCGAAGCTAAACCGCGAGAGTATGTACCGGATGCTTTCTAAAAAAGGAAATCCCGAGATCAAGAGCATTATGACTCTGCTGCATTCCATGGGGCTGAAGATGTCCATCGAGCCGAAGATCAAAGCAGCGAAGAGAACAAAGATCAAGAAGGCGGCATAGAGCAATAATTAGAAAGCGGTCGACGGATGAAAAGCAAGTAGAAATCCGTGCATTCCAATGATGTCTTAGATCATCCAAATTCCTATCCGTGAACCGTGAACGTGAACCGTTGTGCCCCAGCTTTATATTCCGAAATCCGCAATCCACATTCCGCAATGCATCACCCCTGACCCGTGAGTCGCGACGCACTCTGCCCCATGCCCTATGCGCCATGCCTTATCGATTTTATTCCGCAATTCGCATTCCGAAATCCGCAATTCATCACCCCTGTCCCTCGTTATAAGATATTGCTTTAATTTGGTGCTTATTTATGGTATGATATCGGTACCAAATAAGATACCGAAAGGAGTCTAAATAAATGAATGCAATTGCGGCACAGGATATTAAAAGGAAAGGGATATCGGCGGTCGATGAGGCGCTGAAGGAGGGGCCTGTTCACGTGATCAAGAACAACAAGCCCCAGTATGTCGTGATTTCCGAAGAGCGGTATCGGGATCTCATCGAGGCGGAAGATGAGGCATACAGCGCTCGTGTGCGTGCGTCGCTGGAAGACGTTAAAGCGGGGCGGATCAAACGCGGGACTGCAAAGGACCTGATCAAGGAATTGGGACTGGAAGACTGAGCCATGTACACCCTCGTATGGACGGCCCATTTCACGCGGGCGGCGAAGAAGTTTACAAGAAACCATCCGGAATTGAAGAAGAAACTCGCCGGCATCCTCCGTGATCTCGAAAAAGATCCGTTTCAACCCAATCTGGACTACCACCATCTCGGCGGCAGGCTATCCGGTATCCAGGCAGTCAGCATTACCGACAGTTACCGGCTCACCATGACGGTCATGATCACAAAAAAGGAAATAATTCTCCTCGACATCGGGAGTCACGATGAAGTGTATAGATAAAAAACGGGTCTTCCGGGTTTTGTGTGGGTCGCTTTTATCTGTTCCTAACTCAGCACATGTCACGATCCATTTTTTTTCTGCACCCCAGTTCACAGCTCCGCCCCCGATGAATTCATTCGAGGGCAGGCTCCGGCATGATTGCCGGTACTGATAACAAGCCTTTTTGAGCATCGCATCACTTCCCCTCGCTCCTTACTGTCACCTTTCTTGCGTGCCCAAGAAAGGTGACCCAAAGAAGGGCACCCGACGAAAATTCTTCACGGTGTGCTCGGTCGTCCTCAGTACATTTCGGAAACTCGCCGATAGAAATATCTTTGTCCACCAGTCCCTCGCCCTCAGGGAGAGGGTCCGGGTGAGGGTGGGTTTTGTTCCTGCGGCTCAGACAGTCCGAAATGCTTAACCCTCGGACTCGGTCGCACGCCTAAATTTTCGAATGGGGGTAAAGCAACAAAGTCTTGGCCTTACCCCCAACCCCGCACGTCCCCGGAGCGGCCATTACGATATTTTTGGGCACCCGTCTTGGCCTAAGGAAGCGTCCCACAGGGCGAACGCGCACTGTCTGAGGCCGCAGGCCGAGTTTGCGCGGGCGAGCGGACGTGGCCTTAGACGGGTCAAAAATGTCGTTCAGGACGCGAAGGGGATGTGCAAAAAAAACGGGCATGCGGAGCCTGCCCTCGAATGTCTTTATCGGGGGTGGCCGAGTGATGAGCTGCCCAAAAAAACAATGCACACGTGGGACAAATGCCGACTCAGATGAACCTTCAAAACAGATTGTTAATGAAGAATAAATAGCGATACTTGCAATTACGACCCACAGAAAAGTCAGAAGAACCAATAAAACCACATCGATCGAATTCTGCCCTTCTTGCGGAACCTCCAGGACTATGAGCGTAACCATTATACCCCGCACCGTTACTGACGGGCAAAGCAAGATCGAAACAATCGTCATAAAGACATATCATTGTGAATTCTGTCACTCGTTTGTCCGAAGCACGGAAGAAGAGCCGGCGATTCCCTGACCCCTGACCCGAACCCCTCAACTGTGAACCCGTGAGCCGCGAATCGTGAAGCGTAACCGTGAACCCGTGAGTCGCGACGCACTCTGCCCCATGCCCTATGCGCCATGCCTTCTCGAATTCACATTCCGCAATCCGCATGGAGCCTGCCCTCGAATGATTCAATCGGGGGAAATCCGCAATGCATCAAAAACCTCCTTTACTTTTCCCCTCATTAGGAATATCCTTTCAAAAAAGCGGCTCCAATTTTCTGCGCAATCTGCGACATCTGCGGATAGAACGGTTTTCCTCATTGATGCTGAAGAAAAAAATGAACCGCATAGACCTGGCCCTCAGGGGTTATTCAGGGGTTGTTTAGCAAGGATTGAGAAAGCCACTCAGCCATGACAAAGCCACTCACACAGCCGGATTACCCTGCCTTCCTCGCGGAGCTGAAGTCACGCATCCTCCATGCCCGCACCTCAGCCGCGCGTGCAGTCAACCGTGAATTGGTCCTGCTCTACTGGGATATCGGTCGCGGCATCGCGGAAAAACAACAAAAGGCCGGATGGGGAGATTCGGTCGTGGAACGGCTTGCCGCCGATTTGCAGACCGAGTTCCCCGACATGCGAGGCTTCTCCATTGTGAATCTGTGGAGAATGAAGCAGCTCTATCTCGTTCATACTGCGCCTGAATTTCTCTCACAAGCTGTGAGAGAAATGAAAATAGGCGATGCTGACCCGGCAAAACTTGCACAAGCTGTGCGAGAATTGGTCGCCGCAATTCCCTGGGGGCATCACGCCAATCTGCTGGCCAAGCTCACTGACCCCGCCGCTCGATTTTATTATCTCCGTGCCACCGCACAATTTGGATGGTCCCGCAACGTTCTGCTTAATCAGATCAAGGCCGGCGCTTATGAGCGGGCGGTGAAGGAAAAGAAATCACACAATTTCGAACTCGCCTTGCCGGAGCATTTTGCGGAACAGGCGGACGAGATGATGAAAAGCCGGTACAATCTGGAATTCCTTGGCATCAGCCGCGCCGTCAAGGAGCGCGTGCTCGAAGACCGGCTCGTCTCCCATCTTCAGCGCTTCATACTCGAACTCGGATACGGTTTTTGCTTCGTCGGGCGGCAATACCGTCTTGTCCTTGGTCGGAAGGAATACTTTGTAGACTTGCTGTTCTACCACCGTTTCCTCAAAACCCTCGTCGCCTTCGATCTCAAGATCGGTTCCTTTGAACCGGAGCATGCGGGCAAGATGGACTTCTACCTCAACCTCTTGAACGAGAAAGAGCGCGGTCCAGGTGACAAACCATCCATTGGCATCATCCTCTGCGCCGAAAAGGACGACATCGAAGTCGAATTCGCGCTCAAAACCAAACAAAACCCGATCGGCGTAGCCGAATACCAGCTCCAGACCAAACTGCCGGCTGAGTTCAAGGGCCGCCTGCCAACGGCAAAACAACTGGCCGACGCAGTTCGTGATGTTATTACTCCGGAGAAATAATTATGGCCAAGAAACCAGCGACACCGAAATCCGTAAGGAGAGCACGGCCTTGCAATTTCTCGCGCCCTGTACTATTGTAGGCCAGCAACCCGATACCTGCCCCCAAAGTGGCGCTCAGGAGAAGAACATGATGGATCGCAGGGAAGTGATCAAAAAATACAAGAACAGCCTCCGGCCGATGGGGATCGTTCAGGTCAGGAACATCAGGAACAACCGCGTATATCTCACGGCAAGCGCCAATACCCCGGGGACGATCAACAGCATACGGTTTCAACTCAAGATGGGGAACTTTCTCCCGAGCCCCGGCCTGGCAAAAGACTGGAAGGAGCTGGGAGAGGAGAGCTTCGTTATGGAGGTCCTGGACGAACTCAAACCCGTTGATGATCCGGCGTACGACTACCGGGATGATCTGAAAGCTCTTGAGGTGATGTGGATGGAGAAGCTCAAACCCTTCGGAGAGCGGGGATATCATTGAACGTGACCGAAAAGGAATAATAGATCATGCCCACGATCGATCCAAACGTGATTGATTACTTTAGCCGTTTCATTGCCTTGATTATAGTGCTGTCCATCAGCCTATTTCTCGTATGGCTGGTCACGATCATTGATATTGTAAAAAGTGACTTTAAAAAAGATGTTGATAAAATCGTCTGGTTTTTCTTTGTTATGATAGTTCCTCCTATTGGCGCTTTCTTGTACTTGCTTATCGGTCGATTTCAAAAAACTGAAGCCTCTTCGTTTAGTCGATCTACAAGATATCGGGACATCGGTCGTGAATAATAAATGTTATACAAAGAATTTGCGGATGGCATAAAAATATATTGCGGACGAGAAGGGTAATGCCCTCGAAGTGAGAAATGTCAAGTCGCAAGACCTGACCCTAGCGGGTCTTTCTTATCCGTGTTTATCGGTGTCCATCCGTGGTTAAATGAAGTAGGTTCCTCTATTCGGTTTTTCTGCGGAATCTGCGACATCTGCGGATAGAGAAAGTTCCAAGAGATTTGGCGCCATGACCAAGAATGCTGTAATAGACATAGACAACACGCTCTGGCAGTTCTGTGATGTCTTTTACCTGGAGCTGAAAAAGATCAACAGCGCGATCCCGCCAGTCGAGCAGTGGACGACCTTTGACTTCTGGCAGCAGTACTGCTCGGAAAAGGAGTTCATGGCCGCGATCAATGCGATCCATCAGGACCAGGACAGCGATCGCTGCCAGCCGTATCCCGAATCGAGGGACTTCCTCCATGTCGCTGAAAGAGCACGGGTATCATGTCATTATCGCCAGTCATCGGCTTGAAGAGACACGAAAGCCGACGGAACGATGGCTCGCGCGACACAAGCTTCCCTGTGATGAGCTGCATCTCTCGTTCGACAAAACCGTACTCTTCAAGCAGGCCGCAATCGTGGTCGATGACTCGCCGCAGACACTCGAAAAAGCGGTCGCGAGCTGCGCAATCGGCGCAGGGCTTCTGTTCCCGTGGAACCGGTCCTCTGCGGGGAATGGCTTCGGGTTGTTTCATGACCTGCATGAGGTCCTGCAGTACATCCTGAAGCCGCGATCCGGGTCACCATGCCCATGATCCGAAGATAACGAAGATTGCGGATAGCATCACACGGTGGAAGGGTATATCAGGAATATAACGGGGAGTGTCACGCCAGGCAGTGTATCGAACGAGTGGAAAGCGGAGAATGTCAAGCCGCAAGACCTGACCCTAGCGGGTTCGTGGGGAGGCAGAAGAACGCGGCCATATGTTTTTACCGAGCAGGGTATCGCAATGCTCTCTAGTGTTTTAAGCAGCGATCGTGCTATTGAGGTCAACATCCAGATCATGAGAGCATTCGTTAAACTACGGGAAATGATATCGACTCACAAAGACCTGGCAAAAAAGCTAAGCGCCCTTGAAAAGAAATATAACGGGCAGTTTCAAATCGTCTTTGAAGCTATTCGGCAGCTGATAGAGGTTGAGGAGAGTCCAAAAAGGAAGATTGGATTCATCAAAGAGAGCCGGGCGGATTATCGAACGAGTGGAATGCTGAGAATGTCAGGCCGCAAGACCTGACTCTAGCGGGTCTCCTATGGCAAGCATTAGAGAAGGCTTTGGTTCTCTTTGCCGAAATATACAAGATCGACTCAATTTATATTCAAATGGTAGCGGAAAAGGGTGGCATTCTTATTGATAGCAACTGAAAAGCGTTGCTAATGATTATTTTATCAGAATCCAAGTAGATATTCTTTTTTGCAAGAGACATTAGGTTTGCCCACAAATTTTTCGGCAGCGGTGCATTTTTTTCTTCATAATCTGCGATAAACGAATTTATAGCAGTAAAGCATTTATTAAACATCTCCTCATTAGCATGTAAAATGCCATGTCCATATATAGAATTATTTCTTATGCCAATGATCTCGTTAATTTCTGTTATGCGGTCAGGAGTTAACCAAGAACTTACGATTTCTTGCACTTCCTTCCATAAAGAGCCTACGCCCGCTATAGGTGACCCACCTATAGTAAATTTGTAATAGACTGCATTGTTAAATTCTCCAACATTGCCAAATATGAGAATAGCTTGAAAATAGGTTTCTAATGCATCGTAAATCATGGCTACCCCACTTGAATACAACCCCTGTTTTTTGCATTCAGAGGCAAGTAAAATAAAATAGGCGGTAAACCAAGTCAAGGAGCCGGGGCATGTCATTATTTTTGAGATGTTTGTTGAAGTCTTCGCTGAATTTTTCACCAATTTTAAGAAATTGGATTCTTGCATCTAGTGATCCATGGCAGTATGCATTTAGTCTGTGCAGTTCTTTCGTAAGTTCATTTAATTTTAATTTCGTATTGAATCTCAAATCACCATAATAGCCATACTTAAGCGCTTCAGTAATTGGGCGAAGCTCTTTTCCAAACATTAATGTTTTTTCTGACTCAAGAATATTCCCGTAGATATTAATGTATCTATCTAAGGCTTTACGTAGGATGCCGAGACTTATTAAGTTTATGGCAGTTTTTAATTTTTTTAATGTCCTCAAGGTTTCAAGAAGGTTACCAGTAGATGAAGAATTACTTACATCGAGGAAGGATCGCCATACATGATATAAAGGAGCTGGTAAATCTGATTATCCGAGCGAACTAATATATTATTGCTATCCACAATAGATATATAGGAAAACTCAGTGCTCGTTTGTTCTGCTGCTTTTACTACATATAACCAGTTTTTATCTGCTCTGGATAGAGTCGTCTTGCCCTGTCGTTTCTATGCTTGCTGGCGGTTTGATTTTGCCCCCACCCGCATCAGGAAAGCATAGATAGAAACAACGTCCCCTTGATCCCCGATATGGGACAGCGCGATCACATCTTGTCCACTGACTATGAATGCTAAAGAAAACAAGTCTGCACAAACAGAAATTAGGCCGGTTCAAATTTTGAATAAACCTTTTTCGGAAAGTGCTCTTGCGTTATCGTATACCCATTTTATGACAAAAGAGCAGTTATCGGAATTCAACCATCCAGACAGGGATAGTTTTGATCTTATCTCCAATAGAAAATTCCCTGTCCCGCCTTCTTCATTGACCGATATCATGATAGTAAAAATCCCCCTCGCGACTGAGTTGAATGAATTTGCAGATGATTCTCTGATATTGATGCTGGATGCCACGATTTCTGCATATCTACTAAAAAGCACAACCGTTAATATGAGCGTGGTAGAGTGTTGTTGGGACATCTCCTTGCAGCATATAAGATAGCCTCTCAAAAAAAATAACTTTCTGCGAGCATCATAGGGTTAGGTCTTTAATGTTTTGACGACTCGTCCCTTCTCCGTTAGCATCTTCAGGTCAGATTTTCTATGTCGACATTCCCCTTGTTAGACAAAAATGTCATTGATGCAGTTCAGAAATACGTCTATACTATCC
>CAVWIL010000005.1:0-229527 GCA_963755045.1 Nitrospirota bacterium | reverse complement strand
TATGCGGAAATGAGCATATTGCTTAAACACGCAGCTGCGAGAGAAGGTTCTCCTGACTCCTGACTCCTAAAGGTTCGACCAGCCTGTCCTGAGCCAGACGAAGGGCTCACCATCATGAACATATCGAATGGCACTGCCTCTAGTCAATGTCCCCGATCTGCCCCTTCTCCTTATTCCCGTAAACCCTCCTCAGCACGGCGTCAGACCGCTCCTTGCGCGCCTCGGCAACCCCATCCCTGATCTTGAGCGTCTCCTCCGCAAACATCGCTGACCGGAGCCACTCATATCCAAGCAGCAGGAGTTCCTCATCGTCGGTACGAACCTTCTCTACCCGCTCAGCCGGGATGTCGTAAGTCTCGAGAAAACTGCTCCCAAACACAAACTCCCTGAAATAATCGGTATTGGTGCTGACCATGAAGAACATCTGGTTCTTGATCTCGGGGAACTCCTTCTCGCCAAAGGACTTCTTTTTGATCAGGATCTCCATCCAGCCGCGGTTCATGTCATCATAGTGGTCCGCATTCTGGTCCTTGCGCCACTCGGCAACGGTCCAGTCCTTGTCCTCCTCGAACCCCTTGCAGTGGTCCTCTTTGACCATGAAATAGAACTCGTCCTTGCCGCCCTCGGCGTCCTTCTTCCGGAGGGTCGCCATGCCCAGGGGGTAGTAGCGGCAGTTGCTTGGCCGGTCCTCATACACCGTGCAGCCGTCGGGCGTTACAAAGGGACAACTCTTTTTTTCATCGGTCCCCATCTTGAGGATTATCACCGGGAGCAGCGTCTTCGCCAGGATCTCGATGGTGCAGTACTGGTTGATAAAGTCCTCGGTGGTCATGCCGAGACGCTTCCTCAGGCGCAGGAGGTCGTAGGGAGGCAGCACGATGTTGATATCGCTGCAACAGGCCGTAAAACACTTAACGCCCTTGTGACAGCGAAATTTGAACCTGCTGTTCTCCGTCAATTTGATCGGCACGACCTTGTCCGTCTTGCTCTTTTTTAATGGTTCGACATCGAAATCTTCCGGCTGCATTTTCATCTTTTTATCTTTCATAATTTCCTCTTATCTCAGTTTAATCCACGATCCGAATTCTGCAATCCGCAATCGAGAGTCACTTCATCCATCCCTGTATCTCGTAATGCTGCTTTATAAAAAGCTCGACACCTTCGTGGTCGGGTCCCAGAATGTTCTTGAACCTGTCGAGCGCTTCGTAAAACGGCATCTCGCGTACGCCGCTGGTCAGATTGTCGGCATAGGACACGATCTTCTCTTCGGCTGTCAGCGGCAAATAATTTTTTTTAGGAAGCCCGAGTCGCACCGCTTCCGCGGCAGTAATACCTGCGCCGATGTGTCGCTCAATGATAAACACAAGCTGCTCTGAAAAGCCTAGCTCGCGAGCAATTGCTACCCCTGCAATGGCATGGTCAATGCCGTGCGTCCTGGCCCTGCCGATATCATGAAACAGGCCACCTTGTCTGACCAGTTCCCGGTCAAGAGGAACCTTGACGCGCCCGGCAAGGGAAACCGCTATTGTGGAAACAGCAATGCAATGCGCCACCACATCCTTGGAGCAACCAGCAGTGATTAAAACCTCAGCATCCCGCATAGCCTGAGAATAATACCACTTTACGAATAAATTTCAAATGAAGAATCCCGCGCTTATGGTCATAAAAAAAGGCTGCCCCATCAAATGGGGCAGCCTGGTGAGTACGCATGCTGCTTACTTTATCAACGGAACGATAAGCAGTGCAACAATGTTGATGACCTTGATCATCGGGTTGATGGCCGGGCCTGCGGTGTCCTTGTAAGGATCGCCGACCGTGTCGCCTGTCACAGAGGCCTTGTGTCCGTCGCTGCCCTTCTTGTGCACGACGCCCTTGCTATCCGTAACGCCGTCTTCAAAGGACTTCTTGGCATTGTCCCATGCGCCGCCGCCGGAGGTCATGGCAATGGCCTGGAACAGACCGGTCACAATGGCGCCGATGAGCACGCCGCCGAGCGCTTCTTTGCCCAGGAAGAGACCCACCAACACCGGTACAACCACCGGAAGGAGCGCCGGGAGCATCATCTCGTGGATGGCGCTCTTGGTCACGATGTCAACGCACTTGCCGTACTCCGGCTTGCCAGTGCCTTCCATGATGCCTTTGATCTCACGGAACTGTCTGCGAACTTCCTCTACCACGCCGCCCGCAGCCTTAGCCACGGACTCCATAAGAAGTGCGCCGAAGTAGTAAGGGAGCATGCCGCCGATGAACAGGCCGCAAAGGACCATGGGGTTCGAAAGGTCGAACAGGATTGTTGCGCCGAAGGAGCGTGAATACTCGGAGAACAGCACCAAAGCGGCCAGCGCTGCGGAGCCAATGGCATAGCCCTTGGTCACTGCCTTGGTGGTGTTGCCGACCGCATCGAGGGGGTCCGTGATATCGCGGATCTCCTTCGGGAGGTGGGCCATCTCGGCGACACCGCCCGCATTGTCCGTGATCGGGCCGTAGGAGTCAATCGCCACAACGATACCGGTCATGGAGAGCATGGACACTGCTGCCAGCGCAATGGCAAAGATGCCGCCGGATGCTGCGTTCGCCTGGCCGGAGAATCCGCCGCCAAGCCAGTAAGCACCGAGTATCGAGGCAACAATAACGATCACGGGCGCTGTGGTGGCCTTCATGCTGACTGCGAGGCCGGCGATCACGTTCGTGCCGTGGCCGGTCAGGCTGGCCTGTGCAATGTGCTGCACCGGGGGATACTCTTTAGCCGTGAAGTACTCGGTGATCCACACGATCAGGCCGGTGAGGGCAAGTCCGATGAGAGAGATGAAAAACACAGTGTTCGCCGTAAAAACTCCGGCATTGGGGCCGAGGTCGGAAATAAAACTTTTGGCTACAAAATAGAACGCTATTGCTGCGATAACGCCTGCAACGGCCAATCCCTTATAGAGGGCGCCCATGATGTAGTTGTTCTTGCCAAGCCTCACGAAGTAGGTGCCTACGATGGAAGCAATGATCGAAACAGCGCCGAGCATGAGAGGGAACTCGATCCAGGGGCTGTCCGCGCCGAACACGGTCTTGGCGAGCAGCATGGCGGCCACGAGGGTCACCGTGTAGGTCTCATAGAGGTCAGCGGCCATACCAGCACAGTCGCCAACGTTGTCGCCCACGTTGTCGGCGATGACGGCCGGGTTGCGCGGATCGTCTTCGGGGATGTTCTTCTCAACCTTACCCACGAGGTCGGCGCCTACGTCAGCGGCCTTGGTGTAGATGCCGCCCGCGATACGGGCGAACACGCTCATGAGCGAACAACCGAAGCCGAGCCCGATAAGAGCAGTGGATACCTGCTCAGGCGGAGCCATCGTTTTCGCGATAAAGTAAAAGCCTGCCAAACCGATGATGCCGAGGCCCACGACCATGATGCCGGTCACGGAGCCGCCCTTGAATGCAAGGCTAAGCGCAGCCTGGAGGCCTTTGCTTGCCGCTGCTGCCGTACGCACGTTGGCGCGGAGCGACACCCACATGCCGATGAAGCCGGCAAGGGCGGAACCCACGGTACCGATGATAAATCCGGCGGCTGCCCACATACCGAGTGCGGGAACGAAGGCCAGGACAAGCACCAGAACCGCTGCGACCATTGCTACTGTCTTGTATTCGCGCGCTAGAAACGCATTAGCGCCTTCCTTCACTGCATTGGAAATGTCGATCATTTTCTGATTGCCTGCATCCTGCTTGTTCACCCAGATCGCGGTTATGATGCCGTAGATAACGCCGGCGACGCCGCATACCAGGGCGAAAAGAACTGTGTTGCTCATTAGATATCCTCCTTTTAATTTGATTTATAGTACAATAACTTCAGTCTCAATAATTCCGGGCCGCCGCATCCGCAGCCAACCCTGTTCGTCGTACCAAGTTGAATCTTTTTTGCTCCTTCCGCATCCCTCCCTCTCAAGCTCATGAAGCAGGAGCACGGCGCAACCGCGCCCTTGCTTTCAGTTACACCTCGAACTTGCCGCCGATCATATCTTTCAGATAATGATTTTCCGCTTTCAGATTCTTGACCAGCACCCGGACCACGTCCCGCATGGAAAGGAGCCCGATCAGGCCGCTCTCTTCCACGACCGGGGTATGACGGATATTGTTCTGGATCATGATCGCCATGACATAGTCCAGATCGTCGCCGGGCTTGACCACGAGAAGGTTCGTGCTCATGACGCTTTTGATGATCACGTCCTTGCACTGGTGCGACTCGTCCGCCGCGTTCTTGACGATATCGCGCTCAGTGACGATGCCGGCGAGTGCCCCCCGGTCCATGACCAGAAGCGCCCCGATGTTGCAATCCGCCATCTGTTTTGCCGCATCGAGCAGCGACCGGTCGCTCGTGATGCTGAAGCACTCCAGTCCCTTGATACTTAATAGTTCTTTGACTTTCATCGATACTCCTCAATTAGGAAAAACACTGGAATCTCTGAAAAAACTCTCTTATCATCCCCGCGTGCCTCTGTCGAGGCCTCTGGTAATGATGAAAACCTGTTTCCCGCCCAGAATCGCTGCGGGAATGACCTGCTGAATACTTTCGCGAACAGATTAACCCAGCTTCTTGTCGCGGCCGCTGTTTTTCACAAAGACCATCGCGGTCGTGCGATAGAAGAGGTGCGCGAACTTCGAATAGGGAGCGTAGGCGAACAACGACCAGATAAACACGAGGTGGAAATAATAGACAATATACCCGGCATCCATATCAGCCAACCGGAGCGCCCAGGAGAGCATCCCGGTTGCGCCGACGCCGAACACGATCAGCAGGAAGATCCAGTCGAAATAGGAACCGAGGCCAGCCTTGCCGGCCTTTGCAAACCGGTTGAGCAGGACGATGACGAAACCTGCCGCGAACGCGAGCGAGCTGACAAGAGCGAGGATCTTCACGGGGTCGCTCATCGGATACGGTGATTCTCCAAAATGGAAGGGCCCGAACGCCTGTATGCCAAATATCTCGTTGCCATAAAGATAGCCGACGGCCCACATCGTGGTGAGCGTAAGCCCTGCGAACGCATAGAACAGAAGCAGGTGGCCCCATTGCCGGAGACGGTTCACGTTGCAGTCAGCGAACTTTGAGTGTGCCAATATGGTAGTGACGGAGGAGATGATGTCGCCCACGAGGCTGCCGCTGGACTGCATCTCCCCTGCCTGCGCCTTCATCCCTGCCCAGAGGCGTGTAATGCCCACGAAGGCTGATATCGCAGCAAAGATCGCCGTGAGCGTGAATGTCACGTCAATTTGGGGGAATACCGGCATAAATAAGTGATATGCCATTGCCCCTTCGGCGTTCCGCGGTACTCCACTGAAACTCTTATAAGGCATGATGAGATAGAAAAGCACCATGGGGATGGCAAACATGACCGGCAGAAGCTTCGCCTCTGTTGCCAGCTTGGCGAAAAAGGGGACCATCGCCACGTGCTTGATGCTCTGTTTGCGGATCGCATTCAAGACCTCGCCGGGCTTTGCGCCGCGCGGGCAGTAGGCCGTGCAATCGCTGCACTGGTGGCAAAGCCACACGTCGGCGCTCGTGATGAGCTTGTCCTTCTGGCCCCACTGGGCCAGCACCATCTCCTTGCGCGGGAAGGGATTCCCCTCCGGCGTGACGTTGCAGACCACCGAGCACGTGGCGCACTGGTAGCACTTTTTGAGCGACTCGCCGCCGCCCTTGATGATCTCGTTCACGAACGCTAAATCCGGTTTGATGACTGTTGCGTCTGACATGTATTTTATCCTCCGCTTACTATGTAAGGAGTTTTGTCTTTTACTCCGAACTCCACTTGACCCATCCCCTCCCTTATTCCCTCCCCTTGAAGGGGAGGGCTCGGGCGGGGATGCTCTTCGCACCGCATCCCTTGATCGAACTACATGGTCCTAAACGGATTCGGTCCGATCTCTCTTGATCCTGGTAGCAAACTCATTGAGCAGGTCCGGTAGCTTATCATACTCGTTGATGGCAACCTGCATAAGCTGGACGCGCTCGGACTCGAGCTGCAGCCGGTTCAAGGTCTCACTCACCTTGCTGAAGCGGGTGTTCGCAAGTTCGCTGCCCTTGACGAAGTGGCACTGGTAGTTCTCCCCGTACTTGCAGCCGAGGAGCAGCATGCCGTCGGCGCCCTTGGAGAGCGCATCTGCGACCCAAACGAGGTTCATGCCGCCCAGGCAGCGCATGGAAATGAACCGGAATGCCGGATCGATCTTCTTTCCGGCAATAGCCGCCGTGTCGAGCGCCGGGTAGGAATCGTTCTCGCAGACCAGGCAGATGATCGTCGGCTTGTCCTCATCATCGGAGTATTCCACAGCCTTGAGCATGGAGCCGACGATGTCGACGCTGTAGTCCTTGAAGGATACGATGCGTTCCGGACAGGCGCCCATGCAGGTGCCGCATCGGCGGCAGCGGTTGAGATTATACTTGGGGATCCCCTTCTCGTCCTCGTCAATGGCGCCGAAGGGGCACTCTTCCGTGCACCGCTTGCAGGCCGTGCATTTGATGAGCATCGGATCGGGGAACGTGACGTCCCAGGCCCGGGGATGGACCGCAACACCGCGTGCTACATGGTCCATCGCCTGAATGGCCTTGAATGCCGCGCCGGCCCCGTCCTCCTGCGCCTCGGCCATGTTCATCGGCTGATGCACGCCGCCTGCAGCGTAGATTCCGGTCCGGCGGGTCTCATACTGAAAGCAGATGAAGTTCGAGTCCGCAAAACCCGAGGCCCCTTCGAGGGTCGGGATTTCCGGCCCCTGGCGGTACCCGAGGTTCAGGATATACTCCGGCTTGGGGGTCTGCTCGAGGTAGGCCGCCTTTGACTCATCGCCGCCTGTTGCAGCAGCGGTAAGGCCGTCGGCATATTCCTGGGGACCGCGCGAGGTCGGGACCATGCCGGTGGCGAGAACCACGAGGTCCGCCTCGACCTTTACCTTCTCGCCGGTCTTTTCACCGAAGAGCGTGTTTTCCATTTCCACGAACATGTTGCCGTTCCCGGCATCGGTCACGCCAAGCACGTCGGCCTTGGTAAGCATCACGCCGGGATTGTTCTGGGCTTCTTTGTAGTAGAGCTCGGTCCTGCCCGGTGTCCTGATGTCCTTATAGAAGATCATGGCAAGGGCGTCTTCATTCTGTCGCACATACTGCGCCTGCTTGAGCGACGTGGCGCAGCACATGGACGAACAATAGGGAAGATGGTTCGGATCACGCTGTCCGGCGCACTGGATAAAGGCCACCTTCAGGGCCGGCTTGCCGTCGGAGGGACGGAGCAGCTTTCCGTTGTTCTTTTTTGCGATCTCTTCGAGCTCGAAGTTCGTGACCACGTTCTTCATCTTGCCGTAGCCGAGGTAGCCGAGCTTGTTCGCATCATAGGGCTTCCAGCCCGATGCCATGACAATGGCCCCGATCTTCATGGTCTCGCCGTTCGAGAGCGTAACATCATAGAGACCGGGCTGGCCATCGGTCTTGGATACGGTCGTTGACTTGTAGACCTTGATGTTGGGATTCTTCTCGACCTCGTCCACCGTCGTTGCGATGTCCGTGTCCACGATGAGCGGCTTATTGATGTAGGAACCGGTCGGGATCTTCTTATACAGTTTATTCACGAAGCCGCCGAGCTAGGCCTCTTTTTCAACGAGAACGACCTTCTCGCCCGCGCCCGCAGCGGAGAGCGCCGCGGACATGCCGGCGATGCCACCGCCGATCACGAGGATCGTCTTGCTCAGGTCCGGCAGGATGTTCGGCTCCGGCAGTTCGGACTTCTGCGCCTTCACAATGCCCATGGCTGATATAGTCGTAGGCGGCATCATTCGTTTCGTCCGTGTTCGGCTCCATGGTCCAGGCAACGAACTCGCGGATGTTGACGCGCTCTACCAGGGCGCCGGGAAGGTCGAACTCTTCATATTTTATGCGGGGTGAACAGGCGGCGATGATGATCGTGTTCACGCCTTCCTTCGCCATATCGTCTTTTATCAGCTGAACGCCCTCGGGGCTGCACAGGACATCGTGGAACTTCGTGTTCTGGAGCTTCTTGGCCGCGCCGGCGACCTTCTCGACGTCCATCGCATCCTTGATGCCGCATCCCTTGCAGATATATACGCCGTATTTCTTCTCCATCCTTAATTCCTCCTCAAGCTCTGGATGCTCTTCATCACCACGCCCGTTGCATCCTGCGCAGACCGCGCCACATCAACGGGGGTCTTGAGCGTGCCGGTCGCATAGATGCCCTTCGGGAGCGTTGCCTGGTCCACAAACCCGTCGTCGGTCGGTGCAATTCCCGCGCTCTTGAGTGACTCTGTCGAGGGCTGCATACCCGTGGCAAGCACGACCATATCGAAGGTCTCGGTCACTTTGTTGCCGCCGTGGATGTCCTCTGCGGTCACCTTAACATCACCGTTCTCTGCCTGCTCCACCTTGGCGACTTTGCCCTTGAGGAAGGATACATTCTGGTCTTCCTTGATCTTGGTATAGAACCGGTTCTCATAGAGGCCGGGGGTCCGCATATCGATATAGAATATCTTCGCCTTTGAATCGGGATAGAGCTCGCGAACGTACGTCGCCTGCTTGATCGATGCCAGGCAGCAGATGTAAGAGCAATGGGCCAGATGGTTCTCGTCGCGAGAGCCCGCGCATTGCACAAAGGCGATGTTCTTCACCTCTTTGCCGTCCGAGGGACGAACGATCTTGCCGGCCGTGGGACCATTGGGTGCTGCAAGACGCTCCATCATCATATTCGTAACGACATTCTGGACCGAACCGAAGCCGAGATTGTCCATCTTCGTGGCATCGTAGGGGTTCCAGCCCGTGGCCATGACCACGGCGCCGACCTTCACGTTCACAGTCTCTGCTTTCATGTCGAGATGGATCGCGTCATATTTGCATGCCTCGACGCACTTGGCGCAGGAGGCGCCCTTGCAGGTCTTCTCGTCGATCACGTACTTGAGCGGAAAGGCCTGGTTATGGGGAAGATAGGCCGACTTGGTCGTGCTCATGCCAAAATCAAAATCGTTCTTCCGATCGGTCTCGCAGGCCTCTGCGCACTTGTTGCAGCCCGTGCACTTGTCGTTCACGAACCGGGGCTGCACCTTGATGGTGACGTCGAAGTTGCCTTCCGTGCCGGAGATCTTTTCCACTTCAGCCATGGTATAGATCTTCACCTGGCCGTTGTTCTTGATGCGCTTGTACTGGATCTCGAGGCCGCAGTTCGGAGGGCACATCTTCCAGAAATACTTGTTCAGCTGCGTCACCCGGCCGCCGAGATAGGGGTTCTTTTCCACGATGATGACATCGGAGCCCGCTTCCGCGGCTTCTACTGCTGCCGTGAGGCCGCTGAAGCCCCCGCCGACAACCAATAACCTGTTTTCCGCCATGGTATTGTATTCCTCCTTAAAGGCAGTGAAACCGAAAAATCAATGCAAAATGAAAAATGAACATTGTAAAATGGTCGAGAAACGAAAACGCCCGAATCATTTTGCAATTTGCATTTTGCAATTTGCAGTTGACAATAAAATCCGGGGAAGGCACATGCCTTCCCCGGAGTGTGAATGTTCTTAATGCTTTACAGGAGCTGCATCCTCAACGATCTGTACGTAGGGCACCTTCTTGACTTCCCAGGAGTCCTTCTCCAAATTGTACTTGGAGTTCACGAAGCACTTCCAGTTGGTATCGTCGATCTTGTCGAAGTCGCCGCGATAGTAGTAGCCGGGATACCGTGACTCTTCCCGGAACAGGATGTGACGGGCATGGGCCTCCACAGAAAGGATGCGGTGATAGTTCTCCCAGCAGCGCATCAGTTCGTGCAGGTTGCTTGCCGCCATCTTGGAGGTGTCTTCCTTCAGCACCTGGAGCTTACTGAGGCCTGCATCGAGCATCGTCTTGGAGGTCATGTACCAGGTCGAGATGCCGCCAAAGTACTCGTCGGCGATCTTCTGCAGACGGGTCTGGAGCATCTTCGGCCTGATGTAATTCGGGTTGATGAAGGGGTCCGTGGTCAGGGTCTTGTACTTCTCGTACACCTCAAAGGGCAGATAGAGCTCTGCCGCCAGATGGTCCGCCGTCTCTTTAATGGTCGGCTTGTAGTCCGGATTATCGAGGATGAACGCGATCGCGCTCTTTGCCGCGATACGGCCCTCGGCATGCGAGCCCGAGGAGAACTTGTGGCCCGAGGCGCCGCAGATGTCGCCGCACATAAAGAGGCCCTTCACCGTGGACATGCGGTTGTAGTTGCCCGCAGGCCACTTCTTGTTCCATTCTTCCGGCGCGCCGAGGTCATCGGGACCGCAGCACCAGAATCCGGCACAGCCGGCATGCGAGCCGAGGAGATAAGGCTCGGTCGGCATGATCTCGGACGGAACTTTGTCCGGCTCAACGTTCTGCGCAGCCCAAAGGCCGGCCTGGCCGATGGCCATGTCGAGGAAGTCTTCCCATGCCTCAGCCTCGAGGTGCTTCACCTTCTTTGCGCCCTCTTTATCGCCCAGCTTTTCCTTGAAGTTCTTGCTGATGGCGGCCATTGCCTCGTCCGTTCTCATGAGGATCGGGCCCTTGCCCAGCTTCATGTCACGCATCATGAGGTGGTTGCGGATGGCCGTGCCGAGGTTATCGACATACTTGCCGTATTTTGCCTTGGCCTCTGCCAGGGCCTCCGGGTTGACGCAATAGTCCTCGCCGAGGCTGTTGGTCGCCTTGGCTTTGAAGAACAGGAACCATGCGCCCACCGGGCCGTAGCCGTCCTTGAAGCGGGCGGGCACGAAACGGTTCTCCATCATGGTGAGCTCTGCGCCGGCCTGCAGGCCGAGTGCATAGCCGGAGCCGGAATTCCACACCGGATACCATGCGCGGCCCTGGCCTTCCATGGTCGACCGGGGACGGAACACGTTCACCGCGCCGCCGGCTGCCAGCACCATTGCCTTTGCCTTGAATATGTAGATCTTGTTCTCACGAACGCTGAAGCCCGCTGCCGCGGCAACCCTGTTAGGCTCCTTCGCATCATCGTAAAGCTTCACGATGAATACGCGCTCGTAATGGTTCGTCTTCTCGCCGGTGGCTGCGCGGTTGGTCTCAAGGGCCTTCTTCGCGGCTTCGGCCACGATGACCTTGTAGGACTCGCCGTTGATCATGATCTGCCACTTGCCTGAGCGGACCGGCTTGCCGCCGTCCTTCAGCATGGTCTTTCCTGCTTCCTTTGCCTGGAAACCGTCGAGGGAGAATCCGTCGTCGCCCATCTTCCAGATCGGGAGGCCCCACTCCTCGAACAGCTGCACGGAGTCATCAACGACGCGGCCGAGGTCATAGACCAGGTCTTCGCGGATGATGCCCATGAGGTCGTTTCTTACCATCTTGACATAGTCCGCCGGATCATTGTCACCCATGTAGGTGTTGATCGCCGACAGACCCATGGCAACGGCGCCGGACCTGTCGGTCGCGGCCTTGTCCACCATGATCATTTTGATCTTCTTCGGGTTTGCCCAGCGGGCGCCTTCGAACGCCGCGCCGCAGCACGCCATACCGCCGCCGATGAGGAGGAGATCGGTCTCAATCTCTTCGATCGCCGGCTTCGCGCAGAACGAAAAATTACAGGTTTCTTTTTCCATTTTCATTTCCTCCTTATTTCTTGATTACCGGCATGGCCTTCGTGTGGGTGAAGAGGCCCGGCTGTTTGAGTTTTGCAAAATCGACCTCGGGTTTGCCCTTGAAGGGATCGACCGAACCTTCGACCGTGGTCCTGATCGGGAACTTGAACCGCTTGAGGATCCCGTTCCGGAACTTGATGGTCCACATGATGGAGTCCGTACCCCGCATCGGGATAACGTTCGCCCCCAGGGGAGCAAAATCCTGGTAGGCCCGGATTTCGATCGCCTGCTGCGGGCAGATCTTGACGCAGTTGTAGCACTCCCAGCACTGCTCGGGCTCCTGGTTGAAGGCCTTCATGATATCCCGGTTCAGGGCCATGAGGTCGTTCGGGCAGATATACTGGCATGCAGTCTTATCCTGCGCCTTGCAGCCGTCACACTTCTCTGTTATCACATAACTTGGCATGTTTCTGAACCTCCTATCTATAGAATGTTAAGTTAAACTGCATTTGCAGTCGTTGTTCCGTGGTTATTTGATCGTATGCGTGCCCTCGGCGTGGGCGTGCAGCTTGATCTCCACCTTCGTGGTGAGACCCGCATAGTACTTCTTGAGGATCTCGAGCACTTCGGGGCGGCTGAAATGGTCCGGAACGTTCTCGCCCTCGGAGAGCATCTTCCGGAGCTTGGTGCCGGACAGCATGAGCCGGTCGTCCTTGCCGTGGGGGCAGGTCCTCATGGAGGCCATGCCGTCGCACTTGAAGCAATAGAACGTATGGTCGATCTTGAGCGGCTGGGTCTCGAGCGCGTTCGCCGGGATATCGTCGAAGATCTTCTGCGCATCGAACGGTCCGTAATAGTCGCCCACGCCGGCGTGGTCGCGGCCGACGATCAGATGGCTGCAGCCGAAGTTCTGGCGGAAGAGCGCATGGAGCAGCGCCTCGCGCGGACCGGCATAGCGCATTTCCATGGGATAGCCGCACTGAATGGCGGAGTCCTTCACAAAGTACTTCTCCATGAGGGTGTTGATGGCTTCGGCGCGCACATCCGCCGGGATGTCGCCTTCTTTGAGCTTGCCCAGGATCTGGTGGATCAACACGCCGTCCATGGTTTCGATGGCGATCTTGGCAAGGTACTCATGCGAGCGGTGCATGGGGTTCCGGGTCTGGAACGCCGCGATCTTGCTCCATCCCTTCTCCTCGAACATCTTGCGCGTCTGCTTCGGCGTCATGTAAATGCCCTTGAACGTCTCGGGGAAATGGGCCTCGGAAAGGACCTTCACCGGACCTGCCAGGTTCACGTCGGGCTGGCCCATGACCTTCTGCACGCCGGGGTGGCCGGCAACATCGTTGGTGCGGAAGATCTGCTTGCACTCATGTTCCTTGTCGGACTTGGTCATGGCGTACTTCTCGGCCACCTTCATGGTGGCCATGATCGTGCCGGACTCCTCATCCACGAGGGTGATCTCTTCGTTCTTCTTGAGCGAATTGGCGAAATCCGTGGACGCCGAGAGCGTCACGGGGACCGGCCAGAACGTGCCGTCCGCCATCTTGTACTTGTCGCAGACACCCTTCCAGTCCTTCTTGGTCATGAAACCCGTAAGCGGGGTGAATGCGCCGATGCCCATCATCACGAGGTCTGCGGTCTCGCGGGATGAGATCTTGAGCTGCTTCAGGGTCTTGGCCTTCTTCAGTTCTTTCTGAAGGGCCGCCCCTTCCAGAAGAAGCGGCATGAGCTTCTTCTTTTTTCCGTGCGGCTTTACCAGTGCCATAGTGTTACCTCCTTGTAAGAATTTTTAAAAAAAATAGGGCCGATCCGTCCGATCAGTCTTATCCGACCGATGATGCTTATCCCAGCGTTGCAACCACCTTGGTGAATATATCGTTAATGCTGCCCGTGCCCATTATGGTCTTCATGATATTTTTCTTTGAGTAGTAATCGATGAGCGGGGCGGTCTGTTTCGTATACACATCGAGCCGCTTCTTGATGGTCTCTTCCTTGTCGTCGTCGCGCTGAAACAACGCGCCGCCGCACTTGTCGCAGACGCCTTCTTTTTTCGGAGGAGAGAAATAGATATTGTACATCTGCTGGCAGGATTTGCAGGTCCGCCGGCCGGTGAGGCGCTTGAGGAGGTCGTTCATGTCCACGTCGATGTTGAGGGCCGCGGTGAGCGGCATGCCCATGCCGGAAAGGATCTGTGTCGAGGGCCTCGGCCTGCGCCGTGTTGCGCGGGAATCCGTCGAGGATGAAGCCGGCCTTGCAGTCAGGCTGTTTGATGCGCTCTTCAACGAGACCGAGAACGATCTTGTCTGACACGAGCCCGCCTGAATCCATGATCACCTTGGCCTCTTTGCCAAGCGGCGTGCCGTCCGCAACAGCCTTGCGAAGAATATCACCCGTGGAGATCTGCGGGATCTTGTATTTCTCGATCAGCATTTTCGCTTGTGTACCTTTACCGGCGCCGGGAGCACCGAGCAGCACGACTCTCTTGGCCATAGCAGATGGGACCTCCGTGATTACAGATTTGTGTTTGTGGTCGGTCAGAACAGGACAGAAGGCGTGATAAGCCCTCCGCACGATTTAAACAGAGACATATAATCGTTGAATTCGTTTTTTTTTTCAAGTTAATAATAATAATTTCAATATTAGTTTTGTTTATAAATCGAGGAGAGAGTGAAAGGAAGCGGCCAGTTTCATTAGTGCTTTGCCGCGGTGACTGAGTCGGTCCTTCTCGTCACCTGACATCTCGGCAAATGTTTTTTTGTAATTCTTTGGAATGAATACAGGGTCGTAGCCGAATCCCGTTTCACCCTGAGGCTCATGTCCTATACGACCTTCGACATACCCGAAAAAAGTCTTTGACCGATCCGTCCGGGAAGGCAAGTGCCATGCAACAGACGAATCGGGCGCCCCGTTTCTCGTCCGGGACATTTTTGAGTTCAAAGAGAAGCTTTTCGTAATTCCTGACATCATTACCGCCGGCATTGCCGGCATACCGGGCTGAATATACTCCGGGTGCGCCGTTAAGGGCGTCTACCTCGAGCCCTGAGTCATCAGCAAGGGCAGGCTTGCCAGTGCATTTGCAGACCTCGATCGCTTTCTTGATCGCGTTCCCTTCAAAGGTGTCCCTGTCCTCCACGGTTTCGGGACAGTCAGGGAAATTGTCGAGGGAAAGAATGCTTATCGGAAGATCGGCGGTAATCCGCCTGATCTCTTCGATCTTCTTTTTATTCCGCGTGGCGAGAACGATTTCCATAGGAGGGCGTACAGTAGCACAAAAAGCGGGGCTTGGCAAGAACTGAGGTCTAATTACCGGTCTGAGCACATGCGAGCCCTCAAGAAGGGCGAGACACCCTACTGTAGCGGCAGGTAAACATGAAATGTCGTCCCCCGCCCCGGTTCGCTCGAGACATTAATGAAACCTTTATGCTGCTTGATGATCCCGTAGACGATCGCGAGCCCAAGGCCGGTTCCTTTCCCTTCCTCTTTTGTTGTAAATAATGGCTCAAAGATCTTCCTTATATGTTCTTCGGATATTCCCTTGCCTGTATCGGCTACCGCGAGGTGGGCATAGTTGCCGGGAACGCCGTAACCATATTTTTTGATAAAATCATCCCCCATTTGAAAAGAATCCGTACTGAAAACGAGGTCACCGCCATCCGGCATCGCATCCTGCGCATTAGTCGCAAGGTTCATGAGAACGCGCTCCAGTTGAAACCGGTCCCCCATGATGGTTAACGGGACCGTACAACAGTTCATCCTGACGGATACGCTCTCATCGATCATTTGCTGGAGCAGTCTCCTGCCCCCGCTGATGATGCTGTTCAAATCGATCGGTCTCATATCGATCTCCTGGTTGCTGCTGAACGCAAACAGGCCTTTGATCAGCTTTTTCGCCCGTAGGGCCGCCCCGAGTATCTGGTCCGTCTGATGTACCAGAGACTTATCATTGGCGAGCTCCATTTGCAAAATCTCGGTAAACCCTATTATCGCGGTTAAGATATTGTTGAAATCGTGGGCGATCCCCCCGGCGAGATGACCCAATGCCTCTATTTTTTGCGCCTGGAGCAGCTGTGCCTGGAGCAGCCGCCGCTCCTCTTCTGCTTTCAGTTTTTCCGTGACATCGCGGCTGACGCCCACAATGCCGATAATATCACCCCGATCATCGCATAAGGGCGTTTTTATCGTATCAAGAATACGAGGTCCGCCGGCGTTTGAGAAACGCTCCTCGACCCGGCAGGGTTTTCCCGTAACGATCGGCTCCCGGTCCGATTGCATGCTGGGTGCGGCGAGATCGGGCGGTAATAGATCCGCCATGCTCTTTCCCAGAAGCTGTTGCGCCGTTTGGCCGGTAAACGCTTCGACCGCCTTATTTACCATGAGATACCTTCCCTCGGAATCCTTGACATACACAAGATCGGGAATAGACTGAACAATCGTTGTCAGCATGGTATCGGCCTTCCGACGTTCAGCTTCGAGCTGCCTCGTATATCTGCGGCTCCAGTATAAAAAAAGCTCAACCAGGCACAACCCGGCAATAACCGTGAGCCCGGTTACAAAACCTTCTGCCATAGCGTGTTTCAGGAGAGCGTGAGAATGCGGTTCCACGATCAGTTCCGCGATAAACGCAATAAACCCGACAAGAAGAACGATAGAAAAATAAATCATCAGTCGAAAAGCAAACTTATCCAAGGCCTTGACCAAACCCTCGGCACTCTTCTTGCTCTCTGTCATAGTTCGGCAATGCCCCCTTTTCTCTTGTTTACTTTCCCTGCAGCAAGTTCGTTCATGATCTACAGATGATAAGGTCTAACCGTTACCATCGTCTTTCCAGCTGGCATCTCTTGTTAGCCAGTAGGCGCGGATTCGGCATGGTGATCACCGCAGTTTCATGAGAGACTCGGAAATCTCGACTGATCGTCTCGTTAATGTGGTAGCTTGTTGTTGTTCTCGATGCCCCAGAAGGACGCCCTTCTCGAGGAATGGAATTTCGCTCGAACTCCGACCAGGGATTGAACACTATCTGTCCACAGAGAAGCTGCGAAAGAACGTTTCAAGTCAGATCGTCGTTTACAAAAATCGTCCAACGTGGCACTTCCCGTCTGGAAAGAAGAGCATACCGCTATCGAAGACCGGTGGTCATGAACTCTTCGTGGTAGTTTACGACAAAAGTCGGCGACATTGAATGTAAAGCAATGACCCAGTTTCTGTAATGATGCATAACCGGAGTTGGTGAGATCCGATGCCGCCTTCACGCCTCCGCATCTCTTGCGGTGGTGACATCGCATAGCCCCGCAAGCTGTACTGCCGCCGCAATACGCGTTCGGGAACATTTTCATCAAAATAAAGGTTTACGTGCATGCATCAGCTCGCGACAGCGTGTCGGTTCCATCTCGTTCTCGGCCGATATCTTTTTCAATTTCCTTCCGATTGTCGTAATAATAGGAGAATGCATCATGCACCTGTGAAGCGCTTTAGCTGGGGGAATTCACGCATGATATCTTCAATGGCCATGCCCTGTTTTGTCACCACTGGATCAGAGAACCATACCGGTATTCTGCGTGCCGCGCACAATGCTTCTGCCGCCACAGACGCCTTTTTTCCTCGTAACATACGGGTGAATGGATATTTTTTTAATTGCAATATTCATATGAAAGCACCTCCTCGAACAATACCTGATAAAATTATTCAAAATTTCAATTTTGTTTCATTGTAGCAATCAATGTCCTGACCAAGTCAAGGTGAAGAAACATGAGCATCACCTGGCTTCTATTGCGAGCAATGAAAAGGCATGGCCATGATTAAATTTTCACTTTACATCGGCTTTTCTGAAACTCCGGTACAGCAGAAATCATAGACGATCTTGAGCCCGCCTGCCACGAGAACGGAGCGCTGAGCAAGGACGGCACCGCGAGGAAGACACCGGCTAAGGCCGGCGAGATCGCCGCGCCGATAGAGCGGGCAATGCCGGTCACCCCTGAGGCAGCGGAGCGCTCATCGGGATCTACCACTGCCATGGTGTAGGACTGGCGCGTGGGCACGTCCATCTGGGAGATGCTGAAGCGGAGAAGGAGCACGGCAATGGCAAGGGTAAGAGCTCGGCATCAGCGGCACGAGGCACAGCAGAATGTTCGACGGGATGTGGGTGAAGACCATGGTATTGATCAGGCCGATGCGGGACGCTATCCGGACGGCGAGCAGCGCTGAGACGCCTGCAAGAATGTTCGCGCCGAAGAAGATGCTTCCCAGGACCCCCGCATCAATGCCGAACTTGATGTGGAACCAGTAGGCCACCATGCTCTGGATCACGAACCCGCCTGCAAACGCATCAAGGGCAAAGAGAGCTGAGAGCTTCAGCACCACTCCCCTGGACCTGTGAAGCCCGAGAATGCGCTTTGCAGCCGGGGCTGCTCCTGCTGCTTCGACAGCCGGGGAAAGGAACAGGAAAAAAACAAAGATAACCACGCCGCATGCTGCATAACCCAGGATCACCGCCTTATAAGACGCAAGCTCCGAGAACCCCGCATGCATCAGGCCCTGGGACAGGAACCCGCCCGCAAGCGCGCCTGTTGCAGTCGCGAGCGATCCCGCGAGGTTGTACCAGGCAAATGCCTTTGTGCGCTGTGCGGAAGGAAGAAGCTGGGACAATGCCGCCTGCTCCAGCGAGAGGAAGGGTCCGATCTCGTTCCCGCTCGGGCTTATGACCCCGATGATGGCCGCGATCATGAGCAGGACAATATTCCCGGTCAAGCTGAAGACCACACCGGCAAGGATCATGAGGCCGGCGCCAAGAAGCAGCATCTTTTTTCTGACCGATCCGGTCAGCCGTGGTCGTGATCCAGAGCGAAATGCCCGCATCGCCGGCAAGCGTCAGCGTGAAGAGAAGGCCGATCTGCGCCCCGGTCAGACCTGCCTGGTGCAGGTACAGGGCAAGCACCACCGAGAGCGCGCCGTAGGCAAAGAGACGCACGCTTCTGGCGCTGAACAGCAGCGCGACGTCAAGCCGCGTATGCGCCATGGGGCTTTCCCTTCGCGATCATTTCTTTGCAATAGGCATAGAGCGCGTCGTATACGATCCATTCCGCCGCATTGATCGCGTGGTCGTCCTTGAGTCCCAGATGCCGGAACCCCTCGGCGATCGCGTTCAGGCCCGGGCCCTCCGGCTGGTGATGAAGACTGTTGTCCGTGTCCGCTCCGTTCACGATCCTGGCGAGCAGCACCAGTGCGGGGTCCTTCCCTAGTCCATATTTTTTCACGATCGCATCAAATGAGCATTCCTTGCCGTGATGTCCCAGCTCTGCGTTCGGAATGTCAAAGGGAATTGCCCCCAGGCGCGCGGCCTCGGACTGAACCTTCTCTGCAGGTACAAAGAAGAATTCCGCGTCCTTGTCCACGAACTTCTTAATGAGCCAGGGACAGGCAACACGATCAACTTTTACTTTTTCACGGGTGATCCATTTCATGGCTCAACCTCTCTTTCCGGATGCTCGATGAACTGAGAAGTCCGTCGGGAATGTATTTCATTGTTACGAGTAACTGTTTTTAAGCTTTGACCACAAGCACGGCACAGCCGGCGCTTCCGATGACCTTCTCCGTGGAGCTCCCCATAAGAAGTTTCTTCACGCCAGTTTTCCCGTAGGTCCCCATAACGATAAGGTCAACGGCCCTTCCTCCTGCCGTTTCAACGATAACGTTGAAAGATCTTCCCACGGGGGTGACCGCTTCAGCCGGGACACCTTCCTTCTTTGCCATTTCAGCAGCTTCCGTTGAAAATTTCACGGCCTCTGCCCGTTCACTTTCGTCACGCATGGCGGAAAGCGCGATGATGTGGCTTCCGCAGCGCTTCGCAATGGCAATCGCTTCGTTCAATGCCGCGATAGCATGCGGTGAGCCGTCAGTGGCAACCAGGATGTTCCTATATTCAATCTGTGCTGCTTTGGGGACAACAAGAACTTTGCAGGGAGCATGGGTAATGACTTTTGCGGCAGTTTCTCCCATCAAAGCCTTTGCTACGCCTTTGCGGCCATGTCTGCCGATGACGATCATATCCACCCTCTTTTCAACAGCATCATCAACAATGGCGTCCGCGGCGTCCATGGATTCATGAAAGATGGTTTCGCAGGATACACCTTCTTTTGTCGCCCGTGCCTTGATGGATTCCAGATGTGCTGCTGCCACTGCTTCTTCCTTTTCAAACACGCTGGAACCGATTGTCTCGTACTCAGGGTTTGTTTCGAGCGTCATGCACGCATAAATCCTGCTTGAACATTTAGAGGCGAACTTGATCGCCTCGCGTATTGCGCCTTCGCTATCCAGGGACATATCGGTCGCTAAAAGTATTTTATCGAGTTTACTGATGGGGCAAGTTGCTCCGTTTGTCATGGTGGTCTCCTTTGGTTTTTGATTGAACCGCTCTTAATCGGTAGTATAACGCATAATTTGCATTCATTATATATAGGGCCGTTCTTTACGCTGGTTCTTAGAGTATTGTCTTCCAGATAAACCCTGCCAGCGCGGACCCGATGATCACCGGGATCATGCCCCATTTATACCGCATCATCCCTATGGACGCGATCACGGCCGCTGCGAGCGCATACCAGTCAAACCCGCCGGTATCCGGCAAAAGGGTGTGATAGGTGAATAGCACCGCGAGGTTCAGCACCACGCCAACGACCGACGCGGTGATGGCCGAGAGCGCGGTTCCCAGCTGTTTGTTCTTGCGGAGTGTTTCAATATAAGGCGCCAGGAGAAAGATCATCATGAACGACGGGATGAAGGTCACCCAGGTAGTGAGCAGTCCTCCGATTGCGCCGCCAAGGGCCGGGGAAAGCCCCTGGGCATGATAATATCCCGCAAGGTATCCCACGAACTGGTTCACCATGATGAGCGGACCCGGCGTGGTCTCCGCCAGACCCAGGCCGTCCATCATCTGTTCCGGCATGATCCAGTGGTAGTGGCTTACTGCCTGCTGGCTGATGTACCCGAGCACGGCATAGGCGCCGCCGAAGGTAACGACCGCTGCCTTGCTGAACAGGACGCCGATATCGATGAAGGTATCGTTCCAGCCTCTCCATAATCCGAGAAGCACGATGGGCAGAGACCAAAGGGCGAGGAAGACGACAAGCACCTTGATAAAGCGCCGCCATCCAAGACTGCTGGACGAAGCGGCTTTTTCCGAGATGATCGTGACCGCTGCAGGGGCTGCGTTGTTTACCGGTGTTGATGTAAATAGTTGCGGCACCACAGTGCCGGCAAAGTAACCGAGTACCCCGGCCGAGAGTACGATGATCGGGAAAGGCACGTTGAAAAAATAGATGCCAATAAATGATGCGCCTGCGAGAGAGTATAGGAACCGTGTCTTGAGGGACTTTTTCCCGATGCGCAGCACGGCCTCAAGGACGATGGCGACCACCGCGGGTTTCAGGCCGTAGAACAGCGCCGCAATCGCCGGGATAGTCCCGAGAGACGCATACATCCATGCGAGAAGCCACAAGATAAAAATCGAGGGGAGAACGAAGAACCCGCCCGCAATGATCCCTCCCCATTTCCCGTTCAGGAGCCAGCCGATGTAGGTGGCAAGCTGCTGCGCCTCCGGTCCGGGCAGGAGCATGCAGAAGTTCAGTGCCTGGAGGAAATGGTCCTCGGCGATCCACTTCTTTTTTTCGACCAGGTCTTTGTGCATCATCGCGATCTGGCCGGTGGGGCCTCCGAAGCTGATGAATCCCAGCTTCAGCCAGTAGCGCGCGGTCTCGCTCAATGACAAGTTGCCCTGAGCCATTCCGAATCTCCTTTATTCGTTGTTATGTTTTAGCCTTATATAGCATTTCGAACACGGCCATTCCCCGTTCCAGGGCGTCGCTATCGTTCTTTGCCGTCTTGCGGATGCCTATCAGGATCTCTTCAACGCCTGTTGCTTCCGGGTCGCCGTATTTATCGTCCTTCACGTCGAGGTCGTGAACGATCTCGGCGATCTTCCGGACCGCCTTGTCCCTGATGCCGAAGGATTTCATAATCACTTCGAATGTGCACTGATCGCCGACATGGGTGAATTCACCATCGCGTATATCGAAGGTGGTTGCGGCGTTCCCGCCGACCCCTGCGAGATCACTTTCGTTGATGAATTTGAAAGCTGCTTTCGAGTCAACGAAACGCCTGATAAGCCAGGCCGAGGCCATGCGATCGATGAACGGCTTTTTTCTTGTGAACCAGGTGCGGCCCTGGTAATCGGCTGCGCGCTTCGGAGTAACTGACACCGCCGGCTCAACCCCGCGTCCGCCAAGGCCTTTGAGCGCTGTCTTGAGCGCTTGCATGCGCTTTGTCATCTCCACGCCGATTGGAGAGGAAAAAAAATCACGCAGCTGAATGTCATCCAGTTCCCTGGCCAGCTTTCCGG
Organism: Nitrospirota bacterium; assembly: GCA_963755045.1. Classification (GTDB taxonomy): domain Bacteria; phylum Nitrospirota; class UBA9217; order UBA9217; family UBA9217; genus JALNZF01. Next base: position 207,572 of record CAVWIL010000005.1, on the reverse strand, counting down.
CATGGTCGGCTAAACGGGCGTCCTCGTCGTGTTTCGCACCTTTTCTGATGCTCTGGACCTTCCGTTCAAGGGTTTCGAATTTCTTTTCAAAACCGCGATACTCCTTCTCCGCCTGACTCAGGAAGAGCTGCCGAATGTCGTTCTCATCGATGGACCGTATGTCCGCGCTCCTGACAAATGCGCCGTCTCCTCCCATGGATTTCACCTCACCGATGAGCCATTGAAGGAACTCCTCATGCTCGTCCGTTGCAGGGAGAATATAGACAGCGCCCTTGAGCTGCACCGCGCCCGCCTTCGCGAGCTTTCTCCAGATCTTCATGCGGTTGCTCACGGGGTGTGATGGGACGCTGTAAAAGATAAGAAGCCATTCTCCTGCCTTGTTTTTCACCATGGTATCTGTTTCCTTCTCTTTTAAGGAGTATAACGCTGGGCGCGAAAACCGTCCTTAGGCAAAGCACGCTTCATTGTCGCCATATCCGCAGTCGTCAGGACGAATCATGTCGTCCGCTCTCCGGTGCTCGCGGAGGATGGCCTCGTGGATCTGGTCGTAATCCGCTGCCTCGGCAAAAGCCACTTCAATGAGATTCTCTTCGAGGGTTTCGCGGAACGCATTCGATTTTTCAACGGGTGCGACAGCCACGCCCATTTCCAACAGGGCCGAATCCGCCAGTGCATCTTCTATGTTTTTCAGGAACCTTTTCATGGGACACCTCCTTGGTATATGTAACATCTGATTATAATGTAACACATGTTACAATATTTGTCAAGATAAAAAAAGCCTGATCCATTAGAAGCGAAATGCAATGGGCCAAGCTTCATTTATTACTGAAATTATCCTCTCGCCTGCTATAGGAAAAGGCGATTGTCAGGAACTTTAAAATTGCATGATTCAAATCTGACGGTTTGGTGAAACCTTGTCATACCCGCGAACGGCGGGTATCCAGTGTCCGAGTAATTGTTTGAAACATCTGGATTCCCGTTTTCAACGGGAATGACGAAAGGTGCATTTCCGGGACTTTTTACAAATGCATCTCATTCGCACAAAAAGTATATGCGTCTGCATGATCTCGCTTGTCTTACTGTTCCATCACCCCGGTCCATTCGTAGTCTTGCATGCGCAGCACTTCGGAACGCGTAGAGGGCCCGAGCGATCCGATCGCTCTGATCAGGGGCTGCACCTCTTCCAGGGTGCGCGCAAGGGCGCTGTCCGTCCCGTCTTCAGCACCGGATGATTTCAGTTCCATGATGCTCTTGAAAAGCGATTTTTGCTCAGGAAAGACCTTCAAACGAATCGGCGCGTTTTCCTGGAGCCTGGCAGCAGTACGCACAAGCCTCAAAGCCGAGGGGAAGCCGCCCAGCTCATCCACCAACCCCAGGCTCTTCGCATCCTCTCCTGTCCAGATCCGTCCCTTTGCGATCTTTTCCACCTCTTCCCGTGAGAGTTTCCTGCCCAAAGATACCTTGGCGGTGAAGTCGTCGTACACGCGGTCAAGCCACTGGGTGAACCGGGCCTTCTGTGCGGGCGTAAAGTCCTTCGTTTGGGTCCAGGCGTCGGCGTTCTTGCTCGTGTGCACCTCGTCCCAGGTCACGCCGAGTTTATTCCAGAACCCGGTCGTGATCATCTTCCCGCCGAAAACGCCGATGGAACCGGTGATCGTCCCCGGCTGGGCCACGATCTTGTCGGCTGCCATGGCGATGAAATAGCCGCCTGACGCCGCACGGCCTCCCATGGACGCGATCACCGGCTTGCCCGCTTTTTTTGCCCTGATGATCTCGCGCCAGATTGTGTCGGATGCCACGTAGGACCCGCCGGGACTGTCGATGCGGAACAGGATGGCCTTCACGTCCTTGTCCTCCACTGCCTCCCGGATCGCGGATGCGATCGTATCGGAGCCCATGAGGATCTCGCCCGAAGTCGGATCGTATGCGTTCTTCCCGCGTATGATCCCGCCCACGCCGTAGATCAGGGCGATGGTCGTCCCCTTCTCGTAAGGACTTCCGGCCCTCTTCCGGTATTCCGTAAGCGAAAGGAGTTCGGCCTTAGCCCCCGCCTTTTCCTTGATCCTGTCGTAGACCTCATCACGGTACTCCAACCCATCGATCAGCTTCGCGTCTACCGCCTGCTGTCCGAAGAACGGCCCCTCATTGACAAGCGACCGGACCTCATCTTCGGTGAGCTTGCGCGCAGTGGAGATACCCTTGACGATCTGGCTGAACTGCGACTCCATCACCTGCGTGATCGCTTCACGGTGCGGCGGCAGATACTTGCGCTCGGTGAACATGTACCGGTAGGATTTGTATTCCTTCCTGCCCTCAAGGCGCGGGACGATGCCGAGTTTGTCCAGTGTGCCGCGGACAAAGGGCTGTTCGTAGATGAGCCCGGTCAGCCCCACGTCGCCCGAGGGCTGCAGATAGACTGTGTCGAACGCTGTCGCGAGATAATAGGAAGAGTTCCCCGGCGAGACCTCGCCAAAGGTCTCTGCATACGCGATCGCGGGTTTGCCTGCAGCGCGGAAGGCGATGATCGCATCCCTCACTTCCTGAACCTGCGCCAGCCTCACGCTCGACTGGCCCACCCTGGCCACCAGCCCCTTGACCCGGTCGTCCTGCGACGCCTTCTGGAGCGCCTCCACCACGTCGCGCACGCGCAACTTTTTCGTCATCAGAACGCGCGCCAGGCCATCATCGGGCATGGACTCGATCATCCCCTGCTCGAAGTCCGCTTCCAGGATCACCCGTTTGGGTATCCGTCCCGTGAAGACCCAATAATAAAGTCCGATCGAAATTATGCTAATAAGAACAATAAAAAAGATGATAAAACATCCGCCTCTATCCTGCCTTGGTCTATCTCGGTACATGGATAGGCTCCTTTTCAGTTGGGTGAATGATCCTGCTCGTGAGTTCGAAAAAAAATTAAACTTTTTAACGGTAGTCAGTTACAAAAATACGATTCTTCTCAACAGGGGGAAAAATCTTTACCGCTAAGGCGCAAAGGTCGCGAAGGTAGGCAAAAGATTTTGATTGTTAAAACTTAGAACAAAGGTTTTCTTGGCGCTCTTCGCGTCTTCGCGGTTCCAAGAAGTTAGCTCCAGCTTGTCCGGGTTATGAAAAAAATAGAGGATTTTTTCGGAAATGGCAAGGGCTGCTTGAACACTCGGGGATACTTTGCGTATTTACATCCCGGACGGTCTATACCGTCGCAACGCCGTTACGATACAGGTCCGGGCCCGTTTCGCATATAGAAAAAAAGGGAGAGAGGAGTGCCCTCTCTCCCATGGATGAGACAGGATTAGCAACCAACTGCTGCTTTTTTCTTGGCCGGTGCGGCGGCCGCCGGCTTGATGCTCTTAATGTAAGCTACGATGTCCTTCATCTGCTCGGACTTCACGTCCAGGGCCTTGCCCTTGAGCGCCATGGTAATGCAGATGTTGACCGCCTCTTCGAGGGTCTTAAACTCCCCGCCCGGGGTTTTCCACATCGTCTTGCTGCCGACCCCTTCAAGACCTTTGCCGTCGGGATGACAGGTGCCGCAAGATTTCCCCGAAGTTCCGAGCTTTGTGTCGTTGAACATGGTCTTTCCACGGTCTTCAGGCGTGTGATGCATCGCGAACACTGCGGAAGCGAGCAGCATCGCGATCGAGATAAGTGCAATGATCTTTAATGACTTCATTCTGTTTCACCTCCTTTCTTGTCTGATATATTTATACGCCGGCTTGAAAGAGAACCTTCCGCGTAAACGGGTTGAACAAAAAAATGGATAGGTCAGCCAGCACTGTGAGTGCAAGTATAGCACATTTTTACCGAGTAAAGGGGACGCATTGTATAAATCTCGGCTGAGCCGGCAAGTGAACTTTCCTATTGCGTTTTTTTAAGCTGATATCTTTGCTCTATCAAAGTAATGATATAAGTTGTATTGTGGGTCATATTCCAGAGCGGGAACACGTTCAAGGCTCCCGGCCGCTTTCGACAGTATAAGCCGGGTGTGGACCGTTTCACGGCATCAGGGCATCTCAATTCATAAACGAAAGAGGTGATGGAATATGGCTCAGTCACAGAAGGGTCCAAAGAAGGAAGTTAAGAAGCCGAAGAGCAAGAAGACGTAAGCACGGTTTTAAACGAACGAGCGAGGGGGCACAACGCTCCCTTTGTTCTTTCGCAGGATTGGAACAGGATACGTCGTTTCGATAAGAATCGATGTTCTGATCAGCATCAGGGCATTGACAATCATCTGCTCTCTCACGAGGTTTGACGCATGGAGCTTTTAAGCAAGACCCAAAAGAAGAAAGAGGCCCTGTCGTTGCAGGCACTGGGAGAGCGGCTGGTGACCTTGTCGGCCGAACAGCTCAAGGACATTGAGCTGCCTTCAGTCATGTTCAACGCCGTCACCCTGGCAAAAAAGCTCAAGAAACACGGCGCGCGGTCGAGGCAGATGCAGTATATCGGCACGTTAATGCGCAAATATGATCCTCAGCCTGTACAGGAGGCCCTTCAGCGCATGGAACAGGGAAACCGCGAGCAATCCGCGGAGCACCGGAAGCTAGAAACGTGGCGGGATGAGCTGATAGCCGGAAACGATCTGCTGATAGAACGGTTCGCGCTGCAATTCCCCCTTGCGGACCGACTGCAACTGACCATTCTTGTTCAAAAAGCCCGGGAGGAACTGTCCCTCAATGATCCCGCACCCAGAGCATCCCGGTCCTTGTTTCGTTATCTGCATAAATCCGCGCTGCGGCCCAGGATCCCGGCGGACGCTCCAGCCTCCTGAGGATTTACCTGGCATCTCCCTCTTTCGGCGGCTGGACAGGATTCTCTGCAGACGTTGCTGTGTTTTTCTCCATCTTGCGCTGCCTTTTTTCCTCGTTCTTTTTTTTCTTCGCAATTTCCTTCTGCCGCTTTTGAAAATCAAAGTTCGGTTTCGCCAATGGTTGCCCCTTTTCGAGAAGATTTTTTCGGTTACCGGATTTGATAACTGTCAGAACCCGGTGAGTGACTTGACTGCCATTATACAGGGTTGCGAACAGGATGTATACAGCCATATGTTAATTCTTTTCCAAACGTGACGTGTTCGCGCGGATGTTTGAAGCAAACGTGCAAAATGCAGCGTGTAAAATGCAAGATTCAAATAAGGGGAAAAGAAACCATAACTGCGGTCATTCCTCAATTTGAAATCTACAATTTTCAATTTGCAATTGCTGCGGCCAAAGGCCGCGCTGAGGTGGGACTAGATCTCCCAGGGATACCCGATGAAGATCTGCGGGGCGACCCCTTCTTTCCCGAATCCGATATCGCCCCGGAACACAACGCCCGACGCACCAATCACCCTGAGCCCGAAGCCGTAGGAATCGCGCATGTTCTTCCTCTCGCTTATTTCGCTCCGCACGTCGGAGGTAGCGCCGGTTTCATAGAACAGGGAGACCTGAACAGAGGTGCGAACGTCCTTCATGATGAAAATGTTATAAGGCGTCCGTTCGTCTGTCAGGTTCCACCGAACCTCGGTGCCGAAGAACAGTGTGTGCGCGCCTTTGAAACGGCCCTGAGGATAACTCCGCAGCCTGCTGAACCCGCCGAGTTGAGTGGCGGTCCCGTATTTGTTGTTTGCGATCATGTTGTCGATCACCTCGTTACAGAATTTTTGTTGTTCCGGATCGGTGACCGTGCTGCAGTTCAGTCCCAGCTGCTGTTCCAGCTTTGACGGGTCTGTTTCTCCCTGCCGGTTCACAACCGCGTCCGAGCGCAGAAAATTGAACACCCAGGTGCTCCGCCTTCCGAGCGGGATATAGGCGGTGGTGTTGTAATCCATCACGTAAAAATCCGGCCCGGAGTCCCGTGGCGGTGTCTCCGTGCGGGTCACATCAATCCGGACTCCCCGGCGAGGGTCCCCGTAGTCATCAGTCAGATCGAGCCTGGTCCCGAACAGAGCGCTGTTGCCGCGTCCTCGCGGGGCGTCCTGGGCTTCGATAATGACATTCCCGTCCTGGTCCCTGATGCTTTTCAGTTTCATGGTCCCCTGGTACCAGGCCCCATAAACCTCAAAACGGCGGTCAAAGAAGGTTGCGGTCATGCGTCCGCCCTCGTATTCCGTGTCGCCGAATTCGATCAGCCGGAAATCATGCTTGTCCGTGTTCATGCCCCGCTGGCTGTAACTCTGGATCGTTGCCTCGTTGATCGTGCTGTATCCGATGTCCAGGATGAGCGTTCGGGGAATGAGATGGATGTCCGCAACTGCTAAGGCGGCGCCCCGGACCTCGCCGGTGAATAGTATCCCGTAGGCGTCCGTATAGGTATCCTTGATATTCATCATGCCGCCGACCAGGCCGATGCCCTTGCCGATGCCGGGAAGGCTGTAGGGGTAGGGAAAGAGCGCGTAGGCTGACTCTTTGAAGAATTGATCCCTGCGGCGGTCGGCGATGATCGAATGATCCGCCTGGTCATCTTCTGCTGCCGCATTGGAGCCGGGCATGCAGACAAGAAATGCGGCGAAAAGGATCAATAGGACAAGCCTTTGCATCTGATGCCCCCGTTCACTCACTCCGATGCTGTGTGGTCGGACCGATAAAAAACAAACGATTATATTATTGTGCGGGATTAATCCAAAGTCAAGGATGTTTAGGGATTGTGAGCGGGGACTAGTGCTTAATTTTTGATCTCAGCCATAAAAAAGGAATAAACATGGATACACGTTTTTGGTAGGCGCGGTATTCCTCGCCGAATTCCCTAACGAGTTTCCTTTCTTCCAGCAGCGTTCCGATGACCAAATAGGCGGTAAGTATTATATTGACGATAATTGTTGAAACATCCATTTGGCCAGCCCAGATCAGGAGCATGGCTGCTGAATACCAGGGATGCCGGACCATTCCCAGGACACCCGACGTGTCCAGTTTACCTGAATCTGTTAACGCCTTGTTTGATGTTCCTTCTTGGATCTGTTTGATCCCCAGGAACTGACGCGCATCATAGTGGCGCGCCCCAAGAAAGAACAATAGACCGGATGTCGCCAGCAGGAGAACCTGGACGATCCGCAAATATCCGTCCCAGGAAAATATCGGCTGAGTTCGAACTGAATGAGCAAACAATACAACAGGCACGAGGGTCAGTGCTGAGACCACGTTAAAGAACAAACGATAGTAAGCGGAATTTAGGCCCCAGGCTCCTCTTCAAATATTCCGTCACCGATATCGATATCATTGCACTATGCAAAAAGCACCATGCAATAACAATCGCCGAGAGGATCCCGTATTTCATGTAATCTGTCATTCTGCGTCCATGTTAATAAATGCAGCTCCATTGACTTTTATGCGGGTCACGTAATTACGAGTATCGCTGTTTATTCTTCATTAACAATCTGTTTTGAAGGTCATCTGAGTCGGCATTTGTCCCGCATGTGCATTGATTTTTTTGGGCAGCTCATCACTCGGCCACCCCCGATAAAGACATTCGAGGGCAGGCTCCGCATGCCGAGAAGATGTACAGTAACTCCACCCTGATAAGCAGGACTCGCATCACTCCACCCTCGCCCTTTAAAAGGGCTCGGCCGCCTGCACCCAGCGTTTACGAGTGCCACGTCGCGAGTGCAGGGCGTGTCTGCCTTGTCTTGTTCTCGTAACTATGATCTGTGCAGCATTGCTATGCGTGTCTTTCGTTCAGAGCTACCCGGCGCAGGTGAACGGCAAAACTTAAAAGGCCTACTCCACTAAGTGGCGAATTAACCTCTACGGGGTTTGGTGAGAACTCGTATCTTTGCCTTTCCAGAAGCCCCTGCATCCCATGAATCCCGCCTTGGCGGGACGCGGAGCTGTGAACTGGGGTGCAGAAAAAAAATAGGATCGTGACATGTGCTGAGTTAGGAACAGTGAAAAGCGACCCACACAAAACCCGGAAGAACCATAAATGCATTTTTTACGATGGGTGTGCCGTATGATATTCCCAACTGACAAATTGTTCTCCATCTCATCGTTCCAGAATGATCGGGAAAGGAGCTTTGACTGCCAGGGCGTTGATCGCGGCTTCCCGCAGTCCTGCCTCGCCCAGGTCCTCCTTGCCGACCATCTCTTCGATATCGATCCGAACGACCCCTGTAATACGCAGCTTTTCCTCGAGGTACTCCCCATATCCTCCATCGGGCTGGTACTTCTTCATGAGCGCGTTCAGCGCCGCTCCTCGCTCCTCCTGATCATCGATGAGATATGCCTTCCCCCTGATGATGACGCTCCGATAAAGGTACGAGGCCTTGCAGGGATTTTTGTCGCTCTTTACATAGGCTATCGGGAGATCGACCTCGAAGCAGACACGGCTGTCACGCCGGATGTCGTCGATCTTCTCACCCTCCCGTGCGGTATGAAAATAGATATTCCCGTTAAGGAAGGCGAAGTTCAGGGGTTTGACCATGGGATAGCCGTTGCTGCCGTTCGTCCCGAGCCTGCCAACGTGGCAGCCGTCAAGCAGTTCGCGCATGATGTTCGTATCGTGAATTTCCTTCTTATGTCTGCGCATTCCAATAATCTCCTGACAGGAATTCAAATCTTGAATATTTTTCCGTGTTAATCAGCCTGTGCCCGCGTTTTGGCAACAGCAGGGTATGTGCATCCGTGGTAACTATGAATCAGTTTATGGTTCTGGCTTGTCCGGGTTAGGATAACTTCTTCAGCACCTCACCCATCCTTTTGATTCCCGCCTCTATGTTCTCCGGCGAGGCGTTCGAAAAGTTCATGCGCATGGTGTTCCTGCCCGAACCATCGGGGAAAAACTCCTGTCCAGGCACAAAGGCCACGTTGCGTTCGATGCAGCGCAGGAGGATGTCCTTGGCATCCCAATTCTCCGGCAGGGTGACCCAGAGGAACATGCCGCCGCCGGGACAATTCCAGCTGATGGTCGATGGAAAATGTTTATTCATGGCAGAGAGCATGAGGTCCCTGCGCGACCGGTAGGTCGTGCGCAGCTTCCGGAGATGTTCCGGGAGGAGGCCGCTCTCCAGGTACTCGTTCACGATGTATTGCCCGAGCGTGTTTGTCTGGAGGTCGGTGCCCTGCTTGATCATGGCAAGCTTTCCGGCGATCTCTTCGTCCGCCGCCGCAAAGGCCACGCGCAGACCCGGAGCAATGGTCTTGGAAAAGGTGCTCAGGTAAATGACGTTCTTTCCTTCGCTGAGCGTGAACAGAGATGTCTGTTTCTCCCCCTCGAAGAAAAGATCCCCATAGGGATCGTCCTCGACCAGGAGCAGGTCGTTATTTTTTGCGATCTCGACGATCTCGCGCCGCCGGTCGAGGGACAACGACACGCCTGTCGGGTTCTGAAAGTTCGGCATGAGATACAGGAATGCCGGCCGCCGCTTTTTTAATGCCCCGCGCAATGCTGACGGCAGGATACCCTGATCGTCGGTCGCTATCGGCGCGATCTCTGCTTGAAAGAGCCGGAACGCCTGGAGCGCGCCGAGGTAGCTCGGGGTCTCGGTAAAGACCACGCTGCCCTTGTCGAGATAGAGCTTGCCAATGAGTTCAAGTCCCTGTTGCGATCCCTGCGTTATGATGAGGTGGTTAAGGGTAAGGCGCGTTGATCCCGGGGCAAGGGTTTGCACGATCTTTTCACGGAGCGACATAAGCCCCTCGGTGATAGTATACTGGAGCGCGCTCGATCCATACTTCGACAGCACTCGTTGCGCAGCCTCGCTGACCTCTTTGAGCGGGAACAGCTCGGGCGCGGGCAGGCCGCCTGCAAAGGAGATCATACCCTCACGTGAGGTAAGCTTCAGGATATCGCGGATGGCCGAGCTTTTGAGTCCTGCGATTCTTTCTGCGTACATGGTGACTTGCACTCCTTAGTCTCTTGAACAGACGATTCTTAAGCCTTTTCATCGTCATTCACCGCGAAGGCGGGAATCCAGGGGTTTCAAAATGTAACTGGATTTCCGCATCACGGGGATGACAAATTCTGGTATTTAACCATAGATTGACTTTTTCACAACCTGTCCTCAAATGATTCTTTTTTGCCACAGCAGAGCATGGAGAATTACAGCGACTTGATCCTTTCTACCCGCAGCATCCGGCAGAAGTATCGCTACAGTCGCATGTTGGCGGGCCGCCCGTGACCATACTGTTTATGATGGCCGCTGCGCAGCCTACACCGGCGTTCACCGTGATCGCGCCGAATTCGCAGTTCATGGCACAGGCGCCGCATTCCATGCATTGGTCCCTGTCCGTGATCGCCGCACGCTTGTCGCGCATCTCGAAGACCGTCTGCGGGCAAACCTCAACGCACCTGCCGCAGCCGGTGCACTTCTCCCGCTCATATTGCAAGGTCGTCACGTTTGCAAGGTATTTCATAGTTCAGTCTCCTGTCGCAGCCACATAAGCCTGTCATCCCCGAGTGACCTTATCGGGGATATGGTGTTAAACGAAAAACGGATTCCCGATAGGACCATTCGGGAATGACGAATGAGAAAGATTGCAACGCGGGAAAGCTTTGCGTAAACAAGACAATTTTTGAAACGGTATTTCATACGATACCCCACTCCTTGAGCTTGAACAGGACAATCAGCACCAGCGATACGCCTGCTGCGCCGATGTAGAGCGGGATGCCGATCTTTAGTTCTTTTTTTACTCCTGACATGCCCGTAAAGGTCGTCGAGCCCGTGAACTGGAGGGCGATGTAGGAACTCAGTGCGGGAAACAGGAGATAGGCAACACTCAACAGTATCGGGTCCCGCATGCCGATCGGTCTGAAAAAATGCATAGCAAGAAACATTGACAGCACTCCCACGATCCAGCCTTTTACCGCGAAAGAGCGGAACGGGACAAAGGGCAGCAAAACCGGCGTCGCAAGCGCGCCTGCAAAAACCGCGAGCAGAGCCAGGACAAGGAACGGCAAGCCGTTAAACCATGCCTGTTTGAACAGAAGACCCTGCGGCTGGAGTCCGAAGATCAAGAGAATGCCTCCAGCCACCCAGGGGAACTTTTTCATAGCAGGATTGATCTCCATGGGCGTCAGCACCAGCCGGTCGAGCATCGAGAATGTGATGGCGCTCATCTCTTTTGTTTTTGTATGGCCCGCCTGAACATAGGCAGGGATGTCCCTTGCCTGCACCGGGCCGAACGTGACCCTGAATCCCGTTTTCTTCTGGACCACGCTTGCATTTACGCCTACAGCCCCGAGCTGCGGCAGAATGATCCTGCGGTGGCTCACGAGCGTGTCGAGCTTTGCATCCGCAATTCGCTTGATCAGCTCGTCAGCGCCGAACGTACCTTTCCCTGCCGCGCACCAGACATTGATGCACTTGGTGTCGAGGACCAGGATCCAGGCGTTCATCCCCTTCAGTGCACGACGGAGAATGTCGAATGTAAGTTTGTAGTTGGCGGTGACGAACACATCGGAATCCTTTGAGGGACCGCCGACGGCATACAGCCCCGGCGTGACCGCATAGTTCATGCGATAGGCGCCGGTCCTGCTTCTGATCATACCCCAGTAGTCTGCGCGGGTCCACTCGGTTGAGACCGTGTACACCGTGCCCGCCGGGGTCGCGACCGACCCGTGGTCCAGTATGGTGCTTCCTTTTTTACGAACTTCAATGTCTGCATCTGCATGACAATACCTCGCTTAACTCAACCCACAAGCCAAAACCAAGTTCATGGAACCGCGAAGGCGCTAAGGTCGCGAAGGAGTGAAAAGATTCTGTCGTTAAATACCAGAAGTTAAGGATATTCTTAGCGTGATTCCCTAAGTGGCCGCTTTTCTTTCATAGGCCATTGCGCCTTGGCGGTAAAATTCTTCTTGCTTTTGGACCGAAATTCAAAACCCATATCAATCAGTGGCAACAGTATTGTTTTCTACAGGACGTCCTTCATCACCGGCCCGAGCATGTCCTTCACCATGATCTCAAGGTTGCCGGCCTTAATGAGTGCTATGCAGCAGATCTCCCCGTCCTTTTTCCAGCTCGTGATGGCCAGTTTGTCGCCCGCCTTGATGCCTGCCTTTGCCCTCAGCTCCTTTGGCAGGATCATCTGGCCGCGTTCATCGATGGTGACGATCGCCTCGACAGCGCAGCAGCTTGCGCCTTTGCCGAACGGGTCCGCGATGGCATCTTTTCATTCTTTTTCATGATGCCGCTATCCTCCGGTAATTTCCGTATAATCAGACTATACTGATAGGTAAGAATATCCGGAATCAGCATCTTTGTCAAGAGCAATACTTTCATCACAAGCCGCCATCTTTCGATCACCTGCTGGCGGGTTAGTCAGTCGGTGTTCGCTTTGCCCTACCCTACCTCCTTACTAAAGTGCAACTCATTATCACAAAAACTTTCATGCATTTTGTGCAATATTATTCTTCCTCTGCCTTGCAGTCGATTGAGTTCGTGGCAGCTGGACGAAAGCAATACAGGCGACACCCCATTACCACTGATCCTGCCGGCGATCAATATGTCAACAGATCTATGATATAATTCTGTTGTATGTTGCCCGCAGTAATGAGACTTGTCTGGTCAGAGGCGCAGTTTGTGGCAGTGGGGTGGAACGGCACTATCTTCGCTTCTTCTGACGGAATAAAGTGGACAGCACAGATTTCAAACACTTCAGACACACAGCATGACGTAGCCTGGTCCGGGATGCGGTATGTTGCGTAAGAGATAATCGGGCCATCCTGACTTCGCCGCAGTTTTTTGATGTGAATGAAATGAAAAAAATCTATCGAGTAAACACGGCTTCACTTTCACGGTCTTAACTCCGCTTGCGTCATTGTTCCTCACATCCGGAGCCAATTCTCCGCACCTTCCTTATTATTGTGGCTGGAGCATTTCTTGCTGTGCAAGCGGTAGCTGCCGAGTTACCTGTTATACGCTTCATGGGGTGCTAATGATTATGGTCAGCTTGGTGACGGAACGACTTCTCACAAGAATGACGCCTATTTATGTAAGTGGGCCCGGCGGTGTCACTGCCGCTAGAGCTGGAGGCTCACATTCGATAGCCCTGAAAAACGATGGCACGGTTTGGGCATCGGGGAGATAACAGTTCCGGCCAACTCGGGAATATGGCAGCCACGAATCAAAGCATACCTGTGCAGGTTTCGGGCCTTACTAATCCAACTGCTCTTGCAGCTGGTGGACTGCATTCAGTTGCCCTTCAGAGCGATGGCACAGTCTGGACATGGGGCGACAACAGGCACTGCCAGCTTGGTGATGGAACGAATCTTCTCAGATATTTCCCAGTCCAGGTGAACGGTCTCGGACCAGTACAGGCAATCGGTGCCGGACCATGGCACACAGTAGCATTAAAAAGTGACGGAACGGTTTGTGCATGGGGGTTCATTTATAACGGGGAGCTTGGCAACGGAACTACGGCCACATCATGCTCGCCGTCGAACATAAGTGGATTGGTTAATATTGTTGCGATCGCTGCTGGTAGCGCTCACACTCTTGCTCTCAAGAGTGATGGAACAGTTTGGTCATGGGGTTGGAATGGCTTCGGTCAGCTTGGGACGGGACCGTTATCGATCGATACACACCGGTTCAAGTTGTTGGACTAACTAATGTCGCTGCTATTGCAGCAGGTGGCTTACATTCACTTGCATTGAAAAGCGATGGAACAGTTTGGGCGTGGGGATATAATTATGACGGCGAGCTTGGCGATGGAACTACGACCACAGCAAGCTCACCTTCAAATGTAAATGGTCTGACCAATATTGCTTCTATCGCTGCTGGCGAATATTATAGCATCGCGTTGAAAAGTGACGGGACGGTTTGGGGATGGGGAAATAACAGTTCCGGGCAGCTCGGCGACGGGACTACGACTTCGCGTTATACCCCAGTTCAGGTAATCGATCTTACCGGCGTCACCACGATAGCAGCCGGGGAAAAGCATAATTTGGCTTTATCCGGAGTACCGGATATTATATCCCCAACCATAATTTCTACGAGCCCGCAAAATAATGAGATCTCAGTGGCGATGAATGCAGCTGTTAGTGCAACATTCAGCGAAGGGATGGATGCGACAACGATAAATAGTTCAATCTTTGCGCTGAAAGACAGCTACGACAACACCGTGTCTGGTTCTGTTAGTTACCGGAACGGTTCTGCAATATTTGAACCAACGCACTACCTGGCCGGAGGTACCACCTATATCGCTACACTGACTCCGGGTGCAAGAGATTTCGCAGGAAATTCCCTGGCCGCTGCCTATACATGGACCTTTACCACAGAAGGGACAGTAAACCCCATACTCACTTCCTCTCGGCCAGCCAACAATGCTGCCGAGGTGGGAGTCGATGCCTCGATTATTGTAACATTCAATAACCCCATGGATCCCGCTACCGTAAACAACGCATCATTCACTGTAAAAGACAGCTACAATAATCCGGTTACAGGCTCTGTTAGTTACGCTGCGGGTACTGTCTATCTTCAAACCCATGGATTGTTTGACAACCAATACGAATTATACAGTGACCCTTAATACAAGTATTAAGGATATCGCAGGAAATCCCCTCGCATTTGACTACATATGGACATTTGCTACGGGAACGGGTCTTGACGCGTCAGTTATTTTTTCCGCCGGACCTTCCGGCAATGTGGTGCCAGTTGATGCATGGGTTGGGGTTATCTTCAGCCAAGCCATGGATTCCAGCACCCTTAACAATACAACCTTGATCGTAAAAGACAGCAATAATAATGTGATATCCGGCACTATCACCGATGAGCCTGTCGTTGTCTCCAGCAACGGCTGCTTTTCGGGGACGAGCGTTATCTTTAAGCCAGCGAGCAATCTGGCGTTTCTTACTGAATATTCAGTGACAATTACAACCGGAGTCAGGGACGTGCACGGCCACCCATTAAATGCTGACTACACGTGGACTTTCGTAACAGCTGGCGAATCAGGCTTAGCATTTAATTTAGAATATAATCCAGACATACGTCTGGGAGGAGGCAGTATTTCATCACTTCTTACTGCAGCTTATGGAAGTTATCTTGATCCTCATGTTCAGACGTTGCGGAGTTTCCGGGATAGGGCAGCCTTCTGACAAATCCTTTGGGCAGAGCCCTTGCTAACTTTTATTACAGGCATTCGCCGTCGATCGCCGATATTATCAAGAAGCATGAAACATTGCGTTGGGGGGTACGCTTGATGCTGACACCTATAGTGTATGGAATACAATATTTAAGTTTTAACCTGATCATGATTCTTTCGTTGGCGGCTATTATAGCGAAGTTGCTGTTGTTCTTCATACGATCAAGAGAGAGGGTCTAAATTGCGAACTGCGAGTTGAAAAAACACATTCCCTCGTAATCCGCTTGTCGTTCATCCGCTGGGGAGGATCGTCAACCGCTCTTGCCATATCACATCAGTGCGATAAAAATCCACCAGCCCATCCTGCTTCATTATTGCTTCACATACCATGCCCTCCGCGGATCAATGCCGATCACGTTCCCTCTGGCCGTCTCTTTATCGCTGCGCGAGAGACTACACGTCCCGCAACACAAATCGAGCACATTCGTTCCGGCGGATATCGGGCAGACCGATAAGTTTTTCAGCTGCAGACCTCTGAATAACTAAGCCTTGATCATACCGGGCCGCTAATCTGGCGAAATCTGTTTGATCCTTGTTCATTCATTTATTCTTTTACCGCATCCCTGTCTCTCAACTGCGACCAGCACCACGCCGGAGCAATGATCAGCATCGCTATCACGCCCGGCCAGGGATCCGTTCTCCGGGGAACCAGATCCCGAGCATCACGGCGATCATGGGATTGACATACGCATAGCTCGTTGCGAGGGCCGGCCGCACCTGTTTGAGCAGGTACGTGTATGCGGTGAAACCCACCAGAGACCCGACGATCCCCAGGTACAGGACAGCACTGATGGAGCGCCAGGTCGGGACAGCCGTGATCCTTTCACCGATGGCCAGGCTGAACAACAGCACGACCGCCCCGCCCGTGATCATCTGGGCTGCGCCGGCCATTATCCCCCGGGGGAGCTTCATCTGCTGGCTCCATACCGATCCAAAGGCCCAGGACATCGCCGCAACGATGAGCAGCGCGGCGGCCAGGGGGCTCGCCCTGAGATCACCCTCGAAATTGAGCACCACGATCCCGACCAGTCCGATCAGCAGCCCGGCCCATTCGAGCCGGTTCGGCCAGCGCCTCCAGATGCCCGCAAACAACACGGTCCAGAGCGGTGTCGTGGCGATCACGAGCGCTGCAAGGCCCGATGACACCCATTGTTCCGCATAAGCCACACCCGCGCTCCCTCCAAGCATGAGGAAGACGCCGATGACCGCTGACCGCGACCATTCGCTCAAACTGGGGCTGGGCGCTCCCCGCATCCGGAGATATCCGTAGATGCCGATGCCAAAGAGGAAAAAGCGGATCCCCATCATGAAGAGCGGCGGCAATTCGACCAACGCGATCCGGATCACGAGATAGGTTGACCCCCAGGAGAGATAAACCGCCAGGAGCGCGAGAATGACCCTTGTTCTTTTTGATTGGTCAGATGCTGTCACTTCGTTTCCTTCTCTCCTTGTTAGAATATCATGCCATACCCGGCGTACTTACCCCGGCTTCAGAGAAATATCCGCAAAAAAGGCCACGGAATTTCTTTTCCATGGCCTTGTGGGTATTCTTATTATTCCATTATTTATTATAGAAGAACGTTAATAGAATCCGCCCTCAGCCACGGCGATACGATGCCATGCTGCCTTCAGAAAGACTTTACTTAGTAGAGAGGAAAATCAGAATCATAGGTGAAATAAATATAGGTGAACCTGAATTTACTGTCAAGCGAAATGTATCCTGACCCGGACGAGTCAAACACAATAAACGAATTCATATTTACCACGGATGCACTGACTAACACGGAAGAAAATCCGAGATTTGACAGATTCGCAAAAAAGTCTTTTTAGCCCACAAAATGCACATAATGCAAAGAAAAAATCATTTCTTTTTCTTTAAGGTCTTACCTCTGTGCTCTTTGTGCCTTATGTGGCAATCCGTGGTTAAAATAGTTTTCAGATGTTCTCGCCGTAAATTAGAGCCCCGTAGCGAGGGTCGTGAAATAGGTGACGACATCAATGGCAAAAGGTTTGATGCAGTTGTCGTGCGTTGTTGGCAATGTCCGGCATTGCAATTAACCACTGTCACCATGGTCGATCCGTTGCTGACCATGGCGGCTTGGGCGGTCGTCGTGTTGGCGTAGGGGACGACGTCGTCGTTTACACCTTGGAACAGATGTGTGGGGACGGCAGGCGCCCAGTTGTAGATGTCGTTTTCAGCAATATGCGCCTTGAGCGCGGTCTCGCCCGTCCCCAGGTAGCTCGCAATAAACGCGGGGTTGAACAGTACGCTCGTCGCGACATTCGCCCCCCCGAGCGCGGCAGTGATCTGGCTTCTGCTGAAGCTTCCTCCGAAATAGGTAGCGACGACAGGCGCGTAAGTGGAGGAGAAGTAATACGCAAGCTGGCTCGGCGTGTTGTAGAGGGAGTCGTAGGCCGCGAAAAAAAATCCGGCAAACGCAGGCTGCGGCTGGTTCGCAAGCCCCAGGATGGTTCGGGTCGTTCCCGACAGGTCATAGGGGCCTGCGCCGGGCTCCGAAGCGGTGATAGGAAACTCGGCGCTCAGGCTCTGCTCCATTAATCGCTGCGTCGCAAGCGTTGCGTACCCTCCCTCGGAATATCCCGCGAGAAACAGCTGGCCGTTCGTCACCGCGTTGATGCCCGGTTCCTTGAAAAAAACGCGCGCGGCACGGTTCATGTCAACGGTTGCGGAGGCGAGTGTGGCGGCATGAACATAGGGGTGCAACAGGGCCGTCGAATCGCCGTAACCGATATAGTCGGGCAGCACCGCGATGTATCCGATCGCCGCGAAGACCGCGCCCGCCAGGCCCTCGGCGCTTGTGAGAAAACTGGAAGGCGCATCGGAATCCTGAAAGATCGTTCCGTGCTGGTAGCTCAATACCGGGCTCCCTCCGCTCCGGGTGGCGGGCAGGCATACGAGCCCTGAGGCATTGATGAGTGTGGCCGAGGCGTCCGGTGTTTTATAGGTAAGCTTGTAACAGGACACATCGGACAACGCGGTAAACCCGATCATCCCCGCGGACGCGATCAACACATCAAGGGAAGCCGCATTGAGCGTTCCGGCCTGTGACCACGAAACGAGATCTCCCGCCACAGGAGACGGCGAAGGTGTCGAGTTATTGGAATTGTTGCCGCAGGAAAACAACAATCCTGTTGTAAGTAATAGAGCAAGAAGTTGAAGTAACAGAGTGCGCATTGTCAGTTTATTTTCATGGTATTCTATCAAGTTATTCATATGTGCCTCCCATTATCCTGATCATCAGACAGCCGTGATTTTCCTTGTTTCGTCTTTTCTTATGCATGCAGGTGTAACGGGCTCGGTAAACGACTCCGGTGTTATTCAACGCAAAGGAAAATTATCTGAAAACAGCGTCCTGTGTTAAAATGGCGTTATGAAAGAACCTGATTCCAAATTGGTCTATTCGACGGAGCACGCTGTCCCGAGGAGAGAGAAGCGGGCTGATCGCAATCCCACGACGACGATCGCTCCTGCAAAACGCAGGACGATAGTGCGGCTCGACCGGAAAGGTCGGGGCGGCAAGTCTGTCACGGTAATTGAAGGCCTTCAGCTTTCGGATGAAGACAGTGAAAAACTCCTGCAACAACTAAAGGCGAAACTCGGTACCGGAGGAACCGTTAAAAATGGAACTCTGGAAATCCAGGGAGACCATTGCGATGCGGTCATGGCCGAGTTGTCCAGAATTGGCTACATGCCGAAGCGTTCGGGCAGATAATGATCAGAAGGGAATGATGACTGCAAAGAGCCTGCTGGTGTTGAATCAATTTGCAAGTCCATTCGGTCACTACGTCCCCTTCGTCATCCGTTTATCAATTGGCCCTTGAATGGCTAATGGTCCCTGTCATGCTGGCCTTCGTGCCGGCCTTCATCATGCCGGTCTCCGTGCTTGTCTTTGTGCTTCTTATGCTTCTTCTCATGCTTGTCCCGATGATTGTCCTGGTGCTCGCCCTGGATCACCACAACGCCCGGCGGGGGCGGGAGTAGAAAGACCGGGGCCGGAGGCGGCGGAGGAAGCGGGGGGGTCGGCAAGCCGGCGTTCCCGACAACGGGCAACAGGAACAGTGAAGCAGTGACTAATAGAACTGCGGCAATAGTGAGCGTTCTTCTCATGAAATACATTCTCCTTGAAGGTTATGCTGTTTTGTTATGGCGTGTGATCATATATCATTTCAACTATTATGCCAAGTGATAATTACGGAAACCGCGCAAGCAGAACATTGATTGTTTTGAATAAAGGTTGAAAGCCGGGGATGGCGGTGAAAGAGGAGCCGTCAAGAGAACCGTCAAATGCGACAGAAGCGTCAAATATGACGGCGACAACGAGAATTGCAAGGGTGGTCAAGTGCAGAGTTCGGATTGCGGAATGTGAGGTTCAGTGCTCGGATTGTTAGGGCGACAGGCACAATTCTCTTTTACTCCGCGCTTTCTCCTTGTTCCCTGTTCTGTTATAATAGCCATGAAAACATGATCATTGTTTTACTCAAATCACGCAGCACAACAACCGGAGAACCTCATGCCCGACGAAAAGACCCTGATGAAACAGCACAAGACCATCTATCTCAAAGACTACGCCCCGCCTGATTACCGCATCGAGACAACGATGCTCGAGTTCGACCTTGACGAGACGCGGACGCGCGTCAAATCACTCCTTACCATCGTCTCTAATCACGACCGCAGCGCAGGTGTCCATCCGCTCGTGCTGAACGGCGAGGACCTCCTGCTCAGGGCGATACGGCTCGACGGACGTCCCCTGTCCGAGCAGGAATATGTGCGCGACGCGGCATCGCTCACCGTGCCCGCTGTGCCGGAGCGATGTTCACTCGAGATAGAGACCGAGATCAATCCACGGAACAACACGGAACTTTCCGGCCTGTTCATGTCGGGCAGCGGGTTCTTTACCCAGTGCGAGGCGGAAGGGTTCAGGAGGATCACGTATTATCTCGACCGGCCGGACGTGATGGCACGGTTCTTCACCACCATCATTGCGGACAAAAAGAAGCTTCCCGTGCTCCTGTCGAACGGGAACCTGATCGGGAGCGGCGAGATGAAAGACGGAAGACACTTCGCCAAGTGGCACGACCCCTTCCCGAAGCCGGCCTATCTCTTTGCCCTTGTCGCAGGCGACCTTGCCCGCATCGAAGACAGGTTCACGACCATGTCGGGCCGCGAGGTGACGCTGCACATCTATGTGCAGCAGCATAACAAAGACAAGTGCGATCATGCCATGGATTCGCTCAAGAAGGCGATGAAGTGGGACGAGGATACCTACGGCCGGGAATACGACCTCGACATCTTCATGATCGTGGCAACGGACGACTTCAACATGGGTGCCATGGAGAACAAGGGACTGAACATCTTCAACTCCAAGTACGTTCTTGCGAAAGCGGAGACCGCAACGGACGCCGACTTCCAGGGCATCCTGGGCGTCGTTGCCCACGAGTACTTCCACAACTGGTCCGGCGACCGCGTAACCTGCAGAGACTGGTTCCAGATCTCGCTCAAGGAGGGCTTTACCGTGTTCCGTGACCAGCAGTTCATGGAAGACATGACCTCCCCCGGCGTGCAGCGGATCAATGATGTGAACATCCTGCGCAGCCACCAGTTCCGGGAAGACAGCGGGCCCATGGCCCACCCGGTCAGGCCGGAGTCCTACGTCGAGATCAACAACTTCTACACCCTTACCGTGTACAACAAGGGCGCCGAGGTGATCCGCATGATGAGGACCATCCTCGGTCCGGCAGGGATTCAGGAAGGGCACGGACCTCTATTTCTCGCGCCATGACGGTCAGGCGGTCACGACCGATGATTTCGTGAAGGCCATGGAAGACGCGACCCGCGCCGACCTCTCCCAGTTCAAGCTCTGGTACTCACAGGCCGGGACGCCGGAACTCACGGTCAGCCGCTCCTATGACCAGAAGGCCAGGACGTATACACTGACATTCAAACAAACCTGCCCGCCGACGCCGGGCCAGCCCGAGAAAAAACCATTTCACATTCCCGTTGCCCTGGGACTGCTCGGGAAGGACGGCAGAGAAATAATGCTGAACCAGCTTTTCGCCCCCAAGGGGGGCTCGGAGAGATGTGAGGGAACAACGGTCCTTGAGCTGATGAATACCGAGGAAACTTTCGTATTTACCAACATCCCCGAACAACCTGTCCCGTCGGTCCTGCGCGGGTTCTCTGCGCCGGTGAAGGTAATGCTCGATCTCACTGACGATGAGCGGCTGTTCCTGATGGCGAATGACCCGCGATGAATTCAACCGATGGGACGCGGGCCAGCAGCTTGCGGTGAAGCTCATCCTTAAACTGATCAGGGACTATCAGGACGGGAAAACGCTGACGCTCGACCAGTCATTTATCGACCGCGTTCAAGAAAACGCTCGAGAGCTCCATGCAGGACAAGGCGTTTCAGGCCTTCGCGCTCGCGCTCCCCGGAGAGACCTATCTCGCGGACTTCATGGCAGTGATCGATCCCTCGGCCATCCACGAGGCAAGACAGTTCGTGCAGAAGACCCTGGCAGCGGAACTCAGGGAACGCTTCCTTGCCGTGTATCACCGGAACCAGGACCAGGGACCGTATCGCCATGACCAGGAGGCCATCGGCAAAAGAAGCCTCAAGAACATCTGCCTGGCCTATCTCGCGGAACTCGAAGACAAGGACGCCCGCGGCCTTTGCATGAATCAATTCAAAACAGCGGGGAACATGACCGACGCGATAACGGCCCTCGCGAACCTGGCGAATATCGACTGCCCGGAGCGGAACGAGGCGCTCGCAGCGTTCTACGAAAAATGGAAGGACGATCCGCTCGTCATGGACAAGTGGCTTTCGATCCAGGCCATGTCGCGCCTGCCGTCCGCGCTCGACCGGGTCAGGGAACTCACGCGCCATTCATCGTTCAATATAAAAAATCCGAACAAGGTCCGCGCCCTGATCGGTGCGTTTTCCCAGGGCAACCCCGTGCGGTTCCACGATCCGGACGGGGCGGGGTATGCCTTCCTTGCCGATCACGTCCTTATCATCGATCCCCTGAACCCCCAGATCGCGGCGCGTCTCGTGAACCCCTTCACGCTCTGGAAACGCTATGACGAAAAACGCAAGGCCCTTATGAAGGCGCAGCTTGAAAGGATTTTGAAAACGCCGGGGCTTTCCAAAGATACGCATGAAGTTGTTTCGAAGAGCCTTGTTTGAGCAACATGGCAGGATATCTAAAAAATTATGGGTCTTCCGGGTTTTGTGTGGGTGGCTTTTAACTGTTTTTAACTCGGCACATGTCGCGATTTTTTTTTCTGCACCCCAGTTCACAGCTCCGCGCAGGGCATGATTGCGAGTACTGATAACAAGCCGTTTCGAGCATCGCAGCACTTCCCCTCGCCCGGGGGGAACGGGCTCGGCCGTGTCTGCCTGGCTTTGTTACAGCATCGGTCTTTTCTACCTAACCATGCTTATGCGCGAACCTGTTCATGGGATGCAGGGGCTTCTGGAAAAGCAAAGATATGAGTCTTTCTGTCTTTCCCTGAACGGGGAAAGGCAGAATTAAGATTTACCCCAATCCCGCACGTCCCCGGAGCGGCCCTTACGATATTTTTGGGCACCCGTCTTGGACTAAGGAAGCGTCCCACAGGGCGAACGCGTACTGTCTGAGGCCGCAGGCCGAGTTTACGCGGGCGAGCGGACGTGGCCTTAGACGGGTCGAAAATGTCGTTCAGGACGCGAAGGGGATGTGCAAAAAAGAGCATGCTGCGCGGCCGAGCGATGAGCTACCCAAAAAAAATAATGCACATGTGGGACAAGTGCCGACTAAGATACACATCAGAAAACAGATTGTTAATGAAGAATAAATAGCGAGACTTGCAATTAAGTGACCCACATTAAAGTCAGAATAGTCTTTTTTTACTTTTTCCCGTACCCGTGATCCGGAGGCAGGCCGACGCGCTGCGTCTGTTCCACGGCCAGGGCGTCGCATCGCTCGTTCTCCGGATTGCCGTCGTGGCCCCTTACCCAGGAAAATCTCACCGTATGCTTTTCGCACAGGTCGAGCAGCCGCGACCAGAGATCGCTGTTCTCCGCAATTTCATCCTTGTTTCGCATCCAGTCGTTCTTTTTCCACCGGCGGGCCCACCCTTTTTCGATCCCGTTGACGACATATGACGAGTCGCTGTAAACAATGACCGAAGATGGTCGTTCGAGCGCCTCGAGGCCAGTAATGCAGGCCGTCAATTCCATGCGGTTATTGGTCGTCCGCGCGAAGCCGCCGGACAGTTCCCTTCTGCTTCCGCCTTCAAGCACCACCACGCCGTATCCACCCGGACCCGGGTTCCTGCTGCACCCGCCGTCGGCGTAGATGACCACGTCTCCTGCCGCCTCTGTTGTCCGATGATGCGCAAGGCCCTCCGTGACCGGCTTCGATCGGCGGGAAGACTTCCCGGGGGCGATGGTTTTTTCGACCGAAGGAAATAACTCTTGCTGGTGTTTGCCGGTTGCCTTCGTGGACATTTCGTCCAACCACGCCTTAGCTTCTCCGCGAGACGCGAACCCCTTGTACACGGCGCCGGGAAACCCCTTTATCTGCGCCTCCCCGCCATGAGCGCCGAACCACTCATCGTATATTCCTGGCTTGCGGCCTTTGTATATTGCGTATGATTTATTCTTCGCCATAGGGTTGTGGTCCGGAAATCCAGGCCGAAAGATCCATCGACATCAGATCGCTGCGTCGTGATACATGACATAACTAAAATCAAAAAACCTATTTCCACCACGGATTAGCACGGATTTACACTGATAGAAAAAAGGGCTATTTTTTGAGTTATTATCCGTGTTCATCCGTGTGCATCCGTGGTAAATATGAATTCGTTTATTGTTTCGGCTTGTCCGAGTTGTGAAGTCAGGATTGCTCGCGGAGTAGTCGTACCCTATTGCAGCCTCGCCCCGCACTTCTTGCAGATCCGCTTGTTGATATCCGAGCCAAGGTATTTTCCGCAGGAGGGGCACATCCAGTTTACGGAAGTAAAGACCATGTACGAAGCGATGACAACGACCTCGGCCCCGAAGAGCGTGCTTTTTGAAAATTCTCCGAAGAGATCCGGACGCTTATAGATGACCGCGCACAAGAGAATGGCAAAGAGCGCTATTGCTATCGCGATGAACTGGCGGCTCTGGCGCAGCCGGAACTCCTGCATGATCTTTTCAGGGTCTTTTTTTTGCAACATCGCAATCCCCTTTTAACTCACGTTCTAAACTGCGGTCATGCTTGTTGACCGCAGCACTTCTTGAATTTCCTGCCGCTGCCGCACGGACAGGGGTCATTGCGGCCGGTCTTGGGTGCTGCGCGGACCACCGGTTTCGGCATGGTCTTCCCGGTGGTAAAGTACCAGACGCCGTTCTCCTTCTTGAACGAGGATAGCTCGTGGTGTTCCTGCTTGTTCCCCTTCTCGATATAGGACACCACAAATTCTACCTGCCCCTCGCTGTCCTCCGGCCCCCCGGCGGTTGTGTTTACTATTTTGATCCCCTGCCACTCCGCGCTCTCGGCCCAGGTACGGGTGCTTTTTTCGTCATAATCAGACCGATGCCCGGGATGCAGGGATGCGAGGATGTATTCGATCTCTTTCTTTACGAATGCGCTGTAGCGGGAGCGCATGAGTTGTTCCGCTGTCGTTGCGATGCTCTCGCCGGTGATCACCGGTCGGCAGCATTCTGCATAAGCACTGTTGGAACCGCAGGGGCAAAGGTCCATACGTTTCTCCTGAGAAACACTGGTTAATTTTTCTATAACTATACGGGTCGGTTGCGTTGCATAGGATCAATACATGCACGCGCGCCGAAGCCGGCTGTGATTGTGCAAAAAATCCGGGCCACGCGGGCGAAGCGGAAGCGCCGTGAAAGCTATGTAAGCCGGGAACATCTTTCATCCCGGCGCTCCTTGCGACGAAGCGACGTAACTGACCATCTCATGTTGCAACGCGGAAAAAACATCATACAAAAAATAGCGATGAAGCGCAACTGTAAAAGGACTATGCCGGGAAATGAACAAACAACAGCCGACAGAATGTGCCGAATGCGATCAACGCTGTACAACCGGTAATTTTGCATTGATTATAGACCGGTCATTGTGCTATATTTCCCGATGCCCGGGAAGCGCGCGTTGTTTCGATACAATCGCCTCCCGGCAGCAGTTCGCGGCAGGCGTTGTCAATGCTTTCCGATAACCGAGGTTAAAGCCTATGCCATATCGAGCCTGGTTTCAATGTATCAACGAAAAGTGCAATGAGCAATATCCGCTCAACAAGATCGTCTACCGCTGCAAGACCTGCGATTCGCTGCTGGAAGTAAAGCACGACATGCAGGCCCTGGCCCACCGCAGCGCCAAGGCGTGGATGAAGCTCTTCGAGGACCGCTACAAATCCACCCAGTGGCCCTATGGCTCGGGCGTCTGGGGCAAGAAGGAATGGATCCTTCCGCAGATCGCGGACGAGAACATCGTCTCGCTTTACGAAGGCGGCACCAACCTGTTCTGGGCCGAGCGGTTCGGCAAGCTCGTCGGCGTGGACAACCTCTGGATCAAGCTCTGCGGCAACTCCCACAGCGGGTCCTTCAAGGACCTCGGCATGACCGTGCTCGTGTCGCAGGTGAAGCAGATGATCAGCGAGGGCGCGCCGATCCAGGCCGTGGCCTGCGCCTCGACCGGCGATACCTCGGCCGCGCTGGCGGTCTACTGCGCCGCCGCCGGCATCCAGTCCATCGTGCTGCTGCCCAAGGGCAAGATATCCATGGCCCAGCTCGTGCAGCCGATCGCCAATGGCGCGCTGGTCCTGTCGCTGGACACGGACTTCGACGGCTGCATGCGCGTGGTGCGGGAGATCACCAAGGACGAGACGATCTATCTGGCCAATTCCATGAACTCGCTCCGGATCGAGGGGCAGAAGACCGTGGGCATCGAGATCGTCCAGCAGTTCGACTGGGAGGTCCCTGACGTGATCATCATCCCCGGCGGCAACCTGGGCAACGTCTCCGCCCTCGGCAGCGGACTGCTCATGATGCGCGACCTCGGGCTTATCTCAAAGCTGCCGCGGATCGTGGTCGCCCAGGCGGAACGCGCCAACCCGCTCTACCGCTCGTATCTCAAGAACTTCGAGTCCTTCGAGCCCATGGAGGCCGGGAAGACGCTGGCCAGCGCGATCCAGATCGGCAACCCGGTCAGCATCGAGAAGGCGATCCGCACGCTGAAGCAGTTCGACGGCATTGTCATGGACGCCACGGAGCAGGAGCTGTCCGATGCCGCTGCGCTGGGCGACCGGACCGGCATGTTCAACTGCCCGCACACCGGCGTGGCCCTGGCCGCAATGATCAAACTGATCAAGTCGGGCAAGATCGACAGGTCCGAGCATGTCGTGGTCATCTCCACGGCGCATGGGCTCAAGTTCACCGACTTCAAGGTCAACTATCACGAAGGGAAGCTTGGTTTCCCCAGCATGTACGCGAACAAACCCATCGAAGTGGCAGCGAATGTGAGCGCCGTCAAGGAAGCGCTCACGAACGCATTGAAAAAGAGGAGAGAACAGAATGTCTAAGAAACCGTCCAATCCCCGGAACTGGAACCCGGCCACCCTCGGCATCCACGGACTGGACCGCGTGCACCATGCCCACTTCGCGGTCTCCACGCCGATCGTGCACACCTCGAACTACTATTTCAATAACACCCAGGAAGTCTACGATTTCATGAAGGCGAAAAGCGAGGGCAAGCTCCTGCGCGAGCACGAATACGGTCGCTACGGCAACCCGACCCAGACCGAGTGCGAACATAAGCTCGCCGCCATTGAGGGCGCCGAGCGCGCGGTGTTGTTCTCCAGCGGCATGGCTGCCGTGATCCTGACGCTCATGACCTTTATGCGCCGCGACGGCCACATCATCTTCACCAGCGACTGCTACCGCCAGACGCGCGACTTTGCCTCGAACCTGCTGGCTGAGTTCGGCATCAAGGTCTCGCTCGTGGACCCTACGGCCAAGGCCATTGAACAGGCGATCCAGCCCAATACGAACATCATCTTCACGGAATCGCCCACCAATCCCTATCTGCGGTGCCTGGACCTTGAGGCGGTCGTGAAGGTCGCCAAGCAGCACAAGGTCATGACCGTCATCGACGCCACGCTGGCCACGCCTTACAACATCAGGCCGCTGGACATGGGCGTCGATGTCGTCATCCACTCCGCCACCAAGTATCTCGGCGGCCACAATGACCTCCTGGCCGGCGTCGCCCTCGGCTCCGACAAGCTCATGAACGATATCTACCGCATGCAGCGCATGATCGGCGCCACTCCCGGCCCGCTCACCTGCTTCCTGCTGGAGCGCGGCCTTAAGACCTTCGGCCTCCGGATGAAACACCACAACGAGGCCGGTCTGGCAGTCGCCCGCATGCTCGAGGCGCACCCGAAGGTCGAGAAGGTCTGGTACCCGGGACTGGATTCGCACCCGGACCGAACGATCGCGAAGGCACAGATGAAGGGCTTCGGCAGCGTGGTCACCTTCCTGCTCCGGGGCGACGACGCGAAGACGAGAAAGTTCATCGACGCCCTCGAGCTCTTCCTGATCACGCCGAGCCTTGGCGGCAGCGAAAGCCTCGTGACCCAGATGTGGATGATGTCGTTCTTCGACTACCCCGAGGAATACCGCAAGAGGATCGGCATGGCGGACAACCTCGTCCGGCTCGCGCTGGGCCTGGAGGACGTGGACGATCTGATCGCCGACCTGAAGCAGGCGTTGGAGAAGGTCTGAAACAGGTTCTCGCAACGCTTTTCTATCTGTCATTCCCGCAGCTACTTTGAGCGGGAATCTGGTCCTTGTTAATTTAACAGGCTGTTGAAAAACTTTTTTTCTCGTCATCCTGAACGAAGTGAAGGATCTTAAGTATAGGAAAAGGCAAGATTCTTCGCTATGCTCAGAATGACATTTTCCATGATTTTCGACTTTTTCAACAGCCTGTTAGGAACCGTATCCCCGATGAAACCGTTCGGGGATGACTGATATATTGGATCCGCCTTTCTGTCAATACTATGTTGAGACAATTAATAACCCCGGACTTGTTCTCATCCGAGTGAATCCGCGTTCATCCGTGGCTAAAATCAATTGCGTTCCGTCATGCCTCCATGTTCTCTGTGCAAACATGAACAACAACGTACGACATAAACCCTTCGACATCAAACCCGCAAAACCCGGCGTCATCCCCCCGTGCCCCGTTGCCCCGGACGCGCTCATCGGCATACCGCGACAGCAGACCAACCCTGCCCGCTGGGAGGGTGACGGCTGGCAGGCCTTTGTGTCCGACCTTGCCGCGAAGGGGATCGACGTTGATGAGCAGAAGGTCGCTCGCACGCTGTACGTTACTGACTCGGGAGGCATGGCCTATGGCCTGCCGCGCGGCGTGCTGATCGCGCGCACGACCGGGATGGTGGCCGGGGTCATGGCTGCTGCGCAGAAGCACCGCGTACCGGTGACCGTGCGCGGAGGCGGGCTCACGACCGAGGGAGAGACTGTTTCGTTCGGCGGACTGCAGCTTGACATGCGGGGAATGAGCCGTGTCATTGCGATCGACAAGGACGCGATGACCGTACGATGCGAAGCCGGGATCTACTGGCACTCACTGGCTGAATCCCTTCGCAGACACGGGCTCGATTACCTCTCGGCCCCGCTGAACATGACCGCCTCGGTCGGCGGCACACTCGGCGTCGGCGGCATTGACATCAACTCCCCGCGCCTTGGCTGCAGCGCGGACCAGACCCTGGCGATCAAGATCGTCACCCCGACAGGCGAGATCCTGGAATGCTCTGAGCACGAAAACTCCTGGTGGTTCAACCGAGTCCTGCTCGGCTACGGCCAGTTCGGCATCATCACCGAGGCCACGCTCCGCATCCGCCACTTTACCCCGCTCACGATGCATTATTTCTATTATGGAGATCTGCGCACGGCCATGGAAGACCTCGTGATGCTCTGCGACGAGGACGCCGCGGACTACACCGGCATCCTGACCATGCTCGACCGGGCAGTGAATCTGCTCGTGGCCTTTGACTCCGAAGAGCGGGAAAAGGCGTTCTTCAAAAAATGGCGTCCACGCCTCAGGGGATTCGGCGAACTGGGATTCGCCATGCACACCGGCCTGCATTACGCGCTCAGACCCTGGAAGTTCCGCGAGGCGCTGTACCTGCTGGATCGAAAGCGCACCCTGCTGCCGGAGCTCCAACCGTCGCATCATATGAAGAACGGAAAGATCGTGGACCGTACGGTGGTATTTTCCCAGGCGGTCTGGAAGTTCTGGGGCGGCAGACAGATGGTGATCCCGGACCTGGCAACGAGCAGGGAAAAGTTCTTCGAGGCCATCCTGCGCGGCAACGAGGTGTGCAAAAAATACTTTCCGCATTACACGCTCTACTGCGTCGGCATCAAGCTCATCGGACCGCGCGAGCGCTACGAGCTCTCGTGCATCCCGCCTGACGCCGAGGGCATCGCCTACGGGTGCGAGTTCGAACCCATGCTCGAAGGCAAAACCTACAGCCGCGATCATCTGCAGTCATTCAAGAACGAGATCTACGACATCGGTGTGGACATGGGCACCAGCTATTATCGCTTCGGCGGCATGATGAAGGGCTACATCCGCAGGGCGTTCGGTGACGCCGTGGTGGATAAACATCTTGCCATGAAGCGGGAAGTTGACCCTGCCATGGTGCTGAACCGGGATGTGATTTTCTGATGAACCTAACCCGGACAAACCGGGACTTAAAGGCGTCTCTCGCAGAGCACGCAGTGGACGCAGAGTGAAATCAATATCTTTATATATTTGTCTTAAACGAGAACATGTATTCGCTTTTCTCTGCGAACTCTGCGCCTCTGCGAGAATAATTTTTTGCCTTTTTGAGAAGAATATGTTTCCTTTGTTTCTAAACCCTCGCCCCTTTGGGAAAGGGCATAGGTAAGGGGGAATTTCGGAAATAATATGATTCAATATAATGCATCCAAAACCACCTCGACCGATCCTGCGCAGTGCAACGGCTGCGGCGTGTGCATGCTCTCCTGCCCGGTCTGGAACCAGCACCATACGAAGATGCTGACCTCTTGCGGCAGAAATCGGGCATCGATCGGCGGGGCAGCGGATGAAGACCTCCTTGCATCAGTCCGGGCATGCCTCCTCTGCGGTTCCTGCGAGGCACTCTGTCCCATGGGTATTCGCACGCAGCAGACGACGATCGCTTTGCGCCAAAACCTTGCGGCACGCGGGCTCCTTCCGAAACCGGGCGATCAGATCAACAGGCAGAAGTCTGAAACGCTCACAGTTTCCCGGATCCTGCTGCCGGGTAAGGCGCTCAGGGCGGATAGTAAACTCGCCTCATCGGCGCTCGAGCTTCTCGGACCTCCTGTCGGCCTCCACGTTGACGACGGATACGACATTGCCCTTGCCCTTGAATCAGGCCAGGCAATCAGCGATATCCGCATCGAGGCATTCATACTGCCCCTGATGACTGCGACCGAGATAATCGTTGCTGACGGACTGCTGTTCAATCTGCTGCGCTCGCTGCTTCCGTCATCGATCACTATGCGTCCCCTGGGACAGGCCCTGCTCGCGAATCCAACGGTGCGCGCGGGACTGAAAAAAACCGACTTCTATATGATCGAAACCCGCGCCTATAATGCCAACCGCCGCGAGTTCGTGGCGCTGTATGACTCGTTGCGCCAGCGATACCGGCTGTTTCATGAACCTGGACCTTCAGCGCGTCGCAACACCCACGGGCGCAGCGAGCTATCATCACCACCTGGGGCTGGAAAACATCGTCTCCATCGAGGCGCAGGTGGGGTGGCTGCTTGAAGGCCGAAACGCGCAGCGCATCGTGGTCGAGCATCTTGACGACCAGGAGGCCTTTGCCAAATACACAAAGATCCCGGTGGTCCATCTGGCCGAGGTTGCGATAAGATGAAGAACGTGCGGACAACAGACGTTATCATCGTCGGTGCAAGCCTCTCTGCTGCGGCGGCCGCAAAGCGGCTCGTTGACGCGGGATACGAGACCATCGCCCTTGAGCGGTTCAGCCTCCCGCGCGCGAAGCCCTGCAGCGGCATCATCTCGCCGCGCGGCCACCGGTTCCTGATAGAGAATTTCGGCCCCCTGCCCAAGGAAGTACTGCATGAGCCGACTTCCTGCAAAGGCGTGACCTTTTACTTTCCCGGCGGCGTCGAGCTGCCCATGGAATTCGACGGCGGCAAGACCCCGCACCTGAACCGCACCTATTCCGACTATTGGGCGATCCAGCGGAGCGGCGTCACGGTCCATGACAACATGCGCTTTCTCTCGGCCAAAGACGAGGGATCGCATATCGATGTCGTCGCTAGCAACGGACAGGAGGAATCGCACTACCGCACGCGCTATCTGATCGGCGCTGACGGCCCAAACTCCAAGGTGGTCAGCACTCTGTATCCGGAATATCGCGACAAGATCAAGTGGTTCACGGTCAAGCAGCATCTGCACGAGATCATCGAATGCCCGCTGGACCCGGAATACTTCCACTACTGGTTCCACCCCGGGCTCGGGTACTATACGTGGAGCCACCTGCGGAACGGCCGGCAGATCGTCGGTGTCGGATACGAAGCGGATGACGACCTGGCCGCCCGCCATGCAAAGGCGCTGCGCTACCTGGAAGATCGTCATCAGGTGAAGCTCGGCCCGTGCATCACGCGCGATTCGAGCGTGAACAACTTCGGCCTCTCACTCATCAATCGCTATGTGTTCGGGCGCGGCAACATCATCGTGACCGGACAGGCAGCCGGGTTCCTGAACATGATCGCCGAGGGCATGTCGGCCGCGCTCCATTCCGGGGCCATCGCCGGCGAAGCAACCGTGGATGCCTTCAGGCTGAACAAACCCATCCAGGATATCTACCGGACGATGATACAAAGCGAAGTGCGGCGCTGCTCGGACCAGTGGAACATCCTGAAGATCCTCTTTGGCCGGCCGCATGAAGCCGACTTCATGGGCACCCTTGCCAAACGCGGTATGCGCGACAAACTTATTGTGCTGAAAGACACGGCGAGGTTCCTTGCGCCCTGGGGAAAATACAATTGGGGTCGTCAGATGCTCTGGCAGGCGATCACGCGGCAGATAACCGGCGGATATAATCCCCGGCGGTGGCTGTGAGAAAGGATGCGGCTGGTTAGTCCGGCATTGTTTGTTATGGGATCATTTCCATTTTTTTATTCTATGTGTGCTTTTGCCGTTTGGAGAGCGAGTTCTTTATCCTTTGTAAACAACCTCCACATCATTTCTGATGAATGAATACCTGCTTTCTTGTCCTGACCTCTGCAGTAATACCAGTGTCCAAAGCGTTCGACCGTAGAAAAGGGATGATTTTCTGTACAGAGAAGCCCACAAGGTTTAATCTCTTTGAAAAAAATGGTTTCATCCGGGGCTTCATCATAAGACATCCCTGCAGGCAATACAATTTGAGATACATCCACCTTCTCTGCTTCCTTTTCATCCAGCCAGTCTGAAATTTTCATTTGATTTTTTTCTCCTGCGGGAATCTAACGCGACGCTAACCGGCCGCTTGCTTTTTGGCGGCCCGTGTTGAGCGCTTGGTTAAGCGAGTGTTAGGAACGAGCTTGATCTCCAAGCGACAACCAACTGCCCGCGCATACTTTTTGAGCGTAGTCAGAGATGGGGCATGCTTACCCGCTGCTTCCAAGCGCGACACCGCACTTTTTGTCGTCCCCATCAACGCTGCAACGGATTCCTGAGTGAGACCAAACTTGGATCGAGCGGCCAGCAT
This sequence comes from Nitrospirota bacterium, assembly GCA_963755045.1. Taxonomy (GTDB): domain Bacteria; phylum Nitrospirota; class UBA9217; order UBA9217; family UBA9217; genus JALNZF01. The sequence goes on along the minus strand of CAVWIL010000005.1, from coordinate 174,707 downwards.
CTCACGGGTAAGACGGTATTCTTCTTCCAGGTCCTCGTACGCTTTCCTGAACCCTTTCCGTTTCGAGGCCTTCTTGAGGAAAGCCTCATGGTCGTGAGAAACGGGTTTATATTTTAAATCAGCCATTTAGTACCTCCTTCATTCTTTTACGGGCAAGGCGTAGTTCTTTCTCCGGAGTTTCCTGTGTTTTCTTTACGAAAGCGTGAAGCATCACGATGCGTTGACCTATAACGAAACAATATAATGCACGACCAATGCCTTCACGGCCGCGTGGCCGTAACTCAAAGAGACCGCCACCCATGGCACGCGAATGCGGCATCCGCAAATTCGGCCCGAACTCCATCAGGAGTTCCGCCAACCGGGCATAATCGGCCACTATGCCGTCGGGCCAGCTTTCGATATCGTTTTTGACACGGGCATGAAAATACTCGATAGTATATTTCATGTTCTCCATGTTAGCAAATACGCTAACCTCAGTCAAGTGGTATTTAGCGACAGTAACAAGTATTAAGAAGGGCGGAAGGCAGGCAGTCTTCTATTTTTCAACAATCATTTGAAGATGCTATAAACAGCATAGAGGCCCATTCCGAATACAATAAATAAGAATGCCGTTATCCAAAGATAGGCTTCTCGTCGTTTTTCTGTGTCGAGAGCTACATTCGCTTTCTTGCCGATAACCGACAATATAAAGTCTGCGATTCTATCTATTAGACCTTCCATGGTCTCGTCACTCCAGTATTAACAAGTGATTATATATCCCGTGAACCGCTCAATACAGCATTTTGCATACATAGCGGATTTAGCAAGAAGGATGCCAGCGATCTTAGGTCCAAGCTTGCCCCTGACCCGAACCCTACACTTCTCACACCGCAACCTTGACCACGATCTTCATGACCGATGACGGTGCGCAGCCGGCCAGTTTGGGGGCATGGCCGTCTTCCGGCCAGAGCACTGCAAGTTGTCCTGCTTCCAGATACGCGCGTGTCCATGATCCCTTTGCCGAAGTGCCGATGCAGATGTCCCTATCCGTGTCGTAAGCCTCGGTAATGATTATCCCGTCCAACGGCGCCCAGCCTATGATCTCTTCTCCGGACACGATGAACTGGACGTCTATGTACTTCCGGTGGAATTCGAACGTAGGCGCGTCAACCGTCGTTGTGTGATAACGCTGCACAAGGGCGAACACGCGGTCCCCATCGATCTCCACCCTGCCGTCAGGCAGGCCATGAAGAGAAGCTGAGCGCAAGAAAGCAAAGGCCTTCCTAAGACCGGGTGTACTGTCGATCTGATGATCAATGTGATCGAGGTCCGAGACGAGCATGATGTTTCTCCTAACCCGGGATAAACCGGAACAAAGTAAATTCATATTTACCACGGATGCACACGGATGAACACGGATGAGAACAAGTCCGGGGTTATTAGATGTCTCAGAACCTGGACAAACCCCGACTTTTGCCATGACGTCGAGACATGCCGAAAACAAAACCTTGGAACCGAGAAGACGCAATGGCCTATGAAAGAAAAGTGGCCACTTACGGAATCACGCGAGGAAAAATTTGGTGCAAAAGCAAAACTCCCATTGTTTTTTGTATCCTTCGCGCTCCTCGCGCCTTCGCGGTAAATATCCCTGCCATTTTGAGAAGAATTTGATCGGTAAGTTACTAACGCGATGGAACTCAGGACGGTGAAAGGAACGTTGGATGCAAACAGACGCGATGCCCGATTGCCGGCGAACTTAGCTCCATCCCCTGCGGTTGTTCATCCCTTCTTATCAGTCGCCTTATTTTTTGTTGTTCACTATTTTACCGATGTACTTGTTGATCGGGTTCGAACGGTCGAGAAACGGCACGACGGCTTGTTTCCTTGACCCCAGTGCTCGCATTTCCATCAGGATCTCGCGATTGGTCTTGTCAAACTCCAGCCCTTTTCCAAAAGCGTCAAACGCGTCACGTTTTCTGCGCGCAGCAACGTAGGCCTTGCCGAGATTAAGATAAAACAAAGGATACAGCATATCCTCGTTGAACGCAGTCAACTTTTGTATCATGGAAATGGCCTGCTGGCATTTGTCAACGCCGGCGCGGTACTTTTTGTCCACCACGGCCTGCAGCCAGCCGTAATAGGAGAGCACAAAAGGGTCGTCAGGATACTCCAGAAAGGCGTGCTGCAGAAGACCGTAAGCCTCCTTCTGCTCCCCTTTTCGGAGATGGGCTAAAACCGGCCGCATATAAACACCTGGCTTTATTTCACCGGCATTGTCAGGCGGCCCGGGCCCTTTTACGCTAAATGATTTTACCATATCATCCTTTTTACTCGTACTTGTATTTTATCATATCCGTGGACGAAGACAAGAGAGAAAAACAGTGACTGAAAAAGGCGACTCATCGATCAACTCATGCCCCGGCTCTCTTGATCATGAGCATTTTAGCGAAATGTTCACGACTGATGATCCCGTCGTCAATCAGCAGATCGATTCAGCGTTTACCTTCTACTGATGAAATAGCGTTGCAATGCAGTAATTATAGACCTTTGAGATATTCTTGGCAAAGCTATTTCAGTTGAGAAGGTTAGCAATGGTGAAACGAATGTGCTCATCACATTGACAAAACGAGGGACTTTTTCGAGACCATCAACCAATATTTTTCTTTCACGTCCCCCGCGGTTTCGCACGCTTTGTCGGCACGGCGTTCCAGGGGTCATCCGGCCAGGGGTGCCTGGGATAGCGACCCTTCAGGTCCTTTTTCACAAGCGGATACCCCGTGTTCCAGAACCCTCTCAGGTCTTGCGTGATCTGGACTGGACGGCCTGCAGGAGAAAGAAGATGGAGCAGGACCTTGACGCGTCCGCTCGCTACCATCGGCGTGTCTGCAAGCCCGAACAGCTCCTGGAGCTTGACGGCGAGTATGGGCTGATCACCGGAAGAATAATCGAGCGAGATGCGACTCTTGCTCGGCACCGTGATCGACAAGGGGGCGCGTTCATTCAGGAGCCTGACCTGCTCCCGGGAAAGTCTTGCCTTCAGCGCCAACAGGACATTCAACCCCCGCAGGCCCTGAACACTGCGAATGTTTCCGAGCCAGGGGAGAAGCCATTCTTCCGGGTGAACGAAAAGGTGCTCGTCGGAAAGGTCGGGCCAGATCTCTTCGGGAAAGGCCTTCTTCATGAGCCCTGTTCTGGCCTGGAGTTGCCTCGCCTCTTTGTCAAAGGTGAGCAGTCCCGGGGTCGAGCGGACCACATCGCACAGGATGGGCGCCGACTCTTCATCGGTGGGCGTGAAGGGCCGCACTGAAAGGAGCAGCGCTCCCAGCCGCTCCTCCCGGGCGGCCGCGATCCTGCCTTCCTGCCGGTTCCATTCCACTCTTCTGAATGCTTCGATGCGGCCGCCGCATTCGCTCCGGATGAGGTCCTCGGTGACCGGTGCGGCCATATGGATAATGCCTTCTGTCTTCTCGCCGGCATCAACGTTGACGGCGACGAGATACAGGCTGCTCACGAGATGACTGTCCTGAGAAAGACGCACACCCCTTCCCTGGGTCATAACGTAACTGCGATTGCCTTCCGCGCGACGCTTGCAGATCCTGTCCAGATAGGCAGCGAGTAAAAGCCGGGAGATCGCCTCGTGATCAACGTTCTCTTCCGTTGCTTTCGACATGGTCCCGGACATCAAACGCTGGAGTTGTTGCGAGGTCCGCTCCACGGCCCGGAGCGCAGAGGGGTCAGTTGCCCCACTAGCCGCTGTCCCCTTTCGCCCCCTGCGCAGCGCGTCGATCCTCTCCGAAATATCAGGTTCTCTGAACATGCGGTCTGATGCGCTGTGCCGGAATATTTCCCGTTCCGACAGGATTGCCGCTAGGTCCGCGCCGAGGCGCACACACCCCAATTCCTCCGACCTCATCATGAGACGGGAAAGCCGGGGATGGAGTGGAAGACGGGCCATTGCCCTGCCAAGCGAAGTGATCGAACGCGAGGCATCGAGGCCACCGAGGTCCTGAAGCAGTTGCACGCCTGTTGCCCAGGCTGCGGCGGGCGGCGCATCGAGCCATGAGAGAGTATGCGGGTCTTTCACGCCCCATGCCGCGAGTTCGAGCGCGAGGGGGGAAAGGTCGGACACGATGATCTCAGGTTGCTTAAAAGACAGCATCCCGTGAAGGTCGTGCTTGCTGAAGAGACGATAGCATACGCCCGGTCCGAGCCGTCCCGCCCTGCCCTTTCGCTGCTCTGCCGAGGCCTTCGAGACCGGGACGGTCACCAGCCGGTTCATCCCCGTCGCGGGATCGTACCGGAGCATGCGCGTCAGGCCGCTGTCGATCACTACGTGCACCCCCTCGATGGTCAGGCTTGTCTCGGCGATGTTCGTGGCGAGGACGATCTTTCTCCGGTCCTTTGACGGGAGGATAGCGCGTTCCTGTTCCTCGAACGGCAGGTCTCCGTAGAGCGGGTGCAGCGTGACGCGGTCTTCGCCCATGTTCAGTGATTCGCGAAGCTGCCGTTCGCAGGCGCGGATCTCGCCGGATCCGGGAAGGAACACGAGTATATCGCCATGCGTTTCGTTCAGGGCGGTCCTGACCGCCGAGGTGATGCGCAGGGGAAGCGGACCTGGAGTTTCTGCGATGTACTGTTCTTCCACGGGAAAGGCCTTCCCGCTGGACGTGATCACCGGCGCGTTGCCGAGCAATGCGGCTATGGGGCCGCACTCCATGGTAGCGGACATGACCAGGATCTTCAGGTCCTGGCGAAGTTGTTTACGGATATCAAGGCAGAGCGCGAGGGCAAGGTCCGCATGGATGCTGCGCTCGTGGAATTCGTCGAAGATGACCATGGCCACGCCTTCGAGGCCCGGGTCGGCCTGGATGCGCCGCGTGAGGATGCCTTCGGTCACGACCTCGATCCGGGTCTTTTCCGACCTCTTCGCGTCGAAGCGTATGGCGTAGCCCACGGTCTCGCCCGCCTGCTCGCCGAGCGTTTTCGCCATCCAGCGCGCAGCCGAGACAGCGGCGATCCTGCGCGGTTCGAGCATGATGATCCGGCCCTGTTCCGGCGGCAATACATCAAGAAGCGCGAGCGGAACACGCGTGGTCTTCCCGGCCCCCGGCGGCGCGTGCAGAACGATTGAGGGATTATTCAGGACCGCCTGCTTCAGCTTCGGAAGAATCGCATCAATGGGATAGGAAGTCACTTCAAACCTTCTGTCCTCGGAGGGGTGATAATTGATGGACTCATAAAAGTCGAAGACTCGAAAATTACGTCATTCCCGTGCAAACGGGAATCCAGTCTTTTCAAGCAAACACACGCTATTGAATAAGTCAATGAACCCCAATGATGTCATTCTAAGCGCAGCGAGGAATCTTGCTTTCCCGGATACTTGAGATCTTTCACGGAGCCTGCCCTGAAGAGAAGCGAGACCCTTCGCTTTGCTCAGGGTGACGATTCTGAAGGGTTCAGGATGACGGTATAAGAGTGTATTTTAACAATTTGAATATATTTGACACCCTGATACCCGCTTTCGCGGGTATGACGGTTTTTTTTTGAAACTATTAAAGTGAATGGAAAAGATCCGAACGGATTGCACTATCATTGAATTACGAGGTTGTCGATCAGTCTCGTTCGCCCGACCCGGACGGCTACCAGCAGCACCATGATATCTTTTGCCGACGAGAGAGGAGCAAGGGTCTCGTGGTCAACGACCTCGACGTAATCGATCTCGATGCCCGGGTCCTCCGCGCAGGACCGCGAGCATCTTGTTCTTAAGCTTTTCCGGCTCCCTTGCCCCTGCTTTCGCCAAATGCTCCGCCGCTGACAAGGCACGATAGATTGCTGCGGCTTTTCGTCTGTCATCTTCGCTCAGATAACTGTTCCGCGAGCTCATCGCGAGGCCGTCCGGCTCACGCACCGTGGGATGCACCACGAGGTCTACATCCATGTTCAGGCCTTTGACCATCCGCCTGATGACCGCGCACTGCTGATAGTCCTTCTGGCCGAAGAACGCCTTGTGCGGCTTCACAATATTGAAAAGCTTTGCCACCACTGTGGCCACGCCGCGGAAATGTCCGGGCCTTGCCGCGCCTTCCAGGATATCAGAAATCCCCTCCACCGTAACGAAGACTGATGGTGCATCAGGATACATCTCGGAGGCTTTAGGCTTGAACAGGACATCGACGCCAGCAGCTTCGCACTTTGCCCGGTCCCCTGTCTCATCGTGCGGGTAGCGGTCCAGGTCCTCGTTCGGCCCGAACTGCGTAGGGTTCACGAAGATGCTCACGACCACGACGTCGCACTCCTGTTGTGCGCGCCGCATGAGCGACACATGGCCTTCATGCAGAAAACCCATGGTCGGGACGAAGCCGATTGTCTTTCCCTCTCTGCGGAAGGCGTCGGTAAGGGACTGCATTTCGGATATGGCGGTGATGATCTTCATGAGCGAACCTTCTTCCTTGCTTCAAGGCGCGCTCGGGTCATGCGCTCTCGCAGGCCGCCTTCTTTGAGAAAGGCTTGTTCCAAGCTTCGAATCTGCTGGTCCAGGAGATAATTGGCCTGGTGGATCAGGCATAGGATCGTGTTGGCTGCATTTTCAGGGTTGGTTCGTTCAATCTGGGACTTATATGTCACATAGGACACATGAGACCCATGTCCCATCTTCCTGATTGCCTGAGCCTGATGATCGTTCTTATCCCAAAGCGGCAGCCCTCGCGTCCGCAAGAAGTCGCGGTAGTCCGCCAGCAATTCTTCCAAGCTGGCCCGGGCCACATTCGTCAGCTTTATCTCGGTTTCCTTGGAGGTGCCGGAGGCCATGCTGCCTTCGATGATATTCTGCTTGCCGGACCGCGCCGCTTGAACCATCTGGTCATGAGTGCGGCTGCGTCTGTCGATAAAACGGTCGCAGAAATAGACCGTGGCGTCGTACACAATCTCCGCCTTCTGGTAGGAAAGCAGCTTTTGGTAGCCACCATGGGGCGGGATAAAACCTTCAGTCATGGAATGCCCCTTTTAAGAAAGGGATGTGCTGAAAATAAAAATGGCCCGCGACCGTCAAGGCCCGTTGATTAGACGATCCATGAGCTCGGCGCGGGCACTGATGATAGGCTCAGAAAAATCTACTTCCCAAGTAACGTCGTGAACGTATCATGGTGATCTTCCTCATCCGCGAGGATCTGCTCGAAGAGCAGCCGGGTCGTGGAATCACCTTCTGTTGACGCCTGTTTGATGATCTTTTTGTAGAGGTCGATGGCCTCTTCTTCGGCCTTTGCGTCATACTTGAGCATCTCTTTGAGCGTACCCCCCACCTTGATGGGGTCCGGCTTGGTCGTGGGAGTGATGTCGAAATAGAAGATCCTCTCCGCGATCTTCTCGGCGTGCTTCATCTCCGCGATCGCGACCTCCTCGAACACCTCGGCGATCTCCGCCGATTCAAGTCCTTTTGCCATGATGTGCTGCCACATATATTGTACGCTCACCTGTATCTCGCGTGCAATCGCCTGCTGCATCATATCGGTTAACTTGACGCTTGCTTTCTGTACCATAGACTAATCTCCTTTCGTAATGTGAACCCGCCTGTTTTTGTGCACCATGATAAAAATACTAGCAGAAAACCCTGAAAAAGGAAAGGATCGAATGCTGAACGCCGTTTCCTTAGCTGTCCAATGTTCACAACGCACGCGGCCTATCGCAGCGGCTTTCGAGTCCCCCAATGAGCGACAAACTCCAGTCCGCATGGTCAGGGTCGTCGGCATCGTTGACGATAAGCTGCCGCAAATGCTGGTAGCTGTCGAGGTCGATGAATTTTACGGCCAGGCTCCCCCCTGACCTGACGATCGTTCCCTTTACATCGATGCGTATCGGGTTTTCCGACCCGCGGAGGTCTATCCGTTACCCGGCAGAGAGGGCCTCCGCGGGAGGAATGGCATCGCGGGTGGACAGGCGGACGCCGCCCATGCTGATATTGATTCCCCCTTGGGATCTTATGACACGGTCCTGCACCCTTACCTCCACGGTGGTGTTGAAGGGGACGCGGATGAACTCTCTTTTTTCAGTCGGCCCGGTAGTCATGGAAACACCTCTCACCCGTTCTGGGGTCAAGTATAACAGCAGTCTCCTGTCGGAGTCAATGGCCTGTTTTTATTTTCCCATGAATTATCCGGCCCCAGCCTGTTCTGCAACCGGCTTGAACCGGCAATCTCACCAAACAATCCTCTGGTTTTGTTTGACATCCCAACGGGTTTCTGGTAAAAGAATATATCTTTGATTTTTTACCCGCAAGGCTGCGTACCATACTCTCTCAGGAGGAAAAAACACGATGAGAAAAACCAGAATTTTATTTATCGCGTTGTTCGCTATTTTCATGGGCGTTGCCGCCTCTGCGCAAGCCCAGACGCCGGCGCCAAAAACCATCACGGTCGCAAAAGAGGAGATCAAGAAAATGTCAGGTACAAAAGCGATTATTGAAACAAAGCTCGGAAATATCACGCTGAAATTCTTCCCCGAAGTCGCTCCCGGTCATGTAAAAAATTTTATTGATCTGGCAAAAAAGGGATTCTACGACGGGACCACGTTTCACCGTGTGATCCCGGGATTCATGATCCAGGGCGGCGATCCGAACTCCAAGGACCCGAACAAGAGCAAACACGGCCAGGGCGGGCCCGGGTACACCATCAAGGCGGAGTTTAACGACAAGCCTCACAAGCGCGGCACGCTTTCCATGGCCAGGGCAGGCCATCCCGACAGCGCGGGTTCGCAGTTTTTCATCTGCGTCAAGGACTCGCCCTTCCTCGACAAGCAGTACACCGTTTTTGGCGAGGTTGAGAGCGGCATCGAGGTGGTGGACAAGATCGTTTCCCAGCCCCGCGACGCGAGCGACAACCCGAACGACCGCATTGAGATGAAGGTAAAGATCGTGGAAGGGAAATAACAGGGTCAGTTTCTTTGACACTGATTTTTACCGATTGATTATGAAGTATCATGATCTTTCATAGGGTTCATCCGCCGTGATCCGTGTCAAAGATCTGTCGTGACTTCTGTTGGTACCGGCTGATCCGGGTTAGGAGCATGCGTTTGAAACAAGATATTAGAAAAATCGTCGTTGCCTATTCCGGCGGGCTCGATACGTCGGTCATCATCACCTGGCTCAGGGAGACCTACGGCTGCGAAGTGATCGCATTCACCGCCGACATAGGCCAGGGCGAGGAACTCGAGCCGCTGCGCGAAAAGGCGATCAAGACCGGCGCAAGCAAGATCTACATCGACGACCTGCGCGAGGAGTTCGTCAGGGATTTCGTGTTCCCCATGCTGCGCGCGAATGCCGTGTACGAAGGCCGCTATCTCCTCGGCACATCCATCGCGCGTCCGCTCATTGCCAAGCGCCAGATCGAGATCGCCGAACAGGAAGGCGCAGACGCGGTCTCCCACGGCGCGACCGGAAAAGGGAATGATCAAGTCAGATTCGAGCTCACCTATCTGGCGCTCAAGCCAAACGTGAAAATCGTCGCTCCCTGGCGCGAGTGGTCCATGAAAGGCCGGGAGGATTTGATCGACTATGCCGAGAAGCACCGTATCCCGGTCACGGCGACCAGATCCAAACCCTATTCCACTGACCGGAACCTGCTGCACATCAGCTATGAAGGCGGCATCCTCGAGGACCCGTGGAAAGAATCGACCAACGACATGTACACCATGGCAATACCGGTGGAAAAGGCGCCGGACAAGCCGGAGTACGTCGAAATAGCGTATGATGCGGGAAACCCCGTTTCCATTAACAGCAGGAAATTATCGCCTGCCGCGCTCCTGGCAGAGGCGAACCTGATTGCAGGCAGCCATGGTATCGGCAGGGTCGATCTCGTTGAAAACCGCTATGTGGGGATGAAGTCCCGGGGTGTGTACGAGACCCCGGGCGGCACGCTGCTCCATGCTGCGCACCGCGCAGTAGAGTCCATCACCATGGACCGCGAGGTCATGCATCTGCGTGACAGCCTGGTCCCCCGGTATGCGGAGCTGGTATACTACGGCTACTGGTTCGCACCGGAACGGGCCATGCTCCAGGCCGCGATCGACGAATCGCAAAAGAACGTGACCGGCACGGCGAGGATCAAGCTCTATAAAGGTAACTGCGATACCGTCGGCAGAAAATCCCCTGTCTCGCTCTATAACCCCGAGCTTGCCACCTTCGAGGCCGACCGGGTCTATGACCAGAAGGACGCCGAAGGTTTCATCCGGCTGAATGCACTGAGGCTCAGAGTGGCACATAAAGCAAGCACCAAATAACAAGCTCGAAATTACAAATAAATTCCAATCACCAAATTCGAAACGTTTGGCACTTGGAGCTTGGAGCTTATTTGGATTTGGTGCTTGGGATTTGGTATTTTTAATCATATGGCCAAGAAAACGAAAATAACAAAAAAGTCAAGGTCGCCAAGGAAAGCGCCGAAGACGGCAAAGCCCTGGGGCGGCCGGTTCACCGAGGCCACGAACGGGCTCGTGGAGGAGTTTACGGCCTCGGTCCCGTACGACTGGCGGCTCTATCCTTACGATATCGCCGGCAGCATTGCCCATGCGACCATGCTCGCCAGGACCGGCATCATCACGAAGACCGAGTCGCGCAGGATCATCAAGGGACTGCAGGACATCCTGAGGGAGATCGCCGCGGGCGCATTCGAGTTCAGCATCGGGCTCGAAGACATCCACATGAACATCGAGGACCGGCTGATCCGGAAGATCGGCCCCGTGGGCGGCAAGCTCCACACGGCGCGGAGCAGAAACGATCAGGTGGCGCTCGACATCCGCATGTATCTGCGCGACGAGATCGCCGAGATCCACGAGCTCCTCGGACTGCTTCAGACCGTGCTCATCAGTCTCGCGGAGCTGCATTGCGACGTGGTCATGCCGGGGTATACGCATCTCCAGCGGGCGCAGCCCGTGCTCTTCGGCCACCACCTGCTCGCATACTACGAGATGTTCGATCGCGACCGCGGCAGGCTCGTGGACTGCTTCCGGCGCGTGAACGTCATGCCCCTCGGCGCCGGAGCGCTCGCGGGGACCGTACTGCCCATCGATCGCGCCTATGTAGCGCGGCTGCTTGCCTTCACCGAGGTGTGCGAGAACAGCATCGATGCGGTTTCGGACCGGGACTTCTCCATCGAGTTCACGGCAGCCTGCGCCCAGATCATGATGCACCTTTCGCGTTTCGCCGAGGAGATCGTCATCTGGTCGTCGTCAGAGTTCGGATTCATCACGATCGGCGATGCATTCACCACCGGCTCGTCGATCATGCCGCAAAAGAAGAACCCCGACGTGGCCGAACTCGCGCGCGGCAAGACCGGCAGGGTCTACGGCAGCCTTACCGCGCTCCTCACGATCATGAAAGGCCTGCCGCTCGCTTATAATCGCGACATGCAGGAGGACAAAGAACCGCTCTTCGACGCATCGGACACGGTCATGCTCACCCTGTCGGTATTTATCGAGATGCTCAAAAACATCACGGTGCATAAGGACGCGATGCGCAAGGCTGCCGAGGACGGTTTCATCACGGCCACCGATCTGGCGGACTACCTGGTCCGGAAAGGCATGCCCTTCCGCGGGGCTCACGAGATCGTCGGCAGGGCCGTCCTGCTGGCGACTGAGCTGGGATGCGGTCTGGGGACCGTGCCGCTCAGCGAGTACCGAAAGCTATCGCCGCTGATCCGCGAGGACGTCTATGACGCACTCTCCCTTGAGGCCTCGGTCGGCAGGCGCACTTCCTACGGAGGAACGGCGCCCGCGAACCTGAAAAAACGGCTTCAGGCTCTTAAGAAAAAGATGCGATGAATATCCGCACGCGATTTTTGTTCAGGGTTTGTCTCCTCCTCGTTCTGACAGCCGCACTTGCCTGTGGCAGAAAAACGCTGCCCCTGGTCCCCGACAGCCCGAGGCCTGAGGTGATAAAAGACATCAAGGTTACAACCAGGGACACTCTCGCGTTCCTTTCCTGGCCGCTGCCGACCCATAACGTTGAAGGCAGAAACATGCTCCCCTCTGATATACAGCGGTTCCGCGTCTATCGCGCTGAGATGGGACTGGACAAAAAGGCGGTCCGGTACAAGTTATACGCCGAGATCGACATGGCGAACCCGTCGCCCGCGGAGGTGCGGAACGGAACGGTTTTCTGGAGCGACCAGAATTTGAAATACGGACATGCTTACAGCTACCGGGTCCGGGCGCTGAGCGTCCGGGGGGGCGTAAGCCCGATGTCAGATGAAGTGCGGATCGCGCCTCTGCTGTCGCTTTCTGTTCCCCGCGATCCTCATTGCGCAGGCCTCCGACAGCTCCATCAAGCTTAGTTGGGCGCCGACAACGACACGAACGGATGGAAGCCGTTACGACGGCTTTGTCGGATACAATCTCTACCGCGGAACTGAAAAAGGCCGATATGACGATCTGCCGCTGAACAAGGAGCCGCTCAGGACGAATTCGTTCAAAGACACCACCGTAGCGAACAACAGAACGTATTACTATATGGTCCGTTCCGTGGACAGCCCGGCTCTCCCCTGGAAGGAAAGTCTTGATTCGGATGAGGCGTCGGCAACCCCGAGGGACTTGACGCCGCCGGCCAGACCCAAGGGGCTGACTGTCGTGCCGGGTGTAGGCAGGGCATTTCTCACCTGGAACGAGAACAAAGAGCCTGACCTCGCCGGATACCACGTGTACCGCTCCACGGTCAGCGGCAAGGCGTATGTGCGGCTTACGGACAAGGTCATTACCCGGACCACGTTTTCGGATGAAACCGCGAAGCAGGGCGCAGTGTATTATTACAAGATCACCGCTTTGGACCGGGCCGGCAATGAAAGTGCCGGGTCGGAAGAAAAAATGGCCTCGATCGAGAAACTGAGGTAATATGGAACTGGCCGGTCCCGCCCGATGCGGGGGTGCCCGGTTCCAAGAATCCATGCATGATTTTAAATATAAGAACGGCGAGCTGTACTGTGAAGGAGTCCCGGTCAGAACCGTGGCCCAGCGGGTCGGCACGCCCTTCTACCTTTACAGCAGCAATACACTCTCGAACCATTTCCGGGCATTCGACAGCGCCTTTGCCGGCGTGGAGCACGTTATCTGCTTCGCGCTAAAATCCAACTCGAACAGCGCCGTGCTCCGGCTGCTCGGCCGGGAAGGCGCGGGAGCGGATATTGTATCGGGCGGAGAACTGTTCCGCGCGCTCCGCGCCGGGATCGATCCGCACAAGATCGTCTATGCAGGGGTGGGCAAGCGCAGGGATGAGATCGAGTACGCACTGAAGGTCGGCATCCTCATGTTCAACGTCGAGTCCGGCGAGGAACTGCTCGCCCTCGACCGGGCCGCGAAGGAGATGCATACGGTCGCCAGGATCGCCCTCCGGGTGAACCCGGATATCGATCCCAAGACCCACGCCTATATCTCCACCGGGCTCAAGGAGAACAAGTTCGGGATCCCCATCGACCAGGCGCTCGAATTTTACCAGACCGCAAAAAGCCTTGCGAACCTTGAAGTGGTCGGCGTGCACCAGCACATCGGGTCGCAGATCACGGAGGTCCAGCCGTTTGTGGATGCCCTCGAGAAGCTTGTCGGGTTCGTGAACGAGCTCAAGTCCGCGGGCATCAGGATTCAATACATCAATATCGGCGGCGGTCTGGGCATCCCGTACAAGGACGAAACGCCTCCCCTGCCAAAGGACCTGGCGCAGGCGATCCGGCCGTTGCTCAAGAATTGTGAGTGCACCATCGTGATGGAGCCGGGGAGGGCGATCGTCGGCAATGCGGGCATCCTCGTAACGAGTGCGCTCTATCACAAGGACGGCGGAGAAAAACGGTTCCTCATCGTGGACGCGGGAATGAACGACCTGATCCGGCCGAGTCTCTATGAGGCCTATCATGATATCCGTCCGGTGGTTGAGCCCGCGAAGGCTGCGGAGGCGGTGTTCGATGTGGTCGGCCCCATCTGCGAATCCGGTGATTTCCTTGCCAAGGACCGGACACTGCCCGAGATACACCAGGGCGAACTCCTCGCGGTCATGAGCGCGGGGGCCTACGGGTTTTCCATGTCTTCGAACTATAATTCCCGGCCTCGCGCGGCCGAGGTCCTTGTCAGGGGCAATGACTTTTACGTTGTACGGGAGCGCGAGACCTATGCCGACCTTGTCAATGGCGAGAAGGTGCCGCAGTGGCTGCTGGAAGGGTAACGGCAGAGCGCAAAGCGCATAGAGCATGGTGAAAACGCTTCACGCCATGCGCTCTGCTCTCTGCGGTGTTTATTATGAAGAAAATACCTTTTAATAAGATGCAGGGAAGCGGTAATGATTTCCTCCTGATCGATAACCGCCGGGATATCCTGAAAGGGATGAACCTGAAGGACCTTGCAGTGAAGGTCTGTGACCGGCACTACTCTGTCGGCGCCGATGGCCTGATCGTGATCGTGACGTCGAAGAAGGCGGACTTCAAGTGGCGGTTCTTCAACGCCGACGGGAGCGAGGCTGAGATGTGCGGGAACGGCTCGCGGTGCGCGGCGCGATTTGCGCTTCTCAAAAAGATCGCAAAAAAGAACATGGACTTTGAAACGCTCGCCGGGACCATCCATGCAGAGGCGAAGAAAGACACGGTCAAGGTCCAGCTCACCAACGCCACCGGCCTGCGCATGAATATCGCCGTCCCGCTCGACAGCGGATTGCGCATGGGACATTTCATCAACACCGGCGTGCCGCACCTCGTCTATCTCTCCAAGGACCTTCACCATGAAGACGTTGACCGGATCGGGAGGACTACGCGGTATCACGAACTGTTCAAGCCGGCGGGCGTAAATGTGAATTTCATCCAGATCCAGAGCAGACATAAGATCAGGATCAGGACCTACGAGCGCGGCGTGGAAGGCGAGACCCTGGCCTGCGGCACCGGTTCCGTAGCAGCAGCACTCATCGCAGGCTCGCTCGGCGCGGTCTCATCGCCGGTCGAGGTCTTGACCTGGGGCGGTGAAAAGCTGGTCGTCTCGTTCGAGCGCTCGGGGGACGGGTTCACTGCCATCCACCTCGAGGGCAACGCAGTGATGATCTGCGAGGGAGTATTGTACATTTAGTTCCGGGTTACGGGTTACGAGTTACGAGTTGCGCGTTTATAATTAACCCGAAACTCGCAACATCGAAACGTGTTAAACATCTTTCCGATACTGTATCGCTCAAGGAGGCTCTTATGTTTAAAGGTTCGATGGTTGCGATTGTAACGCCGTTCAAGAACGGAAAGGTGGACGAGAAGGCGCTCGGCGAGCTGATCGAGTTTCACATCAAAAGCGGCACGGATGTGATCGTCCCCTGCGGCACCACGGGCGAGTCAGCCA
This sequence comes from Nitrospirota bacterium, assembly GCA_963755045.1. Taxonomy (GTDB): domain Bacteria; phylum Nitrospirota; class UBA9217; order UBA9217; family UBA9217; genus JALNZF01. Next base: position 159,392 of record CAVWIL010000005.1, on the reverse strand, counting down.
CCCTCTCCCATGAGGAGCACCACCGCGTGGTCGAGTTCACCGTGAAGACGGTGAATGGGCGCGTACCCGTGGTCGCCGGCGCGGGTTCGAACTCGACCTCCGAGACGCTGGAGCTCACGAAGTACGCGCAGAACGCGGGTGCAAACGGTGTCCTGCTCATCACGCCGTATTACAACAAGCCCACGCAGGAAGGGCTGTACCAGCATTTCAAAAAAGTGGCCGGCACGGTGGACATTCCCATCATCCTGTACAATGTTCCCGGAAGGACCAGCGTAAACATGCTGCCGGCCACCGTGGCCCGCCTGAGGGAGATCAGGAACATCGTCGGCATCAAGGAAGCGACCGGCGATCTGAAGCAGATCAGCGAGCTCATCCGTCTCTGCGGCAGGGACTTTGATGTTATTTCGGGCGACGACTTCACCACCCTCCCGCTTCTCGCCATCGGTGGTGTGGGCGCCATCTCCGTGACCGCCAATATCATCCCGGCCGACGCAGCCGGGATGTTCGACGCCTTCTTCGCAGGAAAGATGGAGGAGGCACTCAAGCTCCACTACAAGATGGAGCCGCTCCACAGCCTCATGTTCATCGAGACGAACCCGATCCCGGTGAAGACCGCGCTCGCTTTCATGGGCAGGATCAGCGAAGAGTTCCGACTGCCGCTCTGCCCCATGGCGGACGCGAACAAGGAGAAGCTCAAGAAGGCGCTGAAAGATTACGGACTGATATAAATTTAACTGCGGACTGGGGAAGGGGCGATGGGTGATTTTTCTCCCACTCTCCCCGTCTCCCGGTCTCCCCTATTATGGGTTGTCATAAGGAGTTGACCATGATTAAAGCCGTTGTAACCGGCGCTGCCGGCAGGATGGGTTCGCGCATCATCAACGTGCTCTCGGCATCGGAAGGCATCAACCTCGCCGCGGCACTGGAGAAAAAGGACCAGCCGCTCTTGGGACAGGACGCAGGCGGTCCGGCGGGCGTCGGCGCCCTTGGCGTGAAGATCTCCGATGACCTTGCCGCGGCCGTCTCCGTGGGAGATGTCATGATCGACTTCACTTTTCCCGAGATCAGCCTGGAGCACCTCAAGGCCTGCGCTTCGCAGGGTAAAGCAATGGTCATCGGGTCGACCGGATTCACGAAAGAGCAGCTTTCCGAGGTCGCCAGGCATGTGCAGAAGGTCCCCTGCGTGCTGTCGCCGAATATGAGCGTCGGCGTGAACGTCTGCTTTAAGGTCCTTGCCGATCTGGCGAAGACCCTGGGGCAGGATTTCGACGTGGAGATCGTCGAGGCGCACCACCGGCTGAAAAAGGACGCCCCCTCCGGCACTGCCGTTCGCATGGGAGAGGTCGTGGCTTCCGCCCTTGACCGCGATTATCGCAAAGCGGCCAATTTCCACCGCGAGGGCATCACGGGCGTGCGGACGAACGAGGAGATCGGCATGCAGACGATCCGCGGCGGCGACATTGTAGGCGAACACACGGTCTACTTCATCGGAATGGGCGAGCGGATCGAGCTCACCCACCGCGCCCATACCCGCGACATGTTCGCTCGCGGAGCGGTCCGCGCGGCGAAATGGGTCGTCGGGCAAAAACCGGGACTCTACGATATGCAGGATGTGCTGGGACTGAAATAATAACTGCTTGGGTCAGTCTGCCAGGTCATGGATCCGGTTTTTTTATACCAATGCCGGCGGGCCGGAACCCTCTTTAAAAAGGAGAACACCATGAAAAAGAGCATTGTATTGATGATGGTTGTTGGTCTGCTGATCGCCGTGCCGTTGAGCGCCCATGCGTTTCCAACCCAAAAAGGCGACAAACCCTGCGCAGAGTGTCACAAGCTGGACAAGAAGGCCGCCGAAGCTATTGTTAAAAAGATCGTACCGACTGCCACGGTCACGAACGTGAAGGTATCGCCGGTCAAGGGCGTGTGGCAGATCGAGTTCGAAGCGGCAGAAGGAAAGCGCGGTGTGTTCGGCCTCGATTTCTCGAAGAAATATCTTGTACAATTTGCATCGGTCGAGGACGTTATCAAGCAGCAGCAACCGCAGCCGCCGAGGAAGGTAGATCTATCCAAGATCCCGCTCAATGACGCAGTTACGATGGGTGCGGCGAATGCCAAGAAAAAAGTCATCGTTTTTACCGATCCCGACTGCCCCTATTGTCGTCAGCTCCATACGATCATGAAGCAGGTCGTGGCAAAGCGCAGCGATATCGCGTTCGCCCTGATCATGAATCCGCTGCCCATGCATAAGGATTCTCCGAAAAAGGCGCAGACGATCCTCTGCACAAAGTCCCTCGATATCCTCGATGACGCCTTTGCGGGCAAGACGGTGCCTGAACCTGCAGCAACGTGCACCACTGAGGCGCTGGAGAGAAGCAAGGCCCTCGCCAATTCTCTGGAGTTCAACGGCACCCCCACACTCGTGCGTGATGACGGCCTTGTGCTTTCCGGTTTTCTCCCGGAAGAAAAGCTGATCGAGTGGATCGATAAAAAACAGTAAGCTCCGTTAGAGAACGAGTTCTTAAACAACAAATCGTCGTTTATTCTACTTTCTGTTAATGTATCCATTAACCACCGACAGGAGTCGGTGGTTTTCTCTAAGCATGGTAAGGGCGGGGTGCCTGATGAAACTCGCGCGATTTCAGGTCCAGGGACGGACGGCGTGCGGTATCATGGATGGCGAAGAAGTGACGGAGCTTGAAGGTGACTTCTTCGGTAATCTAAAAACACTTCCAATGCGTCATACAAGCGCCGGCGTGAGACTCATGGCCCCGTGCAGCCCTTCCAAGGTCGTCGCCGTGGGACTGAACTACCGGGACCACGCGCAGGAGATGGGAATTCCGGTCCCGGACACGCCGATCATCTTTCTCAAGCCGACCACGACCGTCATCGGTCCCGGTGAAATCATTCGGTATCCCGGAATGAGCTCCCAGGTAGACTTCGAGGCTGAGCTCGGGATCGTCATCAAAGACCGGGTAAAAGACCTCCGTCCGGAAGAGGCGCGCAGGCACATTCTGGGCTATACCTGCGCCAATGACGTTACCGCCCGGGACCTCCAGAAAAGGGACGGCCAGTGGACGCGTGCCAAGTCATTTGACACGTTCTGCCCGGTCGGCCCCTGGATCGAGACCGGGCTCGATCCCGATGATCTTCTTGTCGAGTCCTTTCTTAACGGCGCACGGCGGCAATCTTCGCGGACCTCGCAGTTTATTTTTAAAGCGGATCATCTCGTCAGCTTCATTTCTCAGGTCATGACGCTCTACCCCGGCGACCTGATCATCACCGGCACTCCGGCAGGTATCGGACCAATGAAACCGGGTGATGAGATCGAGGTGAGGATAGAGGGTATCGGCAGTTTGAAGAATACGGTGAACTAATTTCAAAATGCAAATTGCAAAATGCAAATTTAAAAATTAAGTTGCGCATTATTTTGCATTTTGCACTTTGACTTTTCTCTTTTGCATTTCTTTGAGGAGGTTTTCATTGTCGCAAACGAACGAGCCCTTCATACAATCCCTTTTTGCCGAACGCATCGGCGGCAGAATGTTCGGCAAAGAACAGAAGGTATACAAGTTTGAGAAGATCAAGCGTGCTAAACGCGCCGCCTGTGCCGCTCATCCGGACATTGAACTTATCGATTTCGGCGTAGGCGAACCGGATGAGATGGCCTTCCCCGGCGTGGTCCGGACACTCCAGAAGGAGGCCGAAAAGCCCGAGAACCGCGGCTACGCCGACAACGGAATTCAGGAGTTCAAGGACGCCGCTGCGAGGTATCTGCAGAAGGTATATGGTGTTACCGGCATCGATCCCAAGACTGAAGTGCTGCACGGCATCGGGAGCAAACCCGTGCTCGCCATGCTGCCGGCAGTCTTCATTAATCCCGGTGATGTGACGCTCATGACCGTGCCTAACTATCCCATTATGGGCACCCATACCCGCTGGTACGGCGGCAACGTTGTGGATATGCCGCTCTACGAGGAGAACAGTTTTCTCCCCTACCTCGACTCAATTTCAGCAGACGTGAGGAGGCGCGCCAAGCTCCTGTACATCAACTATCCGAACAACCCCACAGGCGCGGGCGCGACCAAGGCGTTCTTCGAGAAGGTCGTGAAATTCGCGCGCACCAACAACATTATCGTCGTACACGACGCCGCTTATGCCGCGCTCACCTACGGTACGCGGCCGCTTTCATTTCTTTCTGTTCCCGGCGCCAAGGATGTGGGCGTGGAAATCCATTCTCTTTCCAAGGCGTTTAACATGACCGGCTGGCGCCTTTCTTTTATGGCCGGGAACGAGCGCGTGATCGCCGGTTACGGGAATGTGAAGGACAACTTCGACTCGGGTCAGTTCAAGGCGATCCAGAAGGCCGGCGTCTATGCACTGGACCATCCCGAGATCACCGACGAGATCGCGGCTAAGTACGAACGCAGGCTCCGGGCCATGTCAGGCGTGCTGGCGGAGATGGGGTTCAACGCGAAGATGCCGGACGGGACGTTTTACCTCTATGTGAAAATGCCGAAGGGCGTCCGGGATGGCAGACTTTTTGTGAGTGCGGAGGATTTCTCCGAATTCCTGATCACCGAGAAACTTATCAGCACCGTGCCCTGGGACGACGCGGGCTCCTACATCCGCTTCTCAGCGACCTTCGAATCAAAGGGCAAAACAGATGAACAGCGGGTGCTTGATGAGTTTAAAAAAAGGATGGGCAGTCTGCAGTTCGAGTTTTAAACCGTGAATCGTTTGGTGTTTTGATGTCGGTTATTGCATACATTGGGTTAGGCTCGAACATGGGTGACAAGACGGCCAACTGTCAGACGGCCGTCGAACATCTTGCAGAAGCGGGTCGTATCGTAAGTGTTTCCTCATTCTACTACACGGAGCCGGTGGGCTACAAGGAACAAGAGGATTTCATTAATGCCGTGGCCGGTCTGGAAACCAACCGCTCGCCCTCGGAGCTCCTGTCGATCTGCCATGCTATCGAAGACAGGCTGGGACGCAGGCGGACCGTGCGCTGGGGTCCACGTACCATTGACCTCGATATCCTGCTGTTTGGAGACCTCGTGGTGAGCCGGCCGGACCTCATCATTCCCCATCCTTTGATGGCCTTGAGACGGTTCGTGCTTGCGCCGCTTGTTGAGATCGCGCCCGCAGTGAGGCATCCGGTCTTGAACAAAACAATGCTCCAGCTCCTCGGCGAGCTGCAGAGCGCGCACACCGTGATGAAATGCAAGCCCGTGAACGAAGCGTAATGACCCCAAAACCAGATATGCGTCCTGCCCGCTACATTGTGACCGAAGGCCCGATCGGTGTCGGCAAAACCAGCCTCACGATGCTGCTCGCCGAAGAGCTCGGCGCGCGCTTGATCCTGGAACAGGCTGAGGAAAACCCCTTTCTCACACAATTCTACAAAGATCCATCCCGGTACCGATTCCAGACGCAGATGTTCTTCCTCCTGAGCAGGTTCAGCCAGCAGCAGGAGATGGCGCAGCCGGACCTCTTTTCGAGTATCACGATCAGCGATTACCTCTTTAACAAGGACCGGATCTTCGCATACGTGAACCTCGACGATAATGAACTACCGCTCTACGAGCAGTTTTACAAGATCCTTGAACCGAAGATCGTCCAGCCCGACCTGGTGATCTTTCTCCAGGCGGACACCGACACGCTTCTCCGCCGCATTAAACAACGCGGCAGGTCCTTCGAGAAAGAAATCGGACCCGATTACATCGCCGCCGTGAACGAGGCCTATAATCAGTTTTTCTTTCGCTATACCGACACACCGCTCCTCGTTATCAATACCTCGGACATCGACTTTGTCCACCGCAGGGAAGACCTCGACGACCTGCTGAAGCAGATCCTGGGTATGAAGCAGGGCACGCAGTACTACGTGCCGAGGACAAAGAAAAAATAATCCAAATAAAGCGGTTGTCACGCCGAGTGCAGCGTTTTTAATACGCTTGAATGCGCGTTTATGATTTCCTCTGCGCCCTCTGCGGTAAATGCTTTTTCCGATTGCGGTTTATCACCTTTTTGTGTAAGATTGAGCCCATCCATGGCGCTCTTCATTCTGAAAAGGCTTGTACTCTTCATCCCCACCCTTCTTGGTGTCACCCTTATTACGTTCATCCTGATGCAATCCCTTCCCGGCGACCCCGTGCTGGGCATGGCCGGTGAACACGCCAATTCTGAGACCATTGCCCGTATACGGGCTGAACTCGGCCAGGGCCGGCCGCTTCCGCTCCAATACCTTGGCTATCTGAAGCTTCTTGCCGCCGGCGAGCTCGGCCGTTCGTATTACACGAACCGGAAGATCAGCGACGACCTTTTCCAGAAGTTTCCGAACACGGCGAGGCTCGCGTTCGCGGCAATGCTCTTTGCATCGATCATCGGCATCGGTATGGGAGTGTTCGCGGCCTCGAAGCGCGGTACCTACTGGGACAGGGTCGTAACGCTTCTGTCCGTTGGCGGGATATCCATTCCGGTCTTCTGGCTTGGCCTCGCTCTCATGCTGCTCTTTGCCTTCTATCTTCAATGGCTCCCTCCGTCGGGCATGGGCAATGGCAGCCTCATGTACATCATCCTCCCGGCGGCTACGCTCGGGACCTTCTCGCTCTCGTATATCGTGCGCGTAACGCGGTCGACCATGCTCGAGACGCTCTCCCAGCCCTATGTCGCTGCCGCACGGGCAAAGGGCTTATCGGAATCCAACGTGGTGTTCAAACATGCGCTCAAGAACGCGCTCATCCCCGTGATAACGCTCATCGGCCTGGACCTCGGTTCATATTTGAACGGCGCGGTACTGACCGAAACGATCTTCGGATGGGACGGACTTGGCCGTTACGCACTCGACGGAATTCTCAAGCGGGATTACCCCGTCATCATGGGTGTTGTGCTGTTCGGTGCCGTGATCTTTGTGACCATGAACCTTCTGGTCGATATCTCGTACCATTTCCTGGATCCGCGGGTGAGGGTAAGAACGGAAAAGTAGAAGTTCGGTGTTCAGAGACTGGAGATCGGAGTACAGAGTGATTGAACTACAGCGCTATGCTCAATAACCTCTCCCTAACAGACCTGACGAGCAACACCCCCGCATTCATCGCGGTGATTCTGCTTGTCTTACTCGTGCTCATGGCAATCGTCGGGCCTTATCTTGTAGCCTATGCGCCGGATGCGTTGGACCTCGACAGCCTGAGACAGCCGCCGGGTAAAGCGCATCTCCTCGGCACGGACAGTAAGGGCCGTGATATTCTCTCGCGCGTTGTTTCCGGGGCCCGCATATCGCTCAGCGTGGGGATCATCGCATCCGCGCTGTCACTCTGTATCGGCATCTTCTTCGGCCTGATCGCGGGTTATTTCGGCGGCGCGGTTGACGCATTCTTCTCGCAGGTCTTCGATATTTTTCTCGCCTTCCCGAGCTTGTTGCTTGCCATAGGCATCAGCGCGGTCATGACCCCGGGGCTGACCTCGGCCATGCTCGCGATCACACTCGTTGGATGGGCCGGATTCGCGCGACTCGTTCGCGGGATCACGCTGTCGCTGAAAGAACAGACCTATGTTGAAGCGTCACAAGCGCTCGGCGCTTCATCGGCCAGAATTTTATACCGGCATATTCTTCCGAACGCGCTCCCGCTGATCCTCGTGGCCGGCAGTCTGCGCGTCGGCGGGTTCATTTTGCTCGAAGCCGCGCTCTCGTTCCTCGGCCTGGGCGTGCAGCCGCCCACCCCGACCTGGGGTTCGATGATCAGCCTGAATCGCGTTTATATAAACTCCGCGCCCTGGATGGTGATCTTTCCCGGACTCGCCATCAGCATCACCGTGATAAGCTTCAACGTCCTCGGCGATTTTTTGCGGGACAAGCTTGACCCGCGGATGCAGGTTTAGTGGATACAGGATAGGTACTGGTTCCGTTGATCGATATGAACCCGCACCTGTTCGCTGAACAGGTCTTCTTGCGATTTTCATGAGTACGATATTGTTGATAGCGCTCCCGTAAAAAGTCAGAAATCACTAGTTTTGTCATTTCGAGCGAAGCGAGAAATCTTGGTTTTCCAATCGGTTGACGGTCGTCTTCCTCTACGTCGTTCGGGCGTAGACAGCTATTCAGACGTTAATTCCATCGAATGCTTCCAGTGTGCTTGCTCGTCCGGATTTACTTCTTCTATTATGTGTGGTATATAGTCGACCATATGAGATACATCGTTACCTGTTATGTGTTGTCGGCTGCATTCCTTTAGCTATCATCTTGCCGCTTGCAAAAGTTTTCAGCATGGGTTCGACCCTTCACAACCAGCGTATAAAAAAGCTCATTCGGTCTGCGTGAAGGTCACACGACCCCCGAAACACCCAAGCCAGGCAATGCGCTCTTTGCCGCGGGCGTAACCCTTCGGCCTCTTGTCTTGCCTGTCATGACTACAAGGAAAATCATCATCCCGTTGACTATATTCCCTCTGCCCCATCCAACCCCGCGTTCCCTGTGTTCGAGGGCAAGGTCACGTGCCTCACGTGTCACCAGATCCATGGCGGACCCGATAAGAAAGGCACTCACAACCTGCTGAGAGGCGGCCCCTATCAGGACCGGCGAGTAATCTGTTTTCGATGTCATTCAGGTGAAAAATATGCTGCAATTAACCCTCATGAGATGCTGGACGATGCAAATAATGTGAGGGAGGTTAATGGCAAACCCATATGCCTCCTGTGTCATCGAGGATGCCTGACACGGCAGCGGACAGTACGAACGATGTCAGATCAGGGCGGATGTCGGCTTCTCTGCTGGCGCTGTCGTCCACCAGCCGGACCCTTTTTTGAGAACCACTTTTTGGTAAAACTCGGAAAAGACCCTTAACCAAATGCATCAGTCCGAAGAACGGCTCTTGGTCATCCTTCCCTTTGTGCCGAGAGAGCGCATTACCTGTTCCACCTGTCACAACCCGCATCAGGAGGGTGTCATCCAGCATGAGGCAGCATCGAAGGGAGCCGACACCAAGGGCAAACTGCGCCTTTCCTCAATGTGTTTCGCATGCCATTTATTATAGTCCCGCCGGTTCTGTGCAAAACAGGCTGTTTATAAATTATTTCATTCGTGTTAAAGTATGCCCCATGACTATGAACATCCGCCCGTTAAAATCCCTGGGCCAGAATTTTCTGCAGAGACCCGCACTATCTCAACAGGATCGCTGATGCTGCGCGGATCGGGCCGGAAGACCAGGTGCTGGAGATCGGGCCGGGGCTCGGTCATCTCACGACGGTACTTACGCAGCGGGCGCAGAAGGTTTTGGCCATCGAGGTGGATGACCGGCTTATCCCGCATCTGCAAAGGAATTCAGCGCGTGCCGGAATTTTGAACTCGTTCACGCAGATGCCCTCGAGTATGACTACGGATCGCTCAACGAGCGATGGAAGGTCGTGGCGAACCTTCCGTATTATATTTCCACGCCGATCATTCAAAAGCTTATCGTACGCGGCGATAAATTCATCAGCCTGACGCTCATGCTCCAGAAAGAGGTCGCGGAACGAATCGCCGCTCCGCCAGGCGGAAAAGAATACGGCTATCTCTCGGTTCTCGTTCAGTTCTATACCGTTCCCCGGATGGAGTTCAAGGTACCGCCAGGCGCCTTTACACCCAATCCCGAGGTGGACTCATCCGTCATCACGCTTACCATGCGCGACCAGCCCGCGGTCATGGTCAAAGACCAGGCCTTCTTTATTCGCGTGATCAAAGCCGCGTTCTCACAGCGCAGGAAGACGCTTCGAAATTCCCTCAAACAGCTCGAGGCGCCTGAAAGACAGGATGGACGCTGTTTTTGAGAGCATTGGCATCGACCTCGGACGAAGGGCAGAGACGCTGAGCGTTGAGGAGTTCGGCAAGCTGGCGGATTTTTTACTTACCTGACTGATCTTCACGAGTACCGGAACGTCAAAAATAACTGCCAGATCAACCACGAAAAAGTCTTGGCTCTTGATTCATGGTTTCAGTTTCTTCTTGTGCTCATGGCAAGTATTCCTTTTACCGACATTTATCAATCATTCTTATTCCCTGAACTTCCTTGGGAGCACTTCATGAAAGACGCAATCATAAAAACATTCGAGGAAAGCGCCCAGATCAAGGTTAAATTTGCCCGTGAGAACGTTGACAAAATCGAGGAAGTGGTCCAGCTTATCGCCCAGGCGTTCCGCGAGGGCAAGAAGGTCCTGCTCTTCGGCAATGGCGGGAGCGCCACCGATGCCTCGCACATTGCCGCCGAGTTCGTGAACCGTTTTCTCATTGAACGGCCGCCACTGCCCGCGATCGCGCTGAACACCGACGTGGCGGTGCTCACCAGCATCAGTAACGATTACGACTATTCACAGGTGTTTTCGAAACAGCTCGCCGCGTTCGGCAACGAGGGCGACGTGGTGATCGGCATCAGTACGAGCGGCAACTCGCCGAACGTCATCAAGGCGATCGACGTGGCGAAAAAGAACGGCCTGAGGACCATCGTGCTGACCGGCGGCAATGGCGGCAAGCTTGCGAACAAGGCAGACCATACGTTCATTGTCCCATCGAAGGTCACGGCGCGCGTCCAGGAAACGCACATCACGCTCGGCCATGTCATCTGCCAGATGGTGGATGAGGAGCTGTTCGGGAACCACAGGAAATAGACTGCATGAAAAAGATCGATACCTCACGCATAAAGACCTATTCCGTCAAGGGCCGCGAAAGCAAGGTCCGGACCGGCGATTTCGCCAAACCGCACCAGAAGGGCGCGAGCTTCAGGGATTTCTTTTCCTCCCTGCCGGACATACTCGCATCCAGGAATTTCAAGGACGTCGTGGCCGCGATCGTCCAGGCGCGAAAGGACGAGCGGCCGGTCATGCTCGGCATGGGCGCCCACGCGATCAAGGTCGGTCTGAATCCCGTGATCATCGATCTGATGGAGCGCGGGATCATCACGAGCCTCTCGCTGAACGGCGCCGGCATCATCCATGACTTCGAACTCGCCCTGATCGGCCGGACCTCGGAGGACGTTGATAAGGAGATCCTGACGGGCGCCTTCGGCATGGCCGAGGAGACCGGCAGCATGCTGAACCAGGCGATCAAATCGGCAGGACCGGAGGAGGGTATCGGCGCTGCGGTCGGCAGAATGATCCAGAACGGCGATTTCCCCTACAAGGAGAAAAGCCTGCTCGCCGCGGGCCGCCGCCTGGGGATCCCGGTGACGGTCCATGTCGCGATCGGGACCGACATCATCCACATGCATCCCTCCTTTGACGGCAGGGCGACCGGCGAAGCTGCCCAGCGCGACTTTCTGGCATTCTGCTCCCTCGTGTCCGACATCGAGGGCGGCGTATACATCAATCTCGGCTCCGCCGTGCTGCTGCCCGAGATATTCCTGAAGGCAGTGACCCTCTGCAGGAACCTCGGACATCCACTCAATCATTTCACTACCGTGAACATGGATTTTGTCCAGCACTACCGGCCGAACACCAACGTGGTGCGCCGCCCCACCCAGGGAGGCGGCAGAGGATTCGCGCTCACCGGCCATCATGAGATCATGCTCCCCCTTCTCGCCGCGGCGATCATCGAAGAACTCTAGCGCAGCTGTTTTGCCGCACATGTATACCCTGCTCTTGTTCCTTATGCCGTGTTGCGCGTTCCCCTTGCATCTGAAAAAACATCCTCACTGATCCTTTCCCGGGCCTCATTTCAAACGCGATTCATTAGCAAATAGAGGTATGTTTATTAAGAAATTTTATGAAGCTGTTCCGGGTTTTTTCTTGACAAAAAACAGCAGTTCCTGTAAATTTTTTGTGTATTTTACCAGCAAGTAAGGAGCGTGCGCATGAAAGAAGGACCGATGATATTAGAAACACTGGCACCCAATGTGCCGGTGCAAGTCTCCTATGCCTGGCTTGCCATGGCCGTTCTTATCGGGCTTTCGCTGGCGGCGCGCTTCTCGCTCAAGAAGACGGCCCCCACGGGAGTGCAGAACTTCCTCGAAACCATCGTTGACGGGCTCGAGAATTTCATTGTGGATATCATGGGGACCCGAGGGCAGGCACTATCTTTCACTGATCGGCACCCTGTTTCTTTTTATTCTGGTGTGCAACCTGGAGGGACTGATACCTGGATTCGACTCACCTACAGCGAACATCAATACCACACTCGCACTCGCGCTGGTGACTTTTGCCGCGACCCATTACATCGGCATCAAACGACATGGCTTCGCTTACATCAAGCATTTCATGGGACCGATGTGGGCCCTTGCTCCGCTCATGCTGCCCATTGAACTCATCAGCCATTTGGCCCGCGTGATGTCTCTCACCTTTCGTCTTTTCGGCAACATGGTGGCCAAGCATAAGCTCCTTCTTGTGCTCGCGCTCCTGGCGCCGTATATCGCGCCAGTGCCCATTCTCGGACTCGGCCTGCTGGTCTCTTTTGTTCAGGCGCTTGTGTTCGCCCTGCTGACCATGCTGTATCTTTCGGGTTCCGTCGAAGAAGCGCACCTGGGAGGCGGCGATCACCACTAATCCATTACCCCGGGGTCGAAATTCCTTCCGATCGGAGGGACCCCCCCGGGAGGTAGTAATCCGGCACTATTCCGGCCAGAATTTCACTTTTAAAGAAAGGAGACAACACAATGAAAAGAACAGTTGCAATCATCGTCCTGGTGTTCAGTCTGATGCTGGTAGCGTCCGCAGCATTCGCAGCGGAGGCAGCGGCAACCCCTGATACGGCCAAGCTCGGATTTTTTGGCACGGTCGCTGCGTTTTCGGCCCTTGCAATCGCCATCGCCGCATTCGGAACCGGCATCGGCATGGGCGTCAGCATCAGCAAGGCTGTGGAAGGCATCGCACGCAACCCAGAGGCATCCGGCAAGATCATGACCACCATGATCGTTGGTCTGGCCCTGATCGAGTCGCTGGCGATCTACACACTGGTTGTGGTCCTCATCCTGCTCTATGCAAAACCCTTCGGCTTCTAAGCAATAATTTCACGAGTCATTGCAATACAAAAAGGGACGGTTCAATGAACCGTCCCTTTTTATTTTTTTTACAGATCAACCTGCAGATGAACAGCCCCGGCGGGTTCCCCTTGCGCTATTCTTACGCCACTTTTTTTGTAGCGACTGCCTCGCCAAGGACCTTGGACTCGCCGCCGATCCGGGCATTGGTGACACGCGCGTTCCCGCCGACCTCCGCCTTCTCCGACACCTCGGCAACACCACTCACGACGGCATCTCCGTAAACAGTTGACAACCCATATACCTTTGCGTCACCCGAGATCTTGGCATGGCCGAAGACCCTGGCATTCCCGAATATCTCCGCCCTGCCCGACACCTCGGCCCTGTCGAAGATCCAGGCGTTCCCGAATATGAAGGCGTCGCCGCTCAGCTTGCAGTGGCCGCAGATCTTCGCAAACGGTCCTATGTACACTGTGTCTGCCACCTGTGCATGCTCAGAAACCATTCCACCGCCGTTGGGATGGTGATGGTACTTTACACCGTCGATTTCCACTACCGGTGCGGTTGATAATACCTTGATGTCCATAATACACCTCCTACAATGAGTTTTTATACTACTTAATCCCCCAAATCACTTTTGCATGTTCTAAAATTGTAATTTTATGTTACAATAATATCGAAAATATGCCTGTTTGTCAAATGACATCTGCCGGTCTGCTCTGACTTAACCGGGACAATGTCTCAGGATAAATCGTATAAAATAAGACGTTTACTTTCAGCGTGTTGCTTCAGAACAGCTTGCCTGCCTTACATCCATAAGTAGCCATCTCTCTGAATTTTCTTTCGATTCAGACAGTAATTTGTTATAATAGCGCCTCAATAACTAACTATCCCCGCTGCACAAGGAGTCTCTTTCACCATGAGCACTGCCAGCAATGTCCGGGTCAGGTTTGCGCCAAGCCCCACAGGCGCCTTGCATATCGGCGGCGTTCGAACCGCGCTCTTCAACTGGCTCTTCGCGCGCCACTTCAACGGAAAATTCATCCTCAGGATCGAGGACACGGACCAGACCCGATCCACGGACGAGTCCATCAAGATCATCCTTGACGGCATGACATGGCTCGGCCTTGACTGGGACGAAGGCCCCTTTCGCCAGACCGAGCGCATGGACATCTACAAAGAGCACGTCGACCGTCTGCTCAAGGCAGGCAAGGCCTATTACTGCTACTGCACCCCCGAAGAGCTTGACGCGCGGAGAAAAGCGGCCATGGCCGCGGGCAAACCTCCCAAGTACGACCGGACGTGCCGGTCGCTCACGTCTCCGGTTGCGGGCAGGACACCAGCGGTCCGGTTCCTCTCGTCCGACGAGGGCCAGACCATCGTGCGGGACATGATCCGCGGCGCGGTCACGTTCGAAAACCAGCAGCTTGACGATCTCATCATCCAGCGCTCCGACGGTTTCCCGACGTACAACTTCGCTGTTGTTGTGGATGATGTTACCATGAAGATCTCACACGTGATCCGGGGCGACGACCATTTGAACAACACCCCGCGCCAGATCCAGCTTTATCAGGCGCTGGGATACGAACCGCCGGAATTTGCCCACCTGCCGATGATCCTTGGACCGGACAAAACAAAGCTCTCAAAGCGGCACGGTGCCACGGCTGTCACCGAATATATCGATCTCGGTTATCTGCCCGAGGCGCTCGTGAACTACCTCTCCCGTCTCGGATGGTCATCAGGGGACCAGGAGATATTCTCGCGCCAGGAGTTGATCGAGAAATTTTCCCTCGACAGTGTGGGAAAAGCCCCATCTGTCTTTAACCCTGAAAAGCTGCTCTGGTTGAACCATCATTACATCCAGCAGGCCGATGCGGGCAGGCTCGCGGGGCTGGTGCTCGACCTTCTCAAGAAGGACGGGATCGTGAAGCAGGGAAGCGAGCCGGATATGGACTGGTTCAGGAAACTCGTTACCATGCTCACCGAGCGCAGCCATACACTCGTGGAATTGAAGACAGGCGCGTTGCCTTTCCTGATGGAGGAGATCACGATGGACGAAAAGGCGAGGATAAAACACCTGACGCCGGACGTTGCACCGCTCCTTTCCGAGCTTATAAACAGACTGAAATCGATCGTACATTTTACGCACGATGAGCTGGAAAAGGTCTTCAATGAGCTTGTCGCTGAGAAAGGCATCAAGCTGGGCAAGCTCGCCCAGCCTGTGCGTGTGGCCTTGACCGGCGGTACGGTCAGCCCCGGCATCTTCGAGGTGCTCGAGGTAATGGGGAAAGAGAAGGCCATTAAACGGATCGAAACGGCTGTGGGGTCCATCCGGTAGATTTTTTACGAGAGAATCGCCTCAATATGGAAACGGCTTTGCCACGGATTAATGCGGATAAGAGCCGGATAATATCGGATCTTTCCGGATACAGCTTGCCGTGCTGAAGGGCTATGTGAATCGGTCCGCCGTTATCATATGTTAAATCCGCTTCTTCCGCCTGCGCCCGGTGCTTACGAGCAATGTGGCCAGTGTCTGGATGAGTCGCGATTGCGCGAATACAGGCCATGCGAATGCGTAGCATGCTCTTGCGAAGGCGTCGGCCATTAACATGTGTCAGGGCTCGTGTCCAATGCTCATTTTGAATCATGCGTCTAGACCTGTTCCTGAAAACAAGCAGGCTCATAAAGCGAAGGACCATTGCGCAGGAGATGTGCATCGCCGGCAGGGTGCTGGTGAACGGCCAGGAGGCAAAACCCGCTAAAGAGGTGAAGCGGGGTGATGTCATAACGCTGAAATTTTCGTCGCGCATTGTTGATCTGGAGATCATTGGCATGCTCGATTCATCCTCACGGAAAATGCCCGCGGAAGAACTGTACCGGATAAAATCAGAGACGCGCTTGCCGAAAGAAATGTTATTGAGCTGAGGTTCAACAAGGAGAGGCATCCATTCCTCCATCACCCAAGTTCTCTTCCCGATAGGGCGAGAACAAAAATACCGTTGACGAGAGACAAACTGGTATGGAGCAAAAACCCCTGATTGCTATAACGATGGGCGACCCGGCCGGGATCGGCCCGGAGATCATCGCCAAGGTCATCGACAGCTCCGAGATCCTTCCGATCTGCAGACCGGTGGTTATCGGTGACGCCGGTGTAATGAAAAAAGTGATCGAAGAGCTGCGCCTTCCGGTCACGGTAAACAGCATTGCTTCGCTCGATCATGCGGATCCGGCCAAAGGCAAGCTCGAGGTGCTGGACCTCAAAAACGTCAATATCAACACACACCATTGGGGCAAGCCCGATGCGTCATCAGGCAAGTCAGTCGTTGCATACATAAAGAAGGCTGTTGACCTGGCCATGAAACATGAGGCTGACGCCATGGTGACCGCGCCGATCAGCAAGGAAATGATGAATGCGGCCGGACATCATTACGCCGGCCATACCGAACTGCTTGCGGACCTTACGAAAACAAAGGAGTATGGCATGATGTTTGTGGGCGGCGGGCTGCGTCTTATCCTGGCTACGATCCATGTAGCGCTGAAGGACGTGCACCGCCACATCACGCAGGCGAATATCCTTAAAATCCTGCGTCTTGCACATCAGGCGACGAGATACATCGGGATCGAGAAACCGCGAATCGGCGTTGCGGCCTTGAACCCCCACGCCGGCGAGGGAGGACTTTTCGGGTCTGAGGAGTGGGACGCGATCCTCCCGGCAATCATCACCGCACGGGGGGAAGGCATCAACGCAAGTGATCCGATCCCCGCTGACACCTTGTTTTACAAGGCGCGCAACAACTATTTCGACATCATTGTCGCCATGTACCATGATCAGGGCCTTGCGCCGCTTAAGATGGTCGCTTTCGGAAACGCGGTGAATGTCACCGTAGGACTCCCGATCATCCGCACTTCCGTTGACCACGGAACCGCCTACGATATCGCCGGCAAAGGCTGCGCCGACCCTGCCAGTCTGCTTGAGGCGATTCGGCTCGCGGCATCAATGTCGGCGTTCCGGAATTCAGAATCGCGGACACACGCCTGACCCATCATTTAGATTCAGGCCCTGCCGCCGCAGTGTTCATTATGCATACCAATTAAATACATGATCGCCGCAAACAGGGAGGAGAAAGCATGGAAGATCTGGCAAAATCAGATACCTGGCGGGTGTTCCGTATCATGGCCGAACTGGTGGAAGGTTTTGAGGCCTTGAACAACATCGGCCCTGCAGTGAGCGTCTTCGGAAGCGCGCGGATCGATCCGGGTTCGCCCTATTACAACAAATGCGTCAAGGTCACCGAGAGCCTGGCAAAGGACGGCTTTGCCGTGATCTCCGGAGGCGGGCCCGGCATCATGGAGGCTGCGAACAAAGGTGCGCAGAACGCAAACGGCACGTCGGTGGGCCTGAACATTGCGCTTCCCATGGAGCAAACGCAGAACCCGTTCCAGGACGTTCGAGTCGAATTCCGCTACTTCTTCGTGCGCAAGCTCATGTTCGTGAAATATGCAGTCGCGTATGTGATCTTCCCGGGCGGCTTCGGCACCATGGACGAGCTGTTCGAGGCGCTCACGCTCATCCAGACGAAAAAGATCAGGGGGTTCCCCGTGGTGCTTGTGGGCAGAGAATACTGGTCGGGATTGATCGACTGGATGAAGAATACCCTGCTCGCGGCGGACAGCATCAACAAGGAGGACCTTGACCTGATGCACATCGTGGACGAGCCGGAAGAGGTATGCGCGATCATCAACAGAAGATATAAGGACCGCCTGAGCGGCGTCCACAAGGACCGTCGGAACAAGGCCCGGAAGGGCGTTTAGGTTGTTGTTCTTTTTCAGTTTCGCGCGGTCAGCGCGGTGTTTGAGGAGCTGCGCGGCCCGGAGCCCGCGGAACTTGCGCTCGATGGCCTCGCGGTAGATCATCGCAAGCAGAATGAAAAAAAGGCTGATCCCGAAAAGTGTGAACAGCGCTCCATACCGTTTGATACGGAAGAGCGTCCCTCCGACGGTGAGCAGCGTGGTTCCGAGCAGGCGGCCCGTAGTGGACACTAACAGGAAATCACGTTGCCTCATGTGTCCCAATCCAAGAATGTAGCAAAGAATGTCCTTGGGAAAGCCGGGGACCAGGAACATGAGAAAAGCGAGGAACATGCCCTTGTGTTTCATTACATAGTCGTAGCGTTTGATCGTTTTGGGTTTCACGACCATCTCGACCAGGGGTCTGCCGGCAAGACGGGCAATCATGAACGCTATCCATGATCCGATGGTGAGGCCGATCGTTGAGTACAGTATTCCCCACCCCGTGCCAAAGAACATGCCACCGACGAAACCCGTCGCCTCACCGGGAACAGGGGCGGCAATAACCTGCAACACCTGAAGCCCGATGAAAATGATAGCGGCGTTCGCCCGATGCTCGTTGATGAAATCTAACAGGCGCTGGCGGTTGGTAAAATATTCGATGAAACCGTATTCATACAGAAGATAAAAAAGACCGGTAAGAATGAGGCAGGTCGCGACAAACCAGGCAATGCTTTTTTTATCAAGTTTTATCATACGGGTATCAAGACTGGTTATTTTTTAAACAAATCGTCCAGCGCCTTGCGCGCCAGCGCACTCCCGCCATCCATAACGCCGCTTCGGTTTTCAGCGAACACAAAATACTCGCAGAAATTGGCCTTCTCTTTCTCCCGTACCAGCTCGGTTACCGTCTCCCGGCACTGTTTCGATGCCGACCGGTCGTAAAAGACACAATTGAGACAGCACCGCAGATCAGCGCCGCAGAAAGGGCATTCATCCTTTCGTCCAACCTTCAGGTCTCCGGATATTTCTTTTTTACAGGCATGGCAAGTCTTCATAAGGTGCAATAATAATAGCCTATCAGTCCGGATTAGACAAGACGAAAGATGGTGATTGAACCGTACGCCGGGCTGGCAGTCGAAAAAGGATTTTATCTCCGAGCGACTCTCCCGATCGTTCGCTGTAGGTTGGCCCGGGACATCACCAGAGTTACATTTCGTAACGCACAAAGCTATTCCGAAAAATCCCGGCTTATTGTTTGTTGCAGCTTCCACTATGAGCTAATTTCTGCTATAGTAAAATAAAGCAACGGAACACGATGGATTTGATGATTTATAATCAGCAAGGAGATAGGGTACGATGAAGATCAGCGTGGAAAATTTACCGGTCGACATAACCGAGGACAGACTGAAAGACGTATTTGGCCAGATTGGAGAGGTCCAGTCGGTCAAACTGAAGACCGATCTGTTCACGTGGCAGCCGAACGGTCATGGCATCGTGGACATGACCCTGGATGTGGATGCCTACCGAGCTATCAACTGCTTTGAAGGCGCCGCATTCAAGGACAAGAAGATACACGTCAGGGAAGCCTATCCATTGCTTGAAAAGGCAAAGATCGCTTTTGAGCACATCACCGACGGATATTCTCTGCCGGACTTGAAACCGCTCGCCAGCATCGAGCGCTGGAAAGAACAGATAAAAAACCATTGATACCGCTCACAACCGGAGGACCTGCCTCCATGCGTTGCATGAGAGCAGGTTCTCCTTCTGCGTTCCCGGATCACTCCCAATCAAGCAATCGTTTCTGTCCTTCCAGCTTTCGTATCGCCGTCACGTCCTGGCTCACTTCAAGACAGCCCCGGTACCTGCCATCTGCATCGCGGACCGCGAAATATCTGATGAGAAGGAACTTTCCCTGCATCTGGATCCAGAAGTCGGCCGTATCTTTTTTCCCGGCGCGAAACTCGTCCAGGATCTTCTGCACCATGCCCATGCTCTTGGGCGGATGGCAGTTCTGCACTTTCCTGCCCGATCACACCGGGGCTGCGCGGAAAGATACGCTCCGGGGACGCCGAGTAGTAAGCAACCTCATCCTTCTCATCGACGAACGATATGTCGATCGGCAGATGCGTCAGCATCAGGTTCACCTGGTCCGGCGTGAGTTGGCCGGTGTCAAGGTTCAGGCTGCCGACCTTGTCAGCAAGAAGGGCCTGCGGGATGGCTTCCTCGGATGCCTTCCACTCGGTCTCGGGCTTGATCCAGGCGTACCCGATCTCCTCCTCCCCCTTTCTTGCCTTTACCCAGTCCTCCTCGCTCAGGGTTTCGAGAGCCATGGGGAAAAGAATGTGCTCCTCCTTGTAGATCATATCGTTGACCATCTTGAGCAGAACGGTGAGGGCGACCTGCTCCATCTTGTCGTCCATCACCCGCTTCCGCACGTCCTTAAGAAAGCCGCGTATATCGTCATGGAGCGCCCACATGACCTTGGAAGGCCCGGTGATGCCTTTTGCCTCGAGGATCGGGAAGAGCTGGTTCTCTTTTCGAAGATAGTGCTTATCAACCTGGCCAAGACGGTCAAGGATATCGAGCAGACTGGTCTTCTCCTTTGCAAAATCCTTTATTGCCTCAGCTTCTTTTAAAATCCCCTCGCAGGCCCGGTTCTCGAGCATCAGCGTATGCACCGGATGGCCCGCAGGCAGGCCGGGCACGGTCTGGTGCTCCAGCGCCTCCTGGAACACCCTCACATGCACGTCGCAGAGGTTCTTGATCTCGGTTTCCGGCATGCCTTCGGCAATGAGCCGCTGCTCCATCTGCGCGATCTCCCAGGGCGCCACGTCCTTGATCAGCTCTCCGAATTTCTGTTTCTGGGATTCAACGTCCTTCCCCGCATGGAGATCCTTGATAATATCCTTCATCGTGTCGATCCGCGCATCCTGTGCGCCCTTGCCTGCTTCTTCGTAGAATATGGAAACGGTCTCGCCGGTCTTCTGTTTGATCTCTCCGGCGATGCCATCCAGAAGTTTTTTCACATCCATGCCGCTGATCATTGCGGCCTTCCCCAGGGTTGCAAGCTTCCCAACTGTCTTGCGCAGGAAGGCGTTATCCAGCATCTTGAACTCCGGGTTCAGGACGATCAGAAACTCCTTCAAAAAGGGATACACGGCAAGCAGGTCATTTACTTTTGTTTTCGGGCTGAGGTCCATGGTCGTTCTCCTTTGTAGGAACTATATCGGTTCAGTCTATTAAAGCATATGATTTGCATCATGACAACTACTAATTTCGTCGGCCGTTTTCCCCTCTTGTTACCCTTTCTTCGGAGATATGACGCTCGTCATAGATTGATCGCATCGATTCATATACACTGCGCCTGGTTTTATGGGCATCATAATAAGTGCGAAAATAGTGATGGCCTGCAGGGAGCATAATGACTGCTATAATATGACAATGTAGAGAGAGGAGGGAAATGAGTTCTTTTGTCGTATCGTTCATAGGGTGAATTGTTCTGAAATCCACGGATTAGGTACTTATCGGTTTCTTGAAATCATTTACAAACACGTTAAAAGGAGGAAATCAGAATGAAGCGTTTCAAATCAGTAGTACTCGTATTAGGACTTGTCCTTCTCATGAGCAGCATGGCATCAGCGGCGCAAAAAAAAGCACCTGCATCGACTGTCATAAGAAGGTAACGCCGGGGATCGTACAACAGCATCTTGAAGGGAAGATGGGGAAAAAAGGCATCGACTGCTCTGCATGTCATGGCTCAGAGCACAACAAAATGGACGACGCAAACCTTGCGAAGATGCCGACGCCCTGAGACCTGCGCCGGCTGCCACGACAAACAGACCGCCCAGTTCAAGGCAGGCAAACACAACCTCGCCTGGATAGCCTCAAGCTCAATGCCCATGATGGGCCACCAGCCCACGGCTGTTGCCGGAGAAGGCTACAAGGGTTGCTCAAGCTGCCATAAAATCGGCGTCCAGCCCGATGCGGAAAAATCCAGATCCGCTACGGCCATGCCCAGTGCGACTCATGCCACACACGCCACTCGTTCAAGAAATCCGAGGCGCAGGACCCGCGGGCCTGCATGACCTGCCATATGGGCTTCGACCATCCCCAGTGGGAGATGTGGTCCACCTCAAAGCACGGCACGATCTGGCAGATCGAGGGCAAGGACGGCAAGCGGGCGCCCACGTGCCAGACCTGCCACATGAGCAACGGCGACCATAACGTGATGACCTCCTGGGGCTTCCTCGCGCTACGTCTGCCTGAGGACGACAAGGACTGGATGAATGACCGCGTGGCTATTCTCCAGGCGCTCGGCGTACTCGATGAAAAAGGCGCACCCACGGCTCGTCTCGATCTCGTAAAGGCAGGCAAGGTCGCGCGTCTTACAAAAGAAGAGTTCCAGAAAGAGCGGGACAAGATGACGGCTATCTGCGCGAAGTGTCATGGCGCGTCGTATGCCAAGGGCCAGCTCGATGCGGGCAGACCTGGTAGTCAAGGACGTGGACAAGATCATGGCCGAGGCGATCAGGGTGGTGCAGGGACTCTACAAGGATGGCATTCTTAAGAAGCCCGCTGACTGGACCATGGCCCCCGACCTCCTGCAGTTCTACGAGGCGAAGAGCAGCGTTGAGCAGGACCTGTATGTCATGTTCATGGAATACCGGATGCGGGCCTTCGAAGGGGCTTTCCATATGAACCCTGACTACATGCATTGGTACGGCTGGGCGCCCATGAAGGAAACGCTCCAGAAGATCAAGGACGAGGCGGCAAAGCTCAGGGCCGAGAAGGCAACGGCTGAAAAGCATTAGGCGCGATAACCCGAAAGAATCAGATAGTGCATACGGGGAGGAATTTTCATTCCTCCCCGTTCTTTTTGTCAACCGTGGTACTCTATATCTTAGAGACAGAGACACCGACTTTTATTGCGAAACAATGCCTTATGATCCGATCGTCTCATAGTTCACACTCTACGATATGGCAAGCAAAATTTTTTAACAAACATTAACCGGTGCAATGAAACCTGCCCGACTGTGATAATCGTAAATCATGATAGGCCGGGATACCCAGCGCGACTTGACACAGCACTCAATCGGCTATCGAAGGAGGTGAGAGATGATCCTTATACTCAATAGCAGCCCTAGGAAAAAGGGTGTGACAACGACGATCCTCAAGACAATTGCGGATGAAGCACGCTCTGCCGGCGCAGAAGTGGAGTGGGTTGATGTCAATGATCTTTCGATAAGGCCATGTATCGGGTGCCTGAAATGCAGGCCCGACAGGAAGTGTATTCTTCCGAAAGACGACGCGCATCGCATAGGAGAACTGATAGAAAAGTGCTCTGGTCTGGTGGTGGGCACTCCGACCTATTGGGGCAACATGACCGGCCCGCTGAAGCTTCTGTTTGAGCGGAATGTTCCTGTGCTCGAATACTATGAGCTCTATACTTGGCGCTTTCCGAAACCGAAGCATAAGGGCAAGCCCGCGGCGATCGTCACCGCCTCCCTTTCACCCTTTCCCTTCAATCTCCTCCCTTCGCAAGGCACCGGGGCGCTTCGAGCCGTTAAGATTCCGCTGAACGCAGCCGGTTTCGACATCAGGGCACAGATCAATGTCCCGATGACCCGGGATACTGCGCACATCGGGGAACGATGGCTGTCAAAGGCCAGGAAACTTGGAAGGTCAATGGGAGCGTGGTAGAATTAGCACCGCTTGTGTTGTCCACCAATCTTGTCGAACCTGTGGGGACGTCTTGTATCATGTGCCCCTGATGATCTGTTATCTGATTTTAATTCATTGTTGAGATAAACGAATGGTGCGACAACTTCCTGCATCAAACGAGTTTCCATTCTTCGCTAATACATAATTCACACCTTGAATTCTTCCTGCATCTACTCTTAAAATACCCTATCGGAATCTTTGCCCTCATCGGATCACGAGCAAAACGGTCGTCCATCACATTTAATCAATTGTGACAGAAGTCACATCCTGCGGTTGAATGAATTGCTATTATGCAACCGGCAGATGATTTAATTCAGAATGTTTTTCACAGCTTTCCCAAAGCCCTGTTTCGCATATACCACACTCGGAGGATGCATATTCAGATACTTGCATCAATTAGTCCTTGGATTATAAAATCTGGGAAGTTTTGCTCATTCTTGTTGGCTCCTGGCTACGCAGGACAATATACTTCCTGAGGTCCGCATTATGTTTTTTATGGCGCTAGTGTAGGATACAATTCGTATCTGATGGGGGTGAAGTGTGAATACTAACAGCCAAAATACATCCAGATATTTCTCTTGGAAAGTTATCCTGGGATTTTTGTTTTTGCCAATACTGCTAAATGTTATTTTTGTGATCATTGTTCTTCCACATTTTAATACTTTTGATGGCGCCCCGGTGGCTGAGATGTCTGCAACGAGCCTATTCTATGCCGGGAATTGGCCCAGTTTATTTCTAAAAATTAATCCCTATGTTATTGCCGGCGGCGAAATTGTTTATGAAAGTTTGGGATGGGTAGAACCAATTCCATTCATTATCAATCTGCTGGGATGGGGTTTCCTTGGATTTATCAGTAGCTATGCTATCCAAAAATCAAAGAGTGTGACACGACTGAATTAACAAATCACATTGAGAGGGTCGCAAAAGATGCGGCGTTCCTCACGCGCTCGTTCACGTATCAGGGTTGCAACCGTTTATTCTTCACCGGTGCTGCATTTACATTCCACAAAATGTACTCTGCGGTGTTTCGTCTCCAAACATATCAATATAAAAAAGCCCATGCTGGTTTCCCGGCATGGGCTTTTGTCATTCAAAGGCTCTTTCTTCTTGCTCTTTAGAACAATCCTGATACCTTTCCGGTGTTCACATCCACGTCTACGCGGCGATAGGCCGGGTCTGACGACGTGCCGGGCATGAGGCTGATCGTCCCCGCGCAGGGGCACAGGAACTTGGCGCCGGAGTAGATCAGGATATCCCTGATGGGCAGCGTCCAACCCTTGGGCACTCCCTTGAGCGTCGGATCGTGGGTCAGGCTCAAGTGGGTCTTGACCATCATGGTGGCGAAGTCGGCGTACTTGGGATCAGCTTCCAGCATCTTTGGCCTTGGCTTCCGCTTCGGGCAGCCAGGAGACGCCATCGGCGCCGTATACTTCTTTTGCGATGATCGCCACCCGGTCGCGCAGCTTCATCTCCAGCGGATACAGGAATTTGAAGTCATTCTTTTCGTTGCAGGCGTCGATGACCGCATCGGCCAGTTCCAGGGCACCTTCACCACCCTTGAGCCAGTGCTGGGACTCGGCGCAGCGTGCGCCGGCCGCTTCGGCGGCCTTCTTGACCGCGGCAACTTCAGCATTGGTATCGGTATAGAAACGGTTGATGCAGACCACCGGGTTTATGCCGGATTTGCGGATGACCTTGATCATGTGGACCATGTTGGCGCAGCCCTTTTCGACCAGGCCGATATTTTCCTTGGTGTATTCTTCGGGGAGCGGCTTGCCGGCCACTACCTTGGGGCCGCCGCCATGCATCTTCAGCGCGCGGACGGTGGTGGTGAGCACCGATACGTGGGGCTTCAGTCCGCTGTATACGGCACTTGACGTTCCAGAATTTTTCAAACCCGATGTCGGCCGCAAAGCCGGACTCGGTTACATGGTAGTCGAACAGCTTCAGGCCGACCCGGTCGGCGATGATGGATGACTGGCCGACCGCGATGTTGGCAAAAGGCCCGGCATGAACGAAGCAGGGATTGTATTCAGCCGTGCACATGAGTGTCGGGTTGATGGTGTTGCGCATGAAGGCGGCCATGGCATTGCCGACTTCCAGATCACCCGTGGTGACCGGTTTGCCGCTCTTGTCGAATGCAACCGTGATGTTGTTCAGGCGCTGCTTCAGATCCGCGAGGTCTTTGGCAATGGAGAGGATGGCCATACACTCCGAACCGACGGCAATGCCGAACTTCGACTGCATCATGAAGCCGTCCTGCCGCCCGCCGATGCCGATGATGATATTGCGAAGGCTCTGGGCGCAGAAGTCCATGATCCACCCCATCTCCACGCGGGTAGGGTCGATGTCAAGCCTTCTCATCCTGGTGAGCCTCTTGAGCTGCTCGTCGTTATAGTTGCGCTCGTGCTGCATACGGGAGGTCATCGCAACCATGGCCAGGTTATGGGCATTCATGATGTCGTTGATGTCGCCGGTAAGTCCCAGGGAGAACTCGGTCATGGGGATCAGCAGTGAGTTGCCGCCGCCAGCGGCAGTGCCTTTCACGTTCATCGTGGGACCGCCGGAGGGCTGGCGCAGTGCGCCGCCTACGTTCACGCCCCGTTTGCCGAGACCCTCCATCAAACCGCACGAGGTGGTACTCTTGCCTTCGCCGAGAGGGGTTGGGGTGATGGCCGTCACCTCGATGTACTTGCCATCGGGATTGTCTTTGAGCCGGTTGATGACCTTCAGGAAGTCGATCTTGGACAGGCGCCCCATGGGCAGCATCTCGTCTTTCTGCAGACCCAGTTTTTCCCGCCACGCCTCGGGTGTTGGCATCTTTTTTTCCGCTTCCTCGGAAATCTGCCAGTCAGCTAACTTCGTTGCATCAAATGGCATAAACATTCCTCCTTGTATTTTTTTTTAAAATATGTGAGCTTCATAGGCTCACGTTGATTTTGATTTTTCTGATACCCCGACACGTCGTTGAGAGAAAACAGAATATCGCGAGTCGAGAGATTAAGGAATGTCTCTCTTCCAGAATCTCTCTTCACGGTACACACGTTTCTATTCTCAATTATCTATTTTTTCGAGCCGCACCGCCGATACCTTGAACGACGGGATCTTGGCCAGGGGATCGAGCGAGGTGCTGCTCGTGAGCACATTGGCCGCCGCTTCCTTGAAATGGAACGGGATGAATACCACGCCCTTTGCCGGACGTCTGGATACGACCGCCTTCACGGTGATGGAACCCCTGCGCGAGCTGACTTTCACCTTCGTCCCGCTTTTAAGCGACAGGTCCTTCGCATCAGCGGCATTGATCTCGATAAAGGCCTCGTGCGACACCGTGTCGATCTCCTTCACCCGTCTCGTCATGGAGCCGGTATGGTACTGGAACAGCAGTCTGCCGGTGGTGAGGATGAAGGGATAGTCCTTGTCCGTAAGCTCGGCGGAGGGCTTGTACGTTACGAGGGTGAACCTGCCCTTGCCGCGCGGGAAACCGTCCTTGAACAGGAACCGCGTGCCCGGATGGTCGGGCGTTGGACAGGGCCACTGAAGGCCGCCCTCTTCAAGCCTGGCGTAGTTCATCCCGGCCATCGCGGGCCATGCCTGCCCGATCTCGCTGAATATGTCCGCGATGCGCTTGTACGACATCTCGGCTCCCATTTTTTTTGCGAGGTCAATGATGATGCGCGAGTCCTCCCTGGCTTCCCCCGGGGGGCTCACCGCTCTCCTGACGCGCTGCACACGACGCTCGGTGTTCGTGAACGTCCCGTCCTTCTCGGCAAACGGAACACCGGGCAGCACCACGTCTGCCAGCTCGGCCGTCTCGGTCATGAAGATGTCCTGGACCACCAGAAAATCGAGCGCCTTGAGAGCCTTGATCGTATGTGTCGTGTCGGGATCGGAGACAGCGGGGTTCTCGCCCATGATGTACAGGGCCTTAAGGGTTCCTTTTGCAGCAGCCGGGATCATCTCCGTAGCGGTCATGCCGACCTTGTCGGACAGCTTCACCTTCCAGAGGTCCTCAAACTTCTGCCTGATCGCCGGATTGACGACCGCCTGGTATCCCGGATAATTGTTCGGGATGCAACCCATGTCCGTAGCGCCCTGCACATTGTTCTGGCCGCGGAGCGGATTCACGCCAGCGCCCTCCTTGCCGAGGTTGCCCGTCATGAGCGCGAGGTTGGCTATGGAGAACACGTTCTCGGTGCCGTGCGCATGCTGCGTGATCCCCATGGTGTAGTAGGTGCCTGCTTTATCCGATGTCCCGTACATGCGTGCGGCCTTGATGATCGTGTCAGCCGGCACGCCGGTGATCTTCGACACGGCCTCGGGGGTATACTCTTCCAGGTTCTTCCTGAATGCGTCATCAAAGCCCTCGGTCAGGGACGCAATGAAGTCCTTCTTCACGAGGCCTTCCTTCACGATCACGTGCATCATGCCGTTCAGAAGCGCCACATCCGTGCCGGGCTTGTGCTGCATCCAGATGTCCGCGAACCGCACCAGCGGCACCCGGCGCGGGTCGGCGATAATGATCTTCGCGCCTTTCCGCTTTGCCTTGATCATCTTGAGCGCGATGATGGGGTGGCTCTCCTTGGTGTTGGAGCCAATGACGAACAGCACATCGTTGTTCTCGATCTCCTGCATCGAGTTCGTCATTGCCCCTGAACCGAATACGGCGGCCAGACCGGCCACGGTCGAGCTGTGTCAGAGGCGCGCGCAGTGGTCGACATTGTTCGTGCCGATGACCGCGCGGATGAATTTCTGGAACAGATAGTTCTCTTCATTGGTACATCGTGCGGAGGAAAGGCCGCCGATGGCATCCGGACCATGTTTCTGCTTGATGGCGCCGAGCCGCTCGGCAACATACCCGAGCGCCTCGTCCCACGAAGCGGGGACGAGCTTGCCCTCTTTTTTGATCAGCGGCGTCGTGAGCCGGTCAGGACTGTTGATGAAACTTTGGCCATACCGGCCCTTGACGCAGAGCCATCCTTCGTTGATGGTGTTCGGCCGCGAGGTGACACGAATAACCTCGTTCCTGCTTGTGTGCAGGGTGAGGTTGCACCCGCAACCGCAGTAGCCGCAGACCGTCTCAACTTCCTTCACGTCCTTCTGTCTGCCCTTGCCGAGCGACTGTTTGCCGATGAGCGCGCCGGTGGGGCAGATGCTGACGCACTGGCCGCAGAACTCGCAATCCAGGTCCTTTTCAAAGGCCGGCGTTACTTTGGCGGTGAATCCCCTGCCGGCGACATCGATCGCGCCAAGGCCCTGGATCTCGTCGCACACGCGCACGCACTTGCCGCAGAGAATGCATTTTTCCATGTCCCGTTCGATGAACGGGTTCATGTCCTTTTTGGTGTACTGCCGCCGTTCACCGTAGAACCGGTTCGACCGGAGGTTGTAGAAATAAGCGAGTTCCTGCAGCGTGCAGTCGCCGGCCCGCGCGCAGACCATGCAGTCATTCGGATGGTCGGACAGGAGGAGTTCCACGATGGTGCGGCGCTGGCGCTCTATCTGCTCGTTCGAGGTCTCCACCTCCATGCCCTCGGTCGCCGGCGTGGTGCACGCGGAAACAAGCCGGGGCATGCCCTTCACCGCGACCAGGCAGAGCCTGCATCCGCCATGGGGCTCGAGCCGCGGATCATCGCAGAGCGTGGGGATAAAGATATCGTTCCGCCGCGCCGCGTCAAGGATGCTGACATTGTCAGGCGCGGTTATTTGCCTGCCATTTATGGTGAGATTCATCATATGCTACCCTTTTTTTATAGACTTGAACTTGCACTTCTCGAAACAGGCGCCACACTTGATACAAAGGTCCTGGTTGATAACGTGCGGTTTCTTCTTCTCTCCGGTAATGGCCCCCACAGGACAAACCCGCGCGCATAAGGTACAACCCGTACAGGTCTCCTCGATTATGCTGTACGTCAGGAGGTCCTTGCATACGCCGGCGGGACAGCGCTTCTCGTTGATATGCGCCTCGTACTCGTCTCGGAAATATCTGATCGTGCTCAGGATGGGGTTCGGAGCTGTTTGGCCCAGTCCGCAGAGGGACGACGTCTTGACGTCGCTGCTCAGGGTTTCGAGCAGTTCGATGTCGCCCTTCCGGCCCTTGCCTTCGGTGATCCTGGTGAGAATTTCAAGAAGACGCTTGGTACCGACCCTGCAGGGCACGCACTTGCCGCAGGATTCGGACTTGGTGAACTCGAGGAAGTACTTGGCCATGTTCACCATGCAGTTGGTCTCGTCCAGGACCACCATTCCGCCGGAGCCCATGATGGAGCCAACCTTGCCGAGCGATTCATAATCCACAGGCGTGTCAACCAAGCTGACCGGTATGCACCCCCCGGAGGGACCGCCGGTCTGGACCGCTTTGAGCTGCCTGCCGCCCTCGATTCCGCCGCCGATGTCGTAGATGATCTCCCTGAGCGGGATGCCCATGGGCACTTCGATAAGGCCCGAGTTCAGGATCTTGCCGGTGAGCGCGAAGACCTTGGTCCCTTTGCTCTTCTCGGTGCCCATGGCCGCGTACCACGCGGCACCTTTGCGCATGATGTATGGCACATTCGCAAGCGTTTCCACGTTGTTGATGATCGTAGGATAGCCCCACAGTCCCTTTTGTACCGGGAACGGTGGTTTGGCCCTGGGTTGTCCGCGCTTGCCTTCGATGGAGGCGATCAGTGCGGTCTCTTCGCCGCAGACAAAAGCGCCCGCGCCGAGCTTTACCTTGATCATGAAATCGAAACCTTTACCGAGGATGTTCTTGCCCAGGAACCCCCGCTCCTTGGCCTGCTTGATGGCAAGGTGGAGGCGTTCCACGGCAAGCGGGTACTCCGCCCTGATATAAACGTAGCCGTACGGCGCGCCGATGGCATACGCCCCGATGATCATCCCCTCGATCACAGAATGGGGATTCCCTTCGACTACGGAGCGGTCCATGAACGCGCCCGGGTCGCCCTCGTCGGCATTACAGATCAGATATTTTTTCGGACCGGGGGCCTTGATCGCCATGTCCCACTTGACCGCAGTCGGGAAACCGGCCCCTCCGCGGCCCCGGAGACCCGAAGCCCTGATGACCTCGATGGTCTCCTGAGGGGTCATGGTCGAGAGGACCTTCTTCGCGGCCTCGTATCCCTGGTGGCCGATATAGGCATCGATGTCCTCGGGGTCGATCTCGCCGCAGTCCGAAAGCACGACCTTCACCTGCTTGTCGTGGAACGTGTGGTAATCGTCGGATACAAGCCAGTCCGCGACCGGGACGCCTCCGACGATGTGCTCGTTCACGATACGCTCGACCATGTCCGGCTTGATGTACTGATACGTGGATTTGTTTTCGTTGATGGCCACGTCCACGAGAACGTCACGGGCGCAGAATCCCCGGCAGCCAACCTTGTGCATCGAGCAGTTCTTCTCGACAGTCGCTTGGAGGCCGGCAGCCGCAAGCGCTTTTTCGAAGGTGGACATCACCTCCACGCCGCCGGCAGCGATCCCACCCGTGCCCATACAGACCCTTATCGATATGTCTTTGTTCATGAATACTCCGGTACCTATCTATAATGAAGGCAAAATGGATATTTCAAAGTGCAAAATGCAAAATTGAGGACACTGCATCACCCGGATTTCTGCATTTTGCATTTATCATTTTGCATTTTGCGCTTGTTGTTGCTCTCCCGCCTTCAGTGTCTTCATCTCTTTCATGAGCTTGTCCGGCGTCATCTTGCCGTGTACTGTTTTATTCACGATGATCACCGGCGCGATGCTGCACGCGCCGACACAATTCACTTTTTCAACCGTGAACTTGAGATCTTCCGACGTGTCCTCACCCGCGGGTATGGCCAAGTCCTTTACCAGGCTGTCTATCAGCCGCGCGGAACCCTTGACGTGACACGCAGTGCCGCAGCAAGCTGTGATCACGTTCTTGCCCCTCGGCTTCAGATGGAACTGCGCATAGAATGTCGCGACGCCGTAGAACCTCGCAAGCGGGACGTCGAGCTGGTCGGCAATCCAGGTGATCGCGTCTTCACGCAGATAGCCGAATTCGCTCTCGAGGTCCTGCAGGATCGAGATCAGGTTCCCTTCGTTCTCGCGGTACCGCAACAGTATGCCTTCGAGTTTTTCTTCCATCATCCTCGTCCTCTTGAGACAAAAAAGGCCGCCTTTATTTTACCCGGCAGCCATGTGAAGCCGTAAGGGAGAAGCGGAGGCGATAAGGATTGTCTCTCCTCACGCCTCACGCTCTCACGCTTCACGGATGTTATTCTTTAGAACATCGGGTCCATGGTGAGCGCCGGATGGCCTTTGGCGGTCAGGAACTCCATCATCTTGTCCGAATCCTCCGCCACAGTCTCATCCGCGATCCTGTCTATCAGATCGGGGATGCCCTCTTCTTCGGCACGCTGCTTGAATTGTTCGGCAAAGGATTCTTTCAGGTTCTTGGTCATCCAGACGATGCGTTTGAATCCGCCGTCCGCCGAGAGGAACTTCTTGCTCGTGAGAAAGAATCTTCCGATGCCCATGAAGCCCGGGGTCTGGGCCCCGCCGCCCACGGTGCCGGCAAGGGTCGAGAACTTCATTCCAATGGGGGTCATGCCCGTGTAGCCGCGGTTCACGATCATAACGCCGTTTGCCTCGGGCACGATGGCCATGATGCACTCAAAACAGCCGCAGGAGGTCATGGGCGCGTCCATGATCGTGTAGGCATTGAAATATTCCAGCGCCTGGTGAGAGTTCGTGTAAACAAACTCGTCCACGCCCTTCCAGCGCCCTTTGATCGCGTCGAGGACTTCGCCTTTCAATACCGGCTGGTTCGCCCCATTCGGGTCGATCTCATAGGCGGCCTTGGCATCGAGCCAGTTGTAGGCCCCGCACAGACCGAGCCGCTCGGGAGACACGACGCATACGTGGTTCGGCGCGAAGCTCTGGCAGAGGAGGCAGGAATAGAAGGTGTCAACGGACTCGTCGGTCATCGTGGCAAGACGTACATCGCGTTCGAGGTAGGCCTTGCGCGCCTCCACGACCTTCGCATTCACGTCGGCCTCGTCCACATAGAGGGTCACCTGGACCTTGTCCACAATGTTGTTGAATTTGTGCTTGAGCTGGGTCGTGAGGATGTCACCGAAGTGTCTGAGGACGTACCCTTCGGCGAGCGCGGCTTTGCTCACGCGGAACCAGTCCTGGTCCCGCTGGCCCATGTGCCAGATCCCCTGCGCTTCATTGACGAAGTGATGGATCTTGCGCTCGAGCACGGGCTCAAAGTCCTTCTGCATCTTGCGGCCTGCCACTTCGATTACGACGGCGAGCGGCATCTGGCCGCCCTTCTTGTATCGTTCCTCGGCATCCTTGCCGACGATTATAACCTTGCCGTCCTCGACCTTGTCCAGGTCCGTCATGTGCAGCCATTCGAACGCCGGCGTGCGCTGTCCGCCCATCTCGATGTGCATGTCTTCCTTGCGGATGCGCTCTCCTTCGAACGCCGGGCCGAAGGCAACCGGAATCGGCGGCTTGGAAACCGTGATCTTGAGACCGCGCACCTCGATGCACTTTTGTACGAGCTTCGCGGGATCAAGCTCCTTGGCCACCTCTTCGTAGATCGTTACGCCGGTGACCTCAATGGTCGGGATGTCCGTGTTCGCGATCGCCGGAAAACCCATGTCGATGGCGCCGGCGCCCGTGGTCCAGATGCGGTCGTTCAAGGGGCCGAGCACCATGACGAAGGCGAATACCTTGTCCTTGGAGTATTTGAGAATCTTCTTGTAGTCGCCGCCCTTCATGCCGCCGAATGTGATGCCCGCCCGTGCGGCCCAGTTCACGGCATAGATGGCGTGCTCCACTTCAGGGCCGAGCGGCACCAGGCGCGTGTCCCAGCCGAGCTGTACGCCCTTCCGGAGGAGCTGTTTGGTCACGCTGTTGCCGTTGACGTTGCCGCACAGGAGCGTAAGAATGTTCTTCTGCTGAAGGTCTCTGGCAATCTCGAATGCCTGGTCATCGCTGTCCGCCGCTCCGACGATCACCACGTAGCCCGGCATGGATCCGTCCACCAGCTGCACACCGAGGTTCCGGAGAATGGTGTCCGAGATGAACCCGTTGTACGTGAGGCCGATGGAGTCGTCCTTCACGGGCTCCTCACCGTAGATGTAGCGGATGGCCATGATCATTTCCTGGGCAAAAAGCGTCACCATGCCCGCGTCGAGCGCCTCTCCCAGATACGGTTTGTAAAGATGGTCGTCGGGCACGTCCGTGACGAGCGGCTTCACCTTTTGCTCAAGCGCGGTCTTCATGTCGCCAAGGGTGCGGACCTCGAAACCCGTCATGGCGAACATCTGCGGCAGAAAATACGCCGTATCCGGGAACTCGAATTTGAAGTCCGCGCCTTTCTCGGTAATGGCCTTCTCGACGAGTGCCTCGGCCTGCTTCACGTAATAGTGGGAGCCCAGAATGGCCCCGGTGGCAATGACTTTTGACATGGCTACACTCCTTATTTAGGATCTGTTTCACCACGGAGGCACTGAGGTCACGGAGAAATTCTAAATCAACTAGTTGTCTTTCTCCGTGTCTCCGTGTCTCTGCGGTGGTTGTAATGCCTTACGCTCTCGCCTTCAAAAAGGTCGGGAGCTGGTTCGCTTCCCGCGGCCCCACGGTGATCTTCCAGCCCGGCAGTTTCTCTTCCAGCGAGCCGGATAGCACGGCAACGTAGCCGGGGATGATGAGCTCCTTGTGGTTGATGTTCTTCTCCACTCCGCTCTCGGTGACGAACTGGGCGATCTTGCTGGCGGTAAACTTGCCCGCGGCCCAGGCCGTGAGCACGGACAGACCTTCGTTGTCCATGACCGCGAGCCACGCCGGCACCTTGCTGTTCTCCACCTCGCCGCGCACGATAAAGTACGATAGCGAGAAGTTCGTGGTGATCATGAGCGGCGAACCTTCCTTCGCGTCGCCGACCTTGTAGACATTCTGGGCGACCTGCATCGGCACCTGCGGGTCGGTATAAATGTTCTGGCGCAGCGACAGCAGGGCGAGCATCTTCCATTTCTCAACGTTGTTCACGATGATGATGGAAGCGTACTTCATCGTGCCGATGGCGGCGGCCATTGCCTCGGAAACGGTATTGTCGCGGTTCGCAAAAGAGATGACCGGGTACCCGAGGGGCTTGAAGTTCTTCTTGATCGCTGCGCGGCGAATGATGGTGTAGTGCTCGATCATGTCCTTGGCCTTGCGCGCGCCTGAGTCGAGTACGAGGTCGTCGACGCCGAGGGCCTTGACCTTCTCGGACAGGGCGGTGAGCGCATCAAGTCCGTCTGCTGAGACCGCGAGAGAGGCCTTCTTCTCTTTGGCGATCTTGGCCATTGCCTCCGCGTTCTCGGCGGTCGCGGCATAGATCAACGGCTTCTTGTCCGCGCAGTGCGCAATGCCCGCTTCAATGGTAGCGGGGTTCTTGCTCACCAGGATCAGCGGCACACCCGGCGCTCCGTCCACAACCTGCTTCACCACAGAGGCGAACTTCGCTGCATCGCCGCCCTCGTCGGTCACGGCAATGGCGTCAACCCGAAGCTTCTGGCCCACCCGGTCGATCTCGGAGGTCATGACCGCCTCTATCTTCTTTGCCGCAGCATCGCCGGCGTCTGAGGCCTTGATCGCGACCGCGAAGAGGTTGGGGTTGAAGAATTTCTTTTCATGGCGGAACAGACAGATCTCGCCGCCCACCTTCGCGGCCTTGTCTCCGACACCGAGGGTGATGTCCCGGATCGGCGGCGCGGCCGACTCGCCCAGGATCTTTTTGGCGTCGTCAGACGCGTCCGGGCAGGCATCAAGGCTCGCCTGCTTTGCGGCGAGCTTCATCGCAAAGGCGAGGCAGGTCGGATGGCCGCACTTCTTGCAATTTGTCTTCGGAAGATGTTTGAATATTTCAACACCAGAGAGTGCCATGGATAGACTCCTTTCAAGAAAACCTTTAAAGAATTGGAAGTTGAAGATTGGAAATTTTAAACTGACAGCAAGTCATTCTCCAATTTTCAATTTTCACTTTTCAATTTACACTTCCCGCGATCTACGCGGGGACTATCCCATCAGCTCGGCAATAAATTCCTTTGCCTTTGCCACCGCGCCGGGATGGCGCATGATCAGCATATCCGCGCCTGCGGTGATCATGGCCGAGGCAGTGACGGCCTCCCATGCCAGCGCCCGGTCTTCCAGCGTGCCCCACTCCGGCATTTCGGAATCGGGCGCCATGGTCTCCTTGACCTTCCAGACGTTGGCGCCGATATCACAGATGATCGGGGTCTGCATCATGGGATCGTTCTGAAGGAGCGCGGCCAGACGAATGCGTTCCATGACGCTATAGGTATATTCAAGGCCGTATCCCAGGGCCGAGGACATGGGGTCCATGATGATTTTCTCTTTGTCGAAGCCCATCTGGGAGAGCAGGATATTGAGCTGCTTGGCGAGGTTCACGTCCAGCTGGCTCATGGCGATGAGCTTGTGATCATTGGCCATGGCTGCCGCTGCAATGGTCTTGTAATTCTCTTCAACGGCTTTGCCGATCGCGCAATTTTTCCCGCGCGTGGCCGCTGCCACTGCCTGGAGCACCTGGGTGTCTTTCTCCGCAGAACCGCTCCCGAGAATGATAAGCGGGATGTCGATCGCAGCCGCAACCTCGCCGGCAACCTTGGCCGCCTCTTCAGGGCTCTTGTTCTGCTGGTCGGGGTGCGTTCCCGTGAGCCGGAGCGCCACCACATCCGCGCCGTTCTGCTGGCAGAACTTCGCCCAGGCAACAGGACTGGCCCCGGCGCCGCCGATCGCCTTCTTAAGGGTCTCCGGCCAGTCATCAGGCGCGATATCCATTACCTCCATCGCGATGGCCGGCCTGTTCGGGAATGTTCCCTCGAATCCCAGGAAGGGCAGCGCGCTTGCCCCGCCGATCGTCACCGCTTTTGCTCCGCTGCCGATCTGGACATTGTAGATTTTGCCGCTATAGGTCTCTTTCGGTATTACGAGTGCCATAATAGCCTCCTCGAAAAAATATTGCGCATCTTAGCAGATTTCGCCTCTCATGACAACAAAAAACATAACAAATTGTAACATAAAAAATGGATGATAAAGTTGCACCAGTGCGCTTACGAAAGCAGCATCCGGTCGACCAGACAACACGAAAGATCGAGGCATATCTTACATATCAAGATACGAATGTGCATACATCTTTTTGCCCATGATCATCTCCGTGGTCTTGACCGTGTCCATCATGTCCTTATCGAGCGGATCGATGATGGCGGCCGTCAGCCCCTCGTAGATGAGCATGGTGAGATAGTTCCGGTTGATGATCGGACGGACATGCTTGGGCGCGCCGTTTGAGATATTCGAAAGCCCGACCACGGTCTGCATCGGGGGATCGTTCAGCTGCTGGAACATCTTGACGGCACGAATGGCCTGAAGACCCTGGTCCTGCATCGTTGCGAGCTGGAGGATGAGCGGATCGAGGAAGAGGTTCTCCAAGGGAACATCATGCTCCATGGCGCGGGCCATGATCTCGGCTGCAATTCCGCAGCGGTCCTCGGCATCCGCCGGGATGCTGCCCTTGCCCAGGGTGAGCGCGATGATCTTCGCGTTGTACTTGCCGGCGAGCTCCATCATCGGGAAGCGCTCCGGCTCATTGGACGTGGAGTTGATGATCGGCGCGCCCCACGCGTTGTTGTGCGCCTTGAGCCCTGCTTCCATGGCCTTGATGTTCGTCGTATCGAGGCAGAGCGGCTTTTCCACGACTTCCTGCAGGACTTTCACCGCCCAATCCATGAGCTTGGGACCGTTATCTTCGGCCGGGCCGATGGAAATGTCGATAAAATGCGCACCGGCCTTGTCCTGTGCCACAGCGAGATCCTGGAGAGGCTTCGGGTCGAACTTCGTAAGGGCCTCGCGTACCTTCTTTGCAATTACACTGATCTTCTCTCCGATTATTATCATGGTCAGAAAATTCTCCTTTCAAAATGAGAGAACAGAGATTAAGGCAATTGCTCTTGAGCAAATCATCCTGTCACCGTAGCATCAACGCAATCGCTCAATCTCTATTTTCTATTTATTTCTATTCAACAAGGTTCAGGAGTTCCTCGGCAGTTTCCTGATTGATGCTGCCCCGGTCTCGTGCCACTGAAACTGTCTGTCTGGCCAGTGCCTTGTAGAGGCTCACCAGCTCCGGCGTCCGCATCTGCATGGCATGCAGGTGATCGCGGACAGTCTGCGCGTCTCCCCGCATGATCGGCCCGGTAAGCGCATCCGGGATCCCGAGGGTCTCAATATTATGAAGTGTCCCCCGGATGAGCGGAAGCACAGCCTTGAGCGCCTCATGTTTCTCCGGCGCCCAGTGCCTGATAAAACCTCAGTCCGTAATCAACAAGCGCAACAAAGTAGTTCGAAACCGCTACCGCGCCGGCGTGATAGAGTGCTGCTGAATCGTTATCCGGGCTCCACTTCGGCATCGCGAGCTCGATGCCGCCCAATGCTGTTACGAGCTCCCGTGCAATGACCCGCGCTTCAGGATCCGTTTCGATCCGGAAGTATGAGCCGGGAAGGTTTTTACTGCCCTGCTCCCTGCTTGCGAGCGACTGAAGCGGATGGATCACCGCCCGCTGGGCCCCGGCTGTCCGTGCCGCATCGAGAAGATCAAGCGAATGGGCCCCGGACATATGTACGACAAGCGAACCTGCCTTAAGCCCGCCTCCTGATGCAATCCTGTCGCAAACGTTCTTTATCGCCCCGTCCGGCGTCGTGATAAAAACAATATCAGCCTTTGACGCAGCCTTCACTACATCCGTCGCCGGCGTTCCCGCCCCGATAAAGGCCGCGGCCTTTTCCGCGGATGCCGGGGAACGCGCCGCAACCGCGGTCACCGTATACCCTGCCCGTGTGAGCAGAAAACCCACGGCACTGCCGACGCGACCGGCGCCTATGATGGCGATGGATTTTGGGGTCATATCCGTTTATCCGCAGATTGCTCAGATTACGCCGAGGAGAGCTACCGTAACTGTTTCTAATTAAAAATCTGCGTCATCTGCGGATCAGTCGCTGCCTACGGGATCAACTTGTCCAGCACGGTAAAATAGCTTGTAAGCGCCCTTGACTCGGGCGGAAGCTGGATCAGCGGCTTGCCGTTCAGATCATATTCAAAGATCAGCTCATCGGCCGGAACAAATCCCGCGAACTCCACACCCTGCTGGTCAATGACCTTCTGAAGCGTACTGTCCAGATCACGGTCCTGGACGCGGTTCACGATCAGGACCGACGCGCTTGACATTCAGGTTCAGCTCTTTTACGAGCTCGCCGATCCGGCCTGCGGTCATGATGCCGCGCACCGAGGAGTCGCTGATGATGAGCAGCAGGTCCGTGTCCTGCGTCGTGCGGCGCGACAGATGTTCGAGGCCGGCCTCGTTGTCCATGACCGTGAAGGGATACGTATCGGCCAGCTTGTCCATGTACTTGCGGATGATGTTGTTCGCCGCGCAGTAGCAGCCGGAACCCTCGGGCCTTCCCATGACGAGCAGGTCGAAGCCCGTTGCCTCGATCAAGGCCTGCTGGATCTGATAATCGAAAAGCTGCTCCATGCTCATGCCGCCCGGCCGGGGCGCCGTGGATTTGATGGCTTCGAGAGAGGTTTCACGAAGCTTCCCGACCGTGGCGTGGACCTTCACGCCAAGCACATCGTTCAGGTTCGCGTTTGCGTCGGCGTCAACAGCCAGTATCGCGCCGCGCTTTCTTTCTTTCAAATATCGTATGGTCAGGCCGCAGAGGCTGGTCTTGCCTGTGCCGCCCTTGCCTGCAACTGCGATGGTAAAACCCATGGGACCTCAACTACAGGGTTCAGGGGACAGCGTCAGGGGTCATGAATTTATTCCTGAACCCTGGCTCTTGTCTACTGTGACCCTATGTATTCTTATTCACTCCGAACTTCTTCCTGACCTCTTCTATCTTGCCGCAGGTCATCTTGCCCCGGGCACGGCGCATACAGACAGCCGGGGCCGGATTTGTCACGAATCCGCAACCACTTAAGAAGTCTCGGGACCTTAGTATTACCAGAAAAAAATGATAAAAAATGCGCGATAGGGAGTGGTATTATAGCCAGCACTCCTCTAATGAGTCAAGAAAAATAAAACGGTTGCATACAATTTTATTTATTAAGTTATAAATTTCATTGATAAAATTACTTCTTGCGCAAAGTCCTTATCCGTGCAATTTCTTCTTGATATCCATAAATATGCGCACCAGCGCTGTACGCGTAGATCGGGCCGTTCTTCAGACCTGCTTCGGATGCCACATATTTTTTAAGAAGTTCCAACCCCCCTAAATTTGTCGGAAAGCCGGCCCACAAATCCCAGGATCGGAAATAACAACTGAGTGAAAGCACCAACTCATCGTTATACGGGATCGCCTTAAAATCCAACAATCTCAGGCAGGGCGGATCCAGTTTTCCATCATTGCCTACACAAACGTCGTGGTCATCAGGTGATCCAATCTCCACGATGGCTTGATTGGTTAATGGAGTTTCCTTAAGCATCTCAATAACCCGGTCTAATTGTGTCCCCCCTTTAGGCATTGGATGCTGAATTCTGCTCGCATACTTATACGTTTCATTTTCAGCTAATTCCGGGTCCATCAAATAATTTGCGAAATAGCTATCGATATATTCCATGGTAGTAGGCGAAGGGATGCCCAAGGCCGGAGGAATAACGGGAACCATATCTTCAGAGGGATGCTCTATAAACACAGCGATCCCGGGATACTGCAATCTATGCTGTTCCTTTTCAAAGGAACCTTTCTGTATTTTCTGATTATATGAATGATCAAAGATATTATAGATCAATTGAAACCAGGCAT
The DNA here is from genome assembly GCA_963755045.1 of Nitrospirota bacterium. Classification (GTDB taxonomy): domain Bacteria; phylum Nitrospirota; class UBA9217; order UBA9217; family UBA9217; genus JALNZF01. The sequence goes on along the minus strand of CAVWIL010000005.1, from coordinate 119,106 downwards.
CTGATATGCTTTTAGCCTGCAAACAAAAAGGGAACATGAAATGCCTCCTGCACATTATCTATATCTGCAACCGTTGTGCGTTACCTGTTAGGAGCGTACCGTAGGTTTCTCCGGAAATTATTATGAAGAGACTAAAAGGGGCTCAATCAAAATGAAGAATTATTTGTTCAACATCGCTGTTCAAAATTGCTTGTAAATACCGCTGTAAGGAAAATTTTAATCCAACTCTGAATTCGTTGTTATTTGAAGGTATGCTCTTCTGCTGGGAATTTACCGCTTTCCACTTCCTGTTTATATGCTGTCACCGCCTTGAGCGCCAGTTCCTTCAAGTTGGCGTACTTTTTGACGAACTTGGGAGTGAACCGGTCGAAAAGCCCTAAAAGATCATGGAGAACAAGCACCTGACCATCGCAATCCACACCAGCGCCTATCCCGATGGTTGGAATATGGAGCGTCTCATGGATCTCTTTTGCCAGGGAGGCCGGCAGGGCCTCAAGGACGACTGCGAAGGCGCCGGCGTCCTGCACCGCCCTCGCATCAGCAAGGACCTTCAACCGGGCAGCCTCATCCTTGCCCTGTACCTTGAAGCCGCCGAGGGCGTGCATGTACTGCGGGGTCAGGCCGATATGTGCCACGACCGGGATGCCCGCGGAAATGATTGCCCTGATCACATCGGCCATTGATGACCCGCCTTCCAGCTTCACGGCCTCTGCCCCGGCTTCTTTCAAGAACCTGCCGGCATTCCTGACCGCTTCTTCATGGCCTGTCTGGTATGAAAGGAACGGCATATCACCCACGACCATGGCGGAAACTGCCCCCCGGGTGACCATCTTCGTGTGATAGATCATTTCGTCCATGGTAACCGGGAGCGTGCTCGAAACTCCCTGTACAACCATGCCGAGCGAATCCCCCACGAGTATCATATCGATCCCTGCCTGGTCCACGATCTGGGCCGTTGGGTAGTCGTAGGCTGTGAGCATAGTGATCTTCTTGCCTTCGGCCTTTTTCTTATATATGTCGAGGACGGTTATCTTTGGCATAGTTTTATTACGAATTGCGGATTTCGGAATGCGGAGTAAAGGGCGCACACCCAAAATCTACAATTCCCAGCGAATCATCCCCCACGTTCAGGCTAACGCATTCTGTTTTTCAATCCGCACTCCGCAATCTACAATCCGCAATTACACCGAGGGTCTCGGGTACAATCCTGCCGCCTTGACGATCCCTTCGATGGCGCTCTCCCACTCGATCGCCTGGATATGCACGCCCTTTACACCGGGTGTCTCTAATGCCTGGTGAATGAGTTCGATCGTGATCTTGATGCCTTCCTGCTCCTGAAGTTCCTTCATCTTTTTCTTATCTTCACCCGCGGCAGCCTTTGCCCTGTTCATCCGGTCAATTAGTTCTTTCGGCACGGACACGCCGGCAACCGAGGAATCCATGTACTTCAGCATCATGGCGCTCTTCGGCACGATGATCCCGGCGAGGATCGCCGTCTTTTCGTGGAGACCCATGTTCCGGATCTTTGCCATCTGCCCGCGGAAAAGCTCCATGTCGTAAATGCCCTGCGTCTGGATGAAATCAGCTCCCGCATTCACTTTCTTCATGAGATTGATCGGTCTGAAGTCGATGGGATCGGCCATGGGCGTCCAGGAAGCGCCGATGAAGAACTTCGGCGGCACTTCAATGGGGTCTCCGCCTTCCTGCTTACCCTCGTCACGCATCTTTTTCAGAATACCGACGAGTTGGCAGGTGTCCACGTCATAAACGTTCTTTGCGCCCGGATGGCCTTTGAGCTTTCCGGCAGCGCTGAACTTCTGGTGGTCTCCGGCAAGGCAGAGACAGTTCTTCAGGCCAAGTGCTGCGGCGCCGAGAAGGTCCGCCTGTATGGCGATGCGATTCCGGTCACGGCAGGTCATCTGCATGACCGGCTCCAGGCCGTTCTGGAACGCTATGGCAGCCGCGGCGATGCTCGAGATGCGGACGACTGCGGTCTGGCAGTCCGTGATGTTCGCCGCGTCGCAAAATCCTTTCAGCAGCTGGGCTTTTTTCACGACCTCATGGCCGTCTGCGCTCATGGGCGGTCCAAGCTCGGCCGTGACCGCGGGATTACCGCTCGCAAGTACTTTTTCAAGATTGCTTCCGCTTTTCATTATCTAAACCTCCAAAAAGGATAAACAGTAAAATCGGTTTTTTTCCACAGAGTCACGGAGGTCACGGAGAACTGACTTCAAAGCTTTGAAGTCATCTCTGCCGTGTCTCTGCGTCTCCGTGGTGAAGAAGTTTTATTACTTCCCGGCCTTCGCCTCTTCTTTTTCCTCGAACGCCCGTATGTGCTCCATCGATATCCTGCGCGGTCCGCCGTCACGCGACGTGGACCAGTTGCGCGGAGGGATGACCGCAGAAAGCTTCTCAAGGGTGCCGAGCATCTTCATGCGCTCGACGATAAGATACCAGGCGCAGTCCACGTCCTTGCTGATCTCGCACTTGCCCTTGTTCGTACCGCCGCAGGGCCCGTTCATGAGCGTCTTGGCGCAGCGTGCAACAGGACAGATGCCGCCGGTCATGTGCACTATGCAGTCTCCGCAGCCGGCGCAGAGTTCCTTGAAAACGCCGGGTGCCTCGACGGCACCATAGAAAGAAGTATTGATGCCCGGATACACGGGAATCGTTCCGGTCCGGTCGGACAGGAAGTTCACACCCACGCCGCAGGCAGTCGAGAGCACGAGGTCGTACTTCTTAACCTCGTCCATCACCGGGTCAAAATACTCCGGCTCGCAGTGGCGCATCACGCCCAGGTGATTCACCGTCATCTGCGTTCCCTCCTGCGACGCCTTCATCCTGATGAGAGACGCGATGGTCTCGGCCTCCTTCTCTCCGCCCGCATGGCAGATGGCCACACAGGTGTTGCATCCGAACACGAGGACCTTTTTGAAGTCCTTTACCATGCTCCAGATTTCATCGATTGGTTTTTGCGATCCGACGATCATAGGTAATACTCCTTTATGACGAGCTCATTTGCATGAGCCGTTATTTGCCGGCCCTCATCCCTATCTTCTTCACGCGCTCCGAGAAATCAGCGCACACCGCTGCGTAAGGATTGCCGCCATTGGTCGAGACCGCGGAGAGGATCTCTACCCGGCCCGGCTCTATCTTGAGCATGCCGAGCAGGTCCTGAACGCGCTTCACCCGCGCATTCACGCGCGGCGCGATATCCTTATACTTGCAGGTCCCGTCGTTGCAGCGCACCACGGCAACACCGTCGGCCCCGGACTCGAAGGCCTTCAGCATATCCAGGATATCGATCCTGCTCGTACAGTGCACCAGTACGGTGCGCACGTTCCTCGGAAGATCGAGGCCGAGAATCCCCGCATGGTGCGTACACAAAAGAGCGACAATGACGGGTTCCTGCCGGCTTGGGATCAACCTTGCCGATAAGCGTGGGAAGCGTGTTTCTGATATCCCGAACGTCGTAGCTCACCATGCTGATGGCTTCGGCAGGACATTCCGGCGCGCAGAGCCCGCAGGCCTGGCAGTACTCGGGCCGTATTTCGGACACCGACGTGACCACCGGCGCGCCGTAGGGGCAGATGCGCATGCAGGTGAGGCAGGCCATGCATTTCTTCTGGTCCACCACGGCGCCGCCGCCGCAGCCCCTGCACCGTCCCTGCTTCCTCGAGCGCCTCCTTCTCGGTGAATCCTTCCTCGAAGTGCTCCATGGTCTTGACGCGGACCTCGGGGCTGAGATGCCTGACCTTCATTCGTGGCTGCCTGGCGATCTTTTCCACGACCTCCGACGGCATCTGCGCGATCTTTTCCTTTTCCTGCACCGGAAGCTTGCCTTCGATCGACTCTCCCTGGAGAAAAAGATGCATTGCAATAGCCGAACGATGGCCGCTCGCAACAGCGGCGATCGCAGAGCCCGGCCCGGTCACAACCTCGCCGGCAACGAACACGTTCCCGGCACTGCTCTTCTGTGTCGCCGGGTTCCACTCAACACGGCCGCGCTCGTCGACCTTCACCGGACCGCCCTTCAGGAACGACAGGTCCGACATCTGGCCGATGGTGATGATGATCGTATCGGCTTCAAGAAGTGTGGTCACCGTCTTATCAAAGGTCGGGCTGAACCGCTTGTTCGCGTCGAAGACCGACAGGACCTTTGTGACCTCGAGGCCCTTTACCTTGCCGTCTTCGCGCATGACCGCCTTGGGCCCCCAGCGGTAATTGATCTTTATCGCCTCTTCAACCGCCTCGTCTACTTCCCATTTCCATGCCGGGATCTCTTCTTCGTTCTCGAGGCAGACCATTTCCACGTTCTTCACACCGAGCCTGCGGGCGGAGCGGGCAACATCCATGGCAACGTTTCCGCCGCCGATGACCAGTACTTTCTCTCCCAGCTTCGGCTTCCGGTTGAAGGCAACATCCTCGAGAAATGGTATCGCAAGCAAAACGCCGGGGCCTTCCACGCCCGGAATGTTCAATGACCTGCTCAGTGACAGGCCGATGGCGATGAGCACGGCATCATGTTTCTTCGTGAGGTCTTCAAGCTTCGCATTCTTGCCGACCTCGAAGTTCGTCTTTACCTCGATGCCTTTTGATACAACATCGTCAATGTCTTCCTTCAAAACTTCCCGCGGCAGGCGGTAGGGAGGGATCGCGGTCGCGAGCATGCCGCCGAGCACAGGCTGGCGCTCATAAATGGTGACGCCATAGCCGAGGTTGGCAAGGTCCCGAGCGGCAGTCAGACCCGGATGGACCGGAACCAATGATGCCGATGCTCTTGCCCTTGGTCTTTGCTACGAGCTTGCGCTTGGCGCGCCGGTATTCCTTGGACTTTTCGATCGCAAAGCGCTTCAGGTGGCGGACAGCCAGCGGCTCGTCCACGCCGCAGCGCCTGCACGACTGCTCGCAGGGATGATGGCAGATCATGGAGCAGACCGACGCGATCGGGTTCACCGACGTGATGACCTCGAAGGCCTCGGTATATTTGCCCTGGGCGATCAAACCCACATAGGCCTGAACGTCGGTATGCGCCGGGCATGCTGCACGGCACGGTGAATAGGGCCGTGTTTCCTTGATCTCAGCGCCGTAGGGCTGGTACTCTGTCGGGATGCATGTTGTTTCCGTTGCCATTGGTCACTCCTAATAAAACGGATATGACGTCGATGCGTGAAAGCGTCTATGCGAAACACCTCCCTGCGTGCACGCATACACGCATTTTCGCGTTCACGCACTCACTCTTTCTTGGTCAACAGCTCGAGCATCTCCATGCGGGTGGATTCCTTGGTCCGGAAGGTGCCCCGCACTGCGGAGGTAACCACCCGGTGGCCGGGCTTCCTCACGCCGCGCATGCTCATGCAGAGGTGCTCAGCGTCGATAACCACCATGGCACCCTTGGGCTTCAGGTGGCTCACGATCAGATCGATGAACTGGGCCGTGAGCCGCTCCTGCACCTGGGGCCGTTTTGCAAACACTTCAAGCGCTTTTGCAAGCGCGCTTATTCCCACGATCTTTCCGGCGCCCGGAATGTACGCGATATGCGCCTTGCCGAAGAATGGCAGGAGATGATGCTCACAGACCGAATAAAATGGAATATCACGGATCATCACCATCTCGTCATGGCTCTCGCCGGCCATGGGGGTGAGCAGCTTTTCGGTGTCCAGGGAGATGCCCGTGAAGATCTCCCCGTACATCTCGGCCACCCGCTTGGGCGTTTCCTTCAGCCCCGGCCGCTGCGGGTCTTCGCCGATACCTTCGAGGATAAGTTTGACGCCTTTTTCTATTTTGTTTGTATCCATAATCGGTGAAACCGCACCGTGCGTAGCGCATGAAGAAGACACTGCCCTTTGCACTCAGCCCCATGCGTTCTTTCTATGCTCTCTGCGCCGTTATAATCCTCTTCTCCGTCACGATCTTCTTCACCGGCACATCATGAAGCTCAGCCGGGACCCGCGGAACGATCTGCGCTTCGAACGCCAGCGCCACCGTCGTCTTCGTGAAAGCGGACAGCAGCTTGTCGTAAAAACCGGCGCCGTATCCCAACCGGTTGCCTTGCTCGTCAAACGCCGCGCCGGGCACCATCATGAGACCGATCTCATCAAGTCCGATTGGCCTGTCTTCATGAGGTTCGGGAATGCCCCACGCTCCGGGAGAAACGTCCTTGTCCCAATTCGCGATCTCGTACAGCGCCAATTCCGTGCCTTTTACCTTGGGAAGGGCAACCCTCTTGCCGAAGGTCAGTGCGCGCCGGATCATGGAACCCGTGTCCACTTCGCTCCGGAACGATGCAAAGAACAGGACGATAGTCGCTGACTTGAATTCAGCAAGAGAAAAGAGCCTCTCTTCGATCTCCCGGCTTTTCGCGGTTCGCTGTCCCGGCAGCAGGCTGTCCCTTGCGGCGAGCACCTTTTTTCTGATCTCTTTTTTCAAGTGATGGATTTACTTCTTCATCAACTGATCGAGCGCGGCCTTGATGACCTTCGCTTCATCCACGGCACGGGGCGAGGCATCGTATGCGGATCTGCCGTCAAGGTCCGCCCTGACCGTGTCATCGGCGTAGCTCATGAACCCGAGGACCTTCATGCCCGTGAGGTGTTTTGCGATGAACGCCTTATCCGTATCCTGCCTGATCTTGTTGCCGACGATGAAGACATCCTTGATGCCGAGCCCGGTTGCCAGGCTCTCCACGTGACGCGCGGTCTGAAGGCTCCGCTGGCCGGGCTCCACGACAACAATAAAGGCATTCACGCCGCTGGCCGTGCCGCGGGTCAGGTGCTCGATGCCCGCCTCCATGTCAAGGATGACCACCTCGTCCCGACGCAGGATAAGGTGGCTGATCAGACGACGCAGCAGTACATGTTCCGGACAATAACAGCCTGCAGCGGCCTCTTTGGATTTTCCCATGACCAGAAGCCGTACACCCTCATGCTGGATGCCGTACGCCTCCGGGATATCGTCCACCTTGGGATTGATGCTGAACATGCCGCCGGGTCTTCCCGGACGGGAGCCGGTTCGCTCTTCGATCATGTCCGACTGCTCAGCGAGCGGCAGGGCCGTTGATGCCACCTCAGGCGAAATCCCGAGCGCAGAGGCCAGGTTCGCATCCGGATCAGCGTCAACCGCAAGCACCTTTTTGCCCTCGGCCGCATAGAGCCGCGCCAACAAACCTGCCAGCGTTGTTTTCCCTACTCCGCCCTTGCCGGTAATCGCTATTTTCAAACAACATCTCCTCTGGTATAGAGGGACAAAATAACATCTATGACGCTGAAGTGTCAAGGCTTTTTTGTTGCTCCCTGGCAGGGCATTCTTCACTTCTGAAGTATTATATTTTTCTCAAACGGTGCGGAAAAAGGCGAGCCCTGATACAAGATCACGGAGGCATTGGATTGAAGGGATGCAAAAATTATTATCCGATCTTTTCTGCGATCCTGTCAATAAGCGTATCCCGTTTATCCCGGACTAGGGATCGGGAACCACCTGCGCACTGCAGGTCACACGAGCCACGCTATTTCTTGCTTTTAAAAAACGATAATGTTACATTCCTGAATGAAGTTGAGGACACACTGAATGGGCACTCCAAAGATCAACATAAAATCCATGGGCCGGAACGAGCTCCAGGCCGACCTCATCGAAAGGGGGCTTAAAAAATTTCGCGCCGGCCAGATCCTTACGTGGTTATACACGCAGCACGCCCGCTCCTTCGAGGAGATGACAAACATTCCCAAAATGGAGCGCGCCCTGCTCTCGTCCGTCTTTTTTATTTCGACACCAAACATCATCAGGACGGAGATCTCAAAGGACGGCACGAGAAAATTTCTTTTTGAACTTGAGGATGCACACACCATCGAGAGCGTCCTGATCCCCGACGAGGACCGTCAGACTCTCTGTATCTCCTCGCAGGTAGGTTGCCAGCAGGCGTGTCGTTTCTGTCTCACCGGGAGCAAGGGCTTTACCAGAGATCTCAAGGCCTATGAGATCGTTGATCAGGTGCTGGAAATATCGCGCATCCTGCGTCATGAGAAAAAGCGCAGCATCACGAACATCGTGCTTATGGGCATGGGCGAACCGCTGGCGAACTTCGATGAGGTGCTGAAGGCATTACAGGTGATCGCCTCGGACAAGGGATTGGGATTTGCCACGCGACGCGTCACCGTATCGACGAGCGGGCTCGTACCGGAGATCGAAAAACTGGGAAGGTCGGGAGTGAAGGTGAATATCGCGATCTCACTCAACGCCACGACCGACGAGGTGCGGGACAGGATCATGCCCGTGAACCGGCGCTACCCCATCAAGGAACTCCTTGCCGCCTGCCGTCGCTATCCGCTTGATCCGAGGCGAAGGATCACGTTTGAATATGTGTTGTTACAGGGGGTGAATGACACGGCGGAAGACGCCCGGCGGCTTGCCAAACTGCTCAGGGGGATCAAGTGCAAAGTGAACCTCATCCCCTTTAATCCTTTCCCCGGGAGTGTTTTTGACAGGCCTGACGACGCGACCGTACTTCATTTTCAAAAGATCCTGCTGGACCAACACTATATCACACCGGTGCGCGAGTCGCGCGGCAGGGACATCTCGGCGGCGTGTGGACAGTTACGGGAGAGGGAAGCTGCAAATGGCATGTAGACACGGAAGAATCGGATTTACCCTATGATAAAAGCGGATGAACATAGCATAGAGTCAACATTCGTTACAGCGCATCATCCTCCGGGTGAACTTTCCCCGGGGAAAAAAGATTCTATCAGACTCTTCTCTGCATTGATCCGTGGCCAATCCGTTTTTTCAATTTGTATTCATAAGGTAGCATAACAAAAGACGAGAACCCATATCGGTTCTCGTCCATCGTCACTCGTCCTGCCTTTGGCGTTTTGCAAACTACGCCTTGCTCCCCAGGATTCCATTGACCACGCTCAGGAGTTCCGCCGTCTGGATGGGCTTGGGGATGTATGCGTTCGCGCCCAGGGCGAGTCCGCGTTTGCGGTCCTCGTCCGCGCCTTCAGTGGTAATGATGATGATGGGAATGGCCTTGTGAGAAGGGTCGTTCCGCACCATGGAGACGAGCTTGAGCCCATCCATGATCGGCATGTTGATGTCCGTCAGGATGATGTCGAACTTCTGGGTCGAGAGCTTCTTGAGCGCGTCAATGCCGTCATTGGCCTCGAAGATCTTGCTGCCGGGGATACGCTTCAGGGCAAAGGAGATCAATTGCCGCATTGTCGGAGAATCTTCCACCACTAGAAAATTATACTCGGGCATTTTCTAACCTCCGTTTATTTTTCCTTGAGCAAATCGAGAAAGCTCTGGATCGTCGTGAGCTTGCGCTCTGACTGCGAATAAAGCTTTGATGAAAAGAGCGCTGTTGCCGCATGGCCGGCAAGCATGGTGAACAGCTCGTAGTCCACAGGGGTGAACGCCTCCTTCTGGACCAGGAGCTTGTAGATGACGATCACGCCGATCACATGCTCCTTGATCTTGAGCGGGATAACAACAAGGGGGTTCAGATAGTCGACGCTCCTCAGGTCCTTGGGATCGCCTGCGCGGTAGAATGACTCGCCCGCCTTGGCCGCAGAGCCGATGACCCCATCGCCCAGCTTGACGCTTGCCCGCGCTTCCGGCCCCATGCCTTCCTGTGCCACGATCGTCATTTCGTTTGTCTTTTCGTCGAGCATCATGATCGAGAACTCCTCTGCGCCGATCAGGTTCATGACGATCTCGAGGATGATCTTGAGACATTCGCTGAAATCAAGCGTGGAATGGAGCTGATAGCTTGCCACGTACAGGTTGGCCAGGTTGTTGTTCTCCGCCTCCACCTCGATGTAACGGTTCGCGAAGTCCTTGTTCTCCTCTTCCACAACGCGATAGCGGTCGATCAGCTGTCTATTTTCTTCCTCAAGGAACTTGATCCTCTCTTCCAGGTTATGTGCCAGGAAATCGCCTTCCCTGCCCGAGAATTTGGTCACTTCCTCGAACTGGGCGACCCGGTATCTGAGCTTCTCGTTCTCCTTCAAAAGCGCCTGGGTAAACTCCTCGCCCTTTTTGAATACCTGGAGAAACTCTTCAACCTTTTTGGTGATCGATGCCGAGTCCTTTTCCATCATACCCTCCTGTTATGGCTGCTCAGGTAACCGAAGTCGCTGAAGCTCAACATACGCAACATCGCAATTATAGTTGAGTCTGATAAAATTATCAAGCAAGAATTACCGTAAGAATTATTTCGACGCTGCTTCACTCACAGCGCGGCCCGCTTGGGGTTGCACCGCGCTTCAATCTCCGCGGCCATCTTGCCGAGTGGCAGCACCTTGTCCACGAGTCCCGTGCGGATGGCCTCCTGCGGCATGCCGAAGACAACGGCGCTCTCTTCGCTCTCAGCGAGGCACTGGCCCTGCTTGCCCTTGATGGCGATCACTCCTTCGACGCCGTCGTTGCCCATCCCGGTAAGCACGACGCCGAGGGTGGCCGGGCCGCAGGCCTCGGCAACGGACACCATCATCTGGTCGGCGGAGGGAACGTACTTGTCCGACGGTTTCCGTGGAGCAAGATCGATCACCAGCCCGCTGCGGGTCTTCCTGACAATGAGGTGATGTCCGCCGGGCGCGATGTGCACCGTTCCCGCCTTCACCCGGTCTCCGGCCGCGGCCTCGCTCACCACGAGCGGCGAGAGCTTGTTCAGCCGCTCGGCGAAGCTCCGGGTGAACCCGGCGGGCATGTGCTGGGAGATCACTATGCCGGCGTTGAGTTCAGCGGGGAGTGTTGACAGGATCGCCTGGATCGCCGGCGGCCCGCCAGTGGACGATGCGATCGCCACCACGTCGACCGGCCCCTGCTCCCGCGGCATCTCATCCTCTTTCCTCGCCGGGCGCGGAACGTGCTCCCGGGCGAGAAGATCGATCGTGAACTTGACCTTCGCCATCTCAAGGTTCAACACGGCATGGACCTTGGCCACCAGGTTGTCCCTGAGGCTCTCGATGCTCTTCGAGATGCGCGCCTCGGGCTTGGCCAGAAAATCGACGGCCCCGAGTTCCAGTGCGCGGAAAACACTGCGGCTGTCGGAAAGCGACGAGATCACGAGCACAGGCGTCGGCCGCTCCGTCATGAGCCACCGCAGGAACGAGAATCCGTCCATGTTCGGCATCTCGAGGTCGAGGGTGATCACATCGGGCTTGAGGCGGAGCGTCTTGGCGATGGCGTCCACGCCGTCCGTCGCGCTCCCCACGACCTCGATCCCGGCATCGCTCGCCAGCATCTCCCCGATCACCGTGCGATTGTATGCCGAATCGTCGACAACAAGGGCCCTGATCTTCTTATGCATAGCGATCATCCTTTTCCGGTCTGCGCGCCGCTCACGACCCAGCCCTCGTCCGAAGCGGCTTCTGGTAAACCATGTCGTTTTTAAGTGTGCGCAGCACGAACGCGTTCGAGATATTGATCAGCGATTCAGAGTGGCCGAGGAGCAGGTAGCCTCCTTCGCGGAGCTTGTTCGAGAAGCTCTCGATCACCTTTTTCTTGGCTTCCTTGTCGAAATAGATGATCACATTCCGGCAGAAGATGATGTCCATGTTGCTGATCAGGCTGGCCTTGAGCGGATCGAGCAGGTTCAGCGAGCTGAACGAAACGAGCTCCTTGACCTTATCAACAATCCGATAATTGCCCTTGTCCTCTTCGATGAAATACTTCGCCAGCATTTCGGGGCTCGTCACGCGGTGCGCGCTCGTCTTATACACACCCTTGCGCGCCGTGTGCAGAACCCGCTGATTGATGTCGCTGCCGAGGATCTCCACCTGCCAGTCGCGCCACCACTCCCCGGATTCGAACAGCAGCATGGCGATGGTATAGGGCTCCTCTCCCGTGGAACAACCGGCACTCCAGATCCGGAGGGCCTTCCGGTCGGCAAGGCGTTCGCGCAGTTCGGGGAGGATCTCCTCGGAAAAAGCCCGAAGTTGCGGACTTTCCCGGAAGAAATAGGTCTCGTTCGTGGTGAGGTTGTCAATGAGAATGGTGAGCTCTTCCTCCCGCTTCCGGTCATAGCGGAGGAAGTGGTAGTACTCCTCGAAGCTCTTGAGGTGATGCTGCTCAAGCCTGCGCGAGAGCCGGCGTTCAAGGAGGAACTTGGACGCATCGTCAAAAAATATCCCGCAGTAGCCGTGGATGAAATCACGAAGGAGCCTGAACACATCGTCCGGCAGAGGAATGGTCTGCTCTTCAAACATTTATCTCCCCAACGCCTCGTTCGCCGCCTGCCGTACCGCCGTATCCGGATCTCCATCGGCGATCTTCGCGAGAAGCGCTTCGACCGCCGGGTCGCGCCTGTGCGTGAGCACCTCGACCGCGGTCTTTCTCACGCTCCAGTGCTGGTCCGACAGTCGTGCAAGCACGGCCCACAGCACCTCGCTCCCCTCAAATCCGTCAAGGGCGGCGAGCACCGTTTTACGCACCTCCGGGTCCTTGTGGTCCGCCAGTTTCAAAAGAGGATCGCGTGCCGGCGCGTAGCGAAGCCTGCCCAGCACCTCCACGAGAGCAAGAAGAAAAATATCGGACGCCGTGCCAAGGCAAGCCGTGAGCACGTCTCCGGCCTTTGCGCCGCCGATCCTGCCCAGCCCCCGCGCGGCAGTTGCCCGGACCCAGAGGTCGGTATCCGCAAGCAGGGCAATGAGGGCTTCACGCGCCTCGGACGCATCCATGGCGCCGAGCGCCTCCGCGGCGGGCATTCTGACCTCGGGATCATCATCGGTGACGGCAAGCAGAAGTGGCCGGAGCGCCTTGGCGCCGGGCGCGCTGGCGAGCGCATTGACCACGGCCTTCCGGACGTCCGGTTCCTCGTCCTTGAGGGCGAAGGCAAGGGCGTCAACGGCCTTTTCGGTAGAAAACTTTCCGAGCAGCAGCACGATATTCCTGCGCATATAGGCTTCGTGAGAAGAGAAGTCCTTCGTAAGCCCGTCGAGCACGGACTCATCGCCGATTGCTGCCAGTGCATGGATCGCCGCTTCCTGCACGCTCTCGTATTCGTCGCCGAGCAGGTCAAGGAGCGGCGTGACCGCCATCCGGCTCCGCATACGGCCGAGCGAAATCGCAGCAGCGCTCCGCACGTGGCCGTTCTCATCCCGCAGGAGCGGGATCAGGCGCCCCTCGGCCTCCGCACCGTCGACCTCCCCCAGCACCTCTGCCACGGTCCGCCGGACCAGCGCATTGTTACTCGCAAGGTAGGGGAATAGAAAACCTGCCTTGACCCTGTCGATGTGCGTGAGTGATTGCGCCACGGTCTCCTGGAGTTCTTCCTCATTCAAAAGGGAGAGCAGCTTCCGGACCGAGCTTTCCCGTCCGATCCAGCCAAGGAGGACGATGGCCGCCTTCTGAAGATCGCCGGCGCTCGAGATGAGCGTCTCTTCCAAAAGATCCACGGCCCGCTCGATCACCCGTGCGCGAACCGACTCGATGATCCTGATCCGGTCCGGCGCGGTGCTCTTGCGGTAGATCGCGAAGATCGCGATGATTGAGACATCGCGCACGATCCTGAGCGCGTCTGCAAGGCTCACAATGAGCGGATCGATGGTGTTCGCATTGCCGATCTTGCCGAGCGACTCGAGGACCGGTTCACGGAGACTGCTCCGGTCGAGCGCCGCAAGAAGCGGTTCGAGCGCCCGCTGGTCGCCGATCTCGCCGAGCGCTTCGGCCGCGGCGTAGTCAAGCCAGCCCTGTTGGCGGCGGTTCAGGCAAGCCAGCAGGGCATCCACCGCCCGGGGGTCACGCATCTTTCCCAGGGCCTCGGCAGCAGCAACGCGGATATTCTCGTCAACGTCCTCCGTGAGCCGGGTGATCATCTCGGGCACAGCCCGGGAATCCCTGATGTCACCCAGAATATCGATGACGAACTTCCGCACATCCGGATCCGGCGTGGTGAGAATGGGGAGCAGGTAATCCAGCGCGGGCCCTCCGATCTGAATAAGGGCCTCGATGGCCGAGTTCCTGGCACCGGCGTTATCGTCGATTTTCAGTGCGTCGATCAGACCGGTGATAACGCTTTCCCCTTCGATCGCCACCAGCGCCTCGACCGCTGTCTTGCGCACCCGCCAGTCCATGTCCGCCATGGCGCGTAAGAGCAGGGGAACCGCCGTCCTGCCCGCACGACCGAGATCCACAGCAGCCTCCCGTCGTTCTTCCGCGTCAGAGCTCTGAAGCTTAGTGCCCAGGGCCTCAATATCCCGCATGACCCGCCTCCGCCAACGCTGAGCGCTCCTGCTGGCTCAGGATCTTCGTGATATCGAAGATAATGATGAGCCGATCGCCCACCTTGCCCATACCGGTTATAAACCCGGCATACTGACCCTTCGCGGCCTCCGGCGTCCGTTCGATGTCTTTCCCGGGAACATGAGAGCACTTCCTGCACGCCATCCACCACCAGCCCGAGCAACGCCTCCGGCGTAGCTCCCGATGCCCCGGGTATGGCGCCCTGCGTGATCAGCATGCGCATTTTCCTGGGATTGTCGACGATCCGGGAAAGGGCAAAGCGCTTACGCAGGTCCACGATCGGGATGATCGTGCCGCGAAGGTTGACCACGCCCTCAATGAACTCCGGCATATGCGGAAGCGGAGTGATCTTGAGCGGACGCACCACCTCGGTTATGCACCGGATATCCACGCCATACTCCTCGCCGCCGACCTTGAAAGTCACGAGATGGACCGCGTCGTCAACCACAACATCCTTTTTCACTTTTGAAAACATGCTTTTCACAACCCTTGCCCCCCGCCCCTGATGACCCTGGACCTATGTTAGAGATAACACTCACCGCCAGGTATGGACATGCTAACAAACCTGTCACTGTATTGCTCGGCCCTCTTGAACAGTCACCCGCACGCCTTACTTCCCTTCACGCACCTCTGTCCTGAACTTCGAGATTTCCTTATTGAGCGATTCCGATTGTTTGGCCATCACGTCCATGGCCACGTTCAGTCCCGCCGCCAGATCGGCGTTCGATCTCGCGATTTCCTTGATGCGCTCGATCGATTTTACAATGAGGTCGCTTCCGGCCTGTACTTCGCCGGCGGCCCTGTTCACCATGCCGATCTTCGCGCTCATGTTCTCGACCGCGGCGGAAATGTCCTTGCTGCCCTTTGCCTGTTCCTCCGTTGAGGTCCTGATAAAGCGCGTGAGCTCGCGCATTTTTTCCGATGACCTCGTGATCTGCTCGCTGCCGATCTTCTGCTCATTCACGGCCTGGCTTATCTGGTGCGTCATCTCGTTGATCTTGTCGACAGCATCGCTCACCTGCCTGACGCCCCGGACCTGATCTGTCGCGGCTTTGTTGATGCTCCTGCTCATGTCCCGCAGATTGATCGGCGCGTTCAACGATCTTTTCGAGAGCGCCGCTGGCATCTCGGGCAAGCCGCACCCCGTCCTCCACCATTGAAACCTCTTCTCGCATTGACCCCGACCGCCTCGCGAGACTCCTCCTGCACCGAGGTGATCAGCTTTCCGATCTCCTTTGTCGAAGCGGCGGTGCGATTCGCGAGTTCGCGGATCTCGGCCGCAACCACCGCAAATCCCTTGCCGTGCTCGCCGGCCTGCGCCGCGAGGATGGCCGCATTCAGCGCGAGAAGCCCGGTCTGGTCGGTAATGTCCTCGATGACGGTCAGGATGCTGCCGATGTTCTCCGCACGCTCTCCCAGGCGGTTCACCACATCCGCGGTACGGCGCGCCGTGGATTCGATCCGGCTCATGCCTTCTATGGTCTTCTCGATGGAACGCATTCCAAGCTGCTTGGCATCCGAGGCAACGGCTTCGGCCAGCGCGGCGGACTCCTTCGCATTGGATTCCACCTCTTTTACGGATGCGCTGATCTCGGTCGCCGAGGCCGCCGTATCTTCCGCGGCCGATGAAAGCACTTCAACGTTCTCTGCGATCTGGCGGACCGCGGCGGACATCTGAATGATGGCGGTGGACGTGTCTTCAATGGCAGTGGACAGTTGCACAATGGTTTTCGCGACCTCATCGCTCGATGCCGCCATCTCGATCACCGATGAGGAGGTCGTCTCCGAGTTAGCGTACAGGTCTTTGACATTGCCTGCCATCTCCTTAAGCGAGAAGTGCATTTCATTCACCGACGATGCCACCTCTTCCACTGCCTCCGCCTGGCCTTTGCTTCCCGCCGGTGATCTCCTGGGAGGTCCCCTTCACCTCTCCCCAGATTGTCAGCTGTTTTGCGGGCCGCCTCCCGCACGTTCTCGATCATGCCCTTGAGCCCGATGATCATGCGGTTAAGACCCCGCCCGAGCATCCCGAGCTCGTCCATCGACCGCACGCGCACGCTCTGCGTCAGGTCCCCTGCCGCAATGTTCGAGGCCACAGTCACCGCTTCCCTCGTGGGCAGAACGATCATGCTTCGCACCATGAGGTAGATCATCAGGGCGAGGACGCCGATGATCAGGGCACTGGTCCCGATAAGCAGCCATACCACGTCCCACGCGCGTCCTTCCGGACCGCTGCGCGTGAAAATCCCATCCTGACCATGCCGAGGCGGGTGACACCGGTCTTGACATCAACCTGTACCTCGATCGGGATCGAGCTTCTCCTTTGCCTTCGCTGCGAGCGTTGCCACATCTTCGATTTTTTCCTGAGCGAGAAATTCCTTCACATCGGGATGGGCGCGGTTGAAGCTGACAGAGGCATTGTTCAGGACCACATTCGACGAGTCCGTTACATAGGCGTAAAGCATGTCCGGGGACTTCACTGTTTCCGCGACAAGACCGTCGAGCGCAGGGATGTCCCGGTGCAGAAGAGCGTCAGTGCCGGCCTTGCCGAGAAGCCGGCCCATTTCACGGCCCCGCGTTTCCAATGCCCGATACTGCTCATCCATCAGCATGTGCGCGATGAAAACCGTACTCAAGACCAAAAGCACGGAGATAGCGCCGATCAGTGCGAACATGATCTTGAGACCCATGCTGGAGTCAATGCCGTCCTTCAGTGCCTTTCCCTTGCCTTCCAGAAAAAATCTCCTTATCATGGTCAGCATATTTTCATCACCCCGCTTCCGATATTCCGGCGGTGTCCTTCACTTTGGATGTACTCATCATAGCGATCTCGTGGTTGAGCAGTTCCGCCTGCTCTCCTATGGTCTTGAGCGCAACGGCCATGCCGTCGACGCGCGTAATGTTCTGACGCGGGAGGTCCAGGATCCGCTCCAGGGACTCCAGAATCTGACCGATGGCCTGCCGCTGCTCACGGCTGCCGGCAGCGATCTTACCGGCGCGCAGGGTAACGTTATCGGCCGCCACCGCGATCTGCTTGCCACCTCGGCCCTGCTCGGTCATGGCGGTCCGCACCTGGCGCGCGATCGTGCGCATCTCCTCGGCAGCGCTCAGGATGTTCTCCGTACCCCTCGTCTGGGCCTGCGTAGCCCCGGCTATCTGTTCCATCTTCTGCTTGACGTTCATGACTGCCTCGCTCACCTGTTTGATGCCCCGGTACTGCTCGGTCATGGCCCGTTCTATCATGGTGGCCATCTCCGCCGAGCGGCTCGAACTCGCAAGGATCTTGTCCAGAGCCGCACCGGCCTCCTGAGAACGCCGCACGCCTTCTTCCACGGCGATGAGACTGCCCGATGTGGCGGTCACGGCCTCTTTGGCCTCGCGCTGCACTGAGGCGATGAGATTCCCGATATCCTGGGCTGAGCCGGCGGTGCGGTCGGCCAGCGCCTTGATCTGCTCGGCCACAACCGCGAATCCCTTGCCCTGCTCGCCTGCCTGGGCCGCGAGGATGGATGCATTCAGCGCCAGCAGGTTAGTGCGCTCCGTCACCTCGACGATCACACCGAGGATCTTACCGATCTCTTCCGAGCGCTTCCCGAGCCTCGTGACCGTGTCGGCATATTTCCCGACCGTGTCTTTGATCGCATCAATGGCGCTGATGGTGGCATGAATGGACTTCACCCCGATGTCCTGCGCCTCCCGGGACACCTGCTGCGACAATCCGGTCGACTCCTTGGCAGCCCGCTCCACCTCCCGCACCGTGGCCTCGATCTGGATCGCCGAAGCCGAGGTCTCCTCAGCCGCCGAGGAGAGGCTCTCGACATGGCCGGCCACGTCGCGGATCGAAGCGATCATCTCGGTGACCGACGTTGTCACGTCCTCAACCGACGAGGCGAGTTCGGACGTGTGGCTGGCGACCTCTTGATTGGAGGCGTTCATTTCGAGAATAGCTGATGACGTTTCTTCAGCCGAAACCGACAGACTTTCAGCGCTTTCAGCAATGGATTGTATGGATGAGGACATCTCCGTAACCGACGAAGATACGCTCATGGTGGCCCCGGACTCTACCTCGGCGTTCTTTTTAACCTCCCGCGTGTCCGACAAGATCGTAGTGCTCAATTCGTTGATCCGCGTGGAAATCGCGCCCATCTCGATGATGAACTGCTCGATGCGGGCGATCAAGTAGTTTACACCGTTCGCCAGATCGCCGATCTCATCCCCTCCATGCGCTGCAACGCGCCGGGTAAAATCTTTTTGGTCAATTACCTCTTTGAGCGCGCTGCTGAGTTCCCTGGCCGGCTTTGTGATTGTACGGGTCACGGTGAAGAAAAGGATTTCCGCCAGAATGAGAGAGATCAAAAGGTATTCGAGGAGAGCGCTCAGGGCATACGCGCTGAGCCTGTGTTCCATGTCCGCCGGATACACGGCAATGAGGAGCTCGCCGAGCTTCGCGGTGTCCGATCGGATCGGCAGCGCGGTCACTGCGATGCGGTTCTTCGCAAGAACAGGCCTGGCCAGGTGGACCAGCTGCCGCCCTTCGCGGTCGATAATGGTCACTTCCTGGGCATCGGGCCTGTTCATGAAATTCCTGGCCATGGAGTGCAGCCCGCTGTAATCCGACGTCAGCAGAGAGGGTACGGCAAACTCGGCCATGAGTTTGCCTGTCTGTTCCCCCTGGATGCGGGTAGTGACCATAATGTCCCGCTTCTCCATAAAATACCGGTACGTCCCGATCAACCCCATGGTCACGAACAGACCGGTGAAGATCAGGAATATAAATTTTTGTCTTATACCACTACCCACGAGCCCTCCTGATAAAACAGAAGCCAGAAGACAGGCTATCAGAAATCAGACGGCAGAATCTGAGTCTGTTCTTTAACGATCCGTCTTCTGTCCTCTGTCTTCCGTTATTAGAACTTGAAGCCTTTCAGCTCCGCCTGGAGCGCGTCTGCTTTTGACTTGAGCGTCTGCACCGCCTTATCCATTTCGATCGACACGTCAACCGTGTCCTGAGTGATCTTTTGAATGCGCGTAATCGCCTCGCTCATCTGCTGCATGCCAAGGCTCTGCTCCTGCGTAGAGCGGGCTGACTGGGCGGCCTGCACGGTGACCGACTCGACAGCATTAGCGATCTGCCTGCTGCCCGTGGTCTGCTCCTGGGTCGCGGTCCTCACCTGCCGGGTAAGGTCACGCATCCGTTCCGCCGCCTGTGCGATCCGTTCGCTCCCCTGGCGCTGTTCCTGCAACGCGCCGGCGATCTGCTCAAGCTGGCCCGCAATGTTGATTGAGGTATCGGTAATCTGCGCTACAGCCTTGGCCTGCTCCGCAGTCGTTTTTTCGATGGCCCGGGCCATGTCCGAGGACTGCCGCGAACTGTTCGATACCTGTTCGAGCACCTCACTGGTCACGTTCACCAGCGCGACGCCGCTCTCGACAGCTTTGAGCCCTCTGCCCATGGCCTGCACGCTCTCGGCGGTCTCCTCCTGCACCGACGCGATGAGGCCGGCGATCTCCTGGGTGGACGCGGCCGTGCGCTCCGCGAGGTCCTTGATCTCCTCGGCAACGACCGCGAAGCCCTTGCCGTGCTCACCGGCCTGTGCCGCGAGAATGGCGGCGTTCAGGGCGAGCAGGCTGGTCTGGTCCGTCACTTCATCGATTACCTTCAATATCTGTCCGATCTCGTGTGATCGCTTTCCGAGACGGTTCACCACCGTAGCGGTGGCCTCGACGGTCTCCTTGATGTTCTGCATGCCCCTGATCGCTTCCGTAGCCGCGGATTTCCCGCGCTCCGAGGCGTCAAGGGAGACCTTTTCCGCCAGGCGGGCCGATTCGACGGCGCGTTGCTCGACCTCCTTCACCGAAGCGCTCATCTCGGTGATGGACGATGACGTCTGCTCCGCTGATGCGGAAAGCGTGTCAGTATTCTCCGACACCTGTTTGATCGAGGCGATCATCTCCTCGATTGATAAGGCTGTATCCTCAACGGCCGCTGCGAGCACGCCCGAATTTCTGGACACCTCTTCGATCGATGATGCCATTTCGGACGCCGAAGACGAGGCGTCGACGGCCACCCGGGACATATCGCTGGCGTTGTCAGCAACGCCGCGGATCGAAGCGACCATTTCATTCACGACCATCGCCGTTTGTTCTGTGGCTTCCTGCTGGACGCGTGATCCCTGGCTCATTTTGGCCGCGGCGCCGCTCATCACACCTATTGCCTCGGTCAGGTCGCCGCCGGTTGTCGCGAGCTTGCGCAGCATTTCCTTGAGGCTGGACGACATCGTATTGATGGCGCTGCCCAGTTCGGCAATCTCGTCCTGTCCTTTAACATTAACGGCGATCTCCTGCGACAGGTCTCCTGCCGCCATCATGCTGGCGATTTTCGACATTTCCGCGATGGGCCGCAGCGTGATTTTCAATATGTAACGGACAGCAAATAAAAGCGTCAATATTCCTGCAAGACCCAAAAGGACAAATATCCCTTGTATTTTTTTTATTCTTGAATAAGACTCGCTGAGGGGTACTTTTATATCGACAGCTCCAAGGACCGTCCCTTCGGGCACATTGTGACAGTTCATGTTCATGCAGTTTCTACCAATACTATCTCGCTTTGCAATATAGGGGAAAACCCCTCTAATGGTATCACCTTCAAAGACTATCTTTTGTTCTCCCTTGTCGAGGACCTCCGATTGTATATCATCTTTTGAATAGCTTTTTTCATCAGTGTTATATTGTTCGTTTAATTTATCTGACCTGATTAATTTCAAATCGATGATCTTCTTCATCTGATCTATGAATGATTTATTTGTATTTTTAATATCATTACTCGTCATCATCGTTGTAAGCGAATTCAGAACAGTATCTCTTGTGATTTCCAACGTCGATTTCTCTACCTCTCGAGTAACAATTAATTTCATTGTATAGCCAGTCACAATTACCGATATAGAAATACCGATAAATACAACTATAACAATGAGGGTACCAATTTTCGAAGCTAACGACATATTGCTATTAATAATTTTTTTCATTAACACAGTTCTCCTTCTCACTTTTTCAGTTATAGTAAGTGTGCAATTTGAGAGGTCTAGACCGCAAATCACTTTACCGATTATTTAACGGTAAGCTTTCCTGCTGTTTCGACCTGTTCTGATGCGTGAACACGCGCGATCATATTTTCCCACGTCAGGCTGCTTGACGGCCATCCTGACCGTCTGGCTGCACTATAGGCTCGTTCGCGGCAAGGGCCTTCTTTCCCGGCTCATCGCCCGGAACGGTGTTGTCAAGGCCCCGATCGGCGGCGTAAAGCACCTTGCCATCGGCGTCCATGATCATCACGCTTGAGAGATCTCTGTCTGTTTCCATCATGCCCCGCAGCTTGTCACTCATCCCATCGAGCGCGCTCAACGGAATACCGAACCCGATTGCCTTGGCGATGTCCTTCCAGGTCCCCTCCGCGAGCGCGGTGGTCCGCGCAATAAGCGCCTCATGATATTTGCTCGTGGCCACGGAGATAGTGACGAGCGTATTTACGGCCATAACCAGAAACAGGACAGCGGCGGCGACCACCATGGCCCGCGTTTTGAGGTTCATGGATGATAATCGTATTTTCATTTGAGCACCCTCGCTGCATCCGTAATGAGATCAAAAGGCACCTTGATTCCGAGCTCTCTCGCCTCCTTGAGATTCAGCACCAGTTCCACCTGTTTTGGGAACTCCACCGGCATGCCCTTGGGGTTCCCACCCTTCAGCATCCGCGCGGCAAGCCGTGCCGCCGCCTTCCCCTGCTCCGTCGCACTCGGCGCAAGGCTGAGGATTACCCCGTGTTCCGCGGTGCCGCCGGTCTGGCTGATGGTAAGCACCTTTGCGTCGTGCGCGGTTTTCACAAAAACGTCAATCGCCTCGTTCACCACCGCGCTTACCGAGATAAACACCGCGTCCGCCTTGCGCGCGAACACCAGCTTTCCGGCGTCTGCGGATCTCCTGACAGCCATCCTGACGGTCTGGAACCCGAACTGGCTCTCAAGCTGCGTCAGTTCATTCGCCTGCCGCACCGAATCGGGCTCCTGCTCATTGTAGACGACGGCAAGCCTGGTAAATGGCATGATTTTTTTTGCATACTTCAGCAGGCTCGTCATCGGCACAGCGGAGCTGATACCGGTGACATTCTTGGCCGAGACGCCCACTGCGTTCGGATCGTAGACACCGGCGAAGACGATCGGAATGCCTTTCGCCTCCCTGATCGCAGCCAGTGCGGCGGGCGCGCCGTAAGTGACCAGCACGTTCACCTCGGCAACCGCCAGCCTGCGCGCCGCATTCGTCCAGGACATCGGGTCAGGGGAAGGCATCTGCAGCAGGATGTCGACCGTGCGATGGTCAAACCCCTCTTTTACGAGGGCGGCCTGAAATGCCTTGTGTATTTCCTGATAGTATCCGATGTTCCCCGACATGACCACACCCACGGTCTTATCAGCTGCCGGGGCCGGGGCCACCTGGAAGAGCAATGCGGCAATCAGTATCCATTGCATTCGTCTCATCGTCGCGCCCGCTACCACTTCATGGATGCGGTGGCCATGACCGTGCTGACTTTACCGTCCTGAGTATTATCGATCTGATCATCATAATGCCGCTGTTGGAACCGGAGCTCGCTGCTGAGGTACTTACTGTGCTGTACCGCCACGCTCGCTCCATAGATATCCTCAACGACCTTCATATCCGAGAGGACATCGATCCCCGCTGTGTTAGGGACCGTGCCATTCAAGCGGAAGTTGCCGTGGGTGTAGCATTTGCTCGCATCCGCGGTCAACATGACACCCTCTGAGGGTGCAACGCTCGCGGACAGGGAGAAGATCTGGGCTTTGTCCCCATAAGGAACGCCGTCTTCCAGGATGAAAGCTCCTGTTCCATCAGTGACGGTGAGGGTCTGAGACTGATTATTCCTGAAGTACAAATAGCTGGCGGTCACCGAGGAGCGATTGCCCACCAGGAACGTGAGGCTGCCGAGCGCCTGGTCGCGGTCCACCTTCATGCTTCCGCCGCCAAGCTGAGCTGACAGGTCGCTGCGCTTCTCCCGAAGACCCCCGTAGCTCACCAGAGCGATGACCCGCTGGGCAGGTGTCCAGGTTACCGTGGCCGTGCCTGAATTGATCTGGTCCGGATCGTTCGCATAGGCCGGATCGGTCACTTGCGTGGCACTGTAGTCCGCCCGGAGGGAGAGTTTGTTCATGATCCGGTAGGTGATTCCGATCTTCTCAGTACTTTTCGTTGTCCGATGAGCGACGTCCCAGAAATTCGGGCCACTGCCTGCTGGTACCGGCGAAATCTGGAGCGGCGAAAGGATGCCACCGCTCGACGGGTCCCGGTTAATGGTATCGAACACATACTCCCCTCTTACCGTCAGTCTCGCGTTCACCCGATATCGGATGATGCCGCTCAGCTGGTCCCGCGTTGACGACAGGGAATCACGGACAGCATACGTCGCGCCGAGACCTGGCATCAGCACCGTATCAGGATTGCTCGTATTGAGATCATAGTGCCGGTACTTGACAAAGAGCGATACGCTCGGGACCGGTATGAAGGTGATGTCTGCGGCGGCGTTCCGGAAATCAGCCTTGGCGCCGCTGTCCTCATTCTTCTTGTCTCCGTCCGAATAGGTTGCAGAAGCCACGAATCCGCCCGAGTATGTCGTATGGAGCTTTACCGTGTCCTGGGAGGACTTCAGGTCAGGCACCTCATTGTGCGGAATGATCATGTTCGGCACGGAATAGGAATCGTAGAGCGCTTTCGCTGAATTCACCTGGAACTTTTTCTCTTCGTGGCTATACTCTGCTTCGACAGGACCCAGATGACTGTTCATTCCCAATCTGACGTTCTGGGTTTGCCAGTCAACGTTCCGCGACTGCGAAACCTTGTCCAGCCCTCCGGTGTAGCCGCGCAGAAACCGCTGCTGGGCCAGCCCTTCCTGGTCAAGGGTCTGCACATCAGCAAAGAGGTGGAAGGGGAAATCCGGGGTCTTGAACCTGATAAATGCCCTCTGCATCTTGTCCTCGATCGCATAGACATCATGGGGGTTCTTATCCACAAAACTCGGTGATGGCGTGGTCGGATCGTCCGGGCCGAAGCTGTAGTGGTCCAGGTTATGGTACATCCCCCGCGTGTACATGTTGAAAAGCACGGCGTCCTTGAACGCATAGTCCAGTTCGCCGAAATAATCCTTGGAGTTCAGATAATAGGATTCCAGCCTGAAGCGGTGCGGAAGTGTATCCCATTCGAAGTCAAGCGACCCGACACCAGAAGACTTGAGATACTCATATTCCCCGGCATGGGATGGATTGCCCTCCTGCGATATAAATCGATAGCCCAGTCCAAGCCTCGTGTTCAAGACAACCCCCGGGGACTCCGCAGGTGGTGCTTCGATGGTGGGGAGCTCCGGCAGCGCGGTGCCTGCTGCCTGAACCCTGACGGAAGCGGCACAGAGCACAAAAGTCAACAGGATCATCAACTTCTTTTTCATAGTCGAGGCTCCTTTTACTGTATGAAACTGCCCCTGCCGCTTGGCGAAGGCAGATCAGAACCATGGATTTGAGAATGACAGTCCGAACACCGCAGATAGTATGCTTGTTTGGTCTCCGCTGTCGTCGTGCTGCTGATCCGGTGCGAGGGATGGCACTGAAGACAGAGGTACGGCTCGCGCAGAATAAGCAGGTTATTGTTCACGGAACCGTGCGGCGTGTGGCAGTTACGACAGTCCTCGATCAGGTCTGCGTGCTCGTACACGAACGGTCCCTCCTTCTCAGGATGGCACTGTGTGCACGTGGACTTCACCGTATCCTTTCTCAAGCCTTTCTCTGTGCTGCCGCCGTGAGGATCGTGGCAATCCGTGCAAAAAATTTTTTTCTCCGGAACTGGATGATGGTTCGGGAGCGTGAAAGCAACCTTGATATCCTGGTGGCACCGCTCGCACATCTCGGCCGTGTCCCTGGGTCTCACCTTCAGATTGTGGCCCGCGTGGATGTTATGACAGTCTGAACAGGACACATCGGCCACCGCATGGGCGCCGGCGTTCCAGTTATGCAGGTTGAATGTGGCGTTTGCGGTGTGGCACTTGAGACAGATGAGCGACTTCGCCTGTGCAGGCAGGTTCTTTATGTCGATGAATGTCTTGAAGTCACACTCTGTGCGCTTTCCCGCCTTCTCATCTGCCTGTATTTTTTCCGGTGTCAGCCCCTCAATGGCGAGGCTTCCCGGACCATGGCAGCTCTCGCAGTTCACAAGCGGCATTCCGGATTCTCGCGACAGCTGCGCGCCCATGGTCGAGAGATCGAAATCTCGCCTGATTTTGTCGTGGACGTGGCACGCCTTGAGGCAGTTGTCCGTGCCGATGTAGTCCGCGTCCAGCCGCCCGGCGATCATCTTTTCGTACTCTTTGATCGGCAAGATCGGCCTCGATTCCTTGAGCGCCGCACATCCCACTGCAAAGAAGGCCCCGAGAATCCCGATTGCCAGCCATTTTTTCCATTTCTCGAATCCTTCCATGTATGTGAAACCTCCTTTACCTCAAGTGTGGGTTAGGGCCGTTCCGCCTCGATGCCGAGCACTCCATAGGGCAATAAATAGGTCATGGCTTCTGCCTTGTAAGAAGAGGTCGCTGGATCAAGGGCATTCAGCGTCGCGCCGACCGAGTAATTCATAGCACCGTCATCGAGCCAGTCCAGGGAATCATAGATCAACCGCTTGACGTACATACGGTTGTGGACGTAGGCGCCGGGATCATGCTCGAGCAGGTTGAAGTTGAAGGCAGAACCCATGTTGTTTTTACCGGTCCCTGCAATGCCGGGTGTGCCAACGGTAGAATCGCAGGACAATGTGCTTGTATTCCAGGTGAACGATGCAGTAGTGCCGCCCGTCTGCCAGTTCTCGATGGGCAGGTTTTTCTGGCAGTGCGGACTAGCAATCGGTTCATCATAGGTCAGATCGTAGGGAGTCGTAAAGAAATACGGATAATTAGGAGAAAAGTTGTATCCACGCTGCAGCAGAAGCTGGTCTTTGAGCGCCTCCATCGCCCCCAGAAATTGCCGCTTCTCCTCGTTGACCATATCGAGAATAATTTGGGGCGAGGGGCCGTGGCAATTAAAGCATACTTCACTTGCGATTCCAGTCACCTGGCCGATCGTCGTGGTGCTCCGGGAAACCGGCAGGAACAAATGGTCCCCGTTCTTGTTCGGTCGGGACATGTGACACCCAATGCAGGGGCCGTTCGAACCGGTGTTCACAAAAGGAGCAAGCTGCTGTGTCGCCGGAGTGCCGATCTTGTCATGCCGGTATTCAGGGGTGTTATTGTACGGCCTGCCGTCGAATTCATAGCCGGTAACGGTAAAAACCTGGCCGCCGGCCGTCAGGTAATGGGAATTGATGAACCCTTTATTGCTGAAGTCAAACGTTGAGATCGTTCCCGCTGACAACAGCGCAGGGTCGTTCAGACCCTTGATCGTGTCGCCAATTTCACGGCCAACATGGCACGTCATGCAAACGTTGGATCCAGCCACATCGGGATAGGTGTGAGACGCTTTGGCATACGTGCTGCCCGAAACAAAGTCATAATTCGCCGTGATCGCCCCGGGGTTCCTGAGATTCCCCCTGTTGTCCGTATGGCAGCCATTGCACTTCAGCATCTCGGGCTTGAACTTGGCGGTATAAGCCACAAGAGACAAGAAACCGTTCCGTATGTCGGAGGCCGATTGCGTATTACCGGTGCGGAGCGCATCGGCATAAGCAACAAAACCGGAAGTCGTATGGCAACGCTGGCATGCGCGGAGATCACTGGCCTTCGGTGTGCTGGTGGCGGTAGCCGTATCGGTGGGCCCGCACGCCAAGCCGGACGTGCCGTTACAGGACCAGTTGTAATGCGCCCATGCGCCGCTGAAGTAGCCTGTCGGCGGAGTGGTAGAATTCAAATTGATAGGATTTTTATCTGCATGTGCTGATTGGGCCCATTCCCGGTTCTGGGTCGCAGGCTTGTGCGGGTTGTGGCAGGTCGTGCATACCTGCTCGTCCGCAAAGTCCATGGCGTAGCCGGTTATGTTTGCAACGTTTTTATAATCCGGAGCAGGCCAGTTGCCGGGTGTGGCAAAATGAGTGTCCGTGATGAAGAACCGAGTTCCGGTAGGCGCTGTTGTTAAATGCGCTGGATTCGGGTTCGTCGTCGTTCCCGATGAATCCAAAAGCTCATGGCAATTCGTGCACATGATAAACTGGCCGGAAACCGTCGTCGATCCAATCGATGTCGAAGCATACGTGCCGGAAAGAAGGGATATCGCTCCAGCCCCGCCGGAGTTCGCATGCAGGCTTCCCGGCCCATGGCAGGCTTCGCATCCGACAACCGGCCGCGCGACGCTTCCGATATAACCCGCCGCGATGATATAGGCGCTGTCGCCATTCGGGTCATGACACTGCCCGCATGATCCCGGAGTATAATTACCGCCAAGCGTCGGCGAGCCCGCGCTGCTGGTGCCGTCCTCGGCGTTTGCGTGCTTACTGGTGAGCCAGTCTGTCGTCGCCACAGTGTGGCAGGTGGTGCAAACATTGATGCCCACTGCCGTTGCAGCGTTTAGTGAGACCGCTCCGGCAGGGGATGTTGATTTTTTGTTGGAATTGCCGCATGCACCGAGCAGGGTGACTGCTGCGAATAGCGCCAGGAAAACAAAAACTCCGCGGTGTCTCTTATGATCGATCACGGTTCGTACTCCCTCTTGTTTAATTACGAATTTTGCAATCCGGCTTTATACTACACACCCAGGGCCTTTTCCAGGTCCAGCAGGATATACAGCCGGTCATCTGTCCTCACGATGCCGCGCAGGAACTCCGCACCCTGCTCGAGGTTTTCCGGCACCGGCTTGACCTCATCGGGAAGAATCCTGAACACCCCCGTCACCCGGTCGACCACGAGCCCCACCACTTCGTCAGCGGAACTGACCACGACAATCCTCGATTTTTCGTCTTTGGCGCCCGGTGCAAGACCGAACCGCTTGCAAAGGTCGATGACGGGCAGCATGGCCCCCCGGAGCGACATGACGCCGAGAATATAGTCGGGTGTGTTCGGCACGGTTGTCAGGTGATAGTTCTTCAGGACCTCCCGCACATCTGCCACCAGCACGGCATACACCTCGCCGCCGAGACGGAACGAAAGCAGCTCGATCTCACTCTGCTCAGTTTCTTCTGATTCGCCTGCGTCGGAAACAGGAACGACCCCGGCCTTGTCGCCAGTCTCTTCAAGCGCCGGGACAACGCCCGACGCTGCCGGAGACCCCACAATCCGGTCGGGGCTTGGCTCGGAGGGAGCAGGCGGCGCCTCTGGTTCCGGCCTCGGCTGTGCTGCCGGCGTCTCCGGTTCCTGACTCGGCTGTTCTGCCGGAGTCTCTGGTTCCAGACTCGGCTGTCTGCCGGAGCCTCGGTTCCCGACTGGCTGTCCTGCCGGGGTCACCGCTTCCGGTTTGTTCCGGGCATTCGCCTGTTCCGCTGCTTTCTTTCGCGCTGCAAGAATGTCCATGTCGTGTTGCTCCTGCCCGTATCAACGACGGACGACAACGACTGTTCGTTTCGCTCACTGAATGATTCGCCCGTCGTCCCCTATCTCTCGTCTGTCGTGCCTTACCTTACGCCCCATCGTGTACCACACTCTCGATGATCTCTGGCCCGATGATCTCGGCCGATCGTCCGAATCCTTCTACCAGCGCGTTCCCCGCGATGGTATTGATGCGGCGGGGAATGCCTTCTGAATATGTAAACAGGAGCGCCAGCGCCTGATCATCAAACAGCGGCTCTGACCTGCCGGCGATCTCGAGCCGGTGCCGAACATAGGCCTCAACCTCTTCCGCGTTGAGCGGTCCCAGATGATACTGCATCCCGATGCGCTGGCGGAGCGCCCGGTACGGCTTCTTGTTGAGGCGATCCCGGAGCTCGGTCTGGCCGATCAGCACAAGGGCCAGGAGATTGCGATCATCAAGCTGAAAGTTTGTCAAAAGCCGCAATTCTTCAAAGGTCGACTTGCCCGGGATGAGTTGCGCCTCGTCGATAATGATCACCGGCCGCCTGCCCGCTTCGTACAGCTCATAGAGCCTCGCATTGATCCCCTCGAGGATATCGTGCCGGTACCGGCTAGCGTCTTCCATGCCGAGGCGCAGCGCCACGGTGCGCAGGAGCTGCGACGGAGAAAGCCGGGGGTTGATAATGAGAAGCGGGTGATAGCTCTCGTCCAGCGAATCAATGAAGGCGCGGGAGAGCGTGGTCTTGCCTGATCCGATCTCGCCGGTGAGCAGGACGATGTCCTGTTCCTCCACCGCATGCAGAAGCCGCGCGAGTGCCTCCCCGTGTTTCGGGCTGTGGTAGAGGAACCGCGGGTCCGGCGTTTTATTAAAAGGCTTTTCCCTGAGTCTGTAAAATTCTTTGTACATGTCATGGACCGAGGCAACCGTTTTGTCGTCCCTCTCCTCTTCTCGCGTTGCGTCGTTTGCGTTTCCCGAGAGTGACGCCGGCGCGGTCGGTCGGCTCGCTCTGCACTTACTTGCTGACAGCTACTCTTTTCAGTGCACCGTCAACGAGCGATTCCACGTCGAGAACGAGCACGACGACACCCCGCCGGTCACCCAGCTCGGTGGCCCCGGCAATGCCCGTCGTCTCAGAGAATCTTTTCCCAAGAGGTTTGATAACGATCTCCTGCTGGTCCTTGAGACGATCAACAATAATGCCAAGCCTCCGCTCAGCAATGCCTACCAGAATGACATAGAAGGAATTGCTCCCGTGGTCAGCAGCGAGGTTGAACGCCCGGGTAAGCCGGAGAAGCGGGACCGTTTCATCACGCACAGCCATCACCTCGCGCCCCTCGATGGTCTCCACCTGATCGTCGGTTGCCTGCAGGATCTCAAGCACCGAGCTGAGCGGGATGGCGAAAACCTGCCTGCCCGTTTCGATGACAAGCGCCTTGATGATGGCGAGCGTGATAGGAAGCGTCAGGGTAAAGGTACTGCCTACTCCGGGTTCGGTGTTGATATCGATCATGCCCGAGAGCTTGGAAACATTCCGCTTCACGACATCCATACCCACACCGCGGCCCGACATCTCGGTCACCGTCCTGTTGGTGGTAAAGCCGGGAAGAAAAATGAGATCGAGGATCTCCTTGCGGTCGCGCTCGAGATCGAGTCCGTGATCCGGGGGGAGTACGCCCTTTTCAACAGCCGTGTTCAGTATCCGCGATGGGTCCATCCCCGCTCCGTCATCCTCGATCGTGATGACCACATGATTGCCCCGGGGAAACGCTGTCAGGTTCACGGTCCCCTGTTCCGGCTTACCGAGCTGTCTCCGGATGTCAGGGGCTTCGATGCCGTGATCGATCGCATTCCTGATAAGGTGCATGAGCGGATCAGCAAGGTCTTCGATCATGATCTTGTCAAGCTCCGTTTCCTCACCCTGAAGCTGCAGGTCGATCTCTTTCCCTGCGTCCCGCGCATATTTTCTGACCACCTGAGCCAGGCGCGTGAAGATCTGGCCGATGGGGACCATCCTGACCTCAAGGATGCCCTCCTGGAGCTCGTTCAGCTTCCGCTCAAGGCTGCGCTGCGCCTTGTGCAGATCCGCGGAAATACCGGTGACGCCATTGCATGACGCGAAGTTCCTTCGTGATCCGGCCGATGATGTTCTTGACCAGATGCATCCCTCCCACGACGTTCATAAGGCTGTCGAGCTTGTAGATGTCCACCCTGACGGTGTTGCTTACGGACTTGAGACCCGCCGTGTCCGCCTTCGGCTCCTCGGTCCTGCCTTCAGCTCTGCGCTCTTCGGTCCTGCGCTCTTCGACATACGTAATCTTCTCGATAGCTACATGCGGCAGGGAAACGATGGACGCGAACAACCCCGCATCCTCGGTCGTACCGACAACAATGCTGAAACCGATCCCGCTTCCCCCGCCTGCAGTCGGCAGGGTACAAATGATCTCCCCGTGCTTCTTAAGGGTGGCATTGAGCTCCTTGAGCGCAATTTCAAAAGTTGCAAAATCGAACTGAGCCTTGAGCATGAACAGGTTCTTTCGCTCCCTGATGCATTCCCTGAGACGGTGCTCTTCATACTCGGTGAGGACCTGCAGAATGCCTTGGTCGAGACCGACCTGCTCGCCAATCGGTCGTCCGGACCCGGCGGCTGGCTTTGCCTTCAGTATCCCGTCAATGTCGAATAGGGCGGACGCAATGTCTTCGAAGGGTTGATCCGTCCCGGCCTGCTGCACCAGTCTGCCGAGCAGCGCCACGGTCCCGAGCACAACGTCAAGGACCTTCCTGCCGAGACCCACCTTGCCCAGCCGGAGCTCGTCGAGGAGAAATTCCAGCTTGTGCGAGAGCTCCGACGGTTCCTTGAGCCCGAACATGCCCGCGAGCCCCTTGAAGGAATGGATCGCCCGGAACAGGACATTCACCTGATCAGGATCAATGCGGCCAGCGGCCTGCCCGGTTTCAAGCGACAGCAGCGTCTGGTTCGCCGATTCCAGGATGTCCTCTGCCTCGGCGAGAAAGTCTTTTATGGGCCGGTCTGTCTTCATGTCGCTGCGCTCCATTGAAAATTGGAAATTGGAAAATGTAAATTGAAAATTATAAAACTGCAGCAATCCAGACCGTATTTCAATTTATCTCTTCGCAATCTTCAATTTCCAATCTTCAATTTCCAATTCAGCGCGCATCACGCGCCGCTGCCTCAAGCACCTTCGTGACCATGCCCATGAGCTCTTCTTTCCTGAATGGCTTCACGACATAGCCCGCGGCACCGAGGGTGATACCTCGCTTCTTGTCCTCTTCGGTCTTTTCAGTGCTCACGATGATAAGCGGAATATCCCGGTAGGCGGGGTTGGACTTCACGTAGCCGATAAGCTCCAGGCCATTGATGTCGGGCATGTTGATGTCGGTGATGATGAGGTCGAAGCGCCGCGTGGGAAGCGTCTTGAGCGCCTCAAAGCCGTTGCCTGCCTCCACCGCGAAAAAACCGCCTGCTTCCTCGAGCGATACCCGAATCATCGAACGAATGGCCTTGGAATCCTCGACAACAAGGACGTTCTTCATCGCTGCTCCTTCTGAAGTTCGGCAATTCTCTTTTCGAGCAGCGCTTTTTCCAGCGCCATGCCCGCCTGGTTCATGAAAATTTCGAGCGTATCCATACCCCGGATCGGTCTCCGCTCGGGCAGATTATCGCCGTATACGACCAGCGCCACTTTACCGTCCACGACCAGCGGTATGGCAAGAACCGCTTCAGGCATCGTGCCTCCGAGTTCGTTCACGAGATAGGTGTGGCTCGGGTTCGACTCGAGGGCGCCAAGATAGCTGCGCCGGCTTTCAATCACGCTGAGGAACAGGGAGGGCTGATTCAGCGGGAGCTTGATATTACGGACGACCTGGTCCGCGGATTTCCCCTTGAGCTCGATGCCGAACTGACCGAGGCCGCGCACCTCGTCCTTTTTGACCATGAACAGGACCGCGCGGTTCACCACCTCGCTTGCGTACCGCAAGATCAGAAGCGTCACCTCGGCCGTGGCAGTCGGGAATCGGAGCTCGTCGAACATGGATTTGAGCGCGGTGAGATCCCTGCGGGACGCTTCTTTTTCTATTCGGGCCCGGAACTCCTCTTTGGCAGGTTCGTAGCTGGCAGGGGAAGGAGGTGCTTTCGGTGCGGCAGTGGGCTCGGCAGGCGTTGGTGAAACAGGGGCCGGCCGTGCAGCCGCCGGTCTTTTCTCATCCCTCCGCCTCTCATCGAGTATCCGCGTGCCCTCCATGAGCAGGTATTCAGCGCTGATGCCGGATTTGAGGAGGAATTCCTGGGTGTCGATCTCGATCGTGTCCTTGGGGATGATCTCACCGAGTTCGAAGTTGAAGAATCCCCCTTCCCAATCCAGCAGGTCGTAAATGATCTCCTCGATCTGCTTGCGGATGACGCTCTGGAGCGTCTGCGCAGCCACCACCCCCATGTCCGTGAGGATCATGCCGAGCGGTTTGTCGGGCTCCCGTTTCTGAAAAGCCAGCGCCTTGGACAGCGCAGCTTCGTCCAGCATGCCCTGGGACACCAGGATATTGCCGAGCGAGTCGCGAATGCTGTCGCTCGCGGCCTGGATCACCTGACCGTCCTTAAAGACAACCATCCCCGTTCCCCTGCGGCTTCGGACAACGAGGGTGCCGGTTTTTTTGCTCAAACTGATGATCTGGAAGATGTCGGGAAGTGCAAGGTCTTCCAGCCTGCCGACAAGGCTCATGAATTCTCCCTGTTAAATTGAATGGTCAAAATTATATCAGTTTAAGCAAATAATGCAAGATTAATTCATCAGTTAGGACGGATATCTGCGATGGTGAAAGATAATTTATGGAAACAGGTTTCAAACGGCTTGTTAACTCGATCATTAACCGTTTACAGAAAAAAATTACCGACGAGACAGGAAGATCACGAAGCAAACGACTGAAGGAATCGCGTGAGAAGTGAGGATGGATGATTGATACGTACACAAAGCGTTCGTTCCTTTTCCTTCATCTCTCGTTGTTATGATCCGCCGCCATTCATTCTGTTCCTTAGATGGAAATACGACTTGTTCCGGTCTGTCCTGTATATGAGGCGCTTCGATGGTTACGTGCTTCGGTAGTTTTCAAACTGGAGCTCGACGCCGAAGTCTTTTCCCTTCAGGAGCTGGATGACTGTTTGAAGATTGTCCCTGTCCTTGCCTGATACGCGCACCTGGTCCGACTGGATCGACGCCTGCACCTTGATCTTGGAGTCCTTGATCGCCTTCACGATCTCCTTGGCCTTGTCCGTGGGGATTCCCTGCTGCAGCGTCAGGCGCTGGCGCACCGTGCCCGAGAGGGCCGCCTCCACCTTGCCGTAGGACAGGTTTTTGACCGGCACTCCGCGCTTCACGAGTTTGCCCTGCAGGATATCGATCACGCTCTTCAGCTTGAACTCATCATCGGACACGATCACGAGGGCGTCCTTCTCCTGCGTTATATTGGACTTGCTCCCCTTGAAGTCGAACCGCTGGCCGATCTCCTTAAGTGCCTGGGTCACCGCGTTCGTCACCTCGGCCATATCGATCTTCGACACCACATCAAATGAATTTTCTGCAGCCATGGCAACCTCCGGTTTGATTAGAAAATGAATATTGGAAATTGTTGATTTCAAATTTGCAATTTCCAATTAACAATCTTCAATTTGCAATTCGAGCCATTACTCGATAATCTCCGTTCCCTTCGGGGCCTTAAAAATAAAGCGCTGGTCGTCGACACCCGTGCTTTCCCGGATGTCCGTAAAGGTTATCGTGGTTGTGTTGCCGGACCTGTCGAAGATCATGAGCTCCATGATCCGGCCGGCGTCATCGACACGGAGACGCATCTTCTTCATGGCCGCCCCCGGCTTCCTGGGCAGGAGCTCGAGTTCGCGCGGCGTCTTCGGGTCCGCTTGCTGAACGTCGAAGTCGTCCCGGATATGGGCTGCGCCGAGCAGGAATGCCACGGGGATGTTCATGTGCTCAAAATCCGTAAAAGTCTTCTTGATTACCTGTTCGTTCTTTTTGGAATAGAGCAGCGCGGCCGTGCCGTCGATGAGAATGAGCTGTCCGTTCGAATACTCGAGCCGGAGCTTGCCCGGTTTCTTGATGAACAGCGTTCCCTCGTATTTCTGCGTCTTACCGATGGACTTAAGGACGTTTTTCTGCGTCACCTTTGCGGTGAGGTCGGCAAGGTCACGGAAATGGTTCTCTACCGAGGCGACGACGTCCTGCGCGGTCTGGGCGTGTGCTTGTTCGATCGCAGCGTACAAGGTGAACAGCAGGATGAGAGCAACCGCAACGAGACGGAATCTTCTGCAAACAAGATAAAAATCGACCATAGTTTCCTCCCGACTGGATCATCATACCATAAATAATACAGGCTGAGAAGACGGAAAATTCGTCTCCCTCTCTCATCTTGACAACACTGTTTTCCAGGATTATCATGGTGCTCCATGAAACCTTACGACATATAGCCGTGGTTCATAACACACTCCGCACGGTCTTCGGTTTTGAGTCCTTCCGGCCGAACCAGGAGACCATCGTAAACACCATCCTGAATCAACAGGACGTCTTCGCAGTCATGCCAACGGGCGGAGGAAAGTCCCTGTGTTACCAGCTCCCGGCGCTGTTGCTGGAGGGAACAGCAGTCGTTATCAGCCCGCTTATCTCGCTCATGAAGGACCAGGTCGACGCAGCGAGAGAAAACGGAATTGCCGCCGTGTTCATGAACAGCTCGCTCGACCAGCGGGAGATCGCGAATATCGAGCGCATGCTCAACACTAATCAGGTCAAGCTCCTCTACATCGCTCCGGAACGCTTCGCCATGCCGCAGTTCATCGAGACCCTCAAACGCATACCCCTCTCGCTCTTTGCCATCGACGAGGCACACTGCATCTCCGAGTGGGGTCACGATTTCCGGCCCGACTACCTTGCCCTGTCCGCTATTCCAGAACTCTTTCCCAACATCCCCGTTGCCGCCTTCACCGCCACCGCGACCCAGAAGGTCCAGCAGGACATCATCCATAAGATCGGACTCAGGACGCCCCATACCATTCGCGCATCGTTCAATCGGCCCAATCTCTTCTACCAGGTCAAACCGAAATCGAGGGTTGAAGAACAGATATTGGAATTTTTACAAGACCACGCGGGCGAGTCGGGGATCATCTATCGGACGACCCGGGACTCGGTTTCAGCAACAGCAGCGTTCCTTGCATCCCACGGCATCAAGGCACTCCCCTACCATGCCGGTTTGCCGGCCGAAGAACGCGATAAGAACCAGGAGGCGTTCAATAAGGACGAGGTCTCTGTGATCGTTGCGACCATTGCGTTCGGCATGGGAATCGACAAGTCGAACGTCCGCTTCGTGGTGCATGCCGACCTTCCGAAGCATATCGAGGCCTATTACCAGGAAACGGGCCGCGCAGGGCGCGATAACGAACCGGCCCATTGCCTGCTCTATTTCAGCAGGGGCGATATCCCGAAGATACGATATTTCATCGACAAGATGGAAGACGAAACGGAACGCGCGATCGCCATGGAGAAGTTGAACCAGACCGTCCGGTTCGCATCTCATAATGTGTGCAGGAGGAAACAGCTCCTCTCTTTTTTCGGCGAAGCATACGGTACGGAAAATTGCAGGGCCTGCGACATCTGTACCGGCTCGGTGATCCAGGATCGATATCTCAACCGATGCCCGGATACTCATGTCTGCCATAGCGAGGACCAGTGAGCGGTTCGGCATCGTCCATATCATCGACATCGTCATGGGCGCGGACACCAGGCGCATCAGGGAGCTTGGACATCATGAACTCAAGACGTTCGGCGCTGGAAAGCATCCAGGACAAGAACCACTGGCGCTTCATCGTTAATGAACTCCTTGCCCAGGAGTTGATCAGACAGGACGGCGATCGCTACCCGGTT
This sequence comes from Nitrospirota bacterium, assembly GCA_963755045.1. Lineage (GTDB taxonomy): Bacteria > Nitrospirota > UBA9217 > UBA9217 > UBA9217 > JALNZF01. Next base: position 82,397 of record CAVWIL010000005.1, on the reverse strand, counting down.
TTAAAGCTCACGCCCAGGGGCGCAGACGTGCTCCGTGGAAACAAAGAGGTCTTCGGGCTCAAGCGGGAAGAGGTGAAGCCAAAGGAGCGCCGCGGGAAAAACGCTGAAGGCGGCTGGTATGACGAGATGCTCTTTGACCGGCTGCGCGTGATCAGGAAAAGGATCGCCGGAACGAACCACGTGCCTCCCTATGTTATTTTTTCAGACAAGACGCTCCATGAGATGTGCAGACATTTTCCGAAAACTGCATCCGAGATGAGACGGATCTCAGGCGTGGGAGACGTGAAGCTTGAGCGGTATGGAGAGGATTTTCTGGAAGAGATAAGGACCTACGGGGCGAAGGGCATATGACCTCCATCCTGCAATGTCCGGTTTGCCGGGGGCTCCTGCTTCTCTCCGCAGACGGCTACCAATGCTCCAACAACCACACGTTTGATGCCGCCCGCCAGGGGTATGTCAATTTTCTGCTTGCTCACAAGAAACATTCAAAAGAACCCGGAGACAACCCGGAAATGATCCGGAGCCGTCGGCGATTTCTGGACCTGGGACATTACAACCGGGTATCCGACGGCATCAATCAAGCGGTTGCCGGCAATCTTCATAGCGCCGGGAGCGGACGCGCATTCAGCATACTTGACGCCGGCTGCGGGGAGGGCTTTTATCTTAACAGGCTCAAAGAGTCCCTGGCGCATGGCCCCGGGAAGCCGGTCGCCATCGACTGCTACGGAGTCGACATTTCAAAATATGCGGTCCGAATGGCCACTCAACGCGATAAGACAGTGGACTGGTTTGTTGCCAGCATCGCTGATCTGCCTTTTGCCTTCTCATCCCTTGATGTTGTTCTGAGCGTTTTTTCGCCGATCAACGCTGCAGAGTTCTCAAGGGTCCTGGGGAAGACCGGAAGACTTGTGATCGTGATCCCCGGCCCCAGACATCTCAACGGACTCAGAGAGATCATCTATCCAGTTGCCAGGGAGCATGCACAATCGGCATTGATCGAGCAGGCCAGGGGGCTTTTCTCTCCCTTCGCCGAAACAAGGATCAATTATCAGATCGAGCTCACGAGCTCCGGCGAAATCATGGACCTGCTGGCAATGACCCCCTATTTCTGGAACATCGATCTGAACACGAAATCCAGAGTAGAGGCGCTCGCCCGGCTGACGTTGGATGTCGATGTGGAGATACTGGTGTTTGGGAAAACAACGGGATGACACAGCATGGACCTGCTGCTTTTCTTCAGTCTCATTAAGCTGGGCAAAGAAAATCATCAACAACGAGGAAAGGATATCCGCGTTCAGGATACTCTTGAAATGCACCAGGCCCGCTCGTTTCTGAGCAGGCCTGGTTATAAGAGGGATTGATTGCTGTTAACCGAGGATTGCATCTTTCGCGGCTTTGGCAACCCGGAACTTGACAACTCTCTTTGCCTTTATCTTGATGGCTTCGCCGGTTGCCGGGTTTCTGCCCATGCGGGCCTTGCGCTGTACAAGCACGAGCTTGCCGAGCCCGGGAAGCGTGAAGGTGTTCTTTGCTTCTTTATAAGCAATCTCTGCAAGGTGCTCCAATATCTCACCGGCTGCCTTCTTGGTAAGTGATGCCTTCTCCGCGATCTTCGATACCAACTGTGATTTCGTCATTGCCTTTGCCATGTCTTTCCCTCCTGTGAATTAGAATTATGCTGCCTTGGTGAAACTATAGCCTATAATGAGCGAATTGACAAGAGCTGTTTTTCAAAAATAGCACGGGCGGCGAAGTGAACGGCCGCTTGGCGTCAGCCCGTAGATCGAGCATGCTTCTTGCCTACAACTCATCCAGATCATTCATGGTCCCGTCCATGTTCTTGCGTACCAGCACCTCGCGCGGTTTGGACCCGTCTGCGGCCCCGACAATGCCGTCCTCCTGCATCATCTCGATCATGCGTGCCGCCCGGTTGTAGCCCACGCGGAGCCTGCGCTGGATAAAGGACGTGGATGCCTGGCCGTTCAGCTGGACCAGCTCCACGGCACGCTGGTACAGCTCGTCCCGCTCGCTCTCCTCGACCTCCGCGACCTGCGCCTCGACGATCTCCTTTGCCCGCTGCTGGAGCAGCTCGTAATTCGGCTTACCCTGCTTCTTGACGAACTCCACCACGCGCTTGATCTCCGCCTCTGATACGAAGCACCCGTGGGCCCTGATGATGTGGGACGAACCGGGCGGCTGGAAGAGCATGTCGCCCATGCCGAGCAGGTTCTCCGCGCCGTTCGCATCGAGGATGGTGCGCGAATCGGTTTTGGATGAAACCTGAAAGGATATCCTTGCCGGCAGGTTCGCCTTGATAAGACCGGTGATCACGTCCACGCTCGGCCGCTGGGTCGCCACGATCAGGTGGATGCCTGCGGCCCGCGCCATCTGCGCAAGGCGCATGACGGAGTCCTCGACCTCACGCGCCACCGTCATCATGAGGTCCGCAAGCTCATCGATGATCACGACGATGTAGGGGAGCCGCTCTGCCTCGGGGACGGCCTTGTTATAGGAGTCGATGTTCTTGTTTCCCTTCTCGGAGAGAGTGCGGTACCGCCGGTCCATCTCGGCCACAATGGCCCGAAGCGTCTCTGCCGCCTTCTTTGGCTGGGTGACGACCGGCGAAAGCAGGTGCGGTATGCCTTCATACACAGAGAGCTCGAGCATCTTGGGGTCGATCAGGGCGAGCTTGACCTCGTTCGGCCGTGCATTGTACAGGATCGCCAGAATGATGGAGTTGATGGCAACGCTCTTCCCCGATCCAGTGGCGCCTGCCACGAGCATATGCGGCATTTTATCGATGCTGCCGATCACCGATGCGCCGAAGATATCCTTGCCCAGGGGGATCTTGAGCTTCGATTTGTTCGACTGGTACTCCGGCGTTTCAAGGAGCTGGCGGAAATAGACCGTCTCGCGTGTGTTGTTCGGCACCTCGATGCCAACAGCAGCCTTGCCCGGAAGCGGCGCCACGATGCGCACGCTCCCGGCCTTCATGGCGAGCGCCAGGTCATCGGCGAGGTTCACGATCCTGCTCACCTTCACGCCCGGCGCCGGCTCGAACTCGAACATGGTGACCACGGGCCCGGGATAGACCTGCGTGATGCGCCCCTGGATGTCGAAGTCCTGGAGCTTGTGCTGCAGCAATTCGGACTGGGCGATCATGTCCTCTTTCGAGATCTTCTTCACCGTTGGCGGAACGGGATCGAGCAAATCCAGTGACGGGATCTGGTAGGCGTCCTTGCCCTCTTTGTTGCCCATGAATTCAAAGCTGGCCTGCACGGCCTTCGGCGGCTTGTCCGATTTTACGATGCGTGGGTCCTGCGGCTCGGTCTGTTTCGGGATATCCATGATCTTCGGTGGATCCTTGGGCGCCGCTGGCCGCCTTTTTGCCTCACGAGCCTTTTCTTTGCGACCACGGTACACGGTTACCAGAATATCGAGCTGCTCCAACATCCGCCCGTTCAGGGCGCGCAGCCACGCAAGTGCCTTGAGCGGAGAAAAGGGGGTGAGCAACATGAGGGCGATGACCATGGCCGTGAGCGTGATGATAGTGGCGCCGATGCGGGAAAATCCGGAAACAAGCAAGCGCGCGATGAAACCGCCAAGCATGCCGCCTGACGGTACCGACTCCCCGAACAGCCTGGTCGTTTCGCTCCCGAGCCCGAAGAATGCCCCCGCAGAGAGGAAGAATATGATGCCGCCGATCTTCTTGAGCAGCGGGTGTGCCACTTCCCGCGCGATGGTGAAGAGCAGGGCATACCCGAACATGAGAAGCGGGATCACATACGCGGAGAGGCCGAAGAGATGGAGCAGGGCGTCTGAGAGATATGCGCCGATGATCCCGATGGTGTTCCTGACCCCCGCGCCCGTGCCGGAGACGCTGAAGCAGGGATCGGTCGCGTTGTACGAGATCAGACTGAGCGTGATCAGCAGTCCAATGGCAAAGAGCAGCAACCCGATAATTTCGCTCCAGTGTTTATGCTTCGTTGCGTTAACCGCCATAAGCTCCTTTATATCGGAAAAGACCGCTTGTGCCACAAGGCATCCCCGATTAAATCATTCGGGGACAAACTCCGGCAGCAGGGGCTTTTTTAATCTTCTTCCAAACAATAATTTTGTTTCTTACTTGGAGCGGCTCGGCTAAGCCCGCCGAAGAAACCCTTCGCGGCAAGAATCCACTATCGCCAAACAGCCCACAACGCCACCACTACCCCGGCCAGAGCCAGGCGGTACCAGACAAAGAGATTCAGTGAATGCCGGTTCAGATATTGGAGCAGGAATTTTATGCACAGATACCCGACGATCGCTGAGAATAACGTCCCCAGCGCAAAAGGCAGCGCTTCGCCAGCAGCGAGGCGAAGCTTGTGCAGTTTCAGAATGGCCGCTCCCGCAATGACCGGTGTGGACAGGAGAAAGGAGAACCGCGCCGCATCTTCCCGCTTATAGCCGCTCAAAAGCCCGGCAGTAATCGTGATCCCCGAGCGCGACACGCCGGGGACCAGGGCAAGGGCCTGGGCGAAGCCGATAAGGATAGCGTGACCAAGCGACATATGCCCGAGATCCTCGGTCTTGGCTGAATATCGGTCAGCCGCCCACATCACGAGGCTGATCACCGCAAGCGTCCCTGCGATCAGGAGCGGATTCCGGAAGCTTTCTTCCACCACGTGTTCGTATTTCAGACCCAGGACACCCGCGGGGATCGTCGCCAGGACAATGAACCACACGAGCCTGCCTTCGTTGGTTTTCCACGTCCCATCCTTGATGCCGGTCGAGAATTTCCCGAGGAGATCAAACCAGTCCCGCCAGAAGAACGCCAGGATCGCGACCAGCGTGCCGGCGTGCAGCGCCACGTCGAAATTCAGGCTATCGATCAACGTGCCCTGCTGGCCGAACATCCAGGGGAGCAGTATCAAGTGGGCCGAGGAACTGATAGGGAGAAACTCCGTGATCCCCTGTACAATGCCGAGAATAATCGCTTCAAAAATCACTGATCACCTGTTCAACTGAATTATATGGCTTCCCAACATCCAATCAATATCGCTTCATCTTAATCACACAGCTTCAGGCGAACCCATTATTTCACAAAGCAGTCAGGATTTCAAGCTGTTTTGAATTTGATAAATAATAAACCAGCATCTGGCCATTAACTTTTCCCTTTTAATGAGATGAGGTGCAGATCACGGCGAATGGCAGTCACGTCATTCTTGCGCTTGACCTTTGTTCGGTCAAGCTGCTCGAATGGCGTTCGACCGGGCGGCACGACTGAGCAAGCTGAAGACTCAAGACCAGGCGCGGCTCCCCTTCCCGCGATGCAATTACACTCTGCGCTTGAAGCAAGACACAGCGCAGGTTCTCCCACTCAATAAACCGCTTGATCAATACGAATTCTTCATATCAAATGTCACTTCGACAAATAATATTGTTCCATAGCCTTGCTTAATCGTTGACCACAATAATAGCTACAATAATCCTAAAGCACTACTTATTGTTGAACATTCATACTTGTTTTATAAATACGACATTGTAATTATTTATTCCTTTACAAAAAAAAAAACTTGGATTAAGATATCCCAAATAAATTGGTTTCATTTTTGGTTTTCTTATATCATATCCTGCTCCTGCAGGTATATTCATTAATATTCTGTCTCACATTTGAAAGGTGGTGATCATAATGCCTGTCAAACTTCTTCAGAAGTGCCGTTGTGCGAATCAGGATAACAACATGCAGACACAACTTTGCACTTCGCTCTTGTACCTTCCTCATTCTTGATAAATATCATCGTGTACATTCATCCATATAAAAAAGAGTGCTGTTTTTTTTCCATTTAGGAAATCTCAAAAAAAATCATTTGAATTTAAGGGAGAAAATTATGAAAGACTCATTAATGTACCAGGGAAAGATGGTCCAGGAGCATGCAGGACTGATCCAGGGGAGACCGAGAACGTACGTCGAGGAGCTTGACGCCAAAATCGAAAAATATATGATGGCGCTGGGAGACCTCGAAGTCAGATCTTCCATGCCGGACGCCAACAAGGAAGCGCTTCTCAATGAAATAACCGTGCTGACCGACTCGATGCTTCAGACCTGTGCCCAGTTTGAACACGAGGTGAATGACTCGCTGCCCATCAAACAAGCACAGGTCTACTTCCGCGAAAAAACACACCCTATTCTGTCCAAAAGCTATTTCGTCAACCGATGCCGAACATGGCCACAAGGACAGCAGGGAGATTTTATGACCTTGGAATTGATTTACAAAAACATGCCGATGTCGGAAGACATCGGATATTATATAGACAAATACTCGCTTTCCACTACCCTTGGTATCGGCGTTCGGGACCGGATCGTGAAAATGCGGGACCTGTTAAAAAAAGAACTGACAAGCAGGAGTAATCTGAAGGTTCTTGATGTAGCCTGCGGTTCATGCAGGGAAGTTTTTGAATTAGCGCCGGAAATCAAGATATCGGGAGCCAAATTCACCTGTGTTGACATGGATCCCGCCGCTCTGGAGTTCGCCCTTGACCGCTTTGCGTTTGCCGGGCTTGGAGAAGAGCAAACGGAATTAATCCAATACAATGCGCTCAGAATGTTCGACAATGAGAACGCGAAGACGGAATTCGGGATGCAAGACATTATCTACAGCATCGGATTTTTTGATTATCTCCCCGACGATTTCCTCGTAAAGCTGTTGAGTTCCCTCTATAAGCTGCTCAAACCCGGTGGAAAACTTTTTGCGTCCTTCAAAGATGCGGACCGTTACCGTTCAGAGCTTTATCGGTGGTTTGTTGACTGGGATGGGTTTTTACAGCGCACGGAGAAGGATTTCCTGAAAGTGTTCCGTGATGCCAATATCCCGGACTCCGCACTATCAATGTCCCGGGTCGATTCCGGCTCGATCGTTTTCTATTCGATCACGAAGTAGTGATATATGCAGAATGGCGACATGCTGGTCCTGTCCATAATGGTGTAATCATCGTGATGAAATGACCGTGGAAGGGGGCGATCATAAACACAGGAAAGAGTCTTCTTAACTTGAGCCCGTTTGAACATGGTTTAAAATGCCGCTCTGTGGCAGGGATTTAGCCTTGTAAAGGCATTAGGAAAGTGTTATAAATATATTTCCTAATCAGCATGTAACTGATATGCCCTCCAGGATTGAAACAACAAAACCGTCCACTCAAGCGGGAGAAGAGCCTGAGAAAGAATTCACTTTTCAATAAGGTTGCGATCGTAACCGGAGGGACAAGGGGTATAGGCCGCTCCATTGTTCTCGCTGTCTGCGAAGAAGGTGCGGATTGCGCATTTACGTTTACCAGGAACCGCGCCGCGGCGGAGTCGCTGACTGAAGAGGTCCTCCGTATTGGCAGAAGAGCGCTGCCTGTTCAGCTTGACGTAAGGGATTTTGAAGGCGCCAAAACGTTCGTCGAAGAAGTGAAAAAGGAATTCGGCCGGCTCGACATCCTCGTAAACAACGCTGGGATAACCAGGGACAAGTCACTCATGATGATGAGTCAGGAGGATTGGTCCGATGTAATTGATACCAACCTTACGGGGATCTTCAACACTACCCACGCTTGCATTATCACATTTCTCAAGCAAAAAAGCGGGAACATAGTAAATATTTCTTCAGTAAGCGGAATTCACCCTCTTGCTGGTCAAGTTAATTATGCATCAGCGAAGGCCGGGGTGATCGGCTTTACCAAGTCACTTGCTAAGGAAGTTGCGCCCTATAACATCAGGGTCAATGCGGTTGCCCCCGGCTTTATCAGTACCGAGATGACGGCCGAGCTCGGCGACAAGGCCAGAGAAAAATTTATGAATATGATCCCTCTCAAGAGATTCGGCACTACTGATGAAGTAGCGCAGGCTGTACTTTTTTTGCTCAGTGACGAGTCGAAGTACATCACCGGGCAGACGGTGCAGATCGACGGAGGGTTAGGAATATAGATCTTCCCTATCATGAATAAAAAAATTGTCATTACCGGCATAGGCGTCCTTTCGCCTATCGCGATCGGCAGAGAGGCGTTCTGGGAGGGATTGTTTCTGGGGAAAACGGGCTTTCGTCCTGTGACCCTTTTCGACACATCGCAGTTCCGTGTCAACATTGCTGGAGAGATTACGGATTTTGATGCTCTTTCTTTCCTCGGGAAAAAAGGGTTGCGCGATCTTGACAGGAGCACGAGGTTGATCTGTTCCGCAGCCAAACTCGCCATCGACGACAGCAGCCTTGCGATAGCGGAGGATAATACCCATTCGACGGGGGTCTCCATTGGTACCACCTTCGGCAGTCTCCATAGTATCTTTCAGTTTGATCGGTCCGGCCTTATCGAGGGGCCGCGTTTCGTTAATCCCTCGCATTTCCCAAACACAGTCATCAACTCTCCTGCAAGCCAGGTGTCCATTCGCTTTAAAATAAAAGGGTTCAACACCACCATATCTACTGGTTTCTGCGCAAGCCTCAATGCTGTCTCATATGCCGCCGACTTTATAAAATTGAACAGGGCTAAGGTTGTGCTTGCAGGCGGCGTCGAAGAACTATGTGAAGAAACTTTTTTGGGCTTTCACAAGCTCGGTTGTTTGTCGGGGACAGACGGCTCGGCACCCCTCTGTTGCCCCTTCGACGCGCGGAGGAATGGCTTAATCCTTTCCGAGGGCGCAGCAATACTGGTCCTGGAGGACGAGGAACATGCGCTGCAGCGAGGTGCCACGGTCCTTGCAACGGTCCTTGGCTATGGCAATGCTTTTGATCCCGCAGCTGACTTTTCCTTCAGCCAGGCGGGACAGGGGCTGAAGAACGCCATTGCTCAGGCATTACACGATGCTTCCCTGAAACCGGAGGACATAGACACTATCTCTGCCTGTGCCAATTCAACAACAGGACTTGACCGAATGGAGACAAACGTCATCAAGGATGTATTCGGCAAGTTTGCGCATATGATGCCGGTGAGTTCAATAAAGTCCATGGTGGGAGAATCGTTTTCAGCTTCAGGTGCCCTTTCCCTGGCTGCGGCAGTGGGAGCTCTCCAGATGGGTTTCATTCCGCCAACAGTAAATTATCAAGAGAGAGACCTCGAGTGTGATCTTAATTATGTTTCCGGCAAGGCCCGGCAGATACAGATACAGAACGTACTCGTAACTTCGGCCGATCCCTATGGTCAAAACTCAGCGGTCATCGTTGGCCGTTATAACAGGTGAACAATGCAACTTGACTTTGAAGAGATAAAAAAGCTCATACCCCAGCGCTTCCCTTTTATTATGATCGATCGGATCCTGGAGATCGAGCCGGGGAAGCATGCAACTGCCGTAAAAAACATTTCAGGGAATGACATGGTTTTCCTCGGCCATTTCCCTGAGAAGGCTGTTATGCCTGGTGCTCTAATAATAGAAGCAATGGCCCAGACAGCCATCATTCTCTTTGCAACAAATAATAAAAAAGAGGGCAGTGACAAAAAGCCTATGTATTACTTCGGTTCGGTCAAAGCGCGGTTTCTCCATCCTGCAGTACCTGGCGATCAGTTGAAAATCAAGGTTGAAAACATCAAGTCCCTGCCGACCGGCGCCTTTGTGTCAGCCGAGGCATTTGTTGACGACAAAAAAATAACCGAGGCGGAGCTGGTATTCAGTGTAAAACATGAATAAGCGCGTTGTTATTACAGGACTTGGCGTTATTTCTTCAATCGGGATTGGCTGGCAGGAATTCTGGCAGAATCTCTTAATGGGAAAATCCGGGATAAGCCCGATATCGTCTTTTGACACCTCAAACCAGTTTACTCACAATGGAGGAGAGGTTAAGAATTTTAAAGCGGCAGACTTTATTCCAGAGAACAGAATTAATACACTTAGCAGGGCGTCACAAATGACGCTTGCTGCTGCACAGCTTGCGATCAAAGACGCTAATTTATCGACAAACGAAATCTCAAATATGAGAACCGGTACCTGTGTTGGAACGACTATGGGCTCAGTGCAGGCATGTGAAATAATTAATGAAATTATTGTATTACACGGGACAACGGATTTCGATAATGCATTGCTCTACCAGGTGCCTACGCACTCTGCTTCTTCTGCTATTGCCAGGGAATTCGGCATATGTGGACCATCGATGATGTTCTCTGCCGCTTGCGCAGCAGGTAATTATGCAATAGGCTATGCGTTCGATTTAATCAGGTTTGGCAAGACCGATATTGTCATTGCAGGCGGTTCAGAACCACTTTCAAAGGTTGCATTCACCGGGTTTAATCAGTTTTCTGCTGTCGCCCCCGAGAAGTGCCAACCTTTTGATAAAAACAGGAAAGGAATGCTTGTTGCCGAAGGCGCAGGATTACTGGTGCTTGAATCCCTTGAAAATGCGTTGCGAAGAAAAACCAAAATTTACGCCGAAGTTTTAGGGTATGGTCTGAGTTGCGATGCGTTCCACATGACGACGTCCTCTACGGAAGGCATCGTAGCATGTATGAAAAACGCGATGAAGGAAACAGGGATTACGGCTGGTCAGGTTGATTACATAAGTGCGCATGGGACGGGAACGATTACCAACGACAGAAACGAGTCCGCGGCGATCAAAGAGGTTTTTGGGCATCACTATACAAAGATACCCGTCAGTTCCATCAAATCTATGCTTGGTCATACCATGGGGGCTGCCTCGGCACTCGAAGCGATCGCCTGCACCCTGGCATGTAAAAATGACAGCATACCTCCCACTATCAATTATGAAACGCCTGATCCTGAATGCGATATTGATTGTGTACCCAATCAATACAGAAAACATCCCGTCAAAATAGCCCTAAACAATTCGTATGCATTCGGTGGCAACAATGCCTGTCTGGTCTTAACAAAATTTATCAAATGAGGAGGATACGGATTTAGCAATGGCTGATAACGTGGAAAAGGAAATTGTATCTATAATCTCTGAGATTTCAGGATTTGACGCTGACGAAATTACGCCGGATAAAAATTTTTTTAAAGATCTGGAAATAGACTCTATTAAAGCGATCGAGATCACTGTTGCAATTGAAAAAAAATTTAAAATTTCTATAAGAGATGAAGATGTTCCAAAAATAGCAACGGTCAAGGAAGCCGTGGAGCTTGTTGACATTTTGTTACAAAAAAACCATAGCGGTTTATTGAGACTATGATGATGTAATCATTGGGGGCAGGGTTAAGAGTCCTTATTGGTGACTGCTATCTAGCGAAGGCGGTTGTGAAGATACATCTCGCGGAACAACATATTAAACGGGTGACTATTGAACTTTTTGTAAAAAGCTCGAATTTATGATACTGCATACTTAAGAGGCATGTCTCACAATGGGGTTATATGAAGTTTTTTATAATACTTTTGTGGTATAATTAATCGTACATGAATAAAAAAGAATATATGGAACAAGAGACTATTAAACTATTCCAGTACTGGGGAACAATAGCCCTTGGTGCCGGAGCTTTAGTTATCTTGTCTTTAAGTGGATTAGATTATTTTGTCACTCCGGAAAATTTTTCGAAATTCTTAGTATATAGATCAATAAGTGCCTTTTTGTTCATTATTTTACTAGTGGTTAATAAGCGTAAACCCAGTAAATATGGAACAATGTGCATCGCTGTATTGGCAGCTCTTATTGTGGCTACCATGGTTGAGTTAATGATACTTTCTTTTGGAGGCCATCAATCCAGTTATTATGTTGGTATGATTATTGTTTTTATGTTTAGTCTAGGGTTTATTCCACTTTTTTCTTTAACAGTCACCATAATCTTTTCAGTCCTTATCTATTTGATTTATCTATTACCAATTTTGCTTTTTGATGAAATTACAAATGTGGCTGCATTCGTCAACAATAACATCTTTTTAATCGCTACAGCTTCCATCTCCATTTCATGGAGATATTATAATGATAAACTATTTACTAATAAACTATCCCTAGAATATGATCTGGCACAAGACAAAAAACAGCTCGAAAGCTACTCCCACCAGCTTCAATCCATGGTCGAAGAGAGAACAAAAGAACTCCACGAATCCGAGCAGTGGCACCGATCCCTTTTTGAGAACGCGACGGACGGCATTATCGTCATGGACAAGAACAGCATTATTTTGAACGCGAACGACAGGGCCTGTGAAATGCACGGCTTTACCCGAGAGTCGCTTGTCGGCGCCCATATCAAGCTTTTAGTGGGCGATAGTGACAGTGACACAATATCAAGGAAAACGCGCCGGATTCTGGACGGTGAATCGCTTGTGTTTGAAGCTAAGAATAACAGGAAGGACGGCACCTCTATAGACGTCGAGATCAGTTCCAAGGCCATCTCCATCGGCAACGAGTTATTCATTCAGTCGTTCTATCGCGATATTACGGAAAAGCAAAAGTTCCAGCAACATCTGCTCCAGTCGCAGAAGATGGAATCCGTCGGGGTCCTCGCCGGTGGTATCGCCCATGACTTCAACAATATTTTGACCGCAATCCTCGGCCATACAGACCTCATTCGCCGGTTTTCTGTTCTTGACGAAAAGGCGGCACGCAGTCTGAACGTTATCGAAGATGCGTCGCGAAGGGCAGGGAGAATGATCTCAAAACTGCTGGGCTTCGCACGCAAGAGCAAATTCGAACGCACACCGATCAACCTCAATGATGTGGTGTATGAGACCATCAAACTACTCGAGCAGGTCATCGACAAGAGCATAAACCTGAGCGTGGAACTTGATAACCGGCTCCCGTTGATACAGGGCGATGTCAACCAAATGGAGCAGGTCATCATGAATTTCATCGTTAATGCCCGTGATGCCATGCCGAAAACCGGCGGGCGTATTGTCATACGTACGCAATCCAGGACGGTCGTGAAGGGCATGCCGGATGTACCGCCCTATGTCCCTCCCGGGGAATATGTCCAGATCAGCGTCTCTGACACCGGCACAGGGATTCCCGATGACATTGTGCACAAAATTTTTGAGCCTTTCTTCACAACGAAGGAGCAGGGAAAAGGGACTGGGCTCGGCCTGTCCATGGTCTACGGAGCCATCAAAGACCATGAGGGATATCTCTCTGTTCAGAGCACGCTCGGTGTCGGGAGCGTGTTTACCGTTTACCTGCCTGCTGCAGCCGCCACCGTGGTTGCCAGATCAAAGGCAGTGTCCATAATGCAGGCCAGTGGAAAGGAAACCCTGCTTGTTGTTGACGATGAACAGGATATTCTGGACATCATGCGGGATTCGCTGGAAAGCCAGGGGTATAAGGTATTTGCAACCAGCGATTCGACCGTAGCAATGGACCTCTACCGAAGAATTTTTCACGAAGTGGCGCTTGTTATATCCGACATCGCCATGCCCGGCATCGATGGTAAGGAGCTTATACGTCAGATAAAAGGTGTCAATCCCGACGTCAAAATTCTCGCGGTTTCAGGATATTCGAGATATGTTGCAGGAAACGACGAGATCAAAGAAATTGACGGTTTTCTTCAGAAACCGTTTGAATCATATTATCTTCTTTCCGTGGTACGGAGGATACTCGATACAAAGTCAAAAAAATTCATACCTGCCTGATCGAACATAACCAGCCGCTCATCACCTGAAACGGGATTCCCGCTTTTTTACTTCAATCATTCATATCAAAGGTCCAAGTCATTTCTCCCAATTTAGAGAAGCAGCTCATTCGTTAGTAAACCGAGAGGACATCCGGGGGAATACCTCGGGCAAAAACCATAGAATCTGTTATAATGTATAGAAATTTCCCTATGACATGACCTCTGGGCATCTATTATAAACGCTGTTAATCTTTATTTTTTGCCCCTCACCAGGAAGGGAGACATTCTCGGTGTCATTGAAAAAGGCGGAACATACTATCCTGTTCATCGAGGACAATCTCGATTTTCGCGAGCGCGTCCGTGCGGTGTTCACAAAAGCGGACATACCTGTGCGCCTCGAATTTGCCTCCACGCCCGAGGCCGGCTTCGAGATCATGAGTCGCGAGACCGCTGATGTCCTGTTCGTCAACGAGAGCCATATCGGGATCAGTACCTCCGAATTCGTGCTCCATCTCCCCGAGATTAACCGGCACGTCCCGGTTATCTTGATATCGCCTCAAATAGATGACGCGGCAATCCTCCATGCGCTTCGAGGCGGTGCAGCAGATTGTGTCGGCATGGACCATGAAGCCGTGAGCAGCTACCCGGCAATAGCCCTGCGCGCCATCGCACGCTCCGCCACCTCCCAGGCGTATAGAGAGCAGACGCGGTCGATTATCAAAACCCAGAAGCAGTGGATGTCGATCATCGATGCCATTACCGACCACATCTATGTTCTTGACAACGCTCAAAGGATCGTGAAAGTGAACAACTCCTTTGCAACAACGATTGGTATGCACCCGCGGAATATCGTCGGGAAGAATCTCCAGGAGGTATTCAACCCAGACATCACGAACGAGGCATTGCTCAACGATGTTCGCAGGGACGGCGCGCCGCAGACATATGAGAAAAAGATCGATGGCGAAATCTATCAGGTCAGCATTTTCCCGCTCCTGGAGAACAAGCGCTTACTCACCATCCATGTATTGAAGAATATCACCGAAGTGCGAAGACTGAAGGATCAGCTATACCATGCCGACAAGCTCGCGTCCATCGGACTTCTGGTATCGGGTGTTGCACACGAAATCAATAACCCGTTGACCGGGACGATCGCCTATACTGAACTCCTCGCTATGAAAGTGACCGATGAGGAGACCAGGATCGAGCTGAAGAAGATCCTGGACAGTGCCGAGCGGTGCAAAAAGATTGTGGACAATCTCATGACCTTTTCCCGACAACGGAAGCCGTCCAAGAGCCTCGAAACCATGAACGACATCATTGACCGGGCCATCGGTCTCAGAATCTACTGGCTCAAGACCAATGGTATCGAGATCGTCAGGGATTACGATCCCGCTACAACAGTGTTCGTGGACGCGCAGCAGATACAACAGGTGGTTTTGAACTTGCTGCTCAATGCCGAGCAGGCGATCCTTGGCGCCGGACAGGAACATGGCAAGATCGTATTCAGAACCCGGGCCGACAAACAGCGCAAGCGGGTCATCGTAACCATAAGCGATAACGGCACCGGCATACCTCAGCAGATCGCCGCGAAGGTCTTTGATCCCTTTTACTCCACAAAACCCGTGGGCGAAGGAACAGGGCTGGGCCTCTCCATCTCCCATGGGATCATCACGGAGCACGGCGGGATCATCGGGTTCGAAAATAATGAAGGCGGGGGCTGCTCGTTTACTTTTGAACTTCCGACGGGAGCGGGCTTGCCCGCAGAGCAGCCCAAGGATCAAGGAAAGCAACGCATTGCATGAGCAGTTACGGGAAGGTTGCAGGGGTCATGCATGCGACTGATGACCACTGAATCAGCCGGAGGACTTTCAATCTGCACAGCGGGCCATGAATATCCAGGGCATGATTCCTGTTCCGGTTTTTTCCAGGTCACTACGCCGCGTTCATGATTGTCAATTCTTGTTATATTCCTTCAGCACGGCGGCGGGAATGTCATTGAGCGCCAGCACTTGGTTAACGGAATTCAACTCGATCGCCTTTTTCGGCATACCGAACACCACGCATGATTCTTCGTCCTGGGCGATCGTGTGTGCTCCCGATTCCTTCATCTCAAGCATGCCTTTGGCCCCGTCGTCTCCCATCCCGGTCATGATCACCCCGATTGAGTTTTTACCCGCATACCGCGCGGCCGACCGGAACAGCACGTCCACAGACGGACGATGTCTATTCACGAGGGGCCCCTCCCTGACCTCCACAAAATAGCGCGCTCCGCTCCGCTTGAGCAGTAGGTGATGGTTCCCCGGAGCGATCAGCGCGCGGCCCCGCAGGACCGTATCATTGTTTTCTTCCTCTTTCACCGATATCTGGCATATCCTGTTCAGGCGCGTCGCGAAGGCCCGCGTGAAGTATTCGGGCATGTGCTGAACAATAACAATGCCGGGGGCGTCCAGGGGCATGGACTGGAGAAACATGTTCAAGGCCTCGGTACCGCCGGTGGAGGCACCGACCATAACGATCTTTCCCGTTGTTTTGTTCATGGCCTTCGAGGTGGGTTTTGCCAGAATGACGTCGGCAGAGCGTTTGGGAACGACCGGACGGGCCGGCGGCACGGCCTTCCTCACCTTCGCCTGGGAGGCCGCCTTGACCGCGTCACAGATGCGGACCTGCGATTCCTCGAGAAAGGCCTTCGTCCCTACCCGCGGCTTAAGAATGACCTCGATGGCGCATATTCAAGTGCCTTGATCGCGGTCTCCGAGCCGGCCTCGGTGAGTCCCGAACAGATGACGACAGGAATAGGGTGCTGGGACATGATCTTCTGAAGAAACGTGATGCCATCCATGCGCGGCATTTCAATATCGAGCGTGATCACGTCGGGCACCTCATGCAGGAATTTTTCCCGCTGCAATATAAGGGTCCGAAGCTGTCGCCATCACCTCGATATCGCGGTCCGATGAGAGGACCTCTTCGGATTGAACGTGGCTTGCATGGTATGCTCCCGAGAATATTCGTGTTAATGAGGTCCTCATAACAGGCAATTGTCTTCGTACGCATGCCTCTGGAAGAGCCGTGTAAATTTGCAAGTGAAAAACGCTTTTCAATTAAGTGACAGGACAGGCAAAAAAGAACAGAAACATATTTTATGTATACTTTGATATGCAATGAACATGCATGAGGTAGTACATTGAATTTTAATGAATCACAAAAAAAAGGCGCCGTCAAAATCTCGGCGCCGACAAAGCAATGACATATTGCTCACGTTTTTTTTGTATCTATACCCATTTTTTTCATCTTCTCGAGCAGAGTCGTTCGGTTGAGTTTAAGCAACTGCGCTGCCTTGATTCTCACCCCTCCGGCCTTTTCAAGGGCCTGCATGATAAGATTTCGCTCCAGATCGCTGACCATCATATTTAGATCGATCCCGCTGTCTCCGAAATCCATTGTGGCGTTTTTAAACGACTCGGGCATGGGCGTCTGTGCAGCCTGTTCCGGCTGCTTGAGGGCATCCCCCGTCCGCTCCATGTCCGCGATCACCGGCTGGTGGAACTTCTCGGGAAGATCCGCTACGGTTACGACCTTGCTGCTTACGAGAATGGTAAGGCGCTCGATAAGGTTCTCGAGCTCCCGGACGTTCCCCGGCCAGGGGTATTTCAGCAAACAGCGCATAGCATCGGATGAAAATGTGAATGCCTCGCGCTTTCTCTTACGGGAGAATTCGTCGATAAAGTGGGCCGTTAGAAGCGCGATGTCCTCAACCCGCTGACGGAGCGGCGGCAGGTGGAGCGGTATCACATTTAAGCGATAGAAGAGGTCTTCCCGAAACTTTCCCTCCTTCGTGACCTTCTCCAGGTCCTTGTTTGTGGCTGCAAGGATCCGCACGTCCACTTTGATCGTCTTGACGCCGCCAACCCGCTCGAACTCACGCTCTTGCAGTATCCGCAGCAGTTTGACCTGTAACGAGGGATCAAGCTCGCCTACTTCATCGAGAAGGAGCGTGCCGCCCTGTGCCAGCTCGAAGCGGCCGATCCGGGTATTGATGGCGCCGGTAAAGGCACCCTTTTCATGGCCGAAGAGCTCGGACTCGAGCAGATCTTTGGGGATCGCGGCGCAGTTAAGGGGCACAAAGGGCCCGCCGGCTCGCGAAAGACTGTTGTAGTGGATGGTCTTGGCAATGAGCTCCTTGCCCGTCCCGCTTTCGCCGGTAATGAGAACCGTGCTGTCCGTGTCCGCAATCTTTTCGATCAATTCGTAGACCACCTGCATGGAAGGAGAATCACCGACGAGACCCTCGAAGTTATACTTGTTCTTGAGCTGCATCTTGAGCATTATGTTCTCTTTTTGGAGCTTCGCAACGGAAAGTGCTTTGTCGAGGACGATCATGAGCTCGTCGAGATTGAAGGGTTTGGTAATGTAATCGAATGCGCCGATTCGCATGGCCTCAACAGCGGTTTGTACGGTACCGAAGGCCGTCATAACGACAACAGGGACGGCAATCTTGGATGCGACGACCTCCTTCAGGACCTCCATCCCGCTGATACCGGGCATCATAAGATCGGTGAAAACGAGATCGAACTTCTCCGCTCGCAACAGATCAAGCCCCGACTCGCCATTCGGAGCAAGCGTTACCTCGAACCCTTTTTGCCCGAGAAAGGTGCGGAGAACCTCTCGAACGGTTTCATCATCTTCTATGACTAAGACTCTCTTCATAATTTATAGGACAAACATAACAGAACTCTTCATAACTGTCAACCTATTGACACTCATTATTAGGGTTTCCTATGTCATGTTTCCTGGTTATTGTTCAAACATCCTGCTAAATCGGCCATTAATCTGACATTGTCAAAATCAAACATATTATATTTTCAATGTGTTGCAGTGGGCACAATTCTTGAATAAGTATATGTATGGATCCCAAGAATATTTTGCAAAGTCCTGCATTAGTCTCTTCGGCAAAAGAAGTTGAATCGACATCATTATAAGGTGTTATTCATGCACGAAAAAAAATTCTTAAAGACGATCGCCATTGCAAGCGGCAAGTTCGGCGTTGGCAAGACCACCGTGACTGCGAATCTCGCTATTGCCATGAACAAGCTCGGCAGGAAGGCCATGCTCATGGACTCGGATTTCGCTTTGAGAAATATTGAGGCACTGCTTCACCTGCCGCCGAAAGACCGCCCTCAACATCGGCTAACAGGCACGATTTTCTCCAGGATATTCTCGTGGTCAGTCCGGATGGTATCAATATACTTTCCACCGGCCATTCGGCGCTCACGAAGCTCCAACGTCTCAATATCCTGGACGCCATTGACCGCTGCACCAACGATATTGATGTGCTTCTCATCGACACGACGTCGGGAATACTGGAAAATATCGCTTTTTTCTGCAGCGCTGCACAAGAGATCATCATCCTCACTTCCCCGGAACATGCGTCCATTGCTGATGCGGTTGCGCTCATCAATGTGCTGTACAGCAGATACCAGGAAAAGCAGTTTCACGTGCTCGTCAATTATGCAAAGAACGATGAGGAAGCGCTTGAAGTTTTCAGGCGCCTCTCGCTCGCGACCGAGACTTGCCAGAGCATATCTCTGGACTATCTAGGAAATCTCCCTCTGGATGAAGCCGTCCAAATGGCCGTTCAAGCTCAGCGGGCTTTCGTGGACCTCTATCCCCGGTGCCCTGCGTCCCGGTCGATCATCAAAATAGGTAAAAAGATTCTGCAAGGCAGGGACAAGGTCAAAGGGACGCTTCAGTTCTGCATCGGACAACTCTTAACAGCTGGTTCTCCCCGGTAAATCATCCATTTCTGGTTTTTTATTGCCGATTTCTTGCCTCGGAAGAGAATATGATAGATAAGGAGAAGAGCGGCTTTTTCGATACCGTTTTTTAACGGCAGGGAATGGCAGGATCGAAAACAGCGCTGCATGAGTGTTTCATTGATATCCTTCTGTTCAGAACACGCTGGTCGGTCATTATAGCTTTACATTTCTTAGATACTTGGCCGCCTCCTCCGGCGGCGTTGGATTGATATAGAAACCGGAGCCTCTCTCAAACCCAGCAACGCGCATCAGACGAGGCGTGATCTCGAGGTGCCAATGGAAGTCTTCGTTAAGCGTATGCCAGTGACCGTGGCGCGCGATACGGTTCGGCGCAGAGTAGAGCATATAATTATACGGCGGGTTCTTCAGCACCTTCCCGAGACGCTGGAGCGTATGGCGAAGCGTCCGGGATAAGTCCATGATCTCTTCCTTGGTGATGTCTACATAAGAACACAAGTGCTTCTTGGGATAGATCCAGGTTTCGAAAGGAAAGCGAGGTGCGAAGGGCACCATGACGAGGAAGTGGCGCGTTTCCTCGATCACGCGCTCCGGAGTCGCCAACTCCTGCCTGATGATGTCGCAGAAGAGACATCGCTCTTTATAGTCATAGTACGATTTGGCGCCATCCAGTTTTTCCTTCACGGCCTTCGGGACAACGGGAGTGGCAATGATCTGGGAATGGGAATGGTTCATGGCTGAACCGGCAGACCAGCCCTGGTTCTTGAAAACCAGAACATAGCGGAGCCTGCTGTCCCGTTCGAGATCGAGGATCCGGTCGCGGTAGGACCAGAGAACTTTTTCCACCTGGTTTTCGGGGAGATCCTCGAGCCGGAGCGAGTGCTCCGGGCTCTCGATAATGATCTCGTGGGCGCCGATGCCGTTCATCCAGTCGTAGATGCCGCTGCCCTCGCGCTCAAGGGTGCCTTCGATATGCAGGACAGGGAACTTGCTCGGGATCACGCGCACCCACCAGCCTTCGGTGTTCGGTGCGGATTTCTCGCTGCGGAACGAAGCGATCTCCGGAGGGGTCTTTGCTTCATTACCGCCGCAGAACGGACACTCCGCAGGCGTTACATCATCAGGCGGCTCTTCAAACGAATAGTCTTCGGGTTTTTTCGGACGCTCGGTGGAAATGATGATCCACCGGCCAACGATGGGGTCTTTACGCAAACGGGACATCAGCTACCCGACCTCGCCCGCTGCTCGGTCAGCACCTTGTGCACGATCTGTTTCAATTCCTTGATACGGATGGGCTTGTTGATATACTCGGCAGCGCCGAGGCTCATGGCCTTGAGATAGCTTTCCACCTCGCCATACGCCGTCACCATGATCACGTCTGTTTTTGACCCCATTTTTCTGATTTCCTGCAGGAGTTGAAGGCCGTCCATAATCGGCATCTTAATGTCAGTGATCACAAGGTTAAAGAGGCCCCTTTTGAAAAGGCCCAGAGCCTCCTCACCGCCATTTGCAAGGGAAACTTCATAGCCTTCATCGGTCAATATGGTATTGAAAAGATCGCGTGCGCCTTCTTCATCATCAACAACAAGAATCTTCATCCTTCTCCCTCAATACTATGTGGTAAAGCAAAAATATCATAAAATTATGCAGTCGTCAAGGTTACCCATAGTAACGCTCATTTCAGAAAAACGGAGAATATGATCACATAACTGACTCAGATGATTGTAATATCAATGGTTTAATTCGAAGAGAAGACGCAGTCCCTCAAGAGTAAGATGAGGTTTTATTTCCTGAATGGTCTTTGTTTCTGGAATAACCAGCTCGGCAAGACCTCCGGTGGCAACGACCCTGGCATCGGCCGAAAGCTCCTCCTTCATCCTCCCCACAATGCCGTCAACAAGACCTGCGTAACCGTAGATGATACCAGCCTGCATTGCGCTGATGGTGTCCGAACCGATGACCTTCGCGGGCTTAACGAGTTCGACCCGCGGCAACTTTGAAGCGCGCTGGTACAGCGCCTCTGACGAAATCTTCACACCCGGGCAGATGGCCCCGCCGAGGTAATCACCATTCTTCGTGATCGCGCAGAACGTGGTCGCCGTACCGAAATCCACGATAATGAGCGGCCCGCCGTAAAGCTTGAAGGCAGCAGCCGCATTCACGATACGGTCGGCGCCCACCTCTTTTGGATTATCAGTTCGTATCGTGATGCCCGTCTTAAACTCATGCGTCACGACCATGGGCTCGATCCTGATGTACTTCCGGGACATCTCGACCATCACCGGCAGGAGCGGCGGCACTACTGTCGATATGATCACCCCGTGTATCTGCTTGAACTCAATTCCGGCGAAGCCGAAAAGGTCCTTGAAGATCATGGCGTATTCATCGGGCGTGATCTGCGCATTCGTGCCCACGCGCCAGTTTTCGACGAGTTTTTCACTGTCGAAAACGCCGAGGACCACGTTGGTGTTGCCTATATCGATGGCAAGAAGCATTTTCCCCTCCGGAATGAACAGCTAGGTCAGAATCATAGGTCAAGGGCCATGTTAAGACAAAAGTGGCATGATCCATTGCTGTTTCATGACCCCTGCCCCTTGACCCATCACGCTATTTTTTTTACTATCGTCACGTCCCCTGCTGCGAGCGTACGGATCGTGCCATTATCGAGCCTCACGATAAGCCTGCCATCACTATCAACCCCTTGCGCCAGACCATCGAGAGCCTCTCCCGCTCCGCTCACGGTGATGCGGTTGCCTATTGTCATGTTGAGCTTTTTCCATTCATTCAAGACATCCCCTTCATTGCCGAGGAACTTCTGATACCAACGCTCAAGATCCCGCAGAACCTGCTGAAGCAGTGCGGTCCTGTTTATCTTTTCTCCCGCCTCTGCAGCGAGCGTGGTCGAGAGGCTGCGGACATCGGGAGGCAACTCGCCCATCTCCATATTTACGTCCACGCCGATGCCGAGCACGATATGACGGATGCGGTCCTGCTCCGCGCTCATCTCGGTCAGCAATCCGCAAACTTTTTTCCCGGAGATAAGGATATCGTTCGGCCACTTGATGCCTGCCTCCAACCCGCACGTTGTCCTGATTGCCGACGCTACCGCCACAGCGCCTATCAGCGTGATCAGGGGCGCTTTATGCATCGGGATATTCGGACGAAGGACCACACTAAGATAAAGGTTCCCTTTCGGCGATATCCATTTCCTGCCGAGCCTGCCCTTGCCGCTGGTTTGCGTCTCGGCGATCACCACGGTCCCTTCGGAGCGCCCCATCAGCCGCTAATCCCATGGCCAGGGTGTTCGTAGAGGTGACCTCTTGGGAAAAATGGATCTCCTTGCCGATGGCCTTTGTTCTCAGTCCATGCCTGACATCCTCCAGCCGAAGAATGTCCGGGACCGAAGTGATCCGATACCCCTGCGACGGCACGGCCTCGATCCCGAACCCCTCTCGTTCCAGCGCTTTGATGTGTTTCCACACCATCGTGCGGGAGATGCCGCATTTTCTCGCCAGTTCCTCGCCGGAGATGAAGCCCGAGCAGGATAACCGGAGCAAGTTCAGAATTTTTTCTTTATACATAGTAAATCCGGGTCATCAGGCAGGGTCAAAGGTCACGCGAGATTACTAAAATAAAAAAAGCGGTCATTGCAAGCAGCAACGAGACAAAGCCATTTCCTTGTTGTTCTTATTCTTTCTTTGTTTCTTGGTTATCCTGACTTGACCCTTGACCCCGGCCCCATGATCCTATTATTTTATTTTCATACTGATGTCCGCGGCCGGCGCCGAATGGGTCAGGCTTCCGGACGACACAAAATCCACACCCGTCTCCGCGATTTGCCGAACCGTCTCAAGCGTCACGTTGCCGGACGCTTCCACGAGGGCGCGGCCCGCGATCAGATTCACTGCCTCGCGCATTGTATCGATCGGCATATTGTCAAGCATGATGATGTCGGCCTTCGCCGTCAAAGCCTCACGCACCTCATCGAGTGTTTTGGTCTCGACTTCGATCCTGAGAGTCGCGCGCTCTTCATCCGCGCGGACGCGACCGCCATCGTGATGCTTCCGGCCGCTTTGATGTGATTATCCTTGATCAGGATCATGTCATATAATCCCATGCGGTGGTTCTTTCCGCCACCCATCCGGACGGCATGCTTTTCAAGCTGTCGCAAACCGGGGAGCGTCTTACGCGTATCCAGTATCACTGCCTTCAGACCCTTCACCGTATCAACATATCTGGCGGTCAACGTTGCGATACCGGACAGGTGCTGGAGCAGGTTCAGAGCCACGCGTTCGCCTGCAAGCAGCGTCCTCGTGTTGCCCGACAGCCTCGCGATCTCTGCGCCGGAAGTGATCTTGTCTCCGTCCTTTGCAAACGGCGTAAAGCTGATATCCGGATCCAGATACCGGAACACCTCTGCCGCGGTATCAATGCCTGCGAGGATGAGGTCCTGCTTCGCCAGGACAACTGCCAGGGAGATGGCGTCGGCAGGAATCGTCGCCTCGGAGGTCACATCGCCGGGACCGAGGTCCTCCGCAAGTGCTTTTTCAATGAGCTCTCGTGTCGAATAATCCATGTGGCTTACATGTTGATCATTTAATTGTATTACTCCAGCATCCTCAAGCTCTGCTCAAGCTTTTCCCGCTTCACCTTGAACTCCTCAAGCTTTGCCGTGTCCTTTTCAACAACTTCCTTCGGCGCCTTATCAACGAAATTTTTGTTGGAAAGCTTCTTGGAAAACACCTCGATGTCTTTTGATATCTTCGCGATCTCTTTCTGGAGCCGGTCTCGTTCCTGGGTGAGATCGAGAATGCCTTCGAGCGGCACATAGATTTCAGCGCCGGCGATCACTGCTGTTGCCGACGGACCTTGGGCTTTGTTTCAGACACGCCGATGCGAAGCTCCTTGATCCGAGCGAGGGTCTTTGCATATCCGGAGCTTTTTTCAAGGTGCTCACCAAGCTCTTTGCTCTCCACTCTTACGATCACGGTGATCTGCATGGACGGCGCTATGTTCATTTCACCGCGGATGTTCCGGATCGCCATGATCAGGTCCATCACCATCTGCATGTCCCGCTCGATCCCGGCGTTGATCAGCTTTTCATCCGCCGCCGGATACGGGGACACCATGATTGAGTCAATCCTGGCTCCTGACTCCATGCGCCCTGACCCCTTCCGGAAGTGTCTGCCATATTTCCTCCGTGATAAACGGCATGATCGGATGCAGCAGGCGAAGCGAGGTTTCCAGAACATGGGCAAGCACGGTCTGCGTCGCTTGCCGTGACGCAGATCCCTTTTCCTCGTATAAGACCGGCTTGGACAACTCAAGATACCAGTCGCAGTACTCATGCCAGATAAAGTGATACAGCGACGAGGCAACGTCGTTGAACCGGTAGTCAGCAAGCGCGGCCTGCACGTCTTTTGTGACCGAGTTCAGGCGCGAGAGGATCCAGCGGTCGGCAAGAGATGTATGAGGGGTGATGGAGTGAGCGAGCGAGCGAAGAAATCTTCATCAAGATTCATGAACACGAAGCGGCTTGCGTTCCAGATCTTGTTCGCGAAATTCCGGTAGCCTTCGATGCGCTCCGGGGCGAGCTTGATATCCCTGCCCTGGGCCGCAAAGGCCGTGAGTGTGAACCGGAATGCATCGGTGCCGTACTGGTCGATCATCACGAGCGGGTCAATGACATTGCCCTTGGACTTGCTCATCTTCTGGCCTTCGGCATCGCGCACGAGTGCATGGATATAGACCTGCCGGAACGGCACCTCGTGCTTGAAGTGGAGACCCATCATGATCATGCGCGCCACCCAGAAGAAGATGATATCGAAGCTTGTGATCAACACTGAGGTGGGATAATACGTCTCGACCTCTTTGGTCTTGTCCGGCCATCCAAGTGTGGAGAAAGGCCAGAGCGCCGACGAGAACCACGTGTCGAGAACGTCGGGGTCCCGCATCAATTCGTGAGAACCGCAGCGGGGACATTGCTTTGGCGCCTCCCTCTGGACTATGGCTGCGGCATCGACGCTGATGGTTACCACTTCCCCGGATACGGCTGGCCTGCTCGCGCCCTCTCCGATTGCACCGACACCAATTTTTGAAATAAGCACGCCCTTATCACACTTCGTGCAATACCAGGCCGGTATTTGATGCCCCCACCAGATCTGGCGCGAAATGCACCAGTCCTTGATGTTCCGCATCCACTCGAAGTAGGTGTTCTCCCATCCCTTGGGAACGAACTCCACCCGGCCGTCCTCAACGACCTTGATCGCGGGCTCGGCAAGGGGCCCGGTCTTCACAAACCACTGGGGAGAAAGATAGGGTTCAACAATGGACTTGCAACGGTAGCACTTGCCTACAGAGTGCGCATGATCATCGGTCTTGACCATGAAGCCCCGCTCCTGGAGCAGTTCCACCACCATACCGCGGGCCTTTTTCGCAGGCTTTCCCGCGATACGCTTGAGAACATCAGGCAGTACATCGGGAACGTCGCCCCGGATTTCAGCCCTGTCATTCAGTATTTTTATGCGCGGCAGCTCCGGTTTCTGCCGCTGTCCCGCCTCGTAGTCGTTGAAGTCATGCGCAGGAGTGACCTTGACGGCGCCGGTCCCGAACTCGAGGTCCACCAGTATCGAGTCGCCGATGATCGGGATCTTTCTGTTCGTAAGCGGCAGGTCAACGGTCTTGCCGATCAGATCCTTATAGCGAGGGTCAAGCGGGTGCACTGCGACGGCAGTGTCACCGAGCATGGTCTCGGGCCGCGTGGTCGCGACGGTCAGGCGGATGGCGTGGTCGTGGCTCAGGGGATAGGCGATATGGTAAAGCTTGCCCTTCTCATCCTCGTGCTCGACTTCGATGTCCGACAGTGCCGTGTGGCAACGCGGGCACCAATTGATCAATCGCTCGCCCCGGTAGATGAGCCCCTCTTCGTGAAGGGTTACAAAAACTTCAATAACTGCTTTTGAAAGGCCGGGGTCCATCGTGAAACGTTCGCGGTCCCAGTCACAGGATGCGCCCATGCGCTTCAGTTGGTTGATGATTCTGCCGCCATATTCCTGTTTCCATTTCCAGACTTCCTGCACAAAGGCTTCTCTTCCCATCATATGTCGGTCAACGTCATTTTTTGCCAACTGGCGCTCAACCACGTTTTGTGTGGCAATGCCTGCGTGGTCTGTACCTGGTACCCAGAGCGTATTTCTGCCGGACATACGCATCCATCGAACAAGGATATCCTGGAGCGTGGCGTTCAACGCATGGCCGATATGGAGCGAGCCGGTCACGTTCGGCGGGGGGATGACGATTGAAAAAGGCGCGCTGCGCGCATTCACATCTGCGTGAAAATACTTTTTCTCCGTCCAAAACCCGTACCATTTTTCTTCTACTGACTTCGGGTCATAGGCCTTGGGCAATTCCTTCTCTGACATGGAGCAGCGTCTCCCTTACACGCACATCATCGTCCAAATAAAAGAGGGGAGCAAGTCCCCCCTGACAAAAAAATCACAAATCTCAAATTACAAATCCCAAATAGATTCCAACATTCCATCACCAAATTCAAAACGTTTGCAATTTGATGATTGGCGTTTTGGCGCTTATTTGGGATTTGATGCTTGGATATTCGGATTGATCTTCTACTCCATCGCCTTCAACCGCTCTATTTCCTCTTTGATCATGACCTCTGCTAGCCGAGGGACCGTTTCCCATACCACTTTTTCGATCACTTCCCGTGCGACGTCCCTGGCGATCATCTTAACCGCTTCCTCGATCCCTTTCCGCACCGTGTCCTCGGAGATTTTCGGGATAGGCGGCGTCATATCACTGAATATTTCCAGCGCCATCCGGGAGACGGTCTCTTCCGCCATTTTCCGCAGTTCGCTCGCGGGAATCGGCGCTGGATGCGAGCCGGCCTTTTTTTCGAGCGACTCGTCCACTGTCTTCGCAGCAACCTGTTCTACCATGCGCCTCAAGGTTTCATCCGAGCGCTCTGGAGCCTGCGTCAACGGCTGCTTTTGCAAAAACTCCCTTGCAATCCTTTCGACGGCCTCGTCGGCCGCACTCCACATATCGCTCGGGGAAAGGGCCGATGTCCGTGCAGCAGGCATCTTTTCTAAGGTTTCTTTTGTCATGCTCGAAACTTTTGCGTCTACCATGGTGCGAAGGACCTCGTCGGAAATCTGCGGCGTTTGCGCCGAAGGCTGCTTATCAAAATATTCCTGCGCGACTTTCCGAACAGCGTCTTCAGCTGCGCTCCACATATCACTCGCGGTGAGGGCCGATGGTTGGCCGGACGGCGACTGCTCTAAGGCTATACTCGTCTTGCTCGCGACTTCTTCCGCAATCATGATGCGGAGGGTGTCATGGGAAATCTGCGGTTGGGCCGGGGGAATTATGGCAACGATGTCTTTTGCCATCTTTGCAACAATGTCTTCCGCTATTTTCCGCACGTCGGCCGCAGTGAGTGTCGGCACGTGTGGTTGCGGCGCCGGCATCTTTGCCAATGCATCTTTCGTCAGACTGGAGACTTTTTCCGCCACCATGGCACGAAGAGCATCATCAGAGATCTTCGGCGGCTGGACCGGCGGAAGCTTAGCAAACACTTCCCGAGTCATCTTTGCTATGGAATCTTCCGCCATCCTGCGCAACTCAGCCTCAGGCAACATCGATGCCTGGACCGGTGACGGTGCGGGCCGCGTCGGCGGACTGATTGGGGTTGGGGTCTTGGGCTTGAACGCTGCCTGCTGATCAGCCTTCAAGGCTGTTTCAAGGGATTCGTAGGTGACAATCTCGGGCCGTGGCTCTTCTTTCTCCTTGGTCAGGCCCAACCCGGCGCGCATCTCTTCCACAGCCTTGGCGCCGACCGGCAGCACCTTCGCCCCTTCGCGGTTCAGCGGTTCTTCAACCTCTTCCACGACGGGCTCAACTTCGTATACAGTATCTTCATCGGTTTGTGCGGCTGTTCGTGCGAAGTCCTTGGGTGAAGGGGCTTCACTGATAATATCAAAAATATCATCGGGCGTGGTCTTCTCTGGTTTGACTGGCGCCGCTTGCGACAGCGGCGGGACCTCGCGTACCGGAGGTACAGGTGCGGCGGGCGGACGCGCGACGGGCTGCGCGGGCGCGGCAACGCGCGGCGGGGCTGCAGCGAGCGCCTTTTTCACTTTTTCAATAAGTTCCTGGGATTCGAAGGGCTTGGCAATGTTGTCAACGATCCCCGCCTGTTTGCCTTTTGCACTGTCGTACATGTCATCCCTGCTCATCATGAGGATGACCGGCGCCTGCGCAAGCTGCGGGGTCTGTTTCAACCGCGCTGCAAAGGAATAGCCATCGATGCGCGGTAAATCCACGTCCACCAACACCACATCGGGGATGACCCGCGTTGCCTCGTTCAGTGCCGTCTCGCCGTCGCTCGCACAAACGATCTCGTAGTCTCTTCCCGAAAAAAGCATCTCCACCACTTTCTGGATCGTGATGCTCTTATCGGCCAACAGTATTTTAACTGGCATGGAGCGGCCTTTCAAATGTGAGAGCTATGACATGGTCTGCCGAAAAATGTGCCGGGCGAAATATCCGGGGTTCCGCCGAGCTGTCGTCCGCAATTGGTATTTTGGCCATTCGCGTATTCTTTTCCCGCAGTATTCAAGTTTGTAAAAAAATTAACACATTTCTTTGGGTGTGTCAAGTTTTCGTTTTATTTTTCTTCGTGTTATGGCACCTGAAGCCCTGGAGGCCGCTCGTGATCATCTCCTCTTTGTGTGTCAGTGATTTCAGGGTCAGGGGGTTTCCCTGTAACGTCATTACGTATCTCCTTGAATATAACCGCGGGGTCACCCCCGATCAGGTCGAGGGCAAGCTCAACATGGAAAAAAAACGTTCTTCTGTAGCCTCTGCGAGAATCATTGACGTGTCGGGAATGCCGCATGAATGATTAAGACTATTTCGAGACATCATAACTTCTTCGATACAATATCGATGAACTCCTCGGTCGTTGCGTATCTCGCCGGCTTCGGCTCCGCGATCGCGGCAAGGTCCTTGGTCATCACGCCGCCTTCGATGACATCGATAACCGTCGCCTCGAGGTTTTTCGCAAATGCGACTACGTCCGGTGTTTTATCCAACTCGCCACGCCGGGCAATGGCGCCGGTCCAGGCGAAGATGGACGCAACGGAGTTCGTTGACGTGGGGTTGCCCTTCAGGTGTTCGTAGTAATGGCGCATGACCGTGCCGTGCGCGGCCTCAAACACATACTTGCCCTCGGGCGAGACCAGCACCGAGGTCATAAGACCCAGGCTGCCGAAGCCGGAGGCCACCAGGTCGCTCATCACGTCGCCGTCATAGTTCATGCATGCCCAGAGCATGCCGCCTTCCGCCTTCATGATCTGCGCAACCGCATCGTCGATCAGCATGTAGCGGTACATGACCCCTGCTCCCGCAAAATCCGTCTTGCGGGCCGCGGCCTCCCGGTCGAAGACCTCTTTAAAAAAACCGTGATACGTCTTGGAGATGGTGTCCTTCGCGCCGAACCAGAGGTCGCATTTTTCGTTGAGGCTGTAATTGATGCAGGCCCGCGCAAAGCTTTGGATGGACTTCTCCGTGTTATGCATGCCCATGACCACGC
Source organism: Nitrospirota bacterium (assembly GCA_963755045.1). Classification (GTDB taxonomy): domain Bacteria; phylum Nitrospirota; class UBA9217; order UBA9217; family UBA9217; genus JALNZF01. Next base: position 52,519 of record CAVWIL010000005.1, on the reverse strand, counting down.
CGGGCCCCTTGAACTCATGCACAACGAGTGATACCTTATCCGTCCCCGTGGTCGGCGTGAACACCAACTCTACCGTGCCTGCTGCGGAAACTTTATACTCGACCGACTTGTAGATATCGCCGTAGGCGTGCCTCCCGATGCTGATCGGTTTTTTCCAGCTTCGTACCGCCGGAGGGATGTTCTTCGCGATAATGGGCTTGCGGAAGACCGTGCCGTCAAGGATGGAGCGGATCGTAGCGTTCGGGCTTTTCCATGCCTGCTTGAGGCTGTACTCCTTCACCCGCCCCGCGTTCGGGGTTATGGTCGCGCACTTCACACCCACGCCGTGCTCGATGACCGCATTCGCTGCATCGATCGTTACGGCATCATCAGTCTCGTCCCGGTGCTTGATGCCGAGATCGTAATATTTGAGGTCCATATTCAGATGAGGTGCGAGTAATTTGTCCTTGATCATCTTCCAGATGATGCGCGTCATCTCGTCGCCGTCCATCTCAACGATGGGGCCCTTCACCGTGGTCGTCACTATTAGCGCTCCTTGATGATGTCTGGTGTTTAAAGCCGTTATTCCGATGGAATTGTAAAGCGATGAGGTGGAATTGTCAACAGAACAATCTTTTGGTGTGAAAGCGACTACAATGGATTTTTTTTCGCTGTCTGTAGTTCGTCCCGGTTCAGTTCAAGCGACTCGCCTGAACGGCTCGACTGAGCTGGTCGCAGTCACTCTGCTTCGACTTTGTTCATAATCGTTAGTCGGTCGCACGACGTCACAGGCAACAATTTAATGATCTGAACTCGGAACATAATCCAGAACACTGAGCCGTGAATTTTTCATGATGTCAGGATGGGAAAGTTGCCGGATTCATAGAGGGTTTCGGACTTGCGCCGAACGACAAACGCCACAAAAAGACAACTGTTAAACGCGCGACCCGGCTCTAAAGATTCCAATCGCCCGCCAACTACATACGGATCATCTTGTCCTTATTGGCCGCCCACCAGTCTTTGTATTCCGCGAGCTTCGCCTTAAAATCCCGCGCTGTTATTCGCGGTAAAATCACCTGCCAGCAAATTCTTTTCGTCCCCTGCTTTTACACCAAAATACTTCTCCCGGTAGTTCAAAAATATATTCATGCTATCGAGGATTTCCTCACGAACTTGTTTTTCGCCGTCTTTCTTGATCGAAAGGTTCAGAAACCACTTATCGCACAGCCATAAACGTCGATCCATTTGGTCTTTGATCCATGGTATTTCATTTGACGCGCTTCTTAATTCCGGCGTTGACGTAGTTGCAAGCAGTGGACGGATGCTTCGCCAAATATGCCCTTACTGCTTCAATCGGCTCAGGCTTTGTCATTCCGGTATCATGATATTCAAGCATGATCACTTTGTTGCCGCTTATCCAACGATAATTTACGTCCTTTGGATTCGAACGCATAGAGGGGATTGCCATCTATGTTTTTTATGATATAATCTGGATCCGGAATGCCGCACTATGTCCGAAAGTCCTTATCCACCTCATGCAACAGCCACTTGATTGCAACCGGGGGGTCGGCATGAAGGTTGACTTCGGCATTAACGGTCATCCTCTGTGCTTTGTTAATACGTCACATAGCAATCTACTTCCTTATGGTCTTCTCCAAAAGTGATCCGCCGTCACTAAGATGCCCCTACCGGCGCGGCATACGCAGTTTAAGATTATATGAAACTGCCGATACTGACAGACCAGGGCATCCGATGCATTTTGGGAGAAGCCCGTGGCTGCCCAAAGCGTAATGATGGTTGCAGCCGCAAGAGTACAAGAGCTTTTCGTATGGTCACCCTATACTCAGCGGATACCGCCTGAAAAGATGATGCTCTCAAACGTACGATTCAATGTCTTGCTCGTGAAATTCTTCATCTCCATGCCGGGCTGACACGTTACCTCCTGCCCGACCTTGACCGCCGTAGCCGGTATGGCGACCCAGGTCTTCTTCCCGTTGTTCTCAAGGGAAACATAGGTATAGCCTCCGGAGTTCATCGTTTCAACTACTTTCCCGGAAAGAGAAGGTTCAGCCTGTCCCGCATTTGCAGCGGGCTGTGCCTGGGACGGCTGTGCCTGAGACGCAGGTGCAGGGACGTCTTTCTTGGTCGAATTACAGCCGCTGACGATGACAAAAGACAAGACACATACTGCAAATACCAATTTAGAGCGTTTCATCAGCAATCTCCTTGTTTGTTAGTACCAGTCTCAATCTCATTGACATAAATGGTACCTAAATTTTAACGACGTGAATTTTACTGCTTTTTTCGTGAACATGCAAGCCTGTTTTTTGCCCGATTTTTATAACGAATGACGAGTTGATTTAACTGAGAAATGTTTTTCTGTCAGCACTTCTGAACTGTTTCTTCATATAATGAAAACATCGGGATCAGGTGATAATATTATGGACTTGAATATAAGATGCGTATTCTATGCGAAGAGTTCGCGGCTTGCGGCATAAGTAGCTGAGATAAAGAGGTATGTCAATATACAAGACCCTATTGCCTCTTTGCCTTTCATCAGAGGCTGCGCGACAAATCAATCTTTAGCCTGATCTCTGCGGTCTTGTTCCCAGGCTGGCCATCCCGGATAAGAGATAGATAAGGATCGTCGACGTAGTGAAGTCAGTGGGTCGCTTGCGGACGCGATGTTTTTGCATGAAACAGTTTGCCGATGATTATATTGAAAAGATTGGTGCGCGAGAGAAATGGGAGAGGAGGCTTTTTCCGCATGCCGAGGAGCTTCATTTCCTTTTTGAGCTCCGCATTGCTCCTGTCATATTTCAACCCCTTCTGGAAGTTCTCGAAAGCATCTTTTTTCTTGCCCGCGACAAGGAAGGTCCTGCCGATATTGAGGTAGAGTACCGGATAGACCTTTTCCGCGGTCTCGGAATCAGAGGTCTTGAACAGGACGAAGGCCTTACTGCAAGCGGCCAAACCGCTCTTGTATTTTTTGTCCACTACTGCCTGGAGCCAGCCGTAATAGGAGAGAATATAGGGATGGTCTGGATAGGCGATATTAGCCGCGAGCAGGATGCTGTAAGCCTCCTTGCGGCGGCCGCCCCGAAGTTGAACGAGTGCCTCCTTGAGATATGCGGCAGCCGGCACTCCATCGGACTGGTCCTGTTGTTTTGTTGATTTATGGGTAACACTCAGTTCTATAGACATAGTAATACCCTTTCACGTCTTGAATCAATGGACCACTTTGGCTCTTATGGTATACAACGCTCACGGCCCCTTTATCTAAGACCTACAACCAAACAGCGTCACTTCAAATTATTGTACATCAATTAAAAAATAAAATTGTGATTACAAATACATTTAGTTTTCTTCCTTTTCCTCTATTTCTTAATTCATACTTCATGCTTCCTGATTGTTTTTCCCTTTCGACTTGCTTTAATCCTTTCTTCTTCCTTGTCTCATGACGGGTAACCCGCCATATATGCGGGATAGCAATGACGCGATCATGGCGAACTATGCCCAGAACGGTTTTGCCGGGGTCGTCGTCAAACCCTATACGATGGATGAGCTGGACGCCGAACTGCAACGGGTGCTCGGAAAGAAGTAGTCGCGGCGGAAACTGCTCGCGTCATTTTTTTGGAAGGAATACGCGGATTATGGATTGGTTGTCGCGATCAGGACATCTTCATCCGAGGCTCACCTGCGTTGGGAAAAAGTATTCGCGGGCGGGAGCCTTCTTAAAAAGTGAGATCTCCTGTACGAAAGGAAGCAGAATGATTTTTAAATTTTATGGAGGGGACTTCATTATTTCCCCGTTATGACATACCTCACAATTCTACCCAAAATGGTTATTCCTAATACAATGCTTATCAGGATTGCCAGGAGAATAGCAAAAAATAAAGTCAATTTAAAGACAAGAAAGAAAAGAGGGATGAGAACGACACATACAATCAGTGTCAAGCACCCTGTCGCAAAATCTTTTGTTTCCAACATATGGCATCCCTTCTTATGTATCCTGTGTATCCTGCCTGATCCCCGCCTGCACTGTATCCGCCCATACCCTATTGTGGATTCTATCACAAATTCTCGAAAGGAACAGAGAGAAAAAATTCAGCCAGGGCGGTATATGGTATTGGCTCCCATGCGGAGGAATCTGACGCGATACCATTACCATGGGCGATTTTGCGGAGGTAAGGTGGATAAAATCGCGAGATCAGGAACATCTTTTAGACTTGCTCCCGTACTATCGCCCCGTTGCTTTCTGTCAGGCCCCTGATGAAGACGGTCTCCCCCGGCCGAAGCTCGCCACAATCTCGGCGCCGAATAGAAAGAGTGCCTGGGATAGATAGATCCACATGAGGACCACGAAGAGCGATTTGAACGAACCGAAAGCAAAACCGTATCCCGGGTTGTAGATAAGGAAAAAATAAAAGGCCGGCCTCAGAGCGAACCAGAGGAGCGACGTGACCAGAGAGCCGATCACCAGATGACGAAACCGTACACGGGTCGAGAAGGTGAAGTAGAGCGCGAACACGACGCCCGTGAACACGATAAAAGGCGCGATTTCTTCCAGGGCGCCAGGGAGCAGTCTCAGCGGCTGTATCCGCTTTACCAGGGGAAGCGCCACGCCGGCAATTGCCACGACAGAGAACCCGGCAAGGAACAGAATGCTTATTGCGACATCGAAAAGCTTTTCCAGGAGAAAGGGCCTGCCCGTTGTTTTCTGGAAGATCGTGCTGAGCGATATCCGCATACCGGCCACGAGCCGGGTGACGGCCCAGAGGAGCACGAAGAAGTTGATGACGCTGATCGCGCGCTTGTGCCTCATGATCATACTCAGCTCATTGAGGATCACCTGACTGTAGGCAGGAACGAGCTGCTTCAGGAGCTCCTGTGTTTCCTCAAGCGCTCGAGCCGAAGATCCGATCAATGCACCGAGCAGGAACGTGAAAAGAAGGAGCGTCGGGACGAGCGCCAGCGTCGACAAAAAAGCCAACGACGAGGCGGCGGTCAGACCCTTGTTCCTCCGAAATGAGGAGAAGGCCTCAGAGAGAACGATTCGAAGTTTTTTCAGAAGATCGATCGCGCTATTCATCATACATTTTCCTGATCAATACCCTTCGATCGCAGAGGAATCATAAAAGGACGGATGGCAGTTACTCCTAAAGAAACATAAGAAAGGACCAGATCGTTTCGTATCCAGCCATCTTGCAGTTCCCAATCCCGCCCTTAACCTGTCTTACCTTCTGCGCATACCGAATAGGTTACCGTTGGTGGCCGCAGATTCTCCATTTACTGACCCATCATAGCGCCATGCCTTATCCCAGGGCCCATTTTACCCCGACCTCCACGCTCCAACCCGGTGAGCTGCTCCGAACAAATACTAAAGTTGCATAGAGGAGATGCTCGTGCAAATTCATACTAGATATTTACACTATATCACTGATTCCCGAGCAGTCAAATCCCCATAGTGGGTTAATAGAGGTTTACAGGATTCAGGTCTTATTCCGTTATCCCGGAAAGAGTGCTATAGTTAACTAGGAAGATTTTTCTAAACCCTATCACGATGCATGGTGTGCTGCCGGATATCGGCATTATCCTATTCTTCATAACCGCCCTGGTTCCCGTGCATCGACCGTGAACATGCGGCGGATGAAGAGCAGGCAGGTTTGAAAGCACGCATGAGAGAAGGGCTCTCAATCCGTTTGAGAACGTGATAGAAGAAAGGAGTGATGATCATGAAAGACGAACACGCAAGCAGGAAAGGATCGATCCTGATGCCCGTTCTGGCGGGCGGCGCCCTAGGTGTGGGGTTAGCACTGCTGCTCGCGCCGAAATCGGGAACAGAGATCAGGAAAGACCTGAAGCGGGTCGCTAACCGGTTCTCACAGGCCATTGATATAGGCAAGGACCTCTATGGCGAAAGCAGAGAGTTTGCAAACAAAGCCGTGGAAGCCGGCAAGAAGGCGTACGTGGAGGAAAAGCCCCTGGAGCCCATTATCAACGAGGAGCGCTCGCTCATGGTGCCGGTTCTGGCGAGCGGCATCATCGGGGCAGGCATTGGGGCGGGCATTGCGCTGCTGCTGGCGCCGAAATCGGGAGCCGAGACCAGGAAAGACCTGAAGCGGTTCGCCTCGAGTACAGGAGAGCAGGTTGTATCCACCATTGACAAGGGCAAGGACATCTTCGAAGCGGGTAAAGGTGCCATAACTGCGGCCGTGGAATCAGGCAATATAGAGTACGTCGATGGGAAAAAGAAAAAGTTCGAGCATGCGGTGTAGCAGTATGTTTTTCCGGGAGAGCGTGGGGTGAGGGTGCGCTCCCGGTGCAGAGAGGCGTGTTCAAGCAGCCCATTAGGTAATGAGGCGCCGGGTATAAATTCCGGTGCCTCTTGTTGTCTCTCCCTGAGGCGTAGCGTCTGCAGAGAAACGCAGGGGAACAGATTCGAGCTGCCTGTTAAGGAATGAACCGGGAATTCCATAAGGCGCAACAATGGAAGAAGCATTAAGCGGAGGATCAGTAATAGTTAGATAGCTCGATACTTTAAACAGTAAAGATCCGATCCCGATATGCAGCGTGACAAAAGGAACGGGAGCAGATGAGCCGAACCTAAAGCGGCAGCAACCAGCTCTCCACGCTCCCCTTATCCTTCTTCTTCGCTAGCTGCTCAAGTGCCGTTCTTATGCGCAAAGACAATAGTGCGCATACGAATGACGTCTTGATGGGCCGCTATTTCCTGGACCACACGGTCAGGGATCGGCGACGCCAGATCGATGATGTTGTAGCCGATCGAGCCATTGCTCCCGTTCAAATAACTGGAGATGTTGATGCCATGGGCGCCGATCTTCTGGGAGGCGAAGCCGATCATGCCAGGAACGTCGCGATTGATCATGATCAGGCGCGTATGGACATCATCGGAAGGAGTTGACTCGATTGTCGGGAAATTAACGCTATGCGTGACCGCGCCGTATTCAAGATAGTCCTTGAGCTCCTGCACCGCCATGGTGGCGCTCTGCTCCTCGGATTCCTCGGTGCTGGCCCCGAGATGGGGAGAGACGATGATCTTCGGATTGTCGAGCATCGCAGCGGTAGGGAAATCTGTAACGTAACTGGACAGCTGGCCGCTGCCCAGGGCGGCAAGCACGTCGGCCTGATTGACCAGGGGGCCCCGGGCGTAGTTGACCAGTATGGCGCCCTGCGGCAGCCGTCTCAATACATCGGCGTTGATGAAATTCCGCAGCTTTTCGTTGAACGGCATATGCAAGGTCAGGACATGCACCTGCTCCACGACCGCCTTCCAGCTCCTGGCAAGGGACACCTCGGGCGACAGATGATGAATGTTATCCAGGGCGGGAAAAGGATCGAAACCGATTACCCGCATCTTCCTCTGGATCCCGCCGTTCGCGACGCGTACCCCGATCTTGCCGATCCCCAGCACGCCCAGGGTTTTGCCGGCAAGTTCGAAACCGCGAAAGGCCGCCTTTTTTAGCCTCAACCTGCTCGGAGACTGCCGCATCGCTGAGCCCGGCCAGGTCGCGGCAGAAGTTTATCGCAAGATGGATATTGCGGGCGCTGATCCCCAGCATGACAAAGACAAGTTCCGCCACTGCATTGGCATTGGCCCCCGGCGTATTGAAAACGCAGATCCCCTTTCGCTGTCGCCTTCTCCACCGTAATAGTATCCACGCCCGCGCCGGCCCGGGCCACCGCCAGAAGCGACCGATAGTCATCCGTATCCAGCGGAGAACTGCGCACCAGAATTCCCTCCGGATCCAGTTCATCGTCACGCACCGAGTAATCGGGCCCGAACAACTCAAGACCTTCCCGGGCAATCTTATTGACCATCTTGATGCGATACTGTGGCATTCAAAGCTCCTCCCTTTGCCGGTCGTATTGCGTTTGTTGCTTATCTGAACAACGGCAACTATTCTAGTATAGCAGACTCGTTTCGTGCGGGGTATTGACGCGACAGCATATGGAGTCATGCTGAATATGATATCGTGGGCACTTCTCAAAGGGGAGCTGACCAGGGGACAGATGAGCGGACGGATATATAGCTCATTGGAAACGCCGGTTATGAACGGTTAGTCCGTGAAAAGCGATGTGGATTCACCATGTGAATGTGAAAATGCGCGGAGAAAGAACTGTATAACCATATAAAGGGCGCCTCGTGAGCATGCCAGCACGGTCAGGGATGGTAACAATGAGGATAACGAAAAGGCTCGACGAGAAACGTACCGTTTCTCGTCACAAGATGCTTTTTTCGCATGACGGTGCCTCCCTTAAATGGTAACCCTAAGATGTTCCTCCCTCACCAATCTCCGCAATAGTCGTAGGCCTGCATCGTAGTTATTCGCTGAATGTTCGCCCCGGTTTCGGACATCCGGTAAAGGCTTGCCAGCGCGTCAGCATCCTCCCAGTCGCAATTGCTGGAAAAGACGATATCGTTTCCGCGCCATATAGGTGATGAATCAGCCCCCCGTGATGGCGGCTCGTACGGAACGATCTCCCCGGTATCCACATTCAGCCTGCGGAGGTGGGGCGTTCCCAGGTCGCATTGAAAGATGAGCCAGGAACCGTCCGGAGACCAGGAGGGGTTCGCGTGCGGCACATCGTCCGTGGTGAGCCTCCGCATGTTTCCGCCTGCGGGGTCCATGACCCAGATATGTGAGGACTTGGTTCCAACCGGGAACTGGACGAACGCGATCAGATCGCCCCGCGGAGACCACATGGGGTTCATGTGCTCGGCCGGCCCGGTGGTGAGCGTCGCGAATCCCGTCCCATCCATCGTGACCCGGTGCACCTGCTGCAACCCGCCTTTGTCCGCGCCGGCAAACACAAGCGTGCTATCGTCCGCTGACCAGTCCACGCTGCTGATGTTCAGGTCACCGTGTGTGATCTGGGCAGTTTTCCCGGTTGCGCGGTCCATGAGAAAGATGTTATACAATCTCTTCTCGTGGTTCCGGGTGCTCACGAACGCTATCAGGGTCCTGTCTTTGTTGTACCGGGGCGCTGCGTTGTCGACGTATTCCCCGTTCGGCCCCGGGTTCGTCGTGAGCCGGGTCTCGTTCTTTCCGTCCGGGTCGATGGCATAGAGGTCATTGAACATCTCCGTGCCGTCGCCGTTGAAGCGGGTGAATACGATCTGTGTGTGGTCCATGCAAAGGCCTCTTTCTGTTCTCAGGAAGTGCTGTGATCGGGTTACACATTAACAAGGAATGGAGAGAAAGTCAAACAGAAGTGAACAGTGCGTTGGCGGCGATCAGTATCAGGCAGGCAGCCTTAAGAACCACCGCCTGCTTCCATGCTGGTGCGCTGATACGGTCTGGTCAAGCCCACCACCTGACCGTGGTCGTCCCTTCACAACACCTACCAGTCAATGGGAAAATAATCCTTCAGGAATTTCCCGCTCCAGTGCTTCCCAGAGAGGATCCCGTCAAAGAAGGGATCACAAACCCGCGCTGCTCCGTCAACGATATCCAGGGGAGGCTGGAAATCATGGACCTGTTGCTTGAATTCGGAAAGCGCCGCAGGATCTTCATCCGTGACCCACCCCGTATCGACCGCATTCATGTAAATGCCGTCCCTGGCGAGGTCCGCTGCGGAGGTATGGGTCATCATGTTCAAGGCTGCCTTTGCCATGTTCGTATGGGGGTGCCGTTCATCCTTCTTGAACCTGAAGAACTTGCCTTCCATGGCGGTCACATTCACAATATGCTTCTGCCCCGTATGATCCCGCCGCATAAGGGGCACGAGCCTGTTGCACAGGATAAAGGGGGCCACGGAATTCACGAGTTGCACTTCGAGCATTTCCGTGGTCGGGATCTCTCCCATGCGCAGGCGCCAGCTGTTCGTTCTGCGCAGATCGACCTGCTGAAGGTCCGCATCCACCCTTCCCTGCGGGAAGAGCGCCTCAGACCCGGGAATGCGGTCATGACCATACGGGACCTGTGAAAGCCTGGCGGATTCTCGCAGACCGATGCCCAATTGTTCTTCGTGCCATGCTGCAGAACTAACGGCACCGGCCTCCTCGTCGTGGCTGCTAGCAAGCGCAAGCCGGTTTGTACACGCCAGGTGATTTTCAAGCAGCCGTTGGACTTCATGGGGCAAAGCCTGGCAGCCCTGTTCTTCACGTTCCATCAGATGAGCATAAAACCCGGGCGGCCGCCTCACGGTCTGGGCAGCATTATTGATCAGGATATCGAGACGTCCGTACGTTTGCTCCACAAAGCGCGTGAACAGCTCGACGCTCGGAACATGACGGAGGTCAAGGCCATGAATATGCAGCCGTTGCCCCCACACGGCATATCCCTCTTCCCGTGAATAGCGCAGGGCCGCATCAATGGGAAACCTCGTCGTTGCAATGACCGTGGCGCCGGCGCGCAGCATCATGAGCGTTGCCTGAAAGCCGATCTTCACGCGTGCGCCGGTGATCAAAGCAACCCGGCCGGCAAGTGACGTTGTCTGGAAACGTTTCTGGTAGTTCCAGTCCCCGCATTGCTTGCACATGCAATCATAGAAAAAGTGCAGGTCCGTGAACTGTTCCTTGCACACATAGCAGTTACGCGGGGCATGCAATGCTTCCCGCCCCTGTTCAGGTCCGGTGGCATTACCCTGGATCCGCGCAGGGGCAATGAACGTGCCCTGCGCACGGGTAGTACGGATACCGGTCGTGTTTCTCGCCCGCCGGTCCTGCTCGAGCTTTGCCAGGTGGCGCGTTTTATTCAGCGTCTTGTTCCGTTTCTTTCTTTCTGCCCGGTCGGGACGGGATAGTTCCCCGGCCGTTTTCAGGAGCGCGCGTTGCTGTTCCTCCGGAAGACTTGCAAGCAGACCCGCATCGCGGACCAGATCCCCAAGCAGGGAGATGCATTTTGAGACTTCTTCGAAATCGTGTTTCATGACACAATCTTCTTTCATGAGAGAACTGGCATTGAGCTGTTGTGGGAGGATATCAAGGAGAGACAGCAAAGTCAAACATTAAAGACCCGAAGATGTCCCTAAGATTTTTTCTCGAAGCGCGTGCTGAAAACAGAAAAAAACCAAAATGCCACGATAAAATACCGGACCCTATCGCCGCAAATATTCCATTGCATTCCAGCTCACGGGAGGTAACAACCTCCCCTGGCTTTAAACTATTACACCTTATCGGTAGTATGCCTTTGATAGTACGAGGCCATGAGAAAGTGAAGCAGCCTGTATCGCTCGACAAGATTCATGTCCAGGTAAAGGTCGCTGTCGATCAAAATATTAACAAGCTCTTTTTCCTCTTCCCGGGAGCCGCTGTTTTCTGACGATTCATTCATCATATGTACCAGCCTTTTGTATCCTCTAATTGTAATTTTATGCATTTTTTTTGCCATAGAAACCATATATGGATTTCAAATGAAATTAAGGCATTATGAGGTCTTAATTTGGATGGAGGCCTTTATATTTAACAAATTGGGTCATATTGAACTGGTAATTTTGATCTCCGAGAGTTAGTCCGACAGTCTGCGGTACTCAAGTATATAGCGTTGATGTATGATTTCGAAGTATGCTTCGAGGAGTCATCCGCGGAAGGGATTGAATGCATCATTTCATCATGGATTTGCAGGAAGAGGGAATAGCAGCAGACACGACCGATAATCCTATACAGGGCTCCCGAGATCGTGCTGTCAAAACCTAGTGCGGAGATTCCGCCGGCGTGCCGGAACTGCCTGTACGTCCGGATCTCAATGGATGCTCCGGGAGGAAAAGCACGAGCACAAAGGCCAGGGTCGTGATGACGGCGCCGACGAGGAACGTGGTGCTTATGGCATGGCGGTAGGCCTTGATCACGATCTCGTGCTGGGCAGCGGGGAGAGCAGCGATATCCTGGATCCCCTGTCCCATGAGCGTGCGGCCGCCTTTCACCAGGCCGGTCCAGTGTTCTGTATGCAGACCCCGGAGCTGGGCCGTCATGATGGCACCGGACATGGCCACGCCGAAGGTCCCCCCGAGCTGTCTGAAGAACGCCGCTGTCGCCGTCGCCGCGCCCTGCTCGCGGGCCCCCACCGCATTCTGCAGGGCGACGACGAGATTGGGCATGACCAGACCGAAGCCGCATCCGAGGAAAATGAGCGCTGCCTCGATCACGCCGATGCCGCTGTTTGACGCGGCCGCCCACATAACGACGATAAAGGAAAGCGAGGCACAGCCCAGACCGACGACGGGGTATATCTTGTACCTGCCGGTCCGTGAAACAAGACGGCCACCGATAAATGACGTCGCTATCAGGCCGCCGGTCATGGGCGCAAGCATGAGGCCGGCCTTTGCCGGTTCCATGCCCATGACGAGCTGAAAGAAGAGGGGCAGGAATACGAAGGCGCCGAATATCCCCATGAAGGCGAGCCCCATCACCGAGGAAGCGATCACCACGGTCCTGTTGTGGAAAATGTGCGGTGAGAGTACTGGCTCCAGAGAGCGCCGCTCCGTGCGGATGAGAAGAACGGTGAGCACCATGGATGCCATGGCCAGCCCGATAATGAGCGGGGACGACCACGGGAACTGCACGCCGCCCCAGGAAAGGACAAGGAGCAGGGCCACGGTGGCCGAGGTGAGGAGCACAACCGCCGTGTAATCGATGCGGTGCGGGACCTTGTGATGGGGCCGGTGGAACCCGAAGGCGATCATGGCCAGGGCCGGAATGCCCACGGGCACATTCACGTAGAAGATCCAGCGCCATGACAGCGCGCTTGTGATGAAGCCTCCCAAAAGCGGTCCGGCAATGCTCGAGAATGCGAAGACTGCGCCGAAGAGCCCCTGGTATCGGCCGCGCTCGCGCGGGGCCACCAGGTCCGCGATCGTGGTCTGGGCGAGCACCATAAGACCGCCCGCGCCCATGCCCTGGATGCCCCGGAAGACCACGAGCTCGGTCATGGAGCGGGACAGGCCGCAGAGGCACGAGCCGATGAGGAAAATGAGTATTGCGATGATAAAGAGCGATTTCCTGCCGTACATATCAGAGAGTTTTCCGTAGAGGGGTGTCGTGGCCGTTGAGGTCACGAGAAATGACGTGACGACCCACGAAAGATGATGAAGGCCACCCAGCTCGCTCACGATCTGCGGCAAGGCCACACCCACGATGTTCTGGTCGAGCGACGCTAGAGCGAGGGCCAGCATCAGTCCGGCGAACACGATCCGTACCTCACGGGGCGTCGGCGGGGCTGTTTCATGAAGTTCAGAAGACATGATCGGGGAATTATAAGGGGTCGCCTTCGTTTGTCAAGGGGAGATTTTCGACCGTGAAATTAGATGGGTAAGCCTAAGATGTCCGGACCAGGGGATGGCTTTTCTACCCGGGCGGTGGTATACTTTAAATAGGATAATAAATGTCCTGTAAGCTTGGGTGCCGGATGCCGATGAGCACATATGGTATGGTCTTACGCAGCCGACCGGATCCGGAACCAGCGGAGACTTACCGTATATGCAAAAGTGAAGAAGAGGAGGCTGATCCATGAAGACAATGCCATTGAAATGCAAGGATGTCAATGCGGTGGATGAGTTCTGCGACTGCATAACCGGCGCGGATAGCGTCGATGTTGCTGCAAAAGGTTTCTGCAAGAGCCCAGTATCAGGCAAGCGGGAACATGCCACCGGAGAAGACCTGGCCGAGTTGAAAAAGGCGCTGATGGATCTGGAAAACTCGGGAGACTGAACTATTGAGTTCAGTTCTTTAATTACAGCCCTGCCGCATTGAGAAATCCGCAAAAGGAAATTGAAGGGTCGGCAGGCGAATAATGCACAATTATAAAAAAAGGAGATGGAGAATATGAAAATAAATAAAATAGGAATAGTTGGGTCAGGTCACATAGGGGGGAACCTTGGAATTCTGCTTGCAAAGGCGGGATATGAGATTATCTATGGTTCACGACATCCTGATACTCTCAAAGACCTTGTCAAGTCCGCCGGACCCAAATCCTGCGCCGGGACCGTTGCAGAAGCGATCGCATTTTCAGATGTGATTGTGGTATCGGTTCCCTTGAAGGCCTTGACAGAGCTTGATGCAAAGACAAAGGATGCCCTGAAGGGCAAGATTGTTATCGACACCTCGAATCCTTATCCCGAGAGAGATGGGGTGATCGCGGTTGAGGCAAGAAAAGATCCGAGTGGCATGGGTGCCTTTGTGTCCGGTCTTCTGCCGGGAGCAAGAATAGTAAGGGCGTTCAATACTGTTTATTTCGAAGACCTCAAAAAAACAATCAACGAGAACGGTGAGAAGATCGGGATTCCAATCGCCGGCGATGACGCGGAAGGAGTGAAAGCTGCCGTTGAGCTGGTGGAGCGTTCGGGTCTTGACCCTGTTGTGGTGGGAGGTTTGAGCACATCAAAATTGTTCGACGTGGGAACATCCGTGTATGCGACGAGCGCCCCGGCACGAGTGATAAGAGAAAAATTAAACTTAAAACATGCTGCATCAAAACGTGCGGCTTAGTTGCACGATAGGTTGCTGATGCAGCGAGGCTTGGCATGAAACCATGCCCGGGCCTTAAAGGGAGGGACTATGAACAGGATCGAGAAGAAAGAGATTGCTCCCGAAGCTGCCAAGTTGTTTGAAGAGGAAGTTCTTGGAGTGAAGCCGGATATTCCCCGCAAAGAGTTGTGCGATATGGTTGACGACTATCTCTATTATCAGACTGACGATATGAGCAAGAAAGAAGTCCACGCGATAGTCGATAAAACCTGCAGATTGAGAAAGAAGCATTAGGATGTTCGGCAATAAAAAACCCCTCACCGGAAACTGGTGAGGGGTTTGCTGCTGGATAATTACGATTTACTTCTTATGGCATTTCGCACAATTTGCAGCTTCCTTTGCATTGAACGCCTTGGTTCCGTTGTGGCACGCACCGCAGAATTTGCCTGCATTGATGTCTTTCATGGTTATGACATCAGCGCCCTTCTTCATCTTGAACAGGCCTGATTGATGGCAATCTGCGCACTTGTTGCCCTTATCAGCATGTATCTTGCCGTCGAACACCACCTTGCCTGCGCCCTTGCCATCGAATTCCACGGTCTTGCCTGCTGGAACGGCGAATGACGTTGCTGCCAATGCCAGTGTTACAGCCACTGCCAAACAGAACACAAATAGATTTTTCATGATCGTCTCACCTCCTTTCACTATTGGATTAAGAACAGCTAGTTATTAGACACGGCAAGGGGAAAAAGGATTAGCAGAAAGAATGCGGTGTTTCGCGCGGGATAAGATCAGAAGCTCAGCGATATAAAACAATGGAAAGGTCGAGCCGCACGATCCTGACCTGGACAAGCCGGAACTCTAAATAATCCATGTTTACCAGGGGATGTACGCTGATAGAAACGAAAGATTCACGCTTTATCCCATAGTATTTTTCAATCTGCCTGCGCCCAGCGTTTACGAGTGGTAACGCGAGTGCAGGGTGTGTAAATCCGTGTCGCTTAGAAAAGCTTGCTTTTGGCAATCCGTAGTCAAATTAGTTTTTTAGATCTTCTCGGGCTATTTTGTGAAGATTTTAATCTTTAGTTACGAGGTTCCGGCGCCGGATTGGATGGTCCCTTTCCGGAAAGTCCTCCGGCGATCAGGAACCGCTCCCGGATGATTCTCATGAACCGCGGCGTGTAGATGAGTTCGAAAACATCGTCTTTGCCCGGGAAAAGGTTCCGCGCGGCCTGCCGTGTGTTCTTCAGGATGTCGAACGCTTCCTGAAGCGTCAGGTCCGTCTGCTGCATGAGTGTTGCCAGGTTGAGGTCCACGACAAACCGCAACATCCGTAGTCTTCTCTCTTCTTCCTGCAATGCCTCGTTCATATGCCGTCCTTTAAAATGCCTTATCTTACTGTGGTATGATACTGCGTTGTTGTTCTTTTTTCAAGAGCTGAAGCGTTAAATAACAATGCAGTGATTGAGTGCGAACATGCAACGTCAAACAGTGATGATCCGATCCTCTGCTGCGGTGTGGGTCATGGCTTGTAATACATGAGCTGCCGCGCAGCGGGTGACACGACGCGGATGAGATCCTGCTGCTCTTCCTGTGTCATGGGCTCGAATGCACTGGCGAATTCCACGTTCTGCTCAAGCTGTTTAATGTCGTCGCAACCGATGACGACGTTGGTCACCGGCTGGGATAGCGCGAAGCGAAGGAAAGGTTTCATGCTGGTGTACCACGATAAACGGGAGACAAATCCGCGCACATAGACCTTCATGCCGATGATCCCCATGCTCTTCTTTCGTGCCAGGGGCAGCACGTTCTCGATAAAACTCTTGTACTTCGGTTCAGCAGGATTGACCGGTATCAGCACGGTATCGAAATCGAACTGCTCGATGCACTTTCTCATAATAGCAGGATCATGGTGGCCCGTAACGCCGATGAACCGTGTCTTTCCCTGCTGTTTTGCCTCGACAAAGGCCTCGATGGCGCCGCCCGGCCCGAAGATCTCGGCTATATCAATTTCCTCCCGCACGTCATGCACCTGCCAGAGGTCAAGATGGTCTGTCCGCATGTTCCTGAGCGTCTCATGCAGATGGGCAAGCGCGCCCTTTTTCGTGCGGTCATGGGATTTGCTGGTGAGGAAGATGTCCTTGCGCCGCTCTCCGAGCGTATTCCCGTAATAGGCCTCACTTCCCGAGTAGGCCCGGGCGGATTCGAAGTAGGTGAGCCCGAGGTCCAGGGCCCGGTTGATCAGAGCAGAGGCTGCCTTGTCCTGGCCAAAGGTCCTGAGGACGCCTTCGCCGCCGAGACCGAGCAGGGTGACCTTCTGTTTCGTACGGCCGAGCATACGCGTGGAAAGTTCCATAGAAAGAGTATAACACAGGCGGGAGCCAACGCTGGTCCTTTTGAAAAAGAGGGAGATAGCAGGAAAAAAACGAATGTTAAAAAAAAGACCCGCCCCGAAAGCGCTCCCTTCTCTTCACAGGGGTGACCCTATGGATGGAGTCTCAATCAGAACCCGATACCGACTGACACTGACAGGAACGTGTAGTACTTGATCTCAGTGTCCTTGCTGCATGATGTTCCGACCTGGGACGCAGGAGCCGAATATCCACACGAGTTGGACGTGAAGAACCTGCCGATATGCAACGCGGGCATGAGCGAGACGGACGATGAGCCGATCGGGAATCGTCCGCCGATATCCAGATCCGCCCTGATGGCCGTGGAGTCTCCTTTGCCCTGTGTCTCGATGGCCAGGCCCTTGTCATCGGTGAACCTCCAGTCCCACTTCCAGTACCCCAATGTTCCGCTGAAAAAGAGCCCCTTCATGCCGCTACCGCCGGGATAGTAACGCACACCGACGTCGATGCCCTTCGGCCTCCCTTCTTCCACATAATTACCATTGTCGAACTTGTAATTCACCTCGCCTCCCCGTCCAAGGAACGCGATTTTCGGGCCGAGCATACGCTCGTACTCGACAACGTAGACGTTTGCCCTGCAGTGTGGCATGAGTTCTGGCAACCCGCCAAAGCCGAGATTGAAGGAATTCTCGGGTTCGGCAAAGACGTTCCCCGGGAACATCACCCCTGCAGCGACAATGACAGCGAACAGAACAAGCACCAGTCGTCTTTTCACACCCGCCTCCTATCCCGTATCGTGTGTCTTTTGTTTGACCTATCGCAGTATAAATCTCTCGCCATGCCTTTATGCCTGCGGGCTTAATGAAGCGACCCTGTGTTCCCTCGCCCCGGCCCTGTGCCTTTTCCGCGGAAAGGGTCAGTGGATCAATGCTTCACCATCATGACCTTAATGCGGTGCCATATCGGTCTGCTTGATGCCCGCATCCGACTTGGCTTGATCCATCAATGCGGCGCAGTTGCTGTCCTTTGCATTGCCGAAATCGAGAAGAGGTATCAGCCCGGCCACGCCCACAGTCACCGCGGCCAGGCCCACCGCGGCGCCGACGCGCGTTGCCACCTTGGTCGTGTCGGGTTTAACCTTCGGCTTTATGAACGTGCCCGGTGACAAGGATCGGGCCTCGCAGCGATACCAGGCTGAAACCCTTCGACTGCGATACCAATCTCAGGTGCAGCGATTCATCGGCAAAGTTCACGTTGCCATCGCCGGTAATATTTACCTTGGGCGTATCGAGCACCAGGTCCTGGACTTTGAAATCCCCCTCGACGGCCTTGAAGTTCGCGACCATGCATCGTATCGGGACGTTCTTGTCGCCGCGCACCAGCACCAGGAACGAGTTGGCGATGTCGACGTTGGATTTTCTGAGCAGCAGCTCGCTGATGGTGCCGCCGTCCATGATCAGTGCCGCCTCGCCGTTCGCCGTTCCCATCATTTGCGAAATCGAGTCTCCGGTGGCGTCGAGCTTTGCGCGTCCGCCAATGATTCCCGGGTTGGAGGCGGTCAGTCTTCGAGGTCGGGAGCAGTTGGTCGAGGTGCAGGCCTTTCGCCGTGATGTCGGCATGAGTGACGATGTGCGGCCCGCGCCCGTCCATCGTGATCTCCGTGACCAGGTGGCCGCCGGCGGTTTCGAAGTTCAGCGGCGCAAGTTTGAGCGTGCCATCCTTTATGATGAGATGGGTGTCCATCTTTTCGATCGGCAGCCTCTTGGTAATGATCTTCTCGCCCTTGAAAAGGACATCGGCATCCGCAGCGCGGATCTTTTCGAGGTTGAAGGGCATGGTCGGCAGCACCTTGTTGCGCGGTCCGTTGACGAGGCCTACGCCTATGAAGCCGCTCAAGTCTTTCATTTCCAGGCTGCGCGATTCCAGGTCAGCGGTGATCAGTTGGGGACTCTTGTTGAGGTCTACCGATAGGTCTCCGGCCAGATCGCTCTTTCCCACTTTCCCCTCGAAGTGCTTGAAGGTCCAGATGTTGCCGGTATGGTTCAGGTACCCTGTTAGCCTGTAGGGAGGCGTCGGCGGAAAAGGCACGCCGATGATCGGATACAGCTGTGCAAGATCGTTGCCTTCGAGAATGAAATTCACCTTTTCTTTTTTCAGGTGCAGGGGATCGAGCAGGGTTCCGCTGATACTGGCCCTGGTCTTACCCAATGTCACGATCGCCTTGATCGGGTAGGGACGGTCAGCATGGCGCAACGCAAGCAGCGCTCCGCCGTTCGCATAGAACGTGGCGTTCATTCCTCTGAACTTGCCTTTTCCCTTCACTTCAACCATGGTATCCGGCGCGCCCTTGGCAGCGGCCGACGTATTGATCACGAATGACAGGTTGGTGTTGTTCGTTCGATTGCGGAACGTGAGGGTGCCGTTATCGATGGAAAGCGAACCTATATCGGGAAATTCCCTTTGCTTGTGCTTGCCTGCCCTGCCGAAAACCCAGTTCGGCATGCCGTCCTTGTTTACTTCGAGCGCCAGATGAAAGTCGGACAAGGATATTTCAGGAAATGACAGGTGGCCGGTCAGGAGCTTCGGAATGCTGATAGTGAAGTCGACGCGCTTGATCCTCGCCATGGTCGGATTGTTACTCCATTCCGGGTTGCCCATCACGATGTCATTGGCAATGATGCGCGGCAACAGCGAATAATGCACCTCCAGATCTCCCTTGATCTCAAAGCTTCGGCCGGTCAAACGGGACACCTGGCGCGCTATATACGGACGAGCCGCATTCCAGTCGATTGCACTCACTATCACGACCAGCAGCAATAACAAGGTTATACCTGTTCCGATAAGCCACTTTATCCATCGGGCCATGATTTTTCCAGCTCCTCGTATCTTGTGATCCCGGGCATGCAGGTCGCTCGACAAGAATTCAACGTGTAGCGCGATGCTCTAATTATATCACGTGCTATTGGCAAATAAAAAGGTCCTCGTGAATTCGACGCGAGAAGACAACAATATTCGCCTGGTATGAAAAAACCAAACCGCATGCTCTTCCTGAACTGTAGTTTCCATTCTTAGCAACACTTCAATTATCAACCAGATCAAAACTCCTTCCAAAGTTCCATTGCATTTCTTGTTGCATGGAACCCGAACTGCTTCAGCGCTTCGGCATAAGGACTTCGCAGAACCGGCTCGTTGTTGATCGTTGCCACACTGATTTTCTGTATTGGATTGAACTCCCGGGCCAGCATATCCTTGAAAATGGAAAAATATTCGGGAAGATGGGGGTCTTCCCTGCCCGCCAGGATATCCAGACTCTTTCCGTTTCGCTTTGATATCATGACAAGCCTGCTGCCGTGGTACACCAGGTGGGTCGAGGCGATCCGGGAAGGCAGTCCCTGCGCGGCTCCCTGCAGGAGCCCGCATAGGGAAGCGGGGTCAGCGGCATTAAGCCAGAACACAACATCCTGGGGCAACGGCTTTTGCACTAACCGAAACGCTTCATGAGACATGAACTGCAAGCCTGACATGCCTTCGAAAAAGTAGCCGGATACGATCTCGCCGGACAGCTCCATCAATCTCAGGGGCCGGAAAATTGCCCGCCATTGCAGCATAGGCAGTTCGTTCGACAGGAGTTCGCGAAACAGGATGCCGTACCGCTTCAAGAGCTGCCGGATGCGGTCCTTGATCAGCTCCTGTTCTTCGAGAACGTCGCGCTCTCCCGGCATCGGATCGATCCTGTGCCAGTGCCCCTCCAGAGGCCGGGATATTTTCCAGCGATTGAACCCGGACCTTCGCGACGCCAGTCGTTCCCCGTCGGTGAAGGCCTGGGCAGTAAAGCCCGTCATCGCGCCTCGCCGAACCGTTCGGAGTGAATCGCTCGTGATGTTCCCTTTCCATGCCTCTTTCCAGAGCAGCTCCGTGGCATGCACGGTATCGAGATGGGAAAACTCGGTGATCTCGAGGAAGCTGAACCTGCCCCGACGGTCCGGGATCAGATGGTCCAGTTCGTTTCCATCTCCTTTCCCGGTCGTGAGATTACCTGTTCCCTGGTCCAGCCTGAAGAGATCAAGGTCCTGTTTAAATGCGAGGCTGATCCGCTGCTTGCCGCACCCGAACCATATCAGATCGGTGGTGGACATAAGGCTGTCGAGCCATTCATTCCGGTAGTTCCGCATGCGGGCAGGCAGGATGTATTCCTCCCAGGCAGTAACGGGAGCGGGCCATCCGAACAGTTGTTCCAACTTCTGTTGGAACTCGTCCATTGATTCGCCATGCTGGACAAGCCCCTGATACGCCGCAAGGAACAGGGGCAGCCGGTCGAGCGGCAGCGCCTGGAACGACGGTTGTCGATAACGCCGCGCCATGCGCAGCAGCATTTCGAGATTGCCACTGTCGCATATTTCGAGCCCCGTACTCTGCTCCCCGAAGCTGTCCATGACCAGGTCCTGTGCTTCGATCAACGGTTCGATAGATTCATCGAGGCGCTCCGCGGTCAAGCCCAGAATATGCTGCAGCGTATCTTTTTCAACAGGGCCTGAAAAGGCGAGCCACTCGGCGAGAAGTTCCGACAGATCGTACTCCCCCTCACCCCTGACCTCTCCCTCGGATGGTTGGCGTTGCAGCAGCCCTTCCCGTGTGGGGAGGGGGGAAGACTTTCCGACGTATGCATTTATTCTGCGCTTGATGCCCTCAACGCTCTCGTCAGAAGAAAGAACAGTGAGCGAAAGATCATCAACATGCATGTGAAAGGCAACAAGCACCTTCGGAAGGGCTTCGAGACTGCACAAAAGAGGAAAACGAACATTGGGCCAGGAGATCCAGGCTGCCTTCTTCGCATGCAAACGCAGCCACGCTGCGGCGTCGGCATCGTAATCCCTCCGGATTGCCGCGGCCAATTCTTTCCATTCCGGCTCCGGGATCAGCAGCCGTTCCTTGATCCAGTCCAGGAGTTCCTGCTCCGAACCCGGTGCATACCCCGGGGCAGTGCGCTTCAGTTTTTCATCGAGAATACGGAGGACCTCGCCCGGAATTTTAGGCCGCAAATGAGAAGAGTAAAGGATCTCTTTGATGAGGTCCGGACGCAGGGCCGATTCCCCGGTACGGATCGGCGTGTCGTCCTCGTACATATACTTGTTCGTCTGCTTCCAGACCAGGTGAGCTGCAAACGGAGATGCAGCGCGCGTCACGGTCCCGGTCACGCGGATCCGGCTGTCGCGGACCTCCTCGATCACCATTTTAAGGTTCTCCAGATCGAATTCGTCCTCGAGGCAGGTTCGCCAGGTCTCGAGCAAAATCGGAAAATCCTGATATGACCGCACTGCCTCCAGCAGTTCCTTGGCCCGGAGCCGTATGAGCCAGAGCGGCATGCGCCGCTTGAAGCTCGATTTCGGAAGCAGCAGGGCCCGCTCCGCATTCTCCCGGAACCGTGCCCCGAAAAACCCTGTCTTCTCCAGCTTCTTTCGCACAAAGGACTCCACATTCTCCGGAGACAGAAGGCCCAGGATTGCCTGCGTTGTGACTTCGTGAGGAACCATGAGCAGGAGCGAGTCGTCATCCTGGATGATCGGGAGCGGTTTGTGCTCTTGTTCTTCCCATGCCTCGGCAAGCGCGAGCGCGAACGGCCTGTTCACCCTGCCGCCCCAGAACGTATGGAGGATCACCTGCTTCAGTTCTCCGCGGCTCACCGGCTCTTCGACAAACTCGACCAGGAGATGATGACGATGCGGAAGACTGCTGCCAATGGCCTCTTTTTGAAGTTTCAGGAATGAAATCAACTCATCGGCCGCTGTTTCGTCCATCGCATGGCGTTCCCGGAGTTCATCCTTGAAATCAGGGGCATCGAGACGCGCGTCCGCGTGTTCAAGAAACATCCCGATGCGTTCGGACAGATGAAAATCGCGGTTCTGCTCCTCCGCTTTCCAGAAGGGAAAGATGCCGGTTGCCGAATGCGCGGGCACGACCTCCACATCGTTATGCGTGATCTTCTCGATGCGCCAGAGCTGTGACCCGAGAGCAAAGGTCTCGCCGATTGACCGCTCCCACACGAACTCCTCGTCCAGTTCTCCGATCTTCGCATGCGTGTCTTTGAGCCGCATATCGAAGTATCCCCGCTCCGGTATGGTGCCACCCGATGTATAGAGCAGATACGGCACTCCGCTGTGCGCCTGCACCGTGTTGTCGATCCGGTCAAGGGACACGCGCGCTTTCAACTCGCGCAACCGGCTGTCAGCGTACCGGCCTGCCAGCATTTCGAGCAGGAGGTCGAAGTGCCTGCGCGGCAACGTATGAAAGGGATACGAGGTCCTGAGAAACGCATACAGCTCGTCAATGTCCCAGCGTTCCATGGCTGTCATGGAAAGGATGATCTGCGCAAGGATATCGAGCGGCGCTTCGACCGGATGGACTTCTTCAATGTCCTGCTCAAGGATCGCCCGTGCCATGACGGCCGAATCGATGAAATCGCGGCCATGGGTCGGGAAAAGCCTGCCCCCGGCTCTTTTCTCCGACAACATGTCCGGACCTGCCGATGCGCTGCAGGGCGGACGAAACCGCGCGCGGCGTCTGGATCAGGATAACCTGGTCCAGGCTGCCGATGTCGATGCCGAGCTCAAGTGAGTTCGTGGCCACGATCGCCTTGAGCTCGCCGTTCTTGAGTTTCTGTTCCACTGCCAGCCGTATCTCGCGCGCAAGCGAACCGTGGTGCGCATACGCGAGCTCTGTTGGTTCCGATTCGTTGATCATGCGGGTAACTTTTTCCGTGGTCCGGCGGCTGTTGGCAAAGAGAAGCGTGGAGCGATGCTTGTTGATGATCTCCTTGAAAGCGTCGATCAGCGCCGGCCACCAGGAGCCGTCCGTCATTTTTTCTCGCGCATCGGCCGGGAAGGAAACGCCGATCTCATAGGACTTGGACTGGCGCGACTGAACGATGGTGACACGGCGTTTTTCGAAATGACTGTCGATCCCCTTGCCGATCTTGCGGAACCCGGCAACGAACTCCGCCACCCGCTCGACCGGATTGACGGTCGCGGACAGGGCAATGCGCTGGAACTCGCCGCAGAGCGGTACAAGCCGGTCGACACCCGTTATGAGATGGGTCCCCCGCTTGGTCCCCACAACCGCGTGGATCTCATCGAGGATCACCGTGGCGATCCCGGAGAGGAGCGACCGCCCGCTTTGGGAACTGAGAAGAAGATTCAGGGACTCGGGCGTTGTGATAAGGATCTCCGGCGGTTTCCGGATCATCCTGCGTCGGTCTTCGCCGGGGGTATCGCCGCTGCGGGTCTGGACGGATATCTGAGGAAACGCCTCGCCGGCCTGCCCAAACAACTCCCGCAGCTCGGCAAGAGGCTTGAGCAGGTTGCGCTGGACATCGTTGTTCAAAGCCTTGAGCGGCGAGATATAGAGAACGCGGACCTTCCCGCCGGGCCATGTGCCCGTAACAAGCTGGTTGATCCCCCAGAGAAACGCGGCCAGTGTTTTACCGCACCCGGTAGGTGCGGTTACGAGCACGTGCCTGTTCTTCGCGATCTCGGGCCAGGTTTTTTCCTGAACATCCGTGGGGGTCCCGACTTGTTTCGAGAACCATTGCTGGATAAGGGGATGGAATATGGAAAGACCTGATAATGGCATGGTGATTGTTTCCTTGCTTAAAACATAGAACAGGAGAGATGAAAAAGCAAGAGGGGATTTTATATGAGTATTGAATGGAGTTGTCTCAAACGCGGAACCACGGGTGCAGCAGGGGAGCCAGCAGCAGGGCACCCGTCATGCCTTCTTCGCCTCAGCCGGAATAACAAAAAGCGTTATCTTCTCTGTTCCCCGGATCAATCGTATCGGCATGCTCGACCCCGCGACATCATGGGTAAGGAGCCGGTGCAATTCATCGATGCCCGGCACCGGGATGCCGCCGAATCCAATGATAATGTCCCCCTCGTGGAGTCCCGCCAGCCGCGCCGGGCTGTCCGGCTCGATCTGTACAACGCGTACGCCGCTCTCAACCGGGAGGTTATAAAATCGCACGATGCGTCGATGAAGCGGAACATTCTGGCCACCGACGCCGATGTAGCTCCGCCGCACCCTTCCCTCCTGGATCAGGGCCGCCGCGATGAACTTTGCCGTATCAATGGCGATGGCAAAACACAGGCCCTGCGCAGGCATGATCATCGCCGTATTCACACCGATCACCTCTCCCCGCGACGTGACCAGCGGGCCGCCGGAATTTCCCGGGTTCAGTGCCGCATCGGTCTGGATCACGCTGTCGATGAGCCGGCCCGTGCGGGAGCGAAGCGAGCGGCCAAGTGCGCTCACGACACCCGCGGTCACGCTGCACTGGAACCCGTAGGGATTGCCGACCGCGATCACGAGCTGCCCGACTCGGATCGACTGCGAATTGCCGAGCGGGGCCGCAGCCAGGTTGGGCGCATGGATCCTGATCACCGCCAGGTCTGTATCCGGATCATCCCCGACCAGCGTTGCTCCGTAGCGCCGTCCATCCACCAGGGTCACCCTGATCGTGGAGGCGCCGTGCACAACGTGGCTGTTGGTAAGAATAAAACCGTCGGGGGTGAAGAAAAATCCCGATCCGCCGCCCTGCACCTCTCCCGGCTGCCGGCTCCCTTCCTGGCGGGACACCTCAATGTTCACGACGGTCGGGCTTATCCGCTCTGCGGCTTGTATCACTGCTCGTGAGTACGCATCCAGCAGGCCATCATCCAGGGACCCCGGTGAACCGGCAGCTTGTGCAGCTCTGGATTGCTGATGCCCGGCTGAGTCAATTTCAAGGACCTGTTCCATCCTGTTTACCTCCTGATGTATTCTACCACCGTTGTCAAGGATAGACGATCGAGCGCATCGCACTTCACGGTCCCTGTCATGACCGTACTGTGTTGCACTGACAGAAGACTCCCTCCGCGGGAACCATTGAGTGTCAGGTCCCCACTGTAAACATTAAAGATCTGACACGAAGATGCGAGCAATCAACTCTGAATGGGGAGTTGTCGAGGGATAACGCGGAAGATATCGGGGCCGGTTTTGTCGGGAATGAGCACAGGTACTTTTAAATAAATTTTTGTTTTAACGATCCGCGGGGACGTTTTCTAAGAAGTTTTCGTTGATGTTTTCTTTGATCTTCTGTTGGCGGAACAGTGGGCAGAGGGTAAACCAGATGCCCTTACAATACTTATCCGATGAGAAAATAGTATGTGCGAACACATCGTTTGTTGACTTGCAGGGTTTCAAACGGCTATTTGAGAGTAGTGGGCAATCCATAGTTCCTCCTTGCTTTAAGGGCAACAGCTGGATTGAGAGGCTTCCGTTTTAGTATCATTAATTCAAAACTCATTCACCTGTATAAATGCAATTTATGAACCTTTTTATTATCATTTTAATTTGCTGGAAAATTAGGCGGTTTCCGGAATGCATCCCTGAACATTGTGCCATTTTTGGTTAGCGGGTGACAGAATACGGCACTCGAAAAGAAGGCGCTTGCTAAAAGATGCGTACTGAGATGTTCCCTTGATTCTTATCCCCTGTCATTATATAATACGGGTAATTGAAACTCCCTGAGGGTTGCAGGGGAGTTCGATTCGTAAGGTTAGATATTATCGTATTCACGCGCTATCGCTCGCTCCAGAATTCAATGATCGAAGTCATCCTGAAATACAAAACAGTTGCATTCCAATCCGATAGTTCAGTACCCCTAAGGGGAATACCTGCCAAGGATCAACACTGGAGAACATGGCATTCACCGGAGATTTAGAAAATCTGAACATAGTGGACATTATTCAGTTGATCCACTCGACGCGGCAGTCGGGCATTTTTTCCGTCAAGGGAAGCAACGGGGAGAGCAGGATTGTTTTCAAGACCGGAAATCTTGTCGGTGCAAATCATATCGACAACAGCGTTCGCATCGGGACCGTCCTGGTAAAGACGGGCGCCATAACGGTCGACGATCTCAAGCAGGCAATGGTCGTCATGAAGAATCCGGATAAAAACCGCATGCCGCTGCTCACTACCCTGGTACAGATGGGCAGGCTGAAACGGGAGGACGCCCTGAGAGGACTGAAAAAGCTGGTCGTGCTGACTATCGTTGAGCTGATGAGTTGGACAAAGGGCACGTTTACGTTCGACACGAATGCGATTGTCGCTTCTTCTGAAGGTGGTCAGGACCTGGGAGTTGATGCCCAGATGGTTTTGATGGATGCACTTCGTATCTCTGACGAGCGGGAGCGCGACCGCCAGGAGGGAAAAGAAGTGCCTTCCTTTGTGGCGCTCTATCCCGATGTCCTTCCCGAGGAAAGCGCTGGTGAAACAAAAGGAGAACGATCGACAGTTACCGCGGTCGATCTCGGGCTTGCCGACCTCGACCGGCTTGAGAAGAAGATACCCCGGCCTATTTCTACCATGGAAATCTTCGATCCAATCGAGATCCATCGCCGGGAAATAAAAGAACTGCTCCCTGGTTTTTCTTCCGACGAACAGGAGGCATTTTTTTCTTTTCTGAGGAAGTCTCCGGACCGAAAGGCCGAACCCGACGCCGCAATAAAACAGTCAGACAAGGCCATCGTTATGTTCAGCGGTGATATTCTGATCACTCATTCGGTTATGTCTCTCTGCAACGATGAGGGAGTTCTCGTATTTGCGGCAAACGACGATAAGGATCTCGACCGGATGGTATCGCAGTGCCTCCTTTCCGCGAGAATGCCTGTGGTTGTCTTCGACAATCCCTTGAAATCGGAGGGCAGGTTTTCCCGGAAAACAATCGCAGGCCTGAGGAATCAGGTGAGGGGAAAGTACCCCGCGGTTCCTATGCTTCAATTCGCCTCTCCCCAGGATAGCGATTTCGTCCTTCAATCGTACCATGACGGCGTGAGGGCTGTTCTCCCCAAGCCGTCGAAAGAAGACCGGAGACAAACGTATATCCAGGATACGATAATGTTCCTCGATGCGTTCAAGTCGTATGTCAGGAGTATTCAGTACGGACATGATGATGCCGATATCTACAGCAAGAAACTAAAAGACGGCATCACATCACTTCGCGGGCTCACCAATCCTGCAGATGCCACACTCGTGGTTCTCACGGCTGTTTCCGAGATGTTCGAGCGCGCGGTCACGCTTGTTGTCCGTGCCTCGGAATTGATCGGTGAACGGGCCATAGGGATCGGTTCCGATAAAAGCGTGGGCCCGACTCCGGCGGGCATGCTGAAGATCCCGCTTTCAACGCCTTCGGTTTTCCTGGACGTTGTCGAAACAGGGCGGGTCTATTACGGAGAGAGCGGCGATGAAACGCTGAGGACATTTTTTACAGAAATAGGCAGGCCGCTGAGTCCCGCCATCGTTCTACTGCCCTTGATATGCGATCGAAAGGTCATAGCAATGATATACGGGGATTTCGGGCTGAAGGAGGCGTCGCCTGTTCGGCTCGATATGCTCGAGACCCTTGCCCAGCCGGCGGGCATTGTTCTGGAATATGCGCTTTTCCGCAGACAGGTGGCGAAAGCGGCACAAAAATTATAGGGGGTCTTCTCCCAATAATGTTGATACTATGTGTCGTTTTCTAAGCACGCAAGAACGGTGACAGTAGGATGAAAAGAACGCCGGCATAGATACCCGCACGCGTCTTCGACTACGACAGAACACGGAGGTACAAGGTCGCCATGGACAGTGCACTCTTTAATCAGATCCTTCACATTGCATTCGAAAAAAAGGTCTCGGATATCCATTTTGAGGTCGACCTGCCGCCGATGTTCCGGGCGCGCGGCCATCTTATTCGTTCCAAGCTCGGCAACTTGACAAAAAAAGATACTGAGTTCGTCGCAAATGCGGTTATGGAGCAGCACAACCGGAAGCTGCCCGAAGACGTGAAGGAGCTTGATACCTCGTTTACGCTGGCGAATGTCGGCCGTTTCCGGGTGAGTATCTTCCGTCAACGCGGCAATCTCGGCGTTGTTATGCGCGTTATACCTCACCAGATCGGCACGTTCAAGGAGTTGAATCTTCCGCCGGTGCTCGGTACGATCGCGCAGTTTCCGAACGGCCTGATCCTCGTCACCGGGCCGACCGGCAACGGCAAATCAACGACGCTGGCTTCAATGATGAGGTTTATCAATGATAGTTTCGATTACAATATCATCACGATCGAGGACCCGATCGAGTTTCTGTTCACGTCGAACAAAAGCTGCATTATCCAGAGGGAGGTGGGCCTCGATACGGAAAGTTTCAGCGTTGCGCTGCGGTCTGCAATGCGCATGAATCCGGACGTCATCATGGTAGGAGAATTACGCGATCTCGAAACTATAGACGCTTGTATGAAGGCCTCCGAGACGGGGCATCTGGTATTGTCCACGCTTCATACCCACAATACGGCTTCGTCCATCAACCGTATCGTTGGTTATTACCCGTCCCAGGCGCAGGAGAATGCCAGACAAAGGCTGGCGGAGAGCCTTGTCGCAATTATCTCCCTGAGGCTTGTACGGGGGAAAAACGAGGAAACCATTCTGCCTGTCCTGGAAGTGATGTATGCAACGTCCACCATCAAGGCGTGCA
Organism: Nitrospirota bacterium; assembly: GCA_963755045.1. GTDB lineage: Bacteria > Nitrospirota > UBA9217 > UBA9217 > UBA9217 > JALNZF01. Next base: position 23,221 of record CAVWIL010000005.1, on the reverse strand, counting down.
TCAGGGACAATCACCTCGACGAGATCGAGCAGTATATCGAAAAGGGACGCGACGAATACGGCATGCAGACAATGGACCAGCATCTCATTGAGCTCTGCAGGGCGGAACTCATAACGCTCGAGGAGGCAAAACGCACCTCTCGCTCGAAAGACCTGGAACGAAAACTGACGTACAGTGATAATGTAAGGTAATTCTGTAAACGCTTGCTGGGCATTAACATCCTCGGGTCCGCACAGCTACTCTTTTTTCTTTTGAAATTTCATTTTGCCGGTTTATAATTGAGGTACCAATTACCGCTGAAGGGGAAGGGGAGAGGGGGTACGGTGATGAATCTGTGGAGCGTAGCTGCTCTGGTTTTAGTGCTGAATCTGCCATTCGGCTACTGGCGGGCAAATGCGGACAAATTCTCGCGCCAGTGGTTTCTCGCGGTCCATGTCCCCGTGCCCTGTGTCATCACGATCAGGCTTCTGTCAGGGCTTGGCTGGCATCTTTCCACGTTTCCTGTCATGATCGGTTCATTCTTTGCCGGACAGTATCTCGGAGGAATGCTGCACGAACTCATGAAACAGCAGGTCAGGACCACGGTCACCGCATGCCTCGTGATGGATATCGCCGCCGGGCTCGGCCTGAAAAGAGGCGATATCGGCTGAAAAGTCCACGGTTTTCTCCCTTCTTCCCGCAACCCTACGCCCCGATGACCTTTTCAGCCCCCCGCTTCTTTCTTTTTGTTCCATGTTGGAACACTTTGTGCAACAGCGAGACCGTGAATTGCCTTTTATTCCGCACTCAGCAATTCATAGTGTGCCTTTACCTGGGTGACCCTAAGGTTTAGAGGTTCTTCATCCGTGCTGCAATAGAAGCAGGAACATCGCGACCTTGATGGCTTGAGTGGATGTATACGGTGGGCACTTTCCCAAAGGGATGAACGCAGCAAAGGACAGCTGCCTCCCTTGAGAAGACAGGAGGCTCTACTATGTTTATCACACCATCAACAGAAACACAGAAAAAAAGCGGAAATCGCACCATGGTTATCGCAGGCGGGAAAACCAGGGATATGCTTTCCCTGTCAGTGCTGCTCGAGCGAATCGCATACAGGGTCCACAGCGCTTACACAGCTCCCCAGGCCCTTGAGCTTATCTCATCGGCTCGTCCGGCCCTAGTCATTGCCGATCCTATCCTGGCGGGTGCGAACCGTACGGACCTGCTTCATCAGTTGCTGCAGCAGGACAGGACCCTTGCATCCATTCCCGTGATTTACATGGTGTTTCCGAGCGACGCTGCAATGGAGCAAAAATGCCTTGCTTACGGGGCAGCCGGCTGTATCTCAAAACCTGTCCAGGCCGAGGAATTGTTTCAGGCGGTCCAGGCGGCCATCGAGCCGAGACCCCGCGCCGACATCCGGATCGACACCCACCTGCCTGTATCATTGGACAATGTTCCTCTCGAGTGCCCCGAAGATGAAGGCGGATACGCGCTACGCGCCTCCCGGAGAGTCGTTAGGATCACCCGGAGGTTCAGGAAGGATCGGAAGGCTGGATAATGTCAGCGTTAAAGAGCTGGTCTAAAATGTTCGTATGATGTTCCATCGGTACTAAGACCGCCCCGACAAGTTCCTTCTCGCGTTGCCTTCTCTTGCAAAATAACCTCCCGCCAGGCCGATCGGCGCCATCGCTGCAAAACTGACTGCTTCATACCAGAGAGGCAGGTCGGGTTCTCGCAAAAAAAGACCCAATACCAGACCCATTCCCGCAACAACCGCGCCGTGCAGGATCTCGGCCTGCCCGGCTGTTCGTCCCGCTACATAACCGCCGATAAACGTACAGGTGAGGCCGACGATCAGCATCAGCATAAGTCCACTGATGCCGTGCATTCGGGCATTAATTTCATCCACCGGGATCCCGGCTGCCCCCATCGCAAAGATTATTGCGAATGCAATGGCCAGTGTGCCGATCGTATCAATAAGGAATCCGAATAATATGGCCTTGAATTTTAGTCTCCGTATTTGCAGCATGACTCCCTTTCTGTAATTCTGCACAGAGCCTCAGGGACAGGTCTACTTTTCTGTCATCACAATAAAATCATCAGAAGGAAAAGTCAAATGGCAACTAAGTGGACCTGACCCTGAGATGTTCGGGAATTAATCTGGACCAAGGGAAAAAAGATAAGGTCAAACATTAAAGATCTGATCCTATGAAGTTTCCCCTACGCGGTTCGAGCGTTCAGCGTTTCGCGTGTTTCAGCCCGATGGTCACCCGTGCGATACCGTCGGCGAGGATGTCCTCAATATCATCCAGCATTGTTGCTGCTGAATCCGAGTCCTCATCAGCCGTCGGGTCCAATGCCGCGCACACGGCGATATTTTTCTCCAATCGTGCAGATGCCTCCGTAAGTTCATGCATCGCATCAACGGCATCTTCGGAAAAATCGTCCGCTTCCGTTCCGCCCAGGTTGAGGCCCGCTATGAAGTATTGCAGCATCGCTGCATCGTCCGTCAAATGCCGCTGTACGCCCTCGTAATTGTCCGGATACTCCTGCTCCGGAAAATAAAAGGGGTCCTTTCCCGGCTTCCATCGAGCGATGAAGTTCCAGAGCGACCGCAGGTTATCGCGTGCGTCTTTCGCATCTTCTTCGGAGACGCGGGCTTCTTCTTCATTAAAAATAACCGGCACAAGCTCGTCAGGATCGGCCGGGTCCGGCGCGGCCATGCAACCGTAAAAGAGGCCGTAAATCTCATGGAGCGTTCGTTCCGATCCGGCCTTCGCGAGGGATTCACGCGTTCCGTTGTCGTCTGAGTAGCTCGTTAACGTATTTCCCATCAGCTCGTCCCCCCTCTTAATACATGTAACCTGCCCCCTCTGCATATCGTTGCTGAACTCTTTTATTGTATCCAAAACCAGGAAGTATGGCAATATCTATGCGAAAGATAACCTTGCTCCGCAGAACGACTATTTGTATAATGAGAATAAGACGTGCGTCTGCTTTCAGGAGAAAGCCTGAATTTTTATCCATGACAGTGCGAAAGAAAATACTTCTCTGGCTTGCCGGCATCGTGACCGTGTTTCTCGCTGCCGTGATCTTCCTGGCGCCGGTTTATCTGAATTCCGCATCAGTGAAAGGCGGCATCGAGGCCACTGTATCGAAAAGACTCGGCGGAACCATGTCGTACGGGCAGCTCGATCTTTCGCTCTTTCCCCGTCCCCATATTTCGATCACGAAGCTGAAACTTCACTATCCCCGGACGTTCCGCGGAACGCTTCAGTCGCTCGACATTTATCCTCAAATAGTACCGATGCTCCTTGGCAAACTGCGCTTTGCGAAGATCCGGATCACGGAGCCCGACTTCAGGATCATCCTGCCAAAAACAGCCTCTGAATCAACGACCGAGGCGCCCTCTGTTGAAGAAGCCAAGCAGGATATCCGCGCCGCGCTCCGTTACCTGGAGTCCATCGGCGCCGGTCTTGTCACGGAGATGGACAACGGCAACTTTCTGTTGAGAAGGAGTCATCGGGACTTTCTCTCGCTAAGGAACGTGACCGTGCACTTTAATGCGCCGCCCGGAGAGATGAAGTTCCTGGTCAAGGCCTCCGCGGAACACTGGGGAGATTTTTCCCTGAGCGGGGCCTATTCCTTCAGCGAGGAGAAGTCCGAGGTCAGGGACCTGGCCCTATCCATGGGGCGCTCGTCTCTTGCAGGCTTTTCCGCGGACCTGTATTGGGACAGCATACCCTGGCTGGACGTACTTTCAGGCAGCGCCGTGGTCGCCCTCGATGAGATCTATTCCTGGCTGTCGTACTCGGAAAGCCTTTCGCCTTTTCTGAAGCAGGTGCGCTTGCAGCGCGGAGTACTCACGATCTCATCTCTGCAGGGCGGAGGGGCGCTCTATCGCCCCAAGACCTGGAGCGGACAGATAACCGGCGAGGTGAGGGACGTGCTTGCGGAATCGCACTGGCTGCCCGCGCCAATGAACGTCAACACCCGGTTCCGGATCGATGACAACGCCCTCGAAGTAACAGGGTTGTCGGCCCGACTTGGCTCATCTTCGCTTGACGATGTTTCAGTGCGGTTTATTGAAAATAAAGCCCTCGACTTCGCTGTTTCAGGAGGACGGGCATCCATTGATCTGGCAGAGCTGTTTCGCTGGAGGAACAAGTACGAACAAGCAGTGAATCTGTTTAAAGACGTTGACGGCCTCACCGGCGAGATTGCCCTCTCGTCCGTGCGCATGGGAGGTCCCCTGTTGCAGCCCGCGAAATGGCGCCTGAACATAACCGGCGCGGCCAAGGGCATGGTAATCGGCTCTCCGCTCCTTCCGGCGTCTCTTGCCGTAAGCGGAAGGTTCGCCTTGGAGGAGAACAAGGTGGCGATCTCCGACACCACGGTCCACCTCGGAACGTCATCTCTGTCCCGCGTCTCCGCGAGCATCATTGGCCGCGACGCACCCTTGCTTGAGATCGACAGCGCCACTGCGCTCATTCATGCCGGCGAACTCTTCCAATGGCGGAGCACGTACCCTTCCCTGGACGCTGCTCTGAAGGGCGTGGATAATCTGAAGGGAGATCTCACCGTATCCTCGCTCACCTTCAAAGGACCGCTGCTTCATCCCGAGACCGGAACAATCACTGCTGCCGGAGGCCTTGACCATGTCATTATCGGCTCATCAATTCTGCCGGGACCGATCGGCCTGGTGAGAGGTGATTTCAGATTCGTTCCCGGCAACTTGTCTTTCGACCTGCATGAGGCAACGATCCTGGATTCGTCCCTGACCGGCACCGCCGTTATCAGCGGCACTACAAGCACCCTGCGCTCCATTGATCTGACCCTGAACGGGAGCTCCGGCAGAAAAACGCTTGACTGGATCTTTAAGACCCTCGAACTGCCGCCTGAGCTCATGATCAAGACCCCCATTGATGTGAGGAATGCCCGTCTGGGATGGGAAAGGACAAAAGGGTTCACCTTCATTGGATCGATATCAGTGGCAGACGGACCTGCGTTCACCATCGACCTTTCTCAGCATGATACTGATCTCAACGTCCGGCGTCTCGTGGTCAAAGACCAGGAGACGAATGCGGCCATCACGTTGAACTGGCAGAGGCAGAAAGCTGACATTTTCCTATTCAGGTGTCACGGCCCAATCCACCCTGAGCAGAATATTCGAACAGGGAAATTTCGGCAACGGCTCCCTGCACGGCGATATCCATGCAGTGATCCACACGGACCAGCCGCTCAGGTCTCGTATGAAAGGCATTCTTGAAGGCAGCGATATTTTCATTCCCTGGGGCATGCCGATCCCGACCACGATCGACAGGTTCACACTTCACGCGGATGAAGATGTCCTGACCGTGGACACTGCTGATGTCACCTGGGGCAAGAATCATTACTCCATGGAGGGCGCGGCAACAACCTCGGACGAGGGAATCGCCTTCAGCATGGCGCTCAAGGCCGACGGCATTGATATACAGACCATCCAGCAGGCCCTGGAAAAGAGCGACAAAAAAGGTACTGAGCAAAAGGCCCGGCCTTTCCCCATGCCGCCCATACGGGGAGACCTCCGCGCCGACTCGTCGTATGTTAAATTCAGAAGCTTTATCTTTGCTCCCGCCCACGCCGTCGTAACCGTGGAGCCGGACAGGGTGAATATGGAATTTACCGACACCAGGACCTGCGACATTTCAATCCCGGGTTCACTCCTTATTTCAAAGGAAAGCATATCCTTTACATTCACCCCCACAGCAAAGAAAGAAACCCTGGGTTACACTATCTCTTGTCTGACAAGCATGGACGCGCATGTATCCGGCGAGTATGACTTGAGCTCGAGCTTTAAGTCGCACGGTACGGGAAAGGAGCTGCTCTCTTCCCTGGAGGGCAGGGTGGATTTCAAGGCGCGCGACGGCAAGATCTACCAATATCCGCTCCTGCAAAAAATATTATCCGTTTTGAGCGTGCTTGAAATATTTCGCGGCAGGGCCCCGGACCTGGGCGGAAGCGGCTTACCCTATCATTCCATTGCAATACGAGGAGATATCCACAAAGGCGTGTTCACATTGGAGAAAGCCTACATCGGCGGGCAGTCTGTGGACATCATTGCCGAAGGCGAGATCGATCTGGGGAATCAGAAGTTGGACCTCGTCGTGCTCGTTGCGCCCTTTTCATCGATCAACTGGATAATCCGCCACACCCCGCTCGTAGGGACGGTCATGGGTGGCACCCTGATCTCGATACCGGTCCGGGTGTCGGGCGATATCGCGGATCCCGACGTTGTATTCCTCTCGCCCACGGCCGTGGGCGAGAGGATCTTGAGCATAATGAAGAACATCATAAAACTGCCGGTAGATATTTTTTCGCCGCTGATGCCGAAAGAAAAGGAAGAAAAGAAGTAAGGATCCATTAGGCCCGCTAGGGTAAGGTCTCAAATTTTGGTGTTGCCATCACTTCGGGGTCATGGGTCAAGCAGCAAGGAACAAAATAAACCTCCCTTGTTGTGCAGAGCGTAGAAAGGGGTCCCCCTCTCACTGCATGTACCTACTTGCCCCCCATCAACCAGTCCATCAAGAACCACGCGGCGACCAGCGCCGCGATCAGAAAGATGGTCTTCCCGATGTTCCGCCAGGCACTGACGTCTTCCGGTTCCTCCTGCCTTTTTTGCTCGTTGTCCGCCATCTTCGCGCCTCATTTTCCGGAATGACTACTTCTTTTCAACACCCAGATGCAGCTTATGCAAAAATCGATGATACACGGGCGCGAAGAGTATGCCGGTGAACGTGATGAAGGATATGCCGCTGAACAGAGCATAAAAGGCGGCAAACAGCTTCCCTGCATTCGTGTCCAGGTGGTCCACCGGCCCCATGCCGGCCAGGATCATGCTTGCATTCAGGAATGCGTCAAGCCTCGGAAGCCCGCCGAAGTAATGATAGCCCCCTGTTCCGACCCCGACGGAGAACAGGAGTATAAGCAGGGCGAACTCGGTATAGCGGACCTGGCGCCGGATAAATGCTTTGCGTGACAGAAGCGGCTTTTTATGATGTTCGAGAGGCATTTGTTACACCTTTAGAGTCAGGGTCAAGGGTCCTGGTTCACGGGCCACGGGCCACGGGTCACGGGTCAGATAGCAAGGGCCACGATGCCCACATCTGTTGTGTTGAGCGTACTATAAAGAAACAAATTTGGCAAGAATTTTAGTGCTATGGGCGAGAGAGATGCCATGTCTTGTTACACTATCCTGTTACGTCCACGGCTCGTATGCTTGCGCAGTACAAACTCAGAACTATGGGAGTAGAGCAGTTGTCCTTGATCCGGGGTTCAGCATGGATTAGTCGCTGCTTGAAAACTGTTCTACCAATATGGGTTGAGGCGACTCGACCACCGTTAAGAACGCTTCGACAACGCGAGGATTAAACTGCTTGGCCGAGCAGCGGACCAGTTCGTCGAGAGCATCTTCATGGGAGAAGGCTTTTTTATAGGGCCTCGCCGAAGTCATAGCGTCAAAGGAGTCGGCAACGGCGATGATGGCCGCATGAAGTGGAATATCATCGCGCTGCAATCTGTCGGGATAACCATCTCCGTTATACCATTCGTGGTGATGTCTGACCGCAGGTATGTATTTTTGAAGAGAAGGCGCCCTGCTGAGGATCGCAGCGCCGTGTTCGGTGTGACTTGCAATCTCCTGGTGCTCCAGGGGATCCAGCGGGCCGTCCTTGAGCAGAAGGAAATCGGGAGTTTTCAACTTGCCCACGTCATGGAAAAGACTTGCAATTTCGAGGTCTTCAAGTTCTCTGCGGGGAAGCCCCATGGCGGCTCCGATTTTCACCGATAATTTGGCGACTCTCGCTGAATGGCCGAGCGTGTATGGATCACGCGCGTCAATGGCTGCAGAGAGCACCTGTACGGTAGAGACGTAGGCTTCTTCCAGTTCCTTTGCGTAGATGCTGAGCTTTGTCTGCTGTTTCGAGATCAGTTCGGTCATCTGGTTGAAACTCGTCGTCAGCCTGCCTAATTCATCATGAGAATAAACTCTGAGTTTTGACCTTCTCCCTTCCTTGAACGCATCGACACCCATGGAGAGTTCTTTGATAGGCCGCGTGACGAAGGAAGACAGCACTATGATGCAGCCGATGCCTAAAAACATGACAATGCCGAACCCCGCCACGATTCTCTTGCGGGCTTCGGACTGGGCATGGAGCAAAGCGGATTTATTTAACCCGATAATGACGCTGCCGATCTGCTTTTTATTCTTGTTCACGAATATTGGCGTAAGAATCTCAAATAAATCGTCGGAAGTTTTTTTTGCTTCGTAAAATCGAGTGCCGTCCGTGTTGTCTTTGATTGCTTCACGTTCCGACAACGCAAATATCTCCCCTCGTTTCGCGATGTCCGTGTGAGCAAGTATCCTCATCTTTTTATCCGTTACGGCCACATATTCCACGTCAGAATTTGCCTCTTTCACTTTCGTGACAATATTATCCGTTCCCAGCAAATCACCAGCAAGAATGCTGTATGGCGCCAGGGCGGCCGTACTCCTGCTAAGAGATTCCGCTTTCTTTATTATCTCTCCCAAAATGTGGCTGTTCATTGTCTGGAAGATAAGGAGAGTAACCGTGGACACCGTGACCAGAAGAAGAATAATGATGTAAATCGAAATCTTGAATCTCACCGTTTTAAACAGGGTGGTACGCATCATCGCCTCCGGCAGATATTGCAGGTAAGATACGATTTAAGCCTTTAGTATTATAAACATATCATGGGGTTGCCGGAGAGTCAATGTGTTTTACATGTTTTTTTTTCAAAAACAATAATTTAAGTGCATAACTTGTGCCATTTATATAATCTTTATGATCATCATAATATCAATACGTTGTGTGATTGAAAACAGTAAGTCTAGGGAAAGTGGGTGCGATAATCTATCTGCATCTTCAGTGTTTAAGTGGTCGTGTCAGGTTGAAAGAACCCGTGGTCCAGTACCAGGATCCTGTCAGCGATCCGCTCCGCCTGCGCATTGTCGTGGGTTGTCATGATAACCATGGCCCTGCCTTCTTTTCTCATGTCCTTGATAATGGACTCAATGATCCGGGTGTTTTCTTCATCAATGGACGCGGTCGGTTCATCGAGGAAGAGGATCTCGGGGTCCAGGACAAGGGCGCGCGCCATGCCGAGACGCTGGGTCTCGCCGCTCGAAAGGGTGCGCGCTTGCTGGTTTTTTTTCCGTTCCAATCCGACGAAGGCCAGCGTCTTGTTCACCCGGGACTCGATCTCGGCATGGGACAGCCCGCGGACGCGCAAGGGATATGCCACATTCCGGGACACTGTTGTGTTGAACACGCCGATCCTGGGCAGAACAAGCGTGATCCGTCGTTTGAGCGCCATGTCGGGCTGCAGCACGGCATCGTTCTCACGATACTCGACAGTACCGCCATCGGGATTTTCCAAAAGTGCGCAGATCCTCAGAAAGGTAGACTTGCCGCTGCCATTCCTGCCCATCAGCACATAGGTGCTGTTCCTGTCGAATGCGTACGAGCAGTCTTTGAGGATCGCCCTGCCTTCATACGCCTTTGCGATATGTGATACGGTCAGTTTCATGATACAGGAACCGTTCCTTTTTTCTGCACAGCATGCAGGATGAAATTGATGCTGAACGAGATGGCCAGCAGAATAATCCCCAGCGCAAGGGCGAGTTCGAAATTGCCCTTGTCGGTCTCCAATGCGATCGTCGTGGTCATCACCCGTGTGTAGCCGGCGATATTTCCGCCAACGATCAGGATGGAACCGACCTCCGCCATGACCCTGCCAAACGCAGCGATGATGGCCGATAATATGCCGTATCTCGCCTCGGTAATAATTGTGATGGTCACCTGGCGCGGAGTCGCGCCGAGGGTACGGGCCGCCTGCCTGATGATCGGATCGACGTTGACGATAGCCGACTGGCAGAGCGCGGTCACGATAGGTATAGCTAGAATGGTCTGGGCGATGATCATCGCGGACGGGGAGTAGAGCAACCCCATGAAACCCAATGGTCCTTTGCGTGAAAGCAGGAGATACACGAACAGGCCGACGACCACCGGCGGGAGTCCCATGAGCGTGTTCGAAATACTGATGGCCAGGTCGCGTCCGGGAAACCGTTTCAGTCCCAGCAGGGCGCCAACGGGAAGACCGAAAACCGTCGCGATGATCAGGGCGAAGCCCGAGACCTTGAGAGACAGCAGGATGATGCTGAATAGCTCATTGTCGAGATTGAGTATCAGATGAAAGGCCTGGATAAAACCCTGAACAATTGAGTCCATAGTAGTAGAGGAGCGCGGACCGATGCAGGGCGGAATTCTGGTAGCATCGCGCTCGTTTGCATCAGTCCGCTCCGGACTGCTGATATTATTTCGCGTTCGGGATGAATAACGGGTTACCGTTCTTGTCTTTAAAAGCGGCTATTGCATCCTGCCCTTCCTTTGAGATGATCCAGTTCACGAACTCCATGGCCTCTTTGTATTTCACGGTCTTGAACTTTTCGGGATTAACGGCCATAACGCCATATTGGTTGAACAGCTCCTTGTCACCCTCCAGGACGATCATCATATCCAGCTTGTCCTTGTCTTTTGTGGCGAGCCAGGTACCCCGGTCCGTAAGCGTGTAGGCCCGCTTTTCATCGGCAATGCGCTGGGTCTTTTCCATGCCCTGGCCCACTTCGAGATACCATTTCTTGCCTGTCGGTTCAATTCCGGCTTTCTTCCAGATCGAGAGCTCCTTGGTGTTGGTGCCGGACTTGTCCCCCCGTGACACAAAGGACGAGCCCGATTCCGGCGATCTTCTTGAAGGCATCAAGCGCTGATGTTGTACCCTTGATCTTCGCGGGATCAGTTGTCGGACCGATGATCACAAAATCGTTATACATCACGTCGTGGCGGTTCACGAAATAGCCTTCCTCCACGGCCTTCAGTTCCTGCTCCTTTGCATGAACGAATACAAAATCTGCGTCCCCGCGCTTGCCGATCTCGATGGCCGCGCCGGTGCCCACGGCAACCACGTCGACCTTGATGCCGGTCTTTTTCTCGAACAGCGGGAGCAGGTACTCGAACAACCCGGAATTTAGCGTGCTGGTCGTTGACGCACAGCGAATCCGTGACTCCATCGATGCTGGACCGCTGCCCATCAGGATGAGCATCGCGGAAAAAACCAATACCATGACCAGAATACTTTTCAGATGCTTCATGTGAATTGCCTCCTTAGCAGTAGGGTAATTGCTCTCGTTTAATCATCATATTTTTTTGCATACACCGCGTCATTGTACAATCCTTCACCATGTTCGGCCTTCCCGAACTCCCGGATGATCTGTTGGCCTTTTTCAGAAGCTACGAAATCAATAAACTTTGCCGCTGTTGCCGCGCCGGGCGTAGCACCCGCCGGCTGCGCCAGCGTATGATACGTGTTCACGAGAAATTTGTCCCCCCGAAAGAGTATCGTGAGATTGTGGACGTTTTTCTTCTCCGCGGCCCAGGTGCTGCTATCGGTCATGAAGTATCCCTTTTCCATGTCAGCCCGCTTGAGCGTCGCGGTCATGAAATCTTTTGTAACGATATACCAGTCGCCTGACGGCGCGATGCCGGCCTTCTTCCAGACATCCATTTCCTTCTTGTGCGTCCCCGAGTTATCGCCGCGGGAAAAGAACCTGGCCTTCACCTTCACAATGCTGGCGTACGCTTCCGCGGCTGTCGCTGCCTTTGCAATCCCCGCAGGGTCCTGTGTAGGGCCGACAATAAAGAACTCGTTCGATCCGATAAGCTTCCGGTTCACGGCCCATCCTTCGGCGATCGCCTTTTTCTCCGCCTCGGGTGCGTGGACCATGATCATATCAACCTTCTTCTCTTTCAGCATCTGCATTGATTCGCCTGAACCGGCCTTCATCCAGCACAGGGCTGCGTCTGCTTCTTTCCCGAATGTCTCACCGAGAACCTTCAGCAGCCCCAGCTCGCCGGGGCTGCCGGTGGCGAGGGAAAACCTGTTCAAGCCGGTTCCGTAGGTACCCGCGCATTTCTCCTCGGCAAGTGCCGGTGAGAGGGTGATGACACATCCGCATAGAATCACGGTCAAAGCGATAATAATTCTCTGTAGCCTCATTGTATCCCTCCTCAGGTATGATGGTTATTTCTTTTTTGCTACCGACGGGATGGCATCGGGATTAAACAGGCGGGTCCCATGTTTTACATATTTTGCTATGATACCTTGTCCTTCGGCCGATGTTACATAAGCGATGAAGTCCATTGCTTCTCGGTACCGGACTTTCGGAAACCGGTCGGGATTCACCGCAATGACACTGTACGCATTTCTGAGCATGGCATCGCCCTGGAAGAGGACCTTCAGGTCGATCTTCTTTTGATAATTCAGGAATGTTCCTATGTCCGTGAGTGTATACGCCTTCTTCTGGCTGGCCATGAGCAGCGTATCACCCATTTTGCTGCCCGTTTCCACATACCATCCCTTACCCTTGGGGTTGATCCCCGCGTCATCCCACAAATCCAGCTCCTTAATGTTTGTGCCCGAGTCGTCTCCCCGGGATACGAACGGTGCGCTCGCTTCAGCAATGAGCTCAAGGGCCTCTGTCGCTTTTTTCGCTCCCCTGATCCGTGCCGGATCCCTTTGCCGGGCCTACAATGACGAAGGCATTGTGCATGACCGCCCTGCGGTTGACGCCGTATCCCTCTGCAATGAATTTCTCCTCCCGGAATGGGTCATGGACAAAAAGCATGTCCGCCTCACCTTTTTTTGCGATGCGGATCGCTTTGCCGGTCCCCACCGCAATGACCTCAACCTTCACTCCCTGCCGCGGCGGCTTTTTCATAGGCAGGGATAAGAATGTCGAAGAGACCCGAGTTCTGCGTGCTTGTAGTTGAAGCGATGATGAGATGTTTTTTTTCTTTCGCCATGGTATGACCTCCTTTGAAAGAATGATGCGGTGAAATTCAAAAAAAGATATTATTATTTCTTTGATGGTTTTGCAATCACTGCATTTATGTTCAGTTTGCTCTGTTCCTGTTTCAGGAACTTCTGGAAGTCCTCCGAGAATTTCCAGAACAGCTGAATGGCGCGCTCGCCCTCCTCGGTGACTCGGGCGCCGCCGCCGCCCTTGCCGCCAGTGGCAAGCTCGACGAAAGGCCGCTCCGCCTGACGGTTCATGGATTCCACAAGGTCCCAGGCGTGACGGTAGGACATCTCCATTGCCTTCGCGGCCTTGGTGATGGACCCGTATTCCCGTATCCGTTCGAGCAGGGCGACGCGGCCATGTCCCAGGAACGTCCCGTCGGTTCCGTCTATCCAGACTCGACCGCGAAAACCCGGAACCAGTCTCTGCCCGGCCTGAGGCTTGTTTTTTTTGTGCATAGGCGTAATATACAGGAGGGAATAACGTATGTCAAGCGGGGCCGCCTGCTTCCATCCAGTAAAAACGTTTTTTGCCGCAAAGAGGCACAAAATTCACAAAAATTGAGGCGGTCTGCTATTTCCTTTGCGCTTTCTGTGACTTTTGTGGCAATTATATTTGATCGAAATAAGTTGACTCAAAATTCAGATAAGACCAGGTAAAATACCATTAATTCGATCACCACTCTGCGCACAACTTGAGCAGACCGAAGGGCGCTTGGTTAGTTCGGGCAACTGCCCCTTTCCATTGGTTTTTCGCTTGACATATTTACGTTTTCGCTTATAATACCCGCCTGTTCAAAAATACCACAGAAGGAGCATGACGATGTCGGAAACAACAGCACAAAAAAGCAACCTCAAGCAAAAACGGGCGCAGGGCTTCAGGAAGCGGATGAGCACCGCCACGGGCAGGAATGTCATCAAGCGCCGCAGGGCCAAGGGAAGGAAGCGTCTCGCCGTATAAGAGCAGGCCGGGAAAGACGCGATGCCGTACGCATACCGAAAGAGCGAGCGGATACGAAAAAATTCGGAGTTTGTGACCACCATGAAGGGCAAAAGACTGTCGGTTGACGGTCTTTCTCTTTTTTATACCGCAAGCGACAAGGGTAACTTCAGGGTCGGCATCTCCGTAAGTAAAAAACTGGGAAACGCGGTGACCCGAAACAGGCTGAGACGACAGATTCGGGCCTGCGTAATGAAAATGCTCCAGGACCGGACACAGGGGTTTGACCTGGTGTTCGTAGCGCGGCGGGAACTGGTCGCCGCGGGGTATGACCGGATCATGAAGGCCGTTGAAACCATTCTCCAGCGGACCGTGCTTCCGGACCGGAAGCGGGAAAGCGCTGCACCGTGAATATGAACAGATTTTTTATCGCTCTCCTTCGATTGTATAAACGCACACTCTCGCCGCTGTTGCCGCCAGCCTGCAGGTTCACGCCGACATGCTCGGAATATGCCATCGAGGCCTTTCAGAAAAAAGGCCTGACCGCGCTCGGGATGACCGTCGTGCGGGTCTTAAAATGTCATCCCTTTCATCCGGGCGGCTATACCCGTGACCCCGTTAGAAAGTAAGATTCAGAAAGTGCGCGGAAACGGGATTCGACTTAATCGTCTTCTGCATGCACAGCAAACATGACCCGAGTGCAAGTTCTAATGGGGAAATAATTTCGGAGGATCCATGGAAACACGAAGATTCATTTTAGCTCTTTCCCTTTCGCTGCTCGTGTTCGTGGGCTATATGCGCTTCTTTGCGCCCAAGCCGCCTGAGAAACCCGCTGCCCCGGTGCAGACAAACAGGAGACCGCGCAGGAACAACCTGCGCAGGCACCGCTTCCCGCCGCTGCACTGGCTGCGAAGATCGAGCAGGCAGCCACGGGCCGTGACATCGTCATTGAGACCGATCTGGTGAAGGCCACGGTGAACACGGCCGGCGGGGTGATCACGGGCTGGGAGCTCAAGCACTATACGGAGTCGGACAAGACCCCGGTCGGGCTCATTGCCATGTATCACAAGATAATGGGACAGGCACCGAAGGTCGAAACGCCGAAGAAGGTGCTCGGCAATGTCCAGCTTCTGCCGGACTATGCGGGGATTGACAAAAAGGACATGGTTGCGCCTCTGACCATGATGCCCCTTGATAAGGAGCTATACAAGCTGTCGAAGGTGGATTATCGCGCGGACCATGACGCGATCCGGCTCGGCACGGATAAAAAATCAGAGACCCTGGTGCTTACCTATGCCGGCCCTGCCGGCCTGCAGATCGAAAAGCGGTTGACCTTTTACAATGATGCGTACAAGGTTGATGTGGTCGTCAATACCAGGGGGCTCAACGGCTATGACCTGTCTCTCGGAACGGACTTCGGCCTTGCGGACAAGGTGAGCTCGGATGCGAGCGGACGCGTCGGGCTTGTTGCCCAGGCCGACGGCAAGGTCATTACCGAGAAGCTTGGAGACATAAAGGGCGAGGTGCAGCACACCGGCTCCATTGAATGGTTTGGCCAGGCGGACAAGTACTTCACGGCTACCATGATTTACGGAGGCCAGGGTCTCGTGACCGGCAAGCGAACAGCGGCCCCGAAAGAGGTCGGCGACCTGCTCACGACCGCGCTGACCGTAAAAGAAAAGCCTGAGGCGCGCACCTTCACGCTCTACGCCGGACCCGAAGAGCTTTTCGCTCCTCCAGATCATACGGCCATGGACTGGAGCAGATGGTGGACTACGGCTGGTTCGGAATCCTTGCCAAGCCCATGTTCTGGCTCATGAAGCAGTTCTATTCGTTCACCGGGAACTACGGTATCGCGATCATCCTGCTCACGATCGTCGTGCGGATCCTGCTGTTCTATCCTTCCCTGAAAAGCGCGACGTCCATGGAGGAAATGAAAAAGATCCAGCCCCAGATCACTGGCGCTCCGGGAGAAGTACAAGAAAGACCCGGCGAAAATGAATACGGAGATGATGAAGCTCTACAAGGACCACAAGGTGAACCCGGTCGGCGGGTGTCTGCCCATGCTCCTGCAGCTCCCGTTCTTTGTGGCGCTCTACAACGTGTTGTCCGTGTCCATCGAGCTGCGCCATGCATCGTTCATCCCGTTCTGGATCAAGGACCTCTCGGTCTTTGACCCCTTCTACATCCTGCCGGTGCTCATGGGCCTGAGCATGATCCTGACCATGAAGATGACATCCTCCACGGCCGACCCGCAGCAGGCAAAGATCATGATGTTCATGAACATCGCTTTTATTTTTATGTTCGCCTGGCTCCCGGCGGGACTCCTGCTGTACATCACCCTGAGCAACGTGCTTTCGATCGTGCAGCAGCTCTATGTGCGGAAGCTTATCGGCGCGTCAGGGAAAACGCCGCTTCTTTCGTCGTAGCGCTGATCTTGTTACGCGATTGTAGCTCGGCTGAATGGGATCGAGGCAGGGGCATCGAAACACCATTGGACTAGAGGCTGTTCAAAAATTGACTTTCGCTCCCCTCCTGTCAGTCCCGCCCCTGCTTGCGTCATGCTGGGGCAGGCTGTGGCGGGAATGCAGGGTCCAAAAATGTTCTGGATCCCCGTTTTCACGTGGATGACGAATTTTACCGGAAGAAGAACGTTAGCAGTATTGGTCAGAATTTATAGATCCTGTAAAAACTTTTAATGACTTCATCGTTTTTTAGTCGGTCCTAACGGCCATCCTTCTCAATCATTATTTCTTCCAATTGACAATGAATTTAGAAAATAACAAACTTCTTCCTGTGCTCGTTTAAGTTTCATTTCATTGAAACTTATCAAGTTAGCATACCCGTATTCACTGCATACCCATAAAAAAAAATACCCATTCAACATTTCTACTTTGGGTTGACATCACCGTGAATCAGGAATATATTCTTGGCAACGAATGCTGGGACAGCATATACACATAGATGCTTTTTGATTTTCTGAAAAATGGCAAAAGCAGCTAATGTAAATACGTGCAATGTATACATATGTAGATGCCTGAGTCCTTCCCTATAATCACTCGTTGAAATTAATTATCCCAAGGAGGAGTAATGCAAATGCGGATGCTATTCAGAATAATCAGCACATCTCTGATTTTAGCAGGCTTTATTGCTTGCCAAACAACAAATCATAATAATATCGACAGTAATTATGCCGACAAACAAAGAGAATTGTCGAATATCGCACTAAAAAAATATGATGCTTTTAGGGCGCCTGACAAATCCCAAATTAAACAGATGGTAGCTCAGCATGACTTTATTTCTATTGAAAAAATATACGAAGGAAATATTTGAGCTAGACAGAAAGGCTGTACAGAATGAGGGCTTTCTTCAAAGCGCATATGCAATATTCAACCCGGATAACGTGTCAGTCAATGATCTGGATTTATGGGTAGCTCAAACGCAATCGTATATGGCATACGCTGCTCGGGGGGCATACAAGACTACTGCAGGGTACTGGAAAAGAGGCGGCAAAAACATAAATGAAACCCCCCAAGATAAAATTGACAAGATGCAGCGACTACATGAAGAAGCTGCCATTGATTTAGAAGTTGCCATTAGTAAAAATCCAGAGTTCATGCCAGCCTATGAGGAGTTAATAAAAATCGCTAGGGCATCAACAATGACATTTACAGCAAGGCAAATTCTTGAGCGGGCAGAATCACATGACAATCGCACTTTTTCAGTCAGATATGAATATATGATGTCATTGCTACCAAAATGGGGTGGGACCTATGAAGAAATGTCAAAATACGCGCAGCAAGCAATAAAATACGTTAATCTGAACCCACTTTTGTGGACTCTGCAGGGTGAGGTCAGTGCCGACGTCGCTGACGATCTTTGGCGCGAAGGTAATTATCAATCAGCGGTGGAATCATACACCGCGGCTCTAAAGTTTGGCGATCGAACCCGCTGGCTGAAACAACGCGCGACTTGTTATTCTAAACTAGGACAGATGGACCTTGCCTCCGCCGATGCGAATAAAGTTCTTTACTATTCTCCGAATGATATGATTGCACGGGCACTTACCTCGTCAAACAACCCACTTAGTCTCAAGTACAATCTAAGCGAGGATAGCTATATAAGTCCGAAAATTAATGAATTAAATATTCACTCATACGCTGTCTTAAGTGTTATTCTTCAGGTGGGATGGTTGAATGCAAGAGGAGCGGACCAAAGCAACGCAGTTGTAAATAATAATATTGCAAAAATCGAAAGGATGTTGAAAGGCTTGGGGTACGAATGTCTGCAAAGATCAAAGATCATCGCCCTATTGGAGGACCATAAACTCTCATTCAATGATCTAACAAATGAAAAAGCTCAACAGATAGGGCACTTGATCAATTCCGACGCTGTCATAATTGCATCAATCCCTTCCATGGGTATAAATCGCGCTCAAAATACATATTTCGAAGATATAGAGATTAAAGCAATTTCTACGGCAGATGGGCATATTATTTGGAATTCGATTTTAAAAGGAAGCGCCGAAAGTAGCCAGGATGCCATATGGCCATATGATAATATTGGATTCTATCGAAAGCAAATTATACGATCTTTTGCAAGCAAAATTAAAACCAGAAATACGCCAGATTAAAGACGTTAAGAACAATTAGTGTCCCCCCTTTCCCTTTAGGAAGGGAAATGTGAGACCGATTCCAACCGGCGCGTCCACATCAACTCGCTTGCAGCGAGTGACACACGCGTTCATCATGTTTATGTACTTTTCAACCAGAAGACTGCAATGCTGTTGACAAATCGTCTATTCCACTCTAGTAGGTGTTCTGCGGAGTACCAGGATTACGGTAGGTTTAAAGAATCCCGGTTGAAACATGCAGTGTTTGATCCTTCCTGTATTCTGCATGCGAGCGTTATATAACGAGAGTGCATGTTTCATGTTGAATTTTGAGGCACCACAAAGGCAGGGGAGACACAGGTAAACATAGAGACGGTCTCGCGAGAAGGCAAGAGCGTCGGCATAAGCACGACGTATATCACAGGAGAAAAGAAGGAAATAAACATGAAGAACGCAATGGTGTGGATGGTGGTCATCGGTATAGTGCTGGTATTCAGCGGGGGCGTCGCGGCCAAGCAGTCGCTGATCGACAGCGTGACAAAGGGGTGTGACAAGGAGCTCAAAACGCTCTGCAAGGACGTGACACCCGGTGCGGAGCAAGTCCTGGCCTGCCTGTATGAGCACGAGGACAAACTCTCTAACAAGTGCGAGTACGCAATTTATGACGCGGCAATCAAGCTCGAATGCAACGACGACTTGGACAAGTTTTGCTCCGGAATGAAACCCGGCGAAGGTCGGCTGCTGCAGTGCCTCGACAAGAACTACGCGAAAGTCAGCAAGCGGTGCCAGCAGGCCTTGAAGGACACCGGCCTGAAGAAATAAGCGATCCCTGAACGATCCTTTACGTCCATCTCCGAGAGGGGGTGGACAAATGGATCTATTACGGCCTCTTGATTGCGTCTCGCCCGTTATTTTGGACTTTGATCACTTTTTTGACCGTTGGGGCGTACTTTCGATTCGCATGCAGAGAAAGGAATCAGCCACCAATCCGTCGCTGAATCACAGCATTCATCTGTAAGTTAGAACCCGTATTCCGTAGTAGTTGTAGCAGGCCGAAATTGCAGACTTGTAGGTGTTCTGCGGACTTCTAGGATCACGGTAGGTTTGAAGAATCTCGGATGAAACATGCAGTGTTTGATCCTTCCTGAAGAAAATGAAGATTCCATTCTTTGAAACTCAGCAAGTTACAACCTGAATTTTTCAACGTATACCCAAATATTTAAACTCATTCGATATAGTTGACATCTCTTCATATCAGGCATATAGTAGTTCAAAATAAGGAATGACTTTCATTAAAGAGGGTGTATGAAGCAAGTTGTCGCAATCATGAATCACAAAGGCGGCGTCGGGAAAACCACCTCGGCAGTGAACATTGCGGCATGCTGGGGGGAGATAGGAAAGAAAGTGCTCGTCATTGATTTCGACCCCCAGGGGAGCGCAAGTATATCCCTGGGAATAGTTGACGACGGCAGCGCTCTTCTCCAGGCCTTACAGACCACGAGCGCCCTGCCAATTCTACCAACCAAGACACCAGGTGTGGATCTCGTTCCGTCAGGACATGTGCTTGCAGAAGCGACGCAAAGATTTTCGGGATCCATCGGAAGCAAACTTCTGATGCGGTGCCTTGCGTGCACGAACGGAGACTGGGACTTTATCATTATCGACTGTCCTCCTAGTATTGGTGTGCTCACGATGAACGCCTTACAGGTCAGTTCCCATGTCGTCATCCCCGTTGAGGCCAACTTTCTCTCTTATCAGGGATTGAACCAGATGACCCAAGCCGTGAATGCATTCAGAGCGCAGAATCCGGCTCTCGCCATCCGCGGTATCATTCCATGCAGGGCCCAGGCACGGCGGCGGATCCACGAAGAGTTTCTCACGATGATGGAAAACCTGCTGCCAGGCGCCATCGGACCCGCGGTTCGCGAGAACGTAGCGCTCGCCGAAGCACCAAGCAGTGGACTGCCGGCGGTGAGGTATTGGCCGAGCTCGAACGGGGCTCATGATTACCGGCGGGTCTCCAACTGGCTTCTGGAGCGGCTTGCCTAAACGCCTCAGTTTGTGGCTGTGGGAACGTTGGGTGAAATTCTCACGTCGATTGACGGCATTACATGGACAGCCCGCTCAACAGGTTTCTCGAATTGGTTTGGGGGCACCACACGGTCAGGCACACAGTTTGTTGCCGTAGGACTATCCGGCACAATTCTCACATCGCCGTAGATCAATGTTTGCAGCGGCGTTTTTTACTTGACAAGTGTCCTCACATTGATAGTTTCAACCTGTATTTGATAACAGTTGCGTCTACTCGCAATTTCAGAGTTGTAGGTGTTAGATAGATGCGAGTTATCGTTACAACAGGTGTCAACGCATATATTATCCATTATATATGAGCGATTAATTTGTTCGTGCTTTATGTGTTTTTGTGGCTTAACTGATCTTTTCCCGGTTCTTTTTTCTGTAATCTTTGTGCTCTTTGTAGCTACATACACTATTCAGACTTATCCGCCCGGATCACCACGAACGAACCTTCACCGAACCCTTCTTTTACGTCTGATGGTTTCTGCATGTCTTGCAGGGGACCGAAAAGCGTCTGGCAAAAGCGGAATTTCAGGAACCCGGCCTTCTTGAGGTGAACGAGAAGATCCTCGACGGAGTAGAACGTGGCTGCCTTGTAGAACGGGCTCTCGTTCTTCCGCTGTTCGTATTCCCTGCCGATGGGGCTGTTTTTGTCCACGAACCCGATGACGAACGCGCCGCGCGGCTTGAGCACCCGGTATGCCTCCTGAAACGCCAGGTCGATGTCGTCAAGAAAACAGACCGTGGTGACCATGAGGCAGAATTCGAATTTTGAATCCTTGTACGGCAGGTTCTCGGCAACACCGGAGATGACGTCGAGCCCTTTTTTTCTCGCGACCTCTGCCATGGACCGCGACGGTTCGATCCCCTGCCGGATCCCGAGCGGAGCTGAAAAACGGCCGGTCCCCACGCCGATCTCGATGCCGTTCGCGGTCAGCGGAAGAAGTTCCCGCACAGCATGGAGCTCGGACACATAGGCGAAAGGGTGCGAGACAAACCACTCTTCGTATTGCTGCACGTTCCTGTCAAAATCATTTACGCCGGGCATGTTCTTCATTAACTACCCAGGTATTTCGGCTGAAGACTGAAGTTTATCTACTTCAATTTCTCTAAACCCCTTTTACCTTCAGTCTATCCACCTGAGTAGCTGCCTTTCTCTCGTTAGATCTACCACTCAATCTTCAAAAACGCCTCAACCACCTTTGGATCAAGGTGACTCCCTGCGAGGCTGCGAATATGTTCTCGAATTTCCTCTTTTGACAGCGCTTTTCTATACGGCCGCAGCTCATCGGTCATGGCGTCCCACACGTCCGCGACAGCGAAGATCCTGGCCGCGATGGGAATTTGTTCTCCCTTTAATGAGCGGGGATATCCGCTGCCGTCCCACTTTTCATGGTGCGCATACGGAATGTCCAGTGCGGGCCGGAGATACGCGATAGGCTGAAGCATGTCGAAGGCGTCCTGGGGGTGCTTGTACATCAGTGCCCACTCCTCGTCCGTCAGGGGACCGGGCTTGAGCAGGATGCTGTCGGGAATCGCGATCTTGCCGATATCGTGGAGGAGCGCGCCGCGACGAATATGCACCTGCTCCTGTTCGCTGATACTCATGGCCCGTGCAAGGCGCATGGTCATTTCCGCGACCCGCTCGGTGTGGCGCTCGGTTGCCCTGTTTCGAAGATCGAGAGCGCGGGCCCAGCCTTCAAGGGTGGCATCGTATGCCACCGTGAGCTCGATCGCTGATCGCTGGAGATCATTGAAGAGAGCGGCGTTGTCTATTGCAATGGCGGCCTGGGCGGCAAGGGCTTCAAGGAAGTTCAGCCATTCCGTATCCAGGACCAGGGGTGACCGGTGGAATACCTCGAGCACACCGGTTATGTGGCCTTTTGCCATGAGCGGCACCGCAGCATAGGTGATGAAGCCTTCCCGCTCAAAAAGCGGCACACGCGGGAAACCGCTGGCAGGGTCACTGAGATCCGGGATGTTGATGCTCCGGTGTTCCAGGGCGGCAAGGCCGGCAATGCCTTCACCCATACGGAGACGGGATCGCTTGATTTCGTCCGAGCGGAACCCGCGATTTGCGGCAAATTCGAGGGTTTGGGTATGGGGGTTCAGGAGCAGAACATCAGCAGCGTCCACACGCAGTTGCGCGATCACGAGGTCGATGAACTCCGAGAGTGTGACCCGAATATCGAGACTCGAGCTGATGATCATGTCGATGGCATGAAGGGCGGTGAGGCGCTGGAGCCGTTCCTTTGCCAGGTCCTCGGCATGTTTCCGTTTAGTGATGTCCCGGAAGAAGCTCTGAATGATCCGTTTTCCACCCCGCTCCACGATGGTGACGCTGACCTCAACAGGGATTTTTTTCCCGCTTCTATGAAAAACACAGATGTCGGCAGCGACAACGCCGTCGTTCAGGAGCGAGTCTTGCATGACCTTAGTGCACTTTTCTGCGTCTTCCTCCGGATGGATGGATTTCTGGTTCATTCCGATGATCTTCTCGTGTGGCATTCCGAGCAGGTCGTCGGCCTTTTTATTGGCGTCAAGGATGATCCCGGTTTCCGCATCAATGATGAAGACAGCGTCGTTGTCGGTTTCGATAAGGGTGCGGTATTTTTCCTCGGACTCGCGTAGCTTTGCATCGGCTTCCGCCCGCGACCGGAGCTCGCGCTGGATCGTGAAATAGATGAGCAGTGAAC
>CAVWIL010000004.1:12500-61508 GCA_963755045.1 Nitrospirota bacterium | reverse complement strand
TGCGGCATAGGCGTAGGGCCACAGGCTAATGGCGAGACCCAAGAGGGCCAGCAGAAAGAGCGTGATCGCAAATCGAAACGGGCGCGTCCGCACACCCTCGCTCTAAATCACCCCGCACTCGCAGGTGCCCGCTCAGGGCTGCTTTATGGCGGGGCCGTAGCTCAGCTGGGAGAGCGCCTCGTTCGCAATGAGGAGGTCAGGGGTTCGATCCCCCTCGGCTCCACCAGGTTTCTCCTAACGCCCTGAGAAACTTAAGCTCCTTGTAAATCAGACACTTAGCATTCCCTCGTGACACACCTTGGTGGTACACAAAGGGAATGAATACGGTATCCGGAAACAATCATCTGTTTCGGCGCAACGGCGTCTACTACTACCGTCGCCGCGTGCCTGCGCAACTCTCGTTTCAGCCGATCGGCAGCAAGGTCATTCAGTTCTCGCTCGGCACGACGAGTCTCAAACAAGCGAAGCAGCTCCGCACGGCCAAGGACCTTGAATGGGATGTGCGGTTCGAAGCCTGTGCGAAAAAACTGTCATCTTCGGACGCAGGCTCTGTCGCGTCTCCATCATCCGCAAAGGCACCGCCATTGTCAGAACCGGAAATGATCCGGCTCGTCCATGAGTACGTCGAACGCATGGATGAGCGGTCGGGCAAGCGGTTCGCCAGCGATCCGCCGTTGGATCAGCAAGAGAAGTTGGACATGTGGAAGGAGGCCAATATCGACGCGCAGATAGTCCGCGACTGCGATCATCCCCAAGCGGACCAATGGATAGGCGTGCGCAAGAGCGCACGAGAGTTCGGTGTCTGGCCGAAGACGAGGCGGTATTGGCGCAAGCGGTGGCGGGAGGCGGACGACATCCAAGGCGACTTGAGAAGCATTCCTGCGCGACCGCAGCGTCGCATCATTCGTTTCGTTGGAGTTCACAGGCTCTTATTGAACGAGCCCCAGGCTCTGCTCTTGCGCCCTCGAATACGGCAGTGCCTTGACGAGCCGGTGACCGTGAGGTCCGCAGGTGCGCTGCGGATGTGCGACAATCCCCATCGTGAGGGCCTTCGTGCGATCCCTGAAGGAACCTCTTGCTCGGCGCCTTCCAAACGCAGAGGGTACAATCGGCTCATAACCAACTCGCTCTTCGGTATATATATCCAGTTCAAAAATCGGGCATTGCAACCGAGGAGAGAATGTGGGATTGTTTGCACGTTGTGCGGGGGGTCAACGTGCCATGGGATTAAGCCGAGACGAATTCCTTGCACTGATCGACGCGGCGAACCCACGAATTAATCGCCCCGATGATCAGCAGCGAAAGGCGGTTTTCGAGGCGCCAGATGCCAATCTCTTTATTGTAGCCGGGCCAGGAACCGGAAAGACGGCGTGCCTCGCTTACTGTGCACTATACCTGATTTTTGTCGCTAGTCTTCGACCTGACGGTATTCTGGCGACGACCTTTACTAAAAAAGCAGCAGCGGAATTGCGATCGCGGATCCTCGGATGGGGATACCGGATGATTCATGCTGCCCAATCCGTATTGCCAACCGATCGGGCAGATCTTCTACGCGAAATCGATCTCAACCAAATTCGTACCGGAACAATCCACAGTATTTGCGAGACCATAATGCGCGAACACCGCGCACCGGGAGAGGAGCCTCCAATTCTTACGGATGAGTATGTTGCCCAAACTGTTTTGATTCGGGACGGACTTCTATCTTCTGGTCTCTACAAGAATAATGCGCTAGACAAATGGCTTCTCCAACTCCGTGATGGTGCAAAATGGGGTTAAATCTGAGAGCTAAGGCGCTTCTATTACGAAGCATTGCTGACCGCCGACATAACGACCTCATTAATTTTGACAAATTTGTAAAATCGGGGCCAAGAGTGCAACGCAAGGGTCGCAACGCAACCCTCACCGTCTTTGACAAGTACGATGCGGCCATGGCTAAGGCAGGGGTCATGGATTTTGCTCAACTTGAACACAGATTGGTGATGGTCTCGAAAACGGCGGATACGCCACCTTCACAAACACACTTCAGGCGATCCTGGTCGATGAATATCAGGACACTAACCTCCTTCAGGAGTTAATCTATTACGGGCTTGCCAAATCATCGGGTGCACCGTTGACCGTTGTCGGGGATGACGACCAAAGCCTTTACCGATTTCGAGGTGCGACCGTTGAACTTTTTAGTGATTTTCCAAAACGTATGCAGAAGACACTCCGCCGCAAAACAAAACCTGTGTTCCTTACTCGCAATTACCGTTCGACCAAGAGAATAGTAAGTTTCGTCGCGGCTTATGGCAGACTAGACACAAAATATCAAAAGGTCCGAGTTCGCGGAAAGCCCAAAATTTCGGCAAAACCGCAAGCATTAGTTGGTACTCCAATCCTCGCCATGTTTAGAGACAATCTTGACATTCTTGCGCACGATCTCGCGGCGTTTGTTCACGCCGTTTTTAAAGGCAATGGATATCCAATAGGGCGAGAGAGGATAACCGTTGGGCGCGGGGGTAACGTCGGCGATGCGGCACTGCTCAGTCATAGTCCCAGAGAAGACAGTGAAAAAGGGCTGCCTGGCCCATTACGACGCGAACTGTTAAACCTCAAACAACCTATCGGGCTATTTAATCCCCGTGGCGAGGAGCTGTCACAAATTCTAATTGTGCAACGATTTGGGGGGTTGCTCTTAGAATGCCTCGATCCAGATGGTAGCATCATTGGACCTCTGCGCAGTGTTAGTCCTCATGCAAAGACGACGTTTGAAGATTGGCGTGCCGCCGCGATTGATATGATGCGAGTTGTTGCGGATCCGGCGCGACAACCGATAGGCGATAACGCGAGCGTCTAACTCAACGCCGAGCCGCGCCTCCTGTTCTGACCATTCGTGGATCGCGCTCAGGAAAAAAGCGCGCTCTCGGACGTGGAACCGGGCCGCAGCACACGGTTAGCCAGCGCCACCATAAAGCTGTGGAAGGTCACAAAGCCCGCGGCCGCCAGGGTTTGCCGGAGCGCTGTGAGCCTTTGATGCGTCGCCTCGGCTCCCAGCGCTTTGCGATACTCGGCGCTCGCTTCGGCGAGGTCGCTGTCCGGCGCCTCCTCCACTATGATTTGCAGGTATTCGGCAGCTGATGGTCGCTCAGCGCGAAATCGTTGTCGCGCAGCGCCGCGGTCATAAGCCCAAAGTAGCGCCGAGGATCCTCTGCATATTGGCGCAAGGCCTCTTCGATGTGCCCATTGCCGCCGGGGGCCAACTCGCTAATCCAGACTTCGGTGCTGGGCTGGCCGAACAATTCGTCATCCGGTTCCCGGGGCCCCGCATAAAGATCGACGACAAGGCCGTCACCGTCGAGTTCCGGGCACAGATTGAGTAGCGCTTGATAGGCCGCCGCTCCCACCGTGGCCGTGAAGCGCTCGCGCAGCCAAGGCTCCCAATCCGCGGTGATCGGGGTCCACAGAATCGCGGCCACCCGGAAGAGCCCCGCCCTCACCGCTCGAGTCGGCGACTAGGTGGGCAAGGTCTTGGCGGAGCTTGTCCTGCTCTTTTGTTGGCGTGACCGTCGGCGTCATCCACAACCGCGGATTGGAACAGGATGTCTAGGGTTTGCTCGAGCGTCAGGTCCGCGCGGCCGTTCGCCGAATTCTTCGCTGCCGCCTCCAGCGAGACATTTTTAGCGATCGCCTCATTGCTCAGCGCGGCGAGCAGCAGGTGGGCGAGCCAGGCCCGGGCGAAGGGATTGTCGACTATGGACAGATGCGGCCCGGCGTTTGCTTCGTCATGGAACCTGGCCGTGCGCAGCGCGCGATAGCGCGGACCCCGAACTCATCCCCGAGGTCGGACCAAATCGCTTCGGGCAAGACCTCGAGCAGCAAGGGGCGTGGATCCTCCCATAGCAACGCCGCTACTTCCTCGTCCGGCAGGTCGAGAGCACGACCGAGGAAGGTGGCGTCGGCATCAATTCGGATGGATTGGTGAGGATCCCCGCGATGGCACGGGCCAAGGCAGCTTGCCGCGCCTTTTGGTTCGGCGTTTCCGCTGGCGCCGCGAGATTGGTCCAGATGCTGCCCTCAGCCGCGCCCGCGAACATCAGACCCAGGTAGTCCATGGTCGCGTTAGACGGCCTGGATCCGCTCGACATAGCGGTTACCGATCGGTAAGGCGCGGGCGAGAGACATCACGGATCGAAGAGCAGATCATAGGCCTGGTAGGCGACACGGTCCCGGCCGTAGTCGGAAAGCACGACGACGGTCCACGGCCGCATCTGACGCGAGCGACCCATAGCCCTTCCGCTGCAGGAATTGCGCGACGTCGCGTGGAGCCTTGTGCTGGATGACGGCGCCGACCTTCGGATCGTTGAACCCGACCTCGAGCGAGGCGGTCGCGACGACGATGTCGAGACCGGCGCCGACGCCAGGATCGAGCGCCATGACCCGGCCGACTGTCTTGCGGTCGTCGCCCCGCAAGCTGTGTCCCACCTCCACCGCCACTTCCCAGTCTTGGCCATGCAGTTTCCGCAGACGGTTGGGCATAGGGAAGCGGAGGGGATGACAAGACGCGCTCGATGCGCTGGGAGCGCCGCCGAGCGCGTTGGTGGGAGCTCTGGATGATGTCGACGAAGACCTGGCGCGCGCTTCGAACGGCAGGCCACAGGTTGGTTCGAAACCACCTTGCTGTTCCGTCGGGTACGTGAGTGGACGGAAGCCCGCGACGACGGTGTGGAGGAGAAGAGCCTTCCGCTATGAATACGTCACCAAACAGTCCCATACCCTGGTTCCACTCGACGCCTTCTTTACGCACTGCCGCGAAGCCATAGATGCGACACCCCATCGCACGCGATCGGTCCACACTTACCCGCTGGCCTATCGTCGGCGCACCGTGCTGAGCCGCCAAGGCCGTAGTCTTGGAACGCGGCTGTTGCGTTACGGGGATCCGCTGGTCTCAGGCATCTATGATCTCGCCCAAGCGGATGACCGAGGGCGGTCCACGGCCATGTGGCGGTTCCTACCGAATCACAAGTGCGTAGGCGTTGCAGAGGTGTGCTTCCGGTTTGACTTCATTGTGGAATCGGACACCACCGCCGCGCTCGAGGTTCTCCTGGAAGCTCAGCGCCTGACACCCGCCTCCTCATCGGCGATGCGCAGGCGCGGCGACCTGGCGCTCGCGCCTTCGTTCCACACGGTCTGGCTCGATGTGGAGTTGCGCGAGGTGGAGAACCCGACCTTGCTCGCGCAACTGGCCGCGCCCTATCGGCCCGATCCGATGGACTCCGGAGGCCGCGACTATAACCTGAATCCGCAGCGATGGCGAAATCTTGGCGAGGCTTCGAACTCGCAGCTTTAGACGATTGGGGCGAATTATGCGGGTCGCACCACGCAGCGCCGAAGACGCTGTCCGTCGGCGACCAGCGCTCACCGAGAATCTCGGCACGGCTGCGCGGGACTTCACTGCGGCCGCCGATCATGGCCGGTTGACCCAACTGCGCACCCGCGCCAACCGCACCGGCGATCAGGCGGAACACGCTGATCTGCCAGGTCGAGACGGGCACTTTCGGAGGCGTTGCTCGCGGGTATCCGACAACCGATCGTCCGCGTCGATGGCGTTCTGGCAGTCTTCCTTTCGGGGGAATCCCCGGGTGCTGGCGATCGTGGATAGCCGATCATGAACGCAGTCCTAGATTACGCCATTCTGCAGGATATCCTCGCTGGCTGGCCAGATGCGATGGTGCCGCATCGCGCTGCGGATGGCGTATTTGAACGACTGCGGCAGATCCTGTTCGCTCGCCCTGACGGCTCGTCCGCAGGCGCCCTGTAGCGTCGGCGACGCGGCACCGTTGCTCCGCCAAGTGCTGCGGCGCGAAAGCTTGAAGTCGGGGACCCCCGCGCGCATCCGCGTAGGCCGGGGCGATGGATGGCCTGAAGCTGAAGTGTGGCGTCGGCACCGGATAATCGCCCAGGCACTCGGCGAGGCGCATTTCCTTCTCGAGGCGACCCCTTGGCAGCCGAACTGGCTTGCCCTTGCCGATCGACCCGTATTTGAGGACACCTTCGCCGAAATGCCCGCGCGCCACGACAGATCGCAGGCCCATCGATCCTTTTGTGCAAGAGGCAAGTGGCTTCGAGGCTTACGTGTCGCCCGGCCAACGGGAAGCAGTACGGAGCGCCTTTCTCCTTCCGCCAGGCGGAGACTCTTCATAATATCTTTGCCGACCGGCTCGGGTAAGAGCTTGGTCGCTCAAGCCCCTGTGCTTGTGCGCGGGTTTCGAGAGCGGGACTCACGCTGTGCATCGTGCCCACCACCGCCCTTGCGCTCGACCAAGCGCGGCGCATGACCGCGATGCTGAAGGCACGCTACCCCGGTCTTCAGCCGCCCGCCCTGGCCTGGCATTCAGGTTTGGGACCCGAAGAGCGCTTGGCCATCAAACGTGCGATCCCGCGACGACGTCGATGCATCCTGTATTGCTCGCCCCCGAGGCGGCCGCCCGGCGCCCTGCTGCCCGCTCTCTTCGATGCAGCGCGCGCGGGCGGCCTCCGCTATCTGGTCATCGACGAGAGGCTCACCTGCTAAGCCAGTGGGGCGACGGATTTCGACCCGCGTTTCAAATGCTCGCCGGCGTACGCCGCGGTTTGCTCGCGGCCTGTGCGGGAGAGAAGTTCCGCACCCTCCTAATGTGAGCAACGCTGACTTCCGGAGACGGTCGAAACCATCGATGCGTTATTTGCGCCGAAGCGCAGCGTTCAATTAATTGCGGCCCTCCACCTGCGTCCGGAGCCGCGGTACTGGATCCACCGCGAGGACGACGAGGTAGCGAAGCGGCGGAAAAGTCATTGAAGCACTGCGGCATGCGCCGCGCCCGTTCATCCTCTATGTGACAAAGCGCGACGACGCCCGAGCTAGGTCAGATGCTTCCGGGGTGAAGGAATTTCCCGGATCGCCTGCTTCCACGGTGACACTGGCGACGAAGAGCGGCAACGAATCATCGACGCCTGGGCGGAGAACCGTTTGGATGGGGTGGTCGCCACGTCCGCGTTCGGCGTAGGGATCGACAAGGCCGACGTGCGCACCGTCATCCGCGCCACTGTCCCCGAGACCGTCGACCGTTTCTACCAGGAGGTCGGCCGTGGCGGGCGCGATGGCAGGGCGTGCAGTTCGCTACTGCTATTCTCAGAGCAGGATCGGAAGGTCGCAGAGACGCTTGGAGCGCACAATCTGATCAGCGACGAGTTGGGCTTCGAGCGCTGGTCCGCGCTCACGGCCTCAGCGAAGGCGCTCGACCCCCTCGGCTTCCTGCTAGAAGTCGATCTTGATGTGGTTCCGCCGCGGCTCAGCCAGCAGTCGGATTACAATGTCGCCTGGAATATGCGCACGCTGATAATGATGGCGCACGCTGGCCTGTTGGACCTCGAATCCGAACCGCCGGTAGATCCCGAGCGTTTGATGGACGAGACTGATGTTCAGTTCGAGGAGCGTAGCGAAGCCTACTGGACGAGCTATTTCCGCAAAACGGTCGTGCGCCTGCGCTACGAAGACTACCGGAGCGAGGCCGTCTTCAACGAACGCATGGGGCTCGAGCGGTCGCGCACGTTCAACGCGGCGCTCACGAATGGAGCACTCCTGGACCGCCTCCTCCTTGGCACCACCGAAGTCTCAGGCACTCCTGGACGACCTCTATCGGAGCCATGCGCCCCGGCGCTCCGTGGTGGTCTCCCGCGCGTGCGGCGGGTTGTCCCGAGCACCGCCGATCCGGCGCGCCAAGCCTTGCCTACGCCGAACCCCTGGCCTTTGGGATCGACGCGGCCGTCGCTCCGGACCTCAGCGCGATCAAGACTTGGTTCCCACATCTAAACCTCGCCGCGCCGGTGATCCTACCGTTGCCGGCCCACCTTGAGGAGACCGGCGTCTTCGCGATGCTAGGGTGATCAGCCGGATCAGACTGATTATTTCCTCTTCGACTCGATCAATGCCTGAACAGGCTCGAGACTGTAAGGACTTCCATGCTCTATTGCCGTGAGCACCGTGCCGCCGCCGGTGAAGAAGTAGTAGCTCGCATTGTCCATCACCGAAAGATAGAGTCCGGGCAGGAGGTTCTTGAATTCCTGGAGGGTGTCTCCGCCTCCGTACATCTTCATGGCATCGCGGTTAAGATCTATGGTGTTGTCGAGCGCCTGGGACCCGGAAGAAAAGTGCGGGGTAAACCCCATGACGGCATTCACGAAGATCGTCTTCGCAGTACCAATGGCGTCGGCA
This sequence comes from Nitrospirota bacterium, assembly GCA_963755045.1. Lineage (GTDB taxonomy): Bacteria > Nitrospirota > UBA9217 > UBA9217 > UBA9217 > JALNZF01. The sequence continues at coordinate 53,278 of CAVWIL010000004.1, read as the reverse complement.
ACGGTCTTTTCCTCGAATGACCGGGGATCGATGTCAAGGATGTACCCGTAAGAATCGCCGGACTTGAAATCATGAAGAGAGATGGTCCGGTATTTGCCTTCGATCCTGCCGTCAATGGTGTCCGATTCCACGACAAAGGGAAGCTCGACGATCTTCTTCTGAACACGGTCTTTGTCAACCAGTTCCTGCGCGAGCGCGGCGTCCTCATCCGTGACGCCCTTGATCCGGACCCCGTACTTTGCACAAAGATACGTATTGTAAATAACGCCGCCAAGCACGAGTCGGTCCACCTTTTCATAAAGGGCGGTGAGCGGCTTGATCTTGGTATCGTACTTCGAACCGGCGACCACGGCCAGGAAGGGCCGCTCGGGTCTCATGACCCCCTCAAGGTGCGTGATCTCCTGCTGCAGAAGGAAACCCGCATAGGACGGCAGGTGCCGGGTGATGTCATACGTGGAGGCATGGGGTTGCCACGAACCGAACGCGTCGTTTACGTAGATATCGGCCAGGCCGGCAAGTTGGAGCGCGAAACGCTCCCGGAGCTCTCCCTCTGCCTCCTCCCCGAAGAACCACCGCGAATTGGGAAGATAGATACCCCCCAGCTTCCGCTCTTTCAGCTCCCTGACGGCAAGATTGATGGACGTGTCGATCCCCATAATACCATGCACCGGGTCCGGCGAGAATTTCGGGACATACAATTTTGCATGGAGCTTCTGTTCAAGATACCGTACTATTGGCTCGACGGACTCCTCGGGCCTGCAGGTTATCGTTCCCGTCTTTTTATCTTTCGGCCTGCCTACATGGGTCATCATGATGGGCCTGCCGCCGCGCTCAACAATGTGAAAAAGGGTCCCGATGGTACGGTCGATCCGATAGGGGTCGCGTATCTCCCCTCCCTTTACGACATTGTGATCGAACCGGACGAGGACAACCTTCCCGTCGAGATCGGCATCCTGGATCAGCGGCAATTCTGCATGTAGTGGTCTGCTCAACATAGTGGACCGCCTTTATTTGTAATAGTTACCGACATGCGCTTGTCGTTTATCTCCTGTATTCATATGGACTGTATTATAGCATATAATAAAAAAACAACGCCATGCACTACCCGTTTACGCCTGTAACATTGACAAAAGATTGTTGATCTTTGAGCAATTTTATAGCCGTCATTCCGGGGCAGACCCTGAATCCAGGGAATTATCGTAAAGACACTGGATTCCCGATAAGAGCACTCGGAAATGACGAATTTTAATATTTGCCTGATGAGCTTTATCGCACAACCCTGAAGGGGCAATGGTCTTCCGGGCGGAATCTCGAACGACACATAAGCAGGGCTTGTCCGGTTTATGGCGGTAAGGAATTGAATCAATGCGCCGGCGGCGGACTGCCGGCCGCAGGCGCCTTTGCCCATTTCATGATGAACACCAGCGGAATAACGCTAAGAATAAGGAAACAAATCAAAAGAAACGCATCGGTGAATGCGAGGGTCGTCGACTGCCTTACCAGCTCGCGGTACATCATGCCGTCCGCGCCCGCGGGCGGCATGCCCTTCTGACTTAAGAACCCTGCCATCTTTTCATGAGCAATCTGGTACGCGGGATCAAAGGGCGACAGATGTTCCACCAGGCGGGTCTGGTGGAGCTGTGCCCTGCGCGAAAGGATCGTCGTGGTCATGGCGATGCCCACGCTTCCACCGAGGTTCCTGAGCAGGTTATACACCGAGGTCGCTTCGGTCATCCGCTCTTTCGGGATATGCGAGAGCGTCAGCGTGGTGAGCGGGATGAAGGTCATGCCCATGCCGAACCCGAGGAAGACCCGCGGCCAGACAAAGGTCCAGAAATCCGTGGTGAGGTTGAAACGCGACATCATGTAGGTGCTGAGCGCGCACACGCACATGCCGAATACGAGGAACCTTTTCGGGTTCACCTTGCCGATGAACTTCCCGACGAATGGCATGGCGAACATGGTGGCGATGCCTCCCGGGCCGAGCACGAGCCCGGCGTAGAACGACGTGTAGCCCATGATCGTCTGCAAATAGATAGGCAGCAGCACGATGCTGCCGAAGAGGTTCAGGAACACAAAGAACATCACCACGGAGCCGCTCGTGAATGTCCGGTCCTTGAACAGTTTCAGGTTGACGATGGGCGTCTCTGAATAATACTCGTTGATCGCCAGAAGCGTAAGGCAGATAGCCGCGATGATGCCGGCGGTCATGACCAGGTTGGACGAGAACCAGTCCTCGCTTTCGCCCTTATCGAGCATGAACTGGAGCGCGCCCAGGCCCACAGCAAGGAACACGAGGCCCCAGTAGTCGATCTTCATCTTCTGCCGCTTCATATACGGCGGGTCCTCGATCACGATGATGTTCATGATGATCGAGAGGATGCCGATCGGAATGTTGATATAGAAGATCCAGCGCCAGGACCAGTTGTCCGTGATCCAGCCGCCGAGGAGCGGGCCCACGATGGGGCCCAGCATGGCGCCCATGCCGAAGATGGCCATGGCCGTGCCGTGTTTTTCCCGCGGGAAACTTTCGAGCAGGATGGACTGGCTGATCGGGACGAGCCCGCCGCCGCCGATCCCCTGGAGTATCCTGAAAAACACGAGGCTCTGGAGGCTCCATGCCGAGCCGCACATGAAGGAGCTGAAGGTGAAGAGGGCGATCGAGGCGATCTGGTAATTTTTCCTGCCAATGAGCTTGGCGAGCCAACCCGCCATGGGGATCACGATGGCGTTCGAGACGAGGTAAGCGGTGATGGTCCAGGTGGCCTCGTCGATGCCCGCCGAGAGCGAGCCCCTGATGTGATTGAGCGACACGTTCACGATCGAGGTGTCGATGATCTCGATCAGGGTCGGGAGCATGACGGTGAACGCGATGAGGCCGAGGCTCCTTGTTTTGTGCTGCAACGTCATTTAGCGATTACCGTGGGCTCAACGGACATGCCGACGCGGAGAACATGGTCCTTGTCCGTTCCCTCGTCGAGCACGATCTTGACCGGGATGCGCTGCACGACCTTCACGTAGTTGCCCGTGGCGTTCTCTGCCGGAAAGAGCGAGAAACTTACACCTGTGCCCGCCATAATGCTGTCCACTTTGCCGGAAAATGCCTTCCCGGGATAGGAATCCACCGTGAGCTCAACCCTTTGGCCGGGCCGGATGTTTTCCATCTGGGTCTCCTTGAAATTTGCCGTGACCCAGATATCGTCGAGCGCCACCACGGCCATGAGCGGCTGGCCGGGCTGGATCTGGTTTCCGGTCTGGACCGATTTTCTCGTGACATAACCGTCTACGGGCGCATAGATTTTCGTGTATTCGTAATTGAGCTCGGCAAGGGCGGCTGTCGACTCTTTCTGCATGATCGTCGAGGCTTGGGTCAGCTTCTGCGACTCCGCCTGGCGGAGCTGTTCTTCGGCCGCCTTCACCTGGGCCACGGCCACTTCGTAACCCGTCATGGCCCGGTCATAGCCGTCCCGGGGGAGGACTTCTTTTTGATAGAGCGCCTCGGCGCGGTTCTTTTCGATCTCAGCCAGCTTGAGGTTGGTTCGCTGGAGTTCGAGGTTCACTTTAGCAGCGTCGATCTTCGTTCCGGCCTCGGACAATTTCGCCTTTTCCGTTCCCACGGCTGACGATGCTTCACGAAGCCTTGCCGCGGAGTCAGCAGGGTCGATCTCAACAAGGAGGTCGCCCTTTTTGACGGGCTGGTTATCGTTAACCGCGACCTTCTTCACCGTCCCGTAGATCTTTGCTGCAATGGTATGGATATTGCCATCAATGAAAGCGTCATCGGTCGAGACGTGAGTCTTCCGGTATCCCGAATAAAAATACCCTGCGATCAGGCCGATGACCACGACTACCCCGACGATCATGAAGGCTTTCTTCTTTTTCTGTCCATTACCCGTCTGTTCTTCAGTCATGCTGTGCTCCCCTGAATGATTATCGCATAGGGCATGGAGCATAGGGTTTTGCTCTTAGCTCTCTAACCGTTGCCCCTGCACTTTGCGCTATGCGTCCGTAATCCCGGATCACTTCCCGTACACAGTTACCAGGTCCTTGCCAGCCGCATTGAGGAGGATTGCCTCTGCCCGCTTGATTCCGTAGAGCGACTTCCAGGAATTCGATTCCGCCGTTGTCAGGAGAATCACGGCATCGAGCACGTCGGTTGCCGTGCCCACACCCTCCTTGTACCTGAGACGCTGGAGCCTCAGGTTCTCCTCCGCTTGTGCTACCGCGGTCTTTGTGACTTCAATCTTCTGGGCAGAGCTCTGCAGATCGAGGTATGCGCTTTTGACCTCCAGACGGATGTCGTCGAGGAGTTTGTCCCGCGTCAGTTTGAGGGACCGCAGCTCCGCTCTCGCCATGCCGCTCTTCGAGCTGCTTGCCCCCCCGGAAGAAAGATTGATATTTACCCCGGCGATCGCGGACCAATTATCCTGGTGCACCATGTATTGGTTTTCCGCATGCTCCCATCCGCCGGCAACATACAACGTCGGCAGATACTCTGCCTGCACGGCCTTCACATTCTGTTCCTTCGACGCGATCATGGCATCTATTTCCTTCAGGCGGGGGCGTGATGCTTCCGCGCTGGTCCATGCCTCGTCCAGGCTCAAGGTATTTGCCGGTCCCGCCTTTATCTCCTCCGGCCCGACCGGATCATTCAACGGCCTCAACAGCAGAGAATTGATCCTCGACTCCCTGACCGACCGAAGGTTCTCCGCATTCAGCAAACGCTGCCGCGAGTCCGCAAGCGTAACATCCACCTGAAGCACCTCGTTCCTTGTTACAACGCCCGCCTTGAACCGCACTTCCGTGTCCTTCTTGTGCGCCTCATAATTTTTTACCTCCTCGATCGCTACCTGAAGCAGTTTGTCCGATTCGAGAAGATCCAGGTAAGCGACGACGAATTCCATGGCAGCCTGGTTCTTTACAAAGACGGTCTCTATTTCTCGTGTCTGTAAACCGTATCTGGCAGCATCTATGCCCGCAGAGGTCTTGCCGAAGTCATAGAGCAGCTGTGTTGCGCGTATGCCGTATGTCGCGAACTGCTGCTGGGAGATCGGGACTGTGTTCGAGCCAAAGATGGCCTGCGGTTGGTACTGGAGCCAGGTCTCACGACCATAGAGATCGACAAAAGGGAGCCAGGGAGAGCGGGCAAGAGAGACTGCTTCTCGCGAAGACTCCTCATAGGATTGGGCAATCTTGACATCCCGTCCCGTCTCGGTGATGATCTTCAGGCCCTCCTCCAGCGAAAGGGCCTGAGCCACGACCGGAGAAAAAACCAGGGAAAGTAAAAGGACAAGGGGTAATCTTTTCATGGACAGACCTCGAATCGGCATTTATAGAGAACGCAGGTGACCGATATACTACACGAAAAAAAATAAAAAGTGAAGCGGTCTTTAGGTGGATTAAGCAGACGTATCAAGCCTTTTTTCGTAACCACTTATATACAGAAGAAAACAATCAGGGGAAATGGGGAATTCAGAGGCGAATGCGGGATGAGTAACATAAATCAAAGAAAATCTTTTTCTCCATTTTCTCCAATTTCCCCTTTCTCCTGAAAGGTCGTAAAGTCCTGCGCAATTACTGTCTTTCGCGATTTCGCATGTGACTTTTCGGTCCCTTGCGAATCGAAATCGTATTTGACAATTTTACTGGAATGTCCTACATTACCTTCCATATCAGTTTTGACCGGATTCAGGGACGGATTCCTGATCGTATCGTCCGTCAGAACGGGAGGAATACCATAATTGCGCGTGAATAAAACATTTCTGATGAGCATCGTCCTTCTCTCCCTGTTCGCCTGCTCCAGACCGCCGGTGACGGTGACGAGGCCGGAAGACTCTTTGGCGCGTCTGTCATCATGGCAATCAATCGAGCCTCGTGACGACAACGAGTTCAAAGATGTCGCCGTTGCGGCGCGCCAAAGCCTGGAGTATTATAAAAAGATCCCGCCGGACACAACGTTCTTCCTGGGGCCTGATAAAGCGAGCGCCCTCGAGATGGCCGTAACGCTCCAGAATTTTCTCCTGATTGTCGAGAACGATTCTCTCACCCCGGATCAGAAGGCGGAGCGAATCAAAAAAGATTTTGTGTTCTACCGCGCCGTGGGGTCGAATAACAGCGGCAAGGTGCTCTTCACGGGCTACTATGAACCATTGCTGTCCTGCCGCATCATGGGCGATGAGACATACCGCTATCCATTATACCGGAGGCCTGATGATATCATCGAGATCGATCTCACTCAGTTCGGCAATGGCTTCCCGAAGAGCAAGCTCTTTGGAAGGCTCGATAACAAGAAGGTCGTCCCCTATTATTCGCGGGAGGAGATCGACAAAAAAAAGGTCCTTGCCGGCAAGGACCTGGAGATCCTGTGGTGCTCCGATATCGTTGACATCTATATGCTCCAGGTGCAGGGGTCGGGCAAGGTGGACCTGGGCGACGGAGATATCCTGAGCGTATTGTACGACGGCGCAAATGGCCAGCCGTACAAGAGCATCGGAAAATATTTGATCGATACCGGCGCCATGTCAAAAGAGAACATGTCCATGCAGGCGATACGCGAGTATCTGCGAACCCATCCTGATAAACTCACCGATGTCCTGAACCAGAACCCAAGCTACGTATTTTTCCGCCTCGACACGGGGCCGTCGCTCGGCAGCATCAACGTTCCCCTCACGCCGGGCCGCTCCATTGCAACGGACAGCAAGTTGTTCCCCAAGGGCGCATTAGGCTTTATTTCAGCGCAGAAACCGGTCATTGAAAATGGCGCGATCAAAGCATGGGTGCCGTTCACCCGGTTCGTCCTGAACCAGGACACGGGCGGCGCGATCAAGGGGCCGGGCAGGGCTGACGTGTTCTTCGGACCGGGTCCGGATGCGGAACTGACCGCGGGCAACTTCCAGCATGAAGGGGCACTGTATTTTTTGATGAGAAAAAAATAACTGATAATGGCACGGAATCATTTCAGTTCAAAGAGAAACTATGCGGGTACGAACAAAGAATCGCAAGCAGATTTCATGATGATCTGAGGCAGGCAATGATACCTCACAGGGGAACTCGCGTTTCTGTCGGCCGTTCCCACGACTGATTGGAAAAGAGCCCTGAGTCAGAGGCGATTTCAACTGATTTTATTTAACACACGGGAGGGTTTCGTGAAAGTCGACACCATGCGATCTCTGGATTATTTTATCGGCGTGCCGCTGTGCTTTGCGGGAACGATCATCAAGAAGCTGTTCGGCCTCTTGCCGGGGAAGAAGACTGGCTCCCGGCCTGAAAAAATACTGCTGATCGAACTGTCGGAAATGGGGAGCACGATCCTGGCTGATCCGGCAATGCAAAAACTGAAACGCAATCTGAACGCCGATATATTCTTCGCAATCTTCAAGAAAAACCGGCCAAGCCTGGAACTCCTGGGCACCGTGCCGGGCGATAACATCTACACTATTGACGACAGCTCGTTTCTGCTGCTCGCCGCTGATGCGATTAAGTTGCTGTTTTGGACGCGTCGGAAACGCATTGATACGGTCATCGATATGGAGCTTTTTTCCCGCTTCACCGCGTTGTTGACGGGATTCTCCGGAGCACGGCGCACCGTGGGGTTCCATGCCTTTTATAACGAAGGGCTATACCGCGGTGGTTTCTTGACACACAAGGTTGCTTATAATCCTCACCAGCACATGTCGAAAAACTTCATCGCTCTTGCAAATGCCCTGATGAATGACAAGGTGGAAGTCCCATTTTCGAAGACGTTTATCCCGGATGATGAGATCAGGCTGCGCAAACTCGATATAGGCGGGCCAGCGCGGGAATCGATCCGGCGAAAAATCAAGGAGTCCTTTCCTGCTTACGAAGCGGGGCGGTACAGGATCGTCCTGTTCAATGCCAATGCCTCGCAATTGCTTCCCCTGCGGCGCTGGCCGAGGGAACATTACATCAAACTTGTCGATATCATCCTGGGTCGTTACCCGGATGTGGCCATCCTGCTAACAGGAGGGAAGGACGATCGATCATGGCTTGAGGCCATAAGCTCAGCGGTCCGTGACGAGCGATGCATCAACTTCGCCGCACGAACGAGCCTTGCGGAGCTGCCCGCTCTTTACTCGGTGAGCGATTTCATGCTCAGCAACGATTCCGGCCCGCCGCACTTTGCATCGGTGACCGACATGCCCATGTTCGTTTTTTTCGGTCCGGAGACCGCAAAGCTCTACAGCCCGCTCGGCAATGCGACGCCTATCTCCTCCAACCTTGCATGTTCGCCCTGCGTCTCTGCGGCAAACCACCGCAAGTCCGCGTGCAACGACAATGTCTGTCTTCAGATAATCACCCCCGAGCAGGTTTTCGGCATTCTCCGTCCGAAATTAGAAACGCGCGGATGATGCGCTTATGCGCATATCCCGTGAAGACCGGGCAGTATCGCTTGCCGCTGTAGGTTTTAAGAGCACTTTGGATATCATCCGGAAAAGACCCTGCCATGCATGTGCATCATGGTGAAGTTGAACACGCCTCACCTGATTGAGTCACTGGAGGAACTGAACCATGTCGTATTCTTCGGAAACAGGCCCTGTATCGCGGCACCCTCCCGTTTCGGGCCACGACGGCCATCCGGCGCCGGAAGGGCCTGGTCAGGGGTTCGAAAAACGGGACTACCGCTTCTTCCTCCTTCTCTGCGCTCTCTGCCTCGTCGTATTCTTCTTTCAACTGGGAGACAGGCCCATATGGGATATCGATGAAGGCAAACACGCCTCAACATCAAAAGATATGGTGTTGACCGGCGACTGGATCACTCCGCGGGTGAACGGAATAAATTTTTATGACAAGACACCCCTCTTCAACTGGTTTGCTGCGATCTCATTCATCGTATTCGGGTTCACGGAATTTGCGGCACGGTTTCCGGCCGCGGTCCTCGGCCTGGCAACGGTTCTTGTGAGCTATCTGTTCGGGAGACGCTTGTTCGGTTCTCGGGCCGGTCTCCTGGGAGGTGTGGTCCTGGCCACCAGCCCCGAGGTCATCCTCCTTTCCCGAACAGTGGTCCACGACATCTCTCTGACCTTCTTCATCAGCCTGGCCTTGTATTTCTTCTACTCCGCATTCGTCAATCAACGACATCGCCGGATACACCTGCTCCTGAGTTATGCTGCGATGGGTTTCGCCGTTCTCGCCAAGGGACCGATCGGGCTCCTGCTGCCGGGCACGATCATCGGCCTCTTTCTTCTGGCGAAAGGCAGGCTCAATTTTCTGAAAGAGATGACCCTGGGATGGGGAGCGCTTATTTTCCTGATCGTCGCCGCGCCTTGGTACGTGCTCATCAGCATAAGAAACCCGGATTATCTGTCCTATTTTTTTCTCAAGCAAAATCTGGGGAATTTTCTGTCAAAGACGCAAGCCCGCCATCCCCGGCCCTTTTATTACTTTGTTCCGGTCCTGCTTGGCGGCATGCTCCCCTGGTCGTTCTTCGTACCCCTGGCCGTTCTCCGGCCCCTCGAGAGGAAGCTGCAGAGAATCGACGACGGCGTGCTTTTTCTTCTATGCTGGTTCCTGGTGATCTTTCTCTTCTTCTCCGCGGCGAACTCGAAACTCGGCACCTATATCCTGCCCGCACTTCCGGCGGCCGCCTTGCTGATCGGCAGGGCCTGGCACGAAATCATGACGACCCCGAATCCCGGCTTGCACCGGGGCGCTGTCTGGTCCCTCGCACCGGTGCCGGTTCTTTTCTTGACGGCTACGGTGTATGTTTTTATGCTCCAAGCGCCGGTTAAAAAGATACAAATGCAGTATGGCATAAACCTTTCTGACTTGTACGGCTTCTCGATAGCCCTCACGGCTATTGTGACAATTGCGTTTCTTTTGCTTGCCTTCCGGCATTACCGGGTTGCGTTCACAACCCTGGCCGCGACGTTCGTTGCGGGGATCATCGTTATCAATACCGTCTTTATTCCCTTGATCGATCCCTATCGCTCTACCAAGGGACTGGCAAGAGAAATGGACACTCTCCTTCCCCCCGGCGAACGACTCGTGTTCTTCTGGACGATCAAAGATTCCGCCCTCTTTTACACGAACCGCCTGGCGACCGTCCTCACCACCGAAGAGCAACTGTTGAATCACCTTGCTTCGAACAAACGGGTTTGGTGCGTCATAGAACGGGATGATTTCGAGAAGTTTGGCAGGGCAGCCAAAGCGTCAGTCGTACTGCGCCGGGAAGGGGACAAATTACTCATATCCAACAAGCCGATGCAATGAGGAAGAAACAGATTATTCGCGCAATTAATGGAGTAACTCATGAGCGGATGGACAATGACGTCGAGCAGATTTCATGATGAACTGAAGCGAGCGATGATACCGTATCAGGGCAAGCAGCTAGTGACGGCTGAAATAATCAATATCCTTAAAAGCGTTCCAGGCCTGGCACAGAACGCAAAGTTTATTCAGCCTGCCGATCATTGCAGGAACGTTAAGAATTTTGGGGCATGTACTTGTGCGCATACCGACAAGGCGATTTTTGAAAAACTGCAAAAGGGATTGTTTTTTGTCAGAGAAGTGGATTAGGCAGGGTAACGGACGAAGACCTCTTTAAGAAAGTGTCGTGAAGGCACTCTTCGACACACAGATTCTCCCCACGGCTTTCCTCACCGAAGGCGTCTGCTCAAGCTTCTGACCCGGGCGCGGAAACGGCAATGCAGCCAACCATATCACGTTCCCTTTATTCTTGAAGCCGGTCGTTACACCGGCGCCGGCCTGCTGATCAGCGACAAAAACTCCTGCCTGGTCGCGGGGTTCGTCCGGAAGACCCCGAGCAGCGACGAGGTCACTAACATGGAGTTCTGTTTCTCCACCCCCCGCATCATCATGCAGAGGTGGCGGGCTTCGATCATCACGCCAACGCCGTCGGCGTTGATCGAGTCCTTGACCGCGTAGGCGATCTGCTCCGTCAGCTTTTCCTGGATCTGGAGCCTTCTCGCGAACAGGTCGACGAGCCGGGCAAGCTTGCTGATGCCGAAGATGCGTCCTCTCGGGATGTACCCGATATGACAGCGGCCGTAGAACGGCAGGAGATGATGTTCGCACAGGCTGTAAAGCTCGATGTCCTTGACCACGACCATGCTGGTCGTTTCCTGCGCGAAGCAGGCTTTGTTGATCAGTTTCTGCATATCGGTTTTGTAGCCGGACGTCAGGAACGCAAGCGACGCGGCAACGCGTTTCGGCGTGTTCATAAGCCCTTCCCGCTCCGGATCTTCACCGATCTCGACCAGCAGCTCCCTTACCAGCTTTTCGATCCGCTCACTGTTCCCGTTCATGGAAGATTTCCTTTCGTATGCGTTCCGTGTAGTTTTCGAGCGGCGCCATGCCCGTTCGTGGCTGCGCCGAGACCGCCTCGCTGATATGCAAGCCCGACCCCGGCAGGACCAGCCCGGGCGCCAGCTCCTGGAGGGGGATTGCGAGGAACGGACGGAGCAGAATATCGGGGTCCGGAAGCGTGAGGTCCTCCGTTGTCATCACGAGATCATCGTAGAGGACCAGGTCGAGGTCGATGGTGCGCGCAGCGAACCTGTCAGTGCCCCGCGTCCTGCCGAGTTCGCTCTCGATGCGGCGCAGCAGCTGGAACTTCAGGTCCCGGGGCGCCAGATCCGTTTCGATCTCAACGACACAGTTGTAATACGGCGGCTGGCCGGGCGGCCCGACGGGTTCCGTACGGTAGACCATGGAGATCGCCTTGACCCGCGCCGTCTCCGTCAGCCGGAGGATGGCGCTCCTCACGTTGACTTCCGGGTCTATGTTCGATCCGATGCCTACGAAGGCCCGCGTCATGACCGGTCTGTTCGCTGCCGGACGATCTCTATCCCGACGCTCCTGGCGAACCTGAGCGCTCCGGGTTTTTCGACCCTTACCGTCGCTTCTTTTACCGACGGATGCCCGAGGCAGATATCGGCCACAGCCTGCGCCAGGGACTCCACGAGAAGGAACTGCGAGCTTTCCGCCATGCTCAGGATCTGCTTGTTCAGTGCCCGGTAGTCAACAGAGTCTTCGAGCCGGTCGCTCGTACCGGCCTTCCGAAGGTCCACCGAGAGCGCGAGGTTGATCAGTACGTCCTGCTTGTCCCGCCGTTCCTCGTCGCGAACACCGATGATGCACCGTACAAGAAGATCACTGATCAGAATGCGGTCCATGCTCCTCCTCCCCGAGGTGCCTGCCTCCGTCCACGTAAAGGATCTGGCCGGTCACATAATCGCTTTTGAGCAGGTAGAGAACCGCGGCCGCGATGTCCCCCGGTCCCCCGTGTTTCCCGAGGGGGACGGTCTTCGCCAGCCCGTCAAGATAGTTCTCATCCTTTCCCTGGGGCGGGAGGATGAGGCCGGGCGCCACACCGTTTACCGTAAAGCCGGGCGCGAACTCAAGCGCACACATCATCGTGAGGGCCGAGAGCATCTTTTTGCTCAGGACGTATGCCACGTGCGCCCGGTCGTAGCCAATGATGCGGGTATCGAGCAGGTTGATGATCTTGCCGCGGTCCGCAAGTCTCGCGAACTCGCGGGAGAGGACGAATGGCGTCCATGCGTTCACGTGCAGGTGCCGCGTTATATCACCGAAGCCGACATCCATGGGCGTGTTCGGAAGAAAGATGGATGCGTTATTGATGAGGAAATCGAGGGAACCCGCCGCCTTGAGCGCCTGCGCGATCAGGGATTCGTACTCTTCCGGCTTTTCCAGATCGGCGAGTACTTTCCAGGACTTCGCCCCGCAGTCATTCACTTCCCCGCATACCTTGATGGTCTCCGCTTCCTGCGACCAGCGGTCGTGAGCAACGATATTGACGCCTTCCTCCGCAAGCGCGATGGCGAGTGCGCGCCCGATCCGTTTGCTCGCGCCCGTGATGAGGGCTGTCCTGCCCTTCAGCTTGTTCGGGATGGCCCCTTCTTCAACCAAATGGTGCGTCATGAACGTGCCCTCGCTTGGTCCATCAGGGCGCCAGCAGGTCGATCTTCGCCGCCACGATAAAGTCGTTCAGCGACAGGCCGTTGATCTTGTGGGTCGTCAGGGTAAGCCGCACTTTATTATAGGAGATGTATATGTCCGGATGGTGGTCCTGTTCGTTCGCAACTCCGGCCACCGCATCAACGAATTCAATGGCCTTCCGGAAATCCTTGAAGCGGAACTCCCTCTGGAGGGAGTTATCCGCCAGTGACCACTGCGGTATCTCGGACATCTGGTCCTTGACCTCTTTACCGGAAAGCGCCGGATCTCCGGCCTTCACTGGTCTGCATGACTGCTCTGAAAGTTTCATGACGGTCCTCTCCGCCTCACCCGGCGTTCGTCTCCTCGATAGGTTCCGCTTTACTGCATCCACGCTTCCACGCATCAACGCATTATCATTCACTAGCGGATGGCACCACGCAGGCTTGCCGGCGTCATTGAAGCTGCTTTCAGGATGAGTTCCCGGGCAACGGGGACCTTATCCCAGACGTTGCACATCATCGCGCCCCGGACCTTTCCGTCCTTGAGATAATAGATCACGCCCGTATCGTTTTCCTTTTGCCAGTCGGCAAAGGTCTCAAGCTGCGCGTCCACCTCTCCCACCGCCTCGTACCCGAACTCGAAAAGGTCCGAGAAAAAGTAGGGCATATAGTCGTATGGCTTGTGCGCACCGGCCATGTTCAAGCCTGCCTGCTTGCCCTGGTTCAAGGCATTGTCCCAGTGCTCAACGCGGGTTTGTTTCCCGAGCGCCCGGTAGGGGAAAAACGCGATGTCGCCCGCAGCGTAGATGTCGGGAAGCGACGCCTGAAGATATTCATCGACGATGACCCCGTTGGCGGTTTGCAGTCCCGCGCGCCGGGGAAGATCGAGCGAAGGCGCGATGCCGATGCCCACGATCACCATATCGGATTCAACTTTCTTACCGCTCGCGGTGTACGTGGTGAACCGGCCGTCCTGTTTGGAAAAAGCAGAGGGCCTCTCATTGGCCAGGACCTTTATCCCCCGCGAGAGGAACTGGGCCAGGAGCGCCCGCCCAAGGTATTCAGGAAAGACCTTGCTCACGAGGTAGCGGTCGGGAAAGATCATGGTCACGTCGATCTTATTCATGGCCAACGCCGCCGCGATCTCGGAGCCGATGAACCCGCCTCCGATGACGACCGCCTTTTTCCCCTCTATGGATTCACTTCGTAACTTCAGATAGTCGTCAAGCGTCCGGAAATAGCAGATCCCCTCGAGATCCCCGCCGGGGATGGACAGGGTGCGCGGCACCCCCCCTGTCGCGAGCAGAAGCTTCTGATACCGGAATTCCCCGCCAATGCCGGTCGTGATCTTCTTCTGTTTCGGGTCAAGCGCAGTGACCGTCACACCCTGCGCCAGCGTTATTCCATTTTGATCATAGAACCCCTGATCATGGAGAAAAATATCCTCGACCTTCTTCTTGCCGAACCAGAGTTTCTTCGTGAGCGGCGGCCGGTCATAGGGCAGGTGCTTTTCAGAGGCGATGAGCAGGACATTCCTCTTTTTATCGCGCTCCCGTATCCCCTCCACCGCAGATGCTCCGGCAAGCCCTCCGCCGACGACGATGTATTCGTATGACTGGTCTCCCATTTTAAAAACCTCCTCACGAGAACCTGCTGCTCGTCGACCCGGGTTTGCAGCTTGTTCAAAAGAACGATGCCTGTTTTTTAAGTATAGCACAGCCCGATGGCTGTGTTGAATGTCGTGCATGAACTGGCGGGCCGAAAAAAAACGCCCTCCCCTTGCCGGGGAAAGCGTTTTGGGTGAATGTCAATCCGGGTAGAAAACGACGTGAGGCAGATATCCTTATCCTCCAATGATTCTCCGATACAGCTTTTTCGTATTCTCATCCGGTTCCAGATCCAGGTCCAGGTTCATCGCGCGTTCGCACCGTTCATATGTCCGGATGGCCTCTCCGCGCCGGGCGTCCGAATGATACCGTGTTATAAGCCAGCAGCATGCCTTCTCATTGCAGGGATCCTCGGAGAACATCCTCTCATAGAAACGGAGCGTCCTGTCCCGGTCGCCGGATGACTCAGCGATCATGGCCGCGTCCTCGAGCGCCCGCAGGTAGCGGATACGCAGGCGATCACGCATGGGCGCAGCCCAGTCGCTGTAGAGGTCTTCGGGCAAAAAGTCTCCTTCATAGAGGTCGAATGCCTTTTCGTATTCTCCGGTAATGGTTTCAGGTCTCTGGCCTGACCTCATTCGCTCTGTTGTGTCCAGATGGTGAAGCAACTGCCCGACATCGGTCCGGACCAGGTCCTTGTTCAGCATGATGACGCCGTCCGCCTGAAGGATACAGGAAGAGGATTTGCCCTGGGCACTCTTCGGCTCCAATACTTTCCGCACACGGTGGAGCATGCTGTTGAATGTCGGGCCAAGCGTGTCGGGATCCATATCCGGCCAGAGCGTCTCCAGGGTAATATCACGCGATATGGTATACCCGTCCTGGGCAACAAGCAGTTTGACAAATGTTTTTGCCTGTTTGCTTTTCCACTCTGAATCCCGTATCAAGACCTTGCCCCGTTTTGCCCTGAAGCCCCCGAGACAATTAATTTCGAGAAACGGCGTTGTGCCCGAATGGGTCTGGTTATTGATCAATTGGGAACAGTAGCCAACGCAGATGCCGTGCCCGAGCGCTGCGTTCGCCAACTCGGCCAGCTCCACAGCATCAAACAGGGCATAGTAGGTGAACCCCCGTTTCTGGCCGATGCAAAATCCTTCGCGCAGGTGCTTGCGCGCGGAATCCGTTCTCTTCATCATTCCATAGAGCCGTGCCAGCACGAGGTGCGCGTTTGCTTCCTGTTGAGCGGCCTTGATCTGCTGAAGCATCTTAACGGCAATGAGCAGCTCTTTTTCCGCCTGACGATACTTATTAAGCTTTACGTGGATCGCGCCGGACGCGATGAGGTAGATCGCATGGAACAGCTTGCTTCCTGATTGCGTCCGTATTGCCAGGGCATAGTCCGATTCTTTCTTTGCCTCTTCGAGTTTGCCCTGGAACAAAAAGGCTATCGCGAGCAGATGGGCCGCGGACGCGCTGAAAAAAGCGTTCCGTGATTCTTCGCCTTTGCGTTTACACTCCGTGAGCAGGAGCACGGCGCCGGGGTAATCTCCCTGAGCGATCTTGAGCCATCCGCCGATGTCAAGGGAGAGGAATACCATCGACTCGAGCGCGTGGCTGTCCGCAAGGTCCCTGCACTGGTCAAGGCGTTTCTGCGCCTCGGCAAAGTCGCCTGCGAATAGTGAGGTCATGGCCGCCACCAGGAGAAGCGCTGCATGGCCTCCGGCCTCCTCGGGGATAGAGGAGTTCGCCTCGAGGCCTTTACCAACCGTTTCCCTGGCAAGGGAAAAATCACCCTGGTAGAGAGCGCAGGGCGTCAGGTAGATGGCGGTGGTGACGTGATAAAAATGGTCGCCCAGCTTCCGGAACAGATCGAGCGCCTGCCTGAGCGCATCCGAGGCCTGTTGGAGCCTGCCGATGAAGAACCAGGCCATGCCCATGGCAAGGAGCAGTCTTGCCCGCGCCCCGGCGGATGCGCGCCGGTTCTGTTTGAGGAGCCCCTGTGCCAGCGCCGCGTCCCGCCCCATGCGCGTAAAATCGCCTCCCGTGTGGAAACATGCCTCAATAATACCGCACATCGAGTACATCATTCCCGCGCCCCGGGCGCGGTTGAAGGAGGTCTTGCCGGCGCGGAAACCCTTGAACGCGAGATCAAAGAACTTGAGGGCAGTGCGGGAATCGGTGAACCGGCATGCTACTGCCCGGTAGAACAGGAACCATGGCCGGTTCCCGTCCTTGAGCGGAAGTGTTTCGATCCATCGGATGAGCGTCCCCGTCTGGCCGCGTGCGATCATCTCCTCTCCGCAGGCCTCTATCTGTTTAATGGCCTGGTCGAACTGGCCCGAGGCAAGGGAAAGGTCGATGCTCCGAACCAGGTCTCCGTTTTTTCTGAAGTAGGCCGCCGCACGGGTGTACAGTTTTTTCACCTCTGCGGGCCTGGTCTGGGCGATCAGTTTCTTTCGGAGGAACTCACGGAAGAGCGCGTGGTAGCGGATCACGAGGGTGTCATTATCCAATGCCGTGACGAACAGGTTTCGGTCCCGAAGATCCTTCACCATTGCTGCAATGGACATCGTGCCCGATGACGCTGTGCGTGGCAGGCCGGTCAGCAATTCGATGAGCGGAACGGGGATAATGTCCACGACCGAGGTCTGGAGCAGGAACCGCTGCATTGCCTGCGGAAGGTGCGCGAACACTTCCTGCGCGAGATAGTCGAAGACATGGGTCCGGAACCCGGCTGCGCGCCGATCGACGAGCGCCAGTGCCCGTGCCCCCGGTGCGAGGGTGGAAAGATATTCGTGCATCAGCACAAGACCGGCCGGCCAGCCCTCCGCCGTGCTGTTGATGAGCGCCGCCTCGTTCGGGGAGATATGCATGCTGAAGACGATGCCGAAAAGGTCCTGGACCTCGCTGTCCGTGAATTTGAGGTCATCACCGACAAGTTCTCCCACGGACTGCGTTGCACGAAGCTTTGCGATGTCCAGTTCGGGCCGCACCCGGGATATGATCAAGAACCGGACATAGGGCGGGCTGAAGTCGATCAACTGTTTCATAAGGTGCAGCAGCACGGGCGAGGACGCGGGAGGGGTGTAATCATCGAACACGAGCAGACCCGGCTTGGGAATGTTCCCGAACACCTGTTCGATCCATTTGCCGATGTCCTGGCGGATGCCGTTGATGCTGTAGCGGTTCAGGGGAATGGAGGGGACCGCGGGCACATGCTTAGGCCAGGCGCGCTGGATCGCCGTTCCCAGCGATGACAAGAACACCGCCGGGTTTTCGTCCTCCTGGTCCATGGTGTACCACATCGAGGGCGAGCAGAGCGACTGGACATATCCTGCCGCCAGTGTGCTCTTCCCCTGGCCTGCCTGCGCATGGATGATCACCAGCTTTTTGTCTTCCCATTCCAGGAGTTTGTTCGTGAGCCGTTCGCGCTGGAGTATATGGGCGGGTTTCGGAGGAAGAAACTTGGTAAGGTTCATGCGCATACCCCCTGTCAGGTTTAATGCGTAAATGAATCGGAGAAAAACATCAAAAGTATAGAGACGTTTATTATAAAAATCAAGAGAAATTATTCATATATTCTTATTCCGTCGGGAGGCGTGCCCCTTGACAACGTGTCGTGCAACGCATACACTTTACTTGAGTTGGTAAAGTGTGTTCGAAAGAAGGAGGATCCTGTGGATATCAAGGACCTGGAAATACCGGCAGTCGATCTCCGGCGCACCTGCGATCCGGCGGAATTTCCCTTTAAAACCACTGCAGAGCTGTCGCTCAGGGACGAGGTCATCGGCCAGACGCGCGCAGTGAAGGCGATCGAGTTCGGCATCTCCATCCGCAATCATGGGTACAACATCTTTGTGTCCGGCATCCCGGGCACGGGCAGGAACTCCATTGCCAGATCCATCGTCAAGCGGATATCCCTGGACCAGCCGGTCCCTGATGATTGGTGCTATGTCAACAACTTCAAGGACCCCGACCGGCCGCGCGCGATCAAACTGCCGCCGGGGAAGGGCCGCGAGTTCAGGCTCGATATCGAGAAGTTCATCGAGTACATACAGAGCGAGATCCCCAAGGTCTTCGAGTCCAAGGAATATGAAGAACAGAAATCCCGCATCGTGGACGAGAAGGAGAAGGCAAAGGAGGTCCTGTTTGCCGATGCCGCCAAGAGCGCGCTCGAAATGGGGTTTCAGTTGACGATCACCCGCACCGGCATCGTCAAGATCCCGATGTGGAAGGGCAAGCCGTTGACACCCGAGGAGCTTGAATCCCTCTCGCCCGAGCAGAGGCATGAGCTCGAAGAGCATGAAAAGAAGGTGGATGCCGAGATCCGCGATTTTCTGTCCAAGGCGCGCCTGCTCGAGAAAGAGACGCACGAAAAAGTGCACGAGCTCAACCGGCACGTCGCACATTTCTCCATGGGCCACCAGCTCGAGGACCTGAAGGAAAGATACCGCGTCAATCCCCGCATTCCCGAGTATCTTGGGGAGGTCGAGGAAGATGTCCTGAACAATCTGCGTGAGTTCCTGGGACAGAAGCCTGAGCTGCCGTTCCAGATCGAGGGCATGGACAAGGCGAGCTTCCTCGAACGCTACAAGGTGAACCTGATCGTGGACAACGCCGAGACCAGAGGCGGTCCGGTCATCGAGGAAGCCAATCCGACATACAACAACCTCATCGGCCGCATCGAGCGAAAGGCGCGCTTCGGCGCATTCTACACAAACTTTACCATGATCCGGTCGGGCTCGCTGCTCCAGGCGAGCGGCGGATACCTGATCCTGAACGGCCTCGACGTGCTGCGCAATCCATTCTCCTGGGACGCGATCAAGCGGGTCATCAAAAAGAACGAGGTTAAGGTCGAGGATCTGGCCGAGCTCTACGGCATTTCCACGGGCGGTCTCAAGGCCGAACCCATCCCGGTCTCGCTCAAGCTTATTATGCTCGGCAGCCCCTGGCTCTACTACCTCCTCTATTATTATGATGAAGACTTCCGGGACCTCTTCAAGGTCAAGTCCGACTTCGATACGCAAACTGCCGGCTCGAGCGATGAAAAGATGCGTTATGCGAACTTCGTCGGCGCCACGGTGAAAAAAGACGGCCTGCTCCCCTTTGACCGGATCGCGGTCGCCGGCATCGTGGACCATGCCGTGCGTCTCGGCGGAAAACAGAACAAGCTCTCGCTCCGCTTCAACGAGCTGTCTGACCTGGTGCGCGAATCGTCGTACTGGGCAGCACAGGCAGGGAGCAGCGTGGTGACGGTCGGGCATGTGGAAAAGGCGTTGGAGGAAAAGGTCTACCGGGCAAATTTGATCGACGAGCGCATCCAGGAAATGTTCACCGAAGGAACGCTGATGGTCGATCTTTCCGGCTCCGTGGTCGCACAGGTGAACGGACTTTCCGTGTACGACATCGGCGATTTTTCCTTCGGCAAACCATCGCGCATCACCAGCCGGGTCTACCTCGGCAAAGCAGGAGTCATCGACATCGAGCGCGAGGCCAAGCTCTCGGGCCGCATCTACAACAAGGGCGTGCTCATCCTCTCGGGCTTTCTCGGCGGCGCCTATGCGCAGGACAGGACGCTCTCGGTCTCCGCGACCCTTGCCTTTGAACAGAGCTACGGCGAAGTGGAGGGCGACAGCGCCTCTGCTGCTGAGGCCGTCGCGCTCATCTCAGGCATCGCCGAGGTGCCGGTAAAGCAGAACTTCGCCATCACCGGCTCGATCAACCAAAAGGGCGAGATCCAGCCCATCGGTGGGGTGAACGAAAAGATCGAAGGATTCTTCGGCGTATGCAAGAACCGCGGACTGACCGGCGACCAGGGCGTGATCATCCCGGAGCTGAACAAGAAGAACCTGATGCTCAAGAAGGAAGTCGTGGACGCGGTTAAGGAAGGGAAATTCCGCATCTATGCGGTCAAGACCGTGAATGAGGCACTGGAGATCCTGACAGGACTCGCCGCAGGCGAGCGCAATCAGGACGGCATGTGGCCCGAGGGATCGATCAACTTCCTGGTGGATAAACGGCTCAAGGAAATGTCGAAGAAGCTGAAAGCGGACGATAAAGGCGAGGAGAAAAAGGAAAAAAAGGAAGAGAACAACGAGTTTGTGCCGAAGAAGACCCCGCCGCCGGGCGAGTAAAATTGTTTGATGACTATGCCGGCGCGCGTGCTTGTTCCATTTTAGGCTGTAATGAACAAATGCTGACTTTGGATGAAGTGCAGACTTCACCTTGATCTTCCCCCAAAAAAGTGGACACCTAGTTAAGTTTCTTTTAGGCTCTTTTCGTACTGCTCCGGGCTCTTATATCCCAATCCCGAATGTTTCCTGGTGCGATTATAGAACACTTCCACATACTCAAAAATGCTTAATCTAGCTTCCTCCCGCGTTCGATAACGTTCACCGTGGACCATCTCCCTTTTTAAGGTGCTGAAGAACGACTCCATATAGGCACAATTGCCTTTTCTGCTCATGCTCGGCTTATGCCGTATCGCTTTGCATCTGGTTCCGTCCTCACGGAGCTCTTCAGTTATCCGTGGGATTCCGTAAACCCTTCTGTTCTTCTGGTGGATCTCCTGAATGCGATTCAAGAGTGGCTCGTTCTCGTTCCAGCGCTTGCAGCGGCTGTACGTGCCAATGATTGCCGGATGACGTCCACTTCTTGATTATTGATTTGTCGATTGATCTTAGTGCGTTTATTCGTCATGTGAGTAAATTGATAAAATAACATCTACAGCATGAAAGCTACACTACCAAGGCGTCTTCAATATGTGCAGAATCCAGGAAGTTTTATACAATCAGTGTGGAATCATTCGTATCAACTTTCAAATGCCATAGAAACTCGATTTCCGGCGGTCTTTGCCAGACCTTCTGTCTTTTCCACTTCTCCTATCTGCCCCTCTATAATCTGGATCATTGAATTTTCTTCGATCCTCACCCGATCTTCGTTTCATCCGAACCCTCATCTCAGTTTAATCATTATTAGGGGTAGAGCCGATCTAGGCGCTAATATATACGGTGTACATCCTGAGTATGTCCTCGCTGGTTTCGACGATATTGACATAAAGTGCGCCGTTCTTTCGTGCAGTAAGAATATCCTGGATGACCTCGGCGAATAACGGTTCCTTTCCCATCTGTCACCTCCACATCTTGATCAAGACCATTTCTCCGGCCGATTTTGGATATTTCCAGAATGCTCTTTCTGGGACCGATTCAATAATGAAAAGGCGATTCTAGTTTATAGGAAGAGGAAGCGATTTCTAATAAAAGGAGTGTATCACGCAGGATTTCACAGAGTCAGCTTGAAGTTATAATTTGAGGTGTGATTCTGGGCACTATGGTGAATTCAGGTTTATACTTTAAGTGTTGCAATGAATGTAAACTTCAACAGTAACAGGAAGTTAGTCATACGACAAAACTATACCATAAAATAAACACTTCAAGATGTAATTTACCATTCCAAGAACAGCATGTCAGTTGGACTGAGCATAGTGAAGCTCGACATCTTCTTTAAATTGCAAGAAAGCAGTTTTCATCCTACCGGCTGTCAGCGCGTACCTGTTGAACGTCGTAATATCGACGTCGGCTCGCACTCAATGATAATCCCGCGCTTGGTGCCGGGATGACGAAAAGTCAGTTTTGCCGCGTGGAGGTGGTAGCCGGGGTCGCCGGGCAAGGCATGCGTATCCGGTAAGGGCAGACCACCCGCGCCATACAGAGGATCGCCAACCAAGGGGTGTCCCGAAGCTGCCAGGTGTATCCGGATCTGGTGAGGTCGGCCTGTCTCGATACGTACATCGCAGAGGAAGGAATCCACGCGCCGTTCGATAACGGTCACGTATGACAAGGAGGACTTGCCTTTTTGAGAAGCGCCATGGATCGAGCCGAGCAGGTTATGCGGTACAGGGCCGATAGGCGTCGAGATCGTCGCCTCGTTCCAATCGGGACAGCCGTTTGCAAGCGCGCGGTAGAATTTACCGACCTGTTTTGCCGACCACTGACGCATCAATTCCGTCCGGGCATTTTGATTTTTTGCACACAATACTATTCCCGATGTCCATCGACCCAATCTATGGAGGGGAGCAGCGTCAGGCGCATAGGTCCGTACGAGATGCAAAAGGGTTGACTGGAGGAAATTAGCGCCGGGAAGCGTAGGCAATCCCGCTGGTTTGTTCACTGCGATCAGGTCATCATCTTCATATAAGATGGAAAATGACCTCGGCGCCTCCGGCTCGATCCATGGCGGCCGATGCCACACCAGCGAGCATCCCCTGCGCAGAACGCTGTCGGCATTAGCCGGCAGTCCATCGACAAGCACGTGACTGGACGTAATGCGAGTTGCCCATTCCTCTGATGATGAATGTCCATAGCGCCGGCTAAGGTAATACAGAAGCGTGCGGCCGTCAGCATCAAGACCGAGTCGTTCGTGATATTCACAACCATCATTAAGGTGTATATTCATGATTGGGAGAACCTATAATTTCGATGTCATACGTACCAGACCCGCCCCTATCCTTCATCTTTCACTATTGACCTTGCAAGAATTGACATTCGGGAACAACGGTAGCAATCAATGTCCGAACCTTGCTATTCCTTTTTTCTGAACGACAATGCTGCAAGCGTAAGCATAACGATCGATATCGCGGTTACGACTAAAAGGTCAAGCGAGAGAGAAAACTCCAGGCCAAGAGGTGGAGTTCCGTTCCGAAGCAAGACATGCTTGGAACGCGTCAACACCATACGTAGGGGAGCTACCCAATGAACTAATCCTGATGGCAGACTGGTGCAGTAGAGACGACACCGAAACCGATAAAACTGGGGAATGGTAAGGTGAGGATAACGAAAAGGCTCGACGAGAGACGTACCGTTTCTCGTTACAAGATAGCTTTTTCGCTTGACGGTGCCCTTTAAACGGGTGACCCTGTTAGCGCCCAGCTTAGTGATGCTGGCAGCCGTTGAGCAATGGTCATTCTTTCATCTGGCTGGGCTTAATGATGCGATATTCCAGGAACCCCTCCTCAGCTACTACCATTTTATAAAACTCACAATCGAAACATACCTTGTGCTTCTCAACATTTGTTCCCGTGGGTTCTCCATCACACAGCGACCCAGCGATGGCCCAGCATATGCGTCCGCCGTTCTTCCCGTGATTTAGGCCATTTGCTTCTGTATCAACCGCCGTGGGACAGACTTCCACATTCCTTCGCCTTTTTTCCGCCCAGCTCCCGGCCGCAATTGAAGAATTCCCAGCAGTTTTGCTTCGGCATGCAAACTCCCTGGTTCGTTACTAAAAACAAGAAAAAAAGGTACTGACGCGATCTGGTCATGACACTCACATATTGAGCAGCGTTGCATGCCGGATGACATTTGTTGCGGCGTTCCTGATTCTGGAGAAATTCTTTGCTGTCTGGATCGCCATGGCAGTATAGGTTGTCAGAGAATTGAGCGCCTTCAGATCTTCGATCGTAAAAAGCTGGTCTGAAGAGGACATGCTCATGTTCATGACGCCGACCTGCTTTTCGGCGTATTTGAGAGGAACGCACATTATAGACCGTATCTTAATGTCTCCAGTTATGTATCTGCTGTCTATCGCTACATTGTTAACCATTTCCGCCAGGCCGCTCTTCAGCACATCGCCGGCAATCCCTTCGCCCGCGGCAAATGTCAATTTCTTGTCAGACTCGGCGCCGAAGGCTGCGCTGATCGAAAGAGTGTCTTTTTTTTTCATCATAGAGCATGATCGAACCGTTCTCAGCATGGATTATGTTCTTGGCCTGATTCAGGATAATCTGACAGGTTTCATCCACGTTGCAGAGTACATGCATCATTTCGGACTTGGCTTCCTTCAGCCCTGCAATGTTCTCATTGAGTTTCCGGATCCGCTGGCTCATGGTCTCAAGGATCTTGAATACGAGGGTCGGATCACGGCTGATCGTGGTGAAAAGCTTTTTCTTATCAATGCTCAGTACCCGGGCCTCGCCAAGAGCCGTGGCCGTTGCCGAGCGGGGCATTTTATCGAACAGCGCCATTTCCCCGAACATGTTCCCGCTCTCAAGGGTGGCAAGCGTGATCTACACCTGATTGCGAATGTTTGGTAATCTTCACCTTGCCCGATTGGATGACGTACATCGCCTCCCCTGTCTCGCCTTCCTTGCAAAGCACCTCACCGTTCGCATAGATCCTGCCGAGTTCCCCGTCTCTCATAGTTACCTCCCGATCACGCTCTTGAAGAAGCCCTCGCACATATCGATATGCATTCTTATTTTAATCGATTTTGCGAACACCTTTTTATATCGCTCGTTGCCCGTGAACATGTCCCACAGGATGCCGCTCAAGATCTTCTCGCTGCGGCCGTCGTTCTGCTCCTTTTCTACCACTTTCAGCATTGACTTGGTGAGCAGTCCGATCTTTCTGGTAGAGGCCGATGATCATGTACAGAAGCCGTCCATAATAATTGTCGGTCACAATGCTGTTGTACATGGGGAGGTAGCCCTCCCTAAACGCTTTCTCGCTCACACCTTGGAATATGGCTGTCTTCGCCACGGATTTACCCATCAAGTATGCAGCGCCAAGACCATCCTTGAACAGCCGGGTGGAGCCCGCATCACCGCACATCACCATCCGGTCAACGAACGGCTTTTTCGGGGCACCGACATTCATCTTCGGCAGGCACCGGCATTCCACCTTATAGCGATCCGATTTCGGAAGGACGCTTTTCACTACGGGCTTTTCCAGAAAATCCAACACCGTGTTTGCATGGATTGTGGTCCCCAGAATGCAAAGCGTTACGTAAGCGCCCTTCGGGATCATGGCAGCGAACTTGATCCCCTTATCAGGAAGGAGGAATAAATGGACCGAATTGCCGAAATACTCGGCCACTGCGTCATCCCCCATGCTGAGTTCCGCAATGGCGGCGGTGACCATGGGAGGCTCCTGGTAACCAAGCTCCAGGCTGGCGATCTGCTTTGCTGTCGGACTATTCACACCGAATGCGCCCACCACAAGGTCTGCGTCCATCACTTCCTGCTTTCGGGAGAAGAGAACTGGCCTCTTGTTCCGGTATTCAATGTGGTCGATGATAACGGGCTTGTGTACCGCGCCCTCCTTCACCGCCTGTTCAAGAAGGAAATGATCGAAGCTCTCCTTCCCTTCCCCGGCAGCCCCCTTTGGGCCGCCGCCGCGAAAGACCGTGGCGATGGTCTTTTCGAATGAGGGGGTCGAGATAAAGGCGCTCCCGTGCATGGTATGCAATCGATAGGAATCTATGCCCTTGCGCACGACTGTATCGGGAAGGTTGATGCCCTCAACAGCAAGTGTTTGCAGAAGGAGTTCTGAAATGATGCCGCCGCACCGGTTGCAGCCAGCCGGCCCGGTCTTGGTGAAATCCTTGGGATCAAAGATGGTGATGTTCAGTTCCTTCCCCAGAATCTTCCCCATCTTGAGGGCGAAATAACTGAAGAAGGAGCCGGTCGGTCCTCCGCCGATCACCGCGATGTTCGCGCCGTCGTCAAGAGCCATGTTATCAGCAGTGTAATCAGTCACCGGCACTACCCTTGTTCAATAGAATTTTGAGCATCATCTAATATTACCCATAATAGTATAACATGAAATAAAAGGGTAATGGGTCAGTTTGCAAATAATCCGCCAGTTCATCGGCATTCCAGAACTTGCTTGAAAGCCATGTTCGCACGTACATACTAATATTTTTTCGGTGTATGGATGGATCAAGAGGGTCCATATCCGCGAACTTGAAAGACTTATCAGGAAGGTTTTTGCCGCCGAGCATGATGGAACCGTGTCGACTGAAAGAGTCATTGCTCTCACGACGCTGAGGTCAATTTTTTCAGAAAATTGATGTGGATTACGGTGCTTGGGAACAACGCAGCCCTCGGAAACAGAGCAATTACGCCTCATTCGCCAAGCGCTCCATATGCCGCTGAAAGCGTTTCATCACCAGTCCGTGCACCACGGCGTGCGTGACCCGGTAGAAGAACCACGGCAGAGCCGGATTGAAATCATGGATCGCCACAAGGGTGAGGCGTCCGGCAAGCATGTCTCGAAACTCGAGACGGGCCGTCCGGCCCCCGAGAATCTTCGCAGGATCCCGCCCGTGATAAAATACATGCGCCGATCAGGTGAGCTATGCCCCGGGATGAAAGTCAATTTCAGCAGATTGATGCTCCCCGGATGTGCAAGAACGATCCATGATCCATCGGCGCTTCTGACGGTGCTCAGGATCGGCTGAAAGAGCTTTCCCATCCAGGAATAGTACTGCTCCGCCACCCAGGTCGCGTTCCTCCCCGCGGGAAGTTTCAGTCGCTGGATCGACCGGACACGACCGGTCATGCGCAGAATTTCATCGTTCCGCTGGCGCCGCCGGTCCGGCTCTTTCTCGATTTTCTTTTTTTGTTCTTCTCGAATGCAGGTCTCCAGCGTGCGGTGGAACATCATTGCATCCCGGGGATTGTGCTCTCTCCACGGGATTTTCACTTCCGTTCGTGTCACTGCGAAACGTCTCGATGATGTACGTGAGCAAATCCGGATGTATGGACGGATAGACCATGCGGAGCAAAAGGGAGAGAAACCGTTCCGAAAGAAATGGCGCAGGGAAAAATTCGTGCGTTCGCATCCGAGCACTGAAGCCGTTTCCTCAAGCATACGCTGCAAAGACACCGGTTCGGGTCCGAACACATCGTACTGTTTGCCGAATGTTTCTGGATTGCCGACGCAATATCGGAAGGCGGTCATCAGGTCGGCCTGGGAGATCGGGCGTCTCATCGTCTGCGCCAGCTGGGGAACGGGTATCAGGGGAAGCCTTTTCACGATGCGGATGAGGAGCCGGATAAGCTCTCCGCCGGAACCGACGATAAGGCAGGTCCGAAGCGCGGTCACCGGCACGCCGTGCGAGGCCAGAACCCGGTACATCTCGCTCTCGACCTCTGCGGCGTCCGGACCCAAAGATGAATTCGATATCAGTCGGGTACGGTACACGATCTGTTTCACGCCTGCCAGCGATGCGGCGCGGGCAAAATTGTCCGCAACAAGCAGGTCCATGTCACGGGTGTTGGCCTGGTCAAGCTGTGCTGATGGGTCGCGGTTATGCACCAGATAGACCATATAGTCAACATCCTGGAGCGATGATGCGACTTCGTTCCTTGAAAAGTGGTCGCACAGCCGCCACTGGATTCGTCTGCCCCGGACTGATATCCCAGACCTGTCTATGGATCTCGTGAGGGCGACGATGTCGAATCGGTCGACGAGTGAGTCGCACACAGCCGCGCCGAGATAACTGCTCGTAACTGCTATTGCTATTCGAGGACGACTCTGCTCCATAGAGAAATTACCCGCGACCTTCGCTTGGGATATTCAGGTATGAGACGACCTGCCCCGATCTCAAGATGTTCACGTCTTCGCCGATTCCAAATTACACGAAAGTACATCTTTTTGTCAAGGACTGCGCAGAGAGAAAATCGGTCGAGTAAGGCTTGATCTGATCCGTTTCATCATAGTAGTTGAGCTAACAGCCAAATAGAGATGACTTATTTGTAGACGGATATATGCCCCGATTTCGGATTTCCGGACCTTGCTATTCCTTTTTTCTGAACGACAACGCTGCAAGCGTAAGCATGACGATCGATATTGCGGTTACGACTAACAGGTCAAGCGAGAGAGAAAACTCCGGGCCAAGGGGCGGAGTGCCGTTCCGGAGCAGGACATGCTTGAACGCGTCAACGCCGTACGTGAGGGGATTGATCAGGGTAAGATGCCGGAGCGCAGGCGGCATGGAGGTGACCGGGTACATTGCGCCGGAAAGGAACAGCATGGGCATAACGAGAAAGTTCATGATGATATTGAATCCGTCAAAGGACGTGAGCCGTACTGCTATCAGGATCCCTATCGAAGTGATGCAGAATGAGACGAGCAGGGAAACGGCAACGACCTCGATGAACTGCATGAAGGTGATATGAATGCCGAGGAAAGGAATGAGGACCAGAATGATGATGGCCTGGGCGACCGAAATGAGCGTTCCCGAGATGGCCTTGCCGATGACGATCGAAAGCCGCGAGATGGGCGCGACAAGCATCTCCTTCATGAACCCGAACTCCCGGTCCCATACGATCGAGATGGACGAGAAGATCGATGAGAACAGGATGGTCATGCCGATCATGCCGGGGAAGATGAACTGGAGGTATGAAAAGCCGGCCTGCGGCTTGATGAGCGAGCCCATGCCGTTCCCGACCACGAAGAGCCAGAGCACGGGCCGTGCGAGTGTGCCGAGGAGACGGCTTTTTTCCCGGAAGAACTTTTTGAACTCCCGCAAACAGATGACGTATACGGGCCGCCACTGGATCATCGCTGCGCCCTCCGGTGGCTGCGCACGAACTCGCGCGTAACCTCCTTGTCGTCCTGAAGAACGCCGTCCCTGATGGTCCTGCCGGTGAGCTTCAGGAACACGTCATTCAGCGTCGGTTTCTTGAGACTGACGGATAGGGTCTGCATGGAAAGGGAACGAAGCAGCCTCGGTATGAACTCATCCCCTTTCTCTGTTTCGAGCACCAGCCCGCCGTTCTCCTCCCGTGCCGTAATAGTAAAGACCTTTCGGATCTCCTCGATGGCCCGCCTGTTGTCAGCGGTCACGAGATGGATCACATCGCCATGCACCATCGCCTTGAGCCGGGCCGGGGTATCAAGCGCGATGATCTTCCCGTGGTCGACGATGGCGATGCGGTCGCAGTTCTCCGCCTCTTCCATGTAGTGAGTGGTCATGAACACGGTGATCTTTTCTTTTTTTCTCAGCGTGTTGATGAAGTCCCAGATGGTATTCCGCGTCTGCGGGTCGAGGCCGAGGGTCGGCTCATCCAGGAACAGCACCCGGGGATAGTGGAGAAGCCCCCGGGCGATCTCGAGGCGGCGCTTCATGCCGCCGGAAAAATTTTTGATCAGGTCGTGCTTGCGGGTCTGAAGCTCCACGACATCGAGCATCTCATCGATCCGCTTCTCCGTAAGCTTACGGTCAAGGTTGTAGAGGTACGCGTGGAACTTCAGGTTCTCGTAGGCTGTCAGTCCTACATCAAGCGTTGTATCCTGAAAGATGAGGCCAATGGATGCCCGGACTTCATCGGAATTCTTTGAACAGTCATATCCGGCGATCTCGGCGGCTCCGCTGGTGGGTGTCAGAAGCGTGCAGAGAATGTTGATGGTCGTGGTCTTGCCCGCGCCGTTCGGGCCGAGGAAACCGAAGACCTCGCCTTCGTTCACGGAGAAGGATATCCCGTCGACGGCGGTGAGTGACTTGAATTGCTTGGATAGATTTTGGACGGTGATGATAGGCATAGGGCTAAGCGCGTGACGAACACCTGGGGGAACAAAGAAAGCAAAAACTATTGTGAGCGGATCCACTGAGAACCTGCGGATAAAAACGACGCAGCGTGGTAAAAGCAGTGATCGGATCGAATGTTCGGACAATGAAGGTCAAAGGATTCGGGCTTCATTTCTTTGTACCATACTTCTCGATCGCGGCTTTGTCCTGCGGAGTGATGTCCGTAAATCGAATTCCATATCGGCAAACATGGAGTGCGGGCGCCTGCTTCATGAGTCTCAAATTTCGCCGCGCACCCTGACCCGAAGGCCGCCGGGGAGAAAGAACGAGAAATAAATCTGATCGCCGGTCGTGAAGATGTCCTCGGTCTTCATAAGCATCCCGTTGGCGCTGATGTTTTCCCCGTGGCCGAAGAACGCCCGGTCTCCGAATTTGCCCTCGATTTCCACGATATGAAGAACCTCACGGTAGGCCTGTCTCGGAGCAATATTCAGAAGCTGGCACATCTTATCATGGAGCAGATCAATATCAACGGGTTTGGTAAAAAACGCGTTGACGCTGCTTTTTTTGCTTCGTTCACGATGCTCCGGCGTGTCCTCGCATATCAGATGATCGAGACCTTATTTGATTCCTCATTTTGTCTGATCAGGTCAAAAAGCTTCTCGCTTGGAATGCTGCCGTGCATGTCAAGCCGTGTTACGATGGGATCGACTTTTCGACGCCGCTGTCAGGACTTTAATGTCGGCACGCTCGAGAAAGCCTTCTTTCTTCATGTAAAGGGTTATCAGATCAATTGCTATCAATGCTTTTTTCATGCTTAGTCACCTTGGTCGGGTCGTAGATCACCGCGCGTTCTCTTCTTACTCCGTCTGGAATGGCGTTTCGACTGATCTGCAAACTTAATAAGATCCGTTCGCAGGAAATCGGTCAGATCTGGTTCGTAAATGGAACAGAGACGAAAAACTACAAAAAAGTATAAGGCCCTTTCCGTGAAAAATCAACAGAATTTTCCTGCAGAATTTTTCTGCAAAACTTGGATGGTGTCATATCCGACCTTCTCGACGACGAGTTAGGCCGCCTTTTTGATCCCTTTGCCTCGTACTCCGGAAACGAAATACACCTTCTTCCTCAAGTTGACTCACGAACAGGTCCGATATCTTTATGTAGGTCTCCCGATAACAAAGCGATGGACGATGGACGCCCGTTCGCTTCGCTCACTCGGAAAACGAACGAATACTGGCCCACCTTCGTCTTTCATCTCTCGTCCTCCGTCTCTCGCCTCTTCCGTTACTCCCAAATCACCGGCAGAGCTTAGAACAAGACTCAATTACCGCCACAAATGACTTCACGAGGATAGAGGAATTATCGCTGCGCCAAACAACGGCAAGTTGTACCGCCGGAGGCGATCCAGACAAGGGTATATACTTCACACCCGGCCGTCTGATATTTTTTATAAAATCCGGAAGGAGACAGGCTCCCAGTCCGGAAGCAACGAGACCCAAAACTGTTTGTACAGAGCCTGCCTCCTGCTCGATCCTGGGGCTGAACCCGGCAGAATGGCACAAGCTGATAAAGGCATCGCGAACAACCGGCTCTGACGATCGTGTATTCGCTATGAAAGGCTCCTGGGCCAGCTCCCTGATATTCAGCGTTTTGCGGCCCGCAAGAGCGTGTTTTTTAGGCAGTACAACCATCAAGGGCGCTTGCGTGAGCGGTTGCGATGCAAGCATGGTATCCTGAACGTCCGGATAGAGGAACCCGACGTCGATGTTTTTGGCATGACAGTGCCTTTCTCTGTTCTGCTGTATTAAGTTCCTGCAGTACAAGTTCTACATCCGGGAAGCGTTCACGGAATAATCGCAACCCTTCGGGCAAAACAGTATGGACCACTGACCCCACAAATCCTACGATGAGACGTCCGGCCTGTCCATGGTAAATCCTTCTGGCAGTTTCAGCGGCCTGTTCAACGTGTACAAGGACTTGCTGGTGCTTCTTTAAGGAAATACATACCGGCATCAGTCATCTGGATGGTCCGCCTGGTCCTGTCAAAGAGCTTTACGCCAAGCTCCTCTTCCAGATTCATGATTTGTTGACTCAACGGCGGCTGGGCAATATGAAGCCTTTTGGCAGCCCTGCCAAAATGCAGTTCCTCAGCCACAGCGACAAAATATTTAAGGTGTCTTAATTCCATATTTATTATGTATGGAATACATAGTATCAATATATTGGACGTATGTCAACTTCACGGGTAAAATATTTATCAGAAATGAATTTCATGGCCTGAGAGGAGGCACATATGGTACACTCGATAAAGGGACAGTCGAAGCTGCAAAATATTTCAAAGAGGAAGTCCTCGAAATTATGCCCGATATTCCGCGTGAGGAGCTCTCGGACATGGTAGGTGCATACATCTATTATCAACGAGCGGATGTCGGCAAAGACGCAGCGCACAAGGTCGTTGAAGAGACCTGCCTTAAGAAAGAACTCATCATGGAGGCTGCGTGACGATAAGCCCGTTAGTTGGGTTACGCTTCAGGGCTTGGCATTTTTAGAATCTGTTGGGCAATATAATCGTTTGCCCGACCCACCGTCTCACTCCTCATTTGAAAGTATCGAATGAGCCCGATAATGATGGGAACGGGAAAGAAAGGTCCCGCCTGCAATCTTTAACTTTGCACCCGGTGTCTCCTGGGTTATTTGCGGTTTGCTGAAACCGATGAAGCCGGCATGTATACACCCATTGCTTCACCAACCCACATGCATGCGATCGGCAAGAAAATAAAAAGTTGCAGAGCGAGTTCTCCTCTGCCCCCAGCGCTGGCAGCAATTAGAGATATGGATGCAAGAGACCCGAAAGAGTTTTGCTTTTCATTTTTATGCTGATTTAGAGAAACCAGGAAGTAAATTTTCAAGGTTCAGCATGGAAAATCCCGCTGCGCAGTTCTCCTCTTTCCGCACACTGAACTCGGAACTGCTATAACGCTACCACTCCATCCTGTTCTGAGGCACATACCATTCCCGGAAGTTATAGAAGATGCCGAGCGGCGCGGGAACGATGCCCTTGAACCGCTTGTGCACGATCGGCGTTGCATCAGGAACATAGAGGAACGCATAGGGCTGTTCCTCTGCAAGGATCGCGTGGATGCGGTAATAGATCTTCTTGCGCTTTTCGACATCAAAAATGCGTCGTCCTTTCACGAGCAAACGGTCTACCTCGGCGTTCTTATAGCCGATGAAGTTGTATTCGCCTTTCCTGGTCTTGCTCGAATGCCAGATGTCGTAGAGGTCCGGGTCGCGGCTCATGCTCCAGCCGAGGATCATGGCATCGAAGGACCGCTTATCGATCTGCTCAAGGAACGCCTGCCATTCCATCACGCGGATATTGACATCGATGCCAACGGCCTTCAGGTTCTGCTGGATGATCTCCGCGGCGCGGATGCGCTCGCTGTTCCCCTGGTTCGTCATAACCGTAAAGCGGAAGGGTTTGCCATTTTTCTCAAGAATGCCGTCATTGTTCACATCTTCCCATCCGGCTTCAGCCAGCATCCGGCGCGCCCGCTCGGGGTCGAATTCGTAGCTCTTCGCGTGCGGGTTATAGGCCCAGGAAACATCGGAGTAGGGACCGGTGCACGGCCTGCCGATGCCGAGGAGCACGCCGTCAATGATGTTTCCCCTGTTGATCGCATACGAGAGCGCCTGGCGAACATGGATATCGCTGAAAAGCGGGTTCTTCAGATTGTATCCCAGGTAGGTAAAGGCATTGGCCGGATAGCGGAACTTGACATAGTTCTCCTTGATCCTGCGGGTCTCGCTCTTTCGCAGATACTGAAGCGGGTTCAGGCCCATCATGTCCACACCGCCGAAGAGCAGCTCCTGGAACATAGTGGAGCTGTCGGGGATGATGCGGAAGACGAACTGGTCTATCTTCGGTCTGCCCTCAAAGGAGTCGTCATTCGCCTCGAGCACGATCTTCTGCCCGGCGATCCATTCCTTGAATTTGTACGGGCCGGTGCCGACAGGTTTCCGGTTGAATGCATCGGTGTTGATGTCCTTGCCGGCCAGCAGATGCTTCGGTATCATGCCGATCGCCCAGCTTTCAAGGGCCGGCGAGAAGGGCTCCTTGTAGGTCACCCGAAAGACATACTTGCCTTTAACCTCTGCCTTCAGCACGTCCATGTACGAGCTGCTGTATGGCGTGACAACCTTCGGATCGATGAGCCGTTGATAGGTGAACAAGCAGTCCTCGGCCGTGAACTCCACCCCGTCGTGCCATTTGACGCCTTTGCGGAGGAAGAAGGTGATGGTCTTGCCGCTGTGCGTGACCTCCCACCTCTCCGCGAGGTCGCCGATGAGCCTGATGTCCTTGTCGTACTTCACCAGGCCGTTGAAGATCTGATCGTTGATCGTGCCGGATGCCGCGTCGTTCGCGATGACCGGGTTCAGCCTCCGCGCATCGCCGATGGAGCTCTCGACAAAGGTGTTCGGATTCCGCTCGACCTTCTGACCGCAGGCGGGAAGGAGAAAGAAACAGGACAAGAATGGACAAGTGTAACCATCAGAGAGCACAGAGAAAATCGGAGACATTGACTGTCAAGAGACGACGATCTCCCGTGACCTGCGTCCTCTGCGATGACGGAACTCTGTGTGAATAGATTGTTCCGATATGCTCTTCATCGCAAAAAAAAAAAGGGTAGGCAAGGCCTACCCCGTGATATGTGAATCAGTCAGAAATACTGGTGAGGCTATTTTGCCGGCGAAGGCTCGGCTGGTGCAGGCGGCGCGAGCGGCACTGCCGGAGCAGTAGTCTGCGTCGGCTGCTTTACGCCTTCCATGATCGAGCTCCTCTTGGCCGTTGTAAACGCCAGGGTGAGCGAGGTAAGCATGAAAATAATAGCCGCTCCGGTGGTGAGCTTGGACAGAAAGCTCTGCGCGCCCCGGGGGCCGAAGACGGTATTGGAAGCGCCTCCAAAAGCGGCTCCGATGTCGGCGCCCTTCCCTTTCTGCAGAAGAACCATGGATATTAAAATGGCCGAAACGATTACATGGAGCGAAATCAAAAATACTCGTAACATTACTACCTCCCTCAAAGTTCGAATACAGAAATCCTAAATCCAAACAATGTCAAATTTTCAAAATGGTCAATTTGCTATTTCCATCCTTCGAATTTGTTTAGATTTTAGATATTCGTGTTAGTGCTTTTACTTAAAATTCACCAGCGCAGCAAAGGACTCCGGTTTCAGGCTTGCGCCGCCCACGAGCGCGCCATCGATGTCCGGCTTGGCCATGAGCGTCGATACATTCTCGGGCGTCACGCTGCCGCCGTATTGGATGCGGAGCGAGCCGGCGACGTCACCGTTGTACATCGATTTGATCTTCTGCCGGATGAAGGCATGGATCTCATTCGCCTGGTCCGGTGTAGCGGTCTTGCCGGTGCCGATGGCCCAGACCGGTTCATACGCAATGACGATCTTCTGCATCTCGGCAGCAGCCACGCCCTTGAGTGCGCCGACCACCTGGCGTTCGATCACCTCGTTCGCCTTACCGGCCTCACGCTCGCTCAGGAGCTCTCCCACGCAGACGATAGGCAGCAGCCCCTTGTTCAGGGCCTGCCGGACCTTCTTGTTCACCGTCTCGTCCGTCTCGCCGAAGAACTGCCGGCGTTCACTGTGGCCTATAATAACATACTTGCAGCCCAAATCCAACAGCATTTCTGCGGATATTTCGCCGGTAAATGCCCCCTTCTCCTCCCAGAACAGGTCCTGGGCAGAGAGTGCCATATTCGTTCCTTTGATGGTCTCGGCAACCGCCGGGATCGACGTGAACGGCGGGGCAAGCACGATGTCACGGTCTTTAACGCCGGACACGAGCGGGATGAGCTTGCTCGCGAGCTCACGCGCCTCGGTCGAGGTCTTGTTCATCTTCCAGTTGCCAGCGATGATCGGTCTTCTTTTCGAATTCATAGAAACCCCTTGTCTCTCGCAGAGGCGCAGAGGGCGCTGAGAAAAGCTTGAAGATATAAATCCCGTCTTAACTCTCTGCGAACTCTGCGCCTCCGCGAGAAAATATTTTTTTAGTCTTTGTCGTCCGTCAGGGCCGCGAGGCCCGGCAGTTCCTTGCCTTCCAGCAGTTCGAGCGATGCACCGCCGCCGGTGGAGATAAACGTGATGCTGTCGGACACGCCTGCCTTGTGCACCGCCACATCCGTATCGCCGCCGCCCACAATGGTGGTCGCGTATGCATCTGCAACCGAGCGTGCGATCGCGAAGGTGCCGCGTGAGTAGGCGTCCTTCTCGAACATGCCCATGGGACCGTTCCAGATGATGGTCTTGGCGTCCTGGATCGCCTCTGCGAAGAGCCGGGTCGTTGCCGGACCGATGTCAAGGCCCACCCATCCCTTGGGGATCTCCTGGGACGTCACGATCTTGGTCGCGGCCCCTTCCTCCATACTCTCCGCGACGACGAAGTCGACAGGCAGGTAGAATTTGACGCCCTTGTCACGGACGCCCTTTCTGAGGCGCTGTGCCATTTCGAGCATGTCTTCTTCCACCAGGGAGTTGCCCACCTCCTGGCCCCGGGCCTTGCTGAAGGTAAATGCCATGGCGCCGCCGACGATGATCTTGTCCGCCTTGTTCTGGAGATTTTCGATCACGCCGATCTTGCCCGAGACCTTTGCCCCGCCGAGAATGACCACGAAGGGCCGCACGGGATTGGCAACGGTCTTCTGGAGATAATCGATCTCCTTCTTCATGAGAAAGCCGGCCACTGACTGCTTTACAAACTTGGTGATGCCGTAGGTGGATGCATGGGCGCGGTGGGCCGTGCCGAAGGCATCGTTCACATAGACGTCGGAGAACGCGGCGAGGGCCCTGGAGAATCCCTCGTCGTTCTTCTCTTCCTCGGCATGGAACCGGAGGTTCTCCAGCAGCAGCACGTCGCCGGGCCGCATGCCCTGGACCAGATGCTCAACATCGGGACCGATGCAGTCCTTGGCGAATTTCACCTCTTTATTGAGAAGACGGTTCAGCCGCAGGGCAACCGGCGCAAGGCTGTATTTTGCTGCTGGCTTGCCCTTGGGCCGGCCAAGGTGCGAAGCCAGGATCACCTTGGCGCCGGCATCGAGCGCGAAGTTGATCGTCGGGAGCGTCGAGCGGATCCTGGTGTCGTCGGTGATATTGCCGTTCTCGTCGAGCGGCACGTTGAAATCCGCGCGAATGAATACCCGCTTGCCCTTCAGATCGACCTTCTCGATGGTTTTCTTATCCATAACACCTCATGGGGAAATTCCAAATTTCAAATCACAAATTACAAATAATATCCAATTACCAAATTCCAATAGCCAAACGGTTTCGTTTGGGATCTGGTGCCTGGTGCTTGGAATTTATTTGGCATTTGATGCTTGTCATTTGAAATTTTTCGTTTACTAGAATCCTTTCTTCGCCACCAGGATCGCCAGGTCACGCAGCCGGTTCGAGTAGCCCCACTCGTTGTCGTACCAGGAGATCACTTTCACCATGGTGCCTTCCATGACGCTGGTGAGCGCCGCGTCGACGATGGAGGAGTGCGGGTTGCCCTTGAAGTCGATGGAGACGAGCGGCCTTTCCTCGAACTGGAGGATGCCTTTGAGTTTGCCTTCTGCTGCGGACTTGAACGCAGCATTGACCTCTTCCCTGGTGGTCTTCTTCGAGACCTCGAACACGACGTCCACCACCGAAACATCCGGCGTGGGCACACGGAGCGACATGCCGTCGAGCTTGCCCTTCAGTTCCGGCAGTACGAGTGACACGGCCTTGGCCGCGCCGGTCGAGGTCGGGATGATGGACATGCACGCGGCGCGGGCCCTGCGAAGGTCCTTGTGCGGCAGATCGAGGAGCTTCTGGTCATTGGTGTACGAGTGGATCGTGTTCATGAGGCCGTGCACGATGCCGAAGTTCTCATGGATCACCTTGGTGAACGGCGCGAGGCAGTTCGTGGTGCAGGAGGCGTTCGAGATGATGTGGTGCGCCTTGGGATCGTAGGTGTGCTCGTTCACGCCGATCACGAACGTCGCGTCCGGGTCCTTGGCAGGTGCCGAGATCAGGACCTTCTTGGCGCCGGCGGTGATGTGCTTGCCCGCGCTCGCCTTG
Source organism: Nitrospirota bacterium (assembly GCA_963755045.1). Classification (GTDB taxonomy): domain Bacteria; phylum Nitrospirota; class UBA9217; order UBA9217; family UBA9217; genus JALNZF01. The sequence continues at coordinate 15,295 of CAVWIL010000004.1, read as the reverse complement.
TCCAGGAACAGGCCGGTGCATTCCAGTGCGATGTCGACCTTGAGGTCTTTCCACGGAAGCTCCGCGGGGTCCTTCTTTGCCGCGACAATAATGTCCTTGCCGTTGACGATTATCTTCCCGTCACCCGCCTTGACATCGGCTGTGAACTCGCCGAAAATGGAGTCCCATTTCAGAAGGTGCGCCAGCGTCTTTGTGTCCGTAAGGTCGTTGATCGCCACGATCTCGATGTCCTTGTTGCCCTGCGAAGCGCGAAAAACGTTCCTGCCGATACGTCCGAATCCGTTAATTGCAACTCTGACTGCCATAGTAGCCTCCTTGAGGATCAAATTTAAAAATCACGGGTCAGAGGCCAGGGTACAGGGTACAGGAAAGCCAATCTTCGGCATTTCCTCTGACCCCTGAACCCTGGACCCCGGACCCTTATTCAATCTTATGCATCACCAGCCCCGTCAGGAGCTTGGGGAAAAAGTACGTGGCCTTCTGGGGCATGCGCTCGCCCGCTGTTGCCACATCCTTCACCTCCTGCACCTTCGTGGGATTCATGAAAAAGACGATCTCTGCTGCGTTATCATGGACCCGCATGTCAGCCTCGCCGGCATCCTTTATATATTCTATATTAAGACCCTGCTTGTGGGTCTCCATCTTGATCCCGAGCAGTTTGTCGATGATCAAGTGGTGCAGGATCGAGACGTCGAGCCTCCGGTACGCCGGCGACTTGGCCGGCAGCAGAACGTCCATGTCCGCTTCGTTCCGCAGGGTCAGCAAATAGTAGCTGTGCTCTCCTTTTACCCGCATCCCGAACACATGCGCATGGTCCGCGCGGTGAGCCATGGTGTCCAGGACCGTCAGCAGATCCTTGGACTCGGACCTCTTGTCGAAATCGATGCGCTCGATATTGAAGTACTTGTTCAGGTCATCCTCAAACTTCTGCGCATTGAAGTCCGTGAGATTGAAGAGCGCACGGTGCGCCGGCAGGATGGTAAGCGCCGGATCTTCCAGTCGTGCCAGGAACATGGCGACATAATTGAACCCCTCCTCGCCCGTGAAGGAGCCCGCTGCCTTGCGTCGTTCGTTTCTGTAATTCAGGGCCGTGTCGTAACGGTGATGGCCGTCGGCAATGAAAATGTGCTTGTCCGCAAGCTCGCGGGCAATGGCCGCGATATCGTTCTTGTCGTTCAGAGACCAGATGCGGTGGGTCACCCCGTCGCTGTGCTTCACTTCCATCTCGGGTGTGCGCGTGACCTTCGCGAGGATGCCTGCCACGTTCCCCGGGGGATCTGAAAAAAGCGAGAATATCTGGCTGAAGGTCGCCTTGCACGAGCGCAGCAGGTTCAGCCGGTCGGTCTTGGGACCCGAGAGCGTTGTCTCGTGGGGCTTTATGATGCCCGAATCGTAATCCTCGATCCTGACCAGGCAGATAATGCCGCGCAGCCTTTTGACGCCCTTCCCGGCCTTATATTCCATTTCATAAATAAAGAAGGCCGGCTCTCTGACTTCTTGCAGAACTTCTGACCGAGACCATTCTTCCAGAACAGCAGCTGCCCGGGCGTACCGGTTGTCCTCGTCGCCATCAGCAGGGCTCGTCAAGCCGTATTCGAGCCGGATTACGTTATAGGGACTTTTTCGGTAAAGTTCCTGTTGTTCAGCCGGTGAGATGATATCATAAGGCGGACAGACGAGAGTATCGATCGCGCCGGCCTTGCCCTGATTATATATGATTCCCCGGAAGGGGACTATTTTCGCCATCGAGTACGTCCTGACCAGCAAATTCCATATGGTAATAGATCTTAAAAGACTTCTTTTATATCACACCGCCTGTTTTAATGTCAATACATTTTGCAGGCTGAATGACAGAAACCCGCGCAATTTCAGGCGAAAATATATTTTTTCTGCAATGTTTGCCTGTTCCCCTTCTCCTACGGCAGCATGCATTAGAAATCGTTGATTGCATCGATCAGGATTCGGAGGCGTCCGAAATCCCGGCGGTTGAAATCCACAACGAGCCTCGGCAGATGAGCAATCTCCGTCTCATCCTTTTCCTCAGGCAGCGGGCCGGAAAGAACAATGTCCCCCCCGGGCGCCAGGATGTCCCGAAACCTTTCCTTGAGCTTCTGAATATGGTTCGGCGCAAGAACCGATGTCATACGGAACACGAGATGGCCATTCACATATCTCATGCTGTGGTAGCGGCTGTAAAAACGGTTGATATGCTTGACCGCGGCGTCCACAGAGTTGACCCGCTCAAAGAGCGAAAAATCCGTATCACTGATATACCCGTGGGCATGAAGCTCATCCTCGAAGAACTTGATCCAGTTTGTCCAGTAGGTGCGTCCTGGCCCGTCCACGAGCACAAGCGGCATGGGATTGCGCTTGCCCGTCTGGACCAGTGTGAGTGTCTCCATGGCCTCGTCGAGAGTGCCGAAGCCGCCGGGAAAGAGCGCCACTGCGTCAGCTTCCTTGAGAAAGGCCACCTTACGGTTAAAAAAATATTTGTAGGTGATGAGCCGAGGGTTGCCCTCGAGCACGGGATTCACTCTCTGTTCAAAGGGAAGGCGGATATTCACGCCAAAGGAGTGCTCCGGCCCCGCGCCTTCGTTCACCGCCTGCATGATACCTGCACCGCCGCCGGTGATGACCATATAGCCGGACTCGGCGAGAGCCCTGCCGAAGTCACGTGCCATAGCGTACACCGGTTCATCAGGCTTTGTACGGGCGGAACCGAAGACCGTGACCTTGCGCACATTCCGGTAGGGGCCGAACACTTTGGACGTGAACCTCATCTCCTTGAGGGTAGT
>CAVWIL010000004.1:0-7500 GCA_963755045.1 Nitrospirota bacterium | reverse complement strand
TCAGGTACTGAGATGTTTCACTTCCCTGAGTTCGCTTCTGCATCCTATGTATTCAGATGCAGATTTCCAGACTTCATCTGGAAGGGTTGCCCCATTCGGAAATCTCCGGATCACAGCCTGTTAGCGGCTCCCCGAAGCTTATCGCAGCTTGCCACGTCCTTCATCGCCTCTTGGCGCCAAGGCATCCACCATACGCCTTCTGTAGCTTAACCACCAAAATCTGCTTCTGGCAGATTCGGCGTTTCTTGATTTTTCGCCTCAGCTTTTCTTGTATTCTTGCATATTCAGTTGTCAAAGAACAATCAGAAACGCATCACTGCATTTCTGAAATTTTCAAAACTCACAATTCACAGTTCAAGTTTCCTTGAACTCCGAACTCTGAACTCTGAACTATTGTTAAATTGGTGGAGCTGAGCGGGATCGAACCGCTGACCCCCTGCTTGCAAAGCAGGTGCTCTCCCAGCTGAGCTACAGCCCCGATAACGACAAACTCTAAATAAGAAATTCTAAATCCTGAATATTTCGGATTTCGAAACTAGAATTTCGAATTTGTTGTAAGTGGTGGGCCTAGGTAGAGTCGAACTACCGACCTCACCCTTATCAGGGGTGCGCTCTAACCAACTGAGCTATAGGCCCGTTTCGTTCAGGCTCAGGACTTTTCCCGGGGGTAAAGCTCCGAGCCCATGCCTATAGCCCTGAGCAGCTTATAAATCCGAAACACTAAACTCTAAATCCTAAATTAGGATTTCGAAATTAGAATTTCGAATTTGTCTTACTCATGGTCCTTCAAAACTAAATAGGTGCTGGCGGAACGACCTGGATGAGAGGTTACCAAGGTAACCCCTGATTCATCCTTAGAAAGGAGGTGATCCAGCCGCAGGTTCTCCTACGGCTACCTTGTTACGACTTCACCCCAATCACCGATCATACCGTGGGCGCCTGTCCCCCTTGCGGGTTGACGCAGCGACTTAAGGTACAATAGGCTTTCGTGGTGTGACGGGCGGTGTGTACAAGGCCCGGGAACGTATTCACCGCGGCGTTCTGATCCGCGATTACTAGCGATTCCGACTTCACGGAGTCGAGTTGCAGACTCCGATCCGGACTGAGACCGGTTTTTTGGGATTGGCTCCCCCTCGCGGGATTGCGACCCTTTGTACCGGCCATTGTTGCACGTGTGTAGCCCTAGGCATAAAGGCCATGAGGACTTGACGTCATCCCCACCTTCCTCCCAGTTATCCTGGGCAGTTCCCTCTGAGTGCCCGGCATTACCCGATGGCAACTGAGGATGAGGGTTGCGCTCGTTGCGGGACTTAACCCAACATCTCACGACACGAGCTGACGACAGCCATGCAGCACCTGTCTCCTGGCTCCCTTGCGGGCACCCCCCTGTTTCCAGGGGGTTCCAGGGATGTCAAGCCTAGGTAAGGTTCTTCGCGTTGCGTCGAATTAAACCACATGCACCACCGCTTGTGCGGGCCCCCGTCAATTCCTTTGAGTTTCAACCTTGCGGCCGTACTCCCCAGGCGGGGCACTTAATGCGTTAGCTGCGGCACGGAAGGGGTCGATACCTCCCACACCTAGTGCCCATCGTTTAGGGCGTGGACTACCAGGGTATCTAATCCTGTTTGCTACCCACGCTTTCGAACATGAGTGTCAGTTACATGCCAGGAAGCCGCCTTCGCCACCGGTGTTCCTCCGAATATCTACGAATTTCACCTCTACACTCGGAATTCCGCTTCCCCCTCATGCACTCAAGAAAGGCAGTATCAAAGGCAGTGCCACAGTTAAGCTGTGGGCTTTCACCCCTGACTTACCAAACCACCTGCGTTCGCTTTACGCCCAATAAATCCGAACAACGCTCGCCACCTCTGTCTTACCGCGGCTGCTGGCACAGAGTTAGCCGTGGCTTCTTCTCCCGGTACCGTCGATCCTCCTGATTATTTACCAGGAGGAGATTCGTTCCGGTCGAAAGGGGTTTACAATCCGAAAACCTTCATCCCCCACGCGGCGTTGCTGCGTCAGGCTTTCGCCCATTGCGCAATATTCCCCACTGCTGCCTCCCGTAGGAGTCTGGACCGTGTCTCAGTTCCAGTGTGGCTGATCGTCCTCTCAGACCAGCTACCCATCATAGCCTTGGTAGGCCGTTACCCTACCAACTAGCTAATGGGCCGCGGGCTCATCCTCAAGTGATAGCTTATAAATAGAGGCCATCTTTTACCTCAGGGACTTTGGTCCCCGTGGTCTTATTCGGTATTAGCCCCGCTTTCGCGGGGTTATCCCAAACTCAAGGGCAGATTACCCACGTGTTACTCACCCGTGCGCCACTTTACAATACGTATTGCTACGTACTTCTCGTTCGACTTGCATGTGTTAAGCACGCCGCCAGCGTTCGTTCTGAGCCAGGATCAAACTCTCCAAAAAAATCTGATCCTATGCAATGTTACTCAAGGTAACTTGACTAATTTGTTGCTCAATAACCCGCCAACTAAAAACAGACTTTTTAAGGATCTGTTTAAATCTTTGCACCTATTTAGTTTTCAAAGACCATGTTTCTGCATGCTACGCAGAAGTAAAATAATAACAGAACTGAATCTCTTTGTCAATAAAATTTTGGTATTATTAAAAAATTATTAATGAGCGATTGGCATTCATGAAACTTCGAGGTTTTGCCCGAGGTTTTCTGCCGAACGAAGGCGCAATCTATCACAAGCACTATTTCATGTCAAGACTTTTTTCTCTTCAAACGAAAATTTTCTACTTCTTCGATCTGACCTTAACAAACCGTTTCTTTCCTACCCGCAGAATATACTCTCCCGAGGCGATAGCTCGGCATCAATGTCCCTGACCGGCTTCTCGTTCACCTCTACTGCGCCTTGTTGGATGAGCCTGCGTGCTTCCGAGTTGCTCTTTGCGGCGCCGGCAAGAGCTACGATCTTCGCCAGCTTCATTGATGCCCCTTCCCACGCGATCTCGACGACTGGGATATCATCGGGCATGTCCTTCTTGCTGAAGACCTTCTCGAACTCGGCTCTTGCGCGAGCTCCTACTGATACAGTCAGCATACCAAATTGCTCTGAGGAAGGAATACCGCCTACGCCGTAAATAGTTTGCGCACAAAACCTATTTACCAACTCTGAAGCCAGCCTCTTCTTCGCCTCCATGGGATGCAGCGCCCCGGACCTGATATCGTCCTTGATCTTCTGAAGGTCTTCAAGCGAAACCTCGCTCACCAGTTCATAATACCGGAGCATGAGATCATCACTCACGGACATCACCTTGCCGAAGATTTCCTTTGCCGGCTCGTTGATGCCGATATAGTTCCCGAGGCTCTTGCTCATTTTGTTCACACCGTCGAGCCCTTCAAGGAGCGGCATCATCACAATGCACTGCGGCTCCTGGCCGTATTCCTTCTGGAGCTCGCGGCCCACGAGCAAGTTGAACTTCTGGTCCGTTCCGCCCAGCTCCACATCCGATTTCATCATGACGGAATCGTAACCCTGGATGAGCGGGTACAGGAACTCGTGAATACTGATGGGAAGTTCTGCCTGATAGCGTTTTTTGAAATCCTCGCGCTCCAGCATCCTGGCAACGGTATGTCTCGCCGCAAGCTGGATCATCCCCTCAGCGGTCATCTTCGACATCCACTCGCTGTTGAAGGCGATCTTCGTCCGATCCTTGTCAAGGACCTTGAATATCTGCACCTGATAGGTCTTGGCGTTCTCGGCCACCTCTTCCTTCGTGAGATGCTTCCGCGTTTCAGACTTGCCCGTGGGATCGCCGATCATGCCCGTGAAGTCGCCGATGAGGAAGGTCACCTCGTGGCCCAGCTCCTGGAACTGCCGCATCTTGTTCAGGAGCACCGTATGGCCAATGTGGATGTCCGGCGCCGTCGGATCAAAGCCCGCCTTAACGCGCAGGGGCTTTCCAGTCGAGACTGACGTCTCAAGTTTCTTCAACAGGTCCGCCTCGACAATGACCTCGACAGCGCCGCGTTTTATAATATCAAATTGTTCTTTCGCTGACAGCATTGACTATCTCCGTGAGACGAGGGCCTGCGGGGTTTCGCCTACCCCTGATGACTCTATCTCGATTTTCTGATCAGATCCGCTACGATCTGTTCCATGAGGGGATGAGCGCCGACATAGTCAGTCACCCCGATATCCAGCGTCGGATGCTTTTGTTTTGCCTTTTCGAGAAACATGGGGATGTCCTTCGTCACATGCATACCCGACTGCATGAAGAATGGAACAATCACTATTTTTTTCGCCCCTTGCCGGATACAGCTATCCAAGGCCTCGTCAGGAGTCGGCTGAGCATATTGTAAATAAGCGTATTCAACAATATCGCCTTTCACGCTTTCCCTTATCGCCGCAACAATCCGCTTTACTGCAGCATCGTTCCCGTCGCTTCTGCTCCCATGCCCCAGTATGATGATTGCTGTTTTCATGCTGGCTCCTTAAGCTTTTCAGAAGAAAAGTTAACTAATAATGAAATGCGTTTGAGAACAGGCATGATCGCTCATCCAACAAATATGCGGCGGGTAAATTGCTTACCCGCCTGACGCAGAGTTCACCTTATTTCTTTTTTGTGGCCTTCTTCTTAACAGCCTTCTTGGTCCCGCATTTTTTTCCGCATGCCATAATCATCACCTCCCCATTGAGAATATCGTTTGTGGTAGGAGACACTTCACCAAAGAGTACGACAGTGACAACCGGCTTTTCAGATATTCTTCAAGGCCGCTTGAGCATCCAGCACATCCTTTTGTATCTGTTCGACAAGTGCACCTGCATCGGGAAATTTTATTTCCCCACGCAGATGCCTTACAAAAGAGACCTCCATTTCCTTGCCGTAGAGTCCCTCGTGAAACTCAAAAAGGTATACCTCTATTGAAACAGGTCCAGCATCAAAGGTGGGCCTGATCCCGATTGAAGCCACCCCCTTGATCGTCTTATCTTCAACCTCTGCGAGTACGGCGTAAACACCATGAGCAGGAATAAGCTCATTGACTATTTTAAGGTTCGCGGTGGGAAAACCGAGCGTCTGGCCACGGTGCGATCCGTGTACAACCTCGCCCTCAATGGTGTACATCCTGCCAAGTAGTTTGGCTGCGTCCTCCACGTTGCCACTTGTTATAAGGTCGCGGATTACCGAACTGCTGACGACGAGATTGTTCACCTGTACGGCTTCAACAACCCCCACTCCAAATCCGAAGACCCGGCCCATTTCTTTCAGCGATTCAATGCTTCCTTCACGGCCCTTACCAAAGGCATAGTCATAGCCGACATAAACCTCACTGACACCGATCTGTGCGTGCAGGACATCGCGGGCAAAATCCTCGGGATGCTGCTCGGCAAAGGTCCGTGTGAAATTGGCGCAAATCACTATATCGATTCCAGCCGCGGCAAAAAGTTTCATCTTGTCATGAAAGGTGTTCAACATCATGGGCGAACGCTCCGGGGCAAGCACTTTAAGCGGATGGGGCTCAAACGTAAACACAACGCTCGTCCCCTTGACCTCCCGGGCCCGTTCGATCACTTTCTTGAGTATCGCCTGATGGCCCAGATGCACCCCGTCAAAGTTTCCCAGCGTCAGCACAGGGTTCGGAAGCCGCTCATTAAAGTTTTTAAGGCCGCGAACAATTCTCATAGCGCAGGGATAATCGCACAACCGAACAAAATTGTCAATCTCCCGTTGATCCCGTTGGTCCGGTATTTGATACTGCGTTACGGTAACATTGAATATAAGTCAATTCGCTCATCAAGTTCTGGTTGTATCCGGTGTTTTTGTATGGTATAATCACTCTGGTTTTTTTTGTTGCTGCCGGTAAAAAAGCAGCTAGTAAAATACGTATTCTGTTCTTCTGACCTGTATTGTAAGCATGCAGAGGGGGCGATTTGAGATCTCATTCAATGCTGAAGCCGCTCATAATCAAGGGCAAAAAAATAAGGGTTCCCATTATTCAGGGCGGTATGGGGGTCGGGGTATCGCTGCATCCGCTTGCACAGGCAGTTGCGCGAGAGGGCGGCCTCGGCATCATATCCAGTGCATGTGTAGACCGGATTGTCTCCAAGAGAACCGGTAAAAAAATAAACATCTATGAGGCTGTCTACGAGGAGGTCTCTCTCTCCAAAATTAAAGGTGGATTCACCGGGATCAATATTATGGCTGCCCTTGGCAGAGATTACAATGCTTCGGTGAAAGGCGCACTCGATGCCGGCGCCGATGCCATCATCTCGGGTGCCGGCCTGCCCCTCAATTTGCCGGCGATCCAGCCGCCGAAGGATACGGCCCTGATCCCGATCGTATCCTCCGCGCGTGCGCTTGATATCATCTGCAAAAAATGGGGGAAATTGGGGTATCGACCCGATGCTGTAGTACTGGAAGGTCCGCTTGCCGGCGGTCATCTCGGATTCCGAATCGACCAGGTAGATCTTGACTCCAACAAACTTGAAAATCTCCTTCCTCCAGTCAAGGAAATGGCAACAAAATGCGGCGATATTCCTGTCATCGTCGCCGGTGGTATCTATACCCATGAAGACATTGTCAGATTCATGAACATGGGGGCCGACGGGGTCCAGATGGGCACCCGTTTTCTTGCCACCGACGAGAGCAGCGCCTCTGAAGCGTATAAACAGGCGGTCGTGCGGGCAACTGAAGAGGATATCGTTGTTGCGCACCGTCCCGGATCACCGTGCGGACTGCCGTTCCGGGTCATCAAACAATCTCCGATGTATGTGTCGTCACTCCAGAGGAAGCGGACTCCCAAGTGTGACAAGGGTTATGTGCTGATGAAGGACGCCGAGGGTTTATATACCGTCTGCCCCGCCAAGGAGGACAACGAGAACTACTTCTGCATCTGCAACGGGCTGTTGAGTTCAGCCGGATATAATCCGGACAAGGAAGAAGCGCTCTATACGGTAGGTACGAATGCTTCACGGGTTGACAAAATCATATCCGTCAAAACATTGATGGATGAGTTGACAGGTTCGGGAGAGGGTACCTAGGAACCACACGAGAGATCATCCTTCAACAATACCACGCTCTTCCCACATGAACCAGTTCCCGGAATCAGAGAGGAACTGGTAGGTATTCGCAAAAATGTCGTAGTGCTGCTGCTCTTCCTTAATGAGCAATTCGAGCAGGGCCCGCTCCGGCTCCTTCTTTGATCCCGCCAGCGTTTTCTTATAGAATTCCAACCCCTCTTTTTCCATGCGCATGGCGATCTTGAACGCCTCAAGCTCGTCCGACGTAGCCTCGACCTTCTTCATCATCTCGTCTTTCATGGACTCGAACACTGTTTTTACATTTTTCATAGGGCTAACGCTCTTGTGCGTTAACTTCAAGCCTTTGATGATCTGCGCTACCATTTCCAGGTGGCGCTTTTCGTCCTCGGTTATGGTTTGAAACATTTTTTTCCCGGCGGGATATTTTGTCTTCCGCGCAGCCTCGGTGTAAAATGCAATCGCGTCCTTCTCCATATTCATTGCCAGTTCAAGAGCA
>CAVWIL010000003.1:0-30467 GCA_963755045.1 Nitrospirota bacterium | reverse complement strand
AATCGATCAAGATGATCGATATTAAAATTACAGCTGCGGCTGGAAGGAGATTATCATGAAGAACGAAAGTGTAAAAGCGGGAATGAAAATCGGTGCAACTGCAGGAGGTTTAGGTTTTCTGGTGTTTGGTATCATGCCGGGGTTCTATTTCGGGAGCTTCGGTACCCTTATCCTGCTGCAAAAGTTGATGGGGGGAGCGGTTGAGCCGACCCTTTTCGTCAGGGCAGCTGTGGTGATGGGCATCGTTGTCGGGATCGCCTGCGCAGCGACGGTGAGCATCGTGGTAGGCGGACTCATCGGCACGGTCGCCGGGTATGCGGTTTCGGCGCCCGCGGCAATGCGGGAGAAACAGACCGTTCAGGAAAAAGCGTAAATAAGTCAGGAGAACACCAAGAAACGAGCGCAGCAAGATAAACAACCATAGCTTTCGGCTATGAACCAGAAACAAAAAAGGCGGTGAGTATTCACCGCCTTTTTCTTTGCTTATACGCTCAGCGAGCGGTAGTACGTGGACGACTTGGTTTAAACGTCCGCGTACCGAAATGATGGGCCGCGCCTGAGGGACGCGGGGCAACGCCATGCGGTCTTGCCCCCGGGTGTGCCGGTTTGTGGGATTCCGCCGTCTTAATTCCCGCAGGCTTTGCACCGCCTTGCACCCGGCGGCGCTGCGGTTCGCGCGGCGGACGCGCAAATTCAGCGTCAGTGCCGGCGCAGAATTTTTGTAATCGAAATCCTTCAGCGTCCTGCGTTCTATTTTCTCGCCCAGCACCCGCTCGACGCTCTTGACCAGTGGCTCGTCTTCATGGGTAACAAAGGTGAAGGCATCGCCGGTCTTTGCCGCCCGGCCGGTCCGGCCGATCGGGTGGGTGTAGGCATCGGCGGTATCGGGGATGTCATAGTTGATGACATGGGAGATCCGGGAAACGTCAATGCCCCGGGCGGCAATGTCGGTGGCCACGAGGACCTGGTACCTGCCGTCCCGGAACCCGTCGAGCGCCGCCTGGCGCTGGTTCTGGGACAGGTTTCCCTGCAGCGATGCGGCGCCGGAAGACCGACCCTGTTCCAGCTGATCCCCCCACGCGCCTGGCACGGTGCTTGGTGAGGGTGAAGATCAGGACCGACTTCGTATCCGTGTGGCGGAGCAGGTCCATAAGGAGGTCTGTTTTGAGATGCTGTTCGCGGATAGACGCGTGGGCGACCGTTTTCGCGCGGGGGATGGCCGACCTCACCGTGACCGGTTCATGGAGGACGTCCTGGGCCAGCTGCCGGATATCATCGGGCATGGTGGCCAGAACAACAGCGTCTGGCGTTTAGCCGGCACTTGGCGGAAGATCTTCCCGTGGCAGGAATCCCATGTCGAACATGCGGTCCGCCTCATCGAGCACGAGCATTTCCACATCCGCGGTCGTCTTCCCTGTTTGAGGTGGTCGAGCAAACGGCCGGGGCAGGCGACGACAATCTCCACACCAGCGAGTTTCTGAATTTGCGGGTTCATGGCCACGCCGCCGTAAATCGTGGCGCTGCGCAATTTCGTGTCCCGGCCGAGCGTAACAATAGACACGTGGGTCTGTTCGGCAAGCTCCCGCGTCGGGGCGATGATCAGGGCGCGCACGCGGCCGCGCGGTTCCTTAAGCAGTCGTTCGAGGATCGGCAGCACAAGCGGCGGTCTTCCCGGTTCCGGTCTGCGCCAGGCCCATGACATCGCGTTCCTCCAGTACCGGCGGAATCGCCTGGACTTGAATGGGGGTCGGTGGCATAGCCGAGCGCCTTGATACCGGCCGTGATGTCGGATGGAATTTGAATGGTTCGATTTCAATGTGGCTCCTTACAATAATGCTACGACATACTGCGTAATGAACAAAACTTCATAACAGCTTTTAGCTACCTACACGGAGGTCATCGGAGTAAGGCAAAACACCCCTGGGGATTCGTTTCTCTTTGTGTACTCTGTGGCAAAAAACCTTAGTACGCTGTCATAGTTGGTTAATAAAAAAATCCCCGATCGCTCCGGGCCTTTGGGTGTTTATATAAATATTTTTTTGAAAAAGGACGCTGCTTAGGCTTTGGCTACATTTGCCGCCTGAAACCTTGTGACCCTTCACGACTTCGAAGGTCACCTTGTCACCCTCGTTCAGTGAATTGAAACCGTCGCCCGAAATCGCCGAAAAGTGCACAAACACATCTTCACCGTTCTCCTGCGTGATAAAACCAAACCCCTTGCTGTTGTTGAACCACTTCACTACACCGTTTGCCATTTCTGTTTCTCCTCTGCTTCTAAATTGAAATTGTCCGGGAATTCTCCGCGGATAGGTGAAGAATACCGTTTTCCCTGCGCTATGTCAAGCGGATAATTGAAAAAAACCTCCTGTATGGAATCAGTGCAACGAAGGGAAAAGGCCGTTCAATTTGCCGTTTTTATTTTTTTGTCATACCTCCGGACATCCTTGCCTCTTTATACGCCTTTGCCTGATGCATAAAAGCCTCTATCCGGGTGAGGGTCTGGGCAGTTCCGTCCTTCGTAGGCGATATTCAGGAGGGGAATGTTATCATGGTCTTCGCGGACCGGCTTCAATACGGCGCTCGCGACAGGACCGGGCATGCATGTAAAAGGCATCACGTTCACGATGCCGAGACGCTGCGTCATGTAGTCGATGGCCTTGCCCACGGACAGCACCGCCTCTCCCTCGAATGAATGGTGCATGTAAGGCGCGGCACTGCGCAGGGTCTGTTCTATGCTCGGCTCGTGCAGGCTCCGGAGGTTGCCATTGAAGCCGCTCAGGAGCCGCGCTCGTCCTTGCGCTGGATCATTCCGGTCATGTACGCCTTGAACAGGGCATTCCATGACTGGTTCATCTTTGCAGACACCTTGGCCGTTGTGTTCACGTACAGGAGCCATTCGGAGATTGGCGCGACCCAGGCCTCGCCGCCGAGCCTCTCAATCTGACGTACCACATCCTCGTTGCTGAACCGGTTGGAGCGGATATATATCTCGCCTACTACACCGATCACGGCTTGCTCCGCTCGGCGATCTCGATGGCGGAAAGTCCTCATAGACGTCACGCAGCACGGGAAGGAGGTCCGCCCTTCGCTCGATCGCGGCGCTCACCGCGTTCAGCGCGATCTGATAGACGCGGTCCGTCTGTCCCTTCTGTTTTTCGTAAGGCCGGTATTCCCAGAGCGCCTTCTGGATCATGTCCACGGCGAATACGCCGCGCCAGCACATAAGCACAAAATCCTTATCGAGAACACGAACGTCATTATGCAGCGATTCGTCCTGCATGGGAGAGAGGACCTCAACACGGTCAAGCCCCAGTTTGTCCAGCACCTGCCGGTGGTAGCGGTGATATTGTCCGAAGCGGCAAGGCCCTTTTCCCGAAGGCATGAAGAAGGCGCTCCTCTCCGGATCGAACCCGGTCGCCGCGTTGCCTTGATCATATCGCCGGTGGTGAGCGCAAGGGGATAGCACTCGCGGCCCGAACTGTGTTTCCTGCCGATCCGCACGGTCTCGTCATCCGATTCGGGCAGCACCTCGGTCTCCACGCCGCAGGCACGGAATGCGGCGGAGAGCGCATGTGCATGGTCGGTCATTGGTGGGAAATAGACCTTTTTCGTGCGAAGCGTTCCATTGCTCCTGTTTTGGACCGGGAATGGCCCGCGCGGTTTACCCTGCCCCGCATTGTTGAGGCTGTCCAGGAACGCCTCGATCCTGTGATCGCCCGGCATCGGCGCTGTGCTCATCGATCTCGAGCTGGAGAAAGGGCTTGCCGACATCTCATGCCTGAAGAAGTGCGTGAAGAACGAATCCGGTCCGCATCCCGAAGTTTGTGATATAGACGGGGTACAAGTTCGGATGTTCACGGATGATCCTCCCGCGGCCATGATCTTTTGCCCGGACAACCAGTACATATTCTCGAAGACACTGTCCACGTCGTGGAGGGGAAAGAGTCCATGGGAATGGCCTGGATTCCAGGTCCCGAGTCTTGGCAGGCAGGTTCATGTTCATGCCGGGATCGCAGGTGCTCTAGCTCCGGCGAATGACACGATTGCCTTTTCTCCGGCCTTGATCGGTGATAGGACCACGGCGACGCTCATTGACGGCGTGATGAAATTCTTCCTGCGCCTGACGGCAACCCCCTGCGCCCTCTTTCCACTGTCCTGCCCTTGCCGAGCGATGCACCCAGCATCTGCATGCTCTTGTGAAATGACGTTCGTCCTGCAGGTAGGGACCGGCTCTACCGTCTTGATGTCGCCGACGCGGACCGATCACCTGGCGATATACGGTAATGCCTGGGCATAGGGACAGGCCTGTGCATACTTGTGCTGGTCACCGGAGGCGGGAAACCGGATAAAGCTCGGCAGGAACAGGATATCCACTTTTTTATCGATAAGGTCCTGAATGTGTCCGAGCGCACCTTGCGGGAAAGCAGGTCTCGGCCACGGTGGCCTCAAGCGCCCGGTTGATCAGCGTCCGATGCGTCGATCCGACAGCACGACGCGGTAACCTAGCTCGGCAAAGAAGGTCTGAAGAACGGCAGAAGTCGTTTACGTACAGCATCGCGGAATGCCGACACTCGGAGCATGCTCATCGAGCCGATGGTGCGCGATCGCGGTGTTGAGCAGGCCCTCCCGCTCAGCGAACAGGTCTGGTGCTGCGCAGGAAGACGCCTTCTTTTTCTTTACTTCATACTTCTCGCACGGCTCCGTAAAAGAGCGGCTTCTCGCCGTCAAAGAGCACCCTGCGGATATTGCAGCGGTTCGGGCACTCGGCGCACTCGAAGGTCGTAACGCGGTAATCGCGGTTGCTCAGGTCAAAACCCTTGAAGGTGCTTGCCCCCGAGCTCTGGCGCATGGCAAGGATGGCCGCGCCGATCGCGCCGGTGACCTCATAGTGCGGCGGAACCGTGATGGGCCTGTTCGTGATCGTCTCAAAGGCGGACACGACGGCCCTGTTCGCAGCAACGCCGCCCTGGAAGAAGATGCGGTCCCCAACGTGCTTGCCGGCAACCACTTTATTGAGATAGTTGTAGACAATGGAGTACGCGAGTCCGGCGGTAAGCTCCTCCACGCACGAGCCGGTGTTCATGGAATGCACTAGATCGGACTCCATGAACACTGTGCAGCGCTCGCCGAACCTGCAGGGCGACTCCGCCTGGAACGCCCTGTCTTCGAACTCCTGCTTGATGTTTATGCCGAGCCGCTCCGCCTGCTCTTAAGAATGAACCCGTGCCCGCGGCACAGGCCTTGTTCATCTCGAAGTCAACAACCGCCCCGTCACGGAGGCTGATATATTTCGAGTCCTGACCGCCGATCTCGAAGATGGTGTCAACAGTGGGGTCGATGGCCGCTGCAGCGGTTGCCTGGGCAGTGATCTCGTTCCGTACCACGTCGGCGCCGATCATATCGCCCGTCAAATACCTGCCTGAACCCGTAGTGCCTGCCCCGAGGATCTTGACCCGCGAACCGATCTCCTCTCCCACTTCTGCAAGGCCCTGTTTAACCGCTTCGATCGGCCTGCCTGCCGTGGGCAGATACCGTTTTGACAGCACCCGCATGTTCTTGTCGATGACGACCACATTGGTAGAGACGGACCCCACGTCCACTCCCAGATAGACCTCGATCAGGCCATCCCCGTCCGGTGAAGCATCACAGTCGGGATTCGGCATGATGCCGCGGGGCCTGGCAAGGGGTTTTGCGCCGGAGTGGACGATTTTTTCTCCTGAGGAAAGATGGTCGGCAAGCGCTGACAGCCCGCAGGACAAGGCTGGATGGGCCGATTGCTCCATGACCATGAGCCCTGCCCCTATCGCACCCGACGTGGTGAAGTGCTCGGGTACGTGCAAATCGGATTCCGAAAGGGCAAGTACTTCGCGGAAGGCCCTGCGCATGCCGAGGTTCGCAGCCACACCGCCCAGAAACAAAAGCGGCGTAAGGAACTTTTTGCCCTTGCCTACGGTGGCCTTGAAGTTCCTTGCCATGGCAAAACAGAGCCCGGCCACAATATCGTAATCCGGTGTGGCGCTTTGCTGAAGGTGGATCATGTCGCTCTTGGCGAAAACGCTGCACCTGCCCGCAACACGCGGCGGCGTCCGGGATTTCAGGGCGATGGCGCTGAACTCTTCGATGGTGAGATGAAGGCGTGAAGCCTGCTGATCGAGAAATGAGCCGGTACCCGCAGCGCAGGCTGCGTTCATTGCAAAATCTTCGATCCTGACCCCATGAGTGACCGCATCGCTGGCAAGGGTTATGAGCTTCGCGTCCTCACCGCCCATCTCGATGATGGTACGCGCATCAGGATGATATCGGCCGGCGAAGGAGGACTGCGCGAGTATCTCGTTGATGAACAAAGCTCCCAGGGTCCCGGCAATCTGCTTGCCGCCGCTGCCGGTAATGCCGACAGCGACGATTTTGCTTTCGGAAAATTTTGATGTGAGGGCCTGAAGCTCGTTCTTGAGAGAATTAAGCGGGTCACCCTTGATCCGGGTGTATGTCTCGGAGAGGAGCGTCTTGTCCGCAGCAAGGAGTGCGGTCTTGATGGTCACCGAACCGATATCTATTCCGAGGAAGAGGTCTTTTTGCATGAGCCTTTCCTTTACGTAATGAATTCTCTGGATTAGCGAGTTACGGTAACAAGGAATATAATCGACCCCTCCACCCCGTTTGAAGAGATCGAAGGTCGGGCTTACTAACAACCATGGATTAGTTGGGAATCTCTCTGGCGTTCCATCGAGCGATCTCTGGACGATCTCTAACGGGGCACATCGGGATAGTATGGTTTTATTATAGTAAGAACCGGGGTGTTAGTCAATGCCCTGATTGTATTGTCAAGTGCTTCATCTGCAATCGAGGTGATGCAAGATGCACGTAAAAAAAATATGCGAAGGCTTAATATAATGCTATAATATCTTCTGGATTTGCCGGGATAGTTCGCGTTTCATGACCCCAAGGAGTTATATGCTCTCGCCATCCGGTGATATAAAAGACTTTACCCTCCCCTGGCTCTTTCAGGACCTCCGAAAAAAAAAGGAGACCGGCACCGTCGTCTTTTCGCGTGAGCGGGAGATTAAAAAAGTGTTCTTTAAGAACGGGGATATCCTGTTCGCATCATCGAATTTGGATGAAGACAGGCTGGGAGAATTCCTGATGCGAACGGGGAAGATCACCATCGATCAGTTTGACAAAACATCGGAATCCGTCATCAAACACGGCAAAAAACTGGGCGCCGTCCTGTTCGAGATGGGAATCCTCACCGCGCAGGACCTTGTCGCCCAGGTGAAGCTCCAGGTCAAAGAGATCGTCATTAATATCTTCAGCTGGCGCGACGGAAGCTACCAGTTCGATGGCCATCCTTTGCCGGTCTCCGAAATCATCCCTATCCAGATGAGCACCGGGGACCTGATCATTGAGGGCATCCGCGATCTCGACTGGAACAGAGTCCGCAAGTCGCTCCCTTCGATCAAGACCATCCTCCGCGCGTCAACGGACCCCTCGCCCCTCTTCCAGAGCGTTCACCTCGATCAGGACCAGCAGGCGGTCTTTTCGATCATCGACGGTTCCAAAAGCATACAGGAAATATGCGTACTGTCCGGCATCGGGGATTTTAACACGCTCAAGGCAGTCTACACGCTGCTGGCTCTCAGAATCGTGGAAACAGGGGAGATCAAGACCCGGGAGGAAAAGATCGAGTCCGCGGTCGTGCGCGAAACAGTCACGACTGAAAAGAAAAATGATGCGCAGGACGTGGCGCCCGCAACATCCGTCACCAAGGAGACGATCCAGAACGCTTTCGATGGTCTGGGACGACAAAACCATTATGAAGTGCTCGAGGTGGGCCACGGCGCCACGCCGCTGGAGATAAAGAAGGCGTACTTCCATCTGGCCAATCTCTACCATCCTGACCGGCACTTTGAACCCGAAATGCACGACATGAAAGAGAAGCTTGAAGCACTCTTTTCACAGATCCATGATGCCTATGAAACGCTCAGTTCAAAGACCGCGCGCCACCAATACAACATCGACCTCTCCAGCGGGGTCGAGAAGGAGCGGGAGGAGGAAAAGGTCCAAAAGGTAAAATCAGCCAACCGGGAGACTGCCCGTGCTCAGTACCATGAGGGAATGAAGCAGTTTAACCAGAGAAACTTTTGGGGCGCCGAGGAGGCCTTCGCATGGGCGATACGCCTTGACCCCGGGAACCCGGAATATATATTTCGCCGGGGATTGACGCTCGCGCGCATTCCGCGAAGAGGCCATGAAGCAGAAGAGCACTTCGTGAAGGCGATCGAGAAAGCGCCGGAAAAAAGCGAATACCATCTGGAGCTCGGGAACTTTTATGCGAGAAGCGGGCTGAAAGAAAAAGCGCTCGCCGCATACCGGAATGCCCTGCAGCACGACCCGAATTCGGACACGATCAACAAAGCCATCCAGAAAATCAATGGATAGAACATCCCCGCCCCTGCCATGCTGGTTCTTCTGACTTTTCTGTGGGTCACTTAATTGCACGGATAGCTTTTTACTTTTCATTAACAATCTGTTTCCTGAATGTTATCTAAGTTGGCACGTGTCCCGCATATGCATTGTTTTTTTGGGCAGCTCATCACTCGGCCATCCCCATAAAGGCATTCGAGGACAGTCTCCGCATGCCGGGAAGATGTACAGTACCTCCACCCTGATATGCAGGACTCGCATCACTCCACCCTCGCCCTTAAAAAAGGGCGAGGCCGTGTCTGCCTTGTCTTGTTCTTGTAACTATGCTCTGTGCAGCATTGCTACGCGTGTCTCTCGCGTCAGAGCTACCCGGCGCAGGGAAATTACAGAAATCTTTGACTTTCCAGAAGCCCCTGCATCCCATGAACAGGTTCGCACACAAGCATGGTAAGGTAGAAAAGACCGATGTGTCACAAAGCCAGGCAGACGTGGCCGAGTCCGTTCTCCGGGCGAGGGGAAGCGCTGCGATGCTCGAAAAGGCTTGTTATCAGTACCGGCAATCATGCCGGAGCCTGCCCTCGAATGAATTCATCGGGGGCGGAGCTGTGAACTGGGGTGCAGAAAAAAATAGGATCGTGACATGTGCTGAATTAGAACCAGATAAAAGCAACCCAAACAAAACCCGGAAGACCAGCCATGCTAATCCGGACAACCCGACCTGGTCAAGCGGTGTAAGTAAGGCCATAGCAATATTCAAATGCCCGTCGCAGGTTCATCCACTCGCGGACATCCTCACCATCCCGATGGGATTTGGAGAAGGACGCTTGTAGCCTTTTTCCTGGACCATAATATCCAGGGGCAGGCTCATAAGGTCGGCAAGATCGGGTGTCACACTGCTCAGCAAGCCTCCATCCACAACCTTGACATACGATTTGCACAAATCACACGCTCGGACCGTTAATCCTTTTTCTTTCTTGACAAAGAATGTCTTCAACAAGGCCTTATCCTTATCGTGACAAACAGGACATCCGACGGCAGCAAACCGTCCTTTGGTACTGCAGAAAGAACAGTGCTGCTGCAGGCCCTCCGGGGAGTCGGACAACAGGGCGGGCCGGGCACCGCATACGGGACACCTTCCCTCTTCCCAGAAGCGATCATTCCGCAGTAAGGCGTCATGCATCCCAAGAAAGTACGGCCTGCTTAAAAGAAAGAGAAGCATCATAAGATCGTCCTCGGGATAGGGGAGCGAAAAAGCCGGCACTTCGAGCAGAGGAAGTCTCATAAAATCGATCTCGCCGAGCTCCAAGGCCTGTTTTAGGGGAGACAGACTGCCTTCAGGCAGATCGACGACAGATAAAAATCGCTCAACGATCCGGCCAATGAACTCCGGAGGATAGGCGTTCAGACCCGGCCTCGAAGGCATGCCGAGCGCTTTCACCGCATCTGTGAAAAGCATCGACCTTTCATAGAACCGCAACGTAGCCTCGAGATGCGGCTTCTTTGCGATAATTTCTTTGATGATGTCCATGAAAACTTTTGACAGGATCCGGGGATACGATCGGATAGTTCAATGGCAGGTATCCTGCAGATCCTGTTATCCCGTCTAAACCGCTTGCATTCTCAGCTACTGCGGTACCTTCGGATACCGGATGACGAGGTCCTCGCCGTTCAGCGCCTCAGTGAGGAACCTTTTGAGGTATGTCTTTTCCTTATCGTTCAAGCCCAGTGGCTTAAGCGCCGTGTTCCCCTTCCCGCCGCCCTTGTCAAAGAACTCGATCACCTCGTCAAGTGTCACAAAAATTCCGTTGTGCATGTACGGCGCGGTCTTCGCGATCTCTCGCAACGTCGGCGTACGAAATGCCTTCCAATCCTTCTTGTCCTTGGTCACCAGGTACCTGCCGGGATCCTCGGTAAGGTTTCGGTAGTCTTCATAGTTCGATACCTTGGCCACGAACCGCCGTGTCGCCGCCACCCGCGGGTCCTTCTCCTGCTCGATGTTCTCGGGAACGTTGAGCGCATAGAACATGTCGTCCGCAAGATTAGCCCCATTCTGAACGACCATGTGCTTTCCCTCCGCACTTCTCACACCACCCTTCGAATGTGAGCTTATTTTGCGTTTTTCAGCTCCTCATCGATGATCTTTTTGAAGTAATCGAACGGCCGCTCACCAATGACCCTGCGTCCGTTGATGAAAAAGGTGGGCGTATTGTAGAGGTCCATGTCGACGGCAAGCTTCTTGTCCCGATCGATTTCCGAAGAATGTTTCTTCCCGTCTATTGACTCGGTGAACTTCTTCGTATCAAGCCCGAGTTCTTGAGCATACTTGATGAGACTGGCACGGTCGAGCTTCGGCGACTGCTTGATCAGCTGGTCATGCATTTCCCAGTATTTTCCCTGGTCTTGCGCCGCGAGCGACGCCTCGGCCGCGATATGGGAATAATCACGATACTGATAGGGATAATTTTTAATCACGAGCCTGACCTTCCCCTGATAGGACTCCATGATCTTTTTGACGGTCGGACCGGCCGCCACGCAGTGTGGTCATTGAAAATCGATGAATTCAATGATCGTCACCGGCGCATTCACGGGGCCGGTCGCCGGTGAATCGCCGATCGGTATGGTAAATCGCTGTTCCTCCGCAGCCGCGGAGAATACGACCAGGGAGCACATGATCATGCTCAAAAACAGTCTTTTCATGGATTGACCTCCTTTTTGGTTTTCGAACCATCAACGGGTGCACGGCAAAGATCATATGGGTGAGCAACAGGTACCTGCCCGGCAATCACCTGATATATCCCGATTATACCTGACCCGGACAAGCCGGAACAAAATTATTTTACCACAAAGCCGACGAAGGCTACGAAGATTTTTTTCGCAGAAGTAGATCCGTACCTAATACAATCGAAAGTCGAGATCCTTCACCGCGTTGAAAAAAAACCCATCTGCAGTCTTAGAAACTGCAAATGGGTTTCACAATTTATTCAACGACCTCCCGTCGGTTATTGTTCAATGACGGAATGGGATCCGCCGTCACGGAATCCTACACCAGCCGCTCCTTCACAAGCGACTGCACGACCGACGGATCGGCAAGTGTCGAGGTATCGCCGAGCTCGTCTACCTGGCCGTGCGCGATCTTCCGGAGGATACGGCGCATGATCTTGCCGCTCCGCGTCTTCGGGAGACCGGGCGCGAACTGCAGCTTGTCGGGCGTGGCGATCGGCCCGATGACCGAACGGACATGACCGGTGAGGATCTTCTTGAGCTCGTCAGTCGGTTTAAACCCGTCCTTGAGCGTCACATACACATAGATTCCTTCGCCCTTGATGTCATGCGGATAACCGACGACCGCAGCCTCTGCAACCGCTTCGTGGCTGACGAGCGCGGACTCGACCTCGGCCGTGCCAAGCCGGTGCCCTGAGACATTGATGACATCGTCCACCCGGCCCATAAGCCAGTAATCGCCGTCCTCGTCGAACCGGGCGCCGTCACCGGTGAAGTACTTGCCCGGGAACCGGCTGAAATAAACCTCTTTGATCCGCTTATTTTCCGGATCGCCGTAGGTGCCGCGCAGCATGCCGGGCCATGGCTTGTCAATACACAGATAACCGCCTTCGTTCGCCTTGGCGGGCGAACCATCCTCTTTCACCACACTGGGAACGACGCCGGGGAACGGTCTTGTTGCCGAACCCGGTTTCGTCGTCATGGCGCCCGGCAGCGGCGTGATCAGGATGCCGCCGGTCTCGGTCTGCCACCACGTGTCCACGATCGGGAGCTTTTCGTGGCCCACGTTCTTGTGGTACCACATCCACGCCTCGGGGTTGATGGGCTCGCCGACCGATCCGAGAACCTTCAGCGATGAAAGTTCATGCTTGGTCACCCAGCTCTCGCCTTCCTTCATGAGCGCCCGTATCGCCGTCGGGGCGGTATAGAAGATGTTCACCCGGTGCTTGTCAACAATGTCCCAGAACCTGCCCGGGTCGGGATAGCTCGGGATGCCCTCGAACATGAGCGACGTCGCTCCGTTCGAAAGCGGTCCATAGAGGATATAACTGTGACCCGTGACCCACCCGATGTCGGCAGTGCAGAAGTGGATGTCCTCTTCGTGGTAGTCGAAGATCCACCGGAAGCTCAGATTGGTATAGAGGAGATATCCCGCCGTGGTGTGCAGCACGCCCTTGGGCTTGCCCGTGGAACCGGAGGTGTAGAGGATAAAGAGCGGATCCTCCGCGTCCATCTCCTCGGGCTCGCAGAAGTTGGTGATGTCCTTCGCGGCCATCTCCTCATGCCACCAGCTGTCCCTGTCCGGTTCCATGTTGATCTTGCCCGTGCCTGCCCGCTGGACCACGATCATGTCCTTGACCGTCGGACATTCGAGGATCGCTTCGTCGGCATTCGCCTTCAAGGGCACGTACCTGCCGCCGCGGACCCCTTCGTCCGCGGTGATCACCATGGACGACTGACAATCCTGGATTCGATCACGCATTGCTTTCGCGGAAAAACCGCCGAATACCACGCTGTGGATCGCGCCCACCCGCGCGCAGGCCAGCATGGAGATGGCGAGCTCCGGGATCATCGGCAAATAGATGGTGACCCGATCGCCCTTCTTGATGCCCTTCTTTTTGAGAACGTTGGCGAAGCGGTTCACCTCGTAGTACAGCTGTTGATAGGTGTAGGTCTTGTAGGTTCCCCCGTCCGCCTCCCAAATGAGCGCCGCCTTGTTGCGGGTGGCGGTATTGATGAAGCGGTCAAGGCAGTTCACCGAGGCATTCAGCTTCCCGCCGCTGAACCACTTGATGTAAGGTTTGTGAAAATCGTAATCCAGGACCTTGGTCCACTTCTTGGACCACGTGAGGTTCTTTTCCGCCATCTCGCCCCAGAACTTGTCGGGATCGTCGACGGAGCGCTTATAGAGCTGTTCATACTCCTGCATGCTCTTGATGTGCGCCTTTTGGCTGAATTCCTTTGACGGAGGAAAGACTCTTTTCTCCGTCGATAAGACTTGGATGCTTTGATCTGCCATGACTGTTCTCCTTATCTGGATAATCGAAGTATCGGGCCATTGGCCCGCGTATAAGCATACACAACACGCGGCGAAATGTAAATCCCGTTCATGCAGAAATACCGCAATGGAAATGACGGTTTTTCTAAGAGAATGAACCGGCGGAGGGATACTCACGGATTTCAGATGTGTCCCCCGCCGGTTCACGGTATTTCACGGCACTGCTGCCGCCTGCTTAATCCTCTGATCCTATACCGAGATACTCACGGACCTTCACGCCCGCGAACTTGTCCTCTGCTGCTTTCTCGGGACTTGATGATAGAGACGAGGAATGCCATCAGGAATGCTGCGGCCATTGAGTAGATACCGGGGTTCTTGAGCGGGAAGATCGGCTTCGGCATCTGGGATGCCGCCTCTTTCTTCTTGGCCGCTAACTGGTCCTTCTCCGCTTTCTTGGCGGCAATTGAGGCCTCCGTAGCCGCGTTCTTCTGCAAGGCGGCCTCCTGGTCCTTTTTCTTCATGGCGTTGATCGCATCAGCCGTGATGATCTGCTTCTGTATTTCAGCGATCTGGGTATCAGCGGCTGCCATGGCCGTATCAGCCTCTTTGACCTGGGCGTTCACTTTTGCGACGTCTTCCTTGTGAATAATGTCGACCCAGACGGTCGGGCTCAGGATGATGAGCACCGTCGCCACGATAACGCCGGTATAGATGCTCCAGACAACCCCGTAGGTGGTGAGTTTCTTCCAGGTGATGGAAAGAAGCAGCGCAGGGAAGTTCGCGCTTGCGGCGATGGCAAAGGTCAGTCCGACCAGGAAGGCGACGTTCTGTCCTTTAAAGAAGATACCGAGCGCGATCGCGACCACACCCAGACCGATCGTTGATATCTTCGCAACCTTCACTTCTTCCTTCTCCGCAGCAACGCCGCGGCGGATCACGCCCACGAACAGGTCATGGGAGAGCGCCGATGCGCCCGCAAGGGTCAGACCGGAGACCACGGCGAGGATCGTGGCGAATGCCACGGCTGACAGGAATCCGAGGAAAACGTTTCCGCCGAGCACCTCGGCGAGCATGGGACCGGCCATATTGCCGCCCTTGTCAATTGCCATGATGGCCTTCTGGCCCACGAGTACCGCTGCGCCGAACCCGATGGTCACGGTCAGGATGTAGAAATAACCGATGAATCCTGTCGCGACAAACACCGACTTTCTCGCCTGCTTGGCATCGGGCACGGTGTAGAATCGCATAAGGATGTGCGGAAGACCGGCCGTGCCGAACATGAGGGCGAGACCGAGCGAGAAGGCATCAATGGGGCTTGTCACGAGGCCGCCCGGCTCGAGGAACTTCTGGCCGAGCGGCGTGGCGACGGCCGCCTGGTTGAAAAGTTCGCCGTAGCTGAACCCGAACTTGTACAGGGTCATGATCACGAGAAGCGTGGCGCCGCTCAGGAGGAGGCACGCCTTGATGATCTGCACCCACGTCGTTGCGATCATGCCGCCGAACAGCACGTAGAAGATCATCAGCGCGCCGGTTACAACGATGGCTACCTCGAAAGGCATGCCGAACATGAGCTTGATCAGGGTCCCGGCTCCGACCATCTGCGCGATCAGGTAGGTGATCACGACGACAAGCGAGCCGGTGGCAGCCGCCGCCCGGATGGGGCGCTGCTGCAGACGATAGGCGACCACGTCGGCAAAGGTGTATTTTCCGAGGTTCCGCAGCGGTTCCGATATCAGGAACATGACGATGGGCCATCCCACGAGCCAGCCCACCGAGTAGATGAGGCCGTCATAGCCTTTCGTCGACACAAGGCCGGCGATCCCGAGGAATGACGCGGCGCTCATGTAGTCGCCGGCAAGGGCGAGCCCGTTCTGGAAACCGGTGATGCTCCTGCCCGCGGCGTAGAAATCCTTCGTGGTCCTTGTCCGTTTAGCCGCCCAGTACGTGATGCCGAGCGTGCTGATCACGAACACAAGAAAGAACATGATTGCAACGGGGTTTGTCTGTTCCAATGATTGTCTGTGGCATGATTATCCTCCCACCTTGTCTTTGACTTTGTTGACCAGCACATCATACTTACTGTTCGCCCACCAGATATAGATGCCGGTAAGCACCCACGAACCGATGATCGTCCCGACCGCGATGGGAATCCCGATCGTGGTGGCGACGCCCTCGGAGAGCTTCTGCGCCAGGAACGGCTTGTTGAACGCGATCAGGCCGATGAACCCGAAATAGAGCACCAGCTCGAGGATCGTCAGAACGGTGGAGACGACGAACTTCTGTCTGGAGAGGTCCTTGAAATCCGGGTCATTCAAAATATCTTCGTGTTTTAATTTGGCCATGTTTCATCCTCCTTCTGTATTTTATTCATTCTGCTTCTAAAAGTTTCCGAAATCACCTGTTATTCTGAACCGATCACCCCCTTCAAATGGTTTTCCACGCTTTAAAAGTTCCCCGATGTCATGTACCCCCGCCTCTATAAGGAGCGGGATGAACCGTTGCAAGAGCTGTGCGGTCGTAAAAGCGTCCGCAATTGCGTTGTGTGAGCTATTCACTGGGATGCCCATGTTTGTTGCGATGTCGTAAAGCCGATATCCCGAGAGCGCCTTCGCGAAACACGCTTGGGACTTCAACCGTTTCCGGAGCCACTCATCAAGCGCGAACGTGTCGATCGCTACGTTTTCGATCTCGTGTCCGTACAGCCGTTTCATCTCCCGGTTGAAGAATGCGAGATCGATGGAGATAAAATGCCCCACGAGCACGTCATCAGCTGCGTAGTCGAGAAACTCTGCGAGCACGGTATCGATCTCCGGCTGGGCAACCACGTCAGACGGCGTTATCTCATGAATGACCACGCTGTCGGCCGTGAGCTTCTTGTTCGGGCTGACGAGCCGGTAAAACATATCCCCGAGCCCGATCCTCCCGCCGGTCATGCGCACCGCTCCGATAGAAACGATGCAGTCCTTCTTTTCATCCAGCCCCGTCAGTTCCGTGTCCACGACCACATATCGGACATTGGTGATCGGCGTCTTCGCGTCGATACCCCGCAGCTTTTTTTCTTTCATCTGCCGGTCGGTCCGAACACAGGTCAGTCCTTTTTCAAACCAGCCACCCTCTCCAGCTACCAGATCAGCGCCTTGTACAGCTCGATGATCAGGTCCTGGATCTTCGTGATGAGCTGGAATGCCCCTTTGATGGACCGTTTTTCGAGGTTGCTCAGCTGGTTCGGGTTGATGAAGTTGTCCGGCGCCACGCCCTTGCTGATCTGTTCGTATTGATGATGGATCCTGAGAAGACTGATGAACTCGAAAGCCTGCTCGAAGTCGTCGGCGTATTCACCAACGATGGAATGCATGCTCCGCAGCGTATCGATCCGCTCCATGGTGGAGGTCTCGCGGATGCCCTTCTCGAGCGCAAAAAGCCGCAGGATGTCCACGAGAGGTGCAAGGCCTTTGATCTTGAGGTTCAGTTGATCCTTGTGCACCCCCCCTTTTTCCACGACAAAGGATTTGAAGAACCCGACGGGCGGTTGATTCTTGATTGCCATGTTCGCCAGATACCCGAGGAACACCTTTTGGTCCTTGAGGAGCGCGTTCAAATGGTCACGGAGCGTTTCGGCCAGGGAGGTCTCGCCGTACATCGGCCGGAAATCGAAGAAGGCCACGGAATTGAGCACGGCCTCCGACGTAGGAGTCGATATCCAGGTGGAGAAATATTTTTTCCAGACCTTAAGCGGCTGGCACCACTGCGGATTGCTCGCCATATAGTTCGCCGGGCAGGGCGGGAACCCGCACTGGAGCAGGCTGTCTCTTACAAATTCTGCAAAGGCGGAAAAATATTTTTTCGCGGCTTCCGCCTCGGCCTCGGTCGCCGGATCAGCAGTGATGATGGCGTTGTCCTGATCGGTCTTGAACGTCTGCTCCTTGCGGCCTTCGCTCCCGAACCCGATCCAGCAGTAAGCAAGCGGCGGCCTGCCGTGCTTTCGCTCGGCGCATTCGAGGACTTTGCGCACGAGCCGGTCATTGATCTCGGTGATGATCTTGGTGATGTTGCTCGCCTTGGCCCCTTCCTTGAGCAAAAGCCCGACAATGCCGTTGATCTTCTTCGAGACCGGGATAAGCCCGTCGATGGTCTGCTGGCTCTCGATGTCCTTCGTGAGCGAGAGCGGCGACGTCCCCTGCAGCATCATCATATCGTGGTTCGTGATCACTCCCGTGAGCTGGCCGTCCTTGATCACCAGGATATGGTGGATGTTATACTTGATCATCTTCAGCACGGCCTCGAAGCAGTAGTCCCGCGCATCGACGCGGATCAGCGATGAGCTCATGATGCTCTTGATCGGATCCTCGACGCTCCGTCCGCGTGCGACGACCTTTTCCCGGAGGTCCCGGTCGGTCACCATGCCCGTAGGCAGGCCTTTGCGGTCGCTGATCACGATCGAACTGATGCACTGCTCGGACATGATCTGCGCCGCTTCCCGGATCGTGGTGTCCTCTTGCGTGGTAACCACATTCTTGACCGCCATGTCCCCCACCTGCGTCGTGAACAGCAGGCGGTCGCTCCCTCCGTAGAACATGCTTTTGTCCTGCATCTCACGGTAGGTTTTGTCGAGGTAACGCGTAATATGGGATTGAAGGAAAAATTCAGTGAAGGACAGATTGGAATCGAGCAGTTTTAACACCATCTCCTGACCCAGGAGGTAGCATATCGTGTCGTCGATGGCCACGACGTTGGTGCGCACGCGGTCTTTGCCCACCATGGACAAGAACCCGAAGGTATCTCCTTCTCCCCGGTAATCAATGACCGCCTCGCCGCCTTCGTCCGAAACAAGAACGATCTTTACCCCGCCCTTTTTGATGATGCGGAGTGCGTCACTCGGCGGCCCGTCCTGCTGCAGAATCACCATGTCCTTGGGATAGAACTCCATGGACAGGTTCCGGGCAACGGCCTGAAGGTCCGAATCACAAAGGAACTGGAATGGCGGCACCATCCTGAGGAAGGAAATCACGTCTTCGAGGATAATGTTGCTGCCGTTATTCAGCGCCGTGGTGAATTTCATGTTCAATAAATAAGCAAAACAAGGGCCAATTTGGCATTTCGTGCGGAATAGTATCCAATTTAATATTATGAACGCTCGAGGCAACTTCCTTATGAAAATTTCAAGACAAAGCGCAGTGAACTTATTTTTTTATGCCGGGCTGTCTTGAGACGTATTAATTTACATAAAATCAATATGTTTATATCGGTTTCATGGTAATCCATGTAAGAAAGAGCAGCTGATTGTATTGTGATCCATAATTACAATTTATAGGGATTCGCACTTTCTAAATAAGTATTTAGCAAAACTCGATCAGTGCAAATTTATTGAGGAAGTCATGTAACGAAGGGCAGCTGTCCCATTCGTAACTAATAGTAATATCACGATGAACAAGCGAGCTACGAATAGTAACTGTGGGGTCATGGCAATAATTTCAAAAAGTGATATTAAAGTATTCTCATTAATTTAAATCGGATGCATGCATCTGCCCATTCCACTTAACAACGGTTCGATTATTTGTTAGTATTGAATGAACCAATTCTTTTTCAGAGAGGTCATATGGCGGGAATAAACAATCCTGGTGAAGACAAGGCGTGGGATATCCTCGGGACACTGAAACCGGCGGATGTCTGCAGGGCAGCTTCAGTTGTCTTTGATGCGGCGTCCGCAAGTTACCGGGTAACGTCCTTCGGCATGAACTTTATCGTTTCCGTGCCGGAGAAAAAGATCTCAAGCACAGCCCCGGGGAGCGACTGTGCTGCTCGGGAAACTCGGTTCCTTCTTTCGGCTCTCGGTCCTCTGGTATCTGGTCAGCGCCAAGGACATTGCCTGCACCGGCAATCTCGTAAATCTCGAGTACCTCAGTGGCGGCGAGATCTTCACCAGGGGTTCACATGTTCTGCCGCTCGATAGTGTCGCGAACAAGTTCAGGAAGAACCGGGAAGGCTTTATCGAAAAGGGCAAATCCCTTGGCGGTGAGATCATGGCGTACGGCGATGCTTCGCTCCGGCTTGCGCCCTTGCCGCGAATACCCGTCACCCTGACGCTCTGGATGGAGGACGATGAATTTCCCGCCCGTCTTGACCTGCTGTTCGATTCAACCTGTGATATGCATTTGCCCACGGACATCATCTGGACCATTGCCATGATGAGCGTACTGATCATGCTCTGAGCCGGGACCGGGTTTAATGATCATCGCCCTGCCCGGTTCTTTTTCACGATCATCTGGATCGCTTTCCCCGCATCCCGCTTCAGCCAGAAAGCGCAGAACACCGCTGATGCGATCACGACGGCTGCGAGCCCTCTTTCTCCGCGCTGGATCATCATCGCTCCACCGCTGATCAAAAAGATCATGAAACCAAGCGGTATGATTATTTTTGAAAGGACTTCCTTCAGCGGCGACAGATTCCGGTAACATGAGCGCGCGTCGTCGATCCTGCCCTTCTTCTCATAAAGCGCTCCCAGATTGAACCACAGAAGGTTGTTCTGCGGGTCCATCTTTGCCGACCGTTCGTAATAGATGATCGCCCGGTCAGGATCGATATCCTGAAGCTGCATGGCAAGACGACTCCAGAGGGTGTACCGGTTCCCCGCCTTCTCGTAGTGTCGTTCCGCGTCGCCGGCCCTCCCCGTCTCTTCGAGGATCACCGCCTTCATGAACTGCCCCCTGTGAAAATCCGGATGAGAGACAAGGAGCAGATCTACCCCGCGTTCCGCAGCTTCATATTCCTTTTTTTCATAATGCCCCAAGATCTGGTTCAGCAGTTTGCTGATGGATTCCATGCATCCTCCTCTTGACCGTTTCGCGCATTGGCCTGTGTAGCCTTGTCATCGATTGGTATTCTTCTCAAGCACCTGCTTCGCCATGTTCGCGAGCATCACATCCGGGCTGGATATAAAAGACTCGACTGCCTGCATGGCTTTCGGTCCTCCGATCTGTCCCAGGCTGCGGATCGCGCTCCTCTTCACAATGGCCGATGGATCACTGGCAAGCAGCTGCATGAGGGGTGCGATCGCGTCGCGCGCGCCGATCATGCCCAGCGCTTTGACCGCGCTCTTCCGCACCCGCTCTTCCGGATCGCTGAACATGGCGATGAGCCGCGGCACAGCATCTTGCGAACGCAGTTCCCCGAGGGAAAACGCGGCGTTGTTCCGGACCGCCATATTTCCGTCGCCGAGCGCCTCTATCAAAGCCTTTTCGGCCCCCTTATCCTTCAACTTCCCGAGTTCGGCAGCGGCGTTCACCCGGACCATCCCGAGACCGTTCTTCAAATCACTGATCAGACGTTCAAGACTCATCGCATCCTCCATGCAGCGGCGCAACCTATGGCCGCCATCAAGGCAAAATGCAAATTGTAAATTTCAAATTGCAAAATTGATGGATGACCGTAGGCCATGGTGTCTTCCTCTTATTTTGACCTTTGCATTTTGCACTCTGCATTTTGAATTTCATTCCGCCGCCCCTACCGCTCCCTCGGGATCCCCCACTTCTTTCTCTTCTCCCAGAGCGATTTCCGGGTGATCCAGAGCATGTCAGCGAGCTGCTGTTCGTTGAACTGGCCCTGGTATTTCTGAATGAAGGCCTTGGTGTACTCCTCGATGGAAAGCTTTTTATCGAAGACCTGCGTCTCGAACGATGACGGCCTTCGCGAGTCCCACGGGCAGGTGTTCGGGGGCGATGACGTTGCCGTCGGAGACAAGGATGGCGCGCTCGATGACGTTCTGGAGCTCACGGACGTTCCCCGCCCACTCGTAGTTCATCATGAGCTCCAGGGACTCGGGCGAGATCTCCTTGATCGCTCTCCCCATCTCGTGCGAGTACTTCTCGAGATAGTGCTGTACCAGGGCCTTGATGTCTTCTTTCCGCTCCCGCAAGGGCGGGATCTGGAGCGATATGACGTTGATCCGGTAATAGAGGTCTTCGCGGAACGCATTCTGCTTTACCGCGGCCTTCAGGTCCTTGTTCGTGGCGGTGATGAACCGGATGTCGACCTTGCTGCCCTTGGTGCTGCCCACGGGACGGATGACCTGGTCCTCGATGACCCGGAGCAGTTTGGCCTGGAGCGACAGGCTCATGTCGCCGATCTCGTCGAGGAACACGGTGCCGCCCTCGGCTTCCTCGAGGATGCCTTTCTTGGTGGCGACCGCGCCGGTGAATGCGCCGCGCACGTGGCCGAACAGCTCGGTCTCGAGCAGGTTCTCGGGGATG
Organism: Nitrospirota bacterium; assembly: GCA_963755045.1. Lineage (GTDB taxonomy): Bacteria > Nitrospirota > UBA9217 > UBA9217 > UBA9217 > JALNZF01. The sequence goes on along the minus strand of CAVWIL010000003.1, from coordinate 8,801 downwards.
GCGGAGCAGTTGATCGGCACAAAGGGCATGTCGCGGCGGGAGCTGTTGTGGTGGATGACCCGGGCAAAGAGCTCCTTGCCCGTCCCGGTCTCGCCGAGCAACAGGACGCTGCTTCTGGTGTCGGTGACCTTCCGGACCTCGTCGAGGATGGCCTTGAGCGCGGGGCTCTCGCCGATGATGCTGCTGAAATCGTAGTCCTTCCCGATCTCGCGCTTGAGCAGGACGTTCTCGGCCTGGAGGCTCTTCTGCCGGAGGGCGTTCCGGACGACCTGCTTGATCTCCTCGTGGATGATCGGCTTCATGATGTAGTCGTACGCGCCGGCCCGGAGCGCCTTGATCGATGTGTCGAGCGACGCGTAGGCGGTGACGACGATGATGATCTGGTCGGGGATCTGCTCCCGGACCCGGGTGAGCATCTCGATGCCGTCCATGCCCGGCAGGATGATGTCCGTCAGGATGACGTCGTACATGTTCGGTCTCGAGCAGGGCAAGGCCCTTCTCCGCGGACTCCGCGCCGTCCACCGTGTACCCTTCCTTGACGAAGATCCGCTTGATGGACTCCCGCAGTGTCTCCTCATCTTCGACGATCAGAATGTTCTTGGACATCGAACCTCGTCGAAAAAATGCAAAGTCAAAATGCAAGAGCAAAATGACATACACCCAAGTCCCGAAGACACGGAGAGATCGCTTTTTCAAAAAATCGGATTTTCTCTCGATTCCTAGTCGTTCTAAGCTACTTGTCTGCGGAAATTCGATTTACAAGGGCTCTTCACTTCAACCGGTATCCTGATGGTGAACTGCGTCCCCTTGTCCTTCTCCGAATCGATCTCGATCGTGCCGCCGTGGTCCTTGATGATGCTGTAGCAGATGCTGAGCCCCAGACCCGTGCCCTTCGTCGGCCCCTTGGTGCTGAAGAAGGGATCAAAGACCTTGTCCCGCACCTCGGCGATCGATGCCGTGCCCCGTGTCGGCAAAGCGCACCTCAACCAGGCCGTCCGACTGCATGATCGAGATGTCGAGGTCCCCGCCGTCGGGCATGGCGTCACGCGCGTTCAGGATCAGGTTCAGGAACACCTGCTGGATCTGGTCGGGGTCGATCTTGAGCAGCGGGGTGTCCTGCACGTCGGTGCGGATCGCGATCTTCCGGAAGTTCTTGTCGTACCGGACGAGGTTGAGCGTGTTCTCGAGGATGTCCCGAAGGCTCGTCGGCGTCTTCTGGCGCGGATAGAGCCGGGCAAAATCGCCGAGGTTCCGGACGATCCGGGCGATCCGGTGCACGTGCTGGTTGATCGTGCTGAGAGAGTCCTTCTCAAAGGACGACAGGTCCTCGGTCTGGAGCTCCTGCACCAGCGACGAGATGGATGCAAGGGGGTTGCCGATCTCGTGGGCCACACCCGCGGCGAGCCTGCCGACGCTTGCGTGCTTCGTCGCGCGGAACAGCTCTTCTTCGATCTTCTTCTTTTCCGTGATGTCCTCGAGCACGAGCACGTATCCCTTCTGGGCGCCCGTCAGCCTGCTGAGGTACCCCTTGAGGACGATCTGGGGATCGAAGTTCCGCCTGCACGTGATTTCCCCCTCGCTGCACATCGGGGTTGAAGAGCCGCGGCTCCAGGCACGTCAGCAGGTCCGTTGCGTGCCGGTCCAGGGCGTCGGACTTCTCCGCGCCCGTGATCATCTCCATGCCGCTGTTCCAGTAGGTCACCCGCAGCGACTCATCCAGGGTCGCCACGCCGAGCGGGCAGGCTCTCGATGATGTTCTCGCTGAACTCCTTGAGCATGGCAAGCTGCCGGTTCGCCTCGGCAAGCTCCTGCCGCGAAAGCCGAGGTTCCGGGAGATCTGCTGGATGGAGTCCGAGACGCGCAGCGCCTCATCATGGGTCAGCACCATCTGGTCCTGGAACACCAGGGTGCTGATGGACGGCCCGAGGGCGCCCGACAGGATCCGCTCCGCCTCCTCCCTGAGCTTCAGGAGCCACTCGCCTGATATCGATGCCCGGGCCAGCCCGTTCTTTCTGAGAAAACCGTCCACCGCTTCGCGCGCCTCGTGTCTGCCGATATACTGGCCCAGGATGTCCTCGATCTCGGCAATATCCGCGGGCTGGTGGGCCTGTGAGAACTGCAGCGGCGAAAAGGAATCCACGAACATGATGGCCTGGTGGGTTTCGGCATCGGACTGCCGGGTGAAGATCGAGACCCCCACGTAGGAAAGGATGTTCAGCAGCAGTCCCCAGAACAGGGAGTGGCTCCAGCGGTCGAGTCCTTCGAGGCCGAAGAGCGCCGTCGGATTCAGGAGCCTTGAGTTGAAGATCACCTCCATGAGGCCGCCCTGTCTCGATGATCCCGGCCCGCATGAGCGCCGGGATGAGCAGCGTGTAGATCCAGACGCCGAACCCGGCAATGATCCCGGCGATGGCCCCCTTCTTGTTGCCGCCCTTCCAGTACAGGCCGAGCAGGATCGACGGGCGCAAAGATCGTGACCGCCTCGAAGGACTTGAGCCCGATGTCCACGAGGCTGTAGATATTCGCCGATAGTAAACGGCAAAGGTATACCCCAGGAACACGCAGCCCAGGATCACAAGCCGCTTGATGTTCAGCATCACCGCGTGGAAATTCTTGAAGGCCCGCAGGTCCCAGAACGTCGGCATGACAAAGCTGTTCATCACCATGGTGGAAAGCGCCACGGACTCCACGATGATCATGGCCGTGGCGGCCGAGAACCCGCCGATGAACACGAAGAGCGCAAGCAGAGGACTGCCGTGGTGCAGGGGGATGTTCAGCACGAAGTAGTCCGCCGTGGACGGGATGTAGCCGAGCAGCAGGCCTCCGTAGGCGATGGGCAGCACGAAGATATTTATCAGGAAGAGGTAGAGGGGGAAGAGCCACATGGCCTTTTTGATGTGGTCCACGGAAAATTCTCCACCACGGCGACGTGGAACTGCCGGGGCAGGAACAGGATGGCCATCATGGAAAGGAACGTAAGCGACGTCCATTCCATGAAGCTCACCGGCGAACCCTCCGATCCTCATCAGGGGAGCATACTGCGCTGGTCTTGATCCTGCCGAAGATATCGCCAAAACCGTTGAAAGACCGTAGGTCACAAAAAACTCCGACGCTCATGAATCCCGACGAGCTTGATCGCCGATTCGAGGCGATGGCGAAGACCGCCGCACGTGGCGCTCACTTGCATGAGAACCTTCTGGCACCGAATACAAGGTGCGCCGAGAAGCAGCGGATGAACCGCCTGCAAAGTGTTTGCTCGGCCTGCCAGAGCGGGAGAAGGTCGGTGTTCATGATGGCCGGCTCCGAGCTGAAAACCCCCCGAGGGAGGGGGTATATACCGACACCGCCACAAAGATATGGTGAACCAGGACCGAGAGGCCGGTGATGGACTCGCCGTGAGCGCGATGAAATGAAGTCGGAGATCGTGGTGATCCATTTCCTTTGAAGCCATACGAATCTTCCTGAGTACGATCCACCAGGAGCGCGCAGACGCGATGAATTGTGGCACCGATATAGGTCGTGAGAAAAGCTTCAATACCGAATTTGCCGCCCTGCCGTCGCTCTGCCATGTAAAGGTTCAGGAAGTGCAGTACACGGCAAAGGAGCTAGCAATCCAGTGTAGGGATTTGAAACAATGCTCTTCCTCACTCCCTTCCACTTCACAAATGGGCTACAAAACGACGAGAGGATGTCACTGCAAGTAAATTCCATAGATCAGCAGCATACCCTCCATATCCTCTTCGCTTTCAATAATACAATGTACCAAGAATAGACACAATAAAAACAAACCCACATAGTAATAAAAAAGGTAATAAATGGCAAGCTGTCTATCACAAGAAGATAAATCAAGGAGGGAAGAGACGAACAAAGAGCAAAACACAGACCAAACAAAAGACACAGTGTTATATTGCCACCGTTAATAAATTCACCCCATTTACCTTCCTCAATTAGGTGAAAGGTATCTCCACGATGAACATCACATTCTTCACAAAGTCAGGAGTGAGCTTCACAACCCTCATTTTGTTAAGGCAGTTCAATGGCCACCGAGCTCCATCTCAAGTTTTATCTGTTCATTCCTGCTGCAAGACACACGGAGATGGGGCCGGAGGTGGCTCAAATACCTGAAACCCTCATCAGGTGTATTCACAATGAGCAACACATCCCTTGACCACATTCTTTACACTGAAGGCCTCGGGTTGTTCTCCCTGATACATCCTCCCATTAATTGATATTGATAATGGACCTGCTGAAAGAAATAATCATAACACAAGTAGCATATTATAAATACTTTTATATAATAATAACATTGTAAGCATTTGGGCGGGGTGTCCGCCCTTGACAAGGAACAAGCCTCATGGAGGAATGTGACTCCTCAGGTGGAGTGAGATAATTAATTTTACTAACTCCTCTCGTCCTAACATCCCCCACAGGTCCCCCCTGACATCGCCTCTAGCATCCTCATCTTTTTCCACCACAATCATGCTGATCACAAGCAGTGACACCCTTCACACACGTTACCTGGTTTCTGGCTCCGACCTGTTCTCCTCCACCGCGTTGTGACCAGATTGGCCAATTCTTCAGGGCCTGAGTACACACTCACGTCACACCAAGTGTCTTCGAAACCGGTGCTCTTGTCTCCAACCGGTACATCACCGTGCTTCTTCTTCATGCGTGGGCCATGGCAGTAGACCTTGAGTACGGTTTTACAATGGCGGCATCGGCATCACATGATACGGATTCATCTGAGGCAATTGAGTTTCTTCTCGGCACGCCACAAGGAATGGAATGGGACACGCAATGGGACATGTTCCTGTCTTGCCTTCATAGGGGCAATAGTTTGGATGTAGTCCGCCTATATTCACATAACCACAGACCACAATGCACCACACCTCCAAAAACGCAGAAATCAAATGAAAAACATTCACATAGAGATAATAATTTTCATCATCACCTTCTTTCCTTTCGCCCCATGGCTTCCGCCTATCGCCGTGGTGTCCCACGACTTCCAGCACGACATCCTTCTGTTGCCGGATGGCAAATTAAAAGCAGGCATGTTGGTGACTGCAATTACCTTCCCACAACGTCCTGGCCAGGGTCAAAAAGAATGACCAGAGCCAACAACAATAATTTCAACTGTGGCTGACACACAGCCACAGCAGCAGCCAGCAGGCCCTGGGTGGCAGAGGGAGGCCTGATGGTGTGAACAATCCCACCAGGAAGCATGATTTCTGAACTGGTATGGCTGAGGGATCTCCTGGAATTACAGAAAGGCTATCCTGCTGACCAGGAGTGGGGAGGGGCAGGCCCCACAAAGATTGAGACTACTATGCCACCCAAAGTCCTCCTGGGGTACTCCAGGAAAGGCATGGGAATGTGGGCATGGACCAGAGGGGTGGGCCCAAACCAAGTATCTTGATATAATCAACAACAAAGTCTAGCAACAATTACACAATGTCTTTGGCTGGAAATAGTTGCCTGACCATCCAAATCCACAGCACCCTGGGGTCTCTGTCATTTAAAAAGGAACCAAATCAATAATGAACCCAACAAAGCACTCACCTGAACAACAATGACGAGCTGATGAACAAGCCCCATGGCACAGGAGTCAGGGCATTCCCCCTCCATCCTGACAAAGCAGGCTGTTCGTGAATCCTCCTCCTGAAAGACACAGCCAGCCTTGAGCTCAACTTGAACCCCATCAAGACATCAAGCTGCCACATGGCATCTCAATTTCGACGTCGACGACTACGGATCCAAAAAAGCAGAAAGGTAGGGGCGGCTCTAAACTTCATCAGGCATAGTCAGACGAGAGAGCTCGAAGATCGCGTTCATCGCTAATGTAAAAGCAGTAATGGGATTTGCAGAGAGTTGGCAGTTACACATCGTCTCTCTGGGGTTTTGTGAATCACAAGGCCCATTTATTATGAACTGAGGAAGAGCATCGGCGATATCCGTCGTCGCCTGCACTCGGACACCATGACAAGGACCTGAAGAGCCAGGGTTTACAAATTGGTTAGCTCAGTTCTCTGTTATAACTACATGCAAGCCGATCTCCAGGATGATCAACGACAGCGGGAGTACATGTTTCAAGGATGGGGCTTGAAGAAGATAACACATGGAGCTATGCATTCGAAGGTTGAGCAAAAAAGTTGACAAATGTTCTCCCGACAGCTCACTTACGGAAACATTTCCTAATCATCATCAGGGCATCCAATCACAGAGACGAATGAAAAGATCAACACCTCCGAAATGAATAAATTGCAGCCGACTGTCGAGGCCGACTTGTTAACAGAAGGGCAGATCAAAACCAACGCGCACCGATCACCACGTTGCGAGCTGATCGTGACCAGTCATTGCTCGTCGATCAGGACAAGCTCCACAACTCAGCAGCTCTGCACCGCCATCACCTGTCCATTAAGCTGCCATGCATGGGGAGCGGCGGTATCCTCAAAACATGCAACAACTTGGGGTAGTCCACCACACTCTTCAAGACGAAGGCGTTCCAGAAAGGCAGCAAAGATGGTAACAGAGACCCTCAGATCGTATTCCCAAGCAGACACTAGGAACTATTCATGATTGGTTATGGTTGCAGTCATCCCGCTTTTGGATTTCAATCTTGAAACAACTAGAACACTACTCATAATGGTGATGGATTTGCATTAGCTCATCCTATAGCAAGACGATCATAGTGGATTGTGCATTCCTCTTCCAGCTCCACGTAAGGAACGATGCGCTTGCCCGACATACACAGCACCCAAATTGGTGCGTAAGGTTGGAGCAACGTAGCACAATAACATACGATGACATCTAGAAAGGGCTCTTTATGCTTGCACTTGGAAAAACACCTTCTTCTTCATTCCGGGTGATCAAGAAAAAGATAGCAAGGACCTTAATAAATACTTGATGGTGGACGTGAAATGTCTGGGAAACCCGAGCTATGCAAGCAAAACAGCAAAGGAGCTCCCCGCCAACCAACCACACACAAGATTGTCATGCGGTTGACTGAATCCGTTCAAGAGGAGGTGCACTAGGGCTATCGACAACCCAGGAGATGCGGGACTCGGCGTTTGACCAGAAAACGGCATCGGGACGCAGTTCTTCTGACGTCAATCGCGCTACCCGATCTCGCTGCCGGTTCTCGGATCCAACCATGCGGACGGCCCAGCTGTGCTGTGCTTGAGGCCATGCATCTGGGCAAGGAAGAAATCAGCAGGGAGCCTTTAAAAAGTACAAGCTGAGGAAGAGGCTCGGAGTTTGAACCAGATGCTCATATGTCTTGAAAAAGAGAAAGAAGAACAAACTCCAGAAGTGTGTTGAGTCAATAAAAGGGCTTGCAAGGAGGCACATATGCTAAGTCCAGCACGTGCGCCCGTTCTCGCCTCCCAGCACGCCGCCTGACAACCCCCACGCCCCAAGCTAAACAGTAAACTAAATACATCAAAACCCAAACTAAACAAATACCAAAGTCCAGTGATCAATGTGAGGAGCTTCACCTGAGATCATTATGCTGGAGAAGGATGAGGCAGCCACACTTGGGAGAGAGCAATACCCCAACGAGGAGCAAGGGCCGCGACCACTTTCCGGATGTCCAGCCTTCACATGAACAACCATAGCTGATCTATTTGCAGCATTCCAAGACACGTGGGTTTTTCCCACGTTAAGTGTCGTGGGGATGGCAAGAGTGTGAGACGCAGGGCTCTCCACTTTACAAGGACGAGGACCGCTTAAGTGATTCCCTGGATAAGCCGGTGCCATGCGCCCTCTGATAGAGATTGTGAAGTTAGGGGCCGCGGGGGGTTGAGGAAAAAAGTTATGCAAAAGAAGGGAGTCAAATGACGTAGAGGGAATAGCAAGCTTTTATTGCTTTCAGTAATGCCAATTGCAAAGCACTATTGAAAGGAGACCAGCATGGGATTTGGAATCTTACTGTTTGATTGTTTATTATGTGGTAAGCATACCCTCCTGGCTTGCAAAAACCTATTCAAAACAGTGAGCCGAAAATCAATGAACAGCAAGGGGCTTTGGTAAAGGTTTCTCTCCAATAAAGTAATAAAATTACAGAATTGTGGGCTTCAAATTGAACAATTAAAAAAGAAGCAAAAACCTGCATTAAAAAACCAAAGAAAAACCAGTACTTCATACACAAAATGCCAATAACAGAATTGGCATTCGGTTCCCTGTTATGGAACCGGTATTGGCGGCGCGGTGGCGGTGACGTTGATTTTCCCTCCTATGTTGGTACGTAAATCAATGAAAGGGTATGACATGCACAGATCGTTAAAGATGGCTGCAGAGCTCAATGAACACTTTAAAAAATATAAGCAGCCCCAAAATGATGATTTAGAGAAAGAAGGTGGCACTGTTTAGTTGTAGGCATCATAACAAGGAATCAACTTTGGTGAACAATAGGCTCAAGAACGGGGCATTGTCCATGTGACAGCGGTAGATGTCTTTTGACTGGGTGAAAAGGGCATAGTCGTACTGTTTGATATTGGTGAAAGTGGATTTTTCCTAAACCCAGCAAATATTTGAATGGATAGTATAGTCCTCAACACCAAAATGAAGGCCCGATGGTCGACTTCTTCTCGCTTGATCTTGCACGAGGCACTGTTGTAACCCATCGTAGCACAACCCTCCCCTCTGGATTGTACACTTTATATCCTACAACTTGACTCCAGATTTTTATGATGCCACAACTCCCACTATCCTTAAATTTCTCTGTGTTTTGCAACAGTACTTTGGCATGAGGGGAAATACAGGCACAATGGAATGTTTTTTATTTTAGACAGTAGCAATCTCAT
>CAVWIL010000002.1:0-205576 GCA_963755045.1 Nitrospirota bacterium | reverse complement strand
GACTCGCGTTTTGCATCATAACCAATCTTTTGTATTTCAGACATGAGGTGCCTATGAAACTTTCCTGGTTCTCCATCTATAATCTTATCCTTGCCCTCTGGGTCGGCAGTATGGCACTCTTCACCTTCATCGTTACCCCGGTGATCTTCAAGTCCTACCCGAGGGACCAGGCAGGCGAGATCGTGGGAAGACTTTTCCCAGGCTATTTTCTGTACAACCTTATCCTCGCCGCCCTGGTCCTCGTTCTGTTCTTTATTGTTGCGAATGACCAATCAAAACTCGCATACCGGCTCTCGCTGGTGTGCGTAATGACGGCACTGCTTATCAACCTCTTCATTGTTTTCAAGCTCCATCCCGACGCTGTCAGGATAAAACAGCAGGTGACCTCTTTCGAGCGCGAATCGCCCGATTCGCCGGCGCGGAAACAATTCAGGCGACTGCATGGTGTCAGCGCGGTCCTGAACCTGGTCCTGCTCGCAGAGGGGATCGTGCTGCTGATCACCGGGCCGCTCGTCAGAAAATGACAATGCGGCCCGGTTGGCGAAGATGACCGTACCGCCTAATTAGTTCTATAATTTTTTCTTGACTTTTATTGCCGAATCATAGATATTACCACTCTCCAAGTCGGTTGGAACCGGGCGGATAGCTCAGCTGGGAGAGCACAGCCCTTACAAGGCTGGGGTCACAGGTTCGATCCCTGTTCCGCCCACCATAAAACAACAGTTCAAAGTTTTGAGTTTTTAGTTACGGGTTAAACTACGAACTCACAACTCAAAACTCATAACTCATTTCGGGGTGGTAGTTCAGCTGGTTAGAACGCCGGCCTGTCACGTCGGAGGTCACGGGTTCGATCCCCGTCCGCCCCGCCATTTGTTTTGGACACGAGAAGAATATCACAAAAATAGCCGGGGCACACTGCCTCGGCTTTTTTGTGTACTGGTATCATATCGGGAAAAATATCACTGCTTACTGCTCGATGAGAATGTTAAATGTTAGAGGTGGCTGATATTTCCCGTTAACGGTGGCTCCGGTAATTCTTACAACGTTGCCTTTATTTCTCCTGTCTTTGTCTCTCCGAACGGTTCTAAGGGATACTCGTGATCGCGCCAGGCCTGAAAGCCTCCGGCAAGAAGCCGAACACGCATAATACCCTGCCGCCGTAAGCGTAACGCCACCCGGGCGCTGGATGCCTCGTTTGGTCAGGTGCAATAGACGACTATCTCGCTATCTTCCGAAACGGCCACGTGATTCTCTGCTTGTTCGAATGGAATGCGATGGGCACCCGGTATGATATAGGGGTCGGCATCAAAGTCAAGAGCGTGACGTACATCAATTATCACGACACGTTCGCCGGCATCCAATTTCCGCTTCAGCTCTTCCGGTGTGATGCGTGCGAACAAAAGCTCGCGAAAAAAACGCCGTCGCAAAGCATATTTCCACGGATATATATGGTCAGTCCGCCTGCTACGAGAACAAGGAGCGTTGTTCCCATTCCCGCGGCATATTCTATCGCACGATCAAGCTCTGCACTGACGATATAGCCTAATATCGTGTAGGCGCCTATCCACATGAATATTCCCACGCCGTCGAAAAGCAGGAAGCGCAGCAAACCCATGTGGATGATACCTGCCAGCGGCGTCGATACGGCGCTCAGTCCGGGTATAAATTTTATTATGAGAAGGGAGCGGGCTCCATACCGGGCAAATATATTTTCTGTACGATGGACGCAGGAGTCTGGTTCGAGGGAAATGCGGCAAAGAAAGGACAACACCCTGCGGCCTCGATGCCAGCCCAGGGAGTACCAGAAGAGATCACTCAATAATGCTGCGCTGACGCCTAAACCGATGCAGAGATGCAGGTTCATCTGCCCGGTGCCGGCCAAGGCTCCGACAGTAATAAGCAGCGGGACGCAGGGTATTGGAAGCCCCATGGTTTCTGCAAGGACCCAGAAAAAAAGCAGAGCGTAACCATGCTCTATGAGGAAGGGCAAAACGGGTGTCATGGTTGATTCACCGGAGCAAGCTATTGTTATACTCTATCCTTCTCAAGGACAGAAGAACGCCTATTATGTTTTCTACCAGAAACACACACGATGTATCGTCCACAACGTGTGCAGAAAAAACAGAACAAATCGATTATAGTCCGCCAAATACCATCTTTCTTTTTATCTGATCTTCCCGAGCCTCTTCGCCAATTGCTCTGTATCGTCCAGCAGGCTCTCTACCTCGTCCAACCCCCTGTCCCAGAACCGCTTGTCCGAAATATCGATCCCGAGCCTGCCGAAGATGTTCTTCGGAGAATCGGACAGTCCTGCCGACAGGAACTCCTTGACCTTATGAATGAACACCGGGTCCTGCTTAACCGAATTCTGGAGCGACTTGGAAATAAGGAGGCCGCTCGCGTATGAATAGACATAGAAAAAATAACGGATGTGGCTCCAGTAGACCCACCAGTTCTCCGAACCCTCTGACTGCAGGACCGCATTCCCCATATACGCTGCCATATGTTTCCGGAACAGTTTGCCGATCTCCTCTTTCGACAGATATCCCTTCCCCCTGTAATCCTTGTGCAATTCCCGCTCGAACTGGTAGCATCCTACCTGCCTGAAAATGGACGAAACATCGTCGTTCAGCTTCTGCATCATGATCGCGAACCGCTGCTCATTGTTGGCCGAGTGAATGATCTCATCGAGCACGAAATCTTCCATGAACGTGCTCGCGACCTCGGCGGTTGATGTCGGTGTGCCGAAGTCCAGTGCGTGCTGCCTCTTTTTGATGAGCTCATTGTTGATGCCGTGCCCCAGCTCGTGGGCGATGGTCAGCACATCGTGCAGCTTGCCAGTGTGGTTCAGCAGGATGTAGGTGGGCTGGACCATGAGGTGGTGGATGCAGAACGCGCCACTGTCCTTGTCCTTTTTCGGATAAGCATCGATCTGGCCATTTTCGATAAACCCGGCGAAGATATCAGCGAACTCGGGGTCAAGCTTCCCGAGCACGGCGTGAACAAGGTTCACTGACCTCGGAAAGGGGTAGCGCCCGGTCATCTCGCCGTATTCCACGTTCCGTTCATGATATGCAAGCTTTTTGACCTTCAGCAGCTTTGCCTTGAGCGCATAATACCGCACCGAAATCGGGAACCGCTGTGACACCGCTTCGATCAGGGAGTCAACCACCTCGCTTTCGATGTCATCGGCAAGATGCCGCAGCGTATCCGGCCGGGTGGCGCTGCGCAGTTCATCGTCGATCTTCTTGTTCGCCAATATTGAATTGATCTCGGACTCGGCCACTTCGACATGCTTCGCCAGAATGTCATTGAATGCCTGGGCAGCGCTGTCTCGAACCCGTTTCTTCCTGCTGTTCATCAATCCGATGATCTCCGAGAAAGGCCTCACCTTCCTCCTTCCATCCTCGGTAAACACGGCGCGTTCTTCCTTCGACAGAAAGCCTGCCGTCATCTTTGTCCAGTTGGAAGAGGACGTAGCGGACTTGAGGTTCAGTATCTTCTCCTCAGGTTCGCTCAAGTGATAGCGTGATTCGGCAAAGATCCGCTCCAGAAAATGGCGGTAGTTTGCCAGGAAAGGGGATGCGAGGAATTGTTGCTGAAGCTCGGGTTTGATCCTGGCGATCCGGAGGTAAAAGAACTGGCTCTCGTTTTCCAGTTTTTTGCTGAACTCATCGATCTTGTTGAACCTGGCCTTCAACTTCGGATCGTTCTGGTCCTGCTGGGTCCTTAGCCAGAAGTAATACCCTTCATCGCCGTCTGTGCCATACTGTCGCTTCCACGATTCATATTGGTCCAGCGCCTGCCGCAGGACTGCCGGATCTTCAAGATAATCGGTGCGGTCCTTCCAGGTGTTGATGAACGCAGCGCTTTTTTTCTCCACGAGCTTCCGTTTTACCTCGATCCGCGGATCGTTATCTCCCAGAAAGAGCGGCTTCAGGTTCCAGACGGCCTTGCCGACCTTTAACGGTTTTTTCTGAATGCGGGGCATTATCGCTCCTTTGTGACGGATAGTTGTCTAAGATTGACGGAGTCGTAAAAAGTCGTCATTCCCGCATGTCGGGAATCGTAGTGTTTTACAACGTACTGATAAAAGATGATTCCGGACAAGCCGGAATGACGTCAAAAGAGGGTTGTCCGACTTTTTACGAGAGCATCAAGATTACATATAGTATACTAGTATACTCCCTCCTGTCGGCACTGTCCAGAGACCGTCGAGCGCGAAATTGTTTATGAGACTCTTTGCAAAAAGATTTTTTTTGGGCAGCTCATCACTCGGTCACGCAGCATGCCGGGAAGATGTACAGTATCTCCACCCCGATATGCAGGACTCGCATCACTCCACCCTCGCCCTTTTAAAGGGCTCGGCCGTGTCTGCCTTGTCTTGTTCTCGCAACTACGATCTGTGCAGCATTGCTATGCGTGTCTTTCGCTCAGAGCTACCCGGCGCAGGGGTAAGTCAAAACTTAAAAGGCCTACTCCACTTAGTCGAGAATTAACCTCTATGGAGTTTGAGGAGAGACTCATATCTTTGCCTTTCCAGAGGCCCCTGCATCCCATGAACAGGTTCGCGCACAAGCATGGTAAGGTAAAAAGGCCGATGCTGCTGCAAAGCCAGGCAGACACGGCCGAGCCCGTTCTCCGGGCGAGGGTGGAGTGATGCGATGCTCGAAAAGGCTTGTTATCAGTACCGGCAATCATGCCCTGCGCGGAGCTGTGAACTGGGGTGCAGAAAAAAAATAGGATCGTGACATGTGCTGAGTTAGGAACAGAGAAAAGCGACCTACACAAAACCCGGAAGACCCAGAAATGATTAAAGACAGTGCAATTAAAGTTCATGAAGCATGAGGTCCATGGCTTTAGAATCGGTTTATTAATCCCGTCAGACCTTTCAGTCAGCTGATATGGATTGACGGATGGAACATTTCGTTCGTCAAATGCAGGGGACCTCTGCATCTCCGAGCCTCGGAGGTAAAGAGCGGTTCCCGGAGTCACTTTTCCTCTATTCTGACTTTTACGACTATGCTATACTCGCAAGCATGATACGGGAGATCATGCCCCTCGACCAGGTCCTGCGCAAGCGCGCGAGCCTGACCCCGCGCGCGACCTTTGTCAAATTCGAAGGTAAAAAGTTTTCCTACCAGGAAATGGACCGCCTGGCAACCGTGTTCGCGTCGGAGCTGATCAAGCGGGGAATGAAGCCCGGAGACCCGGTGGCGCTCCTCTGTCATAACTCTCCGTATTACATTGCGGCCTACTTCGGCATCATCCGGGGTGGGGGGATCGTGCTGCCGCTCAACAATCTTCTTGCTGCCGAAGAGATCGACTTCATCCTGCATGATGCCGCTGTCCGGATCTGTCTGTACGACGCGGACTGCGCCGGAACCGTTGAAAGGCTCACCCGCTCCGACACGCTCTCTGTGTTCATCCTCTCTGAACTTGCGCATGCGCCTGTCCAGACGGATTCTTTTACATCGCCGTCGCATACGGCTGACGATATCTCGACCATTCTCTACACGTCAGGCACCACCGGACGGCCCAAGGGCGCCCTCCTGACGCACCGCAATTTTCTGGTGAATGCCCTGGCGGCAACGGAAGTCATTCATGTGACGCACAAGGACCGTTTCGTCGTATTCCTGCCGCTGTTCCATTCATTCACCTACACGGTCTGCGTCATCCTGCCGCTCATCACCGGCGCGATGATCTCGCTTCTGCCGGGTGTGCGGCCGTTCTCGAAGGTCGTGAGGAGTCTTATCCTCGATCGGATCACGCTGTTCGTCGCGATCCCTACCGTGTATAAGGTCCTGGCTGAAAAGAACATGCCGTTCTTCGTGAAGCTCCTGCTGAACCTCAGGCTCTGTGTCTCCGGCGCCGCGCCATTGCCGATGAAGACTATCCATGAATTCGAGAGCGCCTTCAAGGTCCCCCTGCTGGAGGGATACGGCTTGACCGAGGCCGCGCCCGTGGTGTCCCTCAACCCGTTGGACAAGGAAATGCGGAAGCCGGGATCCGTGGGCCTGCCGCTTCCCGGGATCGAGGTCAAGGTTGTCGATGACAGCGGCGACCAGCTGCCCCCCGGGATAGCCGGCGAACTGCTCGTGAAAGGCCCGAACGTGATGCGGGGGTACCTGAACAAGCCCGAGGACACGGCGAAGACCCTTCGGAACGGATGGCTCTATACCGGCGACGTTGCCACCATCGACCAATCGGGCCATATCAGGATCATCGACCGCAAGAAGGACATGTTCATCGTCGATGGACTGAATGTCTATCCCTCCGAGGTGGAAGAGGTGCTCTACCGCCACGATGCGATCAAGGACTGCTCCATGATCGGCGTGCCCCACGAGCATGAAGAAGGCAAGGAACTGGGCATTATGTATGTGGTGCTCAAGGACGGAGCACAGGCCACGCCGAAGGAACTCCGGGATATCTCACACAACATGTGGCGCACTTCAAGATACCCCGGCGGTTCATCTTCACCGAAGATCTTCCGAGAACCGCGACCGGAAAGATCATGAAAAAAGAACTCAGAAAACTATACCGGGAAAAAGAAGTGGATCTTCCACCCGCATAATGTGTATTAGAGGGAGAAGCACAGGGTAGAAGCACAGGGTCGGACCAAACCATGTGTCTGAAAACTGAAGCAATCATCAGAAAAACATCTCGATAAATAGCCTTAGAATTCTTTTTTTGCTAGTCAAATGATGGCTTTAAGGAGAGGAGCGTGATGCCAAGGGCAAATCGGCACTATATCCCCGGTTATGTTTGGCATATCACGCATCGCTGCCACAAGAAGGAATTCTTGTTGAAGTTTGACAAGGACCGCCGGTTGTGGCTGCAATGGCTTTTCGAAGCCAAAAAACGTTATGGCCTAAGCGTTTTAAACTTTACAGTAACTTCCAATCATATTCATCTTCTGGTCAGGGACAACGGCGAAGGCGTTATCCCTCAGTCCATGCAACTTATTGCGGGGAAACTCGGGCAAGAGTATAATCGGAGAAAAAATCGGAAAGGCGCCTATTGATCGGAGGATCGTTATCACGCAACAGCTGTACAGACCGATAATCATTTGATGCGATGTATGGTTTATATTGACATGAACATGGTTCGTGCCGGTGTTGTGAAACATCCACAAGAGTGGCCGTATGGCGGATATGCTGAGATACAATCGCCCCGGCAGCGATATGCACTTCTCGTTATACAGCCTGTATGGACGCGACATTCCCAACACCCTCGATTTCTGGGGGCCGTCTGGCGAGATTTCTTCCGATTATCCGAGGGACTCAAGGAAATTCTTGAATTTTAAGACCATCGAAGTAGCTGTGCTGAAGCCTACCGAGGTTGGGTTGATCGATACCCGTAATTCAAAGGAATTATCTTATAGAAAGACGATGGCAAGTGGACTGAGAGCATCGCTGTAGGTAGCGAGTTATTCTGTTAGCACAACAAAAGACAAGCTTGGCATCAAGGCGAAGGGGCCTGGGATGTATTCGGAACGGATGGAAGTTATGAATTACGAGAAGACCCCGGCCATTACAAGCAGCTTTTTGAGCATGAAAAGGCGGATTTAAGCCCAGAAAATGCCTATTATTGGAGCGATAGGTTTTAAAAACCAGTAGCTTAGCGCGGTCCGACCCCGGAAGACCGCAAGACCGCGCTTGGAAGACCAAACCGAGCTGGTACCTGGTTGCAACTGACGACAAGATGATCCCACCGGCGGCTCAGCGCTTTATGTCCAAGCGCGCGGGTTCGACTAGTCGCTTCAGTTCGCGGCCAAGTTTACGCGATTTACGTGTTCGGCAGCCTAACGTCTTTTTCCTCCCACCGTCCATTTTTTTTCTTTTTTTTGCGTGGCCGCGCTTATCGAAAAGGCCGCTATTCTTCCTTCCCTTCCCTCTTCTGCTTACTCCCGTTTTTCCGTTTGTTTTTTGTTTGGGCCCTCATCGAAGAAACAACATCCCTCAAATTGCCTTAGGTGAAAGATACACGCGGTTTCACTCCAGGACATAGATATGACATTTGTTGAAACTGCAATGGCTCACAGTACCTCTTCATCCTCTCTGCGCCACGCAGGGTCAACAATGCAGATGAACCTGAGGTCTGTTCTGCCGGAATTTGTGATGCTCTGCTTTGCCAAGGGTGGTATATAGATGGTTGAGCCCGGCCGCACCGGCGCGGAGTCGTCGTTGATATGCATCGTGCCTTCTCCTTCGATAATATAGTAGACCTCCGAGGTCTTCAACCGGTGCGGCTTTGTGGTATCTCCGGGTCTCACGACCGCGTGCGCCAGACTGTAGCGAAGCGCGATCTTGTCCTTGTCAGGGTGCAGGATCTCGCGCAGCACGCAGTTGTCGCCGGCAACAAATTCTTCGCAGTCTTTCAATTCTCGTATGAACATGGTTAAATCTCCTCTCCCAAGCCCAGAAACCAGAAAAGCTTTTCGCCACATAATTCACATAGAGCACAGAGAATAACCAATTCTCCGGAAAAAGTAAAAAAATCTTTTTTCTGTGTATTGTGTGCTTTATGTGGCAAAATATTCTTGCCCTTCTGAGATAATTTTAATGGTGTTTTACTTTAGCATACCTTCCTCGTGAAAATCAAAAAGAAACGCCTGCCGGCCGGGACCTCTTGACTCGAAGGTTGCTATTGCAGTACAATCACCAAACTCACGGAGCCGGACATCGATGGATCAGAACGAACTTGTTTTACTGAAGCGCTGGTTTGCGGACTACTGCGCGTCATTTTCCCTGCCGACCGAGGCGGATCAGCGGAATATCGCCATAAAGCAGGAGCATACGCACCAGGTCTGCCTGAACGCCGTAAGGATCGCAGAAGACCTGGGCCTGGACCAGGAGAAGACCCAGCTCTCCGAGGCGATTGCCCTGTGCCATGACGTCGGAAGGTTCCCGCAATATGAGCAGTATAAGACCTTCGACGACAGTATCTCGGCAAATCATGCGGTCCTCGGAGCGACAGTGCTCTTGAAAAACAACGTGCTGGGCAGTCTGCCGAAGCATGACCAGGACATCATTGTCCGCTCGGTGACGCTGCATAATGTCTTCACACTTCCCGAAGGGCTTGACGAACAGTCCCTGCTTTTCGCCAGGCTTATCCGCGATGCGGACAAGCTCGATATCCTGCGGGTGGTGATCGAATACTTCGAGCAGGACAAAGGGAGCAGGGCGGAAGCTGTTGCGCTCGGCCTGCCGGATGAACCCGGGAAATACTCACCTGCAGTCCTTGCCTGCCTTGTTCGGGGGGAGATGGCCACAAAGGCTGCGCTCACGACCCTGAACGATTTCAAGCTGCTGCAGCTGGCATGGCTCTATGACCTCAATTTCACATGTTCCCTGCGGATGGTTGTGGAGCGGGACTACATTCGGAAGCTCGCGGACATGCTGCCACGGAATACGGAGATCGCCCGGGCGATCGAGACCGTGCGCTGTTACGTGGACAAGGGCTCCCGGAATGGCTCATCCCCTTCTCTCACCGGTCTATAGCGGTAAAATCAATAATTCGCTTTACTCTGCGTTAAATTTTTTGTAAGATGACCAGGTACGGGCATGAAGGGTCTTACCTTTCAGCGCCTTTTGAGGAGATTTATGAGAAATAACATCGTATCCATCGGCGCCGACGAACTGAAATACGAGATCCGCGAGATCGTTGCCGTTGCCAAGGAATTCGGCAAGCTCGGCGTCGAGATCATCTGGGAGAACATCGGCGATCCGGTGCAGAAGGGTGAAAAGATCCCCGACTGGATAAAGGAGATCGTGGTGGTGGCTTCGCGAGAAGACGCCACCTACGCCTATTCCCCGACCAAGGGTGTCGAGGCAACGCGCGAGTTCCTGGCGCAGCTGGCGAACAAGAACAGCAACGTCAGGATCACGAAAGAGGACATCATTTTCTTCAACGGTCTTGGCGATGCGATCGGCAAGATCTACGGCCAGCTTAAAAAGGAATACCGGGTGATCGGCCCGAGCCCGGCCTACAGCACACATTCCTCGGCAGAGGCGTCGCACGCAGGCTCGGAATACCTTTCCTACAACCTGGACCCGACAGAACCTGTGGTATCCCGACGTCGATGACCTCAGGATGAAGGTGAAATACAATCCCGCGATCTCCGGGATCCTCATCATCAACCCCGATAATCCGACCGGCGCGGTCTATCCCAAAAAGATCCTGCAGGAGATCGTGGCCATCGCGAAGGAATTCGACCTCTTCATCGTCTGCGACGAGATCTACATCAACATGGCCTACAACGGGAAAAAGGCGGTGCCGCTCGCCGAGGTGATCGGTGATGTGTGCGGCATCTCCATGAAGGGCATCTCGAAGGAGCTGCCGTGGCCGGGTTCGCGGTGCGGCTGGATCGAGGTCTATAACCAGAAGAACGACCCGGTGTTCACGAAGTACGTGAAGAGCATCCTGGACGACAAGATGCTCGAGGTCTGCTCCACCACGCTGCCGCAGACGGTCATACCGCGAATCCTCGGGGACAAGCGCTATCCCGCCAATGTTGAACGGAGGAACAAGCGGTACGAAAAGCGCTCGAACATCGCCTACGATCTGCTCAAGAATATCAAGGGTACCATTGTGAACAAGACGAACGGCGCATTCTATATGACGGTGATGTTCGAGGAAGGCGCACTGAACAATAAACAGTCCCTGCCGATAAAGGACAAAGCAGTCAAAGAAATGGTCAAGAGGATAACCAGCAACGTGGCGCTCGATAAGCGGTTCGTGTACTATCTGCTCGCCGCCACCGGCATCTGCGTGGTCCCGCTCACCGGGTTCAACTGCGACCTCATGGGGTTCAGGATCACGCTCCTCGAATCGGACGATGTACGGTTCGAACAGATATTCAAGACCGTCCGCGAGCAAGATCATAGAATATCTCGCGAGCGCGTAACCGCTCCCGGCATTATCAACGCGGCTGCTTCTCAAAGAGCGGCAGATACTTCCCATAGCCCTCTTTCACCAGTTCTTCCACGGGTATGAATCTGAGCGCTGCTGAATTCATGCAGTAACGCAGACCCGTAGGTTTGGGGCCGTCATTGAAAACGTGGCCCACGTGCGAGTCCCCATGCTTGCTCCGGACCTCGGTCCTGACAGAAAACCAACCCCGGTCCTCTTTCTCCACGATATTACCCGGCTCGAGGGGTTTGGTGAAGCTCGGCCAGCCGGTTCCTGAATCGAATTTATCGATCGAACTGAACAGAGGTTCACCGGATACGATATCAACGTAGATGCCGGGTCTTTTGTTGTGATCATACTCATTCTTGAACGGCGGTTCTGTACCGTTCTCCTGCGTCACCTTGTACTGCATGGGTGTCAGCTTCATCTTCAATTCTTCTTTAGATGGTTTCATATAGGTTTTCTCCATACCTATTGCTTTTCCCTCTGGCTGTCCGCTGCCGGAATAAGCAGGAACACTGACAAGTATCAGCACCAGAAAGATCATATTCCCTAATGCAATCTTCTTTAACATTGTTCTCTCCTCACTTTCCTTACTATATTATACACCCGCAGCGCGATCCGGGGAGTACTTTTATCGGAGGAATATCGTCCCGTATTATCCCTTCAAAGTTTTTGCAAAGTATTACCGATATCTGGTAAGATATAAATATGGGTCTTCCGGGTTTTGTGTGGGTCGCTTTTCTCTGTTCCTGACTCAGCACATGTCACGATCATATTTTTTTCTGCACCCCAGTTCACAGCTCCGCGTCCCGCCAAGGCGGGATTCATGGGATGCAGGGGCTTCTTGAAAGGCAAAGATATGAGTCTCTCCCCGAACCCCGTAGAGGTTAATTCGCCATCTTAGTGGGGTATGGCCTTTTAATTCTTGCCGTTCCCCTGCGCCGGGTAGCTCTGAGCGAAAGACACGCATAGCAATGCTTCAACCAGTAACGAGAATAGAAAAAATCAGGCAGACACGGCCTCGCCCTTTTTAAAGGGCGAGGGTGGAGTGATGCGAGTCCTGCATATCAGGGTGGAGGTACTGTACTCCTCTTCCCGGCATGCTGCGTGGCCGAGTGATGAGCTGCCCAAAAAAATCAATGCACACCTGGGACAAGCGTCAACATAGATAACATTCGGGAAACAGATTGTAATGAAAAATAAAAAGCGATACGTGCAATTAAGTGACCCACAGAAAAGTCAGAAGACACATAAATATTATAGTGGAGCGATTTACCCGAGGTATAACCCATGAGCATCCGCATCCAAGTTTATTCCGATTATATCTGACCCTTCTGCTTCATCGGCATGGGACTTGTCGACAAGCTGAAGCAGGAATTCGACCTGTCCGTGGAATGGCTGGGATTCGAGATCCATCCCGACACGCCGCAAGAAGGGATGCTCCTGTCAGCCATGTTCCCCCAGCTCGATTCCCAAAACATGTTTCGCCATCTCCGGGACATGGCCGCCCCCTATGGCATCACCTTCACGGACATTTCCCGCATCTCTAACTCCCGCATGTCCCTTGAGGCCTCGGAATTCGCCAAAGAGCAAGGTATGTTCGATCGGTTCCACGGGGCGCTGTTCCAGGCATATTTTTCACAGGGCATGGACATCGGCAACCTCGAGGTGTTGACGCAGATAGGCCATGAGTCGGGTCTGGACAGGGATTCCCTCGCACAGTCCCTCCAAACCGGGAAATACCGGCCGAGGATCGAGCATATGCGGAAAGAGGCGACCCGCCTGGGCGTGAACGCCGCGCCGACCTTCATCATTGAGGACCGTGACCGGATAGTCGGCGCCCAGCCTATTGACGTGTTCCGGAAAAAACTCAGGAAATTTTGACAATTTTTTTCCTCCGTCCCTCCGTCATCTCGCATTTATGTTCACATGACAATCAACTGACCACTGTTTAACATCAATAAAATCCGCATGACCTTCTGATCGATTCCCTTTTTTGGATCATCCCCCTTGACAACGAACGGTCTGTATCGGTATAACTATAAGCAGCTGAAATATTTCCTATACGTTGAGCGAGGGGGCGCTGCGGCATCCCCCATGCTGCACATAACAGAATGAGGTGAACCAATGACTGCTGAAAAAATGGAATTCAAGACAGAAGTAAAAGAGCTGCTGGACCTGATGATCCACTCCCTCTATTCTCACAAGGAGATCTTCCTGCGGGAGCTTATCTCGAATGCCTCCGATGCCATAGACAAGGCCCGCTTTGAATCGCTCACGAACAAGGACATCCTGGCAAATACGGGCGAATGGAAGATCAAGATCGTGGTCGACAAGTCAGCGGGCACGCTGACGGTCAGCGACAACGGCATCGGCATGACCCATGATGAGGTCATCGCGGAACTCGGGACCATCGCTCATTCGGGCTCAAAGGATTTCCTGCGGGCCCTCCAGAGCAAGGCCCTGAAGGACACGCCCGAGCTCATCGGGCAATTCGGCGTCGGTTTCTATTCATCCTTCATGGTCGCCGACAAGGTCACGGTAATTAGCAGAAAGGCGACGGAGACGACGAAAAAAGCAATCAAATGGGAATCCACTGCCGACGGTTCGTTCGTCATCGACGAAGCGGAAAAGGAGCGCGGCGGGACCGATGTGATCCTCCATCTCAAGGCTGAGGATAAGAATTACCTGGACGAATGGGAGATCAGGCAGGTCATCAGAAAGTACTCCGATTATATCGCCCATCCTGTGGTCATGGACATTGAACGGGAGAAGGAAGACCCGGAGGACAAGAACAAAAAGATCAAGGTCTCCGAAGAAGAGACCATGAATGCCGGTAAGGCCATCTGGCTCAAGGACCAGTCGGCGATAACAACCGAGGAATACAATGAGTTCTACAAACACATCTCCCATGATTTCGGTGAACCGGCAAAGGTCATCCATTACCGCGCCGAGGGCACCTCGGAGTTCACTGCGCTTCTCTATGTCCCTGCGAAGGCCCCGTACGGGATCCTGTACAAGGACTACAAGATCGGCCCGACCCTGTATGTCAAACGCGTGCAGATCATGGACCATTGCGAACAGCTCATTCCCGAGTACCTGCGTTTTATCAAGGGTGTGGTCGACTCGTCGGATCTCCCGCTGAACGTATCCCGCGAGATCCTGCAGTCCAACAAGCATGTCGAGGTCATCAAAAAGAACATCACCAAGAAAGTGCTTGATACCCTGGCGGACCTGAAGAAGAACACCTATGACGCCTATGTCGATTTTCACAAGGAGTTCGGGAGGGTCCTGAAAGAAGGCATCCATTTCGATTTTTCCAGAAAGGAGCAGGTCGCCGATCTGCTGCTGTTCCCGTCCACCAAGACCGACCCCGGCAAGTATACGACCTTCGACGACTATGTGAAGAACATGCCGATCGCGCAGGCTGAGATCTATTACATCACCGGCAGGCCTGATGAGAATGTCCTGCAATCGCCCTACCTCGAGGCATTCCGCGAAAAGGGCTATGAAGTTTTGATCATGACCGATGATATTGATGATTTCATCATGCTCGATCTGAGGGAGTACAAGGGCAAGAAGATCAAATCGGTCATCAAGGGCGATATCAACCTCGACCATTCCGGCGATGCGGACAAGGAGCGGTCAAAGGAGAAATACGGGAAGCTGCTCGGCATGATCAAAGAACAATTGAAAAATGATGTGAAGGATGTGCGCCTGTCCGGCAGGCTCAAGGATTCGGCCTGCTGCCTGGTTGCCGACGAAGGCGGGCTTGATCCCCAGATGGAGAAACTGCTCAAGTCCATGGGCCAGGATGTGCCGTCGGACAAGAGGATACTGGAGATCAATCCATCGAACCAGGTCTTCGAGGTCATGAACACCCTGATCGAACAGGGCGGGAATGAGCAGGTGTTGAAGGAATATATCGATCTGCTCTACAACCAGGCGCTCCTGCTCGAGGGATCGAAACTCAAGGACCCTGCTGCGTTTGCAAAAGCCGTTACCAGGCTGATGTCGGAAAAAATAAAACCCTAAGCGCCCTGTCGCGGTGAGCAGTTGACGATCCATCGCCCGGACAACCCCGGCCGGGCACCGTTGTCCGAAGCGGGTATCCAGCACGTATATTTTTTTCAGGAGAAACCATGTCGGAACAGAGGATGGTGATCACGATCTCTCGACAGATGGCAAGCGGTGGCGTCTATATCGGCCGCAGCGTTGCGAGAAGGCTCGGCTATAAATACATCGACCGGGAGATCCTGGAGAAGGCGGCGGAACAGCTCGGCGCCGACCGGGCCGCCCTTGCGGCGGTTGAAGAACGTTGTTCGAGTTTTATCGACAACCTCGTGCAGGGCTTTACCTTCGGCACCCCCGAGGCCGCCTATGTAGCGCCTTCGGGCAGGCCCGTGCACGACCGGGAGGTGTTCGAAATAGAATCCCGCGTGATCAGGGCGATGGCCGATAAATATGATTGCGTTGTGGTCGGGCACGCCGCATTCTTCGTGCTTCGCGGCCGCAGCAATATGGTGAACGTTCTTATACACGCGCCACAGGATTTCCGCATCAAGCGGCTCCAGGAATTTCACAGGATATCTGCTGACCAGGCGCGCATAGAGATCCTTAATGCTGACCGCCAGAGGGACAAGTTCATTCGCACCATGACAAAGCTGGAGTGGGAGGACGCCAGAAATTACCATCTTACCGTCAATTCCCAGGCGGCCGGGTTTGAGACCGTGGAAAACATGATCGTCGGGCTCGTTGAAAAAATCAAAGCCAATGCCGCGTGCGATGGACTATGAGATCGGTTGGGAAGGTCGGATAAAATTAATTCCCTTGTCCCGCGTCAGCCGGGAGAACAGTCTTCCCTTGCAAATCACACCTGTTTATTGTACGCTTTTCACGAGAAGAATTCATGTTTAGGAGATTGCCATGGACAACGAAAAAAGATCTGAAGGAATGAACAGGAGAACATTCTTGAAGGTAGGAATGGTCGGGACCACGTCCGCCCTGCTCGGCGGGGGCGCTCTTGCCGAGGCGATGCAGAACTTCGCCGAACCAGGGCCTTTTGTCTTTCCCCAACCGGTGTACCGGACCCTGGGCAGGACAGGACTGAAGATCTCGGTCGTGAGCTTTGGCGCAATGCTGACGCCGGAGCCGGAGGTCTTGAAAATCGGCTTTGACAACGGAATCAACTATTGTGACACAGCCCGAAAATACATGGATGGCAAGAACGAGGAGATCGTCGCAAAAGCCTTGAAAGGCAGGCGTGACAAGGTGTATGTGGCGACCAAGACCCTGCCGGGCTCGAAAACAAAGGAAGACATTATCAGGGACGTGGAGACAAGTCTCAAGACGCTCGAGACCGACCATATTGACGTGATCCAGCTCCATAATCTTACGGACAAGGACCGGATATTCATTCCCGAGACCCGTGAAGCGCTCTCCAGGTTGAAACAGCAGGGCAAGGTGCGTTTTTGCGGCGTGACCACGCACAAAAACCAGCCCGAGGTGCTGAATGCCCTGGTGGACGACAAAGACCGGTTCTTTGACACGGCCCTGGTGGCCTACAATTTTGAAAGCAACAAGGATATCGGCGTGGCGATAGAACGGGCAGCAAAGGCCGGCGTCGGTATCATCGCGATGAAGACGCAGGCGGGCGGGTACAAGACCGAGGCAATGGGAGCGATCAGCCCCCATCAGGCAGCCCTCAAGTGGGCGCTTCAGAACCCGAACATCACCATGGCCATCCCGGGAATGAAAGACCTTTCCCAGCTCAAGGAAAACATTGCGGTCATGGGCATGCAGTTTAAGACAGCTGACGCGCACATCCTGCAGAAATATCATGCCGCCGTGGCAGGCTTCTACTGCGATCTGTGCGGCACCTGCGAAGGGACCTGTCCGCGTGGTGTCGAGATCAGCATGATCAACCGGTCACTGATGTACGCCGAGGGTTACCGGAGCCATGCGCTTGCCCTGTCGACGTACCGCGAGGTCCCGAAGTCCGTTTCAGCCGCAGCCTGTCTTGAATGTCCGGTCTGCGTGGCACAATGTTCACGGGGACTGAATATCGCGACCAGGATGCAACAGGCAAGGACCCTGCTCGCGTAACCGCATGAAGATGCTTTATCGTGCCTGTCAATCAGCAAATATGCTGGTATGTATGCTGATTTAAACCTCGTGATTTTATAATTTAGTTCAAGCTCGTCCGGGTCAGGAGAACAAAAATGCGTATATGTATCGCGGTCTCCCTCATCCTGATATGCTCGCTTTGCGCATCACTGCCCACCTCTGGTGCTGAGAACGTCGTGGATAAGATCATGCCTGCGCCGTCTTGTGCTGAAGGATGGACCCTCGATGGGAACGTGACCTTTTTTAACAAGGATACCCTCTTTGACCGCATCAATGGCGAGTCAGAGCTCTATTTCCCCTACGGGTTCGAAAAACTTGCGTACGCCCGATACGAGAACAAGCAGAACCCCGCGATCGCGGTGGATGCCGATGTATATACAATGGGCTCGCTGCTCGATGCCTTCGGGATGTTCGCCAATTACCGCAGGAAGGATGATGCCGACATTGCCATCGGGGCACAGGGAACGATCTCATCGTCCCAGGTGTTCTTCTACCAGGACCGGTATTTTGTGAGGCTACAGGCAACGGGTACAACAAGCATCAGCAAGGACGTTTTCCTCGCCTGCGCCGGGGCCATATCACAGAATCTTCCGAAATCCACGGGCCGGCCACGGGAACTCGATGTGCTCGACGTACCGGGAGTGCTGACGAAGAGTGAGCGGTATGTTGCTCAAAGTCTGCTGGGGTATGATTTTTTCCGGAGGGGCCTTATAGCCGATGCGCTGTTGATGAACGAACAGGCGCAGGTCTTCGTCGTAATTGAAAAGACCAAGGAGGCAGCGCTCAAGACCATTGAGCAATACCGAGTCTCCTTGAAATCATCGGGGAGTGCGGTTCCGGTGAGCAAAGGGAATGGCCGGATCTCATTGGAAGCAATTGATCCGCTGTACGGAAAGGTATATGTCGAGCAGGCAGGCCGTTTTGTGATCGGCGCCGTAAGGATCAAGAACGTTCCCGCAGCGAAGCAACTGGTAGAGCTCGTGCGCATGCGCGTTGAAAAGGAATAGGATGCTATCCTGTTTGACTTCATGCTCCGGGTCAGATTTTTTCTGCGCAAGGGACACAACGCCTAGGTGTACCACGGAGGAACGCTATGCAGCTTGACGATACCATCTTTTCCCGCAACGAAACACTGAGGTCAATCAGGGACCGCCACAGCGTCAGGACCTTTACGGGTGACGAGGTGACCGACGAGGAGATCAAGGTCCTGCTGCACGCGGCAAACGCAGCCCCATCTGCCCACAACCAGCAGGCATGGCGTTTCATTGTCCTCCGGGGCGGGAAGAAGCAGGAATTGGCTCAACTCGTGACCTCGCAGTCGGCGGCATTTCCCCGGCCGGCCGCGGCGCTTCTTCGTATGGGGGCAAAGAGCATCATCTCGGCTCCGGTGGTCATCGCCGTGGCGAACACGGGCGACCTCATCAGACACGGGACAGCGCTCTTCAAGGTGGATCAAGATACGGCGCATGATTTTTTCCGGACCATGGAGATCCAGAGTTCGGCTGCTGCGGTCGAGAACATCCTGCTCGCGGCGACTTCCCTTGGCCTCGGCTGCGTCTGGCTCGGCGTGCTGTATCTCATCAAGGACGAGGTTCTTCGTTTTCTCGGAGAGCCCGAGGGAGAGTTCATGGCCGTGGTCCCTGTGGGCCGTCCAGCCAGGGTCGGCGGCGGACCTCTGAAACAGCCGGTGGAAATGAAGGTGCGTTCGTTGAGTTGAATAATGTCTTGCCTCCCTCGCTCAGACAGCCATGACAACTATCACGATTTTATCCCGAGTCGATTTAACCTTTTCATATTCATGGTGTCTTATCATGCAGCGTTGCACAATTAGTTAAACCCATTATAAGGAGGCATTATGAAAAAAGCATTGATCGCAGCAGTAGCATTGTCTCTGGTCTTGGCAGTAGCGGCATTCGCCGCTGAAAATGCCCAGCCGGGGACCGTACCTGTCCAGAATTTTGACCAGAGGAAGACTGACATTTTGAAGATGCTCGATGAGCGGCTTGCAAGCCTTCAAGAGGCAAAGAATTGCATACAGGCAGCAAAGAACAACGACGACATCAAAACATGCAGGGATAAACACAGAGCAGAGATGATGGAGAAGCGAGGAGAAATGCAACATCAGCACGGAATGGGCGGCCCAGGTGCTCCGATGGGAAAGTAGCGCATCTTCACAATATCGATTCGTCAAATAGCGGGATGGCCGTTCGGCCATCCCGCTATTTTATTTTAAAAAGTCCGGCATACTCTATTTCACGCCGAAACAGGTTTACAAATATAACCTATTCGTGATAAGTCGTCATTACACGTCCCCGCCTTCGGGAGGATATACCTGCCCTCCTGAAAACATGGGCGGGCGTCCAGCGACCAGGCAACTCTTTGATCCCCGTTTTACGACAATTGATGACAGAAACACTTGCCCTATGCATAAAGAGCACCAAATTCGTCCTGTAATAGTCCTTGACACCTTTGGCGATCGAGCTATACTTAAAGTGTAAAGAGGATACATATGGTCCCATTAGGATTCGGACATTTGGTCCCGAGGAAAGTTTAAAACAGGAGGTACACTATGGCAACCGCAAGAGAAATAAAAGAGAAGGTCTATTTTGATGAAGTATACAAAGTGCTTGAAGGCTTCAAAATGAAACTCCACCTGCTTCGGGAGGAACTAGCCAAGACTTACGGCGAGGACAGCAAGACGTTATTGGCCCATGACCGACATCTTCTCGAGATGGCGGAGTACATCGACTGGAAGATCCAGGTGCTTGAAAAGGGCACATCCTTTGACTGGAAGACCGCCAAAGGGAACAAAGAGGAGGTTGAGAGCGATGTTTCGGTGCGGGAGACCGATAATAGAACAGGACCGGACTTTTCCGGCGGGTATATCGGCGGATAATGCATGAATAATGATCGCATGTATAAGGCTGGCGGACGAAGTGCTGCCAGCCTTTGCATTACTCGATAAAAAAAGGAAGGTTCTTATGAAAACCAGGGCGTGGAGGCATAAGGCGTTCACGTTACTTTGCGTTACATTGGATTTATGATGTTGTCATGAAAGACTTTACACCAATGGGGTGAAGAGTTATATTAAACGCTACCTAAACGGCAACCATTTGAAAAATCATGACATTGCCGAAGTGCTTGGGGATGAGAAATCTTTTTTTCATGAATTACGTTATAATATCGGATAGTATCGGATAGTAACATCCGGCGAATTTCAGAAAAATAATACAACACGGTAGTCGTCGGCAATCTATGCATAGAGTGCAGACGTGGAGTTCTTATGAGTTTGTTGACAAAACAGGCGTTCTTAAAGAAAATGAGGGCGGGCGTCTCTTTAATAAATTATGACTTGAGTGATCTCGCGTTACATAATGAAGAATTAATGAACGCGAACTTGCGCGGGCTTTATCTTGTTCGGGTCACCCTCAATGGGGCTAACCTGACCAAGGCCAACATGAGCGGGGCTAATCTGAGCGAGGCCAATTTTCGCGGAGCCGAGCTTTATAATGCCGACTTGAGTAATACCAAACTTCATAAGGCCAATTTTTGCAGGGCTGATCTGAGCCGGGCTGATTTAAGTGGCGCCGATCTGAGCCGGGCCAACTTATCCTCCGCACGCGCCATGAGAACCAACTTGACCAATGCAGATATGGCCGAATCAATTTTGAACAAAACATTCTTACAAGCCGCGATTCTGAGTCATGCGAATCTGCGAAAGTGTCATCTTAGTGAAGCAAATCTAAGGAATGCCGATCTGCGAGGCGCCAACCTGAGCGATGCAGATCTTAGTAAAGCTGATTGCAGTGGGGCTGACTTCAGCGGCGCCGACCTGAGCAGGGCCATATTCGTTCATTCAAGCCTGAAAGGAGCGAAGTTCAAGGGCGCGATCTTGCAGGGAACGATATTGAGTGACTCCGATTTGAGCGAGGCGAAATTACGCGATGTTGACATGACATCTGTTATTCTTCACCGAACGAAGCTGCATAAATATGACCTTGTCGGCGTAAAATATTCATCCAAGCAGCTCACGGATATGATCGTTCTCGCGTCCTATGAGGTAAAATGACTGTTTCAGGTTACGTTTCAATGTATTAACACTACGCGTTTCCAAAACCTTCTTCCCTCTGTGTTCATGAACAAAATTCGTCTGGAGTTGCGCGATCCGGCCGGGAAGAACTCTCATCCTACCCTTTCTTCTTCCTCTCCTCCAGCTCTTTCTTCACCGTCGGGAAGGCGTTCAGGTTCGTGTGCGGCAGGAACAGCGCCGACATGTACTCATCCATGAAACTGCGCGACACGGACAGTTCGATATAGGTCATTTTTTTCGCGATCTCTTCCGCCTCATGACGCAGCCGGTCGCACAGGAGGCCGTAGTAGGCGCCCATGATGGACGTGTTGCCCAGGAACTGGAACTTGTCCACGGGCAGGTCGGGCAGCATGCCGATGGTTATGGCGCGCTCGACGTCGATGTATCTACCGAATCCTCCGGCGATGGAAAGCTTCTCGATATCGCCGAATCCCATATCCATGTGCGAGAGCAATGTGGCAAACCCCGCATAGATCGCTGCCTTGGCGCGGATCAGGTTGTCCAGGTCCACCTCGGTTATCACGATCTCCTTGTTGATGGCGCTCTCCACACGCCAGGCGATCACGAACTCCAGGCCGCTTTCCCCGCGGCGGATGCGCTTGGACCCGATCTCCTCCCTGATCTTCCCCTTCTGGTCGATCACGCCGTTCAGATACATCTCGGCAAGGATGTCGATCATGCCCGAGCCGCAGATGCCGATGGGCTTCGAATCGCCGATGACGCGGAAGTTGACCTCGTACGTTTTCGGATTGATCTCGACCTCTTCGATGGCCCCTTCCATGGCGCGCATGCCGAACTTGATGCCGCTCCCCTCGAAGGCCGGGCCCGCCGAGCACGCGGCGGTCACGAGCCAGTCCTTGTTCCCGAGCACGATCTCGCCGTTCGTGCCGATGTCGATGAAGAGCGATACCTTTTCCTGCTTATGGATCTGCGATACGAGCATGCCGGAGGAAATGTCACCGCCCACATAGCTTGCAACGTTCGGCATCGAGTAAATGATGGCCTGGGGATCGACCTGCAGGCCCACGTTCTTGCCGCGGATGAGCGGGAAAAAGGTCGCCGCCGGGATATAGGGCTCTTCGCGGATATGCTGGGGATCGATGCCGTAGAACAAGTGCATCATGGTGGTGTTGCCTGCCACCACGATATAGTCTATCATGGCCTTCGGCACCTTGTTCTTTTCGGCAAGCTCGGAGAGCATGGTATTGATGTTGCCCACGACAAGGTCCTGGAGCTCTTTGAGACCGTTCCGTTCCGTCGCGTATACGATTCGTGTGATCACGTCGTCGCCGCATTTCACCTGGCTGTTGTACGTCGAGGCCGAGCCGATGATATGCCCGTTCGTCATGTCCACAAGGTACACCACCACCGTGGTCGTGCCGATGTCTACCGCCGCACCATAGCGTGTCCGGGTGGCGTTGCCGGGGAAAATGTCCAGTATTTCCAGCACCGCACTTACCTTAAAGACCGATACCGTAATGTTCCAATTCCCTTCCCTGAGCACGTGCGAGAGCTTTTTCAGCACGAGATAGTTCATGTGGAGCAGAGATGCGTCGAAACCCGCCTTGTCCAGCGCGCGTCTGACCCGCTCATAGTCCGCGATATTATCGTCAATCGTGGGAGGGCTGAGCTCGAGGTAAATGCGGCTGATGCGCGACTCAAGGCATCCCCCGGCGGCCTGCATGAGCTTGATAAGCTCATCCATTTTCGCGCCCGTGGCGATCTTGTGCTTCGCCTGCATTCGTGATTCGGGCGGGATCTCGACGATCAGGTCGCTCTTGACACGGGAGAGACAGGCGAGCACATACCCGCGTTCCACTTCTTCAGGTGACAGGAAGGAACGAGACTTGCCGCTCTCAACCGTGCCCTCTTTAATGATGACCTTGCACTTGCCGCAGTTGCCCTTGCCGCCGCAGGACGAGAGCACATAGAGGCCCGAAGCTTTGACAGCCCGGAAGAGGTTCGTGTTGTCGTCAACGGTGACCGAGACGTTATCGGGGAGAAAGGTAACGGTGTGCTTCATGAACTGAATATAGCAGGGCAATAGAAAAGGGTCAAGAGGATTCTGGGTAGACTACCGTGAACGGCGCGGATGGATCGCGCCCGGCACTGGTACTCCGTCTTTCCTTATTGGAGATACATTGACAACGCACGTTTCATTGATTAGAATGTGTCGAAACAACGGGAGGAAGGATGCGCCTATCGTTCAAGGCAGGCTGTTGGCTTTGCCTCGCTGTATTATTGTCGGCCAGCTGCGCCCATGCGCCGGTCAGGCAGGCGGATGGTAACACTCCAACCATCGGAGAGAAGGCTGCACTCACCGCCGTTTCCATGATCGGCAGGCCCTACAAGTACAAAGGCAACACCCCCGCTGGCTTCGACTGCAGCGGACTGGTGCAATACAGCTATCTGGCCGCAGGCATGGAGGACGTGCCCCACGGCACGAAGGCACTCTTAGGCCTCACCCGCTCAATCGGCAAAGACATGCAGACAGGTGATCTCCTGTTCTTTAACGAGCGCGGGAAGAAATACTCCCATGTCGGCATCTACCTTGAGAATGGTACCTTTGTCCACGCCCCCGGCACCGGCGGGCAGGTCAAAACAGAGAGTCTCGATGATCCCTACTAAGGACTCTTCGTCGAGGCGCGGCGGTTCAACTCTAAGTCTTCGACCCCGAAGAGCGGATAGAGCATCGCTTTGCACGGTTAATAATGCCATTCGTAAATCCGCTTAATCGGAGCTTTATGCGTGTAAACCGTGTCTAAGATTTTCAGGCTTTGACACTGAAGAAGCGGACATCGTATTGTTAGACCAATGCCAGCCCCCCGGGGAAGAGGTTCCTTACTTCGTCCTGACCTTTCCGGCGTATGCCTCCAGCTCCTTATAGAAATCCTTGCCCATATACGTCTCGATGGTCTTCCTGAGGCTCTTGTACATGGGATCGCCCTTCGGCCTGCTCATGCACGGGATGTGGTTGAGGTATGGCGTGTCCTGGATCGAGAGCACCTGTTTGCCTTCCTCAGTCGAGTAGAATGCAAGAGGATACTGGACGCAGTCCGCGAACTTGTATTCCTCCCAGACCAGACCCTTGTCCAGCGCATAGGTATGAACAGCGCAGTATTTGAGCCCTTCCTTGTTCGTATACAGCAGGGAGCAGATGTTGTTATGGATCAGCACGCAGCGGAATCCCTCGCCCCCGAAGGCCCGCTTGATGGCCCGCGCCTCGTCCTCATGGATCTCGCAGCCCTTGGGGCACTGTTTTTTGCAATCGGCAAGGATCGTGCCGTTCTTTTTGAGCACGTCCCGGTTCTCCGGGCTGAGATAGGACAAGGATGTCGTCGAAGTTCGCCTCGATCCGTTCGGTCTCGCGCCGGGGAACGATGCAGGCGCGGTAGCAGCACTGCGATTTGCAGTCATAGCCCACCACGTCGCAGGTGTAGGGACGGGTGAATATCTCGGGGTTCACGAGCACGGAAGCGATCTCGACGAAGCCGTTTTTTCCGGACGACATGGTGGTACCTCCAAAAGACAGAAGTCAGAGGTCAGAGAGCCGGAAAACCGGGGGTTCCGAACCCCGATGATCCAGATCTTGACGCTCCGGAGGCTCCCAGCGGGAGCACAGTGCGGCAATATTAAAACTATCGGGGATGGAAGTAAAGTTTTTTTTCACGGTATCAATTTTCACTTGCAATCGGTGAAAAAAAGAGTATATTGCGCAACAAAAAAAGCGCTCGTGAACGTCCTCGTGAGCCGTCTCGAGCTGCCTCGTTGAGACCAAAAGCACCGCTGAAGAAAAAAATGCACGCGAATCACTTTTATTCTTGACAAAGAGTTCGATTTTTGATAAATGACAACTAATTTTAATTGTTTTTGGCGCCGTCTGAATTTGAGGCGGATTTGTTTCGAACAATCAGCCCTCCCGTGAGAACGGGAGGCAATGTCTGCGGATACCGGGAGGCATCCCGGAGCTTGTGAAGCAGGCAGAGAAGGAGGTAAACAGGTTGCACGCGTTAGGAACCCACCTGTTGCTGGAATTGCGGGATTGCAACCGCAAAACACTGAGCAATCTAGAGTTTGTACAGGAAACACTCAAAAATGCCGCACTTGAGGCAAAGGCGACCATTGTTGAAGTCGCTTTCCACGAGTTCAGCCCCTTTGGCATCAGCGGGATGGTGGTCATCGCCGAATCCCATCTTGCCATCCACACGTGGCCGGAATATGGCTATGCCGCAGTAGATGTCTTCACCTGCGGAGACCTGATCGATCCCAGGGTCGCCGCAAACTACCTCATCGAGAATTCCAATCCAAGAATCCCTCCATCGTGGAGATCAAGAGGGGAGTCCTCGGCACCGAAAAGCTTCCCCATAAGCCTATGGCTCAGGGGGCATTGGTTCAGGCATGATAGAGCCCAAGAGCAACAAGTGGTTCATTGAGTACACGAGCCCCGAGGAGGGGCATCTTCACGGCATCAGGATGATCCACTATGCCAGCCAGACCAAGTACCAGAAGATGGAGATCATGGACAGCGGGAGCTATGGCCGGTGCCTGGTGCTGGACGGCAAGATGCAGTCAACGGTCACCGACGAGTTCATCTACCATGAGGCGCTGGTCCACCCGGCCATGCTGACCCACCCGAACCCGAAGCGCGTGTTCATCGTGGGCGGCGGCGAAGGCGCCACGCTCCGCGAAGTGCTCCGCCACAAGAGCGTCGAGTACTGCATGATGGTGGACATCGACCAGGAAGTGGTTGAAAAATCGAAGGAGCTCCTGCCCGAGTGGCACCAGGGCGCTTTTGACGACCCCCGGACCGACCTCAGGTACATGGATGCGCGCAAGTACCTTGAGGAAACGACCGACACCTATGATGTGATCATCATCGATATCTCCGAGCCTGTTGAAGAAGGCCCGGCGTACCTCCTGTACACCCGCGAGTTCTACGAGATCGTGAAGGAGCGGCTGAGCCCGGACGGCACCATCTCTCTCCAGGCCGGCACCACGGCCCTGCACCAGCTGCTGAACTTCACGGCAGTGGACAAGACCCTGAACGCGGTCTTCCCGGTGGTCGCGCCCTATGCGGTGTCCATCCCGTCCTTCGGACTCCCCTGGGGCTTTACCCTGGCATCGAAGAACCTCGATCCCGAGGAAGTTCCCGCCCAAGGACCTGGACGCGATGA
Source organism: Nitrospirota bacterium (assembly GCA_963755045.1). GTDB lineage: Bacteria > Nitrospirota > UBA9217 > UBA9217 > UBA9217 > JALNZF01. The sequence continues at coordinate 179,269 of CAVWIL010000002.1, read as the reverse complement.
TCAAGAAGCGGATCAAGGGTGAGAACCGGTACTACGACGGCATCACGAACCAGGGCATGTATCATGCTGCCCAAGCACATCCGCAAGGCCCTGGCGGAAGAGACCAAGATCATAGAGGACAACGCACCCCTCTTCACCTATCATTGACGGCCATGAATCCTCCTCCTTCACGACCCGAGGATGAGCAATTCCGCACCCCCCTGTTTGACGCGATGGTCAACCTTGCCGAGAGCCGCAAGGTCTCCTTCCATACCCCCGGACATAAGAGCGGCAAAGGCATAGCCACCCGGTTCCGCAAGTTCGTGGGTCCGCGCGTCTTTTCGATCGACCTCACCACCCTTGATGAAGTAGATTCCCTCCAGAACCCGACGGGCGTGATCAAGGAGGCCCAGGAGCTTGCGGCCAAATCAGCCGGTGCGGACCGTTCCTATTTCCTGGTGAACGGCACCACCGTGGGGAACCACGCCATGGTGGCGTCCACGACCGGCCCGGGGACAAGGTCCTGATCGCCCGGAACTGCCACCGGTCGGTACTGACCGGCCTGATCATGAGCGGGGCGCAGCCCATCTTCTTCCAACCCAGATTTCGACCGCGACCTCAAACTTACCCTGAATGTGACCTTCGACACGGTCAGAGAGGCCATCGACGCCAATCCCGGAGCGCGTGCGCTTCTGATCACCAGCCCGAACTACTACGGGCTTTGCGCCGATGTCGAAAAGATCATCTACCTACGCTCACGAGAAGGGCCTTCTGGTGTTCGTGGACGAAGCGCACGGCCCGCACCTCAAGTTCCACCCCAAGCTTCCGACCTGCGCCCTCGAAGCCGGAGCGGACATGTGCGTCCAGTCGACCCACAAGATCGTCGGCGGCATGACCCAGGCATCCATGCTCCACGCAAACGCGCTCAGGGTCAACCTCGACGACGTCACCAATACGTTAAAGCTCCTCCAGACCACGAGCCCGTCCTATATCCTGATGGCCTCCCTCGACCTGGCGCGCATGCAGATGGCCACGGAAGGCAAAAAGCTGCTCACCCGGACCATCAAGCTCGCCGAGGAGGCCCGCGCCAGGATCAACCTGATCCCCGGCATCACCTGCTTCACCAAGGACCGGGCAAAGCAGGCCGGCATGGCGGACATGGATGTGACCAAGCTGACCATTACCGTGTCGGACATGGGACTCTCGGGCTACCATGTGTCCCATGAGCTGAACACCCGGTTCGACATCCAGGTTGAGATGGCGGACCCCTTCCACGTGCTCGTCATCGTCTCGATCGGCGACCGCCAGGACGATCTGGAGCGTCTTGTGGCAGCGCTCAAGGTGATCTCTGCCGAGACCGGGCTCCAGGGCGCGCTCCTGCCGCTCGACAAGGTCCATCCGCCGTTGCTCACGAACCGCTTCATCATGACCCCGCGCGACGCCTTCTATTCGGACAGCGAACTGGTGAACGTGAACGATTCCGTGGGCAGGGTCTCGACGGAGATCGTGACCGTCTATCCCCCCGGCATTCCGCTCCTTGTCCCGGGGGAAGAGATCTCCCAGGACGCCACTGAACTACCTTCGGAACATGGCCGGTCTCGGCGCCATCATCGACGGCCTGAACGAGAACAATTCGCTCGTGCGCGTGGCGAAGGCATAGCCCGAAAACCATTCGCAGTAAACCCGAATGCTATGTCTGCATATCTTTCATGAGAGTACGTGTACTCGGAAACCTCCCGGAGGTCAACGCGTCCTGGCAAGGCGGAAGCCCTGGTTACTGTACCGGTGGCCCGGATGGCCGTAGAAGCGGTTGCTTGCGCGGAGGTCCTTCGGTTCGGCCTTCCAGCCGCCGCCGCGGGTCACGCTCCCCGTAAGCATGCGATTGCCCGTACTGTCCGTAGTATAGGCAGTACGCTTGTATATATCCTGCACCCACTCCCAAACATTCCCGCTCATGTCATAAATGCCAAGGCCATTCGGTTTTTTCTGACCCACCGGATGCGCGCTGTTGCCTGAATTGCCATTGTACCAGGCATAATCGCCAAGCTCTTGATCATTACTCGTCCCGGACCATTTCTCATGTTTGCCGCCGCTCCGCGCCGCGTATTCCCACTCGTCCCCCGTGGGCAACCGGTAGTTCTTGCCTGTCATCTTATTCAGCTTCGTGATAAACTCCTGCACATCATCCCAGCTTACCTCTTCAACAGGGCAGTCTTCTCCGCATTTGCCGAACGTGGACGGGCTTTTTTTCATTATCGCCAGCCACTGTCCCTGCGTCACCTCATACTTGCCGATATCGAAATCATCCACACATACTGTACGCACGGGCCTTTCGTCGCTTGAACCGTCGCCAAAGGTGTCTCCCTTGTCGTAGCAGCCGCCTGTGACATGGACCATTGCGTATTCAATTGCCTGGTTCTCCTGTTGCTGACTTTCTTCTTTTCCCTTTATAGGCTGGCCGATGACGTCATAGACCATGGAAATACCAAGTACAACTGCAATAAAAGTCAGCGTACTGCTCTTCAGCAAGTGCATCATGGAGCACCTCCTGTTCACGTTAGAGCACTTTGTTTTCTAACGGGGTGAAAAAAGCCCACGTATATCTGACCGGGATTACTGCCCGAATTGAATTTCAAGAGTAGCCAGAAAGGCATAGACTGAATTCCCCCTTTGGCCCGTATAGTCTTTCTGGCTCTCATTTCTCGGCCAGGTGACTTCAGGCTCAAGCTCGAAAAAGAGCCAGGGACGGTAGAAATTTTTTCGATATTTAATTCCGACCCGGTAATTTTGAACGGTCCACACGGGATAATTGACTCCCCACATACTGGTATCATAGGAAATTGCGCTCTTGGGCGTCAACTGAGTGAGAAAACTGACCCCGGTATTCCAGGTTACACCGTTCGAGCCTTCGGTGTAGGTCACGTTATTGGCCCACCGGACGAGCGAAAACGTGGTGATGGTTCGTTCCAGATCGAGCTGCGTTGTGTCCGTGAAATGTTCAACAGCCTGCCACATGGGGATCTGAGAAAAGCGGATAAGGTAAACCCCGCCAAAAGGCTTCGCGAACTCATACCGTATCCTGATAAAGGCATCGGGGTGTATACTGACTTTGACACCGCTGTCAATGCTGACCAGTGAACGGAGCCGGGTATACAAATCGATCCGCGTCCCAACAACGGGTTTACTGACTCCTGTTGCCGGGTCGAGTCCCGGATCGATGGCTTGACCGGGCTGGGTAGTGAATTTGGTGACTTCAGACCTCGAATCATAATATATCCTGACTCTTCTTAAGTATCCTTCCCAATGGGGCAACTGCCACTGAACATGAAAATCGAAGAGAGGCTTGGGCTTCTGCCCTTCGGTCAACCGGACCGCGCTTCTAACCTTGACGAACGTGCCGGGCCGGACATCTTCCAAAAGACGCTGGTCTCCAAAAAAATGGTCGAACCACACTGCCGGTCTGCAGATATTTCTCTCCGCGTAGTCATGCAACTGGTCCAGCCATGTATCTCCGGACACCTCGATGTTCGCGCAGGGGTTGACATCCGGCTCAACTCTCTCCGGTGTTACGGTCTTCGCCTCGGGTTGAGGTACCGGACTCTCTCTACTCTCCTCTTGTGAAGGAGTTGTAGTCGGGTTCTGTTCAGTATTCGTTTCTGTGCTCACGAGGTTGCTATTGCGTCGTTGTCGTCTGATCTGTTCCCGGTTGCCCCAAGGATTGAGCGCTCGCATCTCTATAACCGGCCGCGAGAAGGACCAGTGATAGAACTATCGTGGTCGTGAAACCGCTGCGACATGAAGGAACGGATACTATGGAACAATGAACTCTGATAGGATCCTCCCAGGGCCATGCAGCCAACCCCTCATCGCTTCTTCGCCTTTTTAGAAACCGGAGGCACCTTGGCGCCCTTTTCCCTAGCCTCCGAAAGTCCGATGGCGACCGCCTGTTTCCTGCTCTTTACCTTTTTCCCGCTTTTACCGCTCTTCAGTTCTCCTTTTTTGAATTTCTCCATTGCTTCCTTAACCGTCTCCTGTGTTTTTTCCCCGTATCTAGCCATTTTACCTCCCCTTTGAAATGAAAGATTGATCGAGATACTTAGTGAGCCAGGCCGATAATACCGATCAGGATGAGATAGATGGCGACGATATAATTCAAATTCATCAGATCGGACATTAAAGCCGGTCATTTCGCACGCATCGCCGTCACCCGCCAAACGGCGTTGCCAACATCATCAACCACCAGCAATGCACCACAGTTTGTCGATGGCAACACCCACAAACCGTCCCTCCGCTTTGACATAAAACCTCTATCGAGATACTTTGCGACCCAGCCCGAAAATACCGATCAGCATGAAACTCATCGCCTCGATATAATTCAAATTTTTCGTTCGGACAAAAAAGCCGGTCATTTCGGACACGTCGCCGTCACCCGCCAAATGGTGTTGCCAACATCGTCAACCACCAGCAATGCACCACGTTTGTCGATTGCAATACCCACAGTCCGTCCCATCCCGGAAATGATTTCAATCAGTCGTTTTTATCCATGATTTAAATTTCCCGTCAGGGTAGAAGCTATTGGATCGAATTCTTTGCATCCTGACCGCTTACCTTGCTGACTTGGCACGATCACATGTTTAAGCTGGCCATCAGCGTAGAAGCTGATCGAACGCTTCTCTCTGCAGATGATTTCTTTGCATTAAAATCAGCTTTCAGTACGCATGACATGAGTGAACCATTTGGATAGAACAACCTTGATCCCGGTTCTCAGTGATTGATCTAGAGCGTACGCTTGAATCACTCCGGATACCATAACGATCAAGACACCGAATGCAAGTTTGACCATGCTCATAAGATTTTCCTCCAAACATGATGATTTTATAATAAGGGACAACGCATCGCCACGACCCCAACTTTTTCTGAACCGAAAACCTATTTGGACTCCTTCATCTATCCGCTCATTGAACTCCTCGTTTTTGGGAGTAGAGACCGGGGTTACCGGCATACCGTCGTATGTTACTACGCATTCCGGTTTGCCGCAGAAGACAAAGCTGCTGTTCATATGGTCGCGCTCATCGAGTCCGATGCGTCTGAAGACTTCGGCCCATGTTTTCGAGTCTGCGTACTCTTTCACCAGTGAGTTCGTTACAGGCTGGTCTTCCCATTCCGGATGTTCCTGGACGAACTGCGCATATACGTGCTCGGCGTGGTCTTCAAACTCCGCATTAAACAGGAATGCGCGGCGCATATTGAACATTGCAAGTGTCCGTGCGATCAGGCCATAAGACAAGAGTATCGGAAAGACGACAACGGGGGATAGATACCAGGCGTCCTTGATGCCATCCTCCTTCATCTTCTCATGGACAACCAGCAAATGCGAATACTCGTTATCCTGAGCCTCCCTCCCCCATATCATGATCCCGCGCGCCTGCCGCACGATTTCCCGGGTTCGATACAACCTTGTCAACCGCGCATATTCAAGGAATTCCCAGGCACGGTAAGGAATGCCGGCCAGCATTTCAATCAGTTTTGCCTTGGCAAGTGTTGTGTTTTTTCCCGTGACCAGGTCCATTGCAAGAAAAAATAATCGCGCCGCAAGCGAGTACGGATAACGCGGCCGGGCCATGGACGCCTGTTGTTCCATCTTCAAATCGATAGTTGCCTGTCCCATTCGTTGTCTTTTACCCTGTTAAAGCTTTTGTATTTCGCTTCATCTTCTTACTATAAGGATCTATAAGAACCGAAGGTCTGGATCAAATGTTTCAATACCAACGATGCGCCTTCCTCTCGTACCTCTCAGCCTTTCTTGTAAAACCCTTCTTTTTTAACGGAACGCCGATGTCCCGTTGGGGGTTTCTTGAACGGTTCAACTTTCTTCTCCATTTCGCTTGCATGTCTCTCATGCTTTTCCATCACACTGTTTTCCGCCTCGAACCAATTCTTCAAGTCATTCCCGTGAACACTGCCTGCTTTTTCATACAGTTCGTACGCAACCCTTGCAATCTCCTCATGTATGCTTTTTTTCATTTTTGTTCCATCCTCTCTCCATACTATTTCCTATGGGTGATCCCCTCACAATCCTATCGACGCTCTTTCTGAAAGTACTTCCGGACTTTTGCCGTAATCTGACGATCAGTCATCTTGTCAACTGTTTCAATGCCGATGATGCGTCCACCGAGCTTGTTTTTTTTAAGACGCTTTTTCAGTTCGTCCTTTGCGTCACCGGGACCAAATATCAGAATGGCTTCCGCGTCACGAATACTCGCGATTACCGCGTCATAGTAAATGTTGAGATGTCCCGTAAGCATTTTCTGGCGGCTGTCAGCTGCCGGTACCTGCAGCGGCTCATAGCCTCCCTTGAGAGGGGAATCACCGGAACGGCGGAGCTGTTTTTCAGCCTTCGATATGATCAGTCCAATCTTTTCCCCCTTGTCCGTAACAGCCACGATAATGGCTTTCCTATGGTCAATCCATAAACCCGCTGTCGTTTTCATACATCCTCCTTGAGCTATCAGAATCACTCAGATCTTTCAGTATACACATACAAACGTAGGGAATTGCTCGTTCTTCGGTCCCTCTGCCATAGCTGCTTGCTCTCTGCGGTCTCAACCGCCCTTCTTGTCCTGAGGGGATGGCTCCGGGGGCGCATGGGTGCCGGTTTCTTCCTTTTTTCGATCGTCCGCCATTTCTACGGCAATGGCCGCAGCCTGCCCGGCCGGCATGCCTTCCGTGCGTCGCTCGTACTCCTGTTCGCCGCGGTCGTCCTTCATTCGCAGCTTCGCACTCTCGAGGCCTTCTGTTTCGCCCGGCAGTTCCAGGCGCAGCTCCTCGATGAGCATCAGTATCACCGCCGCGACCGGGAGTGCGAGAAGCGCCCCCACGATCCCCAGAAGCGTTGCGCCCACGATGAGCGAAAAAAGCACGACAGAGGACGGGAGGCGCATCGCACGACCGTAGACGACGGGCACGAGCACGCGGCTTTCGAACTCCTCGTAGGCGAGCATCAGCACGAGAACGATCACGGTGACCACCGGGCCCTGGGCCATCGCCGCCACGACCGCGGGGCCCATGGTGAGCAAAATGCCGATATACGGCAGCACGTCCGCGACCCCGCCGAACACAGCGATCGCCAATGCGTTCGGTACGCCGCAGGCCACCAGAAGAATGAACATGAAGACAGCCATGAGCGCGCACGTAATGACCTGTCCCCGGATATATCCGCCGACGATCGTCTCCAGGTTCATCATAATGCGGGAAAGCCGGATGTGGAGGGAGCGGGGTACGACTGAGTAAAGCCCTCCGCGCAGGCGGTCCCGGTCGATCATCATATACAGCGCCAGGAAGATGGCGCCCATGCTGTACGCGAGGACCTCAAGAACGCGCGTCGATAAGGTGAATGCCGTCGCACCGAAGGATTGAATCAGCGCACCGTACTTCATGGTGCGCAGGGCCTCCGCGAGGGGGGCTGTCAGATGAGAACCGGCAAGCCGGGCCACGAGGCGCGCCCGCAGCGCCGGCTCTTGATCGATAAGGCTCATCATCTGGGCCAGGAACTCCGGGACCGTCAGGGCGCCGATGAGAAGGGTGGCAACCAGGAGCGACGTGAAGACGATCCCAATGCTCAATCCCCTTCGCACACGGTGCGCTTCGAGCCACGAGACCGCCGGGCTCAGCGTGCCGACGATGAAGAGGGCCGCAACGAGCACGAGAACGACCGGCATGAGCCGTATCATCACCCACAATCCGGCGATAACGAGCACGATGGTGATCATGGTCGAGAACGAGAGCTCAAAGCGCACTACCCGTGTGCTTCGACTTGAATTTGACTTTGGGTTTTGCATCGTTACCTCCCTCCCCACCTGTCACTGCGAAAATACCCTCGTGAGACTTTGCGCGAAATAGTATTCCCTGTTGAGAGGCATTTGATTCATGAGCAACTAAAACCCTTCACCTTCTGTCTATCCACCCTTCGCCACTCATTGCATTATCAGGCGACGGCACAGCCTTCTCTGCAGGAGGCATCGGCTTTTCCGCAAGAGGCCCTTCATCACCCAGCTTCATGTCCGTCAGGGTGGTCATGATGGACCCGATGGAGAGCGTGCTCTTCATGAGCACCGGTATCTTCCGGCTGTCGTCCGTGAGCCAGATGAAGATCTCCCCCTTGTTCATGAAGACACCCTCGTATTTGGGAAAGGTCCTGACCTTGATCGTGTTGAACTTCCCGGCAGGCGTCTTCACCTTCTCCCTGCCCAGGGTTTGGACCTCAACGGACCAGTTCTTGTCGCTATCGTGGACCGGGATGACATGGATCTTGCCGATCGTGAAGTCTTCCATTGTCCGGAGATAGAAAAGCGACGACAAGGCGTCCTGGACCGGATCCGGTATGGTGAAGGTCTGCGGCGGGTCGTTGTTCAGCGTTCTGACGACTGTCCTGCCCGCATGATCGAAGACCAACCCGCGGCTTCTCTTTCTCTTGCCATGGCTTTCGTTGAGGCTGAACGAGAGGCTTTGCATGATCCGTGGATCAAAGACGCTCTGGATCGTGTCGTTCACGGGATAGAACTTGTCCACCACGCCCACGGAGCGGGACGTTGCGATGAACCTGAGGACCTTTCTCCCGTTCGGCAGTTTTTCCTCTTTGACCTCCATGACGGCGGTCCCTGCCGTGACGATATTGGACCAGCTGACCTCGTAGGTCAGTGTTTCTCCCGGCTTGAACGGCAGAACGCGTGACGTGACCTCGTCGGCCGTCTTTTTTTTCGCGCTGAGCGCGCCGGGAACAAGTATGAGGCAAAGTGCGAGGGAGCATAAGGCAATCACATGCCCCTTTTCTTTAAAACAAGGAAATATATTCATCAGGTTCATCTTTTTCCCCACCACCCTTCCCGAGTACCGTCGGGGCCGTGTCCGCGGCCGGAGCCGGTTCCGGTGGATCGATCATGATGCGTCCTTTCCCGGCGTCAGCAGATTGAGCAGACGCTGGTAGGCGAAGCGTGAGGCAAGAACGCGGAGTTCGCTCGCGATATCACGATCGTAGGCCTCTACCCGCTGAATCAGCTCCATGATCCTGTCGGGATTCTCCGCAAGAGTAGCCTCGCGAAGCAGTTCGACCAGCGCACCGGGAAGGACCGTCAACGCTTCCTGGCTCAGCTTGCTCCTGGTGCGCTGTAACTCCAGCGCCGCGTTCAGCGCGTCCATGAACTCATTGACCTTGATCGGCTTGGTGAGATAGCGGAAGAATCCTGCCTCCAGGCCCTTCTCGATGTCGCGCGGCATGGCATTGGCGCTGAGGGCAACGACGGGGATGTGCGCCGTGGCCGGGTCTTCGCGCAGGATTTTCAGGGCTTCGATGCCGCTGATGCCGGGCAGATTGATGTCCATCAGGATCACCTCCGGCTGATGCGGCGCGCGCCAGCTCGATGCCGAGAGTCCCGTTCACCGCGGTCAGCAGGCGCATGTCGGGGCGGCGCGCGATGAGTTGCTCGACCAGCTTCATGTTCGCCGGGTTGTCCTCCACATAGAGCAGGGTGCGCAGCCGCGCGCCGTGCCGGCACTTGCGATCGGGCAGACGCTCGCGGTTCGGCCGCTTCCGACGGCAAGTTGCGGCTGCAGCCGCCGAGATCAGTTCGAACCAGAACACGCTTCCCACCCCGACAGTGCTTTCCACGCCGATCACGCCCCCCATCAGTTCGACCAGCCGCTTGGCTCACCACCAGGCCGATGCCGGTGCCTTCCTCGCCGCCGGCCTCCTGTCCGAGACGATTGAACGGCTGGAAAAGCTGCGCCAGCTTTTCCGGAGGCAATCCCGCGCCGGTGTCCCTGACGCTGATGCGAATGCGTTCCGGGGCGCTCGCGGTGCAGTTCACGACGACCGTTCCCTGCTCGCCGGTTGTATTTGATCGCGTTGGAAAGCAGGTTGATGAGAACCTGCTTCACCCGGGTCCGATCGGCATGGACAAAGTAAGGGATGTCGAACTGGGGAAAGGTCATGCGGATGCCGCGCTTTTGCGCCTGCGGTTCGATCATGGCCTGGCATTCGAGCATGACTTCGGCCAGCGACACCGGTTCCAGCGACAGCGACAGCTTGCCCGGACTCGATCATGCGCGAGATCGAGGATTTCGTTGATCAGCTCCAGCAGATACCATCCCGCCTGGAGAATCTGGTCGATGCTTTCCTTCTGGGCGGGCGTTGGCGGCGGCGAATCGGACTCCATCAGCTGGGCGAAGCCGAGGATCGCATTGAGCGGGCTGCGCAGCTCATGGCTCATGCTGGAAAGGAAATCCGATTTCGCGAGGTTGGCTTTTTCCGCCGCGGACTTGGCGCTCTCCAGCTCGACGTTCTTCTCCTGCAGCACCTGATCCAGGCGTTTGCGCTCGGTGACGTCGCGCGCGGCGGCGAACACGCCCTGCAGCTTCCGGTCCCGGTCGTAGAAGGTGGTCGCGTTGTAGGACACCACGGTTTCCTTGCCGTCCCGGGCGCGCGCGGTGAGCTCGTAGTCGGTGACCTTCTTTTCGCTCAGCACCAGCTTGATGCCCGCCTCGGCCCGCTCCGGATCGGTGAAGTAGTTCTTGAACGGCGCGCCGATCAGCTCGTCGCGCGTGCAGCCGGTGAGCGCCTCCATCTGCTTGTTGACGTCGGTGATGATGCCGGACGGATCGGTGGTCATGAGCGCGTCGATGTTGGATTCGATCAGCGAGCGCGTGTAGAACTGCTGGTCGCGCAGCCGCTGATCGAGCTGCTTCTGCTCCGCTTCGACCTGCTTGCGCGCGGTGTTGTCGGTGCCGATCAGCAGATAGCCGATGATGGCGTCCTGCGCGTCGCGCAGCGCCGTGACCGACACGACCGCCGGAAAGCGGCTGCCGTCCTTGCGGATGTAGGTCAGCTCGTAGATGTCCTCGATCCCGCGCGAGGCCTTGAACACCAGCGCCTCGAAGCCCGGCGTGATCGGGGTGCCGAGCTCGACGCTCAACGCCTTGGCGCGCGCGATCACTTCCTGCGGATCGGAAATGTCGGCCGGCGTGATCTTGTTCATCACGTCGGCGGCCGTGTAGCCCAGCATGCGCTCGGCGCCGACGTTGAAGATCTGGATGACGCCCTTCGCGTCGGTGGCGATGCTCGAGAAGTTGGCGCTGTTGAAAATCGCGCTCTGCAGGGCCCCCGCCTTGAGCAGCGCCTCTTCCGCCTGCTTGCGCGCGGTGTTGTCGGTGCCGATCAGCAGATAGCCGATGATGGCGTCCTGCGCGTCGCGCAGCGCCGTGACCGACACGACCGCCGGGAAGCGGCTGCCGTCCTTGCGGATGTAGGTCAGCTCGTAGATGTCCTCGATGCCGCGCGAGGCCTTGAACACCAGGGCCTCGAAGCCCGGCGTAATCGGGGTGCCGAGCTCGACGCTCAACGCCTTGGCGCGCGCGATCACTTCCTGCGGATCGGAAATGTCGGCCGGCGTGATCTTGTTCATCACGTCGGCGGCCGTGTAGCCCAGCATGCGCTCGGCGCCGACGTTGAAGATCTGGATGACGCCCTTCGCGTCGGTGGCGATGCTCGAGAAGTTGGCGCTGTTGAAAATCGCGCTCTGCAGCGCCCCCGCCTTGAGCAGCGCCTCTTCCGCCTGCTTGCGCGCGGTGTTGTCGGTGCCGATCAGCAGATAGCCGATGATGGCGTCCTGCGCGTCGCGCAGCGCCGTGACCGACACCACCGCCGGGAAGCGGCTGCCGTCCTTGCGGATGTAGGTCAGCTCGTAGATGTCCTCGATGCCGCGCGAGGCCTTGAACACCAGCGCCTCGAAGCCCGGCGTGATCGGGGTGCCGAGCTCGACGCTCAACGCCTTGGCGCGCGCGATCACTTCCTGCGGATCGGAAATGTCGGCCGGCGTGATCTTGTTCATCACGTCGGCGGCCGTGTAGCCCAGCATCCGCTCGGCGCCGACGTTGAAGATCTGGATGACGCCCTTCGCGTCGGTGGCGATACTCGAGAAGTTGGCGCTGTTGAAAATCGCGCTCTGCAAGTCCCCCGAGGTAAGCAGGGTCTCTTGCGGCCGGCCTTCGGTGATGACACCCTGCGTGCCGGCGGCCGCATCGGTATCGCCGGAATCTTGATTTTTTTTAGACATGGCTCACTTCCTTCATCTTGTGATCGATGATCTCACTCTTTTTGTTTTCGTCCGCTTTTTTATTCCTCATATCAAAACTCCCTGTTTCATACTGGAGTCCCGGGTTGCAGACAGGCTTTCGCGACCGGTGCCTGCATCGGTATATTCCTAATAAGAAAAGGAGAGCCCTATAAACCCTCTGCGTCCAAACTGATCGAATCGCTGAAGCGTTTCTCCGTAGCCGTACCAGTACTGCAGGTAAAGCGCAAAATTCATATTCGGCAGCTGCTGCCGGAATTCGAATTCGCAGGAATTTTTATTTGCATCACGGAATATCGGCGTTCTTATATCCAGCTGGTGGTTCTTTAAGCTTCCTCCCCAGAGAAAGTTCCTGACACTGAGCCCGATCTCCCCATACCCCATGTAGTCGAGGAATGTATCGGTGCTGCCGATGGATTGAAGATAGTCAGTCTTCGTCGGAATATTGCGATGCATGCCAGAGCTTTACATACACTAATGCCTTGTCCGACACGAAAGAATTCGTTATTTCCAGTTTTTCCTTCGGCTCGAGGCCGATCTTGATCATGAATATATTGCCTGTTCCAGCCTCGTGACTGGATCGCCGGAAAGACCGTTGGATTCGTGCTCGATAGGACTTATAACTATATTGCGCAGTTTAAGCCGGCCGGTGATAACGACGTCATTGACCGGATAATCTAAGAAAAACTCCGGGTTAATATCGTTTTCCTCGAAAGGCCTTGACGGCTGTCCTACGTTCCAGAGGGTCTTCTGCGAATAGGCAAAATAGGCCGGGAAAATGATTATGCTTCAAGACATATAAGTTCGGTTCCAGCACCTGGAACTTCATGCTTATCTGGAACTTGGCCTGCGCGTTAGTGTTCCCGGGCCAGTGATTGAGAGAAAAATAATTCACCTTGTGTGTGGAAACAGGACTGCCGGTCTTCTTAACGATTTGTTCGTCATGCGAAACATTCTGTTTCTGCTCTGCGGGCGCAGTGTTTTCGGGATTATCAGCATCTTGTGGTTGTCCCGCCACGCCGGTCTGTTGGATCACCTTTCCAGCGTCATCTTGTACAAGAAGTTCAACCGCACCGGCATCGAAGGTAAATAACAACAACGCTATTAACGTGGCGACTGTTTTTTTCATAAACATCCCGGGGTGCGAAGGTGATCAGGCGATGATAATAATTTGCTTTTGAGGCGGGAAAGGACCCCCCTCCACTCCGCTGATCCGGGGCAGGAGCCACATGCTGTTCCTGCGCATCGCCTGCGACGCGCATCTACTGCCAGGCCGCACGTTTGTTTTTTTAGTCACGGCTGCCGGAGCCGGGTGTGCGCCACTCGACGGCGCCGAAATTGATGTCGCTGAGGAAGTTGTAAGCGATGCTGACGGTTCCTACCGTCTGGTGCCTGTCGGGCAGATTGGCATAGTACGCATCCCGATGCGATTCGACGTACTCGACGCCGATAGCGTGACGGCCGTAAACACGCACCGTGAACGACGCGTTCCCGCGGAAGATCTTCTCCAAACCAGTTTTGTCGTCGGAGCCCGTGCCGCTGACATAGTACTCACGCCCTGTCAGATCGAGCATGGCCGCCTGGCCGAAGATGAGGCGGAGCGCGAGCAGCCCCTGCGGGGTGTAGCCGTAGTGGTAGTCGCGTATACCCGTTGCGGTGTCACCCACCGGTGCGATGGTGCCGGCCGCGCCGAAACCGATGCCGCCGAGGGCCGAACCCTGGAGCGCCACCGAGTGAGAGAGCCACCACTGGGCCGTGGTGCCGAGCGAGAGGGCCGTGCTCGAGACGCGGAAGGTCGACGGCGATATGTAGTCGTAGCTCCCGTAGAGGCCCCATATCCCGCGATAGTCGTCGCCGGACGAATATTTTGTTCCATAGAGGAGACCGCGGGTCGTGATGTTCCCGAAGGCGTTGCCGCCGCTGCGGGCGATGGCGGTGAATTCGAAATGGAAGTAGTCGAAGGGGCGCTCGTAGCTATAGCCGGGTTTCCCGGGAAGCCCGTAGGCCATGGCGAAGTCCGCAATCGCCTCGGGATTATTTACGGTTTTCCCGACGCCCTGATCAGTCTGGTGCTCGGTCAGGCTCGCGCCAAGTCGCAGGCGCGTGAAGGTGGCCGGTTCGTTGCTCACCCACACGGCCTTGAACCGGGGGCCGAAGGCGAGACGGTTTATGCCGGTGGACGGGGAGATCCCCGCGGCGCCCAGTTCGCGCCAGAACCCCGGCTTGTCGTGGCCCTCCAGGACAAAGCTCGCCATCCGAAAGAGCGCCTCGCCCAGGATTGAACCGCCGAAGCTCGTCATCCACTGATCATTGATGGAGGGCGGTCCGGTCTCTCCGAACGTCTCCCAGACATAGCTTGCCGCGAAGGTATAGCCAAACGACTCCCAGAAATTGAGGCCGGCTGACCGCGCGAAGCCGTAATTGAACGATCCCATGTACGGATGCATGATCATGTTCATCGAGAAGGGGTCATTGTCCAGCGTCCAGGGGCCATGGATGACGTGGTCCCAGCCGGTGTTCCAGTTCGTGCCGTAGATGTCGGTGCCGTAAAGGGCGCGGTCAATCCTATTAAGGGCAAAGAGGAAGGCAGGGATCTCGAGCGCCGGGATGAGATAGCTCTTATTGTAGCCCGGACCCCAATCAGCATCCAATCCCGGGGAAACGGGCTCGCCGGAGACAGGATCCACGGCGGAGTCCTTGACCCAGGCGGTCCTCAATTGCGGGAGAATGAGCGCATTGGAGTCAGGCTCCCCGGCAAAGCCCGCACCCGGCGTCACGAGGGCGAGTACGAGGGCACCGGCGATCAGCGCCCATCGGATAGTGCAGGCATACCGGGATCCGCTCTTGCCTCGCGTTTTATTGTCCAGGCTCTCAGGTAGTATATGCGTCGTCCGCATAGTAGTTCCTTTCACATCAACCGTTTGCTTTCCTGGTACCAGAGTTTGGCGATTATATAGCCGAGGCCGAATGCGGCCATGACACTCACCAGGGGATACTGTTCTACCTCAGCCGCAAGGCCCTTGATGACTTTTTCTCCCTGGATCCGCGATGAGTCGAATTTATGCCATACGTCCGCAAATACGCCATGGCCTTCCACGCCAGTGTCCGGACCTGCCTCCCCGGTCGTTGCGCGCGCTCCTCCGGAATGATTTCCGGCAGCTTTCGTTCCGTCGAAATTCTTCACGCTCTGCGGCAAGCGAGGCGATCTCTTCACGCAGGATTGCGAAATCGGCCTTCAGCGCATCCAGTTCCTTATCAAGTGTTGTTTCCGACATATTCGTTTCTCCTGGTAAGCATTTTCTTTTCCAGCGAACCTTCTCAAACGGAGTTCATGGATATGCGTCCACGGGGATGACGATTTCCCGGGTTACAGCATGTCATCCAATACCATGTTTCTGACCTTCATCAGGTTTTTAAGCCTTGCGATCGCCTGATTCTCGATCTGCCTGATGCGCTCCCGCGTGAGGCCGAACTGTTTGCCGACGTTCACAAGGGTGAGCGGCTCTTTGCTTTTAAGGCCATATCGCAACTCGATCACGTTGCGCTCAATATCCGGCAACTGTGAAAGCCATTCATTGATATGTTCTTGCCTGCGGCCCTCATCATACGAATGGTTGGGTAAACGCCCCTTGTCGTCGCTCAGAACGTCCTCGAATGTTTCATCTTCTTGATCGCTGATACACGTATCGAGAGAATAGACGTCCCGCACTACCTGGGATAAGGCCCTCACCTTGCGGGCGCTTATCTTCATCTCCGCGGCGATCTCCTCAGTGTCCGGTTCGCGCCCGAGTTGCTGCTGCAGCTTCGTCAAGGTCCGTGTCTATTTATTGACGGCCGCTGAAACGTGCACCGGCAGGCGGATGATCCTCACCTGGTTCACGATCGCCCGCTCGATGGACTGCTTGATCCACCACCACGCATAGGTGCTGAACCTGAAACCGCGCTGGTACTGGAATTTTTCGACCGCCCGGATCAGTCCGATGTTTCCCTCCGCGATGATGTCCGAAAACGGCAATCCCCGGTTCATATACCGTTTACCGTGAGATGAAGAGCCACAGATTTGCCGCGATCATCCGCGCACGCGCTTCTTCGTCACCCTGCCCCGTCCGTCTTCGCGAGTTTCTGCTCCTGCTCGAAGGTAAGGAGCGGGGTCTTCCGGATCTCCCGCAGGTAATACTTGATCCCGTCCTGGACTACGCCGGTGAGGCGGCATCATCCCGCAGGCTTGCGCCGTTTCCCTCATGCTCCAGACTCTTCTCTTCAGGTTCGCGCTCAAGAACCGCCACGCCGTCGTCCTGCTGCTCCCATTCACTCATCAACAACGCTCCCTTCGACTGCCGAATTGCTCAGAGCCCCGGTTATCGCGACTTGATCTGATTTCCTGCGGCCTGTGCATAATACTCCCCACAGCGGCCCGTGGAACGCTATCCGTGCCGGGAACAGGGAACAGCCTTTGCAGAAAGGCTCTTCGCACGCAGCCAGGGCTTTTTTCCTGGCATGCAGACAAACCCATCGATCCTGTCACCGAACAGTTTACAAACGACCTCTCTGCGGGCGGGGTTCCTTGGATGTTCGTCGGCATGATCGACCACATCAGTGGTCGTCCTGGCTGTCACCGGCCCGGCAGTCCTCAACTGCTTCACGCTGCGCTCTGTGAACAGGGCTATTTCCCCTTGGCGTCATCCTGGATCTTCTTACCAGCCTTTTCGATCTGCTCTCCGCCTTGTTCTACCGTCTTGTCGATTTTTTGCCGGCGCGCTCTGCCGGGCCTTCGTTTTTCTTACAACCGGACAGCCCGACAAACAGGAAAGCCACGGCCAGCGCTGCGATGACGCTTTTGCGAATTTTCATCATGTGTATCTCCTTTCGCGACCGGTAGGTATCCGCACACCGTTCGACCGGTGATCATATCTTTTTGGCGCGGCTTCCTCCGTCACATGCATTTTTACATAGTCCATATAGTTTTGTACATCCTGGCTGGTCCAGTCTGCAGGCTGCTTACCTACTTGCACGATGAATTGATCCAGGAGTTTCATAGGGTATCCCCTCCAGCTCGTTAGTGCAGGTACGGTTTCTTCCCGCCATTGCTGCCCGCTGCAATATAAAAGTCTATCATCTCCCGCGAAAACCGCGCCATTTCCGCGGCCGCATGCTTTGGTTCCAACTCCTTGTCCGCCATCTCCTTCGGCAGAGCTGTCATTTTTTTAATCCGCATATGGCCTTCTTGCACGATCTCGGACACATATTTCCCGTTGGTAAGATCGACAAGGGCCAGGGAATCTTCCCGGTCCATGCCGGGCGTCATCTTGATCCATGCGAGCCCGCTGATTAAAAAAAAGAGCACCGTGGCGATAGCAAAACCCATTAAAAATGCCTGCACCAGACTTAGTTCCATGGCGCACCTCCTTAATCATGCAGTGTGTCAGTATTCATACTTTATATCTATATCTCTTCATATCCCTTTACTATTTCTCTTGCAGCTTCAAGAGGCTCTTCACGGATGTAACACCCTTAATTTCCTTGATCTTTTCTACAAGCCGTGCCTCGGTTTCTCTGCTGTTCACAAAACCCTGGAGAAGAACTTCTCCCTTTGTTGTCGTCACATCGATCTTCAGATAATGAGCATCCGGGTCTGCAACGATTATCCCATTAACCTGTGTCGTGGTCGTCGCGTCGTCGATAAATTCACCCGTTGTTTCGACCTTTTGTGTGGACAAGAGGCTCTTCACGGATTTAACACCCTTAATTTCCTTGATCTTGCCAACGATCCGTGCCTCGGTGTCTTTGCTGTTGACATAACCCTGGAGAACGACATCGCCCTTTGTTGTCGTCACATCGATCTTCAGAAAATGAGCATCCGGATCTTTAACTACTACCGAATTGGCGTTTGATGAAATCGTCGCGTCGTCTATATATTCACCAGTTGATTCACCCTTGAGTGTTGCGCACCCCGAAAACAAGGCCAACCCAAACACCATTGATATTGCCACCAAAGCAACCTTCTTCGTTACAGCCGGCAAATTAACCTTTTTCATTTCTCTCCTCCTCAAATTAGATTTTCTATCATTAAATGCAGGGTGTTTCTGAAACTCCCGATAAAAACAAGATCAACAGCTCTATAAATAAGCCTTTTTTTCTTGCATCATGCGTGAGCAGCTTTTATATCCTCAGCTCCTGCCATGGATTCAACGGTGTCGAACCTGATTTCCGGCTCCGAGTTGAGCAGGCTCATTGCCCCGATCAGGACAGCAAACCGGTCGGTCCTCAGATGATTGTCCAGGTCTTCCCTGGTCATCCATTCCTCTTTAAAGAAGAATATACCTTCATCCTCCACGTCCACGTAGCAATTGCAGCTTATGCAGCCTTGCTCGCGCCGGATCGGGCCGAGTATTGCTATCATCGTTTGAAGGACCTCTTTCCGCTTGCCGGCAGGCACCGTCATCTTAATGGTTGCGTCGATCATGGTAGTTCTCCTTGACATGCGAGGAGTGTGATGGGGAGACAGTACGCCGGTAAACAAGCTCAGAGACCTCTGCAGGCCACGTCTACCCGTGCAGCCTCCTGAGGGTATTTCCCGGGAAGGTTTCTTGCCCACGTCTCAGCCCCGCATCGACTACAAAATCTTTCGACCCTGAATGATCCTTATCAATACCACAACGATTGCGATGATCAGCAAAAGGTGGATGTATCCACCGATCGTGTAGCCACTGATCAACCCCAACAGCCAGAGCACTACGAGTATCACAAAGATTGTCCAAAGCATAGTTACCTCCCCTTGTTAGAGCGTACACGCTGCATTACCCACGTGCGTGATGGACCTGCCTCTTTTCTACGGTACAAGCACCAACGGCATTGGCCGGACGTTCCGGGATATCCCCGCAACCAGCAGCACGGCGAATTGTTCCGCAATGAGCGGCCGCCTGAAAGAATAGCCTTGCCCCTCTTCGCAATGCTGCGCTGTCAGGAATGCCAGGTGCGCCTGTTTCTCCACGCCTTCGGCGACCACCCGTTGCAGCGTCGCCAAATTGAAGGCG
The DNA here is from genome assembly GCA_963755045.1 of Nitrospirota bacterium. Taxonomy (GTDB): domain Bacteria; phylum Nitrospirota; class UBA9217; order UBA9217; family UBA9217; genus JALNZF01. The sequence goes on along the minus strand of CAVWIL010000002.1, from coordinate 160,131 downwards.
ATTTTCCGGCAGACCGTGACCCGTTCACTTCCTCGTTCACGACAACTTCAACAGGATACGCCACTTGTCTACTTACCCAGGACCTTCTTAACCTGGCCGATCTTTTCTTGCACTTTACCGGCTATCTTTTCGACTTTGCCTTTGGCTGTCAGCTTGGGATTATCGCTGAGCTTCCCGGCTACCTCTTTGACCTTACCCTTTACTTTGTGAAACTTGCCTTCTGCCTTGTCCCTTGTGCTGGATTTCATGGTATCCTCCTCTTGCTCGCGTTCTTGCAGGCTTAAATAACTACCGGCGCGTCGGTCCGATCGTCCTCGCAATGAGCTTGCGGTCGGGATCGCGCCGAGTTTCTCTTTTTTCCTCTTTCGGCAGGCTTATCGCTTAAAGCCGGCCCAGGAGCAAAAGGATGATCAGGATCAACAGGACCAGGCCCAGTCCGCCGGTCGGGCCGTAACCCCACTGCCGGCTGTGAGGCCACGTGGGCAGTGCGCCAAGCAGCATCAAGACCACAACCACGATCAAAATCGTTCCAAGCATATCAATCCTCCTTTTTTATGAGACAACGTTCCGCTTGCCGGGTGCACTCTGCGGCCCCGCACATTTGAAACTCTGCGTGCCTCCGTGTTAGGCGGCCTGGACTTCAGACCAGGCTTTTTCAGATCCTCTTTTGAGGTCTATCCGTGACCGATCGCCTGCGGCCATCGAGTCCTGAAGCTTCATCCTTACCTCGTCTTGCTTGCGCTCCAGGGTCTCGATGGCTTTATAGTGATCAATCTTAACGTCGGCCCTGGCCGAGTTTGCCTTGACCCTCAGCAGAGAGATATCCACGCTCCATTCTTGTATCTGCGCATAGAGCTTTTTTTCATAGGCATTTCTTTGGTTCTCCATAGCCAACCCCCCTGTTATTGAAACGTTTGCCTGCGATCAGCTCTTTTTGCTTCCCTTGACCGGCAGCGCGATGCCGACCCCTGTTATTCTTTCGAATCTCATAAACGCCAGGTTACGGATGCGGAGGCATGGGTAGGTGTCCTGGTCCGTGCCCCGGACCCGGTGGTGGTGGTGGTCCTCCCGGGAAAAAGCATGCTGAAAGAACGAGTAATGACACAACTACAAGCAATACCACTATTATCCATTTATTTTTCATGAAGGGTCTCCTTCTCAAACGTTTCCTGCGATCAGCTCTGTTTGCTTCCCGCGACCAGCAGTACGACACCGCCCACGAGCGCAACAGCGCCCACGATCGGCGTCAGCGGAATAGTTCTTGTCCTGTCAGCCGACATATGGACCGGACCAAGATCAACGACCTTCTCTCTGGTCGTGTAGCTGATGCCTTGATACGCAAAGGCCGCGATCCCCACAACAATGAGGATGATCCCTATCAACGTGTATGTTTTCATTTGACACCTCCTTTACCTCGTTTGTTCAGCTTATGCCCTGCCGCGCCCCTGAATGAAACCGACCACAATCACGATCAGGGCAACTACCAGCAGGATGTGGATAAACCCTCCCATGGTGTAACTGCTCACCAACCCCAGTGCCCACAGAACTAACAGTATTACAGCAATTGTCCACAACATAGTATCCTCCTTCCGGCTTGCTCAGGCGCGTTGCCCAGCCGTGGCAAGGCAACGGGCCGGCAGCCTCATTGACATTGGATTTAAACTACTCGATGGTCATCCGGTTGTTGACGCGCTTGACGCCGTGTATGTCGCTTACGAGCTTGGCAACCAGGTCCTTTTCAGCCGTATTCTTGGCTTTGCCGCCCACGGTTACCACGCCGCGTTTCGTCGTGACTGTGGTGCTGAGGGTGCTGGTGGAGCGATGGAACAGCAATGCCATCTTGACCTGGGCGGTGATGGAAGCGTCATCAACCTTTTCACCCGTCGTCTCGTGAGTCTTTTTCCCGCTCTTCGGTACGGTCATTTCATTGTTGACATCTTTGACCCCTTCGACATCCTTGGCGTATTCGGTCGTCAGTTCCTTTTGTGCCTCGCTTGCAGCATTCCCGCGCAGGGTCACAATGCCGTCCTTGGTTTCAACCTCGGTCTTGCCTGCGCTCACGCTTCGATGGAACAAGAGCGTGGTTTTCACCTTCGTCGTCAGCCATGCATCTGAGTTTGCCGCGGGGGGCGTGCCTTTGACCTCCAGCCGGTTGTCCACGCTTTTTACCCCGGGCAGGCCAGCTACGGTCTCCCTGGCCAGCGATTTGTGAGATTCTTCGGAGACGGACCCCGTCAAGGTGACGGCGCCGTCTTTGGACTCGATCTTAATATCATCGTCCTTGAGGTAGGTTTCGAAATTATAGGACTTTTTAGCCGATGATTCGATGCGGTCATCCGTCTTGGACGCATGCACGGGCACGCCGATCACCAGCAGTGCGAACGCGGCTATCATCAGAACTGCGGAATACACTGCTTTCATTTTCATTGTCTTTTCTCCTTTTTGTTGTTTTGTTATTGTATTGTTGACTATTTCACGCCGAATTCATCTCTTACACTTTTCCGGCTATCTTTTCGGCATTGCCTTTTGCTTCCAGTTGCAGATTTTCGCTGAGTTTCCTGGTGGCCTCCCTGAGCTTGCCCATAACTTTGCGAAATGTGTCTTCCGTCTTGTCCTGTGTGCTGGATCTCATGGTATTTCTCCTGTCCAGCGTCTGTGCTGGATGTGATTGATGGTTTGAAGAAGACAGGCCGAATTACCTCTCTCCTTTTTGTCTATAAGCATCCCTTCTCATTACAGAGTTGTGAAAAGCAACTTGCGAATATTCTTATTCCAGAAGTATTGCAACTATCGAGCCCAAGGGAGAACTACGGCAGAGCGAGAGCAAGGCATTGATTGTTTGGGATAAGGTGCAGATTGAGGAATAGCGATGAATGGGAACCCGTCAGAGGTAGCCGTCCTATTTAACAGAACCGTCAAATAGGACGGGCCACGAAGATTGATGCAAGTGTAAGTCTTACGTCGTAATTACGTTCATTCGTAACACATGGGGATCCGGACAGCACCGTACTCTAGCGCTGAGACAGCGTCCCCATCTCCGATGACGCCGATTGCAGTGATCTGGAACAAGCAGCAGCATCATGACAAACCATTGATCCTAATGGTGACCGCCGTGTTCACCTTGATCGTGGTGCTCATGCCCGCCCCCTCCGTGTCCACCTTCTTCAACCGGAACAAAAACAGGGAAGCAGCCGCTGCAAACGAGCAGCAGAACCGTGACGATGATGTACCGTATATTCTTTTTCATTTGACGCTCCTTTTCATGTATCTCTTTCCACTCTCACAATCGTTATTACAATAGTTATCAGGGTCTGAAATCAATCCAGTCACGTTGCAGCCTCTTTTTTCTATGGTCGCTGCCTCCTCTTTCCATTCCATCTCACGAAGTCCGGTCCTATTCATCCTGCGAGAAAATTACCACCGTGTACGGGCCGATGCCGATCTCGCCGGAGCAGGGCAGCTTATCGGTTTCCTTCTCATGAGCTTCGACGTCAGGAGTGGGATGATTGGCGAAATTCGGGCCATAGTTGTAGGAGTCACTGTTAAAGCGCGTTTTCCACAGTCCGGCCCGCGGAAAACCAATGACATAACCATCGCGGTTTTTATTCGTCATATTAACCACCACAACGACGCTGTCGGTTGGGCCCTGTTTGTCCCAGCGATGGAAACGCGATGACCTTGGCCTCATTGTCAATATGATAGATATGGATATTTTGACCGCATAACCCCCGTGTCACACCCGACCGGTTGCGCCGCAGGGCGATCAGGTCCCGATACATTCCAAAAATACCGTGCTTCGTCCTCAACTCGGGACCAGTCGATCGGGTCCTTATCCTGGAACCACCGATCTTCCAGCAACTCCTGCCCTTGAAAGATCATCGGGATGCCGGGCGAAGTAAGAACAATAGCAGCGCCCAACGTGGAGCGCTTCTTGGAAAACCAGCTGTCCACTTTTCCCGGCCAGATCTCCTCCGGCACGCGTGCCCGGCCATTCGCAATCTCGTCGTGCGACTCGGTATAAATAATCCGCGCTTGAAGGCGTCTGAATCGTAGCGATGTTCGATAGCTTTGCAGACCTCGCCCACATCACGTGATGCATCATCACGGACGATGACGGCCTGGCGGATGGGGTGAACAAATTCGGCATCCCATTGCGCATTGAAGCCTGCGCCGCCTGCCCCTACATCTTTCGTGATCCAGGGATTATTCCGCATACTTTCGCCGATGCTGATCTTGCCGGGAAACAGTTGTTGGATTTCCACATTGATCCACTGCATCAATCTCCAGCCTTCGGGAATATCATTGGCCGGATTTCCTGTCATTACCGTCAATGCTTTTGATATAGATTATCATGTCCCATCGCAGTCCGTCGACGTGGCACTCCTCGAACCACATGAGAGCGTTATTGCGCAGATATTGGCGCACTTCATCCCGGCCATAATCGGGGCGCGTTTCGCCCCAGGGTGTTTGCGAGCGATGATCATTGTAAAAGTAAATCCCCCCTTTATCCATTTTCGCTCCAACCGTCGAACTGCCACAGATCAAGATCGCCGGGACCAAAGTGGTTGTAAACGACATCTACAATGACGGCGATACCATGCTCGTGGGCCGCTTTAATAAATCGCTTAAATGCATCCGGTCCGCCGTAAATACTTTCGACGGCAAAGGGATGAGCCGGATTGTAGCCCCACGAAAAATCGCCCGAAAACTCCATCACCGGCATCACTTCCATGGCATTGATACCCAGTTCTTGAAGATAAGGACAATTTTTCAATGGCGCTGTCAAACGTCCCCGGGTTTCCCTTTTCTTTAACATTAAAAGTACCGATATGCATTTCGTAAATGACAAGCTCATTCCCCGTGGCCATATGGAAGGCTATTATCCACCCCAGTCGAACGCCTTAGGGTCATAGATAATTCCATTGCCGGTCGCGTTCGTCACCTTCCTGGCATAAGGGTCGATCCGGGAGAGGTGCAGCCCTTTGGACCGTGAATCAAGTATCTGTACTCATCTCCTGCTTTTGCCTCTGACACGTCAGCGGACCAGTAACCGTTCTTCTCACTGACGAGAGGTGTTGTGGTTTTGCTCCAGCCGTTGAAGGTTCCGGTCACATAAACTTTTTCCGCATGGGGTGCCCACACCCGGAACGATACTCCCTTTGCCGTTGGTATGGCCCCCATGCCCGGATTGGTTGGTCGCCGAGTTATTTTTTTCTGGCATGCTCTCCTCCTAATTTTATCAAACCGGGGGTCCGCATTTAGCGCGATCGCTGGCCGCCGGGGACCACCTCGAATAATAATTAGGGACAGATAGTATCAATGACTGCGTTTTTAAACTTCCGTCCGCCTATCTTCCATGTTCTCCATGTTCTGCATTCTCTCTTTCAGGCTTTTCCTGAGACTGCTTGTTTTTTGATTCTCCCTGGTTTTGCTTGCCTTTAGGTTGAGAATGCTTTTGTTGGGATTGCGTCTGTCCCTCATGTTTCTGAACCTCAGGTTGTCTTTGTTGCTGCTGTTTTTGCTGCTGACCTTGAGGCCTTGTAACCTCGGGCTGTCCTTGTTGATGTTGTTTTTGCTGCTGACCTTGAGGCTGCTTGACTTCGGGTTGTCTTTGTTGCTGTTGTTTTTGCTGCTGACCGTGAGGCTGCTTGACCTCGGGTTGTCTTTGTTGCTGTTGTTTTTGCTGCTGACCGTGAGGCTGCTTAACCTCGGGTTGTCTTTGTTGCTGTTGCATCTGTTGCCGCTGGCGCTGGACCTCAGGCCTCTGCTGATATTGCTCCTGCCTTTGATGTCTTAATTCCTGTTTCTGTTGATGCGGTCGAGGTTGATAGCCCTGGACACCCCAGGTCCTTTGCCGTTCCCAATATCGATCATTGCGCCAGCTCTTCCAGTTCTGTTGAAGTTGTTGGTGAGGAATCCGTTCATAGTTCCACGGGTGTCCATACCAATTATGATCTCTGTAGTATCCTCTCCAACCCGGGTCTACATCATAATAAAAACTTGGGACATTGTTATAATAAGCCCAACCCCGGTTATAATAATATGAGCGATACCAATAACCGTCCCAGTAGCGCCACCACCAGCCACCCCAGAAAAACATTTCTGCATCTACATCCGGAACAACGTACACATAGTTCGTATCAGGCATTACGATCACTGCCGGAGGCGCCGGAAATATGATGGGTGGCGGCAGAGGAATTCCAATACTTATATTTACCTCTGCCATTGTTGGAACAGGAACGACAATTGCCAGCGCCAAAAGGATTGTACCTAAAAGTAACTTTTTCATTTTGTTGCCTCCTTCTCGTTAGATGTATTAAATGTATTACAACTATTATGCCTGGGAGAAAACTATGGATAGTCGAGCACAAGGCATTGATTGTTCGGGATAAGGCAGAGACTGAGAAATATCGATGAAGGGGAAACCGTCAGAGGCAGCCGTCATATTTAACAGAACCGTCAAATAGAACGGGCCACAAAGAGTGATACTTTTATGAGTATTACGTTTCATTTGTTTATGAACGGCGGATACCTTCTTTCCGCATCCGGCCTCGAAGCGTGCTGGGGTTGAGACCGAGGACCGCCGCTGCCCCGTTTTTCCCCTCGATACGCCAATTGGTTTGGTGAAGCACCTGAAGGATGCGGTCGCGTTCCAGCTCTATAAGGCCTTTGGCGTCCTGCGCTGCCTGTTCCCCGATTGTTCGGAAAGTCTCGAGCCGGTCCAATACCTGCAGCGAGGTCCCCTGGCTCGTGATCACCGCCCGCTCGATGATGCTCTCCAGCTCACGCACGTTACCGGGCCAGTTGTATGCCTGAAGCATGTCCAGGGTCTCTTTCGGCACGGTCTCGATCTTCTTTCCTGTTTTCTTGTTGAACTTGGCGACAAAATAATCCACGAGAAGCGGGATGTCTTCCTTGCGCTGCCGGAGCGGCGGGATCGTGATGGGGAAAACATTCAGCCGGTAGAACAGGTCTTCCCGGAACGTATTGTTCCGTATCGCCTCTTCCAGGTTCCGGTTGGTGGACGCGATGATCCGCACGTTGACCTTGATTGTCTTGGATCCGCCCAGCCGCTCGAACTCGCCGTCCTGGACGACCCGGAGCAGCTTGGTTTGCAGCTCAATCGGCATCTCGCCGATCTCGTCAAGGAACAGGGTTCCGTTGTCGGCAAGTTCGAAGCGCCCAATCTGCCGCTCAGTGGAGCCGGTGAATGCGCCCTTTTCCCGTCCAAAGAGCTCACTCTCGATAAGGTTCGCCGGGAGCGCCGAGCAGTTGACCGTTACAAACGGCCCGGTGCGCCGCACGGGGCTGCTCCTGTTGTAAATGGCGCGCGCCACTACTCCTTTCCCCGTGCCGGTCTCGCCGAGGAGGAGAACGGTCGTGTCCTGGGGCGCCACCTGTTCGACCCGGAAGAACACATACTGAAGGGGATTGCTTCGCCCGACGACCTCGCCGAAGTTGTACTCTCGATCGATCACCTGCTTAAGATAGATGTTCTCGGCATAGAATCGGTCTTTTAGCTGCTTGATCTCCGCATACGAGCTCTTGAGTGATTTTTCCGCCCCTTTGCGGTCCTCTATTTCCTGCGAGAGCTGCTCGTTTGCGGTGATCAACTCTCCGGACCGCTCCTTCACGCGCAATTCCAGCTCGGCATATGACTTTTGGAGCAATTCTTCAGCGTGTTTGCGGTCAGTTATGTCAAGGATCGCGCTACAGATAGACCCGGCTTTGCCGTCTTTATCTTCCTTCGCTATGCTCTGGAGTTGCGCGTAGAACGTGGAGCCATCTTTTCTCTTGAGTCTGATCTCACAGGTATGCTTGCCCTGGGACTGAGAAGCCTCCTCCCGGTGTTTGAAATAAATATTTTTGTCCTCCGGCCCTGCAAGAAAACCGACAAAGGGTTTATTGAGCAGCGATCCCCTCTCGATCCCCAGCAGGAGAGCGCAGGTAAGATTCATCTCGCGTATCAGGCTGTCTTTGTCTAATATGTAATAGCCGACCGGTGCAAAGTCATACAGTTCTGCGTACCTGCTACGCGATGCCTCAAGCTCCTCCTGCGCCCTGCGCAGTTCTTCGTTCTGCATATCCAATTCTATCTGGTGCGTCCCCAGCTCGTGGACAAGGCTCCGGATATCCTGGGAAGAGAGCTTTTGCAGCCTCTCGACCTGTGTGCGCAGCTTTTCCTCGGCCTTCCGGCGAAGAGCGGCGAGACTGTCTGTCTGTGCAGGGGATTTCTTCATGTCTTTGTTTATATGTATAACAATTTGGGGTTATTATGATGATACGATACAAACGAGCCGGTCCGTGATCCTGAAAAAGGGCAGTTGAACCGAAGCGAAATTTTTTATTTAGTATTATAGCACAGTTAATAGAAAATAAAACAGATCTCATGTGAAATATGGACAGGTCAAACGTCGTATTTATTGGAGGAACTCAGTCTATGAATGAGATACCGATCTCTGCGGGATGTCTCTGCGGCGGTTTTTTACTTTTTTTCGGATACGTTTTTATTATAGTGATTCAGGTGGATACACTGCAGCTTCAGCCTAAATTCCTGAGCAGTTACTCTATCTTATGAACGGCGGATACCTTCTTTCCGCATCCTGCCGCGAAGCGTGCTGGGGTTGAGACCGAGGACCGCCGCTGCCCCGTTTTTCCCCTCGATACGCCAATTGGTTTGCTGGAGCACCTGAAGGATGCGATCCCGTTGCAGCTCGCTAAGGCCCTTGGCGCCATGCGCTGCTTGTTCCGCTGCCTGATCCTCAGTTTTCCGGGAAGTCTCGAACCGGTCCAATACCCGCAGCGCGGCCCCCTGGCTCGTGATCACCGCCCGCTCGATGATGCTCTCCAGCTCACGCACGTTACCGGGCCAGTTGTACGCCTGAAGCATGTCCAGGGTCTCTTTCGGCACGGTCTCGATCTTCTTTCCTGTTTTCTTGTTGAACTTGGCGACAAAATAATCCACGAGAAGCGGGATGTCTTCCTTGCGCTGCCGGAGCGGCGGGATCGTGATGGGGAAAACATTCAGCCGGTAGAACAGGTCTTCCCGGAACGTGTTGTTCCGTATCGCCTCTTCCAGGTTCCGGTTGGTGGACGCGATGATCCGCACGTTGACCTTGATTGTCTTGGATCCGCCCAGCCGCTCGAACTCGCCGTCCTGGACGACCCGGAGCAGCTTGGTTTGCAGCTCAATCGGCATCTCGCCGATCTCGTCAAGGAACAGGGTTCCCTTGTCGGCAAGTTCGAAGCGCCCCATCTGCCGCTCAGTGGAGCCGGTGAATGCGCCCTTTTCCCGTCCAAAGAGCTCGCTCTCGATAAGGTTCGCCGGGAGCGCCGAGCAGTTGACCGTTATCATCGGCAACTCTTGCCGGGCGGGGCCGCTCCTGCTGTGGATGGCGCGCGCCACCGCTCCCTTCCCCGTGCCGGTCTCGCCGAGGAGGAGAACGGTCGTGTCCTGGGGCGCCACCTGTTCGACCCGGAAGAACACATGCTGGAGGGCATTGCTTCGCCCGATGATCTCGCCGAAGTTGTACTCTCGATCGATCGCCTGATTAAGATAGATGTTCTCGGCATGGAACCGGTCTTTTAACTGCTCGATCTCCGCATACGCGCTCCGGAGTGAATCCTCCGTCTCTTTGTGCTGATCTATTTCCTGCGAGAGCTGCTCGTTTGCGGTGATCAACTCTCCAGACCGCTCCTTCACGCGCAATTCCAGCTCGTCGTTGTAATGTTGTAATTTCTTCTGTAACAGGCGCACTTCCAGAATGTTGTAAACGCGTGCCCGCACTTCGGCAAGATCAAACGGTTTGCTGACGAAATCTTTCGCGCCGGCCTGCAGGGCGCGCAGCTTTTGCTCCGGCTGAGCGGTGATCACCAGGACCGGGAGATAGCCGTCCTTTTCGATTTCCTTCAGGCCTTCCATCACCTGGAAACCGTCCATGCCGGGCATCAGGAGATCGAGCAGGATCAGATCGTAGCGGTTCCTGCGGTGAAGCTCGCAGACCGTATGCGGATTCGTCGTAGAGGTGATGGAAGCATACCCGGCTTCGCGCAGCACGCTATCGAGCAGCTTGACATTGGCCTCCTGATCGTCGACGATCAGGATTTTGGCGTTATGAATGTCGGATGAATTGATCATGAAAGTTCCTTAAAATCAGATTTACAACGGATTGAAACTGATGGTCACGGATAATAAGTAAAATTCATAGTTATTGTTTTCAATCCGCGGCTATCCATGGTAAAACGAATTTATCTTTGTTTCCTGTTTGTCCGGGTTCGGTTTACGTGCTCCGCCCAACACCTTTTTCTGCAAACTCCAGCGCCGTATTCAGCGTGTCCATGAACTCGCTGACCTTGATCGGCTTGGTGATATACCGGAAGAACCCTTCCTGCAGACCCTTCTCGATGTCGTGCGGCATCGCATTGGCGCTGACGGCAACGATGGGGATGTGCGCCGTGGCCGGGTCTTTGCGCAAAAGCCTCAGGGCATCGATGCCGCTGATGTCCGGCAGATTGATGTCCATCAGGATCACGTCCGGCTGGTTCGCGTGCGCAAGCTCGATGCCGGCGGTCCCGGTCACCGCGGATAGCAGCCGCAGGTCGGGGCGGCGCGCGATGATCTGCTCGACCAGCTTCATGTTGGCCGGGTTGTCCTCCACATAGAGCACGGTACGCACCCGCGCTTTGCCCGGTACCTGCGATTGGGCAGGTGTTTCACGTTCGACGCCGGAAGAGGCAAGTTGCGGCTCAGCCGCGATCATCAGTTCGAACCAGAACACGCTTCCGACTCCGACGGTGCTCTCCACGCCGATGACGCCCCCCATCAGTTCGGTCAGTTTCTTGGCAACCACGAGGCCGATGCCAGTGCCTTCCTCGCCGCCGGCCTCTTGTCCGAGCCGGTTGAACGGCTGGAAAAGCTGCGCCACCTTTTCCGGAGGCAATCCAACGCCGGTGTCCCTGATGCTGATACGAATGCGTCCCCGGGCGCTCGCGGCATAGGTCACCTCGACCGTTCCCTGCTCGCGGTTGTATTTGATCGCGTTGGAAAGAAGGTTGATGAGAACCTGCTTCAACCGGGTCCGGTCGGCATGGATGAAGCACGGGATGCTGAATTGGGGGAAGATCAGGTGGATGCCGCGCTTTTGCGCCTGACCTTCGATCATGCCCCGGCATTCGACCATGACCTCGGCCAGTGAAACCGACTCCGGCGACAGCGACAGTTTCCCGGACTCGATCTTTGCGAGGTCGAGGACCTCGTTGATGAGTTCGAGCAGATGCCATCCCGCCTGGAGGATCTGTTCGATGCTTTCCTTCTGGCCGGGCGTTGGCGCCGGAGCATTTGACTCCTCCATCAACTGGGCGAACCCGAGGATCGCATTGAGCGGGGAGCGCAGCTCATGGCTCATGCTGGAAAGAAAATCCGATTTCGAGAGGTTGGCTTTTTCCGCTACGACCTTGGCGCTCTGCAGCTCGACGTTCTTCTCCTTCAACATCGTATCGAGCTTCAGCCGCTCCTCTTCGACCTGCTTGCGCGCGGTGTTGTCGGTGCCGATCAGCAGATAGCCGATGATGGCGTCCTGCGCATCGCGCAGCGCCGTGACGGACACCACCGCGGGGAACGGCTGCCGTCCTTTCGGATGTAGGTCAGCTCGTAGATGTCCTCGATCCCGCGCGAGGCCTTGAACACCAGGGCCTCAAAGCCGGGCGTGATCGGGGTCCCGAGTTCGACGGAGAGCGCCTTGGCCCGCGCGATCACTTCTTGCGGATCGGAAATATCGGCCGGGGTGATCTTGTTCAGCACATCGGCGGCCGTGTAGCCCAGCATGCGTTCGGCGCCGACGTTGAAGATCTGGATGACGCCCTTCGCGTCCGTGGCGATGCTCGAGAAATTGGCGCTGTTGAAGATCGCGGTCTGCAGGGCACCCGCCTTGAGCAGTGCAGCTTCCGCCTCCTTGCGGTCGGTGATGTCGAGGATCGCGGTATGAATCAAGCCGGATCTGCCGTCGCTATTTTCCTTTGCAATGCTCTGGAGTTTTGCATAGAACAGTGTGCCGTCTTTTTTCTTGAGCCTGATCTCACAGGTATGCTTGCCCTCTTTTTGCAAGACCTCCTCGCAATGTTTGGTGAATATTTCACGGTCCCCTGCCTCTGCAATAAACCGGACAAAGGGTTGATTGAGAAGCCGCCCTCTCTCGGTTCCCAGCAGTTGAGCGCCGGTAAGATTCATCTCCTGCAACAGTCCGCGCGCATCAAAGGTAAAATAGCCGACGGGCGCATAGTCATACAGTTCCGTATACCTGCTGCGCGATGCCTCCAGCTCTTCCTGGGCCCTGCGCAGTTCTTCGTTCTGTATCTCCAGTTCGATCTGGTGTGTCCCCAACTCGTAGACGAGGTCCCGCATATCCTCGGAAGAGAGCTTTTGCAGCCTCTCCATCTGGTCCTTCAATTTTTTCTCCGCCTTTATGCGAAGGGCCGAGAGATCATCCGATAGTGTTTGTTTTTTCATGTCTCATTCCGATCGGTGACATCTTCTATGGCGAGGAGGATCGCCTTGGTCTGCGTTCTCTGCTGGAATATCTCGCGGGCATTGAGCACCATGGTCCGATGTCCTATACCCGGGAACTCGTGGTCAACCCTGACATCACTGAACTGGGATTTGCCGGGCAGGACCTTTTCGAGAAGTTCCCTGATCGCCGGGATGTCCCATTGACGATCTCCGAGCTCATAGATGAGTTTCTTTTCAGTATCTGCAGGGGCGACCTTGAAGGTCTTATAGAAGGCTTTGTTGGTGAGTATCACGCGAAGGTCGGCATCAAGGACCACGAGCGGTTCCCGCACGGTCTCCACAATGCCTTCGAAAAAGGCGAGGGCATCCCTGAGCGCTTCCTGAGTATTTTTCTGCTCGGTTATATCGCTGAACGTGATGACAACTCCGTCAATGACATTTTTAACGGTACGGTACGGCATGATCCGCATTAAATACGAGCGCCCGTTATTGCTCCGCACTTCCTTCTCTCTCGAGGCCAGGGTCCTGAGCACATCATTTGCGTCTTGCGCCAATTCACGATATTCCAGCTTCAGGACGATGTCGCTGACAGGGCGGCCCATATCCGCCTCAATCAGGCTGATGATATCGGTCGCCGCCGGCGTGAACCGCCTGAGACGCAGGTCGTTGCTTAAAAAAATGGTGGCTATCTGGGTGCCGGCCAGCAGGTTGTTCATATCACTGCTGGCATGCATCAGTTCGTCTATCGTGCTCTGCAGCTCTGCATTGACCGTTAGAAGCTCTTCGTTGACCGACTGGAGCTCCTCTTTCGAGGTCTCGAGCTCCTCGTTCGTGCTCTGCAGTTCTTCGTTGGATGACTGCAGCTCTTCATTCGTCGATTTAAGCTCTTCATTGGAGGTTTCGAGCTCCTCGATCGTGGACTGAAGGTGTTCTTTCGTGTACTTGAGCTCCGTTTCAAGTTCGGCAACGTGACGATGTGATTTATCACGGGGAAGAGATTTTCCCTGCGAGGGCTTCTCTCGTTTGGTTTGCAAAACCTCATGAAACACGACCATGGCCAGTCCCTGCAGGTGCTCCGGCTTTTTTATGTATTTTACTTCCAGGTTCACCGTCAAAAAGCCACCGTTGGCCTTTACGTGAAGACCGTTGACCAGTACGTTCTTTCCCCGGCTGACCGCCGTGCGAAGGGCGGTCCGTAATTCGAGCCGCAGTCCCTCGCGTGCCATTTCAACGACATTGAGCCGCGCTTTTCCTGAAGCGGGCTCAAGATACGCCCCAGTCCTGCCGTGGATGTAGAAGATATCTCCTTTCTCATCCACGATCACGCACGGCGGCGCATAGCTTTCCAGCAGCAGTTGTTCGGTCAATTCGCCGATGCCGGGAGCCCCGGGCTTCCTGAGACCGGGGGCTTGCGGAACCGTATCATCGGTGTCACGCAGGGCCGCGGCACGAGGGGCAACAGACAGCGGCGCGCCGGCGGACCGTTTGACCTTATAGAGTTTCCATTTCTTATCGAGCACGGAATACAGGTCCGCATGGTCGCCGATGGTCTCGGAAGACCCGAGGAACAGTATCCCCTCGGGCTTCAGCGAATAACCGAACAGGGGCAGGACCTTCTTCTGGAGGGCCGAATTCAGATAGATCAGGAGGTTTCTGCAGCTTATCATGTCGAGCCGTGAGAAGGGCGGGTCTTTGACGAGGTTCTGGGTGGCAAAGACGACCATCTCCCGGATATCCTCCTTGACCTTGTACGTTGCGCCCTTTTTCACGAAGAATTTTGCCAGCCGCTCCGGAGACACGTCAACACTTATGCTTTCGGGATAGATGCCGGCACGTGCTGTCTCGACGGAGGTGTCGTCTATATCGGTTGCAAAGATCTGGACCTTGACGTTGTTTTTCAGTTCGTGCAGATATTCACGAACGATGATCGCCAGGGAGTATGCCTCTTCACCCGTGGAGCATCCGGGGACCCATATCCGCAAGGGCGTATCAGCGGGCCTGTTTTTCAATAACAGGGGCAGGATCTTCGTTTTCACGACCTCAAACGCGCTGGGGTCCCTGAAAAAATTCGTGACCCTGATCAGCAGTTCCTTGAAAAGCGCTTCGGTCTCCGAGGGATTGTTGCGGAGGTAGGTCACGTAATCCGTCAACCGCTCGATCTGGTGAATGGCCATCCGCTTTTCGATCCTGCGCAGGATGGTATTCTGCTTGTACAGGGAAAAGTCGTGTCCTGTCTGCGCCCGGATCAGCACAAAGATCTTCTGCAGAAGGTCCTGGGACTTCCCCGTCGGTATTTCAACCGTTCGAAGGGGCCTGGCATAGGGTCGCCGGATATAATTCAGGAGCTGTGCCGGCATCTTGTCCGGCGACAGCACATAATCAATAATTCCCGTGGCAATGGCGCTCGCCGGCATGCCGTCATACTTGGCGCTCTTTACCTCCTGAGCAAGCACCAGGCCGCCCTCGCCTTTAATGGCCTTTAATCCGAGCGCGCCTTCGCTCCCGGTCCCGGAAAGGACGATGCCGATTGCCTTCTCACCCTGGTCTTCCGCCAGAGACCTGAAAAAGAAATCAATGGGATGCCGTATCCCCTGGCTCTTGGCAGGCTCAAACAACTGCAGGGACCCGTGCAGGATGGACATGTCCTTGTTGGGTGGGATGAGGTAGACGCAATTGGGTTTTACCGCCATCCCGTCCTGCGCCTGAAAAACCTCCATATTCGTGTAGCGCTTTAAGAGATCGCCGAGGATGCTTTTGTGCGTGGGATCAAGATGGGAAACGACAATGAAGGCCATGCCGCTGTCCGGAGGCATGTTACTGAAGAACTGCTCGAAAGCCTCGAGACCGCCCGCTGAGGCGCCGATACCGACGATGGTGAAACTCTTGCTACCGTTCTCGCGCAATGAATTCTGCTTCACAACAGGGCGCAAGGCTTTAACGGGCTTTTTAGCGCTGCCTGATGTAAGGCGAACAACGGTCTTCTGAAGAGATTTCTTTTTTATGTCTTTATTTTTGGTCATAGGGTCCTTGTCCCCGCTCGTCGTCTGTATCTGAGTAAAACCTAAGTCAGACTTTGCAAAAAAACGCAAGGAATGCCGATATATGCAACTTTAGCAGAAATTATATACAAATGCTACAATGTATTATACAGGAGTAATAGTCAGCGGCACTCTGAATTTTTATCGTGAAATATATACGTAACATTATGAATGGGTTCTTACGGAGTCAGATCCATGAAAGCTGAAAGGAAAAAAGCTCTCGTGATAGCGGGCAGCGGCGCCCTGATCGTGATCGCCGCAATTGTCGCTGTCTTATTATTCGACATCAACGCTCACAAGCCCGGCATCGAAACCGCAGCATCCAGGGCGATCGGCCTGGATGTCAGGATCAATGGGAAGATGGGGCTCTCTTTCTTTCCTGTGCGGGTATCGGCTCATGATGTCCATATAGCCAACAAGGGAGAAGAGATCCTTTCCCTCGAAAAAATCAAGCTGGGGGTGGAGTTGATCCCCCTGATGATGAAGCAACTCAAGGTCAGCAGTTGCGAGCTTTTCAAACCGACCATCATTGTCGTGAAACACGCCGATGGGAAATTTAATTTCGAAAACTCCGAAAAGAAACCGGCTGAAGGCGGGCTGGGAGCAGTTTCCCGTTTGAAAAAACTCAGGCTGTCGCAGGGGACACTGGTCTATCTTGACAAGAAGACGGGTGAAAAGACGGAGTTGAAGGACATCGATCTGGCAATCACGGGTCTGTCGATAGGAGATAGCGCGAAGGATATCGTCAAGAACATCTCGTTCACCGGAAGCCTCGACTGCAAGGAGATACTGCAAAGTGACTTCAGGATCGAGAATATCAAGGCTCAGGTGAAGGCGGCCAAGGGGATATATCATATCGAACCTCTTGCCATCGGGACGCTTGTTTACTTTGACAAAAAAGCGGGTGAACAGATCGAGTTGAAAGAGATCAACCTGGTAATCAAGGATTGTTCAATAGCGGATCCTTCAGGAGTTATTATAAAGAACATCGCATTCACGGGAAACCATGGACTGCAAGGCAATGCAGAAAAAAGACCTCCACATCGATAACATCAAGAGTCCCATCAAAGCGGAGAAAGGAGTGATCACGCTCAAACCGCTTACCATGGATATCTTCGGCGCAAAGGGTGAAGGAGATGCCACGGCAGACAAGTCAGAAGTCGATGCTGTGTATAAAATCAATTTGAAGATATCGAAGCTTGACATCCCGAAACTTGAGGAGTCCTTCGGCGCAAACAAGGTGCTCGGCGGGAAGGCTGATCTTGGCGTCTCCTTGACGATCAAAGAGAAGGGAAGCCGCAATCTGATAAACAGCCTGGCCGGGACTATTTCTCTCCGGGGTGATGATCTCGTTATGTATACGATGGATCTCGACAAGGCCCTCTCATCGTATGAAACGACCCAGGAGTTCAACCTTGTCGACCTTGGCACGTTCTTCGTCGCCGGCCCGATCATCGGCACCGTTGCGCTCACGGTCAGTAGTGTTGCGCTCAAGGCGTACCGGTACGGGGACCTGTATAACCAGACCCGGGGAGGGCAAGGCGCCATCACACAGTTCATCTCGCACTGGAAGATCAAGGACGGTGTTGCGGACGCAACGGACTGCGCCCTCGCGACCCCCCATAATCGGGTCGCTCTGAAAGGCAGGCTCGATCTTGTCAACAAACGATATGATGCGGTGACCGTGGCGCTTCTCGATGACAAGGGATGCGCAAAATTCACACAAAGCCTCGTCGGTCCCTTCGACAGTCCCGGGGTCGGCGCGGTGAGCGCGGTCACGTCCCTTGGCAGCCAGTTCTCTGATCTTTACAGAAAGACAAAGGGCTTTCTAGGCATCAGATGCAAGATATTTTATAGCGGTGCTGTGCGGCAACCCTGAAACTATTTCAGATCATGGTGAAGGCTTTCTGAATAAAAAAATGCCCCGCGAAATCCCATTTCAGGGTCTCGCGGGGCCGTCATCGTATAAAATACGGCAACGCCTCGGCGCGATGCCGATCACAATACTGAGCCATACACTGCGAGGGCATTTGATTCATTAGTAACTAAAACCCTTCGACCTCCGGTCTATCCACCCTCATGGCCACTCACCGCTGAAACTCTCCGTGCCTCTGTGTCAGGCGGCCTGGACTTCAGACCAGGCTTTTTCAGCTCCTCTTTTGAGGTCTATCCGTGACCGATCGCCTGCGGCCATCGAGTCCTGAAGCTTCATCCTTACCTCATCTTGCTTGCGCTCCAGGGTTTCGATGGCTTTATAGTGATCTATCTTAACGTCGGCCCTGGCCGAGTTTGCCTTGACCCTCAGCAGAGAGATATCCACGCTCCATTCTTGTATCTGCGCATAGAGCTTTTTTTCATAGGCATTTCGTTGGTTCTCCATGGCGCCTCCCGTTGTTGAAACGTTTGCCTGCGACCAGCTCTTTTTTCCCGCGACCAGCCGCACGAGGACGCCCACCGGGAAATGATACTCCCCAAGTGAGGCAAGACCGGATCCAGTTAGTAGTTAAGCACCAGTGCCATTGTTGTTGTAGTATCTTTCTTTTTCAGCGTAGCCGGCACCGGTGCGTTTGTATAATTTACGACATAAGCGGCCTTCAGAGAGAGAATATCATTTAACGCTGATATGAGCGCTGTCTCCGAATTCACTTTATAATTCTCAGAATTATCGAAGTCGTTAAGATATTCCAGGGATTGGGAGAACTTGTTCTTTTCTGTGAAAGCATAGGTGTACTTTGCGAAGGCCCGTCCGCCAGGATAGTTTTTAGTGGTATCATCGGTATACTTGTCGCTTACATACTGTACACCCAGTTCACCCACCAGAAAATTTTTCGGACCGTCCAGGAACTTATAACCCGCGCCGACTCCGCCGTACAGGTGCTCATCGACGCCGGCAAATCTATTCTGCTGCCAGCCCCCGGTCACAAAGGAATATATCCGTGGTGTGAACAGATAATCCAGCTTGAGATCCGTGAAATAGTTTTCCGCGGTCTTTACGCCGGCTGTTTCCGCACTCAAGGCGCCGATCTTCCAGCTCCCCAGCACCTTCTCGTTAAATTGATACTTCAGCAGATTTTTTGCCGCAAGGCTGGTAACCTGCGTATTGCCATCGGTTTTTACATACGAAACCTCGGCTTCATCGCTTAATGCCTTCTTCTCCTTATTTTCCTCGGCAAAAGAACTTGACGCAACCGCCACCAAGCCAATGCACAAAATCATGATGCTTAATTTTATTTTGTTCATAACCCTTTTCTCTTTTTCCCGATCATTCTCGTCGACTCAGCCGGTCTCCTGGTTTTCACGTGACGCCCTCGGTGTCTGCCTCAGACAAATTTATTTCCCTTTTTTCTTGCCAGCATCCTTGACCGCGATCGTGGCCGCATTCATGCGGTATTCGATCGTTACCTTGGATCCGACCTTGAGATCACCCGTCACTTTGGTGTCAGCTCCGCGGGCGATCTCCCAGCGGTCCTTGCCCTTCTCGACAACGATCATGTCATCCTTCAGCTCCAGTATCGGCCCCGTCACCTGATACGTCTTCGGCGCTGCTGCAAATGAGAACGATGCGACCAGCAGAAAAATACCTACAACCATTACCACCAGACTGCGCTTCATCATAATACCCTCCTTTTCCTTGATAGAATAATGCCTCTTTGCTCTCTGCGATACAACTCTCAACAACTGCCTATCGAACTGTAATAGAGTCCTTGATCTTGTTGAAGGTTCGCTCCCTGATGCCCTTGACCTTCATAATGGAAACGATTTCTCCGAAAGAAGAGCCAGGAGGCGTGATACCCCCTGGCCCTATAACCGGCCTATTACTTCGTCGTCTCGATGACAGCCGTCCTTGTCCATAGAGACGGATAATAAGTATCTCGCTACTTCACCCTGACCGCGTCTACGCGCCGGTTCTTTTCCCTGCCTTCGGGCGTGTCATTCCCGGCCACCGGCTTTTCCATACCGTATCCTTTTGCCGTAACACGGTCGGCGGCAATGCCGTATTTCTTGACCAGCACGTCGCGAACTGCCTTTGCCCGGGCTTCGGAAAGCGACTTGTTCTTCGCTGCGTTGCCCACGTTGTCCGTATGGCCCTCGATCTCTACATGCACTTCAGGTTTCTGCTTCAAGGCCTGAGCGAACTGTTCGAGCTCAGGCAGATACTGCGACTTGACCACCGCCTTGCCCGAATCAAATTGCACGTTGAGGGTAATCTTAACCACGCAGCCCTCCGCGTTAACCGTTGCGCCAGCGGGTGAGCCGGGACACTTGTCCAGATAATCCGGTACGCCGTCATTGTCGCTGTCAACGGGACATCCGTTCGCATCTACCTTTACGCCGGCAGGCGTATCGGGACATTTATCCGCACTATCGGGTACACCATCATTATCGCTGTCTTTTTCAGCAACAACAACCGCACCCGCAGCTGCGGCTGCAGCAGGTGCAGCAGTTGGTTCCGGCGCTGGCGTGGGAGCAGGGGCCGGTGCTGGCGCGGCGACCTTCGGCACCGGTACCAACTCGGGATTGCATTCCTTGGTGGCGTACTCTTTCTGCCACTCGATTGTGCGAACGCAATGTCCGTCCATGTCATGCACGGGAGTTTTATCGTCCGTGGTATAGACATACCCCGGATGTGACGCCGCTTGCGCGGGAGACGCAGCGACCGCGGCTACCAGCAAAGACAAAAGCGCAAGCGTAATCAGAAAAGATTTTTTACATTTCATGGCTCGATTCCTTTCTTAAAATAAAGTTAAATTATGGCTTATGGCGAACAATCGAATCCGCCGCTCAATGGCGCATACTATGGCAATCATTCATTCATGTTTTCGTTCTCCTTTTCGCGTCATTTTTTTATGCAGCCTTTAGTTCTGAAGTGCAGGCAAAACAACGGGTAGCCTTAAGCGGTACATTGGACAGACAATAGGGGCATGCCTTTGTCGCCGGGGCTGCTACCTCTACGGGTCTCTTTAAACGATTGACCTGTTTGATCGTAAAAAATATTGCCACCCCTACGATGAGAAAATCGATCACCGTGTTGATGAATAACCCGTAGTTTATCGTGGCTGCCCCCGCTGCCTTGGCTGCAGCCAGTGATGGATACGAGGTTCCCGAGAGGTTGATGAACAAATCGCTAAAGTCCACATTTCCCATGATCTTCCCTAATGGCGGCATCAGGACATCATTGACGAGGGAGGTGACGATTTTCCCAAAGGCCCCGCCGATGATGATACCGACTGAGAGATCCACCACATTTCCCCGCAATATGAATTCCTTGAACTCTTTCAACATGTGTAATCTCCTTTCTCTACCGAAATCCGCACAGAATCAGCTGCAAGCTGCCCGGATTGGCGTGTGGTTAAATAATATTTTAATACCAAAGTATAATGCGATTATGGTTTGTGTGTGATGGAGAGTAGGTTATTAAGTTGTATTTCATATATATCATAACATGTTAAAAAGTCAAGCAGCGGTGGGACGCGTGAATTCGCCTCGCTAAAAAAATGATAATCATGGGCCCCGTCTTTGGGGCAGTGATGAGCACTTCGGATTGCTCTCCCATTGCGTAAACCGGTTTGCTGATCATTTCAGAACAAAGTCGGTTCTACTGTTTTTGGCCCCTTCTTTTTTCTCCACCTCGAGGGTTTTGGATTCAACGATGAAGATCCGCTCCGGATCCAGCTGCTTTGGCTGCAACAAATAGTCCCTGACCGACCGGGCCCGCTCCTCGGCGAGTGCCTCCAGGTCTTCATCGGTCACCTTCGTGTTGGTAAGCATGAGCTTCTCCATCTCGGGCACGGGCAGATCCTTTGCCATGCCGATCATGTTACGGGGTTTCGGGAATTTTTCTTCTTTGTATGCCCGTTTCAGGTACACGGGATATTCCTCTGATGTCACGGTTATTGAATCAAGGGAGGGCGCCTCGTTGTTTTTCGCAAGCATTTCTTTGATCTTCTGGGCCTTGATCTTTTTCAGCATGCGGTCTTGTTTCAACCCTTCGCGGTCTTTCTCAGGATCTGCATGGCCGACGATGTCCATCTTGAGCGCAGGCCGGTCATTAAGGGCCTTCACTATAATATCGAGCTTCTTTTTCGTCGCATCCGTCAGGACCGCGGAGCCGTAATCGAACTCGGCATAGCCGAGCTCTTCGCCGCCGCCAAAGACAGCGCTCAGAAGGGCAAAGGGCGATGTCGCGACCTTCACGAGCAGGTTCACGATGACCTTGAGTATTATGCGGCCCACGCTGAACTTGGGATCGTTCAGATCGCCCGAGACCGGGATATCGAGCTCGATCTTCCCGTCCTTGTCCTTCAGGAGCGCCACGGCGAGCTTCACCGGAAGCTTTGTCGCTTCAGGGCTTTCAATGGGATCGCCGAAGGTGAACTGATCAAGGTAGATGCTGTTCTTGGCATCAAGCTTTTTTTCCTTTATAAGGTATTCAAGCTGGAAGGAAAGCTTTCCCTTCTGGATAGCGTAGCCGGTATAACGGCCCGAATAGGGGCTGCCCGTGGTCAGGTCCATGTCCTTGAAATTCGCCTTGAGCTCCAAATAGAGATTGTCCCTGAGCGGGTTGACCTTGCCGGTGATCTCAAGGGGGGCATAGCGGTCATACTTGCCGCTGAGCTCGACCTCTCCGTTTGTGTCTTTGTCAGACGAGAGCCCGGAAATGCGTCCGCCTATATCAAGCAGGTTGGAGCTGAACCGCGGTTTGATGCTCTCATCGGTGAAGTTGATCGTACCGCCCTGAAGCGTTATCTTGTCGATGCGGATGGTTCGCTGCTGCGCAGGTTCCTGTTGCGCGACCACCGTGGCATCCGCTTGTTGTGGACTGGTGCTAGTCGGAGTCGTTGCTTCTTCCACCGGGTGCCGGGGCTTTGAAGACCTCCTGCAGGTTGATCGTCCTGTCTGCGTTGACGATGATGCGCGAGAAAAAATGAGTAAGCGAGATTTCCGGGATATGCACGAACAGCGGGGCGTACCGGATATCCATACCACCCAGGTGAAGCGTGTCCCACGTAAGCAGTTCCTCGGCAGTGATCTTGTCGAGAAGCGATAGCTTGTTTACCCGGAGCGTCCCTTTGTAGGCGGCTTTCAGCCCTGCGGTTCCTTCCTGGCGCGCGTTAAGCCTGCCGTTCATCGTGAGCGTCCCGTTTGCAAGAAGGATCTGCGTCCGTTCAGCCAGAAAAGGCTGGGCCGGTTTGAGCGGGATCCCTTTGAGATTTACGGCCAAGTCAATGACAGGAGGATCCAGGGTCAAGTCGCCGTCAACGGAGGCGTTCCCTTTACGCTCCACCCGCATCGCGAGGGAGATCGTTCCCTTTGCATTTTTCGCCGTCGAGATGTTCCGGGCCTTGCAGTTGATATCGTCGAGGGTGATGCCGAAGGGCTCGGCAAGGCTCCGGTCGGCTATCTTCACCGTATAACCATCGATCACCAGGGACCTGAGCAAGACGGTCCAAGCGTAGGAGACTTCTGCTGTCGGGGAAGTTTTCTCCGGCGAGGCGGTCATGAGCGAGGCAACGTTCAGCTGTCCGTCAACAGAACGGGAAAGAGCGACCGACCCCTTCTCGGTAGCGATCGCGCTGATTTCTACTTTTTCCGCACCCGAGATCGAACGAGATATCCTTTACGCTCAAAAGCGGTATCTTCAGGAAATCGCCCGGTATTTTTTTTATCGTTGCCGCAAAGTCCCTCACCCGTGTTTCGCCGGTAAGTATCAGCGTGGGAGCACGGTTCGTATACTGGCGGTAGGCAAGTTTCATTTCCACGTCGAGCCTGCCGGAAAGAACCTTTACATTAAGCGCATGAGGCGCATAGCCAAGATAGTAGGGTATGTCGAGATCCTTGAGCGCGATATCGAAGGAGGTCTCGAACGAGTCGGAAAAAACCTTTGTCGTTCCCCGGGCGGTGAATGGCGAACCGTTGACCAGGGCGCTGAACGAGGGCTGCACAAAGGATTCCACATAGGCGGGAAGGTCGGAGATGAAGGGGATCGCGATATTGATCTGGGTGATCTCGTGTTTCGACTTAACTGGCCGGTCTTCGAACTCGATGTTGCCATCAATGATCTGGATATTGCTTACGGAAAAGGAAAATGGTTTCCCGGGCTGCTGAGGGACGCTAGCCTCACGCTTCGTTTTCATTTTTTCTGTAACAAATGTTTTTACGGGCCGCTTGGGAGCGCCGGCCTCATCCACCGCCTGAACTCTTTCCATGATATCGGAAAAGTTGTAGCGATTGACCTCCGTGCGGACAAGATGGATGCGGGGCTGTTCAAGCTTGACCTCCCGTATCACAGGAAAGCCTTTGACCAGGGAGATCGCCTGCAGGTCAACATACAACCTCCCGAAGGAGACAAAGCTCGTGCTGCCATCGTCCTCTTTGATCTCAAACCCCTTGATGACTGTCGAGAGAGCGAAGGGATTCAAGCTGACCGAATCGATGGTTACCCGGCGGCCGAGCTGCTCGCTCAGTTTCTCCATTGCAAGCTTCTTCAGGTAGGGCGGCAGGATGAAAAAACCGCCTATGGTATACAGGAAAAAAAGAAGAAGGACGATGATGCCGGTGATCCTGACCTTTCGTGACATGGTGAAGGGCATAGAATCACCTCCGGAACGGGGATGAAACAATTGTATCTGCAAAAGGCAGAAAAGCAAATGCCGCGGGATGCAGCGGGACGACCATCACTGAGAACCTAAAGAAAAGTACCTATCCAGGCTTGATCGACTGTTTTACGTAATTTCTTTTTATTGAAATCGCGGGAACGCGAAAATCGAACCACGCCTTGACCGGAAGATCCGTGCCGATACCATGCATAAAGTTGTACACCGCTTTGTTCAGGCCCTGAGCATAGCGGTGAGGGTCGCAGCCGATACTATCTTCGTGGAGGAGATCATTGTTGGCAAACCTCCCCGCAGGACGATCAACGATCCTGCAGTGATATTTTTCCGGATGTCTTCCCACATCGCTGTGCACCGTCGCGGTAAATACATGCCAGAACGCGGATTGTATCAAGCCCTCTTTAAAAAACTGTCGTACGATCTCCAGGGCATCGATGGTTTCCTGTTCGGTTTGTGTCGGGAAACCATACATCAGATACGCGTGCACCATGATACCTGCATTGCTGAAATTCCGACACGCCTGAGCGGCCTGACGGATGGTCACCCCTTTATTCATTAACTTCAACAGTCTGTCCGAGGCCGCCTCCAGACCTCCGCTCACGGCAATACATCCCGACTCCGCCAGAAGCTTGCAGAGTTCCCCGGTAAAGGCACGTTCAAAGCGGATATTTGCCCACCAGGAAATAGTGAGGCCTCGTCTCAACAGCTCCACGGCCAGTTCACGCAGGACCGCGGGCGGAGCCGCCTCGTCGACAAAATGAAATCCGGTTTGTCCCGTTTGGGCAATCACCCGTTCAATCCTGTCAACCAGCACGCCGGCCGGGGCACTGTCGTAGCGCTTTATATAATCGAGTGTGGTATCGCAGAATGAACATTTATGCCAGTAACAACCATGGGCAACCGCGAGCTTGTTCCACCGTCCGTCGGACCACAGACGATGCATGGGATTGGCAATTTCTATCAGTGAAAGATATCGATCCAACGGGAGATCGGAATAGTCCGGGCAGCCAATCTCTGCGTGGGAGGGATCTTGTTCAGTCACATCGTTTATGAATTTCACTTGATCGTCAATTCGTCGGAACGTTCGTTTGAGATCGTCCGCATTTTTTTCTCCTTGCAGATATTTTAAAATATTCAACAAGGGAAGTTCGCCATCGTCCAGGGTAATAAAATCAACATAGTTAAAGATCGCAGGTTCGGAAAGTGAACGAAGTTCTGTATTAACAAATCCACCACCCGCCACGATCTTGATGTGTGGAAAGTCTTTTTTGATGAATTGACAGCATTTCAGACCGGCGTAAACATTTCCGGGAAAGGGAAACGTAATGCCGACGACATCCGGACGCTTCAGCTCAATATGGCTCTTCAGCAATTCATGCATCCAGGTCTCAATGATACTTTCGGGTTGTTGCAAGGCCTTCTCGATCGGATCAAAAGAATGCGCGGACATTCCAAGCTTCTCGGCATACCGGCTGAATCCAAAATAAGGCGTTACGGCATCTTTGATCAGGTCGCCGACATCTTCGATATACCGTGTGGCCAGGAACCGGGCCTTGTCATTCGCTCCGATGTTCCCAAACGACCATTCCAGATCGGGCAGCTGATCGAATCGCGATGCCCGCGGTAAAAAATGATCGGAACCGATGCGCTGGGCGAGCGTATTGTCCCGGTACTGCAAGAAATTCATGACCTGGTTTATTGTTTGCACATAGGAGCGCTCATTATGAATAATCCTGAGCGAATTGGCAGACAACTGTTTCGTTCCGTTTTTCACAACTACGAACAGCGCTTCAAAACCCGGGCGGGAAAATATTTTATTGATCAGTTCAATACCGAGATCGGCCTGACAGACCTCATACCCGTGTAATTTTAAGAACCCTTTTAATAAGGGCATTGCCGGGTACGCGGTATTGAGCTGGGTGAACGGCGGCGTTATGAGCAGTATTGTGTTACGCATCCCGTGTTCCTTCATCATGTGTATTTTGAGGAGCGATCCAAATCAGCAACGTGATGCGTAATAAGCAAACCGGCATGGTCTTTACGCGCTCTTAAAAGACATTTCATTGATTCATTTTAGCATTAAGACATGCCGGAGTAAAGACGCTTCCGTCATTGGAAAGCATTGCCCCTGCGAACTGGCAGGATCGTACTGATCGGACATGCACGCCGCTCACTTCGGCACCGCGTACCGTCCTTTGCAACAACCCCGCATTTTAAATTGAAAATTGTCCTGTGCCATGCCATAATGATCAAAAAAAATAACGGTCGATTACGTCAGGGGAGCTCTGTATGCTTTTTCAAGCGTTGCTCGGTCTTGTTGTATTCGTTGGAATCGCCTGGCTTATCAGCGAGAATAGAAAAGGCGTCAAGTACACAACCGCGTTGACCGGTGTCGCGGTCCAGCTCTGCATCGCCGGCATCCTGCTGTACGTCCCTTTGTTCAAAACGTTCTTCCTGCTTCTGAACAACGTCGTCCTGGCCCTTGAGTCGGCTACCAGGGCGGGTACTTCCTTCGTGTTCGGCTACATCGGAGGCGGGACACCGCCCTTCCTGCTGCAAGACCCGGGCGCCAACTTTATTCTTGCGTTCCAGGCCCTTCCGCTCGTGCTTGTTATCGGCGCGCTCTCCGCTCTCCTTTTTTACTGGAGGATCCTGCCCGCTGTCGTAAAGGGATTTTCCTTCATTCTCCAAAAAACCATGAATATCGGCGGCGCGCTCGGTCTCGGCGCCTCGACAACGATCTTTCTCGGGATGGTGGAAGCGCCCCTGGTGATCAAGCCCTATCTCAGGAGCATGACGCGGAGCGAACTCTTCTCGCTCATGACCGTTGGCATGGCATGCATCGCCGGGACCGTGATGGTGCTCTACGCGACCATCCTGAAGGGCGTGATCCCCGATCCGATCGGCCACATCCTGGTCGCATCATTCATTCATGTGGCCGCGGCGATCACAATCGCGCGGATCATGGTCCCCGAGACCGGCGAGGAAACATCAGGCAGTTTTATCCCCCAGCAGACCGCCACCAGCTCAATGGACGCCGTGGTCAAGGGCACGATGGACGGCCTGCACCTCTTGCTGAACATCGTCGCCATGCTCATCGTGATGGTTGCCCTCGTCTACCTTGCGAATCTGCTCATCGGCCTTTTCCCGGACGTCAATAACAAGCCGCTCACCCTCCAGAGAATACTCGGCTTCGTAATGGCTCCTGTCGTCTGGCTCTTCGGCATTCCCTGGCCGCAGGCGCAGACCGCGGGCTACCTCATGGGCACCAAGACGATCCTGAATGAGCTGCTGGCCTTCCTCGAGATGTCGAAACTCCCGGCAGAGGCGCTTGATCCGCGGAGCAGACTGATCATGACCTATGCACTGAGCAGCTTTGCGAACTTCGGCAGTCTCGGCATCCTCATCGGCGGCCTCGGAAGTCTTGCGCCGGAGCGGCGGGATGAGGTTGTGGCGCTCGGCATGAAGGCACTCGTTGCCGGCACCCTCGCGACCTGCATGACCGGTGCGGTCATCGGGATCTTCTCATAGACGCCGTTCGCACGGTTTGACATTCTCTCGATCGTGTGATTTGGATTTCTAACGTAGCGCTCTCAGGGAATGTGGTTTCCCCTGATCAGTTTTTGCATGCATGACGTTTAAAGGTCAGGGCCCGTATCATTATCGACCTGAACCTGGCAACGCACACCGCAGCGTCGGCGATGTCGTGTCCGCCGTCTCTATCCGGGTACCGCTCTCCACATCGTATGCAGAGACAAACCATATTTCTCTTTTGATCTCAGGTGTTTTGTTGTTCGCGGTCGCACTCCTCTATGCTTTTCAGTTTCTCATTAACAGGCGTCTGGTGTTCGGTCCCCTGAATCGTATCTGGGATAAAGTGGAGCATATTTCAACGGATGAACACTCTCTCGGCGAAATGATCGACATGTCATCAGGAAAGGAATTGCAGGATGTGATCGCAGCATTCAATACGATGTCCGTATACCTGCGCCACAGCAAGGACCATTTGGAGGAGAATGTACAGGAGCGAACACGGGAACTTCAAACGGCCCTGGACAATGTAAAGACCCTGCGCGGCATGCTCCCGATCTGCGCATCATGCAAGAAGATCCGGAACGACGACGGGTATTGGAGCCAAATCGAGGTTTACGTTCGTGATCACTCGGAAGCCGAGTTCAGTCACGGCCTTTGTCCCGATTGTGCGACAAAACTCTATGCGAAGTACTTCCCCGAAAAAGAGTAGCGCATTTCCCGCTCTTCACCTTGTCGAATGATAGGTCGGCCTCACCGCGAGGCCAGCCAACGCGTTCAATCCCCTGCCCGCGGCCGCACACTCACGCCGCACGCTGCCAATCCACCCGCGCCAGTTTGTTATCGTGGGACCACTGGTACGTCACGTTCCCACGGAAGGCCTTCTTGATAGCCCGGCCGATCCGCTGCGCCAGCTTTTCATTCGTCGTGGAAATCACGATGCCGCCATAACCGGTTTCCTTCACCGACATCACGCGTTCGAGCGGGTTAAACCCCCTCGCCCGCGCTTCCTCGTTCTTGATAAGGTTCAACAGTTCCTGCTTGTGGGGAAGCACGTAATCACCCTTCAGCGTCACGATGCCGCCGGGGAAATTATCACGTATCTTCAGGCAGGCGGGACAGACCGCGACAGCGGTATCGGGAATCGTGACCGCCGCGGTGTAGTGATGCGGTTCGGCATACCACCGTTTCTTCTTGTAAACGGCATGGCACCCTTCGCATACCGTTATCTTCTTGCTGGCGCCTTTCGGAAGATAGGGATCCGCGGTAGATGTTTTCTTTTTATATGTCTGCTTGTATGATCTCTCTACTTTGCCGAGGATCTTCATATAACTCGCCTCCTTTTTAAGAACAGGTCCTTCTCCGGGACATCCTCATTTCACCTTCCCCTGGATCTCGGGAAACTGTTTTTTGAACTCGGGGTTATTTCGGGCGAGGAACAGCATGAGCGCCTTGAGCTCTGCCTGTATGTCTTTGATCTCCTCCACCGTTTCGACCTCGTGCCTCTTCAGGGAGTCAGCAAGGTTTGACAGTGCCTTCTCCTGGATCTTGAGCCGTTCCAGAATGTCGTTCGGGCTCTTCGTGTCGTTCATAGCGCACCTCGCTCCTGCTAAGTATCCAGTTTCATCCCGAGCTTCTGTTCCACTGACGCAAGCTTTTTCTCGATCCGCGCATCCTTTCCTTTGCGATCATCTACCTTGATGCTGGTCACGGCACGCTCCGCATCCTTCATGACCTCGTCATGGCATTTCTTGACAACCCCCATGACCTCCTCCCATGAGCCTTCAAGCACCGTGCCCATCGGGTTTGCCTTGTAGCGAACGCCGCTCTTCGCAACGATCTGGAGAACCCGCGCGACCATGGGGCTGAGGCTGGTGCCCTTCCCGACCGGTACTACACTGAATTCCACCATAACGCTCATAGTTGCCCTCCTCCGAAAGAACGCAGCGTCAAAAACGTTTCACCGCGAAGGACGCAGAGACTTCCTAAACGACATCAGAGTAACTTCTTCTCTGTTCCTCTCCTTATGATTCAAGTATACCGCGATTCCCGTTTATGTAAACCCCTGAGAGAACACGTTCTCCAACGAAGTAAAGGCGGGCAATTGGTCGTTTTTTAATTGAAAACGACGAAAGTGTATGCAATAATCGCGCAGCAATGTTTCCTGATCAGGAGCACGCCGGCGTATCGGATGTATGAGGAGTGTCTGCGCACACGATGAGAATACTGCTCAAGGGACTGGGGATTGTGCCCCTCTTCCTCGCCTACATCGTTCTATCGGGGGCCATCCGTCTCCTTCCCCTGTCTCCAAAAACAAAGCGGGTCGCTGCGATCAGGATAGTTTCGGGATTCGCGCGAATTATTCTCAAGCTGTTCGGGGTCCGCGTTCACGTGAAACATCGCGACCGCCTTCGCAAAACCGGCAACGGGCCCCTCATCGTCTCGAATCATCTTTCCTATATAGATATCCTGGTCATTTCCACGCTCGTACCCTCGGTGTTCATCACCTCTGTTGAGCTGAAGAACACCGCTCTGCTCGGCACGCTGGCCCGGCTCAGTGGAAGTATTTTTGTTGAACGAAGAAAACCGTCGGGGCTGAAGCGCGAGATCGAAGACATTGCTTTCGCGCTCGGCCAGGGTCTTCCTGTTGTGCTCTTCCCCGAAGGAACCACGTCAAATGGCGAACGTGTTCAGCCCTTCAAAATTTCCTTGTTTGACTCCGCCGTCATCGCACAAGCCGATATAGTACCGGTCTGCCTTCGTTACCTGCGCGCGAACAACGAACGCATCACTCCTCAGAACCGCGACAACGTCTTTTATCATGGCGGTGTCTCCTTTGGGAAACACCTCCTCCGGTTCCTGTCGCTCGCCTCCGTCGATGCGGAGGTCATCCCCCTTACGGCCATCGGCGTGCATCCCGGCCAATCGCGGAAAGACCTGGCCGCGGAAACCCACGAGGTCATCAGCGAGGCATATCACGGCTGAATGGCGCCAGAGGTCCCACACTTTTATTGCCGCGTCTTGAATCTCTTCAGCACAATAGGGGCACTTCTTCATAGTTCATTTCCTCTGGTTGAACGCGGCGGATGAACTGCGCATCCTTCTCACTGCTCAATCGTTCTGTTCGCGATTTTGTTCAATGCCGGTCATGACCCAAGAGAAGGCATCAGCTTAGTTCAAACTCCGGGGACAATGGTTTACAGTGATATCTTAGCACAATGCATATGCCTGATGGAGCTGTCTCTCCATGGCGGACTCGAATTGAAACGGGGCGAATGATCACTCTCGTCAGAATAATCGCTTACCCCATCCCTTGCCCTCTCTGCATGGATACCTCCGGATTCATGCTTCAATATATATTGATCAGTGCTATACTTGACTTAATCTAAGAACGGATGAATGTAATATCCAATGAGAGACCTATTGAACGACGCGGACATGACGCTGAAGAAAACCTCACCGGAGGGCATGCCTCAGCCGTCCTGCGTAGGTGTGAACATCGGTGCAATCTCGGTCAAGGTTGTGGCTTTACGGGGGAATGAACTATGTTCCAATATCGTGACGCATCAGGGTCGTCCCCTCGAAGTTCTCGAGAACATCCTCGCCCAACCGGAGTTCAGGGATGCAGCATATTTCGGGGTGTCCGGCCGTCGGGGCCATATCTCCGAGGTTGCAGCTGTTCAGCGGGCGCTCCGCGAGATGCGGGGTGATTTTGACGCCGTTACTATCGCTGGGCGGCGAGTCCTTCCTGGTTTATATCCTGTCTGACGGAAAGATCAGCAATGTCCTGTCGCATAACAAGTGCGCTGCCGGGAGCGGCGAGTTCTTTATGCAGCAGATCGGCAGGATGGGTCTCGGCGTCGGGGAAGCGATCCAATGCTCGCAAAGCGGCGCGGTCGTACCCCTGGCATGCCGGTGCTCGGTTCACTGTAAATCAGACATCACGCACAAGCTCAACCGGAAAGAATCAAGCCCCGCGGACATCCTGCACACGTTGCATGACAGTATGGCCGACAAGGTGGTCTCTCTTCTGGAGAAGGGGCAATGCCCGCTCCGTCGGGTGCTTGTAATCGGCGGTGTGTCCCGAAACCCGGCGATGCTGGCTGCGCTCCGGGAGAAGCGTCCATCAACGGAGTTTGTCGTGTCGCCCGAGAGTCCCTACTTCGAGGCCTGGGGATGCGCACTCATCACCCGTGACGACCCGCGATATACCTCACTGAAGATCTCGCCCCAGCCAAGCCTCGCCAGTTTTCCTTCACTTCGTTCCTATGCAGACCGGGTACAGATCATTGCTTCACCTCCCCGGCAGGCTCCCCCGGATGGCCCACTGGCTCTCGGTATCGATGCGGGTTCCACAACAACAAAGGCGATCCTGCTCGACCCGATAAGCATGGCAGTGGTTGCGTCGCATTATACGCGCACACGAAGCGAACCTGTTGCAGCAACGAGGGAGTGCCTCCGGCATCTCGCAGGAGAGGTCGGAAATCGTGGGATCGGTCTTATCGCAACCACCGGTTCGGCCCGGGAACTCGTGGGGGCCTACACAGGCACAGCCCATGTGTATAACGAGATCTCGGCCCATGCCAGGGGCGCAGCTCATTTCGACCCCGAGGTGGACACCATATTCGAGATCGGCGGCCAGGACTCCAAGTACATCCACCTCCGGAACGGCGTGCCCATCGATTATGCGATGAACAATGCCTGCTCCGCCGGCACAGGCTCCTTTCTCGAAGAGAGCGCGCAAGGCGACCTCGGCATCACCGTGAACGATATTGCGGAAATCGCGCTGAACGCGCCGTCCCCGGTTCAGTTAAAGGCCACCTGCGCGGCGTTCATCAATTCCGACATTCGCATCGCATTCCAGCAGGGCCAGACACAAGAGAACATCGTTGCCGGCCTGGTCTATGCGATCGCCGCCAACTATCTCACTAAGGTCAAGGGACAGCGTCCGGTGGGCAAGAAGGTGTTTCTGCAGGGAGGGGTCGCCCTGAATCGCGCGATCGGACATGCCTTCGCTCAGAGCGTGGACCGTACCGTAGTCATCCCCCCCAGCCCTGAGCTACTGGGTGCGCTGGGTGTTGCGCTCCTGGCCGTCGAGCGGTCGGATGGCGTGTTCACTGTCGCGACGGATCTGCTTGCACTGGCCGCGCCGGAGCTGGAATCCCCGGGCCGCTTCACCTGCGGGGCATGCCGGATGCGTTGCAGCATCGACCGTTTTGAAGTTGCCGGAAGAAAATTCCCTTTCGGCGGCCGCTGCAGCCTCTACGAAAGCGTGTGGAAGAGAAAAACTCAAACTTCCGCAGCCCTTGACCTGGTTGATCAGCGGGCCCGATTGATCTTTGGAATGCACGGGACCCGGCCGAACGGCCCGGCGAACAATGGCGATGAACCGCTCACTCGTGAACAGGGCCGTGAGCATGATCAGGTGAAGCAGCGCATCGGCATTCCACGAGCGCTGACCACACACTCGCTCTATCCGCTTTACTCAACCTTCCTTTCGAGTCTGGGAAGGGAAGTGGTCCTGTCGGGCGTGGACCCGCGCGGTGATCTGAAATCCTATTCCGGCTTTTGCTTCCCCGCTCAGACAGCCCATGGAGCAATATTGGACCTTGCGCGACAAGGCGTCAACCTGGTCTTCATGCCCCATGTGGTGCGCATGCCCCAGTCCACGGTGTGCCACGATTCCTTCTTGTGCCCGATCACCCAGGCCAGTCCCTATTTTCTGGCCAAGGCATTTTCTGAAGTCCGTTTCCTCTCTCCCCTCCTGGATTTCACACACAGCTATGAAATCGGGGCGGGGCTGGTGGAGATGGCAATGCAGGAATTCGGGGCCGGCCGTGAGCGTGTCCTGCAAGCCTGGGAGGAGGCGGTGAGTGCTCAGATAAAGGCGGAGCGCGCCATGAGGGAGCTGGGGCAACAGGCCTTGGGTCTCGCGATAGCGCAAAAAAAGCCTGCAATCCTGCTTGCCGGCCATAGCTACAACGCCTATACGCCCGAGGCTTCCCAATCCGTGGGCAAAAAGCTCTCCAGCATGGGCGTGACAACGATCCCTGCCGATTGCCTGGCAACGATCGAAGAGGGCCCCACCGCGTGGTATTTCCCCAACCAGGTCATGAATGCCGTAGCCCTTGCAAAGCAACATCCCAATTTGTTCATCATTTTAGTCAGCAATTACAGCTGTACCGTGGATGCGTTCACCCATGCGATGATTGCAAACGAGATGGGCTCCAAGCCTTATCTGATCATCGAGCTCGATGCGCACACCGCCGACGCCGGGGTCCAAACCCGTCTCGAGGCGTTCCTTGACATCATCGGGAACTATCAGCGCGTTCCGCCCATCCACACGCAACAGTTTTCTCCGTGCCGGCTTGATGCCGGCCGGGTCATCCGTTCCAATGGAGAAAGCGTTGCACTGAACGATCCGCGGGTAAAACTCTATTTTCCCAACTTCTCCGAATTTCATTCAGGGGCCCTGGCAATGGCTGTCGGCTGGGTAGGCCTGCACGCCGGAAACGCGTTTCCCCTGGACCTGGGCCAGCTTGAACAAGGCCTCCAGTACACTTCAGGGCGCGAGTGTCTCCCCCTTCCCCTCTGCATCGGACAACTGCTCCGGATCCACGAGCAGCGCCAACCCGACGAGATCATCGGTTTCTTCATGCTGGAAGGCGGCGCGCCGTGCGTAGTGGACTCCTATCTAGGGTACCTCGAGCGTTTCATCGTTGAGCAGCAGCTAGCCGATATCTTCGTGTTCAGCCCGCAAGAAAAAAGCGATGGACTCGGTTTCGACAAAATGACCCTCGCAAGGCACACCGCGCTCACGCTTCTGGTAGCTGACATCCTTGTGGAGATCGAGCACGTTCTTCGCGTTGTGGGACACGAAGGCAGTGTGGACCAACTCCGACGGCAATGGGAACGGTTCGCTGCCACAGCAATCTCGTCTGCCAGGTTCCAGGCCGATTTGCCGGGCTTCGTCGAGCAACTGGCAGCGCTTCCGCGCACGCGGGATCCGCAGACCTGTCCACGGGTGCTTGTGCTCGGCGATTTCTTCACCCGATTCAGTCCCTTTTTCATGGAAGGCGTCCTCGATCTCTATACGAAACAGGGTGTCATTCTCAAACCGGTCGATCTGACCGACCTTGTCCTGTATCATATCTATCATGCGGTGGCGGAGACCGCTCATGGGTGGGACCTGAAACCCGGCGGCCTTGCACTTGCCAAAGCCTGCACGAGGATCCTCCAAAGCGACGGGAAGCAGTATCTGCAGCATTGGCTCGCCTATCAGTTGGAGAGATGGTACGAGGGAGACTACCGGAAGTTATTCGGGAAGACCGGCCTGCTCGTTGCAGGTTCCAATGACGCTGCTTCGCTGTTCGAGAAGGCCTCCGCACATGTGTCGCCGGAGATCTATGGTGAGATTATCCCGACCATAGGGCGCGGATTGGAGGCCGAGACCGAGGGCTACGATGGGATCATCATCATCGGGCCGTTTAACTGCCTCCCGTTCAGGATCTCGGAGTCAATCCTCAGGCCCCTGTGCATCCAGCGGGGAATGCCCATGCTGACCTACGAGACCGACGGCTACGCGGTCTCGCCTTCGGTCCTTCGGCAGGTGGACGTCCACATTCAACAGGTTCTTGAGCACGCAGCCTGCACCAGACAGGCATAAGGTTATCGCTCTTCAAACCGCATCCCACAGAATGCCTTCACAATCTGTTCTTCATCCTTTTTGAAAATCAAGCGGTCCTAATCGGCTTGATAATGCGGTCGCATCACGGTATGGCAAGGATTTCAAGGGTCACATAATAAAGCTTTTCGCTTACGCCATAATCATATCTATTTGAAGAACTGCTCACGGTATTGCTTGTATGGGAGAATGGTCCGCGTCCGTAACCGTAATAATGCATGGCTTGAAATCCGGTTTTTACTACGAACACAAAATGGTCACCGGCCTTGACGTTCAGCCCGATGACCGGGCCCAAACCGATGCCAAACAAACGGATGGTAAAATTCGGGGCCCCATCTGGTTTACCTTCGAGCCACTCAAGCCTCACTTCCGGACCGAACCACAACCGGGTGTCCCGGGTCAGTGTCCCGCCGAAACCAAAGCAGTTGCTGATCAGGAGCCCGGTTAAATCGGCTTTACCCCACGCGTTATTGTTTGTGCTTGTGAATTGTTCATAGCCGAAGTTCAGGTTATAATTGAACAAATGATCGCCGACCGGAGCCGTGTCGAGTGCAAACCCGAAGCTTTGATGCTCGGTACTCTTTCGGAAATCGGCGCCGATATCCGGTGACCAGTCCGCAGTTCCTCCACCGAGCGATCCATATAAACCGGCGCCTGCAGCATAGACATCTGACAACCCGACGAGGCACACAACAGCGAGTGCCATGAAAACCGAGATAAATATCTTCATTGTCTTCACTCCGCATAGAAAAGTTGACGTAACCATGGAGACCCCGGGAAGAGCAGAAAAACATTTTGAAACGGATAAAGGCTTAGTATGGACGATCTCCGCTTATGGAGCCGATACTCGAATCATAGCAAATCTGTGAAAGAAAGGGAGCGTCTTAAGGTCAATTTTTTTAACCGATTGGCAGGAGTGGCGCTTGAGGGATGGGCATAGGGGCAGCTCAGAGCTTGGGGATCCGTATGCGACTGATCATGAGTGAACCGGAAACCGCGAAAAGCAGCACTATCGGATGAAGCGTGAAGCCGGCAAACACGACCTGTCCGAACCAGAGGGACTCGCCCAATGCTCCCTGTGAGGCAGCCCATAACATCAACAGTACCAGCAGCAGCGACGTTGGGATAGGAGTCCCTTCGAAGTACTTCACTTTGCCTTTGTCATCAGACAGCGCCTCGGCCGTAATGTTGTAGCGCGCCAGGCGGGATACTCCGCATGCAACAAAACAGGTCAGGATGATCCGATCGTATAAGCCCTGCATGCCGCAACCGTACCCGATCACGGCTGGCGCAACACCGAAGGAAATGATATCAGCGAGAGAGTCCAGCTCTCGGCCCATTCCAGAAGTCTTCTGTCGCCACCGGGCAATCCGTCCATCCAGGACATCGAAGACCAAAGCGGCAAAGAGCATACCGCACGCAAAGTAGATATGGCTGACATCAGTCGTTTGCAGGTACGTCAGCATGGAAAACATTGCCCCCGTGCCGCAGACCGCGTTTGCCAGTGTGAACCAGTCGGAAAGGTGGAACTCTCGAATCATGGAGAAGGGCTTATGCAGTTTAGGTGTCTTCATGGCGGATAGAATCTCGCACTGTGTCAAGAAGTGATCCCGATCGCCCGCTTCCCAGCCGGGATTGCTACTCAAATCAATAAGTGCTTATCATAATTTGTCGCAACTATATGCCAGTTTTAAATTTGTGTCAACAATTCAAATGGCATTGTTACGATAGCTGTTAATAAATTCGGGTTGAAACAAGGAGAAGACAAAACCTCATAGGAAGATAGCCGCACCCTCCTTCATGCTGCCTGACACGCCAAATAATAAGTATTCCTTGACATTTTTTCACCTGGTTGTTATGTTACAGGGCTCGTTCAAGGAGCAAGACGATCATTCATGGATTATTCAGACGAAATAAACAAGCGGCGGACCTTCGCCATCATCAGCCACCCTGACGCGGGAAAGACCACGCTCACGGAGAAGTTTCTGCTCTTCGGCGGCGCGATCCAGGTGGCCGGCGCGGTCAAGTCGAACAAGATCAGGAAGAGCACATCTTCGGACTTCATGGACATCGAGCGCCAGCGCGGCATCTCGGTGGCAACGTCGGTCATGGGCTTCGACTACAACGGGCTCAAGATCAATCTGCTCGACACGCCGGGTCACAAGGATTTTGCCGAGGACACCTACCGGACGCTCACCGCGGTGGACAGCGTTATTCTCATCATTGACTGTGTCAAAGGTGTGGAGGAACAGACCCTGCGGCTCATGGAAGTCTGCCGCATGCGCAAGACGCCGGTCATCATCTTCGTGAACAAGCTCGACCGCGAGGGCAAGCATCCTTTCGAACTTCTGGACGAGCTTGAAACAAAGCTGAACATAAAGGTGCAGCCGCTTTCCTGGCCCATCAGCATGGGGACCTCCTTCAAGGGCGTCTACAATCTCTACAACAACAGCCTCTATCTCTTCCGGCCCGGCGGCGTCAAGGTGGCGGACGACGTACTCGAGATCCAGGGCATCGGCGACCCCATTCTTGACCAGCAGCTCGGCGATTATGCCGTAAAACTCCGGGAAGACGTGGAATTGATCGAAGGCACGCACAATCCTTTTGACGTCAATGCCTACCTGCGCGGCAATCTTGCGCCGGTCTTCTTCGGCAGCGCCATCAACAACTTCGGCGTCAAGGAACTGCTCGACACCTTCACCGAGATCGCGCCCACACCGGGCAGCAGGCCCACGGATCAGCGCATCGTCAATGCCGATGAGAAGGACTTCACGGGCTTCGTCTTCAAGATCCACGCGAACCTGGACCCCAGGCATCGCGACCGCATCGCCTTCATCCGCGTCTGCTCAGGCAAGTTCGAGCGGAACAAGATGTTCCTTCACGTGCGCCTGGGCAAACAGATCCGGTTCACCAGCCCGGCAAGTTTCCTGGGGGCGCGCAAGAGCATCGTGGACGAGGCCTTTCCCGGCGATGTGATCGGCCTGTATGATACCGGCAATTTCAAGATCGGCGATACGCTCACCGAGGGCGAAAAGCTCATGTTCCAGGGCATCCCGACCTTCTCGCCCGAGGTGTTCAAGGAACTCGTGAACCTCGACCCGTCGAAATCGAAACAACTTGCAAAGGGCATCGAGCAGCTTACCGACGAGGGAGTGGCCCAGCTCTTCACCCAGCAACAGGGCAACCGCAGGATCGTCGGCACGGTTGGCCAGCTCCAGTTCGACGTGCTTCAGTACCGGCTGGAGCATGAGTACAACGCGACCTGCCGTTTCGATACGATGAAGATCTTCAAAGCGTGCTGGATCACCGCGAGTGACGAAAAAGAAATGGACAAATTCTGCAGGTTCAAGTCGGACCGTATCGCCACGGACAAGGACGGCAATATCGTGTTTCTCGCTGAATCGGATTGGGTCTTGCGAAATATGATCGAGGCCTACCCCGAGATCAAGTTCCACTTCACGTCTGAATTCAAGAGGGAAATGCAGAATACAAATGCAACGTAATTACTATTGTAAGGTCAATACCTATCACCGCAGAGGGCGCAGAGAACTTCTTTAAAGACACCACATCAAACTTCTTCTCTGCCTTTTCCCCTTATAACCTTTCGAGTTTTAATTGTGGATCAGTCTAGATTCTCTGATTATGTCATGACCCTAATAAAACTACTTATAACCGGATCCGTTTATTCAAGAATTTGAATTTCTCTGCTCCCTCTGCGGTAAAATAGCCTTCCCGTTTTTCATAAAACTATTACCATTATCGTCATCCGTCTCCATAAAATAAAAAACGCTCCCCGTCCGAAGATGGGGAGCGCAAGAAACGTTGGATCTTAGATCGTGGGAAGCTTTGCGAGCGCCTCTTTGATCTTTGCCGCCGGATACTCATAGTCCTTAAGCTTGCCGTCATGATAATCCGCATATGCCTGGAGGTCGAGATACCCGTGGCCGCTCAGGTTGAAGAGGATCGTCTTTTGCTTCCCTTCCTGCTTGGCCTGGAGCGCTTCATCGATGGCGCCGCGGATCGCATGTGCGCTTTCGGGGGCGGGAATGATCCCTTCGGTGCTGGCAAACTGCACCGCGGCTTCGAACACCGGCATCTGGTTGTACGCCTTGGCCTCGATCAGCTTGTCATGATAGAGTTGAGATATGATCGGCGAGTCGCCGTGGTAACGCAGCCCTCCTGCATGAATGCCCGGGGGCATGAAGTCATGGCCCAGGGTATACATCGTCATCAGGGGAGTCAGTCCGGCAACATCACCGAAGTCGTACCGGAACTCGCCCTTGGTGAGCGTGGGACAGGACGCGGGCTCGATCGCTACGATGCGTACCTTCTTGCCCTCGATCTTGTCATGCACGAATGGAAAGCTGATGCCGGCCAGATTGCTTCCACCGCCGCAGCAGCCGATCACGACGTCGGGATAGTCTCCCGCGATCTCCATCTGTTTCTTGGCCTCAAGCCCGATCACGGTCTGGTGCAGGCATACGTGGTTCAGCACCGAGCCGAGGGCATAGTTGGTGTCATCATGCGTGGCAGCGTCTTCCACGGCCTCGGAAATGGCAAGGCCGAGGCTGCCCGGGTTGTTCGGGTCGAGTTCAAGGGCTTTCCTTCCCGAATTCGTGACCGTCGAGGGACTCGCGTGAACCGTGGCTCCCCAGGTTTCCATCATCATCCTGCGGTAGGGTTTCTGGCCATAGCTCACCTTCACCATGTACACAGTGACATCGAGCCCGAAAAGCTTGCCCGCCAATGCCATGGACGAACCCCACTGACCTGCGCCGGTCTCGGTGGCGATGCGCCTGATGCCCGCCTTTTTATTATAGAACGCCTGTGGAATGGACGTATTCGGCTTGTGGCTGCCCGCGGGGCTCACGCCCTCGTATTTATAATAGATCTTTGCCGGTGTGCCAAGCGCCTTCTCGAGCCGGTGCGCGCGAAATAACGGCGAGGGCCTCCAGAGAGAATAGATATCCAGCACTTCTTCCGGGATGTCGATCCAGCGATCCTGGCTCACTTCCTGCAAAATCAAATCCATGGGAAATATCGGGGTGAGATCCTGCGGACCGATCGGCTGATGTGTGCCTGGATGGAGCGGCGGCTTTGGCTTGTTCGGCATGTCCGCCATGATGTTGTACCATTTGGTTGGTATCTCTTTGTCGGAAAGAAGAATCTTGGTCTGTCTCATATATCCTCCTCAATGATCAATTATAGTCTCGCTGCAATTGCGAAAACGATTGGCAATAGTATACTATTTTGCGGACTTTCTCAATGATATTTTCATTGGCGAGAAAATGACTTGCAAGAACCACGCTACATTCCTATGGAGAACATGCCGTCCAGATCGTGGCGGGAGTGAACGCGGAACGCGATAAGCGTCTCGGACTTGATGATGCCTTCAACCTTGAGCATATGATCGGTCACCAGCTCGGCCATCTGGTCATTGT
The DNA here is from genome assembly GCA_963755045.1 of Nitrospirota bacterium. Lineage (GTDB taxonomy): Bacteria > Nitrospirota > UBA9217 > UBA9217 > UBA9217 > JALNZF01. The sequence continues at coordinate 119,320 of CAVWIL010000002.1, read as the reverse complement.
CCCGCGCCCGAATAACAACCGCAAGATCGTATCTGCCGGCGACCGAATAGACCTCGGAAACACCGTTCATCGCCGCAAGCATCTCCGCTACGGTATTCACCTTGCTCCTCTCAACATTCAACAGGACCAGCGCAGTTACCATGATCGGCCTCCTTCGGGAAATTGTAATATTGAAAATTTTTCACCGCAGAGAACGCGTGACTCTTGAAGTACCATTCATTAAACCTCTTCTCTGCCCCTACCCCCCTGCGGAATTGCCTTATTCAAGAATTTGAATTTCTCAGTGTCTGTGCGTCTCTGTGGTAAAATAGTCTTTTCTTTAAGCCTGTATGCGATTTTACTCTCCTGCATGAAGGCTGTCAACCTTTGACGCACCGCGGATCAGGAGCGCTGACTGCTCCCGTATGCGCGAAACCATGCGCGGGACAGCCGCCATGGCATCGGGTGTGAAGTTCACAGGTTGTTTCAGGACAGCTGTTTTCAGCATTGCCCCGAAAATATGCGAGCGCCGGGTGGTTCCAGATGGACTCGAACGGATCGATCAGGACATTGCCGAGCAGGAATTCCTTTTTCCCGAAGAAGAGATTGCAGGGATAGACGGAACCATCAGGCAGGATGCCGAGTTTGGTGCTCCCGGCAGGACATCGCACCTGCGCGAGCTCGGGATAGTGCACGCTATCGGGGATGAAGCCCGAACAGAAGACCGTGCCGATATGCGAGGAGCTGAACTGTTGTTCTATGATGGATACGAACTGGTGAAAGGGAACCGACGCGTGAAGGTCCTTGCGGTCCAGGGCGTCGCGATAGATCAAATAGAATTTCTTTGGCCTGAGGGCGAGGATGTCGCGGATGAACGCTTCATCCATTGACGGATGAAAGACCGACTTCACGACCACCTCGTTCTTTTGAACAAACGCTGAGAGACGTTCCAACGCATTCCGGTCGTTTATTGAAATGCCGATGGTGATATTTCGGCCCGTTCCAAGAAGATTGTTCGAGCACAGCTGGTATTTGTCCCATTGGAACTGATATTTACGCTCAAGCCGCGCTGCAACTGCCGCCTGAACAATATCACGAGGTGAGGATGAAGAGTGGGTTCTCCTCCGATTATGTCGATGTCTTTACTGAGACCCGTTTCAGTCTGTCGAACATGCAGGGAATCCTGAAGGGACATATCAGGAATAAACGGCATGGATTGATTAAAACAAAACTCACAGGACTGGTTGCATCGGAGGGTGGGGTAGAACTGTATGTAGTCGGGACCGTTTCTCATGAATACTTTCTTTGCCACGGATGAACACGGATGTCCACGGATTATTAAAACATAGAACGTACGATCTTCGCCGTTTCTGAATGCAACAAGAATCCATGTTACACATAAATCCCTTTGATCGCTCGACTGAGCAAAGCGAAGTGTCCTGTGCCGAAACTATTAGGAGAGACGAGATTCTTCAGTCGCGCCCTTCAGAATGACAAAGTGAGGGGCTCAGGATGTCGGCTAAAGCTGTGTCTCAGCTTTCTATCCGTGTCTATCCGTGTCCATCCGTGGCTAAATTAAGTAAGTTCTTCCTTTTTTTTAATAAACCCTTCCGTCCACAAGCTGTACAAGATTCTTCTTTATCCGCTCCGAATCCATGCCGGTCTTCGTCACGATCTGCGCCCCGGTGAGGGGTGCTTCCTTCACGAGCAGTTTCAGGATGCTCCCCCGCACCTGCCGGTTCGAATTCTCGAAAGGGCTTTGTTTTGTATAGTGCGCGCTCCTGCGGTTTGGGTTGACCTGCTCCCTCTTGAGCATGGTGCCGTAATCCATGAGTGCATTGTACCATTTCCTCGGATTCCCGGCATCCATCGTCTGCTCCAGGAGCGGCATTATTTCATCATCATGAATATCCTCTCGATCGTGAAAGAACTCATGGATGTATACGCGTCTGATGTTCGTATCCATGAAAACGACCGGCTTGTTGAACGCAAACGCGGTGACGGCACCTGCCGTGTACCTCCCGATGCCGGGAAGCGCAAGAAGCTTTTCCTGGTCGGAAGGAAGCCTGCCTTGATGTTCTTCAACGACTTTCTGCGAAAGGGATTTGAGAGAGAGGGCGCGGCGGTTGTATCCCATACCTGACCAAATGCGGAGCAACTTCGCGAGAGGCGCTTTCGCGAGTGAGGGAAAATCCGGGAACGCGGCGAGAAACTCTTTGTACTTTTCAATGACCCGCTCGACCTGCGTCTGCTGAAGCATGATCTCGGAAACGAGAATGCGGTAAGGATTGCGTGTCCTTCGCCAGGGAAGGTCGCGGCCGTACTTGTCGTAGTAGGTATAGATCTGTTTTACGAAAAGAGCGAATAGCTGAGGGAGTAAGTACTTTCATTCGGAATTCAACGCCTCATGATACTGAGAATCGAACCCAATCGTCGAGAAACGGGGTTTTTTTGACTGAAAGTTTCCCAATCCATCGGGAGTTTTCGGGATCATTGATCTCGACAAAGCCGAAAAAATGTCCGAACCTGCTGATGGCCCGGAGAGAGAAGCAACGTTTCAATGTGTCCTCACGGCTATCGAATGAAACGTCAGGTATATCCCGTATCTCTTTTGGAAATGCGGTAAGAAAAAGGTCCTCATAAAACGAAACGGGCCGGAATGTTCCGCCGTACTTCGTCAATATATAAAGCATGAAGAGGAAGGACTCCTGGACAATGTGAAGATCGGGATAGCGATCGTTATATGCCCAGTTGAACTTTCTCGTATATGTTTTGAATATCTTAATGAAAGACTTTCCATCCATTCCATTTTCAGCCACGACCTTCCCGTCTTTGGTCAGATGAAACCGCTTTTTGTATTTACGCAGCAGTCCCGCCATCTCTGCAACAACCCGGACCGTATTGAAAACGGAAAAATCCGTCTCGGTGCGATAGGATATATATTTCCTCCGTTCCTGATAACCCTGTTCACCGTAGTACCATTGCGCCGCTTCACGGACAAAGGCCGGCGGCAGATTGCCGAGTGCGGTGGCCTCCAGATCTTCCCGGGCCACTCTGTTCACGAGGAATGACAAGAGCCGGAAAAACGGCGAATCGGGAAAGCGCTTAAGCTCAAGGTTAAAATCGACCAGCCCGGGAGTGTCAAAAGGATAATACAGAAAACGATACATCTGTTCGGGCGACAAGCCGCAAAAATCATCGAGGGGCGCGATATTTTTTGCTCTTGTCAAACGGTCCAGTTCAGCCTGGGCCTCCTCCGGGGAGGAGAATTTGCGGTTTTCCATCATGGATAAGACGGCCTGGCTGAAGCTCTTCGCATCCATGCGGCCTGCGAGAAGAACTTCCTCAATGAAGCAGCAGTCCTCGTAAGTTTTGCCGCTTCCACAGGGGCAGGGTTTATTTTTTCCAATGGTTGCCATACAATGCTATTCCTTATAAATGTTATTTGGGTTCATACGCCCCGCACTCGAATTCGTCGTCATCTCGCTGATCGTTGCGTGTCAAGACACAGAGGATTTCCTCTTTTCCGCCGGCATTGTCTTTCCTGCAGGTAAGACACAGGCCCGGTTTCGGGATCAAATCTGCATTGATCTCGGTGCCATCGTCATTGAAAAGGCCGGACACCACCTGCACCGGCTCGATGCCGTTCAGAAGAAGCCATTTGACCGCCTCTTCCCGCATCCAGTCGTCCTTGAACTTGTACCATTTCTCAAGCTCGTCGGGGTAATCATTCAGGACGCTCCTGAACCGCCGGAATGCGCCCCTCCCGTTCAAAGCAAGAGAAAGCTTTTCTCGAAGCCCTTTCCCGCGCACGGACTCGGCAAAGGCGACCATGATCTCATATCCCTCGCGGGACTCACGCTTCGGGATGAGCAGAAATCGGTTCTTCTCGTCGCTCAATATCTTTTCAGCAATCTCCGCGAGGTCCTCTTCCCAGTCCGGCAGGGCTTCAGCCGCCTCATCGCTGTCCTCCACTGCGCGCATGACTTCATCCGGCATGCTGATGATCTCACCGGTCTCCGTGTCGAGATAACCGGCCAACTCCATGTTTTCGCCCATCTCCATTTCGGAAACAAGCTCGTTAAGATCTACCTTCAGTTTCTTCATGCATCCACCTTGCTATCATGCTTCAGGGTAAACCACCCACTGACTCAATAATCTGTTCGCACCCAACCCGTCTACGCACTGCCCATACAGCATTTTTTATACTTTTTCCCGCTTCCGCATGGGCACAGATCGTTTCTACCCATTTTCGAATAGCGCGCAGGTTTCGGTGCTGCCATTGGTTCGTCCATCGCTTGCGCAAACTGAATTCTGACAGCTTTTAGTTCGGATGTCACCCGTGCTACGCCGTCGATGACCATTCCTTCCATACGGTCGAGCAGGGCCGCGGTTTTCTCCGGTTCTCCTTCCGTGGATTCCGGAGGCACCTTTTCATACAACTCCGCATGGTTTGCCAGAAGCACGGACGCCTCGGCCATCATATGCAAGGCGTCCATTGCGTCATCCGAAAAATCCTCCTCCGCAGTATCGCCCTGGTCAAGTCCCTTCATGAAATACTGAATGAAGCCGGACATGTCGTCCATCCGCTGGAGCAAGCCGCCCGCGTTCATGGGATAGGATATATCGGGATAAAAATAGCCGCTCCCTTTCGGGTTCCATGATGCAATGGTGTTCCAAAGAGACAGAAAATTGCCCATAACCCGCTCGGCTTCCTTCGTGGACGCAAATACCATCTCCTCCTGATCGAATATCATCGGCGTATATTTCGACGGCGGGACCAGGTTGGTCGCCGCAACGCACCCGTAGAAGAGGCCGTACAGCTCATGAAGGGATATCTTCGCATTCACTGTCGCGAGCGCTTGTAGCACCGTCGCGTCAGTGCTGTATTCTTTAGCGCCGGTCTTCGCTTTTTCTTTTTTCTTCGATTTCATAAATCGGCTATCAGGGAGTTAATATCTTCATGCTTCACAATTCAAGGGCCGTGCGCCGAGTGCTATAAGATTGGTGTTGGCATCACTTTCCAGGGTCGTCAGCGACTTGCCCCGCGCTGCAAGCTCACAACAAAAGGCTTCAATCTTTCCGCCTTCGGCGGCGTGGGAGGCGAAAATCTCGTCCGCCAGGGCAGCGACAAAACGATTTCTTGCCATAGCCAAGTCCGCCGTCATGCGCTTTTCTTTTCCGGGAAAGGGTGAGAGCGAAAGCAGTCGCCTCTCGGCCAGCGGAGTCTTGTATTCAGCTTTCAGTCTCATATTCTCGATACCCCGGGCCGGACAGATGATCACCGATTGTTTGCCCCGGAGAAGGATGGTCAAGCATTCCTGCTCCATGGGCGAATGAAACCCTCCGATTACCGTCACACCCGAATCTCGCCACTTCTTCGCCAAATCGTAAGTCTTGATTATCAGATCACCGGGGCACTTGGAGGAGCAATAATCTGCCAAATAACCTTTAAGGAAGAACGTACTTAGCGACCTTTTTCTTACCATCCATCCGCACAAGTTGGGGATACTGATTTTAGGATTACTTCTTCCTGAGCAATACATAGAGCGCGCCGAGACCGCCGTCGCACTGCCTGGCGGTGACATAGGCAATGAGGTCCTTTCGGAAATGGCCCGAGAGCCTTTTAATCACCGCCTCTTTCAACCGTGCGCCCTTGGTGGAGCGAAGTCCGCGTCCGTGGATGATCTTGACGCAGCGCAACCCCTTGTTGAAAGACTCCTGAAAAAAGGATTCAAGTTCCTGTTCCGCCTCAGGGACTGTGCAGCCATGGAGATCGATAAAGGCCTGGACGGACATCTGTCCTTCGTGTAGTTTCGCTACGAGTTCATCGCCATACTTTGGATTCATCCACTCAACATACTCCTGCGTGTCCGGCAGATGCATCGGACGCTGTCCCCCGACTATCTCGTTAAGGATGGCAACCGCTTCACGGTCGGGGTCGGCCTTGCCGGCACGCACGGCGATCTTCCTCGGACGGTGAGCACAGGCAAGAGAACGGAACGCTTCGTTCTCCAGGACCGCATCCATGGCATGACTGAACAGCTCTTCTTCGGTGAAGTGTTCCTTTTTCTTTTGTCGGGCAGGTGCGGGCGTGGGAACAGCGGTCTTGCTCTCGATCTTTTTCTTGAGCTTCTCAAAAGGACGGACTGAAAATATTGCTTTCTTGGCGCCCATGGCATGTCCCCGCAAACATCGTCATAACGGCCGCCTGCGGCCCGGGGGTATTATACCAGATTCGGTGTCACGATACGACAGCCGCTTATCCCGGGGGAGGGGTATTCCTTCGTGATGCCGGTATTCGACAAATACCAATGCCGCCTTCACGTAACGAATAAGCTGATACAAGCTGCTTATGTGCAGCCGTCTTGGCTCCTTCCGGCATGCCGCCTCTTTATTTCGCTCGGCGAGACGCATCGCACGCCGCGCCTTTGCTTCGCGGTGGCGTCGCTGCCCCTCCTCGGTCTCCACACGGAGTGGTGGAACTTCGGCCGGCTTTCCCTTCTCGTCGAGGGAAACATAGGTCAGATAGGCCGAAGCTGCGTGTCGCACCTCGCCGGTGAGAAGGTTCTCGGCTTCAACCCGTACGCCGATCTCCATGGAGGTCCTGCCGACGAAATTCAGGCTTGCCTTGAAGAAGAGAAGGTCCCCTACGAAGATGGGGTGGAGGAAGTCCAGCCGGTCGATAGAAGCAGTGACCACGTTCCTGCGGGAATGCCGGGCCGCGACCACGCCGGCCGCCTCATCGATGATCTTGACAACAACGCCCCCGTGGATGTTTCCGGCGGGATTGGCGTCCTGAGGGATCATCATCTGCGCCATGACGACGCTGCTCTCGGTGACCTGTTTACCGTCCATACCATCCTCCTTGAACAGCCTTGTGGTTTGTCCTTCCCTTATCCATAAACGCCATGATTCCCTCCAACGCCCTATCACCGCCAGGTGATAATACATGATATGGATGCAGAACATGCGATGCATCCCTGTTGTCTTGGTGAGCAAAGATCCGGCAACAAGGTATCCTTCGAGAAAAACATTACTATTAATATAACGGAATAGCAAGGCTTTTTGATGGTGAATAGTGTGTGATTCCCCGGTGCTCATAGAATATCCATGGGGCAGACACGGCATGCCCGCGTCTGTTGTTGTGCTGGTGAGACAACATACCGGATTAATTTTCCGGCTCTTCTGACTTTAATGTGGGTCACGTAATTACAATTATCGCTATTTATTCTTCATTAACAATCTATTTTGAAGGTTATCTGAGTTGGCATTCGTCCCGCGTTTGCATTGTTTTTTTGGGCAGCTCATCACTCGGCCACGCAGCATGCCGGGAAGATGTACAGTACCTCCACCCTGATATGCAGGACTCGCATCACTCCACCCTCGCCCTTTAAAAAAGGGCTCGGCCGTGTCTGCCTTGTCTTGTTCTCATAACTATGATCTGTGCAGCATTGCTACGCGTGTCTCTCGCGTCAGAGCTACCCGGCGCAGGGGAACGGCAGAACTTAAAAGGCCTACCCCATTAAGTGGCGAATTAACCTCTACGGAGTTGGGGAGAGACTCATATCTTTGCCTTTCCAGAAGCCCCTGCATCCCATGAACAGGTTCGCGCACAAGCATGCCAAGGTAGAAAAGATCGATGCTGCCACAAAGCCAGGCAGACACGGCCGAGCCCGTTCTCTGGGCGAGGGTGGAGTGCTGCGATGCTCGAAAAGGCTTGTTATCAGTACCGGCAATCATGCCCTGCGCGGAGCTGTGAACTGGGGTGCAGAAAAAAAAATAGATCGCGACGTGTGCTGAGTTAGGAACAAAGAAAAGCGACCCACACAAAACCCGGAAGACCCAATTTTCTTTAGACGACAATAGATGAGTCACTTTTGATTTCATCTGAGATGCTGCATATATGAAAACACCGGTGGAACATAAAATTCAAATTATAGATGAAATATAAAAGGAGGTTTTAAGTCCGATTTGAATTAATTTCATGTTTGTGATTGGTGTCACTTGTTTTTTTTTGAATCTCTGTTAAAAACAACATACTGTTTTTCCAATTCGCATTTCACACACATACCTCTCTGTATCAGAGCAAACCAGGGGAAACCCTGGGGCGCAGAGCTGCGGGACTAAAAGTCATTTTCTGTTTTTTGTCAGCCGAGCCGCCGGAGAAAATACCGCGCGGCTTTTTTTGTTCTCACATCAGGCGATATGCGCGCCGGACCAAACGGAAGGGGGGTGATGACGGCACTATTGAGGAATAAAGCGCTTCTTAATCGAACTGTGTGTCGCTGAGAAGGATTTGTCAAAAACAACTTACGGATGAGCGTAGGGCACAGGTAATAACTCTATTTAATTAAAGGAGATCAAATCATGAAGAAGAACGTTGCAACGATACTCTTACTATGTACAGTTACACTGGGACTCGCGCTGAGCGGCTGCAGTTCGGGCGGTTCGTCTGGTTCGGCCACCGCGCCCAATCAATCACACTCAACAGTTTACGGTGTCGCAGCGCTCGGCACGACGACACCCGGTACGGTTTCCGCGAAGGATTCTTCTGTGCCTGCGCAGGAAAAGACGGCAGCGATCAGCAGCAACGGATCCTTCACCATGGATGTCCGCGGGCTCACTCCGCCTTATGTTCTCAAGGCTGTATCGACTGACAATACAGGCACTGCTATTCAGATGTATTCCGTTTCAATGACAGGCGGAAGGACCAACATCAACGAGATCACCGATGTTGCCGTCACCGCAGCAGCGAACGGCACCAATCCGGACACTCTCTATGCGATGCCCGATCGGGATATGTATCGCAGAACTTCAGACGACTTTGGATCAATCATCAGCAAACTGCAAACCGTGCTGGCGCCCCTGTTTGCGCTGTACCAGGTTTCAGGGAGCCCGGTCACCGACGATGATCATGAATATAGTGACGATAACAGCGGACTCAGTGCACTTCTTCACGACGTGCGGTTTATCGTATCCGACAGCAAGGTACTCGTGAAGAACAGGGCGACCGGCGCTATCATCTTTTCAGGCCGTCTCAATGACCTCAACTCCGGAACCTTCAACCCGGAAAACATGCCGGCCGGGCCGGGGGGATCTACCGGATCTACCACCTGCACCTCGTTCACGTACGCCAGCTGGGGTGCTTGCCAGTCTAACAATACACAAACCAGAACAGTAGCTACATCGTCTCCCGCGGGCTGCACCGGAGGAACGCCTGTCCTGTCTCAGTCCTGCGCTTATGTCCCACCGGCGTGTACCTACAATTACTCCAATTGGGGCGCCTGCCAGTCGAACGGGACACAGACCAGGACCGCGGTATCTTCCCCTGCCGGTTGTACAGGGACACCAATCCTGTCCCAGTCCTGCACCTATGTACCGACCTGCTCCTCGTTCACGTACTCTTCCTGGGGTGCTTGCCAGTCTGACGGCAAACAGACCAGAACCGTAGCAACATCGTCGCCCACAGGCTGCACCGGAGGAACACCTGTCTCTGTCGCAGTCCTGCACCTATGTACCGCCGGTCACGGCGTGCACATCGTTCACGTACTCAGCCTGGGGTGCATGTCAGTCTAACAGCACCCAGACCAGAACCGTAGCGACATCGTCGCCCACCGGCTGCACCGGAGGAACACCGTCTCTGTCTCAGGCTTGCACCTATGTACCGCCGGTCACGGCGTGCACATCGTTCACGTACTCAGCCTGGGGTGCTTGCCAGTCTAACAGCACCCAGACCAGAACCGTAGCAACATCGTCGCCCACCGGCTGCACCGGAGGAACACCGTCTCTGTCTCAGGCTTGCACCTATGTACCGCCGGTCACGGCCTGCACCTCGTTCACGTACTCAGCCTGGGGTGCTTGCCAGTCTAACGGCACCCAGACCAGAACCGTAGCAACATCGTCGCCCACGGGCTGCACCGGAGGAACGCCTGTTCTCTCCCAGTCCTGCACCTATGTACCACCGGTCACTGCACCTCGTTCACCTATCGGCCTGGGGTGCTTGCCAGTCTAACGGCACGCAGACCAGAACCGTGCTGACATCATCACCCACCGGCTGCACCGAGGAACGCCGGTCTCGTCTCAGTCCTGCACCTATGTACCGCCGGTCAACTGCGCCTCGTTCACGTACTCGGCCTGGGGTGCTTGCCAGTCTAACAACACCCAGACCAGAACCGTAGCGACATCATCGCCCACGGGCTGCACCGGAGGAACACCTGTTCTGTCCCAGTCCTGCACCTATGTTCCACCGGCCTGCATCTATACCTACTCAGCCTGGGGTGCTTGCCAATCCAATAACACGCAGACCAGAAACGTGCTGACAACATCACCCACCGGCTGCACAGGGTCGCCGGTCACGTCTCAGGCCTGCACCTATGTACCACCGGTGTGCACCTCGTTCACGTACTCGGCGTGGGGTGCTTGCCAGTCCAACAACACCCAGACCAGAACCGTAGCAACATCGTCTCCGGCGGGTTGCACCGGAGGAACGCGTGTTCTTTCGCAGTCCTGCACGTATGTACCGCCGACGCCGGTATGTGGCAGCTGCCACGCCATCCCGCCGTCTTCGGGCCAGCACGATTACCACGTGAATTCGCGGGGGTATCAGTGCAGCACCTGCCACGGCGCTGGCTATACTTCAACTGCCGTGACGGCAACGACGCACCAGAACGGCACGGTAAACACTGTGGCTTCCATAAACTATAATACATCTGCGAACTCCTGTTCTCCAGGATGCCACGGGACGAGGACGTGGTAAGCTAAGAAGTAAGACATCTCGAAGCGCCCTGCTGTAAGGCAGGGCGCTTTTTTTTATCACGGTTAGTGCGCCGGACTCGACCTCTTGTACAGCTACTGTAGTGTTATGGAATCAACCCAGGACTCTGGACTGCGATAATCGGGCCAAAAAAAACCCATGCCGATAATCAGCATGGGTTGGTGAAAAAAAAGATCAGAGCGGGTCGTAAGCCGAGTTCTGTTCTCCCGGTCGCCCGGGAGTGGTGGTCATTTATCTGGGCCCTCGATTGCTCGAAGGCACGAGCGACCTACCCGGAAGTCTCGGACGGGCCGTCCTTACCCCCTTGCGGGGGACGCTTCCCTATGTGGTCTTGCTCCAGGCGGGGTTTTCCAAGCACCCGGCATCGCTGCCGGGTCTGGTGGGCTCTTACCCCACCGTTTCACCCTTACCCCTGTGCGGGGCGGTCTTCTTTTCTGTGGCACTGTCCATGGGGTCGCCCCCTGTCCCGTTTCGGGACCGCCTTGCCCTGCGGAGCTCGGACTTTCCTCCCCCCGTTTCCGGGGAGCGATCACCTGACCCGCTCTGAAATCAAAGAACATTTCAAAATGCAAATTGTAAAATGCAAAAGTCAAATTGATAACCTGAGATTTCCCATTTTGCACTTTGCATTCTGCATTTTCGAAGCTTCTCGTCTATCTCCTTATTCGCCTGCGCACCCGCTTCCTTGTTCATTGCCCGCGGAATGTATTGTACCTCAACCCTGCCGATCTTGGCAAGCAGTTCCCTTGGCCCCGGCATGCAATGGTTTCAGGCCTGTGATCCTTACACTCTCGAGAGAGCCTCGCCGGGGTCTGTTTGACGTGAACTGCGCCGTCACTGCAAACAACGGGTTGAACAAGAGCGTTGAGTTGCACACCCTGTCTAATTCTTGGAGCCGCGGAATATTCAAGCAATTATACGAACGGGTTGAACGGGGCAGAATAAACGAATCGGAAAAAGCAAACTTCGTGAATATCGCTGATTCGCGAACGTTGTGCTCAGGTATTGTTTTGTGTGATCGTTTCTTTAAAGTACAGAATGCGGCCGCAGTTCGGGCAGTTGATGATGTCCTCGTTCTTTTTGACGTTCACGTACACCTGGGGCGGGATGCTCATATAGCAGCCGGAACAGGACTCTCCGCGCGCCTCCGCGATGGCAATGCCTGCCTTGGTGCCGAGCAGCTTCTGATACTGCGAGAGCAACTGCTTTGGGATGCGGGCAATCGCCTTCTGCCGTTCCTCCTCGATTTCCTTCAACTCCTCTTCGAGCTTTGCAAAGGCTGCTTCATGCTGCTTCTGCTCGACCTGGATCTCAACCGCTTCTTCCTTCGCCCGCTGCTCGGCTGCGGTTATCCGTCCCGCAGCGGCATCAATCTTCTCCATCAGCCCGAGGATGTCGTCTTCGATCGCTTTATTCTCCTGCTCTGCTGCTTCGATCTCCTTGAGCAGGGCCTGGTACTCCTTATTATTCTTGATCTCGGAGGAGCGCGTCTTGAGCTTCTCGACCTTCTGGACCCCGGTCTCAAGGTCCTTGTCCCGGTCGCGTTTGATCTTCTGCTCCGCAAGGAGCGTCTCTTTCACCTTGTCCAGATCATCGTTTATGGAAACGCGCCTGAGCTCGAGGGTTGTCAGAATCTCGGGTAAACGATTTTTTTGTGCAATATGCGTCCGTATCTTCGCGTCGATTTCCTGAAGCTGTATGAGCAGGCTGAGCTTCTCTTCCATGAAACCTCCAAAAATAAAAAATGCGCCTGAAGGCGCATTTTTATGTTTACTGTCCGGTCTTCCTCCGGTCAACAGCGATATATAAAGGTGTATTCGCGATACGGTGCATCTGCCGTGTTCCCTTCAATCTAATAGGTTGGTGGGCCCACCAGGGCTCGAACCTGGGACCAACCGGTTATGAGCCGGTAGCTCTACCAGCTGAGCTATGGGCCCCACAATACTACAAAATCCAAATTACAATAACCAGGGTTTGGAACTGATGAGCTTGGTTATTGGGTTTATTTGATGTTTGATGCCTGGTGTTTCGTATTTGCGGCACAACGACTGCGTATATTGACACAACCCGCGAAAAATGTCAAGGCTGGCGCGTCCGGCCGTGTGGCTTATTCCATGAAGCTCTTGAGCTGCTTGCTCCTGCTCGGATGGCGGAGTTTTCTGAGCGCCTTTGCCTCGATCTGGCGGATGCGCTCTCTGGTCACATCGAACTCCTGGCCCACTTCCTCAAGCGTATGATCCGTGTGCTCGCCGATACCGAACCGCCAGCGAAGCACCTTTTCCTCACGTTCGGTCAGCGTGTTCAGCACCTTGCGTACCTGCTGGTGCAGGTTCTTGCGGATCGCCGACTCGAGTGGCGACGCGACCTTTTTGTCCTCGATGAAGTCTCCCAGATGGCTGTCTTCTTCCTCGCCGATCGGCGTCTCGAGCGAGATGGGCTCCTTCGCGATCTTCATGATCTTGCGGACCTTCTCGACCGGCAGTTTCATGGATGCCGCGATCTCCTCGGTAGTTGGTTCGCGGCCGAGGTCCTGCACAAGTCCGCGGGAGGTCCGGATCAGCTTATTCATGGTCTCGATCATGTGCACGGGAATACGAATGGTGCGCGCCTGGTCGGCGATTGCCCGGGTGATCGCCTGCCGGATCCACCACGTTGCGTAGGTGCTGAACTTATAGCCCCGCTGCCACTCGAATTTGTCCACGGCCTTCATGAGCCCGATATTGCCTTCCTGAATGAGGTCGAGGAACTGGAGTCCCCGGTTGGTGTACTTCTTGGCGATCGAGACGACCAGCCGCAGGTTGGCCTCTACGAGTTCGCTTTTGGCGTACTTGGCCCGTTCTTCCGCACGCTCATAGGCACGGAGCGCCTTCTTGAGGTCCTCGGCCGAGATGCCGCAGTCCTCTTCGACCTTCCTCACCCGCTTCACCGCGTTCCGGTATGTTTTCTCCAGCCCAAGCAGCGTATCCTGCTTCATCTCGAGCCTGCGCGCGGCGTTTTTGAGCTCTCGCGTACCCAACCGCATCTTCCTGAACACGTCCTTGACCCCGGCGAGGTCCAGGCCCGTCTTTCGCTCGATACCGTGGATTTCACGCTCCGACAGGTAGAGCTCGCCCACCAGTTCCCGGAGCTTCATGACGAGCCGGTCGGTCTGGCGGCAATGGATATTCAGCGCCTCCAGTTTGGCGAACAGGGCAAACCGGGTCGTCTGAAGCTTCTCCCGAAGCCCCTTCTTCCGGGATTCGCTGACACGGCCGCTGGTCACATGGTTGATGAGGGCGTTCATCTCTTTGCTGAGCTTGTCGATCTCACCGATGAGCTTGATCACCCGGACATGAAGCTCTTCCTCGTTCTGGGTCTGAAGTTCCTCGAGATCATCATCCCCCGCGTGCACGATCTCGTGGATGCTGATCTTTCCTTTCCGCAGCTTGTCACCCAGATCACGCACATCCTGAAGAGAGAACGGCAGGTTGTAGAGAATCTGAGCAGCCTCGCGCTTGCCCTCCTCGATCCGCTTCGCGATCGATACTTCTCCTTCCTTGGAAAGGAGCGGCACCGTACCCATCTCTTTGAGGTAAAGACGAACAGGATCGTCGGTCTTGCCGACGCCGATCTCAACTTCCTCCTCTTCCGCCTCCTCCTCCACGGTTTCTTCGAGGTTCACCTCATCGGGCTCGACACCCTCCTCCAGGTCCTCATCCGCCGCCTGGCGTGTCTTTCCGTCATGCCGCGAGTCAGCAATGTCCATATCCAGGTCGCCCTCGCCGAACAGGGAAATAATGGTGTCGAGCTGTTCCGTTGAGACATCGTCGTGAGGGATCGTGTCGCCGGTTTCCTCAAGGGGTGCATAGTTCCGCTCTTTGCCCGTTGCGCCCGGTTTTTTTGACTCTCCTGCCTTGTCCCGCTTAACCATACTGTGGTGCTCCTTTATAAAAAATGTTCGCCTGTTCACGATCGCGATTGCGATACAGCATTTCACGCCGGGCGTGACGGCCTACCCCCCCAATCCGGGGATCCTCCTGCCTGCTCTGCGTCCCAACTGGTTCTGCTCCTCAAGCAACCGGCGATATTCCACCCAGTCTTCTTTGGCCGCCGCTTCATCGATTGCCTTGAGCAAGAACTTCATCTTCTTCTCAGGGTCCTTCTGTTTTATCACATCAACGCAGTCACGGCACGATTTTGCCTGATCATCATACACCATTTCGAGCACGGAATAATGCGAAATCAGGTTCTTGAGCTCCGCGTCTCCATCCCGGACCAGGGCGCCAACATCGAACCTGCCCTGATCATCGAGAGCGCTGAAAATTCGCTTCGCGGCACGCTGGAACAGCGGGTCGGTAAAATCCTCCGGCTTCATCTGATCTTTCAAGCTCAGCGCGATCTCCGCATCCTTAAGCATCAAGTGGATAAGTGTCTCCTCGGCCCGGGGCCGATGTCCTCGGGGTCCTGCCGGGGCTTTTTCCTCCGTTGAAGGATGCGCCATGCCTTTTACCTGCCTCGGCATTTCCTGTCTCAATACTCCCTCGTCCAGGTCCAGGGCCTCCGCTGTCCTTTTCAAATAGTGGTCCCGCTCGATGCCGCTCTGCAACCTGGCAATGAACCCGAGCATCTCGCCGGCCTTTTCCACCTTTTCATCGATCGAAGCGGTCTGACCGCCCTTCACCACCTGGCCGAGCACAAAGTCCATGAACTTCTCCGATTTCCTGAGACAGGAAGCGAACGCCTCGTAGCCATTCTTTTTCAGGAACGTGTCCGGGTCGTCGTTGTCGGGAAGCGAGACCACGTTCACCTTCATGCCGCTCGATACGAACAGGTCGAGGCCCCGCATGGCAGCCTTCACGCCCGCCGGATCGGGATCGAAGATAAGCACGAGATTCTGAGCGAACCGCCTCATGAGCCGAAGATGCCCTTCAGTGAGCGCGGTGCCGAGCGTCGCCACCGCGTTCTGTGCCCCATATTGATGGCACGCGATCGCATCGAGATATCCCTCGACGATGATGAAATACTTTTGCTTCCGCGCGGGCTCCTTGGCCTTGTCCAGGCAATAGAGCACGTTGCTCTTGCTGTACAGCGGCGTCTCCGGAGAGTTCAGATATTTGGGCAGTGAATCGTCCATCACCCGGCCGCCGAAGGCGATCACGTTCCCGGAAATATCACGGATCGGGAAGATGATCCTGCCCCGGAACCGGTCGTAGTAGCCCTCACCCTCGCTGCGCTTGACGATGAGCCCGGCCTTCTCCATCTGTCCGAAGGCGTATCCCTTGTGCTTGAGATGCTGAAGCAGGCCGTCCCACTCGTGCCTGGAAAAACCGATCGCGAAATCCTGAACAACCTGGTCGGTTACGCCTCTTTTTTTCAAATAGGCCCGGGCAAGGTTGCCCGCGGGTCCTTCGAGTTCTTTCCGGTAATAGCCCGCCGCATCAGCGATGATCGTAAGGAGCGCCTTGCGCTCATCCTCGGCCCTCTTGTCTTCTTTGCGTGACCCGCTGTCAGCAGGAAGCGGTATGCCCGCCTTGCCCGCCAATTGCCTCACCGCCTCGGGAAAGTTGAGGCCCTCCTGCAACTCGAGGTACTTGAACACGTCTCCGCCCACCCCGCACCCGAAACAATGGAAGATCTGCTTTTCCGGGTTCACATTGAACGACGGCGTCTTCTCAGCGTGAAAAGGGCAGAGCCCCAGGTGGTTCTTCCCCGTCTTTTTGAGGGACACATATCCGGAGATAAGATCAACAATGTCGATGCTGTCCCTGACCCTGCTTATGATATCTTCAGAGAACACGTTATTTTTTCAGCTCCGCCACGGTAACGCCTGCGCCGCCTTCGGCCGGTTCTCCCGGCCGTATGGACGAGATCAGCGGATGGTTCTTGAGAAATTTCGTTACTGCTGTCTTAAGCGCGCCGGTCCCCAGTCCATGGATAATGGTCACGACGGTCAGGTTGCTCATCCCCGACGCGATCAATGAATCGCTCCACTTCGGCCAATGCCTCATTCACGCGAAGGCCAAGGAGGTTCAGCCGGTCCAGCGGTCCTTCTTCCTCGTGGAGATCGGCGCCCCAGCCCGGCGCCCAGCCCGTTTTCTGGCCATGCGGAACCGGATCGAGAGGCATTACCTCTCCCGGCGGGAGCCTGATCTTCTTGCCGTCAACCTCGATCTCGATCATGCCCGGATACGAACCGAGAACAATGCCTGTTTTATTCACCCTCACCAGCTTTATCCGGTCGCCGCGATGCAGATCAGGCAGGGGCGCGTTCGCAGCCTGCAGTTCCAACTCGCCGGGTTGCAGTTTTTGCGCCAGCGCCTCGACCTCCGAGGCCGTTTTCCTGATGTCAGCCTGTTCCCGCGCCGCTGCATGTGAAAGTTCCCGGAGCTTCAGGCGCAGGGAAGACAGCACCTCGCGCGCCTCTTCTTTTGTCTTTGTTTTTACAGCACGGGCTTCTTCTTTCGCTGCCCGGAGCAGGGCCTCTGCTTCGATCCGCTCCTGTTTCGCTGACGTGCGATCTTTTTCAAGAAGCTCCCGCTCTGATGCAAGCAGACGGGAGTCGTCCTCCACCTGTTTGAGCAGCGTCTCAAGCCTGATATCGTCCTCGCTGATCCGTGCCCGTGCGCGATCGATCACCTCGTCGGGAACGCCAAGTCTGGTCGCCATATCCAGGCCGTAGCTCCTGCCCGGCCTGCCGGGAATGAGCCGATACGTGGGTTTGAGCGTCTGGGGATCGAACTCCATGGCCGCGTTCACTGCGCCGCTTGTCTGCGAGCCAAAAAGCTTGAGCGCATTATGATGCGTTGTCACCAGGGTGATACAACCGCGCTCGATCAGGCTCTCGAGCACTGCCGCACCGAGTCCCGCACCCTCATTCGGGTCCGTGCCGGACCCGAGCTCGTCCAGAAGCACAAGAGAATCCCGGTCCGCCTGGCGGAGGATCTTCGCGATCTGCCTCACATGAGACGAAAAGGTGCTTAAGTCCTGTTCCAGGCTCTGCTCGTCGCCGATATCAGCAAACACTGAAGCGAAGCACGGAAGCTCGCTTCCTTCATCCGCCGTCACCGGGATGCCGGATTGAGCCATGAGGGACAGGAGTCCCACGGTCTTCAGGATCACTGTTTTGCCTCCGGCGTTCGGGCCGCTCAGGATAAGGGCACGGTCTCTGCTGCTCAGTTCTATGTCGTTCGTCGTGACGCTCTTGTTGCCGACGGCGTTTTTAAATTTGACAGCCAGGAGCGGGTGACGCGATGCCCGGAGCCGGATGGTTCGATCTGCCGATAGTGTCGGCACGGTCCCCTCATACTCGATCCCGAACCGAGCCCTGGCGTAGACCGCGTCGATCCCAGCAAGTGCCTCGATCGTGACCTCGATCGCATCCGCCTCCCCTGTCATGAGGGAGGTCAGCTCACGCAGGATGCGCTCGACCTCTTCACGCTCTTCCATGCGGAGTTCTGCAAGACGATTGTTCTGCTCCAGGATCTCTAGAGGCTCGACAAAGAGCGTGGACCGGGAGCCGGACTGCCCGTGCACAACACCGTTCAGGCTCTGCCGGAAGTTGGGTTTGAGCGGCAGCACATACCGATCGTCACGGACTGTGATCACGGGTTCCTGGATCACCTTCTGAAAACTGCTGTCCTGCAGGATACCGGACATGCGACCGAGAATATCCTCGCGTGTTCGTACGATCTGTTTGCGCACCTTCCGGAGCGCAGGGCTGGCCGAGTCTTTGACCTCGGCCTTATCATCGATCGCCGAAATGACCGCATCTTCTATCTGTTTGAGCGGCTGTATCTTTGCTGCCTGTGCACACAGGAGCGGGGCTTGGGGCTTCGCCCCCGGTCCTTTTCCGTCAAAACGCTGGAAAAACTTCTTGATCCGGCGTCCGGCGCCAAGGGTCGTCGCCATGTTCAAGAGCTCGAGCGTGGAAAGCATGCTGCCTGCCACCCCGAGTTTTTGGACAGCCCCTCTTACATTCAGGATGCCGTCAAGCGGAGGAACCTCGTTGCTCCGGAGAAGGTGAATGAACTCACTCGTCTCCTGAAGCCGGGACCCGACGATCCTGGCATCAACTGCGGGAAGAACGACGAGAACCGCTTCCCTGCCCGCCTCCGATGCAGCAAATCCGGAAACAATGTTTGCTACTTTGTCATATTCCAGCACTCTCAGGGTATGGTCATTCATTCCGGGAACATCAGCTCTGCCTTCTTATCCGACTGACTCCTGATCACTCCACGGTGATTAGCGGACCGCGTTTTTCAATGTCATCGAGGAGCAGACGGGTCGGCTTCGATGCCGGCCTGGATTGCCTGTCTAAAGAATTCCGTTTCGATGCGCAAACTTCTGACAAGAAAAAAACAAACACAAGAGGAATACCAGATCACCGAATGGTTCGAAACACCCGAACATAATTTTCCGGGTCACCGGTATGTGTCGTTCATTCCCGTTCTGATGTTCGAGAAAATGATTTAAAGAATTTACAAGATGTTTATTTATTTGTACGCGATGAAAAAAAATCAGGGAGCCCTGATTTTCATGGCCCCCTGTTCAGCCCTGGAGTGATACAACACACGCCGCCGCGTCTGAAACGGTTCCCTTACCCCAACGCATGTTTGACAAGCTCGCTCAGCAGTTTTCCATCCGCTCGCCCGCCCACCAGGGGAATAAGCGTCTTCATGACCTTGCCCATGTCCTTCGCTCCCTGCGCGCCGGTCCGGGTAACCGCATCCCGGATCATCGCCTCTAACTCTTCGCGGGACATTTGCTGCGGCAGATATACTTCAAGCACTGCAACCTCTGCCGTCTCTTTATCCACAAGATCCTGCCTGCCACCCTTGCCAAACTGATCGATCGAATCCTTCCGCTGCTTAATCAGAGAACGTACGGTCTCGGCCACCTCTTCTTCGGTGAGCGGACGCCGCTTGTCAATCTGTTTGTTCTTGAGGGCCGCGCTCAACATCCTCAGGGTGGAAAGCTTGTCCTTGGCGCCGGACTTGAGGGCATGTATTATATCAGTGTCGATTGTTTCGCGTAAACCCATTCCACCCTTTCATTAATCCGCTCATCATGCGTTCTTTTCACACCAGTCATTGGTGGCGTTTCATCGTTCAACACCACGCGCTTCCCCGTTAACCGTGCCGAAAAATACGCGCTGTCTTCGCCGCCTTTTTGCGTGCGGCTATCGCTTTTTTCTTCTTCTTGACGCTCGGCTTTTCGTAATGCTCGCGCTTCTTCACCTCTGAAAGCACGCCTTCCTTTTCAATGCTCTTCTTAAATCTCCTGAGCGCGGCTTCAAAAGGCTCATTGTCTCGCAACCTGATACTGGGCACCCTCGCTACACCCCCCTCCTGGTTGATCATTATCTATATCTTATTGTTATATATGATTTTTTGTGGTTATTCAGTTAAAAGCATTAAATGCTAGGAAGCGTTAAACAGTAAAACCGCTCCCCTATTGGAAGAAAAGCGGCATAATCAGTAAAATTAACCACTCCCTATGCGAATGTCAAGTGAAATTGTTACAAAAATTATCAGTACGTTTTAAATTCGCCGGTGCAAAAATACCCGCCACTGGCCATTAACTCCGGTATGCCGCGTTGATCTTCACATATTCATATGACATATCGCACGTCCAGACCGTTGCGGACGCTTTGCCTTTGTGCAGATCGATAGCAATCTGCACTTCCCGCTGCTTAAGCGCAAGCGCGGCATCACGGTCCGCAGGCTTGCCTTGCCCCAGACCTTTTTCGACAAGCTTGCTCTTGCCTATGTAAATATCCGTCCTCGCCTCGTCCATCTCAACGCCGGAATATCCCAGGGCCGCCATGATCCTGCCCCAGTTCGCGTCTTCGCCGAATAGCGCGGTCTTGACGAGACTCGACTTCGCCACGGTCATTGCGGCGCGTTTTGCCTCAATGGGGTTCCTTGCGTTCCTGACCTCGATCTCCACGAATTTCGTCGCACCTTCACCATCTTTCACTATCTGCTTTGCCAGCGAACGAGTCACCGTGTCGAGACATGCCTGGAACTTCTTGCTGTCCTTGCTGCCCACACCGGGACGCTTGTTGAGCGCCGCACCGTTCGCCATGCAGAGTATTAGATCATTCGTGCTCATGTCGCCATCTACCGTGATGTTATTGAAAGAGCTCTCCGTAGACGTGAGTAGAGACTTCTTGAGCATCGGCGCCGAGATGTTCGCGTCCGTTACGATAAAGCAGAGCATGGTCGCCATGTTCGGATGGATCATGCCAGAGCCCTTGGCAATTCCAGCGATCGTGACGGTCTTGCCGCCGATCTCTTCCTGCACGATCGAAAGCTTGGGGTAGAGGTCCGTGGTCATAATGGCCTCGGCCGCCTGCTCCCATCCCGAGGTCGACAGCAGCCCGACCGCAGTGCTGATACCCGTTGCCATCTTCTGCATAGGCAGAAATTCGCCGATCACTCCGGTAGATGCGATATATACCGCCTCGGGTTTGATACCGAGCTCCCGGGCCGCGATCTCCGCCGTAGTGCGCGCATCAGCAAGTCCCTGCTTACCGGTGCAGGCATTGGCGCAGCCGCTGTTCGCGATGATTGCCTGCCCTTTCCCGGACTTAACCCTCGTCACATCAAGCAAAATTGACGCGGCTTTCACCCGGTTCTTTGTGAAGACCCCGGCAACCGCTGCCTCGCGGTCGGAATATATGATCGCAAGGTCTTTTTTGTCGGTCTTCTTGATCCCGCAATGGATCCCCCATGCCTTATACCCCTGCACGGAAAAATTCTTTGTGTCCAGAATTCTCATTATTCAACCCCTGATCGTCATGGATTAAATGAATCGAGGAAATGCAGAGAATGGATAAAACCAACTCTCCGATTCGTTGATTCATAGTGCTTATGGGAATATCCCGGCGAGTCTCAAACCCTCCGCTTCATCAAACCCCATCATCAGATTCATGTTCTGAATCGCCTGGCCCGATGCGCCCTTCACAAGGTTATCAATGGCAGTGACAACGACGACACGACCGGTCCGTGGATCGACATAGACGCCTATATCGCAGAAGTTCGAACCCCTCACGTTCCGCACATTCGGAAACTGGCCGATTGGCAGCAGTCGCACGAATGGCGCATTATTATAAAATGCCTGAAACAAAGCATGGATCTGTGCAGTATCAGCTTGAAATGATAGTTTAGCATAGATCGTGGTCAGGATACCCCGGTTCATAGGCACCAGGTGCGGCGTGAACGAGATGGTAATCTGTTTTCCCGCCAGAGCCGATAACTCCTGTTCAATCTCCGGCGTATGACGGTGCGTCCCGATCTTGTAGGCCATGAGCCCCTCGTTCACTTCCGGGTAATGGTGTGCCAGCGAAGGACTGCGGCCTGCACCAGAAACGCCTGACTTGGAGTCGATGATTATACTTCCCAAGTCTACCCTGCCCTCTTGAATGAGCGGAGCAAGTCCCAGTATTGCGCCGGTGGGGTAACAACCCGGGTTTGCGATCAGCGAGGCCTTTTTTATCTTTTCGCCGGTGCAGCTCCGGCAAACCGTAAACCGCATCCTTGAGGAGCTCAGGGTACTGGTGAGCGTGTTCATACCATGTTTCATACAGTGCGGGATCCGAGAGCCGATAATCCGCGGAGAGATCCACTACCTTTTTGCCCAGTTTGTGGAAGCGGAATGCCGCCTCCTGCGCGGTCACATGCGGTAGTGCGAGGAATACAAAATCCGATTTCTTCGCGATGGCAGCCGGGTCGAGTGGTTCGCACACCAGGGAGGTCAATCCCGCAAGGTGGGGAAAGATCGATGTAATGGGTTTTCCCGCGGATTTTTCCGACGTGATCGCGGTTACGACTACCCTCGAATGGTTCAGGAGGATCCGCATGAGTTCGCCGCCCGTGTATCCGCTTGATCCCACGATCGCTATGTTCAGTTTTTCGTCACTCATTGTCGTGTACCCCGCTCATGTGTTACACAGGAGCATTGCGCAAAATAAAAGGGAAGGCATCTCTACCTTCCCTTTTTCTAACAGGATATGAATCTCTGCAAACAGACAGGTATATGATCCCTTATCTCTTGGAGAACTGGAACCTCGCGCGCGCGCCCTTCTGGCCGTACTTCTTCCGCTCTATGGCCCTGGGGTCGCGGGTCAACAGCCCTTCCTTGCGAAGCTTGACGCGCGACTCGGCGTCCACTTCGAGGAGTGCCTTTGATATCCCGTGCCTGATGGCGCCGGCCTGGCCGGAGTTTCCGCCGCCCAGCACGTTCACCAGGACATCGAACTTGTCCACCGTCCCGGTGACCTCAAACGGCTGGCGAATGATCATCTTGAGCACTTCACGACCGAAGTACTGGTCCATGGTCTTGTCGTTGATAGTGACCTTGCCGCTGCCGGGCATCATCCACACCCTGGCGATGGAATTCTTTCTCCTGCCTGTTGCATAATATCTTGATACGGTTGCCGCTGACATTAAAAATCCTCCTCAGATGAATCAATTTTCCTTTGTTATTTAATGCTCATCTCCACCGGCTGCTGCGCAGCGTGTGGGTGCTTGTCCCCGGCATAGACCTTGAGCTTGGTAAGCATCTGCTTGCCAAGCCTGGTCTTGGGGAGCATGCCTTCGACGGCCATCGTTACCACATCCTCCGGCTTGGTCCTCATGAGCGTACCGGCGCTGACAGTCTTTAGGCCGCCGGGAAACCCCGAATGGCTGTAGTACATTTTATTGTCGAGCTTCTTGCCGGTCAGATGGACCTTGTCTGCATTCACCACGATCACGAAGTCGCCGGTGTCTACATGAGTGGTGTAAATGGGCTTGGTCTTGCCTTTTAGCACTGAGGCGATGACTGTTGCCAATCTGCCCAGGGTCTTTCCGTTGGCATCTACAATGAACCACTTTCTTTCAATATCTTCTGCTTTTGCTGAATACGTAGCCATAATTCCCGCCTTGTAGTATCTTAATATTTTTTTTAAGAATAGCGAATATAAACAATTTCATCAGATTTGTCAAGCATTTTTGTCGGGAAAAACCAACAATAAGGAGGGAGTTGCCAAATACCTGCATAGAGCATATAGATGCAAACCTATAAACATCAATAAGTTATGCGGCTTATTCTAGCGCCTCGATACAGTCAAAAAATAACAAAGGCGGTGATTGCTCGCCGCCTTTTGTTGCCTCTTTCTCTACCTGTTCGCAAAAAGAGGCAGCCACTCATGGCTGCCCCTCCAATTTATCATTCACTATGAACAACTACTTATTTGCACTTACGCTTTCTCTGCTGCTTTCTCTCTTCCCGCTGTCGGCACAGACACTACATATCCCAAAACAGTGCCGATCAGGCCTCCGACCACGAGGCTTACCGTTGCCGCGCAGGCAATCCCGACCACGATGCCCATGACCACCGCTGCCCTTACGAAAAGCGTGGGGTCAACCGCACCACCCATGATCTTCTGGAGCAGGATCAGGGTCCCGAAGCTCCCGAAGTAGAATCCCGGCATGATCCCGAACACCAGGAAAACCAAACCACCTGCAGCTGCACCGATCTTCATCCCTGTTTTTACTGTCTCGTTCTTCATGGCAAATCTCCTTTTAGCCTGAGCTATTTTTATTTTTTAGATCTCTATCGACTATTTATGTGCGACTTTTGCTTCGCTGGTATTTTCCTTAGAATGGGTGCCCGGTTCAAGCACCTTGCCCACGAGCCAACCGACGGTCGATGTGGCCGTTACTATCACGATGCCGGTCACCAGAACTCCGATAAGCATGGATACGAGTACGATGACTCTGGCAACGAGCCCTGGCTGGAGCGGAAGTCCGAAAAGCCATCCTGCGATATTGATACCCATTGCGCCGCCTAATAGACTGCCGGGCAGAAGCCCGAAGATCGCGAAGAGCACCAGTCCTGCGCCTGCCCCGATGTAGGCTGTCTTTCTTGCTATTGTGGTCTTCATGGTCATGTCCTCCTTTTTTTCGCTCAATCTTAATAATTTAGATTGCATCAACCGTGCCAGACGCCAACTTGTTGATTTAATTAATAATCATTCCTTTGATCTTTTGCAAAATTGAGAAAATTCATGAGTAATTTCTAGTATTGCGAAAAAAAACTCGGCAGAGAAAATTTTCCTTGAAACATACAAACATATATGGTATTTTATGGGTCGCCTTTTAAAAAGGCATATCTCATTACACACGCACCAGGACCTGAGGCAGGGTGTCCCGATTTAAAATCTGGATCTGTCCGGGAATGATCGGTGCGGAGGTAAAAACCTGAAGGAGGGACGCTATGTCCACGATCACAATGAAGGAGTTGTTGGAAGCAGGGGTACACTTCGGCCACCAGGCAAAACGATGGAACCCCAAGATGAAGAAGTACATCTTCGGAGAGCGTAACGGGATTTATATCATCGACCTTCAGAAGACGCTCAAACTGTTCAAGGAGGCCTACGAGTTTGTCCGCACAGCCTCTTCCGAGGGGAAAGACATCCTGTTCGTCGGCACCAAAAAGCAGGCTCAGGATGCTATTACTGAAGAAGCAAAACGGTGCGGAATGTACTATATCTCGAGCCGCTGGCTCGGTGGCATGCTCACCAATTTCGCCACCATCAAGAAAAGCATCGACCGTCTCAAAAAAATCGAGAAGATGAAAGAAGACGGCACCTACGACAAGCTCACGAAGAAGGAAGTAGCCGGACTCGAGAAAGAACGCACCAAGCTCGAAAAGATCCTCTGCGGCATCAAAACCATGACCCAGCCACCATCCATGATGTTCATCATCGACCCCCGCAAGGAGACGATCGCTGTTCAGGAGGCGAATAAGCTTGGCATCATGGTGGTCGCCGTGGTCGACACGAACTGCGACCCCGACAATATCGACTATGTTATTCCGGGTAACGACGATGCGATCCGCGCCATCCGTTTGATGGCATCAAAAATCGCCGATGCCGTCATTGAGGGCAGACAGGCCATCGCCAAGGAAGCCGGCGAGGCCGTGGAAGCAGAGAAGGCCGCAGGTGAAATACCTGCCGCTGTAGCATCAGTGGAGCCCGCACTCGAGGATGTGGACGCAACTGCAGAAGAAGCATAATAACAGTGAGCCCGTCCAAAACGATGCACAGTTGAGGTACCCGGATGATCCAACAAGGCAACTGAGAGGTCAACCGGACGTAATCAGTCTGTGAGCACCGGCCTTTTGCTCTCCGCATCTCATCGCTGTTTTCGATTTTCGATGAAAGGAGTTTTTTAAATGGCAACAATATCTGCGAGTGCAGTGAAGGATTTAAGGGAAAAAACCGGCGTCGGTATGATGGAAGCAAAAAAGGCGCTTGAGGAAACCGGCGGTGATTTTGAAAAGGCAGTTGATCTCCTGAGGAAAAAGGGGCTGTCCGCAGCAGCGAAGAAAGCCGCACGGGTTGCAGCCGAGGGTATGATCGCTTCCACCATCCAGGCGGGCGGAAAGACCGGCGTGATGGTCGAGGTGAACAGCGAAACCGACTTTGTGGCAAAGAACGATGACTTCCAGCGCTTCGCGAAGGAGCTCGCGGAGCTCGTGGCCGCCAAGAAGCCGGCAGACGTAGCAGCGCTGTCACAGCTTTCGATTGGCAATGATACTGTTGAGGCCAGGCGAAACGCACTCATCCAGAAGATCGGTGAGAACATAGCGATTCGCCGGTTCGTGTGCTATGAGACTTCCGGTCAAATCGCCATTTATCTTCACGGCAACCGCATCGGCGTCATGGTGGACTACACCGGTGGCGACGAGCAGCTTGGCAAGGACATGGCTATGCACATCGCAGCGGCAAACCCGCAGTTCCTGAATAGGGAAACCGTGCCAACCGATGTACTCGACCGCGAACGCGCGGTGTACGAGGCCCAAGCCAAGGACTCGGGTAAACCCGCAGCCATTATCGGCAAGATGGTAGAGGGAAAACTCGAAAAGTTTTATTCCGAGGCCTGCCTCATGGACCAGGTATATATCAAGGACCCCGACGGCAAGCTCAGGATCCGGGATTGCCTGAAGAAGGCCGGTGGAAATGTTGTGCTCAATCGTTTTGTCCGCTACCAGCTCGGCGAAGGGATCGAGAAGAAGAAAGAAAATTTTGCCGAGGAAGTAGCGGCCCAGCTCAAATAATATGGCGCAACCACGCTACAAACGCATCCTGCTCAAGCTGTCGGGCGAGGCCCTCATGGGTGATCAGGGGTACGGCATCGACCATGCCGTACTCGATACGATCACCTCAGAGGTGAAAGAGATCTGCAGCCTCGGTGTCGAAGTCGCTATCGTCATCGGCGGCGGAAATATATTCCGCGGATTGTCGGGAGCTGCCAAGGGCATGGAGCGCGCGAGCGCAGATTACATGGGTATGCTCGCCACGGTGCTGAACGCCTTAGCGCTCCAGAATGTTCTGGAGAACAAGGGTGTGGTCACCCGGGTACAGTCGGCGATCGAGATGCGAGAACTCGCCGAGACCTACATACGCCGTCGCGCCGTGCGTCATTTGGAAAAAAACCGCGTGGTCATCTTCGCCGCGGGCACCGGCAATCCCTACTTCACGACAGACACTGCAGCAGCGCTCCGGGCAATGGAGATTGGGGCCGAAGTCATTATGAAGGCGACCAAGGTGGACGGCGTATACAGCGCCGACCCCATGAAGGACAAGACCGCCACCAAGTTCAACAGCCTGACGTATATCGAAGTTCTCCAGAAGGACCTGCGTGTCATGGATGCCACGGCCATATCCCTCTGCATGGACAACGGCCTTCCCATCATCGTCTTCAACCTCAACGTCCCCGGCAATATCAAGAAGATCGTATTAGGCGAAACAGTCGGGACGCTCGTGACCGGGAGGAACAATGCTTAGCGAGCAGAAGAAAAAAGCAGAAGAGAAGATGAGCAAGGCCCTCGATATCCTCAGAAAGGAGTTTACCACACTTCGCACCGGCAGGGCATCGCTCGGCATCCTTGACGGGATCGTGGTGGATTTCTACGGCACGCCCACAGCGCTCAACCAGGTGTCGAACCTGGCAATGCCTGATCCCCGGATGATCACCATCCAGCCCTGGGAACCAAAGATGCTCGGCGAGATAGAGAAGGCCATCCTGAAGTCAGACGTCGGGATTACCCCCTCGAACGACGGCAAGATCATCCGCCTCAGCATTCCGCCCCTGACCGAAGAGCGAAGACAGCAGATCGTGAAACATGCGAAAAAGCTTGCCGAGGATGCGCGTGTCGCTGTCCGGAATATCCGCAGGGATGTGAACGACGATATCAAGAAGAAGAGCAAGGACAAGGTGGTTCACGTTTCTGAGGATGAGGTCAAGAAGCTGCAGGACGAGATACAGAAGACAACTGACAGCTATATCAAAAAGATCGACGATCTGCTCGCTCACAAGGAAAAAGAGATCATGACCGTGTAGACACAGTTCCGGTTTCAAACGTAATACACCCCGTTGCCCTGCGAAACATAGGAATAAATACAGAAAACGATCAGGTAAGACGAAATCCACCCATGCTGTAACGCGCAGGTTTTCAGCACACCCCCCTTGACAAAGTAAAAAATTGAAGTCTCTGTCGAGTACATCGCTAACGGCTGTCACCTGGCCCATCCCGTTATCATTTCTTGTCCAGAACAATACGCACGTTCTTTAACAGCGAAGTAGGTGTGAATGGTTTTGTGATAAGCTCTATTCCGGCCTCAAGTACACCTTTACTATGAATAATATTGGCCGTATAGCCGCTCATGAACAGGGCCTTGATTTCCCATGCCGACCCCTCACGAGCATGTACTTGCCCGCTTTTACAAAGTCATGGGTCTTGATATATTCCTCGTCGAACACCATAATCTCAGTCTCGATCATCAAGGTCCCGCCATCAGGCATGGCGTCCCGCGCGTTTGAGCTGAGATTCATGAACACCTGCTCGATCTGTCCGACATCCACCAGGACAGCAGCCTCCTGAGGTGACAGAAAAGTCTTCAGTTCGACATCCTCTCCAATAGATCCTCTGCAAGAGCTTTTCTGTTCGCATTATGATTTCGTTTAATCGTACTCTTTTTATGTCGATCAACTGTTTTCTACTGAAGGCAAGGAGGCTTTTGGTACGGTGGGACGCTCTATCCGCAGCGGAAAATATTTGGTTCAGGTAACCGACCTGAGTGGCATCTTCCCCTCATTTCGGCTTCAGGAGGGAACCGAAACCGATTATCGCGGTCAGGATATTGTTAAAGTCGTGCGCTATTCCGCCCGCGAGCCGACCGACAGACTCCATCTTCTGCGCCTGATACAGCTGCGCTTCGAGCAACCTCTTTTCTATGACATCTCTTAATATGGCATCGGTCATTCACACTCGCGGATTGAACCTGCGAAAGGCCCCTGCGCATGCTCATCCCGTGCTCGGGGAAATGTACTTTCCCCTCAGCTTTACCTTGACAAACGCACGGAAATCGACATATTATTATGCGTTTCCCATGGAACTTCGATCCTGCGGTACGAATGCGGAAGGAGGAACTCGTGAAGGTAGAGCAGATATCCATATTCCTCGAGAACAAATCGGGCCGCCTTGCCGAGGTAACCGATATCCTTGCCAGGAACGGGATCAACCTGAGGGCCCTCTCACTGGCCGATACTGCTGATTTCGGGATCTTCCGGCTTATCGTCAACGACACGGAAAAGGCAGTCACGCTCCTGAAGGACAAGGGGTTCACCATAGCCAAGAATGAGGTTGTTGCCGTGGAAGTGCCTGACCGGCCAGGTGGACTCGCCGGGATACTTGCCACGCTCCAGGTCAAGAGCATCAATGTTGAATACATGTACGCCTTTGTCCAGAAGAGTGAAGGCAATGCGGTCCTGATATTCCGGTTCGATGATATCGAGAAAGCCATCGATACGTTGCGGAAGACAGAAGTAAGGATCTTGAGCGGTGAAGCAGTACAGAGACTGTAGATCATCCCCTGCCAGAGCAGGGATATTATGCTGAGGAGGAGAAAAGACAATGAAACTGTTGAAATTCGCAGCAATTGCAGCATGCATCATCGCCCTGTCGATCACGCCGGCACTGGCGGGTAATACGATCAAAGTAGGCGCGATCCTGTCCGTAACCGGACCGGCGGCGTTCCTCGGCGCACCGGAGGCAAAAACCCTCGAGATGATGGTCGAGGACATCAATGCCAAGGGCGGGATCAACGGCACCAAGGTGGAGCTGGTGATCAAGGACTCGGGAGGCAGTCCGGAGAAAGCGGTCTCCTTTGCCAAACAACTCATTGATGAAGACAAGGTTTTCGCCATCATAGGGCCTTCGACCTCCGGCGAGACCATGGCAATCAAGAACATCGCCGAGGAAAGCAAGACCATTCTGCTCTCCTGCGCGGCGGCCGAGGCGATCGTAAACCCCGTCGCCAAGTACGTGTTCAAGACGCCCCAGAAGGATAAGGATGCGGTCTTGAAGATCTTCGCACAAATGAAGAAGATGGGCATCACGAAGATTGGAGTGCTGTCCTCCAACACCGGCTTCGGCAAGGCAGGTAAAGAGCAGATCGAGAAACTGGCGCCTGAAAACGGTATCCAAATCCTGGCCAATGAAGTGTATGACAAGGCCGCCACTGATCTGACCGCTGAGGTTACCAAGATCAGCGCCGCAAAGGTCCAAGGCATCATCAACTGGTCCATCGAGCCGGCGCAGTCCATCTGCATCAAGAACGCCCGGCAGATCTGTTCGAATATACCTGTCTTTCAGAGCCATGGTTTCGGCAACATTAATTATGTGAAGACCGCTGGTGCGGCGGCGGAGGGCGTCATCTTCCCGGCGGGCCGGCTGCTTGTTGCCGACACCCTGTCCGACAAAAACCCGCAGAAGACCCTGCTCCTGTCCTACAAGAAATCCTACGAGGCAAAATACAAGGAAGATGTGAGCACCTTCGGCGGCCACGCCTATGATGCGATGCTCATTCTCACCGAAGCAATAAAGACGGCGGGAACGGACAAGGAAAAAGTCAGGACCGCCATCGAGAATATCAAGGGCTTGGTCGGCACAGCCGGCATCTTCAACTTCTCGGCCACGGACCACAACGGTCTCGACCTCAACGCCTTTGAAATGATGACGGTAAAGGACGGCAAGTTCACGGTACTGGAAAAATAATGCGCGAACAGTTTCAGACAGGGAGTGTACGGCATAGCCGGGCACTCCCTGTTTTTTAAGAATGTAGGTATCTGACCGTCCTGAGCAGGACATGCTCGGGAGACTCACCTAGCATTTTGTATCTCTTTAAGAGGGAGAGGCTCAATGAGGATTAGTAAGATCATTTCAGTAATCGCTGTCACTCTTGTATTATTTATAGCTCCGGCATTCGCCGAGGACACGATCAAAGTCGGGGCCATTCTCGCCGTAACCGGCCCTGCATCAAACCTCGGTGCGCCCGAAGCGCGTACCATTGAGATGCTCGTTGAGGATATCAACGCAAAGGGCGGTATCATCGGGAAAAAGGTCGATCTCATTATCAAGGACACCGGCGGCAGTCCCGAAAAAGCGGTCTCCTTTGCAAAGCAGCTGATCGAGGAAGACAAGGTATTCGCCATCATCGGCCCATCCACCAGCGGCGAGACCATGGCGATCAAAAACCTTGTTGAAGAGGGAAAGACGATCCTGCTTTCCTGCGCGGCTGCCGAGGTCATCGTGAATCCCCTTGCTAAATATGTTTTTAAGGTGGCACCGAAAGATAGTTATGCCGTCATGAAGATCTTCCAGCGGATGAAGAAGATGAATATCTCGAAGATCGGGGTCCTCTCAAGTAATACGGGGTTCGGCAAAGCGGGCAAGGAACAGCTCGAAAAGCTCGCACCCGAGAACGGCATCCAGATTCTGATCAGCGAGGTATATGACAAATCTGCGACGGACCTCACCGCCGAGGTCACCAAGCTCAAGGCAAAAGGCGTCCAGGCGATCGTGAACTGGTCCATTGAACCGGCGCAGTCCATCATGATTAAGAATGCTCGCCAGATCGGACTGCGGGTACCGATCTTCCAGAGCCACGGTTTCGCCAATATCCAGTATGCGCAGGCCGCGGGTATTGCCGCCGAGGGTGTGATCTTCCCGGCCAGCAGGATCATCGTTGCGGATTTGCTCCCTGATAAGCACCCGCAAAAGCCTGTTGTCCTGGCCTACAAGAAGGCCTATGAGACAAAATATACCGAGGATGTAAGCACGTTCGGCGGTCATGCCTATGATGCGATGATGATCCTCGCCCGGGCCATTCGCGAAGGCGGATATGACCGGGAAAAGGTGCGAACCTCCATCGAGCACATCAAGGGATTCATCGGCACCGCCGGTATTTTC
Organism: Nitrospirota bacterium; assembly: GCA_963755045.1. Taxonomy (GTDB): domain Bacteria; phylum Nitrospirota; class UBA9217; order UBA9217; family UBA9217; genus JALNZF01. The sequence continues at coordinate 87,282 of CAVWIL010000002.1, read as the reverse complement.
TCCTTTTCGCCAACAGACCATAATGGCCTCGACATCGAGTCCTTCGTCATGTTGACCGTGAAGGACGGTAAGTTCGCATTGCTGGAAAAATAGAATCCACCACAGGCATGCCACGCCTGCAGGCCGGGGAGGATGGACGACCGCACACTTCGTTCGATGACGGACGCGTACGCCTAAGCTAGTGCGTCACTCTTCTCTCGTCTTTCGTCCCATGCCCGCTTATTCCCTCCGTTTCTCCGTGCCTCTGTGGTAATAGTTGTTGTTCTGTTTTATGCCGTCGAGGAGTATTTTTGATCGAGTTATTTTTCCAATATCTCGTTGCCGGCCTGACCTATGGCACTATTTACGCCATTGTCGGCATCGGGTTCAACATCATCTACAATACCACCGGGATCATCAACTTTGCCCAGGGCGAGTTCGTCATGCTCGGCGGTATGATCGCCGTGACCATGCACGGTTTCCTGCCGCTTCCGTTCGCGGTCCTGGGCGCCGTGCTGATCACGATGATCATCGGCGGACTGATCGAAATAACCTTTATCCGGTGGCTCGTGAAGCCGTCGGTCCTCAGGATGATCATCATCACCATCGGCCTCTCCATCCTGATACGGGAAGCAGCGCTGTTCACGTGGGGCGAGGGGGTCCGCTCCCTGCCTTACTTCACGGGGAACGAAATCTCCGCCCTCTCCATCGGAAGTGTCCGCATTTCTCCACAGGTCGTCTGGAGCATCGGTGTCTGTTCGATCATCGTCCTTCTCCTGAACCTTTTTTTCAAGCACACGATGCTTGGCAGGGAAATGCGCGCCTGCGCCGCGAACCGGGAAGCTGCAGCGCTCTGCGGCATCCCGACCAGGAATATGATCACCCTTTCCTTTGTCCTCTCCGCCGGCATTGGCGCCCTGGCCGGGTGCGTGGTCTCGCCGATCACCTATACGCAGTATAACATCGGCGCCGGTCTTGCCATCAAGGGCTTTACCGTTGCGATCCTCGGAGGCCTCGGCAACAGCATGGCTGCAGTGGCAGCAGGTTTCATCCTCGGTATTCTCGAGTCCTTCAGCATCTGGGTCCTGCCGACAGCCTACAAGGACACGATCTCCATATCCATCCTGCTCGCCATGCTGTTCATCAGGCCGAGCGGGCTGTTTGGAAATAAAGAAGCCATGCGGCTGAAGGATTTTTGATGAAGACCCGGCGATTTATCCCTATCCTGACCCTTGTTGCTGCGGTCATCCTTGTCCAACTTGTGACACAGGTGGTTGGAAAGGAGTTCTATCTCACGCAGCTCACGATGACGGCATACTATTCGCTCATTGTGATCGGTCTCTGTCTCCTGATGGGATTCGCGGGACAGATCTCGCTCGGCCACGCGGGTTTCTTCGCTATCGGCGGGTATACGTCGGCCGTTCTCACTACGCTGGATCTGTCAACCTTCAAGGACGCCGTATTCGTCGCACTGCTCACGAAGCTTCAGATCCTGACCAGCCGGCAGGACCTCTACGGCCACGCGCTTTTAAGCGTCCATGCCTGGGTTGCCTGCATCGTTGCCGCACTGCTTGCGCTCGTTATTTCCTGGGCCATCGGCATCCCGGTGCTGAAGCTCAAGGGACATTACCTCGCCATGGCCACCCTCGGCTTCGGGATCATCATCTATAGCATCGTGCTCGGTACCCAGCGCTTCGGCGCCGCGGACGGCATCTCAGGCGTGCCTCCTTTTCCGTTGCTGCCCGGCATCAGTGTGAGCGGGGGCTCGTCGCTCAGGGTCCTGAACTATTACTTTGCCTGGCTGCTCGTGACTGCGGCAATGATACTGCTCGTGAACCTTATCCACTCCCGGGTCGGCCGCGCACTCCGCGCGATCCATGGAGCCGAGGACGCGTCGAACGCCATGGGCGTTGACACGGCCCGGTACAAGCTCTCCACCTTCATGCTGAGCGCCGTGCTCGCCGCGATCGCCGGGGTCTTCCTCACTCATTTTAACGGCGGCATCGGCCCATCCGAGGCGTCGATCATTAAATCCGTGCGCTATGTGGCTATTGTGGCCGTCGGCGGCATGGGAAGTCTCTGGGGCACGCTCATTATGAGCGTCGTATTGAACTTTTTCTCGCTTCGCGGCTATTTCGGGACCTTTGACGACGCCGTGTTCGGCAGTATCCTGATCCTCATTATGCTCTTCGCACCTGATGGGATCATAGGATCGGATCTGAGGAAACTGATCGGAAAATTAAATCCAAAATCACAAATGACAAATAACAAATAAATCTCAATATCCAGTGATGAATGACCGACACGTTTGGATTTTGTTGATGTGGAGCCCATTTGAGATTGGTTATTTGGTTCTTGGTGCTTGGTACTACTCATGTCTCTCCTTGAAATAAAAAATATCAGCAAGCGCTTTGGCGGACTCCAGGCCGTGAAAGACGTAAGCTTTTCCGTGCGAAAGGGCAGCATCAAGGCGGTCATCGGGCCGAACGGCGCAGGAAAAACGACTCTGTTCAACCTTGTGTCCGGCTTTTTGTACCCGGATGTCGGCGCTATTATTTATCAGGGGGTGCCGATCAACGGGAAAGATCCCTATGAGATCGCCGGTTACGGACTGTCGCGCACGTTCCAACACATCAAGCTCTTCGCCCACATGACCGCGCTCGAGAACGTCATGGTCGGCTGCCACGTCAGAAGCAGGGCGGGATTTCTCGCCGGCATGCTGAACCTCCCCTGGGCCCGGCGCGAAGAACAGGAGATCCGCGACAAGGCGCATGCAATGATGGACCTTCTCTGGATCGCACATTTGTCCGGGGCTGAGGCCCTGAGCCTCTCGTACGGCCAGCAGCGCGCCGTGGAACTCGCCCGCGCACTGGCGAGCAGTCCGACCATGCTGTTGCTCGACGAACCCGCGGCCGGCCTCAATATGCGTGAGACGGCGGACGCGGCTAAACTGATCACCAGGATCCGCGACCTCGGTATCACCGTTCTGATCGTTGAACACGACATGTCCCTGGTCATGGACATCTCGGACGAGATCGTCGTGCTCAGCTACGGCGAAAAGATCGCCGATGACGTACCGCGTGCGGTTCAGACCAATCCCGAGGTCGTCCGTGTCTATCTGGGAGAGGACGATGCTTAAAATCCGCAACCTCGATGCCGGATACGGCGGGCTGACCGTGCTTCGGCGGCTTTCGCTCCATGTGAAAGCAGGCGAGATCGTCACGATCATCGGCGCGAACGGCGCGGGCAAGACCACGCTGCTCAAGACCATTACGGGTCTGCTCAGAGCCCAGGCGGGAGAGATCGTATTTAATGGCGAGGACATTGGACGCGCTCCGACGGAGCGGATCGTTTTCAGCGGATGCTCGCTCGTACCCGAAGGCAGGCAGGTGTTCCCCGCCATGCCGGTCAAGGAGAACCTGTTGCTCGGCGCGTACGTCCAGTTCAAGCGCGGCAACAAGTCTGAGGTGGAGCACGATCTTGAGCGCGTCTATAATCTCTTCCCGGTGCTGAAGCAGCGCGAACACCAGCTTGCAGGCACGCTGTCCGGCGGAGAGCAGCAGATGCTTGCCATTGGCAGGGCGCTCATGGCGCGGCCGAAGCTCATCATGCTTGACGAACCTTCCATGGGACTGGCGCCGCTCATGGTGAAAGAGATCTTCAACATTATTGTGAAGCTGCGAGAAGAGGGAAATACCGTGCTGCTGGTGGAGCAGAATGCGCGGGGCGCCCTCAAGATAGCAAACCGCGGCTATGTGCTCGAAACAGGCAGGATCATCGTCGAGGGTGAGGCCGAAGCGCTGCTTGCGAACAGGGATGTACAGCGGGCGTATCTTGGCCGCGATATCAATGAATGAGTAGCGAGGGACGACGGACGAGAGACGAGAGAGGCTGAAGCTCTTTTTCGTCCGTCATCGTTCGTTTTTTGATCAAACACCGGAGGTCGTTATGTCAACGTACTGGCAGCCTGAAAGTGAGTCGATGGACCGTAAGGAGCTGGAGCAGTTGCAGCTTGAACGGCTCGAGTCCACCCTGAACCGGGTGTACATGAACGTCCCCTTTTACCGGAAAAAGTTCGATGAGGTCAAGTTCAACCCCGATGACCTGCGCTCGCTCGATGGCCTGAGCAGGCTGCCCTTCACGACCAAGAACGACCTCCGGGAAAACTACCCGTATGGACTTTTTGCCGTGCCGCTCCGGGAGGTCGTCCGGATCCACGCCTCGTCGGGGACGACCGGCATGTCAACCGTCGTGGGCTACTCGAAGAACGACATCAAGACCTGGTCGAACCTGGTGGCAAGGGTCCTGGCGGCAGGCGGCATCACCAAGGACGATGTCATTCAGATCGCATTCAACTACGGCCTGTTCACCGGCGCCTTCGGCCTTCACTACGGCGCCGAACGGCTCGGTGCGTCCGTCATCCCCATTTCGAGCGGCAATACGCGGCGCCAGATCAAGCTCATGCAGGACTTCAAGACCACCGCGCTCGTGAGCACGCCCAGCTATGCCATGCTGATCGCGGACACGATGATGGAGATGGGCATCAACCGCAACTCTCTCTCCCTCAAGTACGGCCTCTTCGGCGCGGAACCCTGGTCCGACTCCATGCGCAAAGAAATCGAAGACAAGCTCAAGATCGTGGCAACGGACAACTACGGTCTCTCCGAAGTAATGGGGCCCGGTGTTGCCGGCGAGTGCCTGGAACGAAACGGTCTGCACATCGCCGAAGACCACTTCCTCGTTGAATGGATCAATCCCGACACGCTCGAGCCGGTCAAACCAGGAGAGATCGGAGAAATGGTCATCACCACGCTGACCAAGGAAGCCTTCCCGGTCATCCGGTACCGGACCCGTGATCTGACCCGACTTGTTCCCGAACCCTGCCCCTGCGGCAGGACCATGAGGAAGATGACAAGGGTCTACGGCAGGACCGACGACATGCTGATCATTCGCGGTGTGAACGTGTTTCCGCAGCAGATCGAGAATGTGCTGTTCGAGATCGAAGGTGTTGCCCCGCACTATCAGATCATCATCGATCGCAAGGGCGCGCTTGATGATACGACGGTCAATGTCGAGGTATCGGAGTCGATGTTCTTTGACGAGATGAAAAAGCAAAGTCAGCTCAAGGAAACCATCAAGAAGCGTCTTGCCTCGGAGCTCGGCATCTCTGTCGAGGTGAAACTTGTGGAGAAAAAAACACTGGAGCGGTTCGAAGGAAAAGCGAAGCGGGTCATAGACAACCGCAAAATCTAAAGGAGAAATCGCATAGGGCATAGAGCAGAGCGCATAGCGTTAATCCTTTGCGCCATGCACCATGCGCTATGCACCATGCGCATTATGAACTACATTGACTTTCACACCCATGTCTTCCCCGACAAGATCGCCAAGGCCACTATTGACGCGCTTGCCGGGGAGGCCGGCAGCTACCGCCCCCGGACCGATGGGACCCTGCAGGGCCTGCTCGACTCCATGAAACGGGCGAACATCTCCGCGAGCCTGGTGGCAAACATCGCGACGAAACCAACACAGCTTTATCCGATCCTTGAGTTCTGCAAGCAGATCAAGAGCGACAGCATCCATCCACTGGTCTCGTTCCATCCCACGAACGATCCGGATGATGTTGAGGATATGCTGGGCGAGGCCCAGCGGGCTGGCATCCGCGGAATCAAGCTCCACCCCATGTACCAGCGCTTCTTCCTCGACAGTAAACATATGTACGGATTTTACGAGCTCCTTGCAAGTTTCGGCTTCTATATTATGTTCCACACCGGATACGATATCGCCTTTCCCGAAAATACCCAGGCGGATGTTGAGCGCGTCAAAAAAGTGGCTGATTGGTTCAAGGACCTTACCATCGTCTGCACGCATGTCGGGGGATGGAAGCAGTGGGACCGGATTCATTGTCTCAGCGACTGCAGGAATGTTTATACCGAGACATCGATGACCCTGAGCGAAGTCAGCGACGAGGAGTTCGTCAAGCTCATCGGACACTTTGATGAGGACCGGGTCCTGTTCGGTAGCGACAGTCCCTGGACGGACCAGAAAGAAATGCTCGAGCGAACGCTGCAGTTGAAGATATCAGACCGTTTGAAGGAAAAGATGCTGTATAAGAATGCCTCGGTCCTCCTTGGCTTGAACAAGGGATAAAAACTCACGGCGTTCCGCATGCAATTGTTGCATCGCGTTAATGTCGACAATATTAATCTGTTTGGGCTCACGTGTTGTACAAGAAAATATATGTCGAGTGATGCCGTGTTTTTTTTGAAGCAAACTGGTATGGCGTGCGTTTCCTGGACCTTTCCCCTGATGCGGAAAAGAGCCTGGAGGCATTTAGATACTCATGCCGCCAAATCGCCTCCTCGTTCTGGCGACGATAAAACGATGCTCGGCGAATACCGCACCGTTTCAACCTGGTCATGATATGCGATTATCAACTCGTTATTCAGAACGCCGTTGAGATCCTGCGCAAAACAGGGACAGGAACTGAGATTCGCGGAGATGGAGCGAGGATATCAGGAACACCTGCCCGTGAGCTTACTTTCCTTGTGCCCTGCCAGCCGCAAAAGCCTTCTGATTTATCTCAAGCACTTTTTTAGGCACCGTGTTCTTGATCGCTTCGAGGATAACCGACTCCTTGAGCGGCAGGAACGAGAGCGCTGCGCCGAGCAGGACGAGATTGAGCGTGCGCTTGTCCCCGGCTTCGACTGCGAGCTGCGTCCCATCGAAGGGCATGACGGTCTTGACGCGATCCTTGATGACCGTATTGATATCGGCCGGATATTTTTCCGCTGCAATGGAAACACCGATCGTCCCGATGGACCGGGTATTGTAAACAACGACGCCTTCATCCTTGAGAAAATGGAGGTATCGCGCAGTTTCGAGGGGCTCGAACCCGATCAGCAGGTCTGCCTCTCCCTCGCTCACGATCGGCGAGAAGACCGTGTCCCCGAACCGAACCTGTGACAGCACGCTGCCTCCGCGCTGGGCCATACCGTGCACCTCGCTCTGCTTCACATCGAGACCCGCGAGGAGCGCCGCCTCGGCGATGACCTTGCTCGTCAGAAGCACGCCCTGTCCGCCAACACCGCTGATCAGAATATTAAAAACGTTCACTGGTTAAACCCCTTAATGCGAGATGCGTTAATATGTTGATGCGTAAATGCGTTAAAGCGGAAAATCTATGACAATCGCCCGCATCTGCACTTCTGCGCATCCACGCTTCTTCGCATTCACGTCTCTCATTGCTTCATCGACCCTGTAGTGCAGAGCTGGGCGCAAATGCCGCAGCCGTTACAGAGAAGCGGATCGATCTCCACGAAACCCGTCTTGCCTTCGGGCGTGAAGGACAAGGCGATACACCCAGCCTTGAGACACATCTTGCACCCGGTGCAGGTCTTCCGCTCCACCGCATAGGCCTTCTTCGTGACGCGATAGCGCAGCACGCAGGGCTGGTTCGAAATGAGAACCGACGGCCCTTTATCCGCAAGTTCTTCCTTCATGATCTTCTCGAGGTCCTTGATGTTATAGGCATCGATCTCGCGCACCCGCTTTGCGCCGATAGTCCGGCAGAGCTTCGCAATATCGAGACGGGGCGCTTCAGTCCCCTTTGCGGTGCGGCCCGTGCCCGCATGTTCCTGTCCGCCGGTCATGCCGGTCGTGTCGTTGTTCATAATGATCACGATGGCGTCTCCGCCGTTGTATACCATGTTGATCAGGCCCGTGATGCCGGAATGGAGAAACGTGGAGTCGCCGATCACGGCAACGGGCTTCTGTTGCACGCCTTTAAGCGCCAGGCCCCGCGCAAGGCCGTGAGCAGCTGATATGCTTGCGCCCATGCAGATGCAGGTATGCAGGGACGAGAACGGCGGCAGCGCACCGAGCGTATAGCAGCCGATATCGCCGGATACGAAGAGCTTCAGCTTTGCGATGACCGTGTAGAGGCCGCGGTGAGAACAGCCGGGGCAGAACGTTGGCGGCCTCATAATCAGGCCGGCCAGAGGTGCCTTGCATGCGAGCGGCTTTCCCGTGACCGCATCACTGACCAGACGGGACGACAACTCGCCACAGACAGGAAATGCTGCCTTGCCGAAATGCACGGTGATGCCCATGGCCTTCACCTGCTCCTCGATGAATCCGTCGAGTTCCTCCACGATTGCAAGCTTATTGACCGTTGCAGCGAAGTCGCGGATCTTTTTTTCCGGTAGAGGATAGGTCACACCGAGCTTCAGGACCGGCGCGTCGGGGAAGGCCTCGCGCACGTACTGAAACGCGACACCGTTCGCGATAAAGCCGACCTCCCCGCTGCCGCTGATCACCTGATTCATGGCAGAGCTCTCGGCCCACTCTTTGAGCTTGCCGAGCCGCTCCTCAACGATCAGGTGGCGTTTTTTTGCGTTGGCAGGAAGCATTACGTACTTCGGCACATCCCGCGCCAGGTCGCGGTCCTTCACCACAGCAGGCTCTGCGATCTCGACAACGCTCTTGCAGTGGGAGATGCGGGTGGTTGTCCTGAGGATCACCGGCGTATCGAAGGCCTCGGAAAGTTCGAATGCTGCCTTGATAAACTGTTTTGCTTCCGCAGAGTCCGAAGGCTCCAGACAGGGTATCTTGCCCATTCGTGCGTAGTGGCGGGTGTCCTGTTCGTTCTGGGAGCTGAACATGCCCGGGTCGTCCGCCAGCCATGAGCACGAGTCCGGCATTGATGCCGGTGTACGCGATGGTCATGAGCGGGTCCGCGGCAACGTTTACACCTACGTGCTTCATGCACGCGAGGGAACGCACGCCGGACAGGGCGCCTCCGATAGCGACCTCGAGCGCCACCTTCTCATTCACGGACCACTCGGCATGGATACCGTCGGCCTGCGAAAGAGTCTCGAGCACCTCGGTGCTCGGTGTGCCGGGATAGGCCGCAGCGAGCTTGCCTCCCGCTTCGATGAACCCCCGTGCGATTGCTTCGTTGCCGGAAAGAATTGCTTTTTTCACATTAACTCCAAATCAAAATAGTTTAGCCGCAGCGGTCACCAAAGACGCGGAGAGAATCCGGTTGAATAGGATTTCAAAACCTGAACCCTGGACCCATTGCCCTAAAAGATTTTGTTATTTCGGTCGGTTATCGATCACGCGTTTAGCCTTGCCTTCGCTCCGCTGGATCGCACTGGGAGGCACCAGTGTCACCTCGGTATTCACGCCGATGACGTCCTTTACGTTCTTCTGGATGTCGCGCTTGATCTTGAGCAGGTCCTCTTCTTCCTGCGCAAAGGACTTGAGATCGGTGGAAAGCACTTTGGCCGCCAGTTTTTCCATGCACTCGGCGGTCACCTCAACGCGTACGTTCATCACGTCCATCCTGCCCTTCCGGTCCACCTCAATGACATAGTGCGGGGCAATGTCCTTGGTACGGAGCAGCACGGATTCCACCTGGGACGGGAACACATTCACCCCCCGGATGATCAGCATATCGTCGGCCCGCCCCCTGACACGCCGCATGCGGACCAGCGTCCTGCCGCAGATGCACTTCTCGGGATTGAGGCTCGTGATGTCGCCGGTACGGTACCGGATGAGCGGCATGGCCTCGCGGGACATGCTCGTGATAACGAGTTCGCCCTCGCTGCCGTAGGGCTGCTGCTCACCCGTCTCGGGGTTGATGATCTCGGGGTAGAAATGGTCCTCGTTCATATGGAGGCCGCTCTGGGCCTCAATGCACTCCGAGGAGACGCCGGGTCCGATGATCTCGGAAAGGCCGTAGATGTCGATGGCCTTGATCCGCAGCCGCTCCTCGATCTCTTTCCGCATCTCCTCGGTCCAGGGCTCGGCGCCGAACAGTCCGACGCGCAGCTTGATCGTGTCGAGATTGATCTTCATCTCGCAGGCCACGTCGTAGACGTAGAGGGCGAAGGACGGCGTACAGGTGAGCGCCGTGCTGCCGAAGTCCTGGAGCAGCATGATCTGCTTCTGCGTGTTGCCGCCGGAGATCGGGATGACCGCGGCGCCGACGCGTTCCGCGCCGTAGTGGGCACCGAGACCGCCTGTAAAGAGGCCGTATCCATAGGCGTTCTGAACAACGTCCTTGCTCGTCACGCCGGCGCAGGTAAAGGTCCGCGCCATCACGTCCGCCCAGAGACTGATGTCGTTACGGTTGTAGGCAACGACCGTGGGTTTGCCGGTCGTGCCTGATGAGGCATGAATGCGCACGATAGTATCAAGCGGTTCGGCAAAGAGGCCGTAGGGATAATTGTCTCGAAGGTCGACTTTCTTCGTGAACGGAAGTTTAACAACGTCCTGGATGTCCCGGATATCGGAGGGTTTGATGCCCTTTTCATCAAACTTCTTTTTATAGAAAGGCACGCGGGCATAGACCCGCTCGCAGACCTTTTGAAGTCGTTGGCTCTGCAGCTTCGCAAGTTCCGGTCGTGACAAGGATTCTTCGGCATTCCAGGGCATGGCAGGCTCCTTGAGACTATGATTTACAGGATGGAAAAGCGGAGATTCTTTTGTGAAACGAGGGCTATTATAACCAGATTGCAGGATTTTGTAAACATAATTTCAGATTATCTCTTGAGCTGGAAAGCACTATTTTGCTATAATGGCACACTATTCATCAGCGTGACATATGGTTTTTGCTGTTTTTTATCAGATAGAGAAAGGAACCGCAAATGGATGACTATAAAAAGGTTTGTGGAGAACGATCGTTTTGCGAAGCATCTCGGCATCGAGATGCTTGAATATGGACAAGGCCGGGCAAAGGCCCGGATGGAAGTCAAACAGCACCACCTGAACAGCGCGGGAATGCTTCACGGGGGTGCTATTTTCGCATTGGCAGATGCCGTGTTCTCGGCCGCTTCAAATTCCCACGGCACGCTCGCCGTGGCGATCAACGTGAGCATATCGTATTTCAAAGCAGTCAACAGCGGCGTCCTGATCGCTGAAGCCGACGAAGCGTCGTTCAATCCAAAGCTTGCCACGTATCTTATCCCCGTGACGGATGACAAGGGCAACAAGATCGCGTTGTTCCAGGGCACGGTGTACCGGAAGAAGGACCCGTTGGCTGATGTTATAAAATAAAAGGTGCTATACAAGGAGGTGTTGATATGGCGACTACAGTGAAAAAAGTGGCATATTTTGCCATGGACGTGACCAACAGGGCTGGTCAGGGAGCGAAGATCCTGGGGGCATTGGCCGAACGCGGTGTAAATTTACTTGCGTTCTCAGGGTTCCCCAATGGCAAGAAAGCCCAGCTCGATTTCATCCCGGAGAGTGCGGCTGCGTTTAAGAAGGCCATTAAAGCAGCAAAACTGACAACACGGCCCCAGAAGTTCGGTTTTTTGATCCAGGGTGATGACCGGAAAGGCGCGGTGGCAAAACTGCTCAAAACGCTTGCGGAGAAGAAGATCAATATCACGGCCATTGATGCTGTGTCAGCCGGCGCGGCCCGCTATGCCGCCATCCTATTCGTTGCGCAAAAGGACGTGAACAAGGCAGCAAGGATGTTAAAGGCGCGCTGACAACAGTGATGATGTTTACTCATACGCATCAGCGTTGAATATTTTTCTTTGCCGTTTTTTCGGGTCATGGTATAGTTTCTGCTATGTCAGAACCGAAAACTCCACGATTTCCCTTTCATTATGGCTGGGTCATCGTCGCAACCGGCACGCTCTGCATCTTTGCCTGCCTCGGTTTCGGCCGCTTTGCCCTTGGCATGCTGCTCCCGTCCATGGCATCAACGCTTCATCTCTCATACTCGCAGATCGGGTTCATCAGCACCGGCAATTTTATCGGTTATCTCGCGTCAGTCCTGTTCTGCGGCCACATCGCCGGCAGGATCGGCTCCCGCCGGTTGATAGCGATTGCACTCATCATTATCGGCGTTTCGATGGCGCTTATCAGCCGGGCCGGAAGCTTCGTGGCGATCCTTACGCTCTATTTCGTCACGGGTATCGGAAGCGGCGCGGCGAACGTTCCGGTGATGGGGCTCATCACCGCCTGGTTCGACCGGACGATCAGGGGGCGGGCTGCCGGGTTCGTGGTCATCGGCAGCGGGTTCGCGATCATCATCTCCGGCAAGCTCATCCCGTTCGTGAACAGGTTGATCGGCCCCGAGGGATGGCGGATGAACTGGCTGATCCTCGCCGGCATTGTACTTATCATCGCTTCACTCAGTTATTTTTTTCTGCGAAACAAGCCGGAAGACCTGGGGCTGCAACCGCTGGGTAGCGAGGGCAAGGTTCTTACGCCTGTTCTTCATGAACGAGCGGCAATCCAGAGCATCTACAAGAACAAGGTCCTGTATGTGCTCGGTTCGATCTACTTTCTTTTCGGTTACACCTACGTGATCTATGCCACGTTCATTGTGACCGCGCTGGTAAAGGAACGGGGGTTCTCGGAAACCATCGCGGGCAACTTCTGGTCCTGGGTCGGACTTTTGAGCCTCGCCTCGGGCCCGGTGTTCGGCACGCTTTCGGACAAGCTCGGAAGAAAGGCCGGGCTCATGATCGTGTTCTCACTCCAGGCGCTCGCGTATCTCATGGTGGCGGCGAACCTGCCGCCGCTCTTCCTCTATCTTTCGATCGGATTCTACGGCATCGTGGCCTGGTCAATCCCGTCGATCATGGTCGCAGCGGTAAGCGAATACGTCGGCGTTGACAAAGCCCTCGCCGCGTTCGGCTTGATCACATTCATCTTCGGCCTCGGCCAGATCGCTGGCCCCTCCATCGCAGGTGTCCTGGCCGAACGGACCGGCAGTTTCTCGTCCAGCTTCTTTATGGCAGCGGCCTTTGCAGGCGCAGCGATCCTACTTACCGGTTTTTTGAAGAAACCCCCATCACATGAGGTGACTCATCCATCTTCATAAAAAAGATTTTACCACTCCGTCGAGAATTATCCGCTGACTGCGCTATAATCAAAATATTCCGCTCGTGATAAGGAGGATAACAATGAGCAAGATCAAGATAGAGAAGAACTTGTTCTGTCTGCCCTGGACCCAGACGCTGCTGGGAACCCATGTCCAGGGCAAGGTCAACTTCATGGCCCTGGATTGGCTGACCCGCACAAACTTTGACCCGGCAATGCTCGGCATCTGCGTCAGCAACGGGCATGCCTCGAACCTGGCCATCCGGGAGACAAGCCAGTTCAGCGTAAATGTTCCGACGGTGGACATGGTCGAGGTGACTGATTACTGCGGAATTACCTCCGGCAAGAAGGATGACAAATCAAAGCTCTTCGATGTCTTCTACGGTGAGCTCAAGGCTGCGCCGCTGATCACCGCCTGCCCGCTGAACCTCGAATGCAGGCTTGTCCAGACCGTGGACCTTCCCACCAACACCTTCTTCATCGCAGAGATCGTCTCGATCTTTTCCGAGGAAACATACCTCACCGGAAATAAACCTGATGTGAAGAAGATCAGGCCCTTTCTGCTGACGATGCCAGACAACCGTTTCTGGTCCGTAGGGGAACACGTCGGGAACGCATGGAAGGACGGTGTCAAATTTCGCGAGAAACTGAAGCAATGATCGCAGAGATAAAAAAATGGTAAGAGCGGCAGGATAAACAAAGATAGAGCCAGAAATCATGTATTGATCTTGCCGGCTTCATATTGGCGGAATGCGCGTTTTGCAGCACGCTGATGGCAATAACGTACGCGATCTGTAAATCGGCAATTTTCAAATCCGGCAAGTTATTGTCCCGGCTTCTTGCCTATGCTGCCGGCTATAACAACTTTGCCTGGAGCTTGATTTCCACGCCGGTCAGGGCCATGGACACGGGGCAGCCTTTTTTGGCGGCCTCAGCCTTCTCCCGGAACATCTTCTCGTCAATGCCCGGCACCCTGCCCTCGGTCTCGAGCTCGATGGTCGTGATCTTGAAACCCTCTCCGGCCTTATCGATATGCACCCGCGCGACTGTGTGGATGCTCTCCGCGGTATATCCTGCCATCTCAAGGATCATGGACAGGGCCATGGAGAAGCATCCGGCATGGGCGGCTCCAATCAGCTCTTCGGGGTTCGTTCCCGGCCCCTGCTCAAAACGGGATGCGAAGGAATAGCTGCCTTCAAAGGCCCCGCTTCCAAACTTCATACTCCCTTTTCCTTTTTTGAGGTTTCCTTCCCAGACTGCTTCTGCTTTACGAACTGGCATAATGCGCCTCCTTACGGTTTTTTAATTTGCTATTAGTATAGCACCAGTTAGAAGGAACAGTATCGAATGAGAGTACTCTTTTACCCGTTCGATGGGGCTTAAGGATGTGTCATGAAGTACGAAGAAAAGATTATCCTTACTCAAGACGAAATCCAGCTTTTTTCCACCCCTCTATCCCGCCGCTCAGGACCATGATGCTCTGAAAACCCTTTTCCCCATATTCCACCGCCCGACGGGCAGCGCTCGCCTCTTGCGGTCATGCTCAATAGAAGATGATCTCCTGCTCCTTTGACAGCGAAGAGACCCTGGTCTTAAACTCATTGAACGAGATAGCGCCTTCAAGATGCATTTTCCTGAATTTTTCCTCTTCTTCATAAGCGCAGACAAGGATGGCTTTGTTGGACACGACTTTTTTTCGCGCCTCCTCCGGAGAAATTCTTACGGGTTCGGTCATTCTTTATCCCTCCACGATAACGTATGTAATCCTACTCATTCTCGATAAGTAGTACATCCACGAGCAACAGTTCGGCGTCTTCATCCGCACGGATAACCAACTCCTTCTCTCGCACCATGGCCGCGGCCAGGAACGGGAGCCTGTGTCCGTTCACGACAACCGGCCCACCCTCAAGCACATAGATATAGGAACCCCAGCCCTCCTTGATCTGATGATTCAAGGTCCGCCCTTTTTGCAGAAAACTTGAATAAACCTCCGCATCCGAGACGATCCGAAGCGTATTTTCATGTGTGTTCGAGACCAGGGGCAGAAAGCGATCGGTCCTGTCCTTTTTCTCCACGCGCTTCTGTTCAACAGACGGCGCCAGTCCCCGCTTGTTCGGAAGGAACCACATCTGAATGAACCGCATGGGTTTATCGATCAGGTTGTTGATCTCCGAATGGAGCATGCCCGTTCCCACGGTGGTGTGCTGCACCCAGCCCTTTTTGAGGATCCCACCCTTGCCGCGTTCGTCCGCGTGCCGGAACTCACCACCAGCGATGTAGGTCACTACCTCGTTGTCCCGATGCGGATGGAGCGGCCATACCGCGCCCGGCGACAGCGTGTCGTCGTTGAAGACACGAAGCGTACCAAAGTGAACGAAATCCTGATCGTAATACTCTCCAAAGGAGAAGTGCCAGCGGCCATGGAATGTACCGTCCTGCACATCGCCGTCGATCTGATAAATGTCTTCGGGTTTACGGATCATCAGCATGGGCTTTTCCCCTTTTTAATTATTATAACATGTTTAGCCTGGGTGTTACTCAGGGTCCAGATCTATTGTCATGCATCGTCCCCTACGTATTCCTTTGGTTTGCAATCACCCAATTCTTATGATACTGTTAGAACACAAGGAGGGGTCATGACCAATAAATCCGTTCTCATTATCGCCGCATCCGCCTTGTTCTGTTCCTGCCTCTCGGCAACGCATGCTCCCTTGCCTCCGCTCGCGGTCGTATCACACGTTGAGCTTTCGCGTTATACAGGCACCTGGTACGAGATCGCGCGCTACCCGAACAGCTTTCAAAAGGATTGCATTCATTCCAGCGCAGTGTATAAGCTCAAGGCAGACGGCTCGGTCAGCGTGCTGAACTCATGCCAGAAAAAAGGCGTAATGAAAACCTCGGAGGGGAAGGCGCGCGTCGTCGACCCGATTACGAATGCAAAGCTGAAGGTGTCTTTTTTCTGGCCTTTCTCGGGCGACTATTGGATCATAGACCTTGGGGAAGACTATGACTACGCCGTTGTCTCCGAACCAAGAAGGAAATACCTCTGGATACTTGCCAGAGATCCCCAGATGGATGACCGACTGTATGCGGAAATCCTTCAACGGCTCCAGGAAAAAGGATTCGACATCCGCATACTGATCAAAAATCCGGCACCCACATTATCTAACAGCGTTCAAGAGCATGAATAGGGAAAAGATCAAACTCGGCATCAGTTCCTGCCTGCTTGGAAACAAAGTGCGCTACGACGGCGGCCACAAGCTTGACCACTTTCTGACCGATACCCTTGGCGCGTACGTTGACTGGGTGTCGGTCTGCCCCGAGGTCGAGAGCGGCCTGTCCGTGCCGCGCGAGGCCATGCATCTCGTCGGCGATCCCGAGGCCCCGCGCCTCGTGACCATCCGAAGCGGCGTGGACCATTCCAGCCGCATGCGCCGATGGGCGAACAAAAAGGTGACGGCCCTCGCGGCCGAGGACCTCTGCGGTTTCGTATTCAAGAGCAGGTCGCCCAGCTCGGGCATGCGCGGTGTCAAGATCTACTCGCATGAAGGCATGCCTGTCGGCACAGGATCCGGCATTTTCGCGAAGGCGTTTCAGGACCGCTTCCCTCTGTTGCCTGTTGAGGACGAAGGAAGGCTCCACGATCCTGCTCTCCGGGAAAACTTCATCGAGCGTATCTTCGTGTACAAGCGTTGGCAGGAATTCAGGTCATTGGACAAAACGGTCGCTGGTCTGGTATTGTTCCACACCCGCCATAAGCTTTTGATCATGGCACACAGCCCCAGGCACTATTCTGCCCTGGGCAAGCTTATTGCGGACCCAAAGAAATACCGGCGTGAAGAACTGTTCGAGCGGTATTTGACAACACTGATGGAAGGTCTTCAGTTCCTTGCCACGGTCAAGAAGAACACGAACGTGCTCCAGCATATGGCGGGATACTTCAAACAACTGCTTTCGACTGATGAGAAACAGGAACTGCAGAACGTGATCGACGAATTACCATCGGGAACTGCTGCCGCTTATCGTCCCGATAACCCTGCTGCAGCATTATGTACGCAAATATCAACGAGAGGTATCTCAAACAACAGATCTACCTGAATCCCCATCCCCTGGAGCTTATGCTCCGGAACCACGTGTAGGCCACATGAGACGCGGACACAGACAATTGCATCTCTGGCTGCCCTCCGCGTCTATTGCGCGGCAAAAATAGTGAACGCGTTCAGTTCGAGGGGTTTAAACACATGAAGGTTATTCTTTTTGGTGCTACGGGTATGATCGGACAGGGCGTTCTGCGAGAGTGTCTTCTGAGCCCCGATGTCCAACTGGTGCAAACGATCGGGACGAAGTGCCACCGGCAGAGAGCATCAGAAGCTCCGCGAGATCGTACACCGGAATCTGTTCGAATATGCGGACGTGACGGTCAAACTCACCGGGCTAGACGCCTGCTTCTTCTGTCTGGGTGTTTCGTCAGCAGGCATGAAGGAAGAGGATTATGAGCGGGTTACGTATGGGATCACCCTTGCTGCGGCAAAGACACTGGCACAGCTCAATCCTGATATGACTTTCATCTATGTATCAGGCATGGGAACAGACAGCACCGAACAAGGCCGCATCATGTGGGCGCGGGTAAAGGGCAAGACCGAAAATGCGCTGCTACGCCTGCCATTCAAGGCGGTATACCTGTTCCGCCCTGCATTCATTCAGCCTCTGCACGGCATCAAGTCGAGAACAACGATCTATCGTATGATGTATGCTCTCTCCGCGCCTCTCTTTCCAGTATTGAATGCGATCTTTCCAAACTATCTGACTACCACCGAGAAAATTGGACGCGCGATGATCAATGTTTCGATGCGCGGCTACCCGAAACAAATACTTGAAGCCCGGGATATCAACAGTGCTGCACTACCGAATGATAAAAGAGGGTAATCGTTTTTACCAGTAACCTCTTCGCGTAATGCCGAATGGTGACACGATGGTTGGACTTGCGCTGTATTCTACGTCATTATTGCATATTGGCCCTTATCGCAAAGTGCCTATTGCAGCACGTTGCCCAGATAACCATACCACGCACCCATAGAAACCCAGCCGATTTATTTGCCTTTCATGATCTTCTGATAACATTCAGCTGCCCGGACATTTTCCAAGTCCGAGTCCTCTTTTATATGTTCCCAGTTGCTGTAGCCATGATCAATGGCCTTCTGCAGCCAGGAACAAGCCTCCTTCGGGTTCTTCTGCAGTGAATGCAGGCATGCCATATTATAATATCCCCGGCTGTCAGTGGAATCGAGTTCCAGTGCCTTGCTGTAATCGGCTCTGGCGGCATCGAACCGCCCGGCAGTCATGTAGGCGGCGCCGCGGTTCCTGTACGGCTCGTCGTTAGTTGGATTAAGCTGAATGGACTTAGTGTAATCGGCAATGGCGAGATCGGTCTTGCCCATTTTCAGGTAGGCCGCACCGCGATCGTTATAGGTTGCGTCATCATTAGGATTGATCTCAAGGGCCTTGTTGAAGTCCGCAATGGCCTGGTCAGGCTGTTTCCTGCCAATAGAGGCGACGCCGCGGTTCTTGTAGGCTATGTCGTCACGAGGGTTCAGCTTGATTGCTTTATCGAAATCGGCAATGGCAAGGAGAAACATGTTTTTCGACATGTATGCGGTGCCTCGGTTGCTATATGCAGCGGCATCGCTCTCGTTCCGTTTAATGGCGATGTCGAAATCGGCGATAGCAAGATCGGGCTTTCCTGTCTCGAGATAGGCAATTCCGCGGTATCGATAGGCATCGTTGATATTCTTCTCATCGACATTGCTCTCGATCTGCTTCGTGCAAAGGGTGATGGCCTCGCGGAACTTTCCCTGCTTCACGGCGTCATAGCACGGGTCAGAATCCGCACGACCAACTTCCGCCGAAATAATGATGACCAACAATGCAGCGACAACAAATGATCTCTTTTTCATATGATCTCCTTGCGTCCGGGTCTGCCCTGCCAGGCATGAAACCATGTTCATCATCAACTACTCACTGAGACGTTTTGGAATCCATCGCAATCACTATTGATTGCATATTTTGCAGAAAACGTTGCATGCCTCGTTTCTTGATTTGCCGTTCCAGCATCATTGCCTCATTACGACTCTCGACCTGTTGCGACCAGACCGCCACCCATGGGCCTTCAAATCGCCTTGTCGTTTTACTCCCGTTATAATCCGGGTCATTGTGTTGTCGCAATCTGCGATCGAGATCGTCTGTGTGACCGCAATAAAATCTGCCCGTTGTTTTGCTCTGAAGAATGTATGCCCGGTAGCTCATCGTCAAAATAAAAAGCCAGAATTAAATTCTGGCTTTTTTGTTAATTTGGCTCCCGGAGCAGGACTCGAACCTGCGGCATGGTGGTTAACAGCCACCCGCTCTACCAGCTGAGCTATCCGGGAATAATTGATATTTGGCAGGAAATCAGGCTGGGAAAATACCACATTAAGCCTGTCCTGTCAATGGATTCTTTCGCTCCAGGCCTCTGTGCTACCCGCCGTCCTGGCTCTTCTTGAGCTCCATGATCACGAGCTTTGCGATGGCCTTCAGCGTGTCGAAAACACCGGTCCCATCCATAGCACAGGCCTCGAAGTCCGGAAGGCCTCTCGGGTTCAGCGCTTTTTTCATTTCTTCGAGCGGTACGACATTCGGCAGGTCTCGTTTGTTATACTGAATGACATAGGGAACTTTGTCAAGGTTATAGCCCTGCTCTGTCATGTTCAGGCGCAAGTTCTCGACGCTCTCGATATTCGCCTCCATGCGCTCGATTTGCGAGTCGGCCACGAATACCACCCCGTCCACACCCTTGAGGATCAGTTTCCGGCTCGCGTCGTAGAATACCTGGCCGGGCACGGTGTAAAGATGGAAGCGGGTCTTGAATCCGCGGATCTCGCCCAGGGCGAGCGGAAGAAAATCGAAGAACAGCGTCCGCTCGGTCTCGGTCGCCAGTGAAATCATCTTCCCCTTGCTGTCGGGGTTCGTCTTCTTGTAGATCCACTGCAGATTGGTCGTCTTCCCGCACAGACCAGGGCCGTAGAAAACGATTTTGCAGTTGATCTCTCTCGAAGAATAATTAATAAAAGACATGGGACCGTAATTCCTCTCCTGAACGCGCTCGGGGAATTTGCGAGGTTGGTTTACCCGAAGAGTTTGTCAATATCTTCGTCGGTGATCTCTGCAAAGGGGGAATCGGCTGCTTTGCCTGAACCCTTTTCCGTTTCCACTTTCAGAAGGAGCTGGCCGAATATGTTGCCCAGTATCTCGGCGCTCTTCTTGACCCGGAGCCGTATAAGGCCGAGCGAAGACCGCTGGTCGAAGATCACCACCAGAATGACCCGTTGGCCGATGATGGATATATGGATATTGTCCCGCGCACCTTCGTGGAAGAGAATGGAGAACTCCTTCTCGCCGAGAAGCTTTGCCATGCCGCCGGTGGCCGCAATGTTTCCGGCCGTAAGGGATGCGAGCGACGTGGTATCCAGGTTTTCGGTCTCGCCGGTGGCTGCGATCAGCTGGCCGTTCTTATCAACGAGGAACACTACCTTTGCATTGGCCTGGGCAAGAAGGCGATGGAGTTCCGCGTCGATCAGCTTAAACTCTTCATCGTACATCACCAGGTCTTGACCAAGCATGTCCGCATCTCCTCAACTAGTGCCGCCCCGACTGAAAACAACGCATGCAAAAGCCATTAAACCATACTAATGTTCAGATTTCAAGCGTTTTTTTGGTCAGAACAGAAAGTAAAATAGCCGGGTGTGCATCTCCCCGGCTATGATCTTTCTGATTCATTTGAGAATGTCAGCTTTTGGACATTTCCTGGAGTTTCTTGAGGCTCTCCCAGTCATCGTCAACAAGCTTTTGGAACTGAGCGAGCAATGCCTCGTTCGCCGGCGAGAACAGGTGCTTGAACCTGCCCTGGGGTTTGAGCCACTCGGAAACCGGTTTTTTCCTGTCCTTGGGATCGTAGTTGATGGTCCACTTACCATCCTGGACCTCGTACAGCGGCCAGTAGCAGGTCTCGACAGCAAGCCGCGAGAGCAGGATCGAGTCGTTCGTCTGGGAACGCCAGCCGCGGTTGCAGGGGGAGACCACGCCCATGTAGGCCGGTCCGTTCGTGGCAATTGCCTTTTTAACCTTGGTCATGAGATCTTTCCAGTTGTGGGGAGAAGCCTGCGCCGCGTAGGCGACATTGTGCGCAGCCATGATGCGGGTGAGGTCTTTGCGACGCTGTGTTTTACCCTGGACATTGGAGCCCACGGGTTGGGTAGTGGTGTCCGCGCAAAAGGGAGTGGCGCTCGATCGCTGGATGCCTGTATTCATATACGCGCCGTTATCGTAACAGATGTAGAGCAGCTGGTGACCGCGCTCCATGGCGCCTGACAAGGCCTGAAACCCGATATCATAGGTGCCGCCGTCGCCGCCAAACGCGATGAACTTCATGTTCTTCTTGAGCTTACCCTGCTTCCGGAGCGACCGGTACATGGTCTCGATGCCGGAGGCCGTTGCCGCCGCGTTCTCAAAAGCGCTGTGCATCCACGGCGTCTGCCAGGCCGTGTACGGAAAGAGGCATGTTGAGACCTCAAGACAACCTGTTGCGTTCGCGATCACCACCGGTTCATCAATGGCCATGAGGACCTGGCGCACGATGGTCGGCGCGCCGCAGCCCGAGCACATGCGGTGCCCGCCGGTAAGCTGAACAGGTTTGTGCGTCAGCGATTTAAGAGTAAGTGGTTTTTCCTGAGTCGTGGTCATTGAAATCTCCTTATTGTAAATTGAATATTGGAAATTTAAAATTTGCAATTTCCAATTTTCAATACGGTCATTCAGTTCCTGACCGTTATGTATTCTTTGATCACCTTGACCTTGCCGGTCTTCGCAACCTCGATGGTCTCGTCGATCACCTGGTCCACGTCGAGCGGCATCAGGTCCCTGCCGCCGAGACCGTAGATCTTGTTGAATATGAGCGGTCCCTGGCGAAAGGGATACACGGCCGGCGCGATCTCCATGAAGAGCGGTCCGTAGCCGCCGAAAGAATCCGCACGGTCCATGATGCAGACGGCCTTTGCATTCTTGAGCGCAGCGCCCACTTCCTCGTAGGGGAATGGCCGGAACATACGGGGCTTGAGCAAGCCGGCCTTCACGCCCTTCTCCCGGTAGCGGTCCACTTCGTCCTTGATCGTGCCCGCAGCGGAGTTGAGCGCCACGAGAACGACCTCGGCATCGTCAAGCCGGTATGATTCGAACAGCTCATACTTGCGTCCGAAGAGCCTGGCAAACTCATCAGAGACATTCTGGACGATCTTCTTTGCGTTCACCATGGCCTCGTGCTGGGCGCGCTTGAACTCCATGTAGTAATCCGTCAGCACCAAAGCGCCGATGCTCTTCGGGTTATCGAGGTCTAAAAGCGAGTCGACCGCAATGTAGTCACCTACAAACTTTTTTACTTCTGCATCGGGAAGAAACTGCATGCTCTCGATCGAGTGGCTGGTGATGAAACCGTCCATGCAGACCATGATCGGAAGCCGTACGTCCTTGTGCTCGGCAATGCGGTAGGCCATGATCGTGTTATCGTAAGCCTCCTGGGCGTTCTCGGAGTAGAGCTGGATCCAGCCCGTATCGCGGGCGCCCATGCCGTCGGAGTGGTCGCAGTGGATATTGAGTGGCGCGGAAAGCGCCCGGTTCACGAGCGCCATGAGTATCGGCAGCCGGTAGCCCGAAGCGATATGGAGCATCTCCCACATGAGCGCCATGCCCTGGGAGCTGGTGGCTGTTGCCACGCGACCGCCTGCGGCCGCTGCGCCGATGCAGGCGCTCATTGCGCTGTGCTCGCTCTCCACGAGGATCGTTTCGGTGTCCACCTTGCCGTTCGATACGAACGACGTGAACGATTCCATGATGCCCGTCGAGGGCGTGATGGGATACGCCGGCATCACATCGGGATTCAACTGGCGAAGCGCCTCAGCAACGGCCTGGTTGCCGGTGACCGCCACGGTCTTTGTCGTTGTCACGCCCATGTTATTTGCCCTCCTCTTCCATGACAATGGCCTTGTTTCCCTTTTTGCCGGGGCACTCCATGGCGCAGACACCGCAGCCTTTGCAGTGGTCGTAATCGAACCCGGTCATTTTTTCGTCCTTCGTCATGACGGCGGAATCGGGACAGTAGATCCAGCAGAACAGGCACTGGATGCAGTTCTCCTCGACCCAGCGCGGCTTGAGTGACCGCCACGATCCGGTCTTATATTCATTCGCATTGCCGGCCTTCAGCACCGTGCCGGCATGAGGCACCTCTTTCCAATTCATCTGTTTCATCCCTCTTTTACCTCCTCGTATCCGCGCTTCACCGCGGCGAGATTTCCATCGATGATCTTCTGCGCAAACTTCTTTCCAAAACTGCCCTTCACATCATCGAGCAGCACCTCCATGGACACAATGCTCGTCGCCCTGTTCACCGCACCGAGCATGCAAGAGTTCGGCATGGACCGGCCGATGGTCTCGACCGCGATCTTGGAAGCATCAACGGTGAAGACCTTCTGGGTAGGCTTGGCTTTCAGTTTCGCCCGCACCTCTTTCGGGTCCCTTCCCGTGTTTACGATGAATATGGCGTTATCTTTCGCGCCTTCGGCAACATTGATCGCGTCGAGGAGCGTTGCGTCCACCACCGCCACAACGCCGGGGTTCAGCACCGGGCAGTGCATCCGGAGGACCTTCTCGCTGATCCTGTTGTACGCTCGAAGCGGCGCACCGGCCCGCTCCGGACCGTACTCCGGGAACGCCTGGACATTGCGACCGCCGGACAGACATGCATCCGCGAGCACCTTGGCTGCGGTCACGGTGCCCTGGCCGCCACGGCCGTGCCATCGTATTTCTATCATTTCTGCCATAGTCTTAACCTCCCAGCTTTCTCATTAGCTTATTGGAAATTGAAGATTGAAAATTTTAAATTGAAAATTGCATAAGCTGTAACTGCCCGCGCTGTATGCGACAACAAATCTCCAATTTTCAATCTGCAATAATTCCCGCTATGCGGGACTTACATTTCCCGCCGGCCTTCAAGCGCCCGCAGGACCGTGTTCTCGTCCGCGTACTCGATGTCACCGCCCACCGGAAGGCCGTAGGCGATGCGGCTGACGCCGATACCGAGGGGCTTGATCAACCTCGAAAGGTAGAGGGCGGTGGTCTCACCCCTTACCGTGGGGTTCGTCGCAATGATGACCTCTTTAACCCCGCCGCTCTTGAGCCGTTCCATCAGGCCGTCAATCTTGAGGTCTTCCGGACCAATCCCGTCGAGCGGCGAAATTGCACCCATTAATGCATGATAACGGCCCCGGAAGATGCCGCTCTTTTCAAGGACGAGAATATTGCTCGGCTCCTCCACGACGCACATGCGAGAGCTGTCGCGTCTCTCGTCCCGGCAAACGGCGCAGGTCTCTTCCTCGGTGATATTATTACAGATCGTGCAATAGCGACTGTTGTTCTTGAGATCCAGGATGGTTTGCGCAATCCGCGTGGCCTCTTCACGCGTCATGGCGAGCACGGCAAAGGCGAGTCGTTCGGCGCTCTTTCTGCCGATGCCGGGGAGCATCATGAACGCGTCGATCATCCTGCCGAGTGTCTTGCCGGAAACTTCGGCCGCCTGCGCGCCGGCCTTCCCCTGCCGCTTCGCAGGCGAGACGGCCCGGGATTCCTGTTCCTTCTCGGCCGCCATCCTGTCTTGTTCACCTTGTATCATATCAATTTCGGATAGCGGATTTCGGATTGCGGAATGAATAAAATCCGAAATCGACGATCGAAAACCGCAATTCCTATATCAGCCCCGGCGGGAGTCCCATGCCGGCGGTAAGCTTTGCCATCTCATCCTTCATCAGGTCCTGCGATTTTCGTAACGCCTCGTTCACTGCCGCCGTAACCAGGTCCTGGAGCATATCAATGTCTTTCGGGTCAACCACGGACGGGTCTATCTTTATCGAAAGAACTTCCTGGCGTCCGTTCGCGACCACGGTTACCATGCCGCCGCCTGAGGATGCCTCCACGGTCTTGCCCGCAGCCTCTTCCTGGAGCTTTTTTACACGCTCCTGCATCTGCTGGGCCTGCTTCATGAGGTTCCCGATGATATTTTTTGACATGGCGTGCCCTTTGTTGTGTGAAATGATATCGGGTAAAGCCCTTGTGGAAACGGGTTCTTCCGTGTTACGTTATACAGCAATCTGTTGATATATGATACCAATCACGTCAAGACGTGACGATTTTCTCTCACGGAGGAAAAGGGAAGAATATAATAAAAGAATTTTTAGGGTTTTGCAACTAAAATTGCGGGGTTAATGAGTATATAAAAAAAATAAATGAATGGTGCTGTGGCCTGTCTTTTTCACTCATGGAGACGGGTCCTGCTCAATCACCTCGCCTTCCGTAAAGACCTTAAGCACCTCCTGCACTGCCGGATCCTGCTCGTCGGGCCTGCCTTTTTTCCGTGTTGTTTTTGCGCCGGCCTGCGACGTTGCCGGCAGCAAACGGATCTTAATGCTCACCTTTTTATGCAGGATTCCGGCTGCGATCTCTTCGATCAGTGTCCGGTTTTCCGGTTTCTCAACAAGCTCCATCTGAAAACCATTGCCCTGTACGCCGACCACGATCTGGTTCTCCGTCATCTCGATCAGCCTGCTGTGCCTCAGCGCTGATGCCAGACCGGGCTTTTTCGTTCCCAGTGCTGTCATAATGCCGCCCCAGAGGTCACCCGGTTCGCCCTCCCCGCGCAATACGGGCTGTGTTGGGGTTGCCAACGGCTTCGCCCGGTATTCCGCAGGCCGCTCGCTGACACGGTGTGCAGCGGATACTGGCGGGGGTGTCGGTATCCGGCCCGAGGCAAACCGTGCTTCAAGCTCCTTCATCCTTCCGAGTACTTCACCCAGGGGCTTGAGCCGTGCAAGACTGCAAGCCTTTATGAGACCGACCTCGATCGTAAAACGCTGGTGGGGCGACCAACGCATTTCCTCAAGGGTTCTGGACAGGCTGTCGAAGAGCATCAAAAGAGATTCTGATTCAGCGCCCCCGGCCTGCTGTTTAATTGCCTCCAGGTCCGCGGCAGAAAGCTCAACGATCCGCCCGGGATCGGTCGCGATCTTCACGATCATGAGGTTCCGCAGGTGCTCAACAACACCCGCCAGGAATTGGCGCATATCCTGCCCCTGCTCCAGCAAGGCATCCACCTGTTTGAGCAGTCCCGCGGTGTCACGTGATAAGAGCTCAGCGGTGAACTGTAAAAGAGAAGCCTGCGCAACGGAACCAAGGATTGCCTGGAGGTCTTCGTCCCGGATCTCCATGCCGCTGTAGGATACCGCCTGGTCCAGGAGGCTCTGCGAGTCCCGCATGCTTCCTTCAGCGGCCCGGGCGATCAAGGCAAGCCCCTGGTCGGTTATGGTAATCCCCTCGGCAGCGGCGATCTTGCGGAGACGCTCGATGATGTCGTGGAGGGCGACCCGCTTGAAACCGTAGCGTTGGCACCGGGAGTGGATCGTAGCGGGGATCTTCTGGGGTTCGGTGGTCGCGAATATAAAGAGGACATGGGGCGGCGGCTCCTCGAGGGTCTTGAGCAGTGCATTAAAGGCCTCGTTCGTGAGCATGTGAACCTCGTCGATCACATAGACCTTGTACTTGCCTGCCACGGGCGCATACTTTACGGCCTCACGCAGTTCGCGAATATGTTCAATGCCGCGGTTCGATGCTCCGTCGATCTCGATGACGTCCACGGAGGTGCCGGCTGTGGTCTCCAGACACGAATCACACTTGCCGCAGGGGGTCGGGGTCGGCCCTTCAATGCAGTTCAGTGCCTTGGCAAGGATGCGTGCTGTCGTCGTCTTGCCGACGCCGCGCGGTCCCGAGAACAGGAAGGCATGGGCCAGCCGGTTGGTGACAATGGCGTTCTGGAGCGTCCGCGTGATGTGTATCTGACCTACTACGTCATCAAATACCTGCGGCCTCCATTTTCTTGCCAGGACCTGGTAGCTCATAGAATCCTCATCACCAGAACGACCTCGCACTGATATAACCACAGATGAAAAAGTGTTAAACGTGGTTCGACAAGCTCAAAAGGACATCTGGAAGTTCAATGATCCCTCCGTTCGCCCCGAACCTGTTGAAGGGTGAATGAAGGGGGTTTTCAACAGCCTGATGGCAACGACAAATCAAAAAATAAAAAGCTCACAAACCCGGGCTTCCCTGCGGCACACCCGGAACCCGTTTACCGCTGCTTCCTTCCGGACCTGACGGGGTTCACGGGACCGTGATTGCGCAGGACCCGGGCTCATGAGCGCGTTACAATTTCGGATCGTCGATTGCCGATTTCGGATTTTCCATTCCGCAATCCGCACTCCGCAATCCACAACAAAATATGGCGGAGAGGGTGGGGTTCGAACCCACGTTAGGTTTCCCTAAACACGCTTTCCAAGCGTGCGCCTTCAGCCGCTCGGCCACCTCTCCGGTTTTAAGACAGTATAGGGTTTTTAGTTCGGAGTTCGGAGAAAAATAACTATTACGCCGTTACGACTTAACACTCCGAACCCTAAACTACGGACTCCGAACTTTTTTATTGAACATGGCGGAGAGGGGGGGATTCGAACCCCCGGTGGAGTTACCCCCACAACAGTTTTCGAGACTGCCGCCTTCAGCCAACTCGGCCACCTCTCCGGATTGCTACAGTCTCTTGAGTCCATCGAGTCTATAAAGTTTTAAGAGTTATGATTCCTTTGCTCACCAGACTCTCAACCCGTTAGACTCGTCCGACCTTCCCGCGTCGTTTTTCAAAAAACCCGGAGAGTACGCGCCGGCATTCAGCCTCGAGCACTCCCGGCGTGATTCGGTACAGGTGATTTAACCTGCCGTCTCGCACCACATCATACACGGACCCGAGCGCGCCGGCCTTGGGGTCACGGCAGCCGTAGACCAGCCTGTTGACCCGCGCGAGCACCAGCGCGCCCGCGCACATGAGGCATGGCTCAAGGGTCACGTAGAGGGTTGCATCCTGTAACCGCCACCTGCCGAGCCTCGCCGAGGCTTCGCGGAGCACAATGGCTTCTGCATGCGCCGTAGGATCCTGCCAGGTCTCGCGCATATTGTGCGCCCTTGCGATGACCTCGCCACCGAGAACAAGCACTGCGCCTACCGGGGTTTCTCCGCACGCAACGGCCTTCTCGGCCTCGGCCAGCGCCAAGCGCATATAATCTTCGTCCGTCCTGTGCTCCAGTTGGTTCATCTTTTTTAAGTTTGGTGCGCCCAAGAGGATTCGAACCGTCTGACCGTCGCCCTTAAAGGGCTCCCCAAGGGGGGCTTGCCCCCTCTGGCATCTCCCCCAAAGCTCAGGGGAAGCCTTCCCCTGAAACCCCTGAGTCCAGAGGTTCTCTTTCCCTTCAGCATCGTTATTTGTTTCCTGGATATTATCGCCAGTTAAATATGTTGGTGCGCCCAAGAGGATTCGAACCTCTGGCCTACGGATTCGTAGTCCGTTGCTCTATCCAGCTGAGCTATGGGCGCAAAATAAAAGCGCCCAGATGCGGGGATGCATCTGTGCACCGAGTTACAGGGTTGAGCCAGTTATGATTATTTCGAAACGCCACCCACAAGCGTGATTGAAAGCTTCTCATGCTGGAACGGGTGAATCTCGGGATGCTGGGAATAAAGCCAGCCTTTCCACTCCTCTTTGCCCGGCTCGGTCACCGCCACCTGCGCCGCAGGATTGTTCGGCTTGTCAGATGCTGAGGTAATGTCCTTTTCGCCCATCTTGAAGTCCGGCAGGAACGCGAGGACCTTGATCTTGACGCTCGTGTTCGGCACTGCCAGCTCAGATCCTATGGCTACGGTATATTCTTTCCCGCTCTTCGCGGCTTTGTCCGCGACAGCGAGCTTTACTGCCGACCATTTCATTACTACTTCTTTCGGAACCGTGATAGTACGGTCTACCTTCGGCATATTAGCCGGCATCCCTGCAGCCGGCATCCCCGCCGGCGGCATCCCTCCCTGCGTGCTCGGGTGCCCTGGCGGCAACTGGGGCTTCTCCTCTTTTTTCTTACAACCGGCGAATGAAAACACAAGACCACTGACCAGGATAACTGCTAGAAGCTTCTTCATTGACACATCCTCCTTCATAACTCTTTTTGATATCAACGTACAGGCACTATGCCCGATAGAACGCTCTGCTCAGACAGGGACGAGATAAAAATGGCGGAGAGGCCGGGATTCGAACCCGGGGTGGAGTCACCCCCACAACTGCTTAGCAGGCAGCTGCCTTCAGCCGCTCGGCCACCTCTCCGTTTAACGACAGTTCATCATTGTAGTTGGGAGTTCGAAGTTAATCGACTCGTTAACCGTTATGACTGATTGCTCCGAACTCTTAGCGCCGAACTCCAAACTTATTTAAGAAATCATGGCGGAGAGAGAGGGATTCGAACCCCCGGAGCTTTCGCTCAACGGTTTTCAAGACCGCCGCCTTAAACCGCTCGGCCATCTCTCCGAAAAATTTCGACAGACGATGGACGACCGCTCGCATCGCTCGCCAGGAGGAAGGACGTTTTCTTTCGTCCCTCGACCTTCGTCCCTCTACCTTGCGTCTCTCGTTATCTTCTCCGCCCCCCCCATGTACTTCCTGAGCACTTCGGGGATCACAACACTTCCGTCGGGCTGCTGAAAATTCTCCAGGATCGCCACCACGGTACGACCCACGGCAAGACCGGAACCGTTCAGCGTGTGCACCAATTCCGTCTTCTTTCCACCGGCGGGCTTGTACCGAATGTTCCCGCGCCGTGCCTGGAAATCCTCAAAGTTTGAACATGAGGAGATCTCCCGGTATTTGTTCTGCGCAGGGAGCCAGGCCTCGATGTCGTATGTCTTGGCCGCGGAAAATCCCATGTCTCCGGCGCACAGCGCGATTACCCGGTACGCGAGGCCGATCCGCCGGAGCACTTCCTCAGCATTGCGGGTGAGCTTTTCCAGTTCATCGTACGAATCTCCGGGTTTCGAGAACTCGACCAGCTCCACCTTGTTGAACTGGTGCTGCCGGATGAGCCCGCGCGTATCCTTTCCGTAGGAACCCGCCTCGCGACGAAAACACGGCGTATAGGCCGTGTATCAGTATCGGAAGTTTTTCTTCCGGCAGTATCTCGTCCCGATGGATATTGGTTACCGGAACTTCCGCTGTAGGAATTAAATAGTACGTCCCGTTCTCAACCCGAAAAAGCTCTTCCTCGAACTTGGGAAGCTGGCCCGTCGCGGTCATGCTCGTCTTGTTCACCATGAACGGGGGAAGCACCTCAAGATAGCCATGCTCCGAGGTGTGGAGGTCGAGCATGAAATTGATCAGGGCGCGTTCGAGCTGTGCGCCCATGCCTTTGTAAAGAGCGAAGCGGGCGCCGGTGATCTTGGCTGCCCGGTCAAAATCAATAATATCCAGGTATTCGGCCAGGTCCCAGTGGGGCTTGGGCTCGAACGAGAACTTCGGCGGCTCACCGCCTTGGGGAGACCACCGCCTGATCTCCTGATTATCGTTCTCGTCTTTGCCGTCGGGCACCGAGGCGTGCGGAAGGTTTGGAATATTGAGCAGGATGTTCCGCTGTGCTTCTTCAACCTCGCGGGTGCTGTTTTCGAGCTCGGCGATCCGGTCGCCCTCCGCTCGCATCTCCACAACCTTGTCCTCTGCGGGTTGGCCGGCCTTCTTGAGCCGGCCGATCTCCTCAGAGACCTCATTGCGCCTGCGGCGAAGGGTCTCGATCTCCTGCTGCGCTGTGCGTCGTTTGTCATCCAGCGCCAGGAACTCAGTCAGATCAACCGTGATGCCGCGACGCGACAACGCGGCCCTTACCGTATCAGTCTTCTCCCGAACGAACCGCAAATCAAGCATTTAAGCTAACATTCTCCTTGTACGTTGTCAATAACTTTTCTTAATGATCCTGGTTTCGAGCGCCCGGATCTTGATCTGGATGGCCTCGGGGTTTGCATACACTGGTTCGATCTCCTTATAGAGCTTGAGTGCCTCAGCCAGATTATCGTTTGCCTCGAAACAACCGGCAAGGGCGAACTTCGCCTTGATCGCAAGCTCCTTATCGGTACCGTTCTCGAGCGTTTTCCGGTAAAACGACTCCGCACTTTTTAAATCGCCCTTTGCAAAGGCAGCGGTCCCGAGCCGATAATTGGCTAACCGTGATTGCGACCCGTTCGGGAATTCCGTCACCTGCCGCATCCAGACATCCCTCGCCTCATCCCGCTTGCCGAGTCGGAACAGGTTGTCGGCCAGGCTGTACAGGCTTTTTTCCTTCACCTCGGGGTTCGAATATTCTGCGGCCTTGCGGTATTCTATTATGGCGCGTTCGTAATCACTGTACCCGAGCTCATAGATCTGGGCGATGTACCACTGGGCAGCAGGCGCCATATCCCGGTGAGGATACCGCTTCAAGAGCAGTCTGAAATGTCTGGAGCGACTTCTCCGTCTCACCGAGATACAGAAACTGTGTTACGCCTGCCCAGTAAAGCGCATCGTCCGCCCGCTGGCTGGAAGGGTGATCCTTGACGAGCTCAAAATACAGCTTGACCGCATTCTGGTAATCACCTGCATTCCAGAGCTTGGTCGCTGCTTCAAACTCGTTCTGCGATGTTTTATCAAAAGCATCGCATCCTGCCAGCAAGAACATGCCGAGCAGAATAATGATCATACCCTTTTTCATGACGCACTGGTATCCTCGCTATCGGACGGTTCCGGTACGCTCTTTTCCGGGATTGCTTCTTTCTCGTCTTCACGCTCCACGAGTTTGGCAAAGCTGACCACGGTATCGCCCTCGTCGATGTCGAACAGGCGCACGCCCTGTGTGTTCCGGCCCTGGACCGAGATGTCCTTGGCCCGGATGCGCAAAACCTTGCCGTTCGAGGTGATGAGAATGATCTCGTCTTCCGCGGAGACCTGGGCCATGCCGATGACCCGGCCGTTCTTCTCCGTGATCTTGATCGTTATAATGCCCTTGCCGCCTCTGCCCTGGCTCCGGTAGTCTTCGAGCGTACTTCGCTTTCCATAGCCGTATTCGGTCGCGGTAAGGATCGTGGAATCGTCCCGGACGATCTCCATGCCCACAACCTCGTTGCCTTCATCGAGCCGTATCCCGATCACGCCCTTGCCCGTTCGGCCGATCTCGCGCACGTCGGTCTCTGAGAACCGGATCGAGAGGCCGTCCCGTGTGCCGAGGAACACATCACATTTGCCGTCCGTCACCTCGGCCGCAATAAGCTCATCGCCCTCTTCAAGCCTGATCGCGATGATGCCCGACGGCCTCGGATGGCTGTATGAATCGAGCTCTGTTTTTTTGATAATGCCGCTCTTCGTCGCCATGAGGATGAACTTGTCCGGTGTAAAATGGCGGATCGGGAGTGCGGCGGTGACCCGTTCGTTCTGTCCGATCTGGAGCAGGTTCACGATCGCCTTGCCCTTCGCCTGTCGGCTTGCCTCGGGGATCTGGTGCACTTTGAGCCAGTACACCCGGCCCCTGTTCGTGAAGAAAAGTATATAGCTGTGCGCGGTGGCGGTGAAGAGGCGTTCGACAAAATCGGTTTCCTTGGTCTCCATCCCCATCTTGCCCTTGCCGCCGCGCCGCTGCGCACGGTAGGTCGTCAGCGGATTGCGCTTGATATAGCCCGCATGGGAGATGGTGATCACCATCTCCTCGTCCTTGATCAGGTCCTCGATGTCGATCTCGGAGGTTTGAGCCACGATCTCGGTCCGGCGTACATCGCCGTACTCGGCCTTTATGACGAGCAGCTCGTCCCTGATGATCTTCATCACCAGGGCGTCGGAACCGAGGATCTCGGTCAACCGTGCGATTTCCTTGAGCACCTCTTCATATTCTGCAATGATCTTATCACGCTCAAGTCCGGTGAGCCGCTGGAGCCGCATCTCAAGGATGGCCTTGGCCTGGATCTCCGAGAGCTTGAACTCGCGAACCAGTGCGATGCCGGCCTCCTCCGGGTTTGCCGACGCCTTGATCAGCGCGATGACCGCGTCGAGATTATCGAGTGCGATTTTAAGACCCAGCAGAATGTGTGCGCGCTCTTCCGCTTTTCTCAGGTCGAACTTGGTCCTGCGCACCACCACTTCCCTGCGATGCTGGATGAAGTTCGACAGGAGCTTGCGCAGATTCAGCACCCGCGGCTGGTTGTTCACCAGGGCGAGCATGATCACGCCGAAGGTAGACTGCATGGCCGTATGTTTGAAGAGCTGGTTCAGGATCACGGTCGAGAGTTCGCCTTTTTTGAGGTCGATCGCAATGCGCATGCCTTCGCGGTCCGACTCATCGCGGATCTCGGCGATGCCCGTGATCTTCTTTTCCTGCACAAGCTCGGCGATCCGCTCGAGCAATCGTGCCTTGTTGACCTGATAGGGGAGTTCGGTCACGATGATGCTCTCGCGGTCTCCCTTGCCCTCCTCGATCGCCGCCCGAGCCCGCATCTGGATGATCCCTCTGCCCGTTAGATAGGCCTGCCTGATCCCTTCATAGCCGTGGATAAATCCGGCTGTCGGGAAATCCGGCCCTTTGATCGCGGTCATGAGCTCGGGGATCGTGATCTCGGGGTTATCGATCAGCATCACCAGCGCGTCGACAAC
Organism: Nitrospirota bacterium; assembly: GCA_963755045.1. GTDB lineage: Bacteria > Nitrospirota > UBA9217 > UBA9217 > UBA9217 > JALNZF01. Next base: position 53,807 of record CAVWIL010000002.1, on the reverse strand, counting down.
TTCGGATAGGTTATGCGGCGGGATATTTGTCGCCATTCCCACGGCAATGCCGGCGGAACCGTTGATGAGAAGGTTCGGCACGCGCGTGGGAAGCACCGACGGCTCGACCGTCGTATCATCGAAGTTCGGGGTGAAATCAACCGTTTCCTTGTCGATATCGGCAAGCAGTTCTTCCGCCAATTTGGTGAGTCGCGCTTCGGTATACCGGTACGCCGCAGCCGGGTCGCCATCAACAGAGCCGAAGTTCCCCTGACCGTCCACAAGCGGATAGCGCATATTGAAGTCCTGGGCCATCCTGACCATGGTATCGTAGACCGCGCTGTCGCCGTGGGGATGATATTTTTTCAGTACCTCGCCCACGACACCGGCGCTCTTTGAATATTTCTTGTTATGCAGCAATCCTTCGCGGAACATGGCGTACAGGATCCGCCGATGCACAGGCTTGAGGCCGTCGCGTACGTCCGGAAGCGCCCGCCCCACAATGACGCTCATGGAGTAATCGAGGTAGGAGGTCTTCATCTCCTGTTCGATGTTGATCTGTGATTTTATTTCCTGAGGTTCCATAAGAGTAGGACAAATCCTGAGTTCGAATTTCTCGTTTCTAAACTCGTTCGTATTGAGGGCTTAGGATATTCGTGCTTGATTCTATACGTCTAGATTTCTCACTTCCAGCGCGTGCCGCTGGATAAATGCGCGGCGCGGTTCTACGGCGTCGCCCATGAGGATCGTGAATATCTCGTCGGCCTTAACAGAATCTTCGATCGTGACCTGGAGAAATGTCCTTGTTTCAGGATCCATGGTCGTTTTCCAGAGTTGCTCGGGGTTCATCTCGCCCAGACCTTTATACCGCTGTATCGCAAGACCCTTTTTGCCGAGTTCAAGGATGTGATGTACAAGCTTGCCGGGGTTACTGAAGCTCTTTTCTTCAGCCTTCTCCCTGATCTTATACTCCGGCCCGCCGAGCCCGAGAAGCGCCGGCGACAGGCTCTGAAGTTCCCGGAACTCGGGCGTCGTCACGAAATTCTCGTCAAGAATAATGCTCGAGTGAGCAGCCTCGTATTGCGAATCAAATCGCAGCCGCAGGGCTTGGTGCTCCTCGTCCGGTTCGATCGCCCACTCGGTCCTGGTCTTGGGATGAAATTGTTTGAAATACTCCTCCATGGTAAGGGCCAGTGCCTTGAGCTTCTCCTCTTCCTTGAGGTACGCTTTACTAAAGGCCTTATCGAGCAGGAGCGAACGCAGAACCATGACGTCGAGCCGTTTTCTCCGGAACTTGTCGAGCGTCCGTTCGAATTGCACAAGCTTCTTGAGCGTTGTGGTCAGCCGCTCGCCGGCAAGCCACCTGTCCTGCTCCGGCGCAAACAGCTCGATGTCCTCTGCCGCCAGGTCGAGAAGAAAATCCTCCATGCGGGAGTCGTCCTTGATATAGCGCTCGGTCTTGCCCCGCTTTACCTTGAAGAGCGGCGGCTGTGCGATATAGAGATAGCCGCGCTCGATGATCTGGGGCATCTGGCGGTAGAAGAACGTGAGCAGCAGCGTACGAATGTGAGCGCCGTCGACATCTGCGTCGGTCATGATCACGATCTTATGATAGCGAATCTTGGCGATATTGAACTCCTCGCGTCCGATGCCTGCGCCGAGTGCGGTGATGAGCACCCTGATCTCGTCGCTCGAGAGCATTTTGTCAAAACGCGCCTTCTCCACGTTCAAGATCTTACCCTTGAGCGGAAGGATTGCCTGATTCTTCCGGTCCCTGCCCTGTTTGGCGGAACCTCCTGCTGAATCCCCCTCAACAATGAAGAGCTCCGAGAGGGCCGGGTCCTTTTCCTGGCAATCCGCGAGCTTGCCGGGAAGGGATGTCGAGTCAAGAACGCCCTTGCGCCGGGTAAGCTCCCGGGCCTTCCGGGCTGCTTCACGGGCCCGTGCGGCGTTCAAGCCCTTCTCCGCCACCTTGCGCGCGACCGCTGGGTTCTCTTCAAGATAGGAACCGAGAGACTCGTTCACCATGGCTTCAACAATGCCCTTGACCTCGCTGTTGCCGAGCTTGGTCTTAGTCTGGCCTTCGAATTGCGGGTTCTGCAGACGCACGCTCACGACCGCCGTCAATCCCTCGCGCACGTCATCGCCCGAAAGCGCCTCGTCTCCGTTCTTGAGTAGTCCGCTCGCGACTGCGTAACCGTTCACGGTGCGCGTGAGCGCGGCCTTGAACCCCGCGAGATGCGTGCCTCCCTCCTGGGTGTTAATGTTGTTCGCGAACGCAAAGACCTGCTCCACGTAGCTGTCGTTATACTGGAGCGCAATCTCCACGAAGATGCCTTCACGTTCTTTGGTAAGATAAATCGGGGTCGGATGGAGCGACGTTTTATTCTTGTTCAGATATTCGATGAACGAGACAATTCCGCCTTCATAGAAGAAAGTCTGTTTCTTGCCCGAGCGTTCATCCTGAATCGAGATCTTCAAGCCCCGGTTCAGGAACGCCAGCTCGCGCAAACGCTGGGACAGGATATCGTAGCTATACTCCCGGTCCTCGAAGATCTGAAAATCGGGTTTAAAAGTGACCTTGGTGCCGGTGGTCGTTGTCGTCCCGGTCTCCGCGAGGGGAGCCTGCGGATCACCACGCTCGTAACGCTGCTGATACACCTTTCCATTCTGCTTGATCTCGAGCTCAAGCCACTCGGAGAGCGCATTCACGACGGACACACCCACGCCGTGAAGACCGCCCGAGACCTTGTACGCATCGCTGTCGAACTTGCCACCTGCGTGGAGCACTGTGAGGGCGACCTCGGCGGCCGAACGCTTTTGCGTGCTGTGCATCTGTGTGGGGATGCCGCGGCCATCGTCGATCACCGTGACGCTGTTGTCGATGTGGATGATGACATCGATGTTTTTACAGAAGCCTCCCATGGCCTCATCCACGCTGTTGTCCACGATCTCGTAGGCCAGGTGGTGAAGACCGACGCTCCCGGTGCTGCCGATGTACATGGCCGGCCTTTTACGCACTGCCTCAAGACCTTCAAGCACCTTTATGCTGTCTGCAGTATAGTCCATCCACTCCTCGCAAAAAGAGGGATTTTACCGCACATCGCGGAGCAATCCCTCACTGCAAAAAAAGTTCCAATGACCAAGCGTTAATAATCAAATAACTTCCATTTGCCAAATTCCGAGGTCCAGCCTGTTTGCTAATTGCAATTTGGCCATGACTGATTATTTGTATATTGGATTTTGTTCATTACACTCTCATCGGCATCACAACACACTTGTAGTTATCGTCACCCTCTTCAGTGATCAGACACGGGCTCAGCGCATCGCTCAGCTCAAGAGAGATGGTCTCCCGGTCCATGGCCAAAAGCACATCCATAAGGTAGCGCGAATTGAACCCGATTGCGATCGCCTCTCCCTTGTAATCCACGGCTAGTTCTTCATTTGCCTCGCCGACCTCCGGATTGTTCGTGGAAAGCATGATCCGGCCCTGTTCGAGCTGGAGTTTCACGGCGTTGGTCTTTTCCTTGGACAGGATCGAAACGCGTTTCACCGCATGGGTGAATACGTCCTTGGATACGGTGACCTTCTTCGTGCTCTTCGCGGGCACAACCTGGAGATAGTTGGGATAGTTGCCGTCGATGAGCTTCGATACCATGACCAGTCCGTCGCGCTTGAACAGCGCGTGGTTCTTGCTGAATCCCAGCCGGAGCTCCGCGTTGGGTGCGTCTTCCTCAAGGAGCCGTCGAAGCTCCACCATCGCCTTTTTGGGAATGATGACGCTCTCTTCCTTGTGTTTTGCGTCAACCACCCGGTCGACCATCGAAAGCCGGTGTCCGTCGGTACCGACCATCCGGATGTTGAGGCCGCCTTTGGTCTGGGTCATATGAACAAAGAGGCCATTCAGTACATACCGTGCATCGTTCTCGCCCACGGCGTAGAGCGTCTTCTTGATCATGTCACGAAGCGTATCGCCTTCGATGACAAACATGCCTTCTTCCACAACGTCGGGGAGCGTGGGGTATTCATCTCTGGGCAAGCCGACGAGCTTGAACTGTGAATGGCCTGTTTGAATCTTTACCCAGTTGTTGTCGTCGACTTTAATCTGGATGTCTTCGGCCGGGAGCTCCCGCATGATCTCATACATTTTCTTCGCCGACACGGTGACGGCGCCGGGCTTCTCAACCGCCGCCGCATAACGTCCGCGCAAGCCGATTTCAAGGTCCGTAGCGATAATCTCTACACCGCTGTTGTCGGCAATGAGGAGCATGTTCGAGAGAATGGGCATGGTGTTCTTCTTTTCCACAACACCCTGGATTCGCTGCAACCCCTTGAGAATTTCCTCTTTTTTTATTGTCAGTTTCATCAGGGACGCCTCCTGTCACAACCACGAAATTCTATCAGAATCCCTCTTAAAAAGCAATTAAATTGTTTGGTTTATTACCGTTGTATTTCAATGTTTTAACTGCCTAATTAACATCTCCACTCTGGCTTTTAACTCCGGGTCTTTTTCTTTTTTTTCTTCGATCACTTTGCATGCGTGGATAACAGTGCTGTGGTCCTTGCCGCCAAAGAAATTACCGATCTCGGGAAGCGAAGATCCAGCAAGAGTTCGGCAAAGATACATGGCCACCTGGCGCGGCAGCACTATTGCCTTGGTACGCCGTTTCGACTTGAGGTCCGAAATCTTCACGCCGAACGCTTCGGACACAGCCTTCTGCACAAGCTCATTGGTTATGACCCGTTCCCGGCTGTCAAGAAGATATTTGAGCTCGTTCTTAGCAAGTTCTTGCGTTATCTCGGTGTTCGTAAGCGATGAGACAGCGCCGAGTTTCACGAGGCCACCTTCAAGCTCCCGGATGTTACTTTTCATCATCGATGCCAGAAATTCCGCAACATCATCAGGCAGGCGGATGCTCCAGAACTCCGCCTTTTTCTTCAGGATTGCGATCCGGGTTTCAAGGTCCGGCAGCTGAATGTCCGTGATCAGGCCGGACTCAAAACGCGAACGGAGCCGTTCTTCGATATCAGGAATTTCCTTGGGCTGCCGGTCGCTGGTGAGCACGATCTGCTTCTGCGCTTCATAAAGCGTGTTAAATGTGTGAAAGAATTCTTCCTGTGTCCGTTCTTTGCCTGCGATGAACTGGATATCATCGATGAGCAGGACGTCCATGTTCCGGTACTTCTGCCGGAATTCCTCCATCCGCTGATGACTCATTTTGTTGATGAGTTCGTTCGTGAATTGCTCGGACGAGAGGTATGCAACTTTTGTCCGTGGTGACTTGCTCTGAATGTAGTGGCCAATCGCGTTCACGAGATGTGTCTTGCCCAAGCCGACGCCGCTGTAAATAAAGAGCGGATTGTATGACCGGCCGGGCGCTTCCGCCACAGCCCTGGCCGCGGCGTGAGCAAATTGGTTGCTGGGACCAATGACGAAATTTGCAAAGGTGTACTTTTTTTCAAAGAGACCGATCTTGTCTTCGCGACCTTCTTTTTTTTCTTCTTTTGACTGACGAACGGCTTTTTTTACCGCCACCTGGGGCTGGACAAAAAAGTCGATCTCCATGTCCTCTCGCTTCGTGACTTCCTTGATGACGTCGAAAAGAGTACTCCAATGATGCTCTTTTATCCAGTCTCGATGGAACTTGCTCGGGACCTCGATCTGTATCTTATTGCCGTCTATCAACATGAGCTTCGACTGGCTGAACCAAGTGTCATAACCCTGCTTGGACATTCGGTTTTCTATGAGCAATAGTATTTCTTCCCAAACACGTTCCTGATCCATACAATACCCCAAAAATACCCCGAAAAACCGCCCTGGTTACAAACATGCTTATCCACAGGTGTGGACAATGTGTTTTTTGATTAATTTTCGAGTCGTTACCGCATCATGCGGAGGCTTATAGTCCGCTTTTTGTTGCCCTATTTTTACGCGTTTTTGTGTATTGCTGCCTGACCGAGCCTAGCATGCATTTTGCTAGTCTGTTCTAACGTCGGATGTCAGCGTGGCAGACTATACCAGAACACAGACCTTCTGGCAAGAAATTTTTATCCACAATGCATCTCTAGCTCTCCCGTTTTCATGTGGATCATTGAATTATAAAAACACAGATTGAATCTTGCGTGTTCGAATTAATAATTGCTTGACTTTGCAACTATCTGTGGTATATATTAAAACAGTTGTTTCAGCGATAATCTTGATTGGTGTTCCAAATTATTCCGGAGGTGAAGGTTATGTCAGCAGATATCAAGTTCGATCAGTTTCTGGATGCAAAGGGCATGAGCTGCCCGCTGCCTATATTGAAAACGAAGAAGGCCGTGGAAGCGCTCTCCAAGGACCAGGTCCTCAAAGTGGAGTCCACCGACGCCGGTTCCAAGAACGACATGGCATCGTGGGCAAAGCGGACGGGCAACGAGATCGTGAAGGTCGAAGAAGGTTCGGGCACCTACACGTTCTACATCAAAAAAACAGCATAAGGAGAACATCATGGCAAATAAAAAGATGACGATCATAGCGTCCAAGGGTTCGCTGGACATGGCGTATCCGCCACTGATCCTTGCTACGACAGCTGCGGCCATGGATGTGGATACGACGATCTTTTTCACGTTCTACGGCCTGGAGATCATCAAAAAAGGCAACGCAGACAATCTGAAGATCTCCCCTCTGGGAAATCCTGCCATGCCCATGCCCATACCGATCCCTACGCTGGTATCATCGATGCCGGGTATGGAGGCCATGGCCACCGCCATGATGAAATCCATGTTCCAAAAACACGGCGTGGCGACCATTGGTCAGTTGCTTGCTCTCGCCCAAGAGGCCGGCGTAAAGCTCATCGCCTGCCAGATGACCATGGATGTAATGGGAGTAAAACAGTCAGACATTATCGACGGTGTTGAGTTCGGCGGTGCGGCGGCATGGCTGGATGAGGCAGCAGACTCCCAGATCAATCTGTTTATCTAACCCTACCCCCCCTTCGCATAAGCGATACAGATAGTGACCGGCTCAGACTTTTTGAGCCGGTCTTTTTTTTTCGCCTCTTTTCTGGACAATTCCCTCCGTTTATGTTAAAAAAAGCATTATGAATATTCCTGAAAATCTTAAATTTGACGACAAGGGCCTGATACCCGCGGTCATTCAAGACTGGAAAACGAACGAGGTTTTAATGGTGGCCTACATGAACGTCGCCTCGCTTCAGAAAACCGTAGAGAGCGGCCTCACGTGGTATTGGAGCCGTTCGCGACAGAAATTCTGGCAAAAAGGGGAGACCTCCGGCCACATCCAGAAAGTGAAAGAGATCCTTTACGACTGCGATCAGGACACGCTTCTCATCAAAGTAGAACAAACCGGTCCCGCCTGTCATACCGGAGAGCGGTCCTGCTTTTTCAGGAGCTTTGCCGACACCGCGCAGGGAAAAATAAAATGAGCTCTGCTCCGAACTGCCTGTTTTGCCAGATCATCGAGAAAAAGATCGCCGCAACAATCGTCCACGAAGATGAACATGCGGTCGCTTTTGAGGACATCAATCCCCAGGCGCCGGTCCATACGATTATCGTGCCGAAAAAACATATTACCGACATTCACAGTCTCGTTGTCTCGGACCGTGAGCTCATCGGGCACTTGTTCTTTATTGCCAAGACCATCGCCTCCAAACGGGGTCTTGATAAAGGCGGTTACCGGATGGTCATCAATAACGGCCATGATGCCGGACAGTCTGTTTTCCATATCCATCTTCATCTATTATCAGGACGCAAATTCAAATGGCCTCCAGGCTAACAAACTGTTAACACTTTCCTGTGTATTGTTTATTGATACTCTGTGTATAAGTTTTCTCACCCAGCTATCAACATTGTTGTCCTCCTTTGAACACAGCACAGACCTGTGTTTATCCATTTTCGATTTGTCTTGTTTATCAACGTCTTTTTTCTTGTTCTCACATATCAACAAACACTACTACTACTACTACTAATTTATTTAATATATAATAATAGTAATTAAGAGGAACAGAATGTATGGATAACTTCATCGAACGATTCATTTTACAAAAAAGCATCCATTAAAAATAATTATTAGATAAATAACTGAACTGGTGGTATCTTGTTTCGAAGAATTGCCTTGCACGGGGATGCGAATCAGAGCAATTTGAAAAGCGAACAATAAAAGGGATAGTTTTATGCCATTATACTACTCGCTCGGAAAGACGGTATGATAGCACAGACAGAGAAATAAGGAGGATTCTATGGAAAACAAGGAGTTTGTATTTGTCATCACCCATTCGTATGATGCGATCGAACGTGCAGCTGCAGCGCTTCAGCTCGCAACCAACATGTTGGCCTTTGATGCCAAGATCGATTTCTTTTTGATAAATGAGGGTGTCCATCTGGCGCACAAGGGATTCGCTGAATCCGTAACATGGCAGCAAGGCTTTTCACCGGTAGCAGAACTTATGAAAAGTCTTGTGGAAGATTTTAACTGCAGGTTTTATATCTGTGCATCCTGTGTGAAACCATACGGTCTGGAGGGTGCGGAATGGATCAAGAATGCGGAAGTTAAGCCGGGCTCCTTTCTCGGAGAACTTCTCATGAAACGTCAGAACGTTACGTTTTGATTCGTAAAAAGAGATAGAAATTACTTTCCACGGGATGACCTTTCTCATCCTGCGCTCTTCTTGACGAGGATAACAAAATTCTGCCTTGACCGATGACGCAGGATATGTAAAGAGGTGAAACGTTGTACTAGTAACCATAATTTTTTTTAATGGTGCATGGAAAAAAGTGAACAATTTTTATCTCGAAGACAAAAATGTTATTGAGTTGCATGACCTCTTAAAAGTCATGGGGTTGTGCGATAGCGGGGGTATGGCAAAAACAGCTATCGCAGCTGGTGATGTCAAAGTTGATGGAAATGTGGAATTGCGCAAACGATGTAAAATTAGGTCGGGACAATATGTTGAATTTCAGGGCCGGAGAATTAATGTAATCTAAGGAGTGAAGATTTTTTCATTACACATCATGCCTTGAGAGAGCACAACCGGTCAACAGAGTATTTACAGACGGCAAAATTCATGGTATAAAATCGCGCATGAAGAACATTGCAAACTTTCTTTTCGAAGCAGGCATGCTGAAGCGCACCCCCCGGAGCGGATTTCAATTCCTCGGCACCGGTGCGGAGTCGGTTGCTGAGCACATCTTCCGCACAACGTATATCGGCTACTCACTCGGGAAGCTTGCCACGGGGGTTAATGTAGACCGGATGATCAAGATGTGCCTGTTCCACGATCTGCCGGAAGCGCGGACCGGCGACCTCAACTATGTGAATAAAAAGTATGTTGAGGCAAATGAGAAAAAGGCGGTCGAAGATCTGGCGCAGACACTTTCCTTCGGCAACGAGATCAAGGAATTGATCCAGGAGTTCAACGAAGGCAAAACAGTAGAGGCCTGTTTGGCTCGCGATGCAGACCAGCTCGAAATGATCCTGGCGCTAAAAGAGTATAAGGACGTTGGAAACAAGTATGCAGACGAATGGCTCGAGTTCTCGCTCAAACGGCTGCAAACGGACCTGGCCCGGGAACTCTCGAAAGCGATCATGGAAACCGATTCATCTTTGTGGTGGTTCAGTGACAAGGGTGACTGGTGGATAAGCGGCGGCAAGCGATGATACGTTGTAATAGGTTTCTGTTGGCGTCATGTACCTGGAGACGCTGATCTGATAAAGAGCACATCCTTGTTGTGTGTAATGTTCTATAAGCGGTGTTGTTCTTTCCCGGAAAATCGTCAGTTTTTTTTCAATCAACTCTTTGTTGTCATCAATTCGCTCTGTTCTATCCCCCCCGATGTTGTCCCGAATGCGATACATAATATCGTTTGAAGAACAATCCAGCACAACAACGGCGTGTATCGCGGCAATTGTCGCAATATCTCGCGCTTGTCCTGCGTGACGCGGAATACCGTTAAGGACGAGCACGTCTTGTTCCGAGAACCCAACCCGGTCAAGATACAGGGATATGATCTTTTTAGCCAGGAGGAAGTGCTCGTTTTCGAGCAGGAGGCCGAGCTCAAGAACACCGTGAATGAAGTCGAGCTCCTTTTTCGAATAGACAGTCGACCGGTCCTCGCAGGAAACAACATCTCGCAGTTCGGACCCGAAATCGAGGTGATGACACCGGCGTCCGAACATGCCCTTCCGCGCAATGACATCACCAAGAGGACTTTTGCCCACGCCGGTGGGGCCGAGAAGGAGGATTGAGTCAACGGGGAATGTGTAAAATATATTCGGTACCATAAGATACGGGGTCATGGGGCCAAAGAATCGTAAGGCATGCAATCACGGCCTGTGCTTTCACCCTACGCGCCTAAACGTATTCCTTTCTCCCGTTGAGCGCTCCCTCAAGCGTTCCGGGCTTTTCTTCAATGATGCCCTCCTGACGAAAAGAAGCAGGCATTTTTCAGATGCGGATTATGTGACACGAGAGGTCTCGATGACGCCTCCACCGACAACAATATCGCCATCATAAAATACCGCCGCCTGGCCAGGGCAGACGCCCCTGACCTGCTTCTCGAACGCTACGCGAACCATGCCAGCGGCCAGCGGTTCTATGACTGCCGGGATAGAAGGTGATCGGTACCGGATCTTGACCGTGACATCCATGGGGAACCGAAGCTTATCACTGCTGATGAAATTCAGGTTCGATACCACCATGCCGTCTGTCAGGAGCTCGGACAATTTTCCGAGGACGACCCTGTTCGTGTCTACTTCGATCCTGACCACATAGAGCCGCTGGCCGGCGGCAACGCCGAGCTTTCGTCGCTGTCCCACGGTGAAGAACGCGATGCCGTTATGTTTTCCAACGGACGTTCCATCAGTCATTACGATCTCACCAGGCCGAAGCGTTCCCGGGGAATGTTCTTTCAGGAAGGAGCGATAATCATTATTCGGCACGAAACAGATTTCCTGGCTCTCGGGTCGCTCGGCGGCGGGAAGCATGAGATCCCGTGCGCGCTCCCTCACCTCCGTCTTGAGCATGCCGCCCAGCGGAAAAAGCACGCTGTTCATCTGGTCCTGCGTAAGGCGGTAAAGAAAGTAGCTCTGGTCTTTTTGTTCATCGACGCCCTTTTTGAGAAGAGAGCGGGCGGCCGCTGGATCGTATTCGATACGGGCGTAATGTCCGGTTGCGAGATGATCAAAACCATTCGTGCGGGCGTAGTGAAGGAGCAGGTGGAACTTGACCAGGTCGTTGCATTGTATGCAGGGGTTCGGCGTGCGGCCGTTTTGATACTCGGAAATGAAGTTGCTGATGATGTCCCGGGAGAATTCGGCTTGCGCATCGATCACTCGGTGGAAGATGCCCAGGTGGCCGCACACCGCTTGCGCCGAGCCGATATCACAACACAGCCCGGCTGTCAGCTTCATGGTAATGCCTTCAACGTCATACCCCTGTGTCTGCAGGAGTGCGGCAGTCACCGAGCTGTCAACGCCGCCGCTCATGGCCACGAGAACACGCTTTGTCATATCAAAATCGACCTACATAAAAGTTTTGTCTCGCAAAAGGAGATAGAAAAACATCGCATGTTTTCTGTGTGCTCTCGATAAGCGTTGCGATCGAATAGTCGCTTTGTGCGCTCAGCATATAGTCTTCACTCAGGCATTTTTCCATTTTAACACAAGGAGCATAACCGATCCCATGATAAACAAAAGACCACCCGCAAGTGCCCAGATCGTTCCGGGATCCCTGGCAATCACCATAAAGGCGGCCGGACCCTTCTCGAAGCTCAGGCTCTTGATGTAAATTCCCACACCGTTATAGAAGAGCGGCTTGTTCGGGCCGAGCGTGCCGGTCATCACGCGCGCGTTGTTCTCGAATAAAGAAGCCTCCGCGGTCCAGTCTGTCATGTACCCGTTAGCGTTTGTCGCCACCCGGATCTCCTTAAGGTGCAGGGCCTTGTCCTCGGGCAGCTGAGCATACGCGCCCTCAGGCAACATACCGGAAAGCTTGTATCCCCAGCCCGCGCCGAGCACATGCGCGAGAAGGATGAAGAGAAACCCGAGGTGCACGATCTGCGGCGATATGCGCAATAAAAAGTCGTCGCGCGACCATCTTCCCCTGACCGCCTGAATGCTGCACACCAGCGTGTTGACCGTAAGCAGCGTCAGCGCCGCAAGGGCCGCGAAGAACCACCAGGTATACCACAGGTTTCCCGATGCAATGCCTGTTGCCCAGTGGAGGAGAATGTCCTCGTTCATCGGCTCAAAGACCTGGCGGTGAGCCGGCATCATGTATGCGCCGACGAAGAAGAGGATGATCATTACGCAGAAGCGTCCAGACTGTTGTCTTGAGCGAGACGAAGAAATTTTTCATAACAAAAACCGCGAAGAGCAGAGAGCAAAGCGCAGAGCGTTTAATGCGATCTGGCCCTGCGTCCTGTGCTCTCTGCACTATGCCCTCTGCATGGTTTCAGAATTCATGCGAGCTCTTCATCAGGAGCCCCACTCCAACATAGGTGAACAGCACGATCACAAAGCCAATGATACCCAGCCACACCACCTTCGGCCCTGTCCACATGCGCACAAGCCGGGCATGCAGATAGAGGCTATAAAAAAGCCACACGATCGTGGTCCAAAGCTCCTTGGGCGTCCAGAGCCAGTAGGAGCCCCAGGCAAGAGCGGCCCAGATGCCGCCAAAGATCATGGCAATGGAAAACAAGACATATCCCAGGAGCAGGCTGCGGTACTGGTTGATTTCGGCCGACCGGTCATCGCGACACAAGAAGAGAATACCGAAGATCGCGCCGATCGCGAACAACGCATAGGAAAGAAAGGACAGGAGCACGTGGAGTTCAAACCAGATGGTTCTGAGCACCGGCGGCAACGGCCCTCCCATGGCCGGTGAAATGAGTGAACCGGTCAGGAAGACCAGAATCAACGGGATCGTGAGATAAGAAAACAGATCGCGCCTTCTGTTCCATCCAGCGACACCATACACCGCGCCGATGGAAAAGGCGAGGAAACCGAGCGTGTCGTGGAGACCGATCAGGGGAATCCTGCCGAAACTCACGGCCGTGTAAACGATGGTACCGGCATGCAGTGCGAGCGCCACCAGAATCAGCCGCGGCCGGTACAGGGCCAGGGGATACAGTATGAAGAAAAGTATTTCCATATGGTTGAAATAAGCGACAGCACTCTATCATCCGGGAGCGAAGACACGAAGACGAGTGTCTGCAATTCCTGCCGCCGAATATCGTCCCTTTTTGACCCTGCGGGGAAATGGTAAACGCAAGACGCAAAAGGCATTCCGGATGTCCGGAATGCCTTTTGGAATGATGTTATGCCTGGCACTAAGAAAAACTATTTCTTGCCGAGGATCGCTTCTTTCGCGGCCTTTGCTACTCGGAACTTCACGACCTTCTTTGCCGGGATCTTGATGGCCTCGCCGGTCTGCGGGTTCCGGCCCATGCGTGCCTTGCGCTGCACGAGCACGAGCTTGCCGAGACCCGGGAGCGTGAAGGCATTCTTCGCTTCCTTGTATGCAAGCGCTGCCATATCTTCCAGTATCTGCACTGCCAGTTTCTTTTTGATGTCCGCTTTCTTCGCGATGTGATCCGCAATCTGTGACTTTGTCATTGCCTTTGCCATGAACATACCTCCTTGAGATTAAATGATATAAAATTTCTAACTGCGCGCGGCAGGTTAGGTGCGCTACGAACGCTGTACGATGAAAAGTATACTCACTCTAAAACAAAATAGCAAGAAAAATTTATCAATGAATATGGCCTTTTTTTAGCATATGACTTTCCCGTGCGCCGGGAAGTCCATGGTGCAACGTCGTGCCCGCGAAGATCATCACTGCGCCCGACAGCCGCCGGAACAGCCTTGTTTTCGGAGTTGACTTGCGTGTCGGGTTTATGATAATTTACCAGCAAGCATTTACCAAATCACAAGCGCAAAGAGGAGGAACACCCGTGGCCACAAAAACGAATTTCATTTTGAAGGTATCCGATGCAAAGCTTGCGGACGTCCAGAAGGCGCTCAAGGACGCGAACATAACCGTTGTGAGCATCATGGAAGTTCACAAGGAAGAGGCGTAACTGGTGCGGAGAAGTGCGTTGCCGTGCGGGAATTCCTGACCCGCGTTGTGCGCGCAGATCGCGCGATGTTTGCTGCAACCGCCTCTTCAGAACAGGATCGATTCAGACCCCCGGCCCCAAAAGCTGCTATACTTGAATTATAAGCGTTTCTATGAAAATCACACTCGCTGATCTGGAACATATCGCAAAGGCACTTTCGATCAAGGTTTCCTATGAGGACCTCAAGTCGTCGAAGGGCGGTTCATGCAGGGTCATGGAGGCCAGCCGGATCATTATCAACAAGCACCTTCAGAACGCCGACAAGATCAATCTGCTCGCAAAGGAGCTTGGGAAATTCGATCTTGGTGGACTGGACATTCCCGACAACCTCAGGAAAAAGATCGCGCGTGAAACAGAAGAGTGATTGCCGAACGAAACTCGCCCCTACGGCACGGCCCGCTGATCGGGCTCAGGGAAAGAAAAAGAGGTGCCTGTCTGTGAAAATGATCGCTGTTCTGTTCAGCTTCATGCTCTTCTTCCAGGGCTGCACATATGCCATTTCGCGGGGTATGGTCGACAAGGCCGACAAGACCGTTCGTTTCGAAAAACTTCAAGCTGACCCCGAATCCTTTAAGGGCAAGATAATTATCGTCGGCGGTACGATCGCGCAGACCAGTGAAGTAAACAAGGGAACCTTGATTGAGGTTACCCAGCGAACGCTCGACTACTGGGGTAAACCTGAACGCACCAAAAAGACAGGTGGTCGTTTTCTTGTGTTCCATCAGGGAACGCTGAATGCGCTGGCCTATGCACCCGGCATCGATATCACCGTTGCTGGCGAAGTGCTTGGAACCAGCAGCCCGATGATCGGCAACAAGCAGTATGACTATCCTATCGTCCTCTCAAAAGAACTTAAGCGTTGGGAGCCCGAACCCCGTTCGAGTGACAAGGCCCGCTGGATGGATCCGCTCTCGGGAGATCCGGCACGCTCGGGCCCGCACGAAAAATAACACAAGCCTGTTATCACCGGAGGGTGTGGTGATCCGATCATGCTGTTCTCTCACCATTGTAGTTTCGTGTCTGTTCGTCTTCTTCATCACTGCAGGTTGCGCACCGCCGTTCCCCAAGGAAACACTGGATAAGGTGAACAGGAATGTATCCTTCCAGGAATTAAAGAAGGAACCGGAACAGTTCAAAGGGACTTGGGTCATGCTCGGCGGCATGATCGTTGGGTCAAAGAATGCCAAAGAAGGCACGCTCATCGAAATACTCCAAAAGCCGCTGGACTCTGACGGGAGACCGCTCCAGACAGATTCGACGGAAGGGCGATTTCTTATTCAGTCAGATACGTTTCTGGATCCGGTTGTCTATCATGAAGGAAGGCTCATCACGGTCGTGGCCGAGGTCATCGGTCGTAAAGAACTGCCGCTCGACGACATCATGTACACGTATCCCCTGCTCAGCGTAAAGGACCTGCACCTTTGGGAGCCGTCGCAGGGACCGCAACTTCTTTTTTGGGATCGGCGTAGAGCACCGTCTGTAGCTGATGGTAGCACAGTGAAACGACCAAGAAGTTCGCCCTCAGAACAACAATGGCAGCTTAGAGCTGCAACGCATTTCAAGCAGCGGATTAGGGATGTGTTGACGGCTCCGTGTATAACAGGTATCTGAAAAAGTCAATTATCTACCCGAATTGTCATTCTGAGCATAGCGGAGAATCTTGTTTTCCAAAGACTAAGATCCTTGCACTTCGTTCAGGATGACAGCTACAAGAGACTTTTTCAGCAAACGGTTAAATCACAGAACGAAGGTTGTTCATGAAAAAAAGCCCCCAGCTCCTTTTTTATCTTCTGATTGTCCTCGTGTTCATCAGCCTCTTCAGGCTCTTGTCCGAGCAACCGGCGGAAGAGGTCTCCTACAGCAGCTTCAAGACCCTCGTGGCGGAAAAGCGGGTCAAGGACCTCGTTATCTCCCGGGACCACATCAAAGGTACGCGTGTCGGAGCAAAAGAGGGAGAAAAGGAACAGAACTTCACGGTCGTGCGCATTGATGACCCGGACCTCGTGAAAAACCTCGATGCCGGAGGGATCTCCTACCGAGGCGTGATCTCGGACAACTGGCTCAGGGATTTTCTGCTTACCTGGATACTTCCGCTTGTCGTACTCATGCTTATCTGGAGCTTTGTGTTCAAGCGGATGGGCGCGGGGAGCCCAGGCGAGACGTTCATGAGCTTCGGGAAGTCGCGCGCCAAGATCTACGGCGAGAGCGACGTCAAGGTGACGTTCAACGATGTTGCCGGTGTTGAAGAGGCAAAAGAAGAGCTCATGGAGGTGGTGGAGTTCCTCAAGAACCCCGACAAGTTCACCAAGCTCGGCGGCCGCATCCCCAAGGGGGTGCTGCTGGTCGGACCTCCCGGCACCGGCAAGACGCTTTTGGCAAAGGCGGTTGCCGGCGAATCCAAGGTGCCGTTCTTTTCCATGAGCGGCTCCGAGTTCGTGGAGATGTTCGTGGGCGTGGGCGCGTCGCGCGTGCGCGACCTTTTCCAGCAGGCGGTGTTGAAAGCGCCGTGCATCATTTTCATCGACGAGCTCGACGCGCTCGGCCGCGCACGCGGGATGGGCATGGCAGGCGCCCATGAAGAGCGGGAACAGACCCTGAACCAGCTGCTGGCCGAAATGGACGGGTTCGACGCCCGCAAGGGTGTCATCATCATCTCAGCGACCAACCGGCCCGAGATCCTCGACCCGGCTCTGCTCCGCCCCGGACGCTTCGACCGCCACGTGCTTGTGGACCGGCCGAACATCAAGGACCGCGAGGACATTTTAAGGATCCACATCAGGGGCGTCAAACTCTCGTCGGATGTGGACATTGCCGTCATCGCGGCGCGCACACCCGGTTTCGTGGGTGCCGACCTTGCGAACATCGTGAACGAGGCGGCGCTGCTCGCGGCGCGCAAGAACAAGACCGAGGTGGAGATGACGGACTTCGAGGCCGCGATCGATCGCATCGTGGCAGGGCTCGAGAAAAAGCGGCGCGTGATGAACAAGAAGGAGAAAGAGATCGTGGCCTATCACGAGTGCGGGCACACGATCGTCGCCGAGCTGTTGCCTACCACGGACCCGGTGCACCGCGTGTCCATCGTCCAGCGCGGCATCGCGGCGCTGGGGTACACCCTTCAGCTGCCGACCGAGGACCGGTACCTGATGACGAAGACGGAGCTGCTGGACAAACTGTGCGTGATGCTCGGCGGACGGGTGGCTGAGGAAATTATTTTTCACGAGGTCTCGACGGGCGCGCAGAACGACCTCCAGCGCGCCGCCATCATCGCACGCAGCATGGTCACCGAATACGGTATGACCGAGAAGTTTGGTCCTCTCACCTTTGAAAAAGAGCGGCGTCCCATGTTCCTTGACATAGGCCTGCCCTCAGGGGCAAAGGAGTACAGCGAAGACACGGCGCGCGAGATCGACCAGGAAGTAAAGCGCCTCGTGGATGATTCCTATAGTAAGGTCCGGGAACTCCTTTCCGGAAATCAGGACGGGCTGAAGACCCTGGCAACGGCGCTTCTGGAAAAAGAGACCATCGAGGGCGATGAGATCAGAACGATCCTGGGTTTGCCGGAAAAGAAGGAACAGGCGTAAATATCGGGAGTGCATGCACGGAACGCTGAACATTTTTTTGATGACCTTAAATAAATTCGGCTCTTCTGATTTTAATATTGTTTTTTTTGGGCAGCTCATCACTCGGCCACGCAGCATGCCGGGAAGATGTATAGTACCTCCACCCTGATATGCAGGGCTCGCATCACTCCACCCTCGCCCTTTAAAAAAGGGCGAGGCCGTGTCTGCCTTATCTTGTTCTCGTAACTTTGCTCTGTGCAGCATTGCTACGCGTGTCTCTCGCGTCAGAGCTACCCAGCGCAGGGGAATGGCAGAAATCTCTTGACTTTCCAGAAGCCCCTGCATCCCATGAACAGGTTCGCGCACAAGCATGGCAAGGTAGAAAAGACCGATGCTGTCACAAAGCTAGGCAGACACGGCCGAGCCTGTTCTCCGGGCGAGGGGAAGTGCTGCGATGCTCGAAAAGGCTTGTTATCAGTACCGGCAATCATGCCCTGCGCGGAGTTGTGAACTGGGGTGCAGAAAAAAAATGGGACACGTGACATGTGCTGAGTTAGGAACGGACAAAAGCGACCCACACACACAAAGCCGGAAGACCCAAATAATTCTTACCTGACCCACATCACGACGCCTGCCGACTGCAAAGGTTTTTTCGCTCTTCCCGGTAACCTCCGCTATTTGCCCCTTCGATAAAAACATTATCTGCTTGACAACGAATGCCCGGTTATTGTACTACTGTGGCACACGAGGAACCTGGAGAAACCATGCCCATGAGTACGAATCGGATTAGAACTGTTTATGTTGTCGGCCACACCACGCCGGATACGGATTCCGTGTGCTCGGCCATTGCCTATGCCTATTTCAAGAATATCACGGACAAGCGCTTTCTATTCACGCCGGTGCGGGCAGGAAAGCTGAACCACGAAACCACGTTTGTGCTGAACAGGTTCGGCGTGCCCGCCTCTGCGGAGATAGACAGCCTCGTCGCCACGGTGAGCGATCTTGACCTTAAGCGCCCCATCTCCGTCGGCGTGCGCGACTCGGTCCAGGAGCTGGCCCTCCTCATGCGCGAGCAGGGTGTCCGTTCCGTCCCGGTCGTGGACAGTGCCGGCAGGCTTGCCGGAGTTGTCGGCCTCAAGGATATCGCCCGCCACTATATGGACAGTGTCGGGTTCGCGGACCTTTCCAAGGCGCCCATTGAACTCGATATTTTACTGAAAACACTTAACGGCCGCGTCATCAGCAACAGCCGTCAACTGTCCGTGCTCACCGGCAGGGTCTTCATCGCCGCCATGCAGCGCGGCACCATATTGAACCGTGTTCGGTCCGGCGATGTGGTGATCGCCGGCGATCAGAACGACATCCAGTTGGAGCTCATCAGGATGGGGTGTTCGGCCATTATTGTGACCGACAATGCGCCCATCGCGAACGAGGTCATTGCCGCGGCCGGAGAGAAGGGTGTACTGCTCGTCTCGTCGCCCCAGCCGGCCTTTGCCACGGTCCAGCTTATGACCATGTCCGAGCCCGTGTCTTCCATCATGTCCACGACGTGTCCGACCGTCGGTCTCTACACCCCCATGTCCGAAGTCCGCTCGAAGATCGTTGAGTCGGAATATCGCTCCGTGATCGTGGTGGACAGCGACGGCCGGCTCATCGGTTTCATTACACGCACGGACCTGTTGAAGCCCGTGCGCAAGATGGCGGTCCTCGTTGACCACAACGAGCTTTCGCAGGCCGTTGACGGGATCGAAGAGGCGGAGATCCTTGAGATCATCGACCACCACCGCGTAGGCGATATCTCCACCACCGCGCCGATCTATGTGTATAACGACCCGGTCGGCAGCACGTGCACCGTCGTGGCAGGGATCATGTTCCTGCACCAGACGCATATCCCGAAAGAGATCGCCGGCATTCTCCTCTCCGGCATCCTGTCCGACACGCTCCTTTTGACCCTATCCACGACGACGGAGCGCGATCGCATGGAGGCGCGGCGCCTGGCCGAGATCGCCGGTGTCGACATCCCGTCCTTTGCCAAGGAGCTGCTGCATGAAAGCATCCATCTCGAGGACCGGAGCGCGGGGGAGCTGATCGCCGCGGACTTCAAGGAATTCCTGATCAACGGGAAAAAGCTGGGAGTGAGCCAGATGATGTCGCTCGACTGCGCGGAGATCGATGCGCGCGAGCGGGAGCTGGTGGATGAACTCGAGCGCCTGCGTTCAGCGAATAACTATGATCTTACCGTGTTGCTGGTCCTGAACCCGCTCGGCAAGGGACAGGAGCGGATCCTGCTCCGGGGAGAAGCGTGGATCGTGGAGAAGGCGTTCAACGTGAAGGTCGTGAATGACACCTGTATTGTTCCCTGGGTCATGTCACGGAAAAAGGACTTTATCCCCGCGATCGGGCAGGTGCTGAGCATGGGGCAGCAACACTAAAAACGCTTTCTTTTGTGCACCATCTCTTGCCTCATCGTTAACCGCGTCAACATATTATATTTGGCTTGTTCGTCGGTACAATCATACCGGTTCATTGGCGGATCCAGCCGCGTAAAATCCTGCTATGGACCTACCCGATCCTCATCGGCTTGACGTCCCAGATCTTGTCGGCATATTCACCGATCGTGCGGTCGCTCGAGAACTTTCCCATGCCCGCTACGTTCAGGATAGCGCGCCGTGCCCACTCTGCGGGATCACGGTAGAGCTCGTCTACCCGCTCCTGGCAGGCAATGTAGGACGCATAGTCCGCCAGCAGCAGGTAGCGGTCTTCCTGTCCAGTCAGTGTATTGAAGATCGGCTGGAAGCGGGTCGGCTCATCGGGAGAGAAGTAGCCCTCGTTGATCATGTCGAGCGCCTGTCTGAGTTCGGCATTCGCATTGTAGATGTCCCGGGGATTGTATCCGCTTGCCTTGAGCGCGACTACCTCGTCGGTGTTCATGCCGAAATATGAAAATGTTCTCGCGTCCCACCTCTTCCATCATCTCAATGTTCGCTCCGTCCAGGGTCCCGATCGTGAGTGCGCCGTTCAACCCGAGCTTCATGTTGCCCGTGCCCGAGGCCTCGGTGCCCGCAGTGGAGATCTGCTCGGACAGATCGCAGGCAGGGATGATCTTCTCGGCATTTGAAACGCTATAGTCGGGAATGAATGCAACCTTGAGCGCATTGCCTACTGCGGGGTCGTTGTTCACGATGTCCCCGACGCTGTGGATGAGTTTGATGATGAGCTTGGCAATGGCGTATCCGGGCGCGGCCTTGCCCCCGAAGATCACCGTGCGCGGCACCACGTCTTGTACCTGACCGGTCCTGATGCGGTTGTATCGGGTCACGATATGCAGCACATTCAGGAGCTGCCGTTTGTATTCATGGATGCGTTTGATCTGCACGTCAAACATCGAGGCCGGGTCGACCGTGAGCTTAAGCCGTATTTTGATGATCTCGGCTAGCCGCTCCTTGTTCGCATGCTTGACCTCGCGGAACTGCTTCCGAAACTCCTGGTCTTCGGCAAGGGGGGCGAGCTTCTTGAGCTCGGAGAGATCGCTGACCCACGTCTCGCCGATGCGCGACGTGATGAGGGATGCCAGGCCGGGATTGGCCTGGTGCAGCCATCGCCGCGGCGTGATGCCGTTCGTGATGTTGATGATCTTGCCCGGAAAGAACTGCTCGAAATCGGAGAAGATGGTCCTCTTCATGAGGTCGGTGTGGATCTGCGATACGCCGTTCACGTGGTGGCTCCCGACGATGGCCAGGTGCGCCATGCGCAGCCTGCGGCCGCCCGCTTCGTCCACGATCGACATGCGTCGGAGCCGTTCTACGTCGCCGGGGTAGCGGTGGCGGACCTCTTCCAGAAAGCGATAGTTGATCTCGTAGATGATCTGGAGGTGGCGGGGCAGGAGCTCTTCGAAAAGACTGCACCGGCCAGGTCTCGAGCGCCTCGGGCATCAGCGTGTGATTGGTGTAGGAGAAGATGCGCTGCGTGATCTCCCAGGCGCGGTCCCAGTCCAGGTGATGGATATCGACCAGCATGCGCATGAGCTCGGGAATGGCGATGGCTGGATGGGTATCGTTCAGCTGGACCGCGACCTTGTCCGGCAGCATGTCCAGGTTATGGTGAAACTTGGTGAAGCGTCTCAGAATGTCCTGAAGCGACGCGCAGACGAAAAAGTATTGCTGTTTGAGCCTCAGCTCCCGCCCCATGATCGTGGTGTCGTCGGGATAGAGCACCTTGGAAAGGTTTTCCGATTCATTCTTGTCCTGAACTGCCTTGATGTAGTTGCCCTCGTTGAAATACTTGAGGTTGAAGTCGCGTGAGGACTTGGCCGTCCAGAGACGCATGTTGTTTACCGTGCTGGTATTATAGCCGGGTATCGGCGTATCGCATGCCATGGCCATCACGTCCTCGGTGTCGATCCAGTGAGAATGCATCTTGCCTTGCTCATCATTGAATTGCACCACGTGGCCGCCGAATTTCACCGGGAAAAGCACCTCCGGCCGGGGGAAATCCCACGGATTGCCGTAGCGCAGCCAGTTGTCAGGATGCTCCACCTGGTAGCCGTTCTCGATGCGCTGGATGAACATGCCGTACTCGTAGCGGATCCCGTATCCATAGCCAGGCAGGCCCATGGTCGCCATGGAATCGAGAAAGCAGGCGGCAAGCCTGCCGAGCCCGCCATTGCCCAGGGCAGCGTCCGCCTCCAGCTCGCGGAGGCGGTCGATATCAAGCTCGAGATCCGAAAGCGCTTCCCGGCATTCCTCATAGAAGCCCATGTTCAGCAGGCTGTTCGCAAGCAGACGGCCGGTCAGGAACTCCAGGGAAAGATAATAGACACGCTTGGCATCGGACTCGTAGTAGCTGCGCATGGTCTCCATCCAGCGCTCGATGAGGCGCTCGCGCACGGCGTAACACGGTCGTTTCGAACCAGTCGCGGTGCGTCGCGGTGATCGGGTCCTTGCCCAGCGAGTAGATCAGCCGGTTGGCAAAAGAGTGTTTGAGGGACACCCGGTCCTGGCCGCGTTTGGAGTATTCGAAACCTTCCTTTTTGTTGTGGTTCATGGAGTCTCCGGAAAGGGTGGGTGGAGCATGCTCAATATTTTATTATTTTACCTGAAAAGAAACAGGATGGGGTATTTTTTTATTTTGCGGACCGGAGGATCAATGTAAGTTTATCCATTTCCCCTGCAGTTCACGAAAGTGCATTTGCAAATTTTCCGTGGGCGGGGTCTTCAACTGGCTTCCATATAGAGATGAAACTTGTAGAAGAACACGCCGGTCACGCGCCGCCCTTTGGCGCGTCGCTGTGGACCGGCAGTTGGATTCCCGTGTTGGATTTCGCTCCGCTCTACTGATAGTCATTTTTTCTCCAGAAACATACGGTTGTGTAATGATGCAAATGTCTGCATTGAAAGGTCAAGGACCTGACTAATCTCCTCCTTAGATATCAATACTTCTTTGCCTTTCTCTTCAGCGCAGCGTGCTTTTTCAATAGACTCTTTATCCACCACACCAAGATTATGCGTGATAGGGTGCCGCTTCTCGAAGATTTGTGCTAATGCGTCAATTTCACCAATGGTCATCTCATAGAACAGGGGCAATCCAATCTTCGAGTTGAACGCTTCTTGAGAGCGCCTAATATTCTGTGAACGTATTACCGATCACATTGAAGAACTTGTCTACCTCTTCCGCTAAAGTGCCATTTTGATATTTGTATCGTCTTACAAGCACCCTGAGAACTGCTTCAAAAATAGATACTGTATCTTCGAGACAGTTTTCTAGGTCCTTAGCCGCTACCCTTGTCCCAAGTTGCTCACGCCTTCTGTCTACATCGCCAAGCATAGACCCCAACACGGCAAGTTCAGCTTTAACATGCGTTAATAAAATATCCTTGCCACAATCTGCGCACCATGTGGCCAAACCATATACCGAATGGTCTAGCCCACAGTATGGGCAAATGATATCCCTTCTAACTTCCTCCACAAAGGGGCGTCGAACGATAGGTTTTGATCCAGGCTTAAGGCTCATTTCTATTGAGAGAAAACCTCCGCCCATTTTTTTCTTTCCAGTAGGCCCCAAGCCGAGCGCGCCTTTAATCATGTTTTCTATACCTTCATGCTTCTCTAAGTGCAAGGTCTCGTGCATACCTAAGTTGCTCTTCCGTAACGAAGTCACCCGGGTTGGCCACATTTCTGCAATAAGGACAAAAAGCAGATTCTTGCTTCCCAGTTAGTCCCGTGCCACCCTTAACTTTGAAGTAACCGGGAGAACAGTCTTTGTCGGGGCACATCCTGGCTATTCGTCCATCTCGATCAACGGGCAGGGAAACATTCATCGTGTATTTGTCTGAGCCCGTTTTCCTAATATTGAGCGGCCCACCTTCCCTGAATATACTGTCACTCATGGTAATATTCCTTTACGTACCTCACCGACGTGAGGAACGCGGTTCTCAGCGTTTCTGTCGGCGTGGTTGGAATCATTGTGTCGGATTTCACTGCACTACCCGACCTCATTTATAAATGAGAAACGAGGTGTTCAATCGACTCGATGCTGTTTAAGCGGTATTCTTCCTTTACTTGCACCCGATGCCCGTTGATACTTTGCTTACCAGATTGCAACTGCGAAAACGGCAGACCCTTTGCGAAGGCAACAACACCAGTCGTCTGGAAGTCCCGTATTTCAACTAAGCCTTTACTAATACTAGTAAAAGTGAAAATCTCAGGATTAGTTTTTAACAAACTTTGAATGTCGCGCTGAATCGCCAGTAGCACTGCCTCATATGCTGATGCTGCCCCCATGTATTGAGTTAAACGGTTTTTTGCAATCATGTGTACTTTGGGTAAAGGACGCTTTGCTGCATTAAGTTTTGTTGCGAAGGCATAAGATGAGTATATCTCGGAGGGAAGCTTCAAGCCGTAGATAAGCGAGAAGGCATTTTGAATTGCTCGACGCGAAGAATCATCTGCCATCACTGGCAAAATAATCCTGTCCGTTGTTGCAAGGGCAATCTGGGTATATAGTGAAAAGCTCGGATTGCAGTCCATAAAAACCGTGTCGTACTCATCCTTGAGTTGATCTAAAAAGGTCTTTAGCCAATCAATGACAGCAATCCATGCATTTACACCCGGAATGTTTCCATTGGCCAACGTGTTGACAGCGTTGGCTTGTAATTCAAGCAGCGGATCACCGCACACCAAATCGATATTCGTTGGGATTGCCTTGTTATACGCGTGCGGCATAGTAATGAAATCGTTTGCATTAAAAACAGGCGGAGCATACTGGCGATGGCAAACGGAGTGAAAGTATCCACCTAAGCTAGCACCGTGGTACAAGTCCCTGTCTCTCTTAGCCTTCTCGCTGCCCTTGTGGTTCAGACCACCCAATAATAACCTGACAGATTTGCCTGTGGGCAAATGTCAATTGCCAGTATCCTCTTTTTTGGATGCTTCTCTGCATATCGCGTAATCGACTGAAATGCCAAACTTGTCTTGCCTGTACCACCCTTGTTGTTCCAAAAGCATATTTCATGTCCATATTTTTCTCTCCTATAGCCTATAATATCTTGGACATCGAATAGTCCATAAAATGTCATTATATCCGTCTTTCGGGAATGTCAATAGTCCTACAATGGACATTATTGAGAGACGATGAATTCTCCGGGCCGGTAGACGGAAGTGACTGTGTCCAACAAGTTGTTGAGCAGTTAGGATTCGGTATTTATTATAGATACTGGCATATAATACTATATACAAGCATCTAATATTATATGCTTTCCTAAACATCATATCTCCATGATGATCGGCAGGATCATTGGCCTGCGCTCCATGCGCTTGTTGATGAACTTTTTGAGCGCGCTCCGGACCCGGGCGGAAACGAGCGACGAGTCTCCCTTGGCCTCGGGCATCATGAGGGTGAGCGTGTCCAGCACCACGTCTCTCACTTCGGCCAACAGATCTTGTGAAGCATCCTCGAACACGAAGCCGCGCGACACGATGTCCGGACCCGACACCACCTTGCCCGTGGCTGTCTCGATCCCGAGGATCACGATCACCACGCCGTCGTGTGCGAGCTTCATCCGGTCTCGCAACACGACCGTGTCCACCCCGGCATCGGCAGTGGAACCCGCGGTCTTGCCGTCGATGTACACCCTGCCCACGTTGACACGGCCCGCGCGGCGCGCCGATTCCGCCGTGAACTCCATGACCTCGCCGTCCTCGATGATGAAGATGTTCTCTTCAGGGATGTTCACATTCCGCGCGAGATGGGAGTGGTACACAAGGTGGCGGTACTCGCCGTGGACGGGGATGAAGTATTTCGGCCTGACCAGGCTCAGCATGAGCTTGAGCTCTTCCTTGGACGCGTGGCCGGAAACGTGGATCTCGGACACTTTTTCATAGAACACTTCCGCGCCGTGCTTGAACAGATGATTGATGATCCGCGTGATGCCGCGTTCGTTCCCCGGGATCATCTTGGACGAGAGGATGATGGTGTCGCCTTTTTTTATCTGGAAGTACTTGTGCTCGTTCGCGGCCATGCGCGAGAGGGCGCTCATGGGCTCGCCCTGGCTGCCGGTGGTGATCATAACGACCTGCTCGTCGGGCAGGTTCTTGAGCGCGTCGATCTTGAGCCAGGTGTCGGGGGGCATCTTGAGATAGCCGAGGTCCAGCGCGATCTGGGCGTTCGCGATCATGCTCTTGCCGTTCAGGATGACCTTCCGGTTGTGCATCACCGCGACATCGATGATCTGCTGCACCCGGTGGATGTTCGAGGCAAAGGTCGCGACCACGATCCTGCCCCGGGCGCGGTTGAAGATGTCCTCGAGCCCGCGGCGCACCTCCTTCTCCGAGAAGGTGTAGCCGCCCTGGCCGGCGTTCGTGCTGTCCGACAGGAACACGAGCGTTCCCTTGTCGCCGTACTCCGCAAAGGTGCGGAGGTCCATGATCTGGCCGTCCACGGGCGTGGGGTCGATCTTGAAATCTCCCGTATGCACCACGCGTCCCACGGGCGTGGTGATGCCGAGGCCGCAGCCGTCCACGATGCTGTGCGTGACCCGGATGAACTCGACCTGGAAGCAGCCGAGAGAGACGATGTCCCGGGGCTTCACCGTGATAAGCTCGGTTTCGGAGTCAAGGTTGTGCTCCCGAAGTTTCTCCTTCACGAAACCAAGGGTGAGCCGTGTGCCGTAGATGGGGACCTTGAGCTCTTTGAGGAGGAACGGGAGCGCGCCGATGTGGTCCTCGTGCGCGTGCGTAAGCAGAATGGCGCGGATCTTGTGGCGGTTCTCAAGGAGATAGGAAAAGTCCGGGATCACGATGTCCACGCCGAGCATCTCGGCATCCGGGAACATGAGTCCCGCGTCGATCACGATGATGTCGTCGCCGTATTCGAGCACGGTCATATTGAGCCCGATCTCGCCGATGCCGCCCAGCGGGATTATTGAGAGCGCCGGCCCGTTTTGGGCAGGTTGTACTGGAATGTCGGGTATCTCTGTCACGGGGATCATGCTCCCTAATGTAAGATTATTCAGCCAGTGAGGACTGAGTATTGTTCTACTATAGTATTTTTGAAGGGAATCGTCAACCCGGGAAGTATTAATCGTCTCAAAATAGAAACAACACAATCAAACTGTCATTCCCGAAGATGTAATCGGGAATCCGGTGTTAAAAACCATATCCCCGATAGGAGCATTCGGGGATGACACAAAGTGTTATGTCAATCCTATTATGAGACCGTTAATATCTCATCATGGATCGGAGCAGAAAACAAATGGCTATGGCAGCGGCGCTTTCACGGTCCGCTTTCTGCTCCCCGCGAGGAGATTGAGGGTTTCGACCATCCCGGAAAATCCCATCGCAAAGTAGATGTAGCCCTTGGGAATGTGGAACTCCAGGCCTTCTGCGATCAGCGTAATACCGACCATCATGAGAAAACTGAGTGCCAGCATCTTGAGAGAGGGGTGTTTGTGGATGTACGCGCTGATGACGCCCGAGGCGAGCAGCATGAGCATGAGCGCCAGGACCACTGCCGCGATCATGACGCCGATCTGCTGCGCCATGCCGACAGCGGTTATCACCGAATCGAGTGAGAAGACGATATCCAGGAGAACGATCTGCACAATGATGGCGGAAAATGAATTTTTCCCCGTGATCACAGCAGCATCTTCCTCGTTCTCGAACATCGCATGGACCTCGTGGGTCCCCTTTACCAGCAGGAAGAGCCCGCCGCTGATCATGATGATATCCCGTATTGAGACTTGATTGCTCCACACCGTAAAAAGCGGCGCAGTGAGGCTGGCGAGCCAGACTATTCCCAGAAGGAGCAGTATCCGCGTTATCAGAGCCAGACCGATCCCGATGGACCGCGCCCTGGCTTGCTGTCCCTGGGGAAGCTTCTGGGCAAGTATGGAGATGACGACGATATTGTCGATGCCCAGAATGATCTCAAGAACAGTTAATGTTGCAAGGCTGATCCAGACCTGTGAATCCGTTATCCATTCCATTTTTTTCTCCTACGGGGTCTCGAATTACGTGTTACGAAAAATATCCGCAACAAATGCAAATTAAAGTACTCGGCTTCCTTAACTCTTTTCAGCGCATCGGCGCCTTACTGAGCTACCGGGTTTCCGTTGGCAAGTATAGCATAATAACTGACTCCTTTCATGTATGTCGGTATCCTCGTGGGAAGCGTTTTATATTTATACTCCGGATTGAATTCCAGCATCTGAGCTTTGCCCTCTTCTACGTTTATCACGACTTCCCGATGGTAGTCATCCGCGGGCAATCCGAAAAATACCTTGTGCGAACCTGGACGGAGCCTGATCTTCTTGTTAAGAACATATTTGATGCCCTCGCCTGCCTCGGGGTCTTTACTCGTTTTCCCGCCCACATATTCGGGGAGCTCATGCTTCTTCCCTTCAGCTTTCCAGAGAACTGCCTGACCATCGATGTTGAGCAGGAACGGATAGGTCTCTTTACCGTGCGCAGATGTCTTGGATTCTGCCGGGTAATATCCCTCAAGATGTGTTTTTATACTTGCCGTTATGAGCACGTCCGTATAGCCTGAGGGCGCGGCCTCGTTTCCCGCAACTTCCGTAAAGACATCCGATCTTTCACTTATCGAGCTCGCAGCAATCGTTCTTGCCGCTGCCCCGCACCCCGAAAGCACCACAATCAACAGAACAACCGAGCCATAAACCGTGTATCTTTTCATTTCACTCCTTCTTTTATGGTTCTTCTGACTTTTCTGTGGGTCACTTAATTGCACGGATAGCTTTTTACTTTTCATTAACAATCTGTTTCCTGAATGTTATCTAAGTTAGCACTTGTCCCAGGTGTGCATTGTTTTTTTGGGCAGCTCATCACTCGGCCACGCAGCATGCGGGGGAGATGTACAGTACCTCCACCCGGATATGCAGGACTCGCATCACTCCACCCTCGCCCTTTAAAAAAGGGCGAGGCCGTGTCTGCCTTATCTTGTTCTCGTAACTATGATCTGTGCAGCATTGCTACGCGTGTCTCTCGCGTCAGAGCTACCCGGCGCAGGGGAATGGCAGAAATCTTTGACTTTCCAGAAGCCCCTGCATCCCATGAACAGGTTCGCGCACAAGCATGGTAAGGTAGAAAAGACCGATGCTGTCACAAAGCCAGGCAGACGCGGCCGAGTCCTTTCTCTGGGCGAGGGGAAGCGCTGCGATGCTCGAAAAGGCTTGTTATCAGTACCGGCAATCATGCCCTGCGCGGAGCTGTGAACTGGGGTGCAGAAAAAAATAGGATCGTGACATGTGCTGAATTCTGACCGAAACGGCGCTTCAACTGACTGCCGCACGTCATATCGCATCTCTTCCCCTTTCATTTGTTCTTATCTTTACTGTTTCTTCCACATTGATCACAAATATTTTCCCATCACCCGTATTGCCGGTATGGGCATCTTTCTGAATCACGTTGACAACTTCATCAACCATCTCATCATTGTACAACAACTTCCAATTGTATTCGCGGAACAAATTCCACCATCTCATATACAATTTTGTCTTTCGCATTCTTGGCCCTGCCTTTGCCGAATCCTTTGATTTCCGATACCGTCACACCCGGCAAACCTTCAATCTTATGAAGTTCTTCGGTTACTTCCAGCAATTTGAACGGCCGTATTATTGCTTTTATCTCTTTCATAGTATTTCTCCTGTACCTTTCATTGAATTGATGGAGGATAAATCATTCATTACATTTCTGCTTCGACCTTTCTCTTTTCAAACCAGCTGTAAACTGAAGGAATAATCAACAACGTAAGCAGCGTTGAAGTAAACAACCCGCCCACAACAACCGTTGCCAACGGTTTTTGTATTTCAGAACCGGTTCCGCCGGCCAGCAGCATCGGCATCAAACTGAAAATTGATATTGATGCCGTCATCAATACCGGGCGCAACCGGTCAAGGCTTCCCTTTCTGATTGCCTCCTGCAGTTCAAGTCCTTCTTCGCGCAATTGCGAGATGCGCGACACCAGCACAAGCCCGTTCAAAACCGCAACGCCAAAAAGGACGATAAATCCGACCGACGCCGGCACGGACAAATATTGCCCGGACAGGTAGAGAGCGAAGACCCCGCCGATCAGGGCAAAGGGCAGGTTGGAAATGACCAGCAGCGCCAGGCGGATCGATCTGAACGTAACATACAGGAGAAGCATGATCAGGCCGATGGCAACAGGTCCGATGATCATCAGCTTGTTCATCGCCCGCTGCTGGTTCTCAAATTGCCCGCCCCAGGTAAGATAATAACCGGCCGGCAGTTTGACCTTCTCCTTGATCTTCTGTTTTGCTTCGGCGACAAAGCTGCCGATATCCCTGCCGCGTGATGTTCATCTCGATGCCGATCCGGCTGCACCCCGTCCTGGCGGCTGATCTGCACCGGCCCTTCGATCATCTTCACTTCCGCCAGCTGTTCGAGCGGAACATTGATGCCGGTTTTTGTGGTGATCATCAGGTTCTTGATCGCTTCCAGGGAATTGCGCTTTTCTTCCGGCAGACGCACCGTGATGTCGAAACTGCGGTTTTCTTCGTACAGCTGCGATGCCGCTTTGCCGGCCACCGCTATTTCGATCACCTTCTGCACATCGCTGATTTCAGGCCATAGCGGGCGATTTTCGAGCGGTCGATGTTGACGGTCAGGTAGGGCTGCCCGGAAATCTTTTCCGCACTCAGATCGGTGCCCCCTCTGATCGTGGAAAGCACCTTGGCTATTTCCGCCGATTTTTCGCTGAGCACGTCGATATCTTCGCCAAAGAGCTTGAGAATCAGCTGCGCCCGGGTGCCGGCCACCAGTTCGTCGATGCGGCACTGGATCGGCTGGCTGAATCCGAAAGTGATCCCCGCGATCGACTCCAGCGACTTCCGCATCTCATTGGTCAGTTCTTCCTTCGAAATGTCCCGCTTCCATTCGCTCTTCGGCTTGAATATCCCCACATAGCCGGTCTTGTCCGTGCCCCGCGTGTCCAGGGCGACACCGGTCTGTCCGGTTCGTGCCACGACGGTATCCAGTTCCGGAAACTTCTTCAGCTTTTCCGCAGCCTGCTGATTCACCTCCATCGCCTTCGCCAGGGAAACACCGGGAAGCATGGACACATCCATATCGAACGAGCCTTCATCCATGGTCGGGATAAACTCCGTTCCCAATCGTGTTACGAGAAACAGCGAAGCAACCAGGAAAACTCCGGCAACACTCAGGATCACCTTTTTCCTGTTCATTGCATATTCCAGAAGCGGCAGATACCACTTCCTGGCATGCTTCATGATGAAGCTTTCTTTTTCCGGGTGCGGCTTCAGAAACAGGATGACAGAGAACCGGAATAACAAATACAGAGAGGAACAACGACGAAAGCAGCGCTATCGCAACAGTTATGGCCAGCGGGCCGAACATCTTCCCTTCAATCCCTTCCAGGGAAATAATCGGAAGGAAGGTGAGGGCGATGATCAACTACTCCGAAGATACTCGGCTTTCTGAACTTCCATGACGGCCTTCAGCACCGTAAATAATTGGGATGTTCGTCTTCCTTCATCTCGCTCAAAGTGACGCTGGACATTTTCTACCTGGAATTATGGTCGAGTCGATGATCATTCCGATGGAGATGGCCAGTCCGCCGAGTGACATCAGGTTCGCGCTGAATCCCGACAATCTTCATGACGATAAACGTAACAAGCAGCGAAAGCGGCAAAGCAATCAGCACGACAAGACTTCCCCGGATACTGTTCAACAATAGATACAGCATGATCAGAACAAGAAGGGAGCCTTCGATCAGCGCCTTGTTTACCGTGCTGACGCTCGCGTTCACAATATCGCTTCTGTCGTAATAGGGGACGATCCTGATCCCTTCGGGAAGCATGTTGTTTTCATTGATCTCCCTGACCTTTTCCTCTACCCGGCGCACTACGTCACGGCTGTTTTCGCCGCGCAGCATCATGACGATGCCGCCGACACATTCATCCTTGCCGTTCTTCATGGCGGCGCCCATGCGGACAGCCTCGCCGATCTTCACCTGGGCCACGTCGCGGATATAGGTCGGCGTACCCCCCGTCGATTTCAGGACGATGTTTTCGATGTCGCTGACATCTTTGATCAGCCCGACTCCGCGGACAATGTACTGGTCCGCACCCCGTTCGAGCAGGTTCCCGCCGACGTTTTCATTATTGTTTCCGATCGCCGAATAGACATCTTCCACAGTTATGCCGTACTTCAGCAGTTTTTCCGGCGATACGATCACCTGGTACTGCTTGAAATACCCGCCGAAAGAGTTGATCTCGTTTACCCCGGCGACACTTTTCAGCTGCGGCGTGATGATCCACTCCTGAATTGTCCTCAGGTTGGTCAGGTAGGGGATCTTCTGCTGCGGGTCATCCGGCATTTTGCCTTCAAGGGTATATTGATAGATCTCCCCCATGGCCGTGCCGATCGGCCCCATGGCGACCTCGACCCCTTTCGGGACCTTTTCCCGCGCCTCCGCCAGCCGTTCGAATACCAGCTGCCGCGCAAAATAGATATCAACGTTGTCCTTGAAGACGATCGTTACGATCGAGAGCCCGAACTTTGTGACCGAACGCATCTGCTCGATATCGGGCAGGCCGCGCATTGCCATCTCGATCGGGTAGGTCACATTCCGTTCGATCTCTATTGCCGAGAGCCCGTCCGCGTGGCTGACAACTTCGACCTGGATGTTCGTTACGTCCGGGAAAGCGTCAATCGGCAATTTCAATAGGAGTACAATCCGATTGTACTATCAGAAGCGAAAGAAATATGACCATCCCTTTCTGCTTCAGCGTATATTCGATAAGTCTTTCCAGCATGATTGATGATCTCCTGTTTATGAAGGCAATGCTTCAGACTCAGTTGTACCCATCCCCCTCTCAATCTCCCCCTTGGAGGGGGAGAAGGTTCCCTCCCCTTCAAGGGGAGGGGCAGGGTGGGGATGGGTCATATGCAATTGCAGGGATCTTACTTGTCATGGCCCTGTTAGTCTGAGAGTTCGCCTTTTTTCAGCTCTGACTTAAGAATGAACGCGCCCTTGACGACAACCGGATCTCCTTGTTTAAGCCCCCGGATTACTTCCAGACGATTCCCCAGCGTCCGGCCCAACGCTATCTCACGCAGTTCGAACTTCTCCGGAGCGGTTTGAATGAAGACATAGTTCTTGGATCCGTCGAGAAAGACCGCTTCCTCGGGTATCATGATCGCTTTCTCCGTCTGCGCGCCCTTTGCATCGATGGTCACGGTGGCGAACATGCCCGGTTTCAGGAGACGGTTCGCGTTCTCGACCACCACACGGGCCTTCACCGTTCGCGTCTTTTCATCCATGACCTCGCCGAGATAGGAAATAAAGCCCCGGAAGCTCTTCTCGGCATAGGCCGTTGTCGACACGTTGACCGCCGTTCCCGACTTGACCCGGCCGAGGTCTTTCTCGTAGATATCGATGATCACCCAGAGCTTTGACAGGTCGGCGACGGTGAAGAGCGGCTTATCGGGGTTCACGACTTCACCCTGTGTTGCCGCGCGCTCGATGACCGAACCGCTGATCGGCGAGGTCACGGCGATAAGCGGATGCTGGTCGCCGGCCTGCTTTTTCTCGATACTTGTCAATGTCGATGCCGAGCAGATGGAACTTCTCTTGCGCAAAAGCGAGATCAGCCTCGATCTCAGCAAGTTCCTGCCGCGCTCTGATCACGTCCTTTTCCGGAGATATTTTTTTCTCGAACAGGGTTTCCTCGCGCTGAAGGTTCTTCCGAGCGAGTTCGGTCCTTCCTTTTGACTTTGCGTATTCAGCCCATGCCTGGCCAAGTTCGGGACTGTCGAACCAGGCAAGCGCCTGCCCGGTCTTTACTGCATCTCCCTGGGACGCCGCGATCTTCACCAGCCGCCCCGAGGTGCGCGCGCTGATCTTTGCCACCCGGTCTCCGTCCAGTTCGATCGCGGCCGTCGCCTCGATGGGGGCCGAGAAGGGTTCCAGCGCCGCCGTCAGAATCTCGATACCCGATGCCTTCTGCGCTTCATTCGACAGGTGAACAACGGCTGTTTCCTCATGGGCTTTTTCGTTTTCGTGCTCGTCCGCGGGTACTTTTTTTGTCATCGATCCATAAAAGGACAGGCCCGCGACGACAAGCGCGATCGCACCAAAGGCTATGATTGCCGCTTTCTTGTTGCGCCGCATGGTGTCTTCAGTTTTGATCCATATATCCCGGATCACTTCTTTCGCTCCATTCATTTCAGGCTTCCTCCCGTTACTTTTTCCAGGGCGTTCAATGCAAGCTGCAAACGCACCTGAGACTCCAGATAAGCGAACTGAGCATCGATTGTATCCCTTTGTGCCAGTCGCACTTCAAAGAATCCGAACTTCCCTTCTTTGAAAGCAAGGTTCATAAGTTCCAGATTCTCCAGCGCCTTGCCGAGAACATCCTTTTTGAAAAGAGACAACTCTTCGGATGCAGAAACGAGGTTTGCATAGGCCTCTTCGATCTCGCGCTCTATGAATCGCTCCAGCGATGCCTGTTTAATAAGCGCCTGACCTGCCTTTGCAGCGGCTTCCTTCCGGTCAGACTGTTTCCGGTCGAACAACGGCAGCGGAAAGGACAGCATGACGCCTGTTTCGTTCAGTCTGTCGTCTTGACTGTAAAACCCTGTCACCGTGAAACTCGGGATCGCCTCCCTTCCAGCAAGCTTCATGGCGGATCTAGCCTGCTGCACCTCCGCCGAAGCCGACAGCACGTCAGGCCTCTGTGAGGCAGTGAGCGTTCGCAGCTTCTCCTTGTCCGGGATCACCGGCGCTTCCATCGGCAGATCGCCGTCCACCGAGAAATCAAGTTTCGGCGTCAATCCGAGAATCATTTGCAGGTTCAGCAGCGCTTCGCGCCGTTCCTTCTCGGCAAGCAGGCGCTCCCTCCTGGCCTTGCCGAGTTCGACATCGGCGAGATTCTGTTCCAGCTGGGAGATCTCCCCTGCCTGAAACTTGACCGTAGCAGAACCGACAAGCTGTTCCTGAAGACGGACCACCTCATCGGCGAGCTCTACCTTTCGTCTTAGCCGCAAGAGCTTTTGCGAAAGCGTCCTTGACCTCGGCGACCAGAATGCGATGCCGGTCACGGATGTCCTGGGAAGCCTTCTCCATGCCGTTCTCGGCAGCGTCAACGCGTAAGCCCCGCTGCCCCGCGATCTCGAACTCCTGGGAGAGCGAAAGGCCCGTGTTCGTCACTTTCTCTCCGCCTCCCGGTACTGTATCTTTTCTGGAGAGACTGCCCTCAATGACTGGATTGCTTCTGAGCCAGAGACCAGCCTGATCCAGCCTGCCTTGGGCCGCGCCCTGCTCCAGCCTGACAGCTTGGATATCTGGATTGTTTTTCAGCGCTACTTCGACCGCCTCAGCAACCGTCATGGCGGAAGCGGTATTTGCGGACAGCAAAAGAGCGCACGCAAAGATAATCATTCGCGTCATAAATACACCTCACTTGTTTAAGCACATTGATGCAACAGGGGCGTGAGCGCGCAAAAGCAAAACGAGTGACAGAAGTCACGCGCAATACAATGCGGCTACAGGAATATATCTGTGGGAGTTAGTTCTGTGGCGGCTTGTTGATGGGATACGAGGGGTCCAGAAGGGCAAGCAACGCAGGCAGGCCTACGACATGGACCGTCAGGACCGGGGCGTGACAGGCCTGGCTCTGCATTCCAACAGCTGCATTGGAACACAGCGGGCAAAGATCCTTATC
Organism: Nitrospirota bacterium; assembly: GCA_963755045.1. Classification (GTDB taxonomy): domain Bacteria; phylum Nitrospirota; class UBA9217; order UBA9217; family UBA9217; genus JALNZF01. Next base: position 17,930 of record CAVWIL010000002.1, on the reverse strand, counting down.
CGTTCCGGGATCAGAAGGAACGTTTTTATCATGGTCTGCGGTTCGGTCGGTCGAGTCCGAATGGCATGATCCGTTTGACAGGTCCTTTTGCTCCACCTGTAAGTATATGACCTTATTACAATCGTCGCAGGCAATTGCGTCCAGCACCGGAGCGATAATATAGGTCGCCAGGAGAAGGAGAAGAAGAACACTCTGTGGTCTTGTCCATGTCATGATGGGCTGATAGTACTACTTTCGTACACGTGAATCAATGGATATCTTGATCCAGTGGGAAGAATTCAAAATTCTGCACGAGAAAAGCATCTCGAGCGTAAGGGTTTTTCTCCGCTTTTACTTTTTCAAGTTTATCAAATGGACAACCTGCACGAACCATTGCCACTTCACCATGTCCGCGCGCAATGCAGACCTGGAACGGGACGCACACTATTGCTTCTCTATCACAAACAGCAGCTGACCTTCCTGGACCGTCTCGTTGAGCTTGAAGCAGAGTTCGGCGATCTGGCCGTCGATGTGCGCGAGGATCGAGTTTTCCATCTTCATGGCCTCGAGGTTCGCGATCTCCTCGCCTTTATGCACGATGTCGCCGACCTTGATGGGCCCGCGTTCGGGATTGCCGATCCTCCAGATATTGCCGTTGATCGGAGCGCCTACGTCGTTCGGGCCCTTGGCCATCCGTATCTCGACCTTCCTGGCGCGCGGGGTCGCGACCGTGTACACGCGCGTTTTGTTGTTCACCTTCATCACCACATGAATGAAGCCCTCGTGCTCTGCGCCGATGGAAACGAGTTCCAGGGAGTAAGGCTTGCCCCAGAGATCAAAGTTCACCCGGTCGCCCGGTTTCTTCAGTCCTTCCCGCCAGACATCGGTTGGCAGCGCCAGGGGGGCGTCTCCATACTGGTCCCGGAACGCGACATACTCCAGGGCATCCTTGGGATGCATGAGAAAGAGCACGAACTCGTCCTCCGTTGCAATCCTTCCGAGATGGTCCTCGAGCTCGCGCCGCAACTTCCCGAGGTCATCGTTGGCCACGGATTCGAGCGGCGATGCTTCCTTTCGCTCCTTGATCTTCGCGGCCCATTCCCCGCCAAAGGCGCTCTGGTAGACCCATTCCGCGGGCCAGCCCACCGGCAGCTTTCCATAATTGCCGAGCAGCAGGTTCTTGAAGTCGCCGGGCGCGTTCCGGAAGAGCATCAGCAGCTCCTCCTGCTCGTCCTTCGACATCGAGCCGATGTCCTGTGCCTGTTCCTCGACGAACTTGATCATGAGCGCGATGATGTGCTTGACCCCGGCGTTGCCGCGCTCCTTGGCGTAGCGGTTGATGATGCCGCTGCACGTCACCCACGTGATCTGGGAACCGGGCGTGACGTCGAAGTACTTCACGATCCGGTTGTACAGGGACATGAGCTTCAGAATGGAGGGCATGAGGTGGAGAAACTCCGCCTTCTGTGCCTGTTCGAATGAGCTGGGGAACGCTCCCCCCGGCATCTTGTGAAGCGTCACGGTGTGGTCCAGGCCCTTGAACGGAGATTCGGCCCAGTCGTAATGACCGATCCACTCTCGCACCTTTTGGACCGCAGCCTCGGCCTCGGGCCTGTTGAGGTGCACGGGAATGCCCGATTCCTCGAAGAGCGCCTGAACGGCGAGAATGGGAGAGTGCCCGTAGAACCGGACGAGCGAGTCCTCTTCCACATCGATGATCCGGGCGCCCGCCTTTGCAGCCGACAGGAGCGCCGGTATGGCCAGCCCGTCGGTGATATGACGGTGATAATTGATGACCAGGTCGGGATAGACCTGCTTGATTGCATTGATCAACTCGCCGATCCGGGTGACGTCTCCGACCCCGGCCATGTCCTTGACGCACAGGACGATCTCATCGACACCCGAGCAGAGGTCGACGATGTCCCTGACCACCTTGAGATAATACTCGTTCGTGGCCCAGTCCGCGGACGTGAAGGAGATGGTCGGCTCGAAAAGTCGGCCGCGCTTCATCACGACCTCGGCGACGGTGCGCATGTTGCGAACGTCATTCAGAAAGGAGAAACACCTCCAGACATCGATGTCCACCCGGGAAACCGCATATTCGATCACGTTCTTCGGATAAGGCCGGTAGCCGAAGAGGTTGGTCTCGCGAATCAGGGTCTGGAGCAGCACGTTCGGCATGAGGCCCCGGAGCAGCGCGGTCTCTTCAAAGGGGCTTTCCCGCCGGTTCATGATCCCCACATGCCACCTGGCCCCGCCGTGGCACTCCGCGCTGAACAGCCCCATGTTCTCATAATGGGGCGCCAGGGTCTTAAGATCGTAGATGCGGTGGCGATTCTTGAAGTCAGACTGGCCCGCGTCCCGCATGCCGACCGAGGTGAAACAAACCCCGTTTAGCGAGCGGACTGCCGTGACGATCTCCTTCGGCGACATGCCGGGTCTTGCAAAAATAAAATCATGCGCCGCAAGCCCTGTTCCGGCGCTTTTCTTGTCTGTCGTCTGTCGTCCGTCGTCCGTCGTCTGTTTTCTGGTTTCCTTCATCAGTCTCTCCCTCACATCCATTTCTGCGGGCCCAGGGCTGAAATTTCGGCCACGTACCGCGCGATCTTGAGCACCTCGTCTTCGCTGTTCTGCTCGCGGAACATCGAGATCAGTTCGTTCAGGTGCTCTTCGATGAACCGCGTGGAAAAATCACCCGAGATGAACGAGGGGTGCCGGATGATGCTGAGCAACAGCGGCTGCAGCGTCTTCACGCCCTCGACCCTGAGGTTCCTGCCGAGTGAGCGGTCCATGACCTGGATCGCGTCCTTGCGGTCCGCGCCCGCTGTCATGAGCAGCATGAACAGCGAATCGTAGTATGCGGGGATATCGCCACCCTCATACACGCCCGAGGCCACGCGCACATTCGGGCCCATCGGCACCTGCAGCCGGGTGATCGCCCCGAATGAGGGGCTGAAGCTCTTCGGGTCCTCCGCATTGATCCGGACCTCGAGCGCCCACCGGTTGGGACGGATGGCGGTCTGCTTGAACGGCAGCTTCTTGCCCAGGGCCACATCGATCATAATGCCCACGATATCGAGGCCGGTGATCAGTTCCGTGATGCCGTGCTCTACCTGCAACCGGGTATTGACTTCGAGGAAATAGAACTTCCTGGTCGCGGAATCGAAAATGTATTCCACGGTGCCCGCCGACGTATAGCCGATCTCGCTCATCAGGCGCGTCGCAGAAGAACAGATCTCCTGGCGCAGCCCGTCGTCGAGGCTCGGGGAAGGCGCTTCTTCGATGATCTTCTGGTTTCGGCGCTGGATCGTGCATTCCCGCTCATAGAGATGAACGACATTGCCGTGCTCATCAGCGACGATCTGGACCTCGATATGCCGTCCCCGCTCGATATATTTCTCGACCAGGATGGTCTCATCGCCAAAGGATTTCCTTGCCTCGGACCGGGCACGTGCCAGGCCCTGCGCCAGGTCCTCGTCGTTCTCGACCTTGACCATGCCTTTTCCGCCCCCGCCTGCCGAGGCTTTTATCATGATGGGATAGGCCACCTCGTCCTTCTTCATCCACGTCTTGATCTGCTCGATGTCCGTGACCGCGTCGATCCCCGGGATGGTCGGCACGTTGGCCTTCCTTGCCAGTGCTTTCGCCTCGATCTTGTCCCCAAGCATGCGGATGACCTCGGGGGAGGGACCGATCCATATCAGTCCGGCATCGATCACTTTCTGTGCGAACTCGGCGTTCTCGGCCAGAAAACCCCAGCCCGGATGGATCGCGTCCGACCCGCTCTGCAGCGCGGCATGTACCATCTTGTCCATGTTGAGATAGGATTCGCTCGGCGGCGCCTCGCCGATATACACGGCCTCGTCCGCCATGAACACATGATGGGCAAGCCGGTCGGGATCGCTGTACACCGCCGTGGTGGGGATCTTGCGGTCCCTGCAGGTATGCATGACCCGTACCGCGGGAACGCCCCGGTTCGCGATCAGGATCTTATTGATTGTTCTCTTCATCGCCATCTCCTGTACTCTTCGGTAAAAAAAACCTTTACCCGATGAAGAAGGATCTACTCCTGTTCACCCTGGTAAAGGTCTCGGTTGTCAAGCTTCCCCGGTCAGAAGCGCTGTTGGCAGCACAGCAGGTCGATACTCCCTGACCAACCATGCCGCCGCTCCTGTGTTCGCCCCACGCATTCTGAGTTGAAACTCATATTATTTGAGAATACCGCTTGTTGTCAAGTTATTATTGCTTCGTTTGATGGGATTGTTGATTCGATTGTCCGACTTCGATAAGCGATGATCCGGATACCCTTCCCTTTCTCAATCTGGTATAATCAACTATGCAAATATTCCGATACCAGGTCAGGTTTGTTCGGGGCGTTGCCCTTTTTCTCCGGATCCTTCTGGGCTATAAGGTTCTCTCGCTCAGAAACGCCTTTGCCTCCCCTGCAATACGAAAAGAACGGCTCAAACGGCTTCACACACAGTACGCCTTTATTCTGCGAGAACGCATGATCGAGATGCGTGGTGTGCTGATCAAGATCGGCCAGTTCCTGTCCTCGCGCGTTGATATCCTCCCTGAAGAATATACGACGGAATTGTCCAAGCTCCAGGACCAAGTACCCCCTGCGGACATCGCGGAGATCATGAAGCGCGTCATTGAAGAGATCGGTTCGCCAGGGGACGTGTTTGCATCTTTTGATGAGACACCCATTGCCTCGGCCTCGCTCGGCCAGGTGCACCGCGCCACCCTTAAAAGCGGCGAGCAAATTGCGGTCAAGGTCCAGTATCCCGGCATCGAAGAAGTGATTGCGGCCGATATCCGGACATTCGGTTTCATCATCAAGCTTCTCAAGATCTTCTACCGCCGCATCAATCTCGACGTCATTTACTCCGAATTTTCCCGCATTATTCACGAAGAACTGGACTACATCCAGGAAGGAAAAAGCGCAGCGGCCTTTGCCAGAAATTTTTCCAATAATCCGAAGATCAGAATTCCTGCCGTGTACTGGCCGTTCACGACGTCCAAGGTGCTGACGCTCGAATTTCTCGATGGCGCCAAGATCACGGATTTCGATGCAATTGACGCACAAGGGATCGACCGGAAAGAGGTGGCGCGCGAACTTGCCGAGGCCTATTGTCAGATGCTCTTCACCGACGGCCTGTTCCACGGTGATCCCCATCCCGGCAATATCTTTGTCCGGCCCGGCCCTGAGATCGTCCTCGTTGATTTCGGCATGGTGGACCGCATCTCGACCCCGAAAAAAGAAGGTCTTAAACGGGCATTCACCGCGATCGTGGAGCGCGACAGCCTGGGGCTTGTCCGGGCGCTTGTGGACATGGGGTTCATCCCGCTCACCAGGAACCTTCAACCGCTGGTTCAGTTCGTGGACAGGATTTTCGCGAAATACCGCGATATGTCACCCGGTGAGTTCAAGGCCATGGACATCGAGGAGATTGGAAATGATATCATGGAAGCCCTCCGGCTCAGCCCCTCGATCCAGATCCCGAACGACTTCATCTTGTTAGGCAGGGTCACGGGCATGCTTAACGGCCTTGGGTCTCAGCTCGATCCCGACACCAATATTATTGAGATCGCCACACCCTTTGCCAAGCGCTTCATTATGGCCGAGGAGATGTCGGCAGCCGCCCTCTTCGGGAAGGCAGGTGTTACCGCCCGCGCGCTGGTGAGCCTGCCGAAGCTGTTGTCCGATTTTCTGGTGTCCACGGGGCGGAACGAAACACGGATGGAGATCACTTCGCGGGACATCATGGGGGAACTTATCACCATATCGCGCATCGGCAAGGGCATGATCCTCGCTGTTCTCACCGTTGGAGCGGGTCTGGCCGCGGTCACGTTCCGGATCAACCATTTTAACACGGAGAGCGCCTGGTTAGCGGCCCTCTGCGTCGTATTTTGCATCAGGATTTTTATACTCATCCGCCGATCAAGACGGCAGTGATCCGTTCGCAGTTAATCTTCTCCGATTCTTCACTCAACTACCTCAGCTCTAATCGGCAGTTTTCACTATCAGGTTGATGATCGCACAAAAAAATCAGTCTTTTATATTCCGTCATTCCCGTGTAAACGGGAATCCAGTCTTTTCAAGCGGACACTTGACCCTGGATACCCGCTTTCGCGGATATGACGACTTTTTACGAGACTATCAGGTTTGTCTTCGATTGAAATCAGGTAGAGCGAAGAGGAAGGGTTATCGTACGGTGAAGATCTTGGTAGATTGGTAACGGTCGGCCACATACAGGGTAATATTTCCGGAGGTGACCTCGCGGTGGGTCTTGAGCGCTACCTCGGGGTGGTTGTTCTCTTCCGAGAGGTGTGAGAGACATGCCCATTGGAGACGCTTTTCATCGGAGGCACGACGGAGAAGTTCCGCAGCCTCGAGGTTCGAGATATGTCCGTGCGGTCCCCTGATGCGCTGCTTGAGATAGGCCGGGTACGGGCCTGCCGCAAGCATGTCGGGATCGTAGTTGCTCTCGAGAAAGACCGCGTCAAGGGATGCCACGATACGGGTGAGATCCTTGAACACGTGCCCGAGGTCGGTCATCACGCCGATACGCTTCTTCCCTGCTTCAACCACGAAGACAGACCCGTCCACTCCGTCATGGGGCGTGGGGATGGCATGTACGAGCACGTCGCCGAATCTGATCTTGTCACAGGCCCGGAAGGCGCGCACGTCGGTAAGCTTTCCGAGATTGCATCGCGCGGTAGCCGCCGCAAGCGTCGCCGGAGTAACATAGATCGGGATGCCGAATTTCCGCTGGTACACACCCGCATGCCGGATGTGGTCACCGTGATCATGGGATATGATGACCGCATTGACCGTACGGATGTCCCGGCCGTGAGCGGCAAGCCGCTCCTGCGCCTGTATACCGGTGATCCCGGCGTCGATCAGGAGTCTGACGCCCCCTGCCTCGATATAAATACAATTTCCGCTGCTGCCTGACTGAAGTGAGATTGCGATCATGGTCATGTCGAAGACACTCTATCAGTCCTCCCAGCGAAAGTCAACACTACCGTTTCAAGAATATCCGTGAGGGTTATGGACGTCACCGATGACCTTAATTCAGATGGTGACCGGCGCAGTAAAGAACCGGCGCCGAATTGAATGGATCTTCGTCGAGGGTGAATGATGGGGATAATAAAAAAGCTCGCCGAGAAACGTATTGTTTCTCGGCGAGCTTTGATGGTACCTATAAACGGGTGACCCTAAGATGAGTTGGGTCTGGCTTCCCTGATATCGGTAGAGAAGGAAGCCGCTTAACGGTCTGCTGTCATGGAATCACGGTGAGCGTTGTGGTCCCATTGGTGGTGGAACCTTTTATCTGAGCTTTGATCGTAACGCTGCCGACGCTCACACCCGTCGCCAGCCCCTTGTTCTTTTTCGGGACATTGGCGATCGTCGCGAATGTCCTGTTTGAAGAAGACCATGTCAGGTTTGTGGATTTGGTCAGATCCTGCTGGAGCCCACCAGGGTAGAACCCAGTTGCGGTAAACTGCAAGGTCCTCCCCACCCTCACACTCGGATCCACCGGGGTTACGACGATGCTCGTCAGCGTGGCCGAGGATACAGTTAGCGTAGTCGATCCTATTACGGTCGTCCCGGCTAGTGTTATCGTGGCGCTGATCGTGGTCGTCGGGGGGCTGGCCTTGATGGGCGTCACCAGCCCTTTGGAGCCGACGACGTTGCTGACGGTCGCAACAGTCTTGTTTAATGACCGCCAGATCACCTGGGAAGTCAGGTCCTGGCTGGACCCATCTGAAAAATTCCCTGTAGCCGTGAATTGAGCAGGTGCACCGAGGAAGATCGTGGCATTGCTCGGCGTGATCGTGATGGTGGACAGGGTTTCTGTTGTTACGGTGAGCGTCGCGGCGTTTGAAATCACCGACCCCAGTGCGGCAGTGATAATGGTCATACCTGAACCGACCGCGTTAGCCAGCCCAGTGGTCGGGCCCGTAATGTTAATGGTCGCGACAGAATTGTTTGATGATGACCACAGTACGGATGCGGTGATGTCCTGGGTCGTCAAGTCGCTAAAGTGTCCGGTTGCGACGAACTGCTGTGTGGTCCCAAGCGCGATCGTTGTCGAGGCGGACGATATGGTGATAGAGGTCAGCGTCGCCGGGGTCACGGTGAGCGTAGATGTTCCCGAAATGCTACCAAACGACGCCGTAATGGTCGTTGTGCCGCCGCCCGGCGCAACGGGTGTTGCCATTCCGTTGGATCCAGCGGCATTGCTGATCGTTGCGACGCCCATATCCGAGGAGGTCCAGGTTGCCAGCGTCGTAAGATCTTCAACAGAGCCGTCTGAATAGGTAGCGCTCGCCGAGAACTGCACGGGAAGCGCGAACGAGACGCTCGGGTCAGTTGGTGTGATCTGGATCGACTCCAGAGTTAGCGCGGTCACCGTGAGATCGGTGCTGCCTGATATGCCTGCGAACGTCGCAGTAATGGTGGTCAATCCCGCGCCAACGGAGTTGGCAAGCCCGCTGGAACCAGGCGCGTTATCGACTGTGGCAACCGTGGTTGACGAAGAGCTCCAGACAGCGAATGCGGTAAGGTCTTCCGTAGTATAGGTATCGGTACCGCTGTCCCAGTAGGTCCCGATAGCGGTGAACTGCTGCTGTGTCCCAAGGGCGATGTTCGGGAGAGCGGGCGTGATGTCGATGGTCTGGAGGACCGCCCCCGTGACAAAAACTGTGGTGCTGCCGGAGAACGTTCCCGACATTGCCGAGATGACGGTCGATCCAGCGGCTATGGCCGCGGCGAGCCCTTTGGAGCCGACGGCGTTGCTGATCGTGGCAACCGTGGTTGATGAAGAGCTCCAGACGGCGGATGCGGTAAGGTCCTGGAATGAATTGTCCGAAAAGATCCCCGTGGCAGTGAATTGCTGCGAAGTCCCTGCGGCGATACTCGGGCTTGTCGGCGCGACCTGGATCGACACCAGCGTTGCCGAGGTCACGGTAAGCGTGGTGCCGCCGGAGATTGCCCCCGAAGCGGCAGTGATCGTGGTCGGGCCGGCGGCAACAGCCGTGGCAAGCCCTTTGGAGCCGACTGCGTTGCTGACCGTGGCAACCGTGGTTGACGAAGAGCTCCAGACGGCGGATGCGGTAAGGTCCTGGAATGAATTGTCCGAAAAGATCCCCGTGGCAGTGAATTGCTGCGAAGTCCCTGCGGCGATGCTCGGGATTGTCGGCGAGACCTGGATCGACACCAGCATTGCCGGGGTTACGGTAAGCGTCGTGCTGCCGGAGATTGTCCCCGAAGTGGCAGTGATCGTGGTCGGGCCGGCGGCAACAGCTGTGGCAAGCCCTTTGGAGCCGGCGGTGTTGCTGACCGTGGCAACAGTGGTTGACGAAGAACTCCAGGCGACGGAAGCGGTGATGTCCTGGCTTGTAGTGTCCGAAAAGATCCCGGTTGCGGTGAACTGCCTGGTCGTGCCGATCGCGATGCGCGGGTTGGTCGGCGCGACCTGGATCGACATTAGCGATGCCGAGGTTACAGTAAGCGTCGTGCTGCCAGAGATTGTTCCCGAAGCTGCAGTGATCGTGGTCGATCCAACGGCAACGGCCGTGGCAAGCCCATTGGTACCTGCGGTGTTGCTGACCGTGGCGACAGTGGTTGACGCAGAACTCCAGGTGACGGAAGCTGTGATGTCCTGGTTGCTATTGTCTGAATAAATGCCGGTGGCAGTGAACTGTCTGGTCGTGCCACGCGCGATGATCGGATTGACAGGCATCACTTCGATCGAGACGAGAACGTTCGATACATCGAAGCTTGAGCTACCTCCACCCTTACAGCCGAACGTTAAGCTCAATAACAGTGCACCACATATTAAGAAGAGCAATCTAATACGAGAATTGGTCATGGCAAAACCCCTTTCATTCTTTAGCATCCTGAAAGCCAGCGTTAACAATGCTACCCTTTTTATATGGTTTTGTCAATTTATTTTAGGTTGGGTTTGGCAGCGGGTTCAATTCCCGCCCCATGGGGAAAAACACCTTCCCTACCGAATAATGTTCCTAACAAAAAGAGCTCTTTCAGGAGCGATGGCCCAATATTTTACTTGTTCCAGAAAATCAAGCAGCTCTTCTTCGGGTATTGTCAAGCCAAAATAAAAACAAGGTCTTATCATTGAAGAAACCCTGTCAATAATATCCTTGAGGACCGTCCTCACTTCCCTGTATAATGCTGCTGCTCGAGACAGGCACTTGTCGTCAGGTATAAGCAGTGCTGTCAACTGATCGGACCGTACACTTCTATGCAGAACGCCACTCTTCTCGACAACGTCAGCATTGTCCTCGTTGACACGAAAACGCCGGCCAACATCGGCGCTGCTGCTCGATGCATGATGAACATGGGCCTGAGACGCCTTATCCTCGTGGACCCTCCAAAGGACACACATCAGGAAGCACGCAAGCTAGCCGCGGGCGCCCATGAGATCATTGAGAAGGCAGTGGTGTTCCCGGCGCTTGCTGAGGCGCTTGCCGACCACGGGTTCATCATTGGAACGTCGAGACACGCAGGCAAACAGCGAAAAAACATCCGAACTCCGCGAGTGATGGCGGAGCAGGTGATCTCGATTCTCGCAAAGAACCGCGTGGCAATCGTGTTCGGAAACGAAGTGAACGGACTGGAAAACAGCGACCTCGCCCTCTGTCATGAGATCGTGGCTATCCCGTCATCGGACTCATTTCAGTCACTGAACCTCTCTCATGCCGTCATGATAATTGCTTACGAACTTTTCTTGGCATCGGGCGCGTATACGGGCCAGGCGGCAGGGCAGCTCGCGCTCCTTGAGGAAACCGAGGGCTTTTTTCTTCAGCTGCAGGAAACGCTTCAGACGATCGGCTTTCTCGAACGCGACAACCCCGAGCGGATGATGTTCTCGCTCAGGCAGCTCTTCGGCAGGGCACGGATGAACAGCAGGGATGTCAGCATCCTGCGGGGCGTTCTGAGCGAGGTCGACAGATACTCCCGCGCAAAATCCGAAAAAGGAAGGTGAGATGCTTGACAGATATAACGAAACAGTTTTGGAAAACGCCAACCACGCCTCTCTGGGATTCAACGAACGATATCATTCCTGTCTGACAACAGCAATTTTGTTCTGATCGTAGTTATGACAGGCTGATCAGTCCGCCTGCCTCCTGAGGAACGTGGGTTTGTCCAGGTCCTCACAGTCGATGCCGAACGCTTCATTCCTGAAATCAAAGGCCTCCTGTTTGCGCTTCGGTTTTTCCAGGGACGCCCTGAACTCCTTGAAATTAGCCACCGGCTTTTTGATACGGTCGCGCACGCCCTCTTCGTCGAACCCCGTCGCGATCACTGTCACCATGATCTCCTCGCTCATGATCGGGTTGATCACCGCGCCGAAGATGATGTTCGCGCCCGGATCGACCTCTTCCTTGATGACCGCCGTCGCCTCGCTCAGCTCATTGATGCCGAGGTCATTGCCTGCGGTGATGTTGATGAGCACTCCGCGGGCGCCCTTGATGGAACCGTCTTCCAGCAGCGGGCTCGCGATCGCCTGCTGTGCGGCATCCGCAGCCCGGTTCTCCCCGCGGCCGATCCCGGTGCCCATGACCGCCCTGCCGCGGCTCGACATCACGGTCCTTACATCTGCAAAATCAACGTTGACATAGCCCGGCACCATCACCACATCGGAAATTCCTTTGACCGCCTGACAGAGCACCCCGTCGGCGAGCAGGAACGAATCGAGCAGCGTGGTCCTTTTTTCGGCAAGGTTAAGCAGGCGTTCGTTTGGGATCACGATGAGGGCATCGACGTGTTTTTTAAGCTCGGCAATCCCCTCATCCGCCTTCTGCATCCGGGCCAGCCCCTCGAAGCTGAAGGGCTTGGTCACCACGCCGACCACAAGAGCGCCAACCTCGCGCGCGAGGCTGGCAAGCACCGGCGCGGCGCCCGTGCCTGTCCCGCCGCCCATGCCCGCGGTGATGAAGACCATGTCGGCCCCGGCGAGAGCGGCCTTGATCTTGTCCGCGTCCTCAAGGGCGGCGGTCCGTCCGATCTCGGGATTCGCGCCCGCCCCGCGCCCGTTGGTGATCTTGGACCCGATCTGGATTTTGACCGGGACCCGCGCAAGCTCCAGGGCCTGCATATCGGTATTGACCACGATGAAGTGGACCCCCTTGATGTCCGCTTGGACCATGCTGCTTACGGCATTGCTGCCTCCTCCACCCGCGCCGATCACTTTTATGACGGCCGGCAGGCGTTCATCCTCAAACTGGAACATCTCGCGTGCCCTCCCCTCCTCGAACTCGAACGGTTTATCCACTGCGGCTTCGCACGGGACCTCGCTGTGCGCGTTCGCCACAAACTCCATGATATCCTGAAATTTGAAATCGAGCTTATCATCCATATTATTTTTCTCCTTGATTCTTCTCGCCATGACCTGGCCCCCCTTACTGTTGCCCTGAGTTAGACGAATCCCTCCACCCACTTCCAGAGGCGTTTCAGGCTCCCGCTGCTCCTGAATTTGCTCGGCGCCGCCTGCGCATTCTCTGCGCCATACAGCACTAGCCCCACGCCTGTGGCGTATATCGGGCTATTCACCACATCCATGAGGCCGCCGATGTTCTTCGGGGTGCCGCGCCGGATCGGCAGGCCGAGATAACGCTCTGCGGCATCCTGCGCCCCTTCCATCAGGGCCGTGCCGCCGGTAAGCACGACGCCGGAGGCAAACATGTCCTCGAACCCGGTCTTCTTGAGCCGCTGCTGTACCATGCCGAACAGCTCTTCGACACGAGGCTCGATGATCTCACACAGGATCTGGCGCGAGAGAGCCGGGGCGGCCGCCCGCCCACACTGGGAACATCGAGGCTTTCCTCGTGCTTGACGAGGGATGACAGGGCGCACCCGTACTTGATCTTGATTTTTTCCGCCTCCGAGGCCGGGGTGCGCAGGCCGATGGCGATGTCGTTCGTAAGATGATTTCCGCCGATGGGAAGCACCTCGGTGTGCCACAGGCTGCCCTCGAGGAAGAACGCGAGGTCCGTCGTCCCGCCGCCGATGTCCACGACGACCACGCCGAGTTCCTGCTCCTCCGAAGTGAGCACCGCCCTGCTCGAGGCGAGCGGCTGCAGCACCAGGTCGTTCACATGCAGCCCCGCACGTGAACAGCTCTTCACGATGTTCTGAATGGCGGTCACCGCGCCGGTGATGATGTGGACCTTGACGTCGAGTCGCGTGCCCGACATTCCAAGCGGATCCTTGATTCCGTCCTGGTCGTCGATGATGAATTCCTGCGGCAACACATGGAGGATCTGCTGGTCCATGGGAATGTTCACGGCCCGGGCCCCGTCGATGGCCCGCGCAACGTCCGCCGGTCCGACCTCGCGGTTCTTGATCGCCGCCACTCCGCGCGAGTTCATGCCTTTGATATGGCCGCCGGAGATCCCCACATACACCGCGTTGATCTCCACACCGGCCATAAGCTCGGCCTCATGCACGGCTTTTTTGATGGACTCCACTGTGCTGTCTATGTTGACGACCACGCCTTTTTTAAGTCCGTGCGAAGGACTGATGCCGATCCCGATGATATCTACCTGTCCGTCGTCTTTGACCTCCCCGACGATAGCGCAGACCTTGGTCGTTCCCAGATCCAGACCTACCAGCACATTGTTCGGTTTTTTTGCCACTACGTCCTCCTTCAGAAGGGTCATGAGCCACGATGAGCTACACGCCTCGCTTTTTCTTGACCCCTGTCCCCTGCCCCTTGCCCCCGATATTTTTCACCATCACCGCGGCCTGTCGCTCGGGGCGAAGGTCCACGTATTCTATCTCCAGGCCGCGCTGTGTTCCGTCAGACAGGATCTCGGAAAGCCTGTGGAGCTTCTCCGCATAATTACCCGTACCGATCTTGAACTCATGGTCGGCATACAAAATACTGAGCGTCTCGGGAGAGCCTGACTTGATCGTTACTTCATTCAGCCTCCACCCGCCCCGTTCGGCGATCTCGTTAATGAGCATCAGCGAATCGGCCATGCCTTCGTGCGTCACCTGCTCGCCGGGCCGTACGCGATTCTCTTTGACGGCCACAACCGGGAGCTGCCATGCTGATAGGTCGTCTTTCACAATCCGTTCGATGACGACCCCATCGCTGTCTATCACATACCTGCCAACTCCGGCATCCAGCAGCGCAAAGGCGACCCGCTCGGTGACGACCATGCTGATCCTGTTCGGCAGGCGGCGGTATATTCGGACATCCTTCACCCAGGGGTTCGCACGCGCGCGCCTGACCGGGGTATCGAGGTCTACTTTAAAAATGTTCTGGCCGGTGAATACGCCGGCGATCTCCTTGAGATCAGCCTCGCTTATCTGCTTCGCACCCTTTATGTCAACACCGGCGATCTGAAACATCTGAGCATGCAGGAGCGTTTGGTATGCCTTCCAGGCCAACAAGCCGCCTGCCGCTATCATAACGACCGTGATGATCTGCAGCGCAACGTGCTTGATCCCTGTTCCGCCTGTCCGCGGCCGTCCAGCAGCGCGTCCCACGCTGACCCGCTTCACGGTCGCGCGGTTCGAGCTGCCGCGGTACGATCTCGGGACTTTGACGTTCTTATAGTCTCTCATATTCGATTTCGGATTGATGATTGCGGAATGCGGAATAACTGACCCTTGCCATTCGAACAGCGTTTCCTCCGCAATCCAAAATCCGCAATCTACAGTTTATGTTTTCTCAAGCGCCAATCTCAGAATTTCCTCCACCAGATCAGGGAACGAAATGCCGACACCTCGTGCAATATCGGGCAGCAGGCTCGTAGCCGTCATACCCGGCAGGGTATTCACTTCAAGGATATACGGAGTGCCGGCGGCATCAATAATAAAATCCACCCTGCTATATCCCCTGCAGCCCAGGGCGCGATGCGCGGCCAACCCCGCATCGAGCGTTCGTTTGGACACCGCCTCGGGGACCCGTGCGGGGAAAAAATGTTCCGACATCCCCTGTTCGTACTTTGCCTTATAGCTGTAAAAAATATCCTTCGGCACGATCTCGATGGCTCCCAAAGCGCGCTCACCCAGGATGCCGACCTGTACCTCCATCCCGTGGAGGTAGTGTTCGACCAGGGCCTCGCGGTCATACGAAAGAGCGAGCTTCACCGCAGGAGCAAGCTCATCTCCCGTGTTGACCACGCTCACCCCCACACTTGATCCCTCGGAGCTCGGCTTGACAACCAGTGGAAAGCCGATCTTGGACTGCGCTGTCGTGAGCGATCCCTTGTCGCCTGCGGAAACAATCATGAAAGGACCCACGTGAAGACCGTAGGCCTTGAAGACCGCTTTGGAGATGATCTTGTTCATGCCCATGGCGCTCGCAAGGATGCCCGAGCCCGTATAGGGAATACCCATGACCTCGAGCAGGCCCTGGATCGCGCCATCCTCGCCGAACTTGCCGTGGAGACCGTTGAAGGCGACCTCGATGCCGGCTTGCCTTATGCGCTCGGCGACATCCCGGCCGACATCAATTGATACAGCGTTATATCCCTTTCCCCTGAGCGCCTCCAGGATCGCATTCCCGCTCGAGAGCGAAACCTCACGCTCCGACGACAGCCCACCCATGAGAACGCCGATCTTTTTCTTCGTTACCAAAACCATAGATTCATCCTTGTCTTCTCCCTGACCCTTGCCCCTGAACCCCGGACCCCGTCGTCAGGCATCTTCTCCTATTATTTTTATCTCCGGCTCAAGCCGCACGCCAGAGACCTCAAGAACTTTCTCTTTGACGATCTCCATGAGCTCCAGCACATCCGCTGCTTTCGCCTTGCCCGTGTTCACAATAATGTTGGCGTGTTTTTCCGAAACCTGCGCCCCGCCGACCGATCTTCCCTTGAGCCCGGCACCCTCTATCAGCATGCCCGCAGACTCTTCCTGCGGATTCTTGAACACCGATCCTGCATTCGGGAGGCCCCAGGGCTGGCGCTGTTTTCTCGTGTTGAGCAGTTCTTTAAGCCGCGCCTTGATCTTCTCTTTATCCTCGCGCCGCAGGACTACCCTCACCTCAAGCACCAGATGCCCTTCGGGGACCGAGGCCATCCGGTAACCGAACTCCATCTCCTCCGCACTCCTGGTGATCATCTCGCCATCGGGTGAGATCAGGGTGACGGATTCAACGATATCCCCCATCTCACCGAGGGACGTACCGGCGTTCATGCAGACAGCGCCGCCTACCGTGCCCGGGATGCCGGCAGCGAACTCAAGGCCCGTGAGCCCGTGTTCAACGGCAAAGGAAAGGAGGATTGCCAGGGGCGCTCCGGCTTCAGCACAGACCACGACAAAGGAGCCGCCGATCGAATGGTATTCCCGTTCGATCTTGATCGTATGCATGCGCTGCAGGGCGATCATCACGCCGCGAAACCCGCCGTCCCGGACGAGCAGGTTGGTGCCCCCGCCGAGGATGAAGTAGCTCAGCTTCTGGGTCTTGATCGCCTGCAGAAGGAGCTGGAGATCCTCCCGGTCAGCGGGCCAGGCAAGGATATCCGCCGGACCGCCGATGGCGTACGACGTATGCTTGCTCAGCGGTTCGTTCCTTTTTATGACGCCTTTAAAGTTTTTTATTTCCATGTTTCAATCGTTCCACAACCTGTTCCCCAAGCTTCCACACATCGCCGGCGCCGAGCGTGATCATGAGATCGCCCCGTTTGAGGACCGATACCATGTGCTCGACGATCTTCTCGGGGTCTGCAATGAAGGTCACATCCTTATGCCCGTATTTCTTGATCCCTTCGTACAATACCCGGCCCGAAACGCCGGGGATCGGCTTTTCACCAGCTGCATAGATGTCCATGACCACCAGGGCGTCCGCCTGGTTGAATGCGGTAAAGAATTCCTCGAGCAGGTGCTGCGTCCTCGTATAGCGGTGAGGCTGGAACACGACGACCACACGCCGCTCCATGCCCGCTGCTGCCGCGGCAAGCGTTGCTTTTACCTCAGTGGGATGGTGACCGTAATCATCAACTATCGTTATCCCGCCTACTTCACCCTTGATCTGGAAGCGCCGCTGCACGCCGCTGAAATCCCTGAGCGCTGTTCTGATGATCTCGAGATCGACTTCCAGTTCCCGCGCCACGGCAATGGCCGCCAGGCTGTTGTTGATATTGTGCACACCGGGCACCGAGAGTTCAAACCATCCAAGGTCCTGCGCATGGTGCAGTACTTTGAATCGCGAGCCGAGAGGCTTGAGCGAGATGTCACGCGCCTGGTAATCGGCCTGCGTGCTCATCCCGTAGGTCAGATACCGTTTCTGCACTAACGGGATAAGGGCCTGGATATGCGGCTGGTCCAGGCATAGGATGGACACGCCATAGAACGGGACCTTGTTGATGAAGGTAAGAAATGCCTCCTTGATCTCGTTGATGTCCTTATAGTAATCAAGATGCTCTTCATCGATGGTCGTGACCACGCCAATGGTCGGGGAAAGTTTCAGGAAACTCCCGTCACTCTCGTCCGCCTCGGCCACGAGGAACTCGCCCTGGCCGAGTTTGGCATTCGTGCCGAGGCTGTTCAGCCTGCCGCCGATCACGACCGTGGGGTCGATCCCGCCTGCTGCCAGCACGGTGGCCACCATCGAAGTCGTCGTGGTCTTCCCGTGTGCGCCCGCGATTGCGACACCGTACTTGAGCCGCATGAGTTCGGCGAGCATCTCTGCCCGGGGAATGACCGGGACCTGTTTTTCCCGCGCAGCGATCACCTCGACATTGTCGTTCTTCACGGCCGACGAGATCACCACTACATGCGGCGACGTAATGTTCCCGGCGTGATGACCGATAAAGATCTCGCCGCCCAGTTTTTTAAGCCGTTCCGTTGTGTCCGACTCTTTCAAGTCCGAGCCGGAGACCTTGTACCCGAGGTTCAGGAGCACCTCGGCAATGCCGCTCATGCCGATGCCGCCGATTCCCACAAAATGGATGTGTTT
>CAVWIL010000001.1:0-189186 GCA_963755045.1 Nitrospirota bacterium | reverse complement strand
CCGTGAAAAAGGCGGGTCTGGATCCGCGTCCTTAGAGTTCCTTTACATCTGCCCCGCCTGCACAAGGGCGATGCGAAGCAGCGCGCCGCCGAAGAGGACGAGTACGGCGCTCAGCATTACCGGGTCGGACACCGTCACACCGGGGAGGCGGCCATTCCGGTGGAGCCACAAGGGGACGAGGATGCCGAGCAGAACGGTCCCGGCCCAGAACAGGAACCCATACCAGCTCAGGAAGAGCGGAGCAGCGTATCGTCCGGCGACGACGAGCATGAGCACGATGAGGGCCAGCTCGAAAATCATAGCCATGCGGTCGAAAGACTGCAGGCGCTCGAATGCTCTGCCTGTCGACATTTTCCCCCGAGCCATGGCCAGGACGATGGCTGCTGCTCCGGTCGAGGCACCCGACGCGATAAAGAGGGGCCCAAGCAGCGGATCGGTCGCCGCCCACAGCGGCCGGGCCGTGATGTTCAAAAGCACGCCTGTGTAACCCGCGACGAAAAAGCCTGCGGCCGAGCCTATCACCGCATATACCTTGCGCGGGACACGGTTATAGAGGTTTGCGAAGGGCGCAGACTTGAGGCGCCCCTCGGCAACCAGATTGTCGAGAAAGGACAGCAACGAAAAGGCGGCAAAAACCATCAGGGCCCACGACCCCACGGACAATGGCGATTGCAGATTGATGTAGGGTATCCCGCTTTTCGTATAAAAAAACAGGTGCCAGAAGCGTTCGGGCCGTCCGAGGTCGGCGATGAGCAGAATAGGCGTAATACAGATCAGCGGAAAGGCAATGTAATAGGCGAGCCGGCTGATCTCCCCGTGTTTTTCTCCACCAAAGAGTTCCACCAGCGAGCCGATAAAGTATGCGCCCGCCGATACACCGCCGATGTAAAAATACATGGCGATATAGATCCATTCCCAGTGCGGAACATGAGTTTCAAGAGCCATCATGGTAACACCTCCACCTTGTTTTGCCACGGAGGCACCGAGCTTGAAATCCGAGGGACGATGGACAACCGCTTGCTTCGCTCACTAAGACGATGCATGAGTTGATGAGTCCTTCCCTGTTGTTCCGTCTCTCGTCCTTCGTCCCTCAGGTGAACCAATTTCCTCCGTGACTATGTGGTTAAATAGCTGCTATTCTTTTTCCTTCTTCATTCCCCGTTCTCGGAAGCTGATCAACGCTGCCACGGCAACGGCAATGGCGGCCACCACGGTGACGGCCGCGGAGCGGAACAGCCTCCGCTGAGGCACGACCGGATGTTCCGGCTGGCCGTACACCGGCGGGCTGTCCATGAAAAGATAAAAGACATTCAGGCCGCCGGCCTCGCTGTATCCGTAGATGTTCGCCTTTGCAAATCCCAGTGACTTCAGCTGGGCAAGCCGTGCGTCCGCCTTTTTCTTCAGTTCCTCGACCTCGCCGAAGGTTATGGAGCCCGTGGGGCAGGCCTTTGCGCATGCCGTGCCGAGACCGTTGTGGATGCGGTCGTTGCAGAGCGTGCACTTGTGCACCGTGCCCGATTTTCTCGCTGAAGGAGATCACGCCGTAGGGGCAGGCCGGGATGCAGTACTTGCAGCCGATGCAGACGTCCTGCTGAACGAACACGTTGCCCATGTCGGTCCTGACAATGGCCTTCACCGGGCAGGCGTTCAGACATCCCGCGTCATTACAGTGTTTGCAGGAATCGCTTGAGAAGAACCAGCGACCCTCGGAGCGGTCCTCACTAAACTGTTCGATGAAACGTACATGACGCCAGTCCGTGGCCGAGAGCTGCCCGGTGTTGTCGTAGGAATTTCCCGTAAAGTTGAACGCAACCGGATAGGGCCGGTCAGGGACCTTGTGAAAGTGCGACGGCTCTCCTTCGAGTTCGTTCCATTCCTTGCATGCGACCTGGCAGGCCTTGCAGCCGGTACAGATCGAGGTGTCTACGAACATTCCCTTTGCCATTACGCAGCACCCCCTCTCTTGCCCGCGCGGACATCGCAGGTGAAGACCTTTCCCTCGTGGATCGTGACATTCGGGTCGGCAACGAGGGCGCTCAGGTTATTCACCACGTCGCCCTCGGCATGCGCCTGCCAGCCCCAGTGCCAGGGCAGGCCGATCTCGTGCACGGTCTTCCCGTTGATCATGAAGGGACGCATGCGCCGGGTCACGAGCGCCTTGGCCTGGATCTTGCCGCGGGCCGTCTCGATGGTCATGTACTCGGCGTTCTTGATGCCTTTTTCCGCGGCAAGCTCGGGCGAGATCTCGCAGAACAGCTCGGGCATGAGCTCCGCAAGCCACGGCAGCCAGCGCGTCATGACGCCGGTCAAATGATGCTCGGTAAGACGGTACGTGGATACGACGATAGGATATTTCGGGTCGGCCACCTCATGGTAGGGATTTCCCGGAACCTTCCATGTTTTCGCAACGGGGTTCGACTGCTGCTTGTACAGCAGGTTGGCCACGGGCGATTCATAGGGCTCGTAATGCGTGGGAAGCGGCCCGTCCACCAGGCCTGCGGGAGCAAAGAGCCACGCCTTGCCGTCCGCCCGCATGATGAAGGGATCGTTGCCCGAAAGCCAGTCAAAGCCGATGCCGTTGTCCTTGCCGCGAAAATTTGGGGCCTTCGTGGGCTGGAAATCGATGCCTTCGCCGGATGGAGAGACCCATGAGCCGCGGATGGTCTTGCCGCTCGGGTCTTTCACTTCCTTGTTCGGGTCCCAGTAGACGAGCTTTTTCTTTTCCGACCAGGGCCTGCCCTGGAGATCGGCCGAAGCGCGGTTGTACATGATGTGGCGGTTTGCGGGCCAGGCAAAGCCCCAGTTGGGCGAGATCCAGTTGTCTCCCTGGCGGTTCGCGCGCCCTGTTCTTGCCTTCCTCGGGGATCACGCCGGTATATATCCATGCCCCGCACACGGTAGATCCGTCTTCCTTGAGGTTTGCGAAGGAAGGGAGCGGCTTCTTGTCCTCCCAGGTATAGCCGTTGATCTCTTTCAGGACCTTGTACGCCGAAGGCTCGTCCTTGATCCTGAAATTCGCGACCTCCGACGGTTCGGGATCGTAGTCCCAGTAAAGATTCCTGATCGCCCAGTCGTGATCCTTCGTTGAATCCGGCATACATCTTCTTGAGTTGTTTGCCCAAGATGGTAGGTGAACCAGATGTCGCTCCGCGCCTCATCGGGCGGGTCGGCCGCCTTTTCATGCTGCTGCAGGAGCCGCTGGGTGTTGGTAAAGGAGCCTTCCATCTC
Source organism: Nitrospirota bacterium (assembly GCA_963755045.1). Taxonomy (GTDB): domain Bacteria; phylum Nitrospirota; class UBA9217; order UBA9217; family UBA9217; genus JALNZF01. The sequence goes on along the minus strand of CAVWIL010000001.1, from coordinate 185,958 downwards.
GGACACCATGGCGGCGGGAAGGAAGAAGACCTCGGTCTTGATGTCCGAGGGCTTTACTTCTCCCTCCGTGACCTCCGGCGAATTTCTCCAGAAGGCAGCAGGTCTCGGTCTCGAAATAAGTCGCGCACCACCATCCAATCGAGCTTTGCCAGCGCCTTGCGCTGGAAGCGCGCGTTCTGGCCGCCCACGGCCGGGTTCTGGCCCATGACGAAGAAGCCCTTGATCTTTCCGTTCATCATGTCGACGAACATCGGCAGATGGGAATGGTCGCCGGTGATCTTGGGGTGATAATCGTATCCGTAATTGTTCTCTTTTGTCGCCGCATCGCCCCACTGGGCCTTGAAATAGGAGACCGCGAACTTGGGATAGTTCCCCCAATAGCTCGTCGCAAGCGGCACGGACTCGGTCAGGATGAAATCCTTGAACGTGTCGTGGTTCTTGCGCGCATCCGGCATGTTCAGATACCCGGGAAGCGAGTGGTACAGCGTGGCGATGTCCGTGGAGCCCTGGATCGTCGCATGGCCGCGGAGCGCGAGTACTCCTCCGCCGGGCCTGCCGATGTTGCCGAGCAGGGCCTGAAGCATGCCTGCGCACCGGATGATCTGCACCCCGACCGTATGCTGGGTCCAGCCCACGGCATAGACGATGTTCGATGTTTTGTCGCGGCCGGAATTATTCAGCAGCGTGTCCGCGACCTTCAGGAACTTCTCTTTCGGACAGCCGCAGACCTTCTCGACCATCTCGGGCGTGTATCGCTGGTAGTGCCTCTTCACGATCTGGAACACCGTATGAGGGTTCTTGAGCGTGGGATCGGTCTTGGGCCTGCCGGGCACGCTTCTGCAAGAGAAGATCGGTGAAGGTCTTCGCTTCAGTCACAGACGGCGCGGCGCGGGATTCCGCTGATAGGACCAAGCTGGAGTTCGAGTAGGCCTTGCCGTCCTCCGAGAGGCCGGAGAAGAGGCCATTCAGCTCTTCCGTGTCCTTGAAATCCGGGTTCACGAGCGTTGCCGCATTCGTGTAATTGGCAACATACTCTTTAAAGAACGGGTCCGTGTTCCAGCGCTTGCTGTTGATGACGTGATTGATGATCGCGCCGAGAAACATGATGTCCGTGCCCGCCCGGATGGGCGCGTGGATGTCGCACATGGCCGATGGTGCTGGTAAAGCGCGGGTCCACATGCATCAGAACCGCGCCGTGGTCTGTCTTGGCTTTAAGAGGCCAGCGGAACGCCACAGGATGGCACTCGGCCATGTTCGAACCCATGATCATGACCGCGTCGGAGTTGACGAGATCGCGCGGAAATGTCGTCGAACCGCCGCGACCGAAGGAGACCCCCAGACCGGGGACCGTGGAGGAGTGTCATATCCGCGCCTGGTTTTCGAGGTAGACCACGCCCAGGGCGTGCATCAGTTTCTGGTGTGTGTAGTTCCATTCATTGTCCATGGTCGCGCCGCCAAGCGAGGCGAGGGCGTAGGTGTTCATCACGCGCTTTTTGACCGTGCCGCCCTTGCCATCCGGCATGTCCTGATACTCATTGAAATTCTCGTCGCGGGTCTTCTTCGTGAGCTCGGCGATCCGGTCCATGGCCCAGTCGAGCGGCTTGTCCTCCCAATGGTCGCTGCCCGGCGCCCGGTATTTGACCTTGGTCCAGCGCAGGTCGTTGTTCACGAACTGGTAGGTTGCCGCGCCCTTGGGGCAGAGCGTGCCCTGGTTGATCGGCGAGTCGGGATGGCCCTGGATGTCGATGATCTTGCCCTGGTCGTTCACCGTGACGATCTGTGCGCAGCCCACGGAGCAGTAGGGACAGATGCTCGGCACCTGCTTTCCTGTCTTGATCGGTACTTTTTGGGCCTGCTCCTTTGCGGCGGTCGTGTCGGCCCCCAGGCCACCGCCTCTGCCGCAGCAACCGTGCCGATGGCGCCTGAAGATATTTTTAAAAACTGTCGTCGGGTTACTTGCATAGTCGAACGTATCCTCCTTTTGCGGCAGTAATGACCTTCCTGTATCGAACTACGATGGCCATAGGCCAAGCACATCGCAAACGAAACAGACGTTTTTACCTTTCACATGAAAAAAGAAGAGGGGCTTTTTTATTCTACGACGATTATTTTCCCCGTCATATCTTCATGACCTTCTCCGCAGAAGAGATCGCAATGAAAATCATACGAACCCGTCTTCGGCGCTACGATTCTTACCCGGGTAGTTTTTCCCGGCTCAATGGTTGCGCGAATGCCGCCCAGATCAGGCACCGTGAATCCATGTACCCTGTCCAATGAAGTAAATTCCAGAATGACCGGGACCCCTTTCTTTATCGTGATCACGCTCGGCGAGTATTCAAACTTCTTCGCCGTAATCTTAATTACCTGCTCCGGTTGATCTGCTGCGAATACTCCCGTGGCAAAGGCAATCAGCGTGAAAGTCATTATGACGGAAATGATAACCCTGAGGTTATCTTCTACTGTTTTCATTATTATTCTATCCTTTCTTTACCGGATATTCGGTGATCATATATTCTGCTGTTTCAGCTTTGGCCTCAACGCTGCGGTATCCCAATCCTTTATAGGGCTCGGCAGCATCCCAGGGGATCGGTACGCGCTTCGGAACAGAACCCGGAGCAGGCAAAGGAAACATCAAACCCTTCGCTGCATGATGCGGGATATGACCTGTCATATGGTGATGTTCCTGATGAATATGGCCATAAAAAACTGTCACATTTTTATAGGGCATGAGAAGGTCCAAAGCCTTGGCCCCGTCGCGAGTCCACCAGTCCCACTGCGGATAGAGGTCAAAGAGGGGACGGTGCGTGAATACTACGATCCGCGAGTCTTTATCAAGTTTTTTCAGTTCCGCGCTCAACCATTGCAATTGCGGGTCCGTGATGCTTGAGGTCGGATCAGAAACGTTATCGATAACGATGAAATGAACGCCTTTGTGATCGAAGGTATAATGGGTCATCCCGAAAAATTCCTGGAAGGCCTCACCGTTGTCCAGGCCGGCATCATGTTCCCCCGGCATGAATTTGATGTTTTTCACCTTCAACTCGCCGATAATGCTGCGGGCTTCGGCCATGCGTTTTCTTCGCTCTTTCGGGTCATCCGTCGTATGAGTCAGATCGCCTGTGAACACGATGAAATCCGGCTGCGTTTTCATGCTATTGACCGCAGCAATGGCTTTTTTCAGCGTGCCTGTCGCATCCGGGTTTACGGCGGGTCCGCTGAATCCCCAATGCGTATCTGATAACTGGACGAAAAAGAAATCATCCTTGCCTGCATCCTTACCTGCCGCGCCTGCCAAACTGCCCGGCCCCAATACAAGAACTGCACTGCCCATCCCGATCAGTTTTAAAAAATCTCTTCTGTCGATATTCACGGTTTCCTCCTGTAGCAGGGTTAGATGTAATAGCCTGTAATTTATAAATTTAGTATAGCGCGTTTGTACAATATGTGGTGTTTTAGAACTATTTAACCGACAAATTGAATATTTAAGGTATTTTCTCAGCTTCGAGCTATTTCGGATATCTATTGTTGCTTGTGGATGATCAGAGACATATTAATGTAGTGGACAAAGGATAGGACTAAAGTATCAATTTTCTCAGACTACGATCTCCAATCCTGATGTTAACGACACATGAAGTGCAAGTTCGTGTTCAGATCATCCGACTGTTGCTCATGATGGTAAACTAGAACCCGAACCAGTTCCAAGAAAAAGGGGGTGGCTGCCGAACAATGAAGGAAAAGATCGTTTCGTAGGGGGAGAAAAACGCATGAACAGTGTTATGACCTCACGACTTCTTTATTATTTCCCCGTAATAAAATATCTCACAATTCTACCCAAAATGGTTATTCCTAAGACAAGACTTATTGGGATTGCCAGGAGGATAGCAAAAAATAAAGTCAATTTAAAGACAAGAAACAAAAGAGGGATGAGAACAACACATACAATCAGCGTCAAGCACCCCGTTGCAAAATCTTTTGTTTCTAACATATGGCATCCCTTCTTATCAATTTAATGATAACTACAAGCGATGTATCCGCCCATATATTATTGATTCTATCACCTATTCTGGAAAGGAGAAGCAGGCAATTCAGCCGGGTTAGTTCCTGATATGGATTCCCATCAGGATCTTGGATCTTGACGATCAGTTCCCCTGGCTTCCGCACATTTTGCCCGGCCGTTATTGATCGAATATCCAGGTGCTGTGTATCCCATCCTCACCGGTGAACCCTTAAGGCGTGCCGGCCCTGGATATTCTGCGCAGGAACACCCGGATCCTTTTCGCATTGGTACCGATATCGCTCAATCCGACGCGTGAAACGGAGCGAACATCGATCTTGCTGCTTCCCGGAAGGGGAGTGATACGCACGACAATGTCGTCTGTGAACCCGAACCAGAATGTTCTGTCCATCGCCTCGATCCGGCCGTCATTCGAGCTGGCATCGACGATGGTCCAACCCATGTCATGAGCCGTCTGGAGTGCCCGCTCGAATGCCGCAGTAACCGGGATCGGAAGGATGAGCGGTTTGATATCCGGATATGCCGCACGCTGCTGCAACGCGATGCCTGAGCCGCCGTATTCGGGCGGATTTGGTGCATCCTTCCGGAGCGGCATGATCGATACAAAACGTGGCGGATTATCCATGTCCGTTGTGATGTCATGGATCCGGGGTACCTGCTGAGCGGTTCGCATCCACGACCAGGGTATCGCGGCAATAGCGACTCCAATCAAAAGTCCGGCCAGGGCGATGAAGACTCCTGCACGACGAATTCCCCGTCCTGACAGGATGCCCCCCATCAGGGAGACAATGGCTGCGATGAGACCTGCTATGGCGGACCATCGCAGGATCATGAACCCGGTCGTGAAGTACCACCATCCCCACCGGGTGCCCAGACCCGAGAGGGCGGCAGAAAGGCCCGCACATACAGCAAGGGCTAGGCCGGCTGGAGCAATGTGATCGATGAACGTTTTGCGCGGCTCATCGGCATGTCTTAGTGTGGTCTCCTCAGCGTTCATGGTTCCCTCCCGTGCCAATCCAGAATGAACGATAACCTGAATTAATTCTATCACGATTCACCGTGCATGGTTCGCGAGCGATGCCGGGTAAAGTCGAAGCAGTGAGACTTCGACGAGACCTTCGGCAGTGCGCTCAGGGCTGAACTGCTCATTCAAAGTACGGGCGCTACCACAAGCGGCCGGCAGCCTTTCAATATCGGGCACTCATTCATGAAACGATGACAATCCCCCGCTTCCGGGCATTATCCCGTCTGAGAAAGCGACGACTCCTATCGGGGTTGATCTCATGCATTTATAGATTGTGTATAAAACTGCAGCTTACCTGTAGCTTACCTGCGTTCGAGAACCTGTTCTGATAGGGATTTACTTTTTGCGGTGCCTTCGATATACTGAAAATAAGAATGACAGGATTGCCGATTTTCATCTTTAATAAATTAATCGCTTATAATCAGGTTTTTTACGGACCGACTCACCAGGGCCGGCGAGAACCGACCTGGAATGACCGCCGGAAAATATTTTTTCTGCTTCTGCTGATTTTTGTATTTTATCTTCGTGCATTCCGGGGAAAAGGCTTATGCCGGAAACAATCATCATTACCGATCTGGATGGGACACTCCTCCATCCGACAACGTACTCCTTCGAAGAGGCGAAGCCGGCCTTGCAATTGATCCGGGTGCACGGTGTGCCGCTCATTCTGTGTTCCAGCAAGACGCGGGCGGAGATCGAGATGTACCGCAAACGCCTGGACAACGAGCATCCCTTCATTTCCGAGAACGGTGGCGGGATTTTTATCCCCGAGGGATATTTCTCTTTTCCCTTGGAAGGCGAACGCCGCAACGGGTATCAGGTCATATCTCTCGGGATGCCTTATACGGATATCCGCGGCCATTTCACGAGACTTCGCGATAAGCTGCGGATCACGGCAACTGGTTTCGGCGATATGACTGCGGATGAGATCGCATCGCTGACCGGCCTTTCGCTTGACGAAGCAGTGCTGGCAAAACAGCGTGATTATGAAGAGCCCTTCGTATTTACCGGAGATCCGGACGAGCGTTTGCTTTTGGCGATCGAGGCCTCGGGTCTGAGATGGACACAGGGACGGCTGTTTCACATTATGGGAAATCACCACAAGGGCAAAGCCGTTGATATTCTGCGCAAGCTCTTTGCGCGAGCCAGGGGCCCGGCAACCCTTATGGGACTTGGCGACAGCCTGAATGATCTTCCTTTTCTCCTGGCAGTTGACCGTCCAGTGCTGATTCGGAAGGGAGACGGGAGCCATGATTCAAGGATCGATATCCCGGGTCTTTACCGGACCAAAGGGATTGGTCCCCTGGGCTGGAATGAAGCGGTGATTAGTGCGTTGAAAGTACGAACATGACTGCAAGTGGTATAATACAAAACATAGCTGCTCGGGAAGCCTCGGCACGGGTAAAATGTTCTTTTTTGGGTATTCGGCAACGTGGTTCGTCCTATACTGCGTCACCATACGCTGCTTGACGATACAAGCTTTGAAACCGTTGAGAGCTCGAACAAGGGCCCGTGCTGCAAAGAAAAAGAAAGCAAAATAAAAAAGCTGTTCTTCAGGCTTTTCGCCTTTAATGATACGTTCGAGTCCCGATAGGTCCTGATAGTGTTTCATCAGGAGCATCAAGGGCACGGGACTTGACAGTGCGACACGTGTGTGTTTCAGCATTGATTTCACTGGACTCCGCCACTGTTTGGATAATCATGGACATGACTCAACGGAAACAGCTTGTCGATATTTTCAGCGCCGCGCTGACTGCCGTTGATCCTTATCCTGCAGTGAAGAGTGCAATAAAAATCGAGCGTGAATGTTTGCAGGTTGCCGGGGGCCGGTATCGCCTCGATACATTCAGACGCGTTCTGGTGGTCGGGGCGGGGAAGGCCGCGGCGCGCATGGCCAGGGCGGCAGAGGACAGCCTCGGCGTCAGGATCTCCCAGGGGCTTATTATCGTGAAACAAGGCCATACGGCTTTGCTCAGGACCATCAGACAGGCGGAGGCCGGTCATCCTGTTCCCGATGAAGCAGGCGTGAACGGGACGAGGGAAATCATCGCCCTCCTGAATGCGGCTGATGAGAAGACCCTTGTGATTTGCCTCCTCTCGGGCGGGGGATCGGCCCTGATGGTCGCCCCCGTGGAGGGGATGACCCTTGCCGACAAACGGACTATTACGGACCTGCTGCTCCGGTCCGGTGCGGACATCGGCGAGATGAACGTGGTCCGCAAGCACCTTTCGGCAGTGAAGGGCGGAAGGCTTGCGCGTATCGCGTATCCGGCGACCGTGATAACGCTCATTCTCTCGGATGTGATCGGAGACCGGCTTGACGTCATCGCCTCGGGTCCGACGGCGCCGGACAATTCCACCTTCTCAGACGCCTTGCGCGTTATTGATAAATACGGCCTGAGGAACAGGGTTCCGGAAAAGATCATGGCATATCTTGAGAGAGGCGTTTCCGGAGAAGAGCCCGAAACACCGAAGGAAGGCGACACCTGTTTCAGAAAAACGACGAACGTGATTGTCGGCGGTTTGGGCATGGCCGCTGCCGCTGCCGGTGAAAAAGCCCGTGCACTGGGTTTTGAGACGAAGGTTATAACAACGGAGCTTCAGGGAGAGGCACGGGAGGCTGCGCAGCGGTTGGCAGGCATTGCGAGAGAAGCTGGGAGAGCCTTGAAGAAAGGCGGACGGAGATGTCTTCTCTCAGGCGGAGAGACAACGGTGTGCGTGAAAGGCCAGGGGATTGGTGGAAGGAACCAGGAGCTTGCCCTGGCCTTTGCTGTTGAGATAGCTGGCACGCGCGGCGTGGCGTTACTGTCGGCGGGCACGGACGGGACCGACGGTCCGACGGACGCCGCCGGTGCTATTGTCGATGGCGATACTTCTCCGGCTGCGAAAGAACGTGGGCTTGACCCGGCCTGGTATCTGAACAACAATGATTCATACACTTTTTTTGAGAAATTCGATGCCCTTTCGGGAGAACAGCATCATCTCAAGACCGGCCCGACCGGGACGAACGTGATGGACCTGCAGATCATGGTGGTCGAGGCAACATGAAGACCATTACACTCAGAAAAGAAGTTATCGAGCAGCTTGAAGGCATGAAACATGCCGAGATTCTGGTCGGCATCCCGAGCTTCAACAACGCCCGCACGATCGGGCATGTGGTCCGTGCTGCTCAGGCAGGCCTCGCAAAATACTTTCCTGACCGCAAAGCCATTCTCGTAAACTCCGACGGCGGTTCCACGGACTCGACCGTTGACGTGGTGAAGAACACCCGCATCGAGGACCAGTCGGCGATCCTGCTTTGCCATCGCTGTGATCGCGTTGCCACGATCTCCACACTGTATCCGGGGATCCCGGGCAAGGGGAGCGCCTTTCGCACGATCTTCGAGATCGCCGACGCCCTCGATGTGAGCGCCTGCTGCGTGGTGGACTCGGACCTCCGGAGCATCACGCCGGAGTGGATTGAACTGCTCGTGAAGCCGGTGCTGGATGGCGGAGCGGATTTCGTCGCCCCGCTTTATCACCGGCATAAATATGACGGAACGATCACCAACAGCATTGTGTATCCACTGACGAGGGCGCTCTATGGTAAGCGGGTCCGGCAGCCCATCGGCGGGGATTTCGGATTTTCCGGCAGACTTGCACGGTTCTATCTTGACAAGGACGTGTGGGAAACGGACGTGGCGCGGTTCGGCATCGACATCTGGATGACGACCACGGCGGTGGCGAACAATTTTTCCGTCAGCCAGTCGTTCCTCGGCGCAAAGATCCATGATACCAAGGATCCGGGGGCCGACCTGAGCGCCATGCTCCATCAGGTCGTCGGCGCTACCTTCGAGCTTATGGAGACCTACTCGAATGAATGGAAAGAGGTGCGCGGTTCCGAACCGGTGCGCACCTACGGTTTTGAATACACGGTGGGGCTTGAGCAGGTGAATGTGAACGTGGACAGGATGCTCGGAATCTTTCGCGAAGGCCTGAAGAACCTCCGGGACATCTGGACCGTCGTGCTGGGAGCGGGTGATTTCGGCGACGTTGAAGCGCTGGGACGGCTGGATCCGCTGGAATTCCGCTTTCCACCCCGGCTCTGGACCCGCGTCATTTATGACTATGCCCTGGCATACCGGAAAAAGAAACTGCCCCGGGAGCACCTGATCAAGTCTCTGACGCCGCTCTACCTGGGGAGAACGGCATCATTCGTCATTGAGGCGCGGGACATGGACCAGAGCGCCGCCGAGGCGGAGATCGAAAAGCTCTGCCTGGAGTTCGAGGACCTGAAAGAGCACTTGCTGAACCACTGGCGCTAAATCAAGGAGGTGTAATCATGCAAGAATTTCTTACCCTTGTTCTGGAGCCGTTCCGTGAAGTCTTTGCGGGATTCAAAGCGTTTGCGCCCAACCTGCTTGCCATGCTTACGATCCTTCTCGTCGGCATCGTGATATCCCGCATCATCAGGGCGATACTGCGGAAGATATTGACCGCTGTCAAGTTCGACGCATGGAGCGACCGGATGGGATTCACGGTCGTGATGCGCAAAGGGGACGTCTGGGGAAAGCCCACGGAAGCGCTCAGCAGGATCGTGTTCTGGTTCCTCATGATCTTTGTATTCATGGTGGGGCTCGGCGCGCTCAAAGTCCATGCAATCGACAACCTCGTGGACCAGTTCGTCCTTTACCTCCCGCGCGTGTTCTCCGCCGTGATCATCCTTGTCATCGGATATCTTGCGGCCGGTTTCCTGAGCAGGGCCGTGCTTATCGGGCTCGTGAACAGCGGTTATCATTCCGCGAAACTGCTGGCTGAGGCGGTGAGACTGCTGGTTATTGTCCTCATCATCGCCATGGCGCTCGAACAGCTCCAGGTTGCCCCGAACATAGTCGTGGCGGCGTTTTCCATCATTTTCGGCGGCATCGTCATCGCCCTTGCAATCGCCTTCGGAGCAGGCGGCATCAACGCTGCCCGCGGGATCATTGAAAAGAGTTCGGCTGAAAAAAAAGAAGAAAAGGACGATATCCAGCATTTGTAGTAACCGAGAAATCAATTTTACTCAAAACGACAAGGGTATTTCGTTGTGTTGCGGCCTGTACTTGCATAAGAGCGGCCATAAACAGAATTCGCAGAGTAAAGCTCATTTAAGATTCTTTTTTATAACTAAAGAATCAAAAGGTGTTCATTTAGCTCTGCATTCTGCGCGGCCTGCGAGAGTCGCCCGTTTGGTTCAGTTTTGTCCGGATAAGGAGACACTTCCATGAGCGATTTCTATCAGTCCGGCGTCATCACCACGCTTCACCGGCTCGGCAAGCCGTCGCTCGAACGGCTTGAGGGAGAGTTGCTGCAATTTTCGCGGATCCGGCCCATTGCACTCGTTCTCCCCGCGCTCTATTCAGAGTTCGAGGGACCTGCCATGCCGGGGATCGTACAGGAACTTTCTAAGGTGAAATACCTCTGCGAGATCGTGCTCGTGCTGGACAAGGCCTCGGACAAGGAGTTCCTGCAGGTCAAAGAATTCATGGCCCCGATCCCTGGAAAGGTCAAGATTATCCATAATGACGGCAAAAGGGTCATTGAGATTTATGACACGCTGAAACGAAATGGATTGGATGTCGGCGAGCGCGGGAAGGGGCGGTCAGCCTGGCTCGCATACGGATACGTGATCGCCAACGGAACATGCGATGTCATCGCGCTTCATGATTGCGATATAGTGAACTATAGCAGGGAACTTCTCGCGCGGTTGTGTTACCCCGTGGCTCATCCGAATCTGGATTTTGTTTTTTGCAAGGGATACTACAGCAGGGTAACGAACAAGCTGCACGGCCGCGTGACGCGTCTTCTCATTACCCCGCTTGTCCGGTCGCTCCAGAAATTGGCGGGTGAGTACGGATTCCTCACGTTTCTTGATAGCTTCCGGTACCCGCTGTCCGGCGAGTTCGCGATGACGACCGACATGGCGAGGGTCAACCGCATACCCTGGGATTGGGGACTCGAAGTCGGGTCGCTGGCAGAGGTGTATCGCAATTACTCGCCGCGGCGGGTCTGCCAGGCTGACATCGCCGAGACCTACGAGCATAAACACCAGGCCCTCTCGGCCGAGGACCCGCAAAAAGGCCTGATGAGAATGACCGTCGATATTTGCAAGTCCGTCTTCAGGACGCTGGCCTCCGAGGGGGCGGTTTTTTCCGATGGTTTTTTCAAGTCCTTGTCCGTGGCCTATATACGCACAGCCGAGGACACGATCATGAAATACGAGGCCGATGCGGCCATCAACGGGCTGGAGTTCGATCGGCATGAGGAAGCAACAGGCGGTCGAGGCATTCACGCGCGGCATCGCAATAGCGGCCCAGGCTTTCATGGAAAATCCCATGGGCGCGCCGCTCATCCCGAACTGGAACCGTGTGACGTCGGCGATTCCGGGGATCCTCGACATGCTCAAGAAAGCCATTGATGCGGACAATCAATGATGATTTCTTAATTGCTGAAAACTTATTTTCTGCGACGACCTCTTCTGAGTTCGATTCCCGCCCTCACCAGCGCCGCCTCGAAGTTCGAAAAGTTTCTCTGCTTCATCCCGGCTTTCTTCCATGCCTCCCTGAGAAGTTCAAGAACCTTTCTCCCATCTTTTACAGACTTGGGGATGATGTTCCTGTGTCGTGCCGCCATGACGACAAGGTCTGAGGGAAGGGGATCGGCCTTCTTCCAGATGCCGCGCATCTCCCGCAGAAAGATGTTCACCGTCACGTCACCGATGCCTTTGGCAAGTGATTTGATCCTTTGTTCGAGGTCATCGGGGTCCGCTGCGGCGGCATGGAGAATCGCGAGATCAGCATGGTAATCATCCGTCAGGGTCCTGCACAGGTCCAAAAACTTGGTCGCGGTCTTGAAGTCGTATCGAACATAGCCTCCCTCGTCAAGGATCTTCACGAGACTGTCCCACCCTGTATCGAGAATGGCCCCGGGAGTGACGACGTTCCGGGAGACGAACTGCTGGAATGTTTTTTTAACAATTGATCCAGATATCCTTGCGCCGAAGAGCACGGACGCGAGGAGCCACTTGAAAATTTCGTGTGAGGTTCCCTCAGAAAGGTCGATGCCGAGCTCAGCAGAGAACCTTCCCGGGTACTGCTGGACAAGCACTTGTATGGCCGCTGTTGCGTTCATGACGCGTAATACCATTGAAGGATATTCTCGTTGTAGAATATCCGGTGCGTATTCCCATCGCTTCCCTTGACCCTGAAGTACCGCTTTCGGACCCGGTCTCCAGAATCTTCCTCGACCCAGTTGTCAACGATTTCAACAACATTGATGCGAAGACCCCGAAGAGTAAATGTCACAGGCCGCTCATCGCCTTTGCTGCCGGAGTAGGATATGACGTCGATCCGTTCTGGCCCCATAGAAAAATACCTCCTTCTCGGGACAGGAATAGTGAGCATTACGGCAGCTCGTGTTCATGCCGTGTATAAAATGGATTATAATACAACCACAGAGCATTTGCCGTAAAATAGGGGCTCGGCATGACCATCGGAAGCACGAATGCACAAGGACATGCTACAATATTCTCAGGTTCTCTCATACAGCTGTGAGGAGGTGAACCCATGCGGCTCGCACGGTAATGGAGATGAATAGGGATGAGATAGGAGACTTTCATGGGGAACATTGCATTCGAGAAGATCTCTTCGACATTTACGATCCTGAACCCGTTCAATAACTTTGCTCCCGAAGCGCAGAGCGTGGAGGTGAGAAAGGACCCGCTGTTGGGGGACACGAGCGTTTACAACCCGTACCTGAAGGACAAGGCGAGGGCGTTCTTCGGCCCGAATGATCCGGAATTGATCCAAACGCTCGCGCGGGAAAGCGCCAAAAACTGCATCTTCTGCGGGGAGAACGTCGTCAGCAAGACTGCCCGCTATCCAGTCCGATATTTTATCCGAAGGAAGGATACGGAAAGGGCAGGCCGTGCTCTTTGCAAACCTTTTCTCCGTGGGCGCATATCATCCGGTCATCGCCCTCAGCAGCGCGCATTTCCTGAAGCTTTCGGAGTTCGCTCCTCAACTGATTGCGGACGGATTTAAAGCGGCGCAGGAGTTTCTCCAGTCCGTATATCGAAAAGATGCCACTGCAGCGTTTTCTGCTGTGTGTGCCAACTATCTTCTTCCGGCAGGCGCAAGCCTGGTGCATCCGCACATGCAGATGCTGATCACCCCCGCGGCCTATTCCTATCATGCGCGGATGCTGGACGCCGCCCGCCGCTATTACGATAAGAATGGATCATCCTTTTACGGCGACCTGGTTGCTACAGAGAAACGAACCAGCGAACGCTACATCGTCCAACAAAACAGCTGGCACTGGCTCGCGGCCTTTTCCCCCATGGGAAGTAATGAGATCATGGCAATACATGAGAAGGAAACCGATTTCGGAGCGCTTTCGGACGGTGATCTGAGTGACCTCTCGCATGGTATCTCCAGGGTTCTTTTTCTGTACGAACGTCTCGGTCATTTGAGCTTCAACTTTACGCTTTTTTCCGTCCGGCAAAGCGAACAAGGCGGGGGCCAGCGATGCGTATTCAAGATCATTAACCGTCAAAATCTCTATCCCAATTACCGGAATGATGATTACTTCCTGCAAAAGATGCTGCAGTCGGAGCTGATCTTCAACCTGCCGGAGGAACTGGCCGAACAGTTGAGAAAAATATTTTGACAGAAAGCAGTTGTATGCCATTTCTTGGCTATTGCAAGTCTACCATCGAACTGCGGGTGCGGGGACAACCTATAGTCCTTAAAGTCCGCCAATACGATAATTATGTCATTGAAACGCGAATAACTTCCTGTACTTCGCGCTGTTTCAAAAGAACAAAATCCCTCATACTCCTGTCTTATGCTTTCCCGGCCAACAATTATTGGCCGAAAATGATATAATCACTCGTGTCAAAGGAGAAATTTATGAAAACAATAGCGGGATTGTGGATTGACCACAAGAAAGCTGTGATCGTGGTTGTTACAGATAAAGGGGAAGAAATAAAACTGATAATATCAAAGGTTGAAAAACAGCCCGGACGTTCTGGTGGTGTACGAACCACGGCTCCCTATGAACAGCAAGTTCTGGCAGATGACAGCCTAGAGAGAGTGTTTATGGGACATCTTAACATTTACTATGATGCAGTAATTTCGTGTATTCGTGATGCAGAGGCTATTCTGATTTTTGGTCCGGGTGAGGCGAAGGGCGAGCTGACAAAACGCATCAAGAGAAACAAACTCAGCGGACGCATCGCAGGTATTGAAACAGTCGACAAGATGACCCATCGTCAAATTGCAGCTCAGAGTTCGACAGTACTTTTCAAAATAGAGTTCGGCAACAGGATCAATTTAGAACAACCCTGAAGTCTGCGGCAGTTGCATTTATCGGGAGATATATCTTGCTTATTGTAACATGTTGCGTTTGCTTCTTCCTGGCAGCGGTATCTGCCTGAGCCCGTTAAATCCAGCGTCGCTTATCATTGAACATGAGTTGTAGACAGGGGGAGTTTAAGGGAAGCGAGCCCCGGATTGGGTAAGGCACAGGACACCATTCGGGTGTATAGTCAGGGCGCTGCCAAAACGAATCAAGAGGTCCATGGTCTAATGATTGCCCTCGCTATTACTAAATCCCGCTGCATCGTATAAAAAAGGCTCATAGGCATGAAGACAGACGACCACGGCTCTATAGGACAAAGTCGGAAAAGCCGTAAGAACCGAGCGGTCTCGGCACAAAAAACAGAAGAAGCATTGCGGAAAAGCGAGGTGAAATATCGGCTGCTGTTCGAGAGTTCACGCGATGCTCTGATGACGATTGCGCCGCCGACATGGAAGTTCACCCAAGCGAATCAGGCAGCGCTGCAATTGTTTGGGGTCGCGAGCGAAGCTGATTTCACTACGCTAGGACCATGGGATGTGTCGCCTGAACATCAACCTGACGGACGCCCCTCAGCCGAGAAGGCGAAGGAGATGATCGCGACGGCCATGCGCGAAGGTTCTTACTTTTTTGAATGGGAACACCAGCGGTTGAACGGAGAACCGTTTGCAGCCGATGTACTGCTTACCCTTATGGAAGTAGATGGACAGGTATCGATGCAGGCTACGGTTCGCGATATCACCGAGCGTAAGCGGGCCGAGTGGATGTTGCGCGCCAGTGAGGAGCGGCATAGGTTAATACTTGGGACAGCAATGGACGGGTTCTGGCTTGTGGACACGCAAGGACATCTTTTGGAAGTCAATGAGGCATATTGCCGAATGAGCGGTTATAGCGAACAGGAACTGCTGACCATGAGTATTTCCGATCTGGAGGCCATCGAGCTTCCTGTTCAAACGGCATCACATATCCAAAAAGTTGTTTCCAAAGGCGACGATCGCTTTGAGAGCGTGCACCGCCGTAAGGATGGAAGCACTTTTAACGTCGAGGTCAGCGTCCAGTTCAAGCCCATCGAAGGAGGACGGATTGTCGGTTTCATGCGCGACATAACCGCACGCAGAAAGGCAGAAGAGAGTCTCAGAGAATCAGAAGAGAAATTGCGTGTGCGTTCGCAGGAGCTCGAAGAGATGAACAGCGCACTGAAGGTCTTACTTAAGCAGCGGGAGAGGGACCAGAAAGATATTGAGGAGAAAGTACATTCAAATGTAAAGCAACTTGTGTTGCCCTATATCGAGAAGCTGAAGAAGCGCAAGTTCGGAGAAGATGCCGCATACCTTAACATCATCGAGGCCAATCTTCATGGGGTGCTATCCTCTTTAGCAACGACGACGTCAGGGAAACTACACAGGTTGACACCACAGGAACTGCTCGTGGCCAATCTTATTAAAGACGGCAGGCAGGATAAGGATATTTCTGAAATGCTAAACTCATCAATTAATACAATTAAAGCACACCGAAGAAACATCAGAAAGAAGCTCGGTCTTATCAAGGGAAAAGCCAACCTAAGAACATTCCTTTCCAGCTTATAAAATTACTTCATATAGTTATTATATAGTTAATAATACCCCCTAGTATCCTCCAACTTGTTAATTATAATTAATAATACATGGTTAACTGAGAAAAAATACCGCAACGCACCCTTGGCTATCTTCTGAACTATTTTAAAGGTTCGTAAAAACAGTTGGTTATAAGGATTGTCGTGCACGTTATCGTGAGAGTTTTATAACGTCGGCTGCCTCCAATTTAAAAGTAGAGAAGGGTCTCTCATGAGAAAGCCGCGGGTCGTCATATTTAATGATAATGGATACATTCAACATGAGCTGAGGACCTTTTTCCATAACCGGGGTTACGATACTTTTACTGTAACGGAATATGTAACATGTCCCATTTACGGTAAAGAGGAGAACAGATCCTGCGCTGGCCCCGTTCTTTGCTGTGATATCATGGTCGCAGTACAAGATATGGAGCAGAGTAAGAGTGTTGAACTTTTCAGTAGGCAGTTCCGGATCGGATGCAAACTGACATCCCGCAATAAAACGATCATCACTCACTCCCCCGTCCGTGACGGAGTTGATGACATTGCAGCCCTGGGCATAACCATATTTGAAAGTCCGCTCGATTTCGGCGTATTTGAAACCTGGGTCAATGACTGTGAAAGCCGTATGGACCTGAAGCAAAGACTCGCTGTTATGCGAGGTTCAAACAGGCATGTCTCTAGCAAAAAGGTCCAGTTTCGATTGCCTGGTGAAGATGTTGACATCGACGCTCAAGCAGTGAACGTAAGCAGTTGTGGTATCTGCCTGAAGATATCAAATCAGCTCAAACGAGGGCAGGTGCTTAATTATGTGGGGCAGAGACAGTCAGACGCTGAAGAGTGTATAGTACAATGGGCGGAGAAGCTTGAAGACGGATCGTATCTCGCTGGGGTGACATTCTGTGTGTAACGTGTGCGGACTTTTCAATGACTTCACGGACACATTAATTTACATCACATGGAGGAGGAAATGGTTATGGCAGCATTGGAGACGGTTAAGAAAATAAAGGGGTCCATAGGTAGATCTGCTGCAATGCAACAAAGAGAATTCACATTCGGTGCTCCGGAAGCCAAAAAAGTATGCATCGCAGGAACATTCAATGACTGGAATACTAAATCGATGCCAATGAAAAAAGGCAAGGACGGAACCTGGAGAATCATGGTCAAACTTTCTCCCGGGCGGTACGAGTATAAGTATTTCGTCGACGGAACGTGGGCACAAGATATTCATGGCGCAGAATTGGCCCCAAATCCCTTCGGCACCAATAATTGCGTAATTGGTATCGAGTAAGGGCAGCCGATAGTGTAACTGTCAGCGAGACAGGACTATGAAAATACAATGGCCTTTTACAGACGCGTGCAATACGGCAATTTTTACAACGCGGGACGTCATCGAAGAAGGTAAGCCTATCTTGCTTGTCACGCACGATCAAGACGATGGGGCGTGGCAGTTTCACACGGGAAAAACAATTCCGACCTCTGATGCCAAGATTGCTGCATTGGATGAAATCGTCTACTGTGACCCCAGTGTCGTAGAACTGGCTGACCTGCCTCTCGGTTGGTCAGCTATTCGAGATTCAATTACAACGCCCTGGAAACGGCAACCAATTTTATCTTGCGCTTAACATGGTGTTGCGCCATAGTCTAACACGCTAAAGCGCGGATCTGTGCTTTATTATTAGTAGAGAATATGCTAAGGACAACATTTAAGGCCGTGGAAGCCTTTAACATCAAGGGACATGGTGTAGTCCTCGTGGGGGACAAGGCATGTTCTGATTTTCTCGAAATCAAGCCGTGCGATATCGAAATCATCACGCCGCACGGAGATGTCTTGAAGGGTGTTGCCTTTAAGGAATGGCTCCTTCGTTCGTCGACACCTCAGCGTGATGAGACTGAAGCTTTTTTTATCAGAGGCAGAACAAAATCTGAAATTCCAATAGGTTCTATGGTCAGAGTCAATCAAGAGTAGGTCACCCACCAGCGGGCACACATCTTATTGCTGCGCCAAGTCGATGCATATTTCAATCAAAAGGCCGCATGAGTTTTTTCCAGTCGCCATCTTTCATGCTACAATAAAAAGAGAACCTGTTCACAAATGAAGGCCGCGCCTGCACAATACGTTCCGCAGATGCACGGCAGCCGCATTTGCAGGTTGCATTTGCGCGTCGCGAACCGGCATTGTTTGTTCTATCAGGATCTCTCTCATGAAGAACCAACAGGTCGCAAACATATTCAATGAGATTGCCGATCTCCTCGAACTCAAGGGCGAGAATGTGTTCCGCATCCGCGCCTATCGAAGGGCCGCTCAGAACGTTGACGGCCTGACCAGAGACGTATCAACGCTTTCGGATGAGGAACTCGCCGCGATCCCGGGCATTGGCAAGGATCTTATCGGGAAGATCCACGAGTATCTTGAAAAGGGCTCTGTTGCCAAGCATGAAGAGTTGAAAAAGGAAATTCCCCGGGGGGTTCTGGACCTTCTCCGCATTCCGGGGCTCGGTCCGAAGAAGGTAATGCAGTTCTACGACAAACTCAAGGTCAGCAGCATAGACGAACTTGAAGAAGCGATCCGCACGGGCAAACTATCCGGCCTGCCCGGCATCCAGAAAAAGACCGAAGAGAATATCCTCAAAGGCATCGGGCTAATCAAACGCGGCACAGACCGGCGGCCCCTCGGCCGTGTTCTCCCTCTTGCGGAAGATATTATCCGAAGGATGAAGGACGCCGCGCCCGTGGACAAGATCGAAGTCGCCGGCAGCATCCGGCGTATGAAGGAGATGGTGAGAGACATCGATATCCTCACAACGTCGAAGCATCCCGAGAAGGTAATGGACTCCTTCGTGGGGCTCCCGCAGGTTAGCCGGGTGCTGGCGCACGGACCAACCAAGTCCTCAGTCATGACGGAAGACGGCATCCAGGTGGACCTGCGCGTGGTGGATGAGGATTCGTTCGGAGCCGCGCTCCAGTACTTCACGGGCAGCAAGCAGCACAGTATCAGGCTCCGGGAGATGGCGGTAAAGGCCGGCCTCAAGCTGAACGAATACGGTGTCTTCAAGGAGCCCGGAGACAAAAAGATCGGCGGGAAGACAGAAGAGGAGATGTACAAGGCGCTTAAGCTCCCCTGGATCCCTCCTGAGCTCAGGGAAGACACGGGGGAGATCGAGGCGGCGCTGAACGGGAAACTTCCTGACCTGGTGACGCTCCGGGACATCAAGGGCGACCTCCACGTCCATACGAATGAGTCCGACGGGAGCCACGATCTCGATACCCTCGTCAAGGCGGCGAAGAACAAGGGATACTCCTATATTGCGATCACCGATCACACGAAGGGGTTGGGCGTTGCGCGTGGTCTGGATGAAAAAAGGCTTGCCAAGGAGATCAAACTCATCGACGCTGCGAATGAAAAGCTCGCTGGATTCAGGATCCTCAAAGGCACCGAGATCGATATTCGTTCGGACGGCAGGCTCGATCTTGCTGACGAAGCACTTGCGGGGCTCGATATAGTCGTTGCCTCCGTCCACTCGGGATTCAAACAATCGCAGGAGCAGATGACCAGGAGGATCATTTCTGCGATTCGGAACCCCTGCGTCAGCGTCATTGCCCATCCCACCGGCAGACTTATCGGCGAGCGCGACGCTTATGCCGTTGACATGGAGGCTGTGCTGAAGGAGGCCGCGAAGTACGGCGTTGCGATGGAGGTGAACGCCTATCCGCTCCGGCTGGATCTCAATGATATGCATATCAAACGAGCGAAGGAATACGGCGTACTGCTCGTCGATCAGCACCGATACGCATGTCTTGAACCAGTTTGATTTCATGACCTACGGGGTCTCTGTTGCGCGACGGGGATGGGCGGAAAAAAAGGATGTACTGAATACGCTGGCGTATGATGATCTCATTCGTCGGCTGAAGGCGTGCAAAACAAGAAAGCTGCGTATGAAAGAATCGACATAGCGTCATCAGCCATAAGCCGATCCATCAAGTTTCCCACCTGAAGCTTTGCATTCTCCTTATGAGGTGGACTGTTTTGAAATCGCTGCTGCAATCTGGCCCGGCAAATGAGTTTAGACATCTTGCAATCTGCTATAATTGTTACTTCAGGGATGAGCACATCTTGTCTGCTTGGGATTTACACGACAGGATATCTCGATTGTTTTTACCGCCAACTTTAGTAGCAAATATTAATACTCTGGAGGATGTAACTTTCTGTTATCCGTAAGAAAGGATCGGGAAGGCATGAGCATGTAGTGGATGTTCTCTCTCAATTTCAACGTGAACGCCCTTAGGGTCATCACTCAGGGCTCAGGAGGTGGAGCTATGAAGGCTATTCTCTCAGTAGTTTCTGTCATGGTCATTACCCTTGCGTTGATCTCGCTCAATCTTGTTTCCTGCGGCGGAGGTGGGGGAGGCGGTGGTGTTGACAATGATCAACCACCGCCTCCTGGCGGTTCGGGAACCGGTGCGAACGGTGTCCCGATCTTTTGGTACCCCTATGACGTAAATATCGCCTTCGGGTTCAGGTAATGCGGTCCAGGAAACCAGCGACCATGGTTTCATCGTGGCGGGATCGCAGGCACCCGACTTTACTTCTCCGAATCCGATGTCTTGCTCATGAAGACCGATTCAAAAGGAATTGTTCAGTGGAAGAAGCGCTTTCCCTGGACAGGTGGCAGCACAAGCGAACGCAGTCAGACAGACGAACGATGGAGGCTTTATCATTGCCGGTCAGGCAAAAATTGCGATGCCGGTACCACCGATGTTTATTTGCTCAAGACCGACGCCGCGGGTACGGCTGCCTCAGGTTGGCCGAAGACCTTCGGGGGAACGCAAAATGACGCCGGCTATTCCGTCCTGGAGGTGAGCAACGGCTATCTGATTGCCGGGACACCGCGGTTACCTTGGTGCGGATCAGCAAGAACATCAGACGCATTTATGCTATACGCACGGACACCACCGGTTCGGTGGTTTGGGAAAAATACGACTATGATAGCTTCTGTCCTGGCGGATCTGAGATGGCACGCGCCCTGGCCGCCACGCCCGACGGCAACTACGTGATCGCCGGCACAACCGGCTGTTATGGATGGAAAGGTTTCCTGCTCAAGATCGACGCAGGATGGTCAAGAACTGTGGCGCAACAATGTACGGAACATCTATGGCGAGCGCGGAAAGTATCTATTCAGTCGCTGTGGCGCCGGATGGGTTCGTCCTGGCGGGATCACGCGGTTCGGTCAGCGGGCAACCACCTGTCATGGTCCGACCGATGCGCTCGTCATCAAGACCGACCTGAACGGCAGTGAGATTTGGCGCAGGACCTATGGAGGAGCCGATCGAGACGAGGCTCTTTCCGTTGCGATCGACCAGAACAACGATTATCTCGTCTTCGGGTACACGCAGTCATACGGCGGAACGGTCGATCAGGCCGCTTCGTGGCAATACCAGGACCTGTTCCTGATCAAGGTTGACAGCAGCGGAAATACGCTCTGGCAGAAGGTCAAAGGCAACCGGCCCACGGCCAGTGACTTCGGCATCGCCGTCTGTGCGGTCTCTGACGGCGGATTCGCCGTCTCCGGCAGCAGCGGTGGCAACGTGCTGCTCGCGAAGTTCGACGGGAACGGCGATACCATCAACCTCGGCGCTACGGACCTCACCATTACGGTACCCAGCTCCCTGGGTACGATCAATTTCGGCAACGCCATCGATGTCGCGGCCGCGGGTGTGCAGGCGATCATGGGCCGCGACAGGTGGGTGCCACCGCATCGACCTGCTGATCGCGATGCTCAAGGGTCAGTCTGACAGCTGACTTACCACAGCAACGGAAGCTATACGTTTAACCCTGCGCCGACGCTCGTTGGCTCCGAGGCACACTTACCCTTACATTTACGGATTGCGAAACAGGTCCTGTCGGAAATACGACCAGCTGAACGGCAGCGTCAGCAATTAACGTTACCGTCGTTTGGAGCTATGATCTTGTTTCGGAGCCGACCTACACGTTCCAGACGACGATCACAAATATCAACATCACTTCAGCAGAGACAGTCGGATCATTGTCGAGCTCGATCACGGGGGGCATGCAGTTTCCGCGTACGACAACAGCCGGCCAAACCAGCGAACGATCCGAGTCCATCGATGCGCCGGCAACGACGCTCACGTTCAGCGGGAGCAATGGGTCCACCACACGCACGCGATGTAGTGGGGCCATTCATCATTCAGTGATGTCGTTACCGCTTCAGGCGCATATTCCATTGGTCGGTATCGACAGATTCGGCAACGGTGGATTCGGGTGTTGGGCCGCTCACGGTATCGATCTCCCAGCCCATCCAGGGATCGAGCTTGGACGCTTCCCCTGCCAGCGGGAGCTTCAAGATGACCGCTTCGGACAGCAGTCAGCTGACCGCCACCATAACGAACGGCGTGGCAGCTCTGGCGATCGATACCAACGCAGATGGTATTGTTGATGGAACGATTTCGACAACCTGGGACGTTCTGTATTGAACGCTGTAGAGCTTAGTGAGTACTAATCTGCCGGGAAGACTAACTGAGGCCATTACGAATGGCAGCGGTGCTGTCGACGGTACGATGTCGGCAAGCCCGGCATCACAGTGAGTAAGAGACGGTCACCTCAAAAGCCCTTACTCCAATTGTGAGGAGAGACTGATTGATGTTCTTCATGTCGGACCTTACCTTTTGACAGCAGTGTTTTTTTGCCGTATAATGTTTTTCATCAATATTCTACAAGGTATAAGGAGAAATGCTATGAAGTTGAAACCGATGAATGATTGGGCAGTTATACGGCCGTCCGACGCGGCGGAGAAGACCGCCGGGGGCCTCTATATTCCCGACAGCGCGAAGGAAAAGCCGCAGGAAGGCATTGTTGAGGCGATCGGGCCAGGCGCGTTCGAGGAAGAGAAGTATGGAAAGAAGAAAAAGATTGAAAAAAAGGATCGAAAGTTCATTCCCACGACGGTGAAGCCCGGCGACGTGGTACT
Source organism: Nitrospirota bacterium (assembly GCA_963755045.1). GTDB lineage: Bacteria > Nitrospirota > UBA9217 > UBA9217 > UBA9217 > JALNZF01. The sequence continues at coordinate 162,967 of CAVWIL010000001.1, read as the reverse complement.
CTATGAGCGCTATGCAGGTCAGACGTATACCATCAATAATGAGGACCTGGTCCTTGTGCGTGAACGGGACATCCTCGGCACCCTGTCGGGCGCGGACCGCAAACCGCTCCAGATCCCGGCATCCACATCCGCCAAGGGAACAACGGCGCTCGTGAAAAAAGTATCAGCCCCGGTGACAAAAAAGAAAGAAGCAGCAGGAACGAAGACGGGAAAGAAAAAAGCATCCGTCAAGAAGACGGGGAAGAAAAAGTGACGCATTCGTAAAGTCAGAATGCGTCACCCTGAACCATTCACGTTGTCATTCTGAAGGAGCGAAGCGACTGAAGAATCTCTCATTCAGGGTAAACTCCGTGAAGGGTCTTTAATGATTGAAAAGCAGGATTTCTCGCGGAGTTTATCCTGAGCAAGATTCTTCGAATGGAGGAGTCAATCGCGGGTAACTTCGAGATTCTTCGTTTCTCTTGGGATGACGAGCGAAGGACACGAAATGACAAAAACTAATATGGAAGACGAGTCCGTAGTACGGGAGAAGAAGATCCAATCCATTCTTGAGCAGGAGCTCGAGGACGGCGAGAGTCTGGCAGCCGACGCGAGAAAGATGGTCTTCTATCTGCTGGTTGAGAAAAAGGGATACCTGCCGGAGGACATTGAGAAGAGGGTGGTATTCGAGCTGAAACTCGGCCAGGAGACGGCGTATTCTTCTGTGGATTTCCTTATTTCAATCGCGGGGAAGAAGGCCATGGTCATCAAGTGCGCTGCGGGCTCCCTTTCTTCACGGGAACGCCAAGCATTAGCCGCTGCCCGGCTGATCGGATCAACTCCCGTGCCTGTTGCGGTCGTGGCGGACCCCCTGAACGCAGAGGTCCTTGATGTTGCGACAGGTAAGGTCGTGGGAGAGGGTTTCGGCGCTATACCAGTCAGGGACCGGATCATTCAACTGCTTTCTGAATATTCTTTCACACCGCTTTCGCCGGAGCGGCTTGAGAAGGAAAAGCGAATACTGCTCGCCTTTGATGCAATCGGCTGCTGCGTGCCGCAGGGAAAGGATGGCGGCGTTGCCATCGAGGGGCCCGCAAACTGCGGGGAATAGACAGTACGTCCATGCATTCCGTTCCGCACCGCTTCCCGTTTCCGCGATGTTGTCCTGGCTTAAACGTTGTGCATTAATAGGTAAAGACAGCGTTGGCAGCCACGGAGCTCTCAATCAGTTTCGATGCATTCACAAAGCCACTGACTCCGGCCATGCAGCTCTCGGTCGTGATGTCGTGGGCCGCGACAGAGGGGTTGCAGCCATACAGCTTGCCCCCCATATCCTGATAATGCTGGATCAATTCAATCAGCGGGTCGAATGATGAGGCTTTGATCTCTTTTACGTATTCCGTCTGGAGCACCTTGATACCGCTATCCATGACGAACATTTCGCATTCATATTCGAAGCTCAGGGAGGTCAATGCCTGCGCAAAGACGCTTGATACAAGCTCCGGTCGCGTCTTGGGGTCGTGGGTCAATATATACACGATTTTTTTCACGTGTCCTGCCTCTCTTGCAATAGCTAGATGAACAGCGTGGTATTCGAACTGAAGGAATCGCTCAGGAACGTTGCCACACCCCCGAACTCGATCCCGTCGAGCAGATCTTCTCTTTTGACACCCATGACGTCCATGGACATCTGGCAGGCGACGATCTTGATGCCCATTTCCTGCGCAAGCCCGATAAGGGATGGAAGGGATTCGATGTTTTTCTTACCCATCATGTAGCGGAACAATCGCGGGCCGATGCCGCCGAAATTCATCTTGGATGTCCCCAGCTTGTCCGGGCCTTTGGGCCTCATCCAGAGGACCATCTTCTCGAGAAACTGCCTTCCCGCGGTTTTCATGACCGGTTTCTTTATGGCGTCGAGTCCCCAAAACGTAACGAACACGGAGACCTTTTTCCCCATGGCCAGAGCACCGGTTGCGATGATGAAGGCGGCGAAGACCTTGTCGAAGTCACCGCTGAAGAGCACCATGGTCAGCTGGGAGCTGTTCTTTTCGAGTTTTGCGAGCCGGCTTTCCAGTTCCCGCACATTTTTTGCCAAGTCATTCTGCTCCATGCTTCCTCCGTCTGAATTTATTTCTTGGTGATGGTCGCCGTGATATCCTTGCCGGCCTTCGTAATACCGGTGAGTTCGTGCCCTGTCTCATTGCACCATGCCGTGATATCGGGTTCGAACGCCGGGTCGTCACAAACAACCTCGAAGACATCGCCGGGCGCCCCTTTTCTTGCTGCCATCGACAGCTTAATGACCGGCATGGGGCACAACATCCCTTTAAAGTTTAAAACTGTTTTCCCCATAATTCCTCCTTACCTTAGTAACGTCATAATGCGTTGGCCTATTTTTATCAGTTTTTCAGAAAAAAAGCTACTATATTTCCCCCCCGGGAAGGACACCTCTCCGTAGACCATATCAGCGTATACGACATCAATTCTGTGCACGTCAAATTTTATTTATTATACTTTATCAGACGTATGATGTATATAGCCGATGAAAAATTTTCACCCTCACGCGCCAAAACAAACCTTGACTGTAAGCTCGGCCTGATGCTACAATGTGCAGAAATTTTCAATGAATAGAGGCAGATGAACAGGGCAGCGAGAGCGATCATCCTATTTATTTCGCAGGGCGCCTACGCAGGGAAATCCCCGGTCGCCCCCGGCACGGTAGGGACGGTTGTGGGGGTGTTCATCTACCTGGGGATGAAGGGCCTGCCTTCCGTGCACTATGCTGCTGTCTGCATCCTCGTAATCCTTGTCGGGATGTGGGCTGCCGGTCACGCGGAGATCATACTCGGCCGAACGGACAGCCCCTCGATCGTGATCGATGAGATCGCCGGATTTCTTACGGCCATGTTCATGATACCATCCGGCTTGTTTTTTATTGTCTCCGGTTTCGTGATCTTCAGGGTATTCGATATCACGAAACCCTGGCCTCTCAAGCGCCTCCAGGAGCTGCACGGCGGCCCTGGTGTGATGCTCGACGACGTGGGGGCGGGGATATATACCAATGTTCTGCTGCAGCTTGCGGCGTTTTTCATTTCCCGATGAACCAAATAACCGAAGAGACCTTTGAAAAGACCCTCCAGTCCTTCATCCGCTCCGAACAAATCGACCTTCGAGACATTTCCTTCATTGACCCTTACGGCATGCTTGGGCTCCTTGAGATCGGCGAGCTCTGCATGCTTGAAGATGTAAAGAAAACGGTTTTGCTCCCGCAGTCCAACGAAGTATGCGCATATCTCGAACGGATGGATTTTTTCACCCACGCACGCCGCTATTTTTCTCTCGATCAGTCCCCGTGCCAAACTACCAATCAAAAAAGTCGCAGCCCGGAATCGGACGTGCTTCTCGAAATCACTCCCATTGAACGTTCGAATGACATCCACGCTATCGTCGGCACGGTAAGAGACCGCGCCCAGGCTATCCTCGCGACCCACCTGCGCTACGACGACCGGGCGATCAACAGCTTTATCGTTGCGCTCTCTGAAATCTGCCAGAACGTCACCGAGCACAGCGAGAACAAGGGGTTCGTGGGCATTCAGAAATACCGGTTCCAGAGCATGAACAAGAACGTGGTCAAAATCGCGGTCATGGATATTGGCATTGGGTTCCGGAAATCTCTGTCAGGACGCTTCAAGCTGCGAAGTGATCTCGATGCCATCGATAAGGCGTTGCTTCATGGCGCGTCTCGGTATGAAGATGAGGGCAGGGGACACGGCCTCGCCGCTGTCCGGCGGTTCGTTGAACAATGGCAGGGCAAGATTTCCATCCGCTCGGGAACAGCCAGACTTTCCATTATTCCTGCATGGGCCAGGGGCAAGGCGAAGGAATCGAATCTCATAGCCTTCCCCGGCAGCCAGATAAATATCCTCCTGCCTGAAGTATGACTATTGCGGATTTCGGATTGCTGATTGTGGAATTGTGGCATGGGATGTTTTGTCTAATGTCGTAGCCTCTCCCTTTGACGGGAGAGGTTGGTGAGGGTGAGTTTCCCTGCTCCCGATCACCATAAGCATCTCATTCCCGAACGATTCTATCGGGAATCCAGGGCCTTATCGTGCTGAAAATTCCCCCTTGACAAATCTTCCATTTATGGTTCAATTGATTCAATTGAACCATACATATTTACTCCCTCTTCCTCTCGGGGAAAGGGTCGGGGTGAGGGGAAATTTCTCCTTTATAAAATTTCTCTTTTGCAAAGGAGCCGGAAATGGCTGTTATGAAAACGCTAGTCACAGCTGAAACTATAGAGCACAAAATTTACCTAATTCGCGGGCAGCGGGTTATGCTCGACAGCGATCTTGCGGAACTTTACGGCGTAGAGACATCCAATCTGAACAAAGCTGTCAAACGAAATATCGACCGGTTCCCACCGGATTTTATGTTTCAGATCACCAAGGATCAGGCTGAATCTTTGATATCCCAATTTGGAATCTCAAAGATAACCGGTCGTGGAGGCCGCAGATACCTGTCTTATGTCTTTACAGAGCTCGGCGATTGCTATGCTTTCCAGTGTTCTTAAGAGCAAACGCGCTGTTCATGTAAACATAGCCATCATGCGGGCGTTCGTCAAACTCCGGGAAATGATTGCATCACACAAGGACCTGGTGCGGAAGCTCGCTGAGCTCGAAAAGAAATATAACGGCCAGTTCCAGTTCGTGTTCGAGGCTATACGACAGCTTATGGCGATAGAGGAAAAGCCCAAACGGAAGATCGGGTTCCTGGCAAAGGAAAGCCGGGCAGCCTACAAAAAAATGTAGATAAGATGAACGAAAGAGAAACCCAACTTGCCGTTTTACTTCTATCCGTTCGAATCGGATATGCAGAAAAAGATTTGATTGAGTCAGCGAAGATTGCGAAGGGTAGATGGAACCCGGATGTAAGGTTGTAGCTGATCCGTTATTGTGCAATTAAAGGCGCGGCGCTTGGAAGGCATATAATATTAGATGCTTTTCCCGGCAAGTGAGAAATTAAAAAGCATCTAATATTATATGCCGGCAAAAATTTTGTCGAACGTGAGTAACTATTCACGGGAACGAGCACTATGTGAAAGATTCTTTTTGTTGTCTTTTGATAGCACCAGAAACAGGTTGGGTTGTAAAAATTAAATTTATTAGCTACAAAAGGCGAACTATTTATATGAGCGCCCAACAAACAAATTCAGTTGGCTCAAATAGCCGCGCCGCTGATTTGAACATTGACTTGCCTAATGAGGTAATCGCATGTCAAAGAAACATTCACCAGAAGAACAGCATCCAGTTTTCGGCATAGAATGATCAAATACGACCTCCTCAAATTGCTCAAAGACGAACTCGGCAATGGTTCGAAGGACCTTGTTACCCGCCCATCGGGACAGGCGATACGGGAGCGGATCGAGCGGGACATTGAAAAAGAGCCGAACGGCGCCGTGGTGGCCCTCGATTTTTCCAAGATCGGAGTGATCGACTATTCCTGCGCCGACGAGATCGTGACAAAGCTCGTTTCGCGTCTCCTCGCCGGGGAATACCGGGACAAGTACCTGCTCCTTTTGGGGTTGAATGAAAACCAGAAAGAGAATATCGAGGTCGCCATCGAGAGAAAAGACCTCGCGGTCATGGCGGAGATGCGGGACGGCAGTAGGATCGTTTTGGGCAATCTCAATAATTATCTCAAGGACACGCTTGACTTCATCGTCAAAAAGAAACGGGCCACGTCCAAAGAACTCGCAGATGCAAGGAAAATCGAGGCGAATACGAGCGGCACGCGGCTTCTGAACCTTTACAAGAAGCGGCTTGTGAAGCGAATTGAGGAAACCCGTAGTGATGGAAAGGTATGGGCTTACGAACTCCTCTAAGGGCCAAATTTTATTGACGACGGGTGCGGCACGATGATACAATGAAAAGAATTTCGGATTGCGGATTTCGGAATGCGGAATGTTAGTGTGGAATCAAGAGAAAATAACCGATGCAGGCCTTATAACTATAAGTTTTTAGCGCTTTTATCCGTGTATATCCGTGTTCATCCGTGGTTAATGTTTGATTAGGAGTCATTTTTCATGCGAGCTGAAATTATCGCCACCGGCACCGAACTCCTGTCGGGTGGGGTGATCGACACGAACTCCCTCTACCTTTCCGAAGAGCTCATGCTCATCGGCCTTGAGACCGCCTTCAAGACCGTGGTGGGGGACGATGAGCAGGACATGGAAGAGGCGCTTCGGAGGGCCTTCGGAAGGGCGGCGGTTGTGATCATAACCGGCGGGATCGGGCCGACCGAGGATGACATCACGCGCAAGGTACTCGCAAAGGTCATCAAGAAACGTCTGGTCCTGAACGAGGACGCACTGAAGGCCATTCACACCAGGCTTGCCGGCAGGGGAAAGGAATTTGCCGCGTCGAATGACCGGCAGGCGCTTATCCCGACGGGTGCGAGGCTGCTCCAGAACCCCATAGGCATTGCCCCGGGTTTCTTCAGCGACGAGGAAGGGCTGTTCATTGCGGTCCTTCCCGGCGTGCCGAAAGAGATGCAAGCCATGTTCAACGAGGGGCTCCGGCCCGCGCTCGAAGAGCGGTTCGGGGGGAGGACGTTCATCAGGCGGCGCGTATTGCGCACCTGCGGTCTGTCTGAATCGGCAGTGAACCAGGCGATCCAGAACATTCTGAAGGGCAGTGAACCGGCTGTTGGTCTGACCGCAAAGGAAACGGGTGTGGATATTCGCATCATCGCCCGCGGGTCCCATGCCGAGCGGGTGCAGGAGCAGGTTGACAGGACCGACGCAGGAATTCGGGAAAAACTCGGCGATGCGGTGTACGGTGTGGATGGCCAGGAGCTGGAAGAGGTGGTCGGCGCGCTCCTGAAACAGCGAAGGCTCAAGCTTGCTGTTGCGGAATCGTGTACCGGCGGGCTGATCGGCGGACGGATCACGAGCATTGCAGGAAGTTCCGAGTATTTCGAGCGCGGGGTGGTGGTGTACAGTTATCTTGCAAAGACCGAGATGCTTGGTGTGCCGCAGGACCTCATCGAAAAACATGGAGCGGTAAGCGGCCAGGTAGCGGAAGCCATGGCTCGGGGGATGCAACAAGCCGCGCATACGGACCTCGGACTTGCCGTTACCGGCATAGCGGGTCCGGGCGGAGGGACTGAAAAAAAGCCGGTGGGGCTTGTCTACACGGCGCTCGCATCAGCGCAGGGTGTCAAGATCGATGAACACCGGTTCCTCGGCACCCGGGAACAGGTCCGTATCAGGGCCTCGCAGATGGCGCTGGATATGGTGAGGAGATATCTTATAGGATAGACGAGGCAGTGGACAGAATGCAGAGAGTTAGACGAAGATGAGGTCGCATGCATTTTCCGACGTCTGCGCTCGTGACTGCTGATTCCTGTATTCTCAATGTTCATCATGCGACTCTTCATCGCCATAGAGATTCCGGACGAGATCAAGAAGGAAATGGTCAAGGTCCAGGACCAGCTCAGAAAAGCCAATATCGATGCAAGCTGGACGCGCGCGGAGGGGATGCATCTGACGCTGAAATTTCTGGGGGAAGTCCCGGAGACGAAGATTGCAGAGATTGTTAGCGGTCTGCAAAAAGCCGCGGAGGGGATTGGTCAGTTTCGGCTTGAAGTCAAAGGAGTCGGGACGTTCCCCAATCCCAGGAACGCACGCGTGGTCTGGATTGGGCTTTCAGGGGATATCGGGAAGCTCACGAAACTGCAGGAAGCAGTAGAAAATGCCATGGCCGGTATCGGTTTGGCTGCATGATGAACGGAAATTTACCGCGCACCTTACCCTTGGCAGGATAAAATATATCAGGTCTCGCGATCAATGGCTCGCCCTATTAGCAGAGATCAAGGACAGAAGCCTGACAGGATTTGATGTAACCGCGGTCAGCCTGATGCAGAGTGAACTCAAGCCTTCAGGCGCGGTGTATACGGAAATGGGGAGAGTGGAACTGCAATAACGATTGACGAGCGGAGCGGGACGTATGGACCCTCGTCGTAGTGAGCGCGAGCGCAAGCTATCGTCCATCGTCCTCGAATGAAGTGAGCGTCGTCCGTCGTCATCAGACGAATTGTACTGAATTGAAAGGAGATTCATCATGGCGGATAAGGACAAGTTGAAGGCGTTGGAACTGGCGGTAGGCCAGATCGAGAAACAATTCGGCAAAGGTTCCATCATGCGTCTGGGCAGGGAGGAAGTCCCTGCGGGAATCCCCGCGATATCCACCGGATCCCTGGGCCTGGACATCGCACTCGGTGTGGGCGGCGTACCGCGCGGGAGGATCATCGAGATCTACGGCCCCGAGTCCTCGGGCAAGACCACGCTGGCGCTCCATATCATAGCCGAGGCGCAGAAGGCGGGCGGCCAGGCAGCTTTCATCGATGCGGAGCATGCGCTTGATGTGACGTACGCCCGCAAGCTCGGCGTGCGCACCGATGACCTTCTCATCTCCCAGCCCGACACGGGCGAACAGGCGCTCGAGATCACCGAAACGCTCGTGCGGAGCGGCGCGATCGACGTGATCGTGGTCGATTCCGTCGCGGCGCTCACGCCGCGGGCCGAGATCGAAGGCGAGATGGGCGATGCGCACATGGGACTCCAGGCGAGGCTCATGAGCCAGGCGCTCAGAAAGCTCACCGGCGCCATCAGCAAGTCGGCAACGACGCTCATCTTTATCAACCAGATCCGCATGAAGATCGGGGTGATGTTCGGGAACCCGGAGACAACTACGGGCGGCAATGCACTCAAGTTCTACGCCTCAGTGCGGCTCGACATCCGCAAGATCGCGGCAATCAAGGAGGGCGAGGAAGTGACCGGCGGCAGGGTGAGGGTCAAGGTGGTAAAGAACAAGATCGCACCGCCGTTCCGCTCGGCTGAATTCGATATCATGTTCAATGAAGGGGTCTCGAAGAGCGGCGAGATCATCGATATGGGCGTGGAGAAGAACATCATTGAAAAAAGCGGCGCCTGGTTCTCCTACAGCGGCACGCGGATCGGCCAGGGCAGGGAGAACGTCAAACTGTTCCTGCACGACCACCCCGAGATGGCCTCTGAGATCGAGGTCAAAGTGCGTCAGGCCGCCGGTCTTGCCGGCTCCGTTGCTGCCGCCCCGGCGAGCGCGGCGGCAAAAGAAAAGGAGACTGCTCCGCCGCCGGAAAAACCGGCGAAGGCCTCGAAAGGAAAATAGCGGCAACGAAGCGCACGGGAGGGTTCCATGAATCTGAATGATCTGCTCAAAATGACCATTGAAAAAAAAGCTTCCGATCTGCATCTGAAGGTCGGTGTGCCGCCCATCATCAGGATCGACGGCAGGCTGATCACGCTCGAGACAGAAAAGCGGACCACCCAGGAGGAAGCCCTTTCCACTGCGATAGGCATCATGAACCCCGTCCAGAAGGCAAGGTTCCTGGAGAAAAAAGAGCTTGATATGGCCTACGCCGTGCCGGGGATGGGCCGCTTCCGCGTGAATGTGTTCCAGCAGCGCGGCAGCGTGGGCATGGTCTTCCGCATAGTCCCGGGCAAAATACTGAGCTTTGATGACCTCATGCTTCCGTCGGTGCTCCAGAAAATCGGGAGCGAGCAGCGCGGCCTCATCCTGGTTACGGGAACGACAGGGAGCGGCAAGTCCACGACCCTTGCGGCGCTGATCGATTATATCAACATGTCACGGACCGCCAATATCGTCACGATCGAGGACCCGATTGAATTTCTGCATCGGGATAAAAAGAGCATCGTGAATCAGCGTGAGATCGGTTCGGACACCTTTTCATTCAGTGACGCGCTCCGGAGCGCGCTCCGGCAGGACCCGGATGTTATCCTCGTGGGCGAAATGCGCGACTTCGAGACCATCTCCACGGCGCTGACCGCAGCCGAGACAGGGCACCTGGTGCTGTCCACCCTGCACACACTGGACGCAGCGGAGACGGTCAATCGTATCATCACGGTATTTCCGCCCTATCAGCAGAGGCAGGTCAGGATGCAGCTCGCATCCGTGGTCAAGGGGATCATCTCCCAGCGGCTGGTGGCCAGGGCTGACGGTACCGGCCGCGTGCCGGCCGTGGAGGTGATGCTCGGTACGCTGTCTGTGCGCGAGGCGATCATCGACGAGACCAAGACCCGCCAGATACCGACGATCATTGCCGGGGGACAGCTTCATTACGGGATGCAGACCTTCGACCAGTCGCTTCTCATGCTCTACAAGAAGGGGATCATCACCTATGACGAGGCGCTGATGACGGCGAGCAATCCGGACGATTTTGCGCTCAAGGTCAAGGGTATCCAGTCAACGAGCGATCTTGCGATGGAAGAGGACGAGAAGAGAACGTCCACGGGCATACAGGGAACGATCAGTGGTACGAAATCAGGAACCGGAAATATCCCTGGTTCTTCTCAGAAGAAGGGCGAAGCGCGGGAGTACAAGGGACCTTCAACGGACAGCGATTTCAAGATCGACCGGTTCGGGGACAAGTAGTCAATTGCGGATTGAGGATTGCGGAATTCGGAGTTGGAAAAAAAAGCGCTGACGAAGGCAAAGAATGCGGCTTATCGTCTTCTCACGTATCGTCCTCGCAGCAGGGCGGAGATCGAGGCGAAGCTTGCATGATAAGGAATTCAATGATGCGATAATCGGCGCCGTACTTGCCGACCTGGCGCGGCTCGGGTATGTGAATGACCTGCAGTTTGCGCATGACTGGACGCGGAGCAGGATCAGGCTTCGGGGATTCGGCAGGCGCCGGATCGGGCTGGAACTCAAGAATAAGGGGATCGGCCAGGAGATGATTCGGGAAGTCTTTGCCGAGGTTTTCAGCGAGGAAACCGAGATCGAGACCGCGAAGCTGGTTGTCGAGAAGAGACTGAATACAATGAAGGCTCTCGACCGCGAGACCCGCAGACGTCGGCTGGCGGGGTTTCTGGAACGGAAGGGGTTTTCGTTCGACATTATCCGGAATGTGCTGAAGAGATACTGATAGGAACGATTCGGAGAATGAAGGATTTGTGGAGAATACCACGCGACAAGATTTGCGCATTCATATGACAGTTCTGAACGTGAATATAATATATTTATTCCATGGTAAGGAGCAATATATTGAAGTCGAACGAATTACGAAAGCTGTTCATTGACTACTTTTCCCAAAAGGGGCACAAGGTGGTGCCGAGTTCGTCCCTCGTTCCGAAGAACGACCCGTCGCTCCTGTTCACGAACGCGGGAATGGTCCAGTTCAAGGGCGTGTTCCTCGGCGAGGATGAGCGGGACTACAAGCGAGCGGTCACGAGCCAGAAGTGCGTTCGCGCCGGCGGCAAGCACAACGACCTCGAAAACGTCGGCCATACGGCACGGCACCACACGTTCTTCGAGATGCTGGGCAACTTCTCCTTTGGAGATTATTTCAAGAAGGAAGCCATTGAGTACGCCTGGGAATTTCTTACCAGGAAGGTCAACCTCCCGGCTGACAAGCTCTGGGTGACGGTTTACAAGGACGATGACGAGGCCTTCGAGCTTTGGCGGACCGTGGTAGGCGTGCCGGTTGATCGCATTGTACGCCTCGGCGAGAAGGACAACTTCTGGTCGATGGGCGACACCGGGCCCTGCGGCCCGTGCTCCGAGATCCTTATCGACCAGGGGCCGGACATGTCCTGCGGGAAGCCCGGATGCGCCGTGGGGTGCGACTGCGACCGGTACCTCGAGATCTGGAACCTGGTATTCATGCAGTATAACCGCGACGAGACGGGCAAGCTCACCCCCCTGCCGAAGCCGAGCATCGACACCGGCATGGGCCTGGAGCGCCTGTCCGCCGTCGTGCAGAAGGTCAGGAGTAACTTTGAGACCGACCTGTTCCAGTCCATCATCAAGGAGATCGCTAACCTGGCCGGCGTTCCGTATCATAAAGATGAGCAATCAGACATCTCCTACCAGGTGATCGCGGACCATCTGCGGGCCATGACCTTCCTTATCTCCGACGGCGTACTGCCCTCAAACGAGGGAAGAGGATATGTGCTGAGGCGTATTCTCCGCCGGGCCAGCCGCTACGCAAAGCTCATCGGCATCAACAAACCTATCCTGTACAAGCTCACCGGGTCTGTGGTGGACGAGATGCGGGAAGCCTATCCCGAGCTCGCAGACAGCCGGGACCACGTGGCTAAGGTGGTGCTTCTCGAGGAGGAGCGGTTTGCTGCCACGCTCGACTCCGGTCTCGCACTCCTGAACGAGTCAGTTGCAAAGCTCAAGGCCTCGGGCCAGGTCATGATTCCCGGCGACGTATTATTCAGGCTCTACGATACCTTCGGATTCCCGCTGGACCTCGTGGCCGACATGGCCAGGGACATGCATCTCGAACTGGACGAAGACGGCTATCGCCGCGCCATGCAGGAACAGCGCGAAAAAGCGCGGGCTGCCTGGGCCGGTTCGGGCGAGGAAAAGGTCAAGCCTGTGTACAAGGATGTCTCTGCAGGCATCAAGAAACCGATTTTCGTCGGCTATGATGTACTCGAAGGAACTGCGGAGGTACTGGCAATCATCAAGGGAGACAAAAAAGTCACTGAGGCCCATGATGGCGACGAGGTGGAGATCATCCTTGACCGGACGCCGTTCTACGCAGAGTCGGGCGGACAGGTGGGGGACAAGGGTGAGCTTCTGGGAGAGGCATCCAAGTTTGACGTCACGGATACGATAAAGCCGGTCCAGGACCTGATCGTTCATAAAGGCAAGATCAGGAAAGGGACCTTCAAGATCGGCGATGCAATACTCGCGAAGGTCGAGACCGACAATCGGGCTGATATCGCCAGGCACCATACGGTTACGCATATCCTTCACGCAACGCTCCGGTCAGTGCTCGGCGAACATGTGAAACAGGCGGGATCGCTTGTGTCGCCTGAAAGGCTCCGCTTCGATTTCACGCATTACACGTCGCTCACGGAACGGGAAAAGGAACGGATCGAAGAGCTGGTGAACGAGCGTATTTTTGAGAACCATCCTGTGGACACGTCGGTCATGGACATAGACCAGGCCATTACCGCCGGCGCCATGGCGCTCTTTGATGAGAAATACGGGGACAAGGTCCGGGTGGTCACGGTGAAGGACGTGAGCAAAGAGCTTTGCGGCGGGACCCATACCCGTGCGAGTGGAGATATCGGTATGTTCAAGATCGTTTCCGAGGCCGGCATTGCAGCCGGGGTTCGCCGGATCGAGGCGCTTGCCGGAAAACGGGCGTATCGGGAAGTAAAAAAAGAAGAGAGGAGCCTTCAGGAGATAGCCCAGGCACTTAAGGCGTCTGATGCCGACATTGTCGGAAGGGTCGAGAAGCTGGTGGCACAGCTCAAAGAGAGCGAGAAAGAGCTTGACCGGATGAAACACAAGATGCAGACCTCCCAGACCGGGGTCATCATCGAAGGCGCTAAGATGATCAACGGCGTCAGGGTGCTGGCCAGGCGCGTGGAGAACATGGACCCGAAGGACCTCAGGGACTTTGGCGACAAGCTGCGGGACAACATCAAGAGCGGCGTTCTGGCGCTCGGTTCGGTGAAGGATGGTAAGGTGAGTCTGATCGTGATGGTCTCAAAGGACCTTACGACCCGGTTCCATGCCGGGACCATCATCAAGGAGATGGCGCTTATCCTGGGCGGCACGGGCGGAGGCAAAGCCGATCTGGCCCAGTCCGGAGGAAAGGATCCCGGAAAACTGGACGCGGCTCTCGACGCGTTGTACGATGCGGTAAAAAAAGCGGCCAAATAGGTCCCGACAAAGAGGGTGCCGCCGGTTTCTTGTAATAGGTTTCTTTTCCGTTCTCTCACCGGGATTTGAGTTATGTTATAATTAGACTTAACCAAGGAGGTCATCATGAATGTCTCGGATGTTATCAAAAAAGCAATGTTGGTAGGGCTGGGAGCTCAGGAAAAGGCCAGGGAATTAGTCGACGAACTGGTCAAGGCAGGAGAACTTTCCAAGAGCGAGGCCGCCGTACTAGTGAAGGAGTGGACGTCCAAGGCCGAGGAAAGCACCAGGGATATGGACCTCAAGGTCAAGGATACCGTCGCTGGTGCATTTGAAAAGCTGAATATCGCGACCCGCGACGACCTTGAAAAGCTTGAAAAGAAAATACAGGGCATCTCGGCACGTCTCACGAAACTTGAAGGCGGCGACGGGAAAGGCGGGGCATAAATTCAGGGCTCCGGTGTTTTTTGAATCTGTAGGGCAAACAGCAAAGACACACCTGTCAGATACGGCGGATCCACAGGTATCGCGTTGGCATGCGGATCGAATCCGGTTACCTGTTGGAAAAGACGAAAGTTTTTCTCACGCTGCAAGCGCAATTTTTTCTGCAAAACTCCCCCGAGCATCTATAATCGGTTGAGCGCGGGGGGAGGTCTCGGTGCCCTGTTCGGGAAATTCAGCCATCACTAATATGACTTGGACAGGCGTCGGAATGAGGACACCCCATCGAGTATATTTTAAAACAACTCACCGCATTAACAGACGCCGGAGCGCTGTTCCCTCTCAATGAGCTTCGTTGGAATAGGTTTTCTGCACCTGAATCGTCCATGAACTGTATGTACAAACAAGGAAGTGATGAACATCGGCGTTTTCCGGCGTCCTGACCGTCACCCTGACTTCGATTCCTGTTTATGATGCGCCCTCTCACTCCTGAGAGATTGTGGATTGGGGTGAGTGTGTATTATGAAGAAGGAGCTATGGAGAAAGGCATTCTTCGATGAAAGTAATGAGCAAAGGATTAAAGGTATTTGCCATTGCGTGGGGAAAAACACGAAGGTGGTTGAAGAAGAAGTCGTGGTTGTCATTCCTCGTCGCTACGGCAGCGCTCCTATTCCTTATCCATTTTTATATCGCTCTCTTCGTTCCGCCATCCAACGAGAAGGTCTGGAAAGAGGTCCAGGTGACCGAGGGGATGAGCTTTAAAGCGATCGCCGGGGAGCTCAAGAAAGAAGGCCTCATCCGCTACCGTGGATACTTCGATATCATCGGCCGGTTGCAGGGAATCAGCCGCAAGGTACGTGTGGGCTACTATGGGCTGAGCACGAACATGACCCTTTGGGAGGTACTGGACCATCTGCGAAAAGGCAGTATCATCGAATATGAAGTAGTGGTCCCCGAGGGATATAACCTGTATCAGATCGGGTGGACTTTGTCCGGCACTCCGCTCATCTCTGCACCGCATGAGTTCATTGATCTGGTGAAAAACAAGGCCTATGTCCACTCGCTCGGCATTGATGCCGATACGCTCGAAGGATATCTGTTCCCGGACACGTACTATCTGCCCAAGGGCATCAAGCTGGAAGATATTCCCAAAAAGATGGTCCAGCGATATAAGGCCGTGTTCTCTGACGGCAAAAAAAACCGTGCGAAAGAGCTCGGGCTCACCGAGCAGCAGATCATTACACTTGCTTCGATCGTGGAAAAAGAAGCCAAGATTCCTTCGGAGCGGAAACTCATCTCCGCGGTTTATCATAACCGGTTGAAGCAGGGTATGAGGCTCCAGGCGGATCCGACCGCGGTCTACGGTACCAAGGCGTGGGTCACTCAGGTCACCAGGGAGGACCTCAAGCGGCGGTCTCCTTATAATACCTATCTCCACAAAGGACTTCCCCCGGGGCCGATCGCGAACCCCGGCGAGGGTGCGATCCTTGCAGCGCTTTACCCCGATAACGTGGACTATCTCTTCTTCGTTGCCCAGGGAGACGGCAGCCACTTTTTCTCAAAGGATTTCAATGCACATGAAAAGGCTATCGGCAGGTATCGGTCAAACAGGAAGAAGGCGAAGCAGCAGGCAGAGAAGCAGGATGATTGATAGGAGATTCTTGTGCAACATTCACAAGAGTGCAACCCTACTGAGAAAGGGAAAACGCCAAAGGCTCCAGGAGATTATCCCGCAAACTATCTGATATTTTCCCTCACAACTGCACTATCCAACGCATTGCCTGACTTATTGATCCTCACGGTTTTCAGGAACGCGAGATCGGTCCGACCCCAAACACGATAATCTACGTCCGGTCCTTTTGAACAAACGCCTCGATCTTTGCCTGACTACTCCCGTTGCCTTGGATCAAGGGCATCGCGGATGCCTTCACCGAGCAGATTATAGCCGAGGACGGTGATGAGGATTGCGAGGCCGGGGAAGGCTGAAAGCCACCAGGCGATCTCGATGTTGTCCTTGCCAGAGGAAAGCAGGCTGCCCCAGCTTGGGGTAGGCGGCTGAACACCGAGGCCGAGAAAGCTGAGGGCCGACTCGATGAGGATCGCGCCGCCGATGCCCATGGTGGCGGAAACAAGGATCGGAGAGAGCCCGTTCGGCAGAACATGCTTCATGATGATGCGGCTGTCAGTGGCGCCGATGGCGCGCGCAGCGATAACGAACTCCCGCTCTTTGAGAGAGATGAACTCCGCGCGGATGAGCCGGGCCGGCTCCATCCAGCTGGTAAGCCCGATCACGATCATGATATTAATGATATTGGGCTCGAGAATGGCGATCACGGCCAAAACGAGGAAGATCGTAGGGATGCTCAACATGATATCCACGGCCCGCATGATCGCACTGTCGATGGCGCCGCCGTAGTAGCCTGCGATGGCACCGAGGATGATGCCGATGATCGTAGCTATCCCGACTGCCACGAAGCCCACCTCAAGCGATATCCTTCCACCCCAGAGCATTCGCGAGAACACATCCCTGCCCAGATCGTCCGTGCCAAGGAGATGGGAAAAGCTCGGGCCGACGAGGATGTTCTTGATGTCGATGGTCGATGGATTATATGGCGCGACCAGCGGCGCAAAGATGGAGAGGATGAAGACAAGCAGCACGAGCATCCCGCCGATGACTGCGAGCTTGTTCTTCATGAGGTAATGAAGTGTTTGTGATGTGAAGGATTCTGTGTTAGTCATGTTGCTTAAGCGATCTCTCTTTTATTCCGCAATCCGCACTAACGCAATCTCACCCTCGGATCAGTAAATGCATAACCGATGTCCGCCAGGAAGTTCCCGAGCAAGGTCAGGAACGCGGCGGGCACCAGGATCCCCATGACGAGGTTGTAGTCCCGTGAGAGAACCGACTGGAACATGAGCTGACCCATGCCGGGAATGCCGAAGACCTGTTCAATAATCACACTGCCGCCGATGATGCCGGGGAGTGAAAGGCCGAGGATGGTGATAACCGGCATGAGCGCGTTCCTGAGCGCGTGTTTGTAAATGACCACATTCTCGGAAAGTCCCTTGGCTCTGGCTGTGCGAATGTAGTCTTGGCGCATGACCTCGAGCATGTTATTCCGGACATAACGCGAGAATCCGGCCAGACCGCCGAAGGACAACACGAAGACCGGCAGGATCAGATGCCAGGATTTGTCCATGAGCCTGTCCCAGCTCGAAAGTCCCGACACGTCCAGGCTCTGGATGCCGGATATAGGAAGCACGCCCCACTGCACACCGAACAGATAGATGAGCAGGAGCGCCAGCCAGAACGAGGGCGTGGAAAATCCTATGAAAACGAATATGGTCGTGAACCGGTCGAGGAGCGAGTATTGCCGGGTGGCGGACATGATGCCGATGGGTATGGCGATCAAAAGCACCAGTCCGAGCGAGAGCAGGTTGATCGTGAGCGTGATCGGGAGGCGTTCAAGGATCTTGTCCTTGACCTTGCGACCGTCGGCAAAGGCCTCGCCGAAATCAAGGGTCACGAACTTCGTAAGCCATGTTGCGTATTGCTTGTAAAAGGGCTGGTCGGCGCCATAAAGCTTGCGGAGCCTTTCCCGGGCCTCGGCGGAAGCCTTTGCAGAAAACTCCATCTGCGCCTCGGCGGGACCGCCCGGGGCCAGCCGCATGACGCCAAAACTCAGCACGGTGATGCCGAGGAGGATGGGGATCATCAGGAGCGCGCGTTTAATAATGTAGAAGAGCATTGGTTGGTGTTTATTCCGTAACCTTGTACACGAGATCGAAGGGTTTTGCGTGCTGGGAAAGCTTGATGCCGGTAAACTGGCCGCGGATGGCCTTCTGGACCGGTTTGTGGTCGAACTCCAGGTCATCGATCTTCTGCGAGAAGTCGGTGTTGTTCCCCTTTATGTGGATGGTATCACCGAGGGCAAGGTCGCCGAAATCAAGCTTGACCGCTGCAATGGAGGTTTTTTCGAAAAATCTTATCACTGACCCGATCCGTTCTTCCATGGGCATAATCATAGTATAAAACGCACATCATTTCAAGGGAAAAGGATAACAACCTTGAGGTCAGCATACGATGTTCAGAAAACGAAGGAAGAAGCTTTTAGTTCTTCGTCTGCATGTCTGTCATCAGTGATCCCGTCAGGACATAGCGCTTGACAATGCGAAGGAGTGTGAGTATTATATGGCCTACCCAGTCAGGGTATAAATGCAGTAGTTACACCGCGGGGCGTGGCGCAGCCCGGTAGCGCGTCTGCTTTGGGAGCAGAAAGTCGGAGGTTCGAATCCTCTCGCCCCGACCATTGTAATTGGAAATTGTAAACTTGAAATTTTCAATCTTCAATTTTCAATGGAGCGTAGCGACAAGCGCCTGTAGCTCAGCTGGATAGAGCAACAGCCTTCTAAGCTGTGGGCCATGGGTTCGAATCCCGTCAGGCGCACCAGAATTCCGCAAAGGAAATAGAGAAGGACGATGGATGAGGGACGAAAAGGCGTTGCGTCCATCGTCCGAGCGAGCGAAGCGAGCGGTCCTCCCTCGTCCATCAAGCTGTTCAACTAAGGCTTGACTAACGGCTTATTTTGTTTTAACTTATATGCTGTAAATAGTATGTCGTTCCTCATGGTGGGCGTAGCTCAGTTGGTAGAGCTCCAGGTTGTGGCCCTGGTGGCCGCGGGTTCAAGCCCCGTCGCTCACCCCAAATTTCGATCGTAGAGACGGTCATGTCGGCCGTCTCTACAGCTTTTATAAGGTGTTTTTGCCGCGCCCGTAGCTCAGCTGGATAGAGCGTCGGACTTCGAATCCGCAGGCCGCAGGTTCGACTCCTGCCGGGCGCACCAGAATCACAGTCAAAGTCAGCACCCGGCAAAGAATTGAGACACAACTTACTTTCCTGCGGCCTTGCAGGAATGCAGGAAGGTGAGGATAGACGAAGGATGCGAAGATGCCAGAAGCAAGAATCGTCCATCGTCCTAGCGAGCGAAGCGAACGGTCGTCCATCGCCCAGTAAATTTTTAATCGCGCCTGTAGCTCAGCTGGATAGAGCGTTGGCCTCCGAAGCCAAAGGTCGTGGGTCCGACTCCCGCCAGGCGCACCAGATAATATCAGTGGGTAAAGGGCTACGTTGAAATCCGAGAGCCACGACCTCAGGGGTTTCAGGGGAAGGATTCCCCTGAGTTTCGGGGGAGATACCAGAGGGGGCAGGCCCCGGGGAGCCCTTTACGGGCGACGAGTGGTCCGACTCCCGCCAGGCGCACCATCAAATATTAGAAGAGTGAGCGAAGCGAAGGTTATCGATCGTTTTTTTGTTGCATCAAGCTTTAAAGATAAGTATAATAGCCTCTCTTTGCAATTGATACTCTCATCATGTATGGGCCGTTAGCTCAGTTGGTAGAGCAGCTGACTCTTAATCAGCGGGTCGAAGGTTCGACTCCTTCACGGCTCACCATATTAAAACTCAGGGAGCAGTGAGCAGCAGGCAGCGGGTTGACGAAGGCTGCTTCACGTTCACTGCTTTCTTTGTTCTTAAAGCGAGAGTGGCGGAACTGGCAGACGCGCCAGACTTAGGATCTGGTGGGCGACCATGGGGGTTCAAGTCCCCCCTCTCGCACCATGATATGTTCAAGAGTTCGGAGGCGAGATCTAACGCACTTTGCTCCATGAACTTCGATAGACCATACAATCTTCAATCGACTCTCATCACAAGGTGGTATCGCCATGAAATCTGTAATAGAAGAAATAAATCCGGTAAAGAAAAAGATAAATATCGAAATTGAGCCCGATTCCGTGGCCAAAGAGATGGACAAGGCTATCAAGGACGTTGCCAAAAAGGCAAAGATCCCCGGTTTCCGTCCCGGGAAAGCGCCGAAGAACGTCGTGGAAAAACATTATGGCGAAGAGGTCCGGTCCGAGGTCATGAACAGGCTCATCTCGGATTCGTATCTCATGGCGCTCCAGGAGCATAAGCTGAGCCCCGTGGATATGCCGAAAATCGAGAATATCACAACGCTTGCCAAGGGCTCCTCGCTGAGCTTTACGGCTACGGTGGAAGTACGCCCGAGCATCACGCTCGGCACCTATGACGGTATCGAAGTGAAGGAACAGGACCTTTCGGTGACCGACGATGAATTGAACCAGACGCTCGACCGTCTCCGCGAGATGTACGCACAGCTCGAAGTTGTCGAGGGCCAGACGCTTGCGAAGGACCACACGGCGATCATCGACTTCGAAGGGTTCCATGACGGAAAGACCATCGAAGGCGCCAAGGCCGTGGACCATATGCTCGCCATCGGTTCGGGCAATCTGATCCCCGGGTTCGAGGAGCAGATTGTCGGCATGAAAAAAGGCGAGACACGGGAGATCCAGGTCACGTTCCCGGCGGATTATACGAATAAGGAAATAGCCGGCAAGGACGCGCGTTTCACGGTGACGCTCAAGGAGATCAAGAAGAAGGTCCTTCCCGAGCTGAACGATGAATTCGCGAAGGATACCGGCGGCAACAAGTCGGTTGAGGAGCTGAAGGCGCGGGTCAGGGAAGATCTCGAGGCGCGAAAGCGCGACGAGCAGGGATCTGCCCAGCGTGAGGAATTGATGTCGAGATTGGTGGATGCTCATGCGTTCGAGGTGCCGGAGGGCATGGTGGAACATGAACTGCAGACCATGGCGAGGCAGCAGGCCACCCGCTTTGCCCGCCAGGGCATGGACATCAAGTCTTTTGACGTGAAGAAGTTCATGGAAAAGAACCGGGACCTGGCCGTGAAGCGGGTCAAAGGGATCCTGCTGCTCGAAGAGATAGCTGTAAAAGAAAATGTCAGCGTGACCGACCAGGAATTGTCCGCATCCATTGCGGCAATGGCGAAGAGCGCCGGACAGACCGCGGATGCCGTCAGAAAATACTATGAATCACAGGACGGCGGCCTTGATAACCTGCGCGCCTCGCTCGTTCAGGAAAAGACCCTCGGTCTCTTGCTTTCCCGCACAAAGAAGAGCTATAATAAATCAAGAGATTGATTCGAGGATTTGTTTTGATTGACTCGTTTCTCAGCGGCTTTCCCGAAGGAGAGTATATGTCATTGATCCCCATGGTAATAGAACAGACGAGTCGAGGCGAGCGGGCATACGATATTTATTCGCGCCTGTTGAAGGACCGGATCATATTCCTCGGCACCCCCATTGACGATATCGTGGCGAACACCGTGATCGCGCAGCTTCTTTTCCTTGAAGCAGACGATCCGGACAAGGACATCTTTATCTATATCAATTCTCCGGGCGGCATCGTGACTGCCGGGCTCGCGATCTATGACACCATGAATTACATCAAGTCCCCGGTCTCGACCATATGCATCGGCCAGGCCGCGAGCATGGGTGCGCTGCTTCTGGCGTCGGGTGCGAAGGGCAAACGGTTCTCTCTTCCGCATGCCCGTATTATGATCCATCAGCCCATGGGCGGGTTCCAGGGACAGGCCACGGACATCGAGATCCATGCCAAGGAAATGTTGAAAATGAAGGATACGCTGAACAAGATACTGTCGAACCATACCGGGCAGCCGATCGAGAAGATCCATGAGGATACGGATCGGGATTATTTCATGTCAGGCGAGGATGCGAAGGCGTATGGTCTTGTTGACGATGTCATTGCCAAGAAGGCGCCCCGGCTTGTGAAGGAGAAATGACCCTATGACGGAAAAAAAAGAACATACAACAACACCGCTCAAGTGCTCGTTCTGCGGCAAAGGGCAGGATGAGGTAAAAAAACTGATCGCAGGCCCGTCGGTTTTCATCTGTAACGAGTGCGTGGACCTCTGCAATGAGATCATCACCGAGGAATGGGAAGAGACCAAGGAAGCGAAGGAGCCGCGGCTCCCGAAACCCGCAGAGATCAAGCGCAACCTCGATGAATATGTCGTCGGTCAGGACCGTGCGAAAAAGATCCTGTCCGTGGCCGTGCATAACCACTACAAGCGCATCGGGGTGCAGCACGAGATCGGTGACGAGGTCGAGCTCCAGAAAAGCAATATCCTGTTGATCGGCCCCACGGGCGTGGGCAAAACACTGCTTGCCCAGACCCTGGCAAGGATCCTTGATGTGCCTTTCACGATCGCCGATGCCACGACACTCACCGAGGCGGGGTATGTGGGCGAGGACGTGGAAAATATAATTCTCAAACTTCTCCAGAACGCCAACTACGATGTGGAGCGGGCGCAGCGCGGCATTGTTTACATCGACGAGATCGACAAGATCAGCCGCAAATCAGAGAGCCCTTCGATCACCCGTGACGTCTCGGGCGAGGGCGTGCAGCAGGCGCTTCTCAAGCTCATCGAGGGGACGGTCGCCAGTGTGCCGCCCCAGGGCGGCCGCAAACATCCGCACCAGGAGTTCATCCAGGTTGACACCAAGAATATCCTGTTCGTATGCGGCGGCGCTTTTGTCGGCCTCGATGCGATCATTGAGCAGCGCGTCGGCCAGAAGACCATGGGGTTCGGCGCCGACATTCAGAGCAAGAAAGAACGGAAGCTCTCCGAGACGCTCGCGAGCCTCCAGCCCGGCGATCTGCTCAAATACGGGCTCATCCCCGAATTCATCGGCCGCATGCCGGTTGTAGCAACGCTCGAAGAGCTCGATGAGCACTCGTTGATCGACATCCTTACGCGTCCCAAGAACGCACTGATTAAACAATACCAGAAGCTGCTCGCGCTCGAGGGTTGCAAACTCCGTTTCTCGGACGGCGCGCTCACGGCCATTGCCAGGAAGGCGATCAACCGCAAGACCGGCGCCCGGGGTCTTCGCGCCATCCTCGAGGATGTGATGCTGAACGTTATGTATGACGTCCCTTCCCAGCCGGGCATCCGCGAATGCCTCATCAGCGAAGAGGTGATCACCGAAGGGGCGGAGCCGCTGCTCATTTACGAGAAGATCGCCTAAGAGAAGGAGCCAGAAGTCAGGAGCCAGGAGTTAGTATACCGGAGTCAGGAGCAAGGAATATTGATATCCATTGTTTATTCCCATATTCTGGCTGGCGGGTTCTGACTTCCGGCTCCTTTTTTTTATGAAAATACTCTCAGCCGAATTCGTCATCAGCGCCGTGGGACCGAAGCAGTTCCCGCAAGACAGCAGACCCCAGATCGCCATTGCCGGCCGTTCGAATGTTGGAAAATCCTCGATCATCAACTCGCTGCTTCACCGGAAGCACCTGGTAAAGACGAGCCAGACGCCTGGTAAGACCCAGCTTATCAACTTCTTCATCGTCAATGAATCCTTCTACTTTGTCGACCTGCCGGGATACGGGTATGCCCGCGTTCCCCATGCAGTGACCGATGCCTGGGCGCCGATGATCGAAGGGTATCTGAAAAACTCACCGCATCTGTCTGCTGTCGTTGTACTCCTGGACAGCAGGAGAGAACTCGATGAGCGGGACGTCCAACTTATCGAGTGGCTCCGGCAGTACGATATCCCCGTGATCTACGCACTGACCAAGATCGACAAGCTGAACCGGCAGGAGACTGAGCGGGCCCGACGGAGCATGAGCGCGGCACTGGGGGACGCTGGTACCATGGTCCTCACCTCTGCCAAAAGCGGGCAGGGGATCAAGGAGTTGTGGTCCGCAATAATAATAAAATTAAAGGAGCCGGGAGTCAGAAGTCAGGAGTCAGGAGAAAGCTCTTGATCGTCTTTATTTAAATAGGGGACTGTCAAAAAGATAGACCTGATTCCATAGACAAGCAAAATTCAAGTTGTTACTGAAAAGGGGAATGAGCGATGAACAAGGCAATCACCAAACAGGCGCGTGAACTGGCAAGTCTGTGGGGAGGATTTCGGGCCGCACGCGTTGTGCTGACCGCGAACAACTACAATATCTTTGAACATCTGAAAACCGCCAGGACCGCGGGACAATTGGCCGATATTCTCGAGACGAACTTTCGCGCCACCGAGATACTGCTCGACGCCGTGGTAAGCCTCGGTTTGCTGGCGAAGCAGGGGAAACGCTATCGGATCACTCCCCTGGCCAAACAATTTCTGTTGAAGGAGAGCCCCACGTACCAGGGCGACATGCTGCGCCACGCCGACACGCTCTGGAAATCATGGTCGAACCTCGACGAAATAGTCAAGACAGGCCTGCCGACCCGTTCGGAAAGCCGCGATCACGAGGTCTTCATCAGGGCTATGCATGATAATGCCATATTTCGCGCTCCCGCGGTCGTGAAAGCCCTAGACCTGCGCGGCGTTAAAACGGCGCTGGATCTGGGTGGCGGTCCAGGCACCTACAGCATTGAACTTGCGAAGAAGGGCATTTCGGTCACGCTCTTCGACGTGCCCACTTCACTTGAAGTTGCAAAGTCCTTCATCCGAACGTCAAAGGCAAAAACGATCGAGCTCAAGGCAGGGGATTTTCTTACCGATCCGGTCGGCAAAGACTATGACCTCGTACTCATCAGCCAGGTGTTCCATTCCTACTCCGAGGAGAAAAATATCGCGCTCCTGGAGAAAGCGTATAACGCGCTGAAGCCGCGCGGCCAGGTCGTGATCCACGAGTTCTTCGTCGGGCCGAACAGGGCTTATCCGCCTGTTGGAGCGCTCTTCTCGGTGAACATGCTCGTGAATACGTCGAACGGGAGGTGCTATACACCGCAGGAAATGAAGAAGTGGCTTGTGAAAGCGCGGTTTAAGAATGTCAGGGAAAAACTTATCAATGATACAGTGCTGGTGATGGGGAGAAAGTGAAAGCGACTGTTTATGATGCAATCGTAAGAAGTCGTCATACCCGCGAAAGCGGGTATCCAGGGGTCAAGAATATGATTGAAAAGACTGGATTCCCGTTTGCACGGGAATGACGGAATAAGCACGATGTCGACTTTTTACGAGGACATCATTTGTTAATCCTTGCGGCCCGAGAAGATTGGTGATCAGCGCCATTTGTAGCCGCAGATAATGCAGCTTTCCTCGTGGACACAAATGATTTCGCCGCAGGTGGAACATGTCCACCTGTCCTTTTCCTGTTTGATGAAATTTCTTATGCCGAATTGCTTTATGTTATTAAGATTATCAATCATGCTCATACCGTAATTTTTTCTGTAACGCTTGTCGAGCTGGTTTAACCGGTCGCATGGGTATTTCCCGCAATCAAAGCAATACCTCAGATTATCACCCTTCAGCATTTCACACTGTTTTATCCTGCACAGGGATCTGGTTTTCGGCTTCAGACGGTCGTTGACTCGACACCCAGGGCACGCGTTCTTTTCCCGGATATAGGCGCGGCAGAGGCGGCAGTTCATCCCGCAGGGGGCGATCAAGCTCGATGTTATCGGCTTTGATTTTATCGATGGACTTGTTTTCATGGTGTCATTTTACTGCTGGCAGTGTTTGCCGTATCCGAACCACGCCCTAGTTATGTATTCCCCTTGTCAGTTTCTTGTCGGATTGTTGAACCTCTTACAGGAATATATCTAGACTATCTCAAGGCAATCGCTTTCTCGGGACACATTTACTGACAGCAAAAGCACGCGATGCAAGTATCGGCATCTACTTGAGGGATATTATCAATCATGGACAAAGCAGACACAGGGCAGTGATCAATGCAGGTGCCGCAGGCGGTGCACTTTTCAGGATCTGCCTGCGGGCGAAGGATCGTTCGATTTATCTGCTTTTCTCCGCGTCTCGGCGTTTCCGTGGTGAACGCTTTTGACTTTTCAAAAACGCGCCTCTAACAGTTTGCTGAGAATGTCTCTTTTGGTGTCATCCTGAACGAAGTGAAGGATCTTAATCTTTGGAATGCAAGATTCTTCGCTACGCTCAGAATGACAATTCGGGTAGTTAATTGACTTTTTCAGCGGCCTGCTAATTCCTCGATCAATAGTCTACGCTCGTTTGCCTATCGAAAATGCTTTGCCAATAAGCTCGCCGACGCTGTAATAAGCGCCTTGACCTGGATTAAAAATTAGCGGCCTGACCTTCAGGATATCCGCCATTCCCTGGTCGTCGAGCACCGACTCTTCGGCCTTGATGTCCACAATCTCTCCAATGAATTGGGTGTGAAGTCCGATTTCCACGATATGCAGCACTTTACACTCGATAACAACAGGGAATTCTTTTATAAACGGAGCGTCGACAAGCACGCTTCGAACAGGAGTCAGTTTCGTTATGTCAAACTTATCGACAGTTCTTCCCGAAACAATGCCGATGTAGTCTACCTCTTTCACCAACGTAGCTGACGGGATGTTAACGGTGTAAGCTTTGCGCTCCTTGATGCATTCGTATGTATACGTTGCTTTGCGCAGAGAAATAGTGACGCACGGAGGTTGTGAGCAGCAGATTCCACCCCATGCAATAGTCATGATGTTCGGTTTGCCCTGAGCGTCATAGCTTCCGATAACCCAGGCAGGCGCCGGCTGAGCTAGTGTTTTGGCACCGAGCGACTTTTTCATGGTAACCTCCTGAGCTTTAATTATGCTATTTCACTGGTGGAATGTTTGAGCATACGGGGTTTCCCTGTCGCTATTTCTTTACGGGAGTCCGGATATATTCCAGGAGGTCCGCCATCTCTCCTTTTTTTAGTTGAGGCCAGGGAACGCCTTTCTCTTCTGTCGCTGCTTGCATTTTGATGCTGTGATTCCAGATACTGGCTACGATTTCGGTCGGCTGGCTGTAACGGAATTTGGAGAGATCGATATACATAAGTGTACCGCGTTTCCCGTCCAGACCGTGACATTGCGCACACCCGATAGATGAAAAGAGTTTTTCCCCTTTCGATGAATCCCCGGGCTCGTCCGTATAATGGAGGAAGTAAAGATAGGCGAGGAGATCCGTCATTTCTTTCGCGGTGAACCGGGGAACTCCGCCCTGCATTGGAGCTATGGTGAACAGTATCATCTCAGGGCTCTTGTTCCACATGCTCGAAGCGATCTGGGTGAGGCTCGTATAAAAGGACCCCGCCCTTTTCCCGAGATCGAGGCCTTCTTTTGCGCCCTCACCATGGACGGGATGGCACTTGGTACATCCCTTGGCATTGAAGACGACTTTGCCCTCCCTGGGATTACCGGGTTTGAAGAAAAAAGGTTCTTCCGGCCCCATTGCCTTTGTCTTGATATAAGCCAGCGTATCCATCATCTCCGTGTCCGTAAAATGGGGCCACATCACTCCTCTCCGCACCATGCGGGCCATCATCCGAAGGCTGTGATTCCAGAGCGCCTGGCTCAGGAAAACCGGTGAAGCGTTCCGGGGAAACTCATCGAGCCCGGGCTCGCCGTCCTTGCCTCTGCCCGAGACAAGATGACAGGAGATGCAGCCCTTCTGCTCGAAGAGATATTCCCCTGAGGCGGCATTTCCGGGCTTATCAAAGAATCTAAGAAAATAGAGATAGTCGGTGATCTCGGTAAATTCCTGCCCCGTCAGCGTAGTTTTGGCGAGCCCCGCTTGTTTCATGCCCGCGATCATGGAGGGAGTGTGGTTCCAGATCTGGGCTGCCAAATCCAGTTGTGTACCGCCGAGACTGATCGTGCCCAGATCCGGCCCGGTCTTCCCTCCCTCGCCTTTGACGGCATGGCATTTCACGCATCCTTTGCTCACAAGCAGCTGGCCCCCTCTGGATGGGTCTTCAGGAAGTATTTGGGCAACGGCAGATGTCGAGGCCAGGAGAAGGACAATGATGATTCCGTTTGATATTATCGTACCTGTCTTCAAGGTAAATCCTCCTTTGTTATTTTTGAAAATCCGCGTATTGCCATGTATATGCCGCCAGTGTTTTTTTGGACCGAGAGCCGCACACGCGGCGATCTTTTTTAATTTGGGTAGAATATCAGCCTTGCAAGGCACTCCCGGTGCCATGTACTTGCTGAAAAATGGAACTTGCAATCTGCACACATGACTTGTATGAGGAAAGTTTTGATAAGTACCTATGTCATAAAATAACGCTTTCGCGCGGAATTTTCCAGTGTTTTAAGGTGTCAGAATACGATATTCGATGTATTTCAAAATGAATGTCCGGCACGCCGGCCCGTTGACTTATCTCCGCGTGAGATACCCATCAGGGGCAAGACTGGTTGCCAGCATCACCATGTTGATATCGCGATGCTCCCTCCAGTTGCCCGCCTGTCTGTTTGCAGGTTCAAGCCAAAAAGTCTCAATAACTTCACCAAGCGGTGTATATCGCATCAGGTGTTCGGTTTGCGAATGCAGGCGGTGTTTCATCTTGAAATCGCGCGGAGTTTGCCTGATCAGTCCCTGCAGCTTCTCAATTGCATGCAATCCTATAGACAAACCCAGTTCCCGAAATGCAAGCCGGTAATTGGCAGGAGACATCAGGGGACTTCTTCCCCTTGTATAGGCTTGCAAGCTGATCAGTGAAGAATCCAGGAGAACATCCAGAAGGGCGGCTTGATCAAACCCTTCGATCATGATCAATTGAGCCAATTTATATGCAGTGCTCAAGAGTTCACCGATACCCAGGGGATCATCGGTTACCCAACTTTTTCCTTCGCACATGTCGGCCATGTCTTTAATCTCTTCGCTGAGGTCGAATTCCGCGGATTTATTGGGATCCTTTACTGCAGTAGACTGGAGTTGGAGATAGGTGATGAAGCCATCGAGAGGATCATGCTGCCCCATCGAGGCTACAAGCGGGTACGAGAGGTCGATGCTCATTTTCCAGTACATTCGTTTCTGATCGCCGGATGATGGCAGATACGTGAACCTGGCGTGTGCGGTTTTCGCAAGATCAATCGCCCATCTATTGCAGGTTGGATCTCCCGTGATCATGCTTATTCTATTGAGAGCGTGCATCCACTTCGTCAGGTAATGATAATACTGGCCATCCCTGTCCCATTCCAACTGTGCATCATTGGGATCACCGGGCGTCCGCTCGTTCATCCCCTTGCCGATTCGTAACCCGCCCCTGGTAGGGTGGAGTCTGCCTTCCTGTTCAGGGAGACCGCTTATCCAGCCGGTTCTTGGATCATCTTCACGGTGTCGTCCGAGTATGAAATGAACCTGATCGACGAGGTGCAACGCGAGCTTTTTGAATTGTTCATCACGTGTCTGAAGATAAAGTCCCAGGAAGTTGCAGACGGCAAACGCGTCTGTCCACAAGTAGCGCCGTGGCGTGGTACTGTCCGATAGCAGCCCGGTCAGATTGGCAAACTCGCTCATGAGATTCAGGGCTATAGACCTGGAGGCGTTTTGTTCCATGTTTCCCCTAACGCTCTTCATGATTATGATTATATCACTTGTTCCAGAGATTGATTTTTACGAGCAGCAGGGTATGGGGGGGATACGGGCGTCGATGATCGAAGGGTATCTGAAAAACTCACCGAATCTGTCCGCTGTCGTTGTTCTCCTGGACAGCAGGAGAGAACTCGATGAGCGGGACGTCCAGCTGATCGAGTGGCTCCGGCAGTACGATATCCCGGTGATCTACGCGCTGACCAAGATCGACAAGCTTAACCGGCAGGAGACCGACCGTGCCCGACGGAGTACCAGCGCAGGGCTGGGAATCTCTGAAGAACTGGTGCTGACCTCGGCAAAGAGTGGGCAGGGGATCAAAGAACTATGGGGGGTAATAATAAAAAAATTGAAGGAGCCAGGAGTCAGAATTCAGGAGTCAGGAGAATCATTGTAATAGATTTTTTATCTTTGCTGCTGCTTTCCGTCTTTTATCTCCTGACTTCTGACGCCTCGTCTTTTAAAGGGGCTTTCATGGAAATTTTATCGACCTCACCGGTTCGCTGTTCTGGGCCACTGCGTTCAGTCTTATCTTCTTTGCATCGATCGGCACGACTGTCGGCTTTCTCGCTGAAAATCAGATAGTTGCAACCGATCGGGTCCGGACTCAACCTCTCTATGGTATTCCATATTTTAATTTGCTTCAATTTCATTTTCATTGACATGCGAAATATCCTCTGATATACTTTTCCTGTTTCATCTTTCATTAAGGCGGTGAAGAACGCCTGACCGCATATTTTCATTCACTTTTTCACTATCGCGAGTATACATAGACCACCCGTTTTATGCATTTCGAACATCGTACGACAGCCTCAGAAACAGTGTGTATAATGGAATGCGAAGTTTGATGAATGAAAGGAGGTGGCAGCAACAACATTCCCGCAAAATTTATAAAAACCCGTCCTTGAATACCCAGCAGTTCTACTGCTGGGATGAAAAGGACGATCCTGACGAAGTCAGGATAAGAATCTGTTACAATATGGGCCATGCCCATTGAGAAGAAGCAAGCATAGCGTCTATGATCTGAAGTATCATTTTGTATGGATACCAAAATATCGAAAGAAGCTGTTCAACGATCGAATGACGACGAGACTGAAAGAGATATTTCGTGAGATCGCAGAGCGATATGAATTTGAAATAGATACGATGGAAGCAATGGATGATCATGTACATTTGTTTTTGGTTGTGCCACCGAAGTGTGCTCCAGCGAGGGTAGTGCAGATAATCAAAAGCATATCTGCAAAGATGATGTTTCGAGAATTCCCCGAGATAAAGAAAAAGCTTTGGGGAGGAGAACTCTGAAATGACGGTTACTTTTGTCCATTCGGTTGGTAACAATGTAACGGCAGAAGTTATCAGAAAGTATATTCGGTATCAGCATGATGAGCAAATTGGTTTTAGGTTCTAGCGAATTTAGGATGCCTCGCAGCTCTGCTGCGGGGCAATTCACTTTTAGATGGTTTGCAACTGGCAGAGAGCGTGAGAAAAAAATAAATTAAGGAGGTGCAAAGGTTATGAAGATTTTTAAGCATAAATATGTATTGTTGGCATTAGCTTTACTCTTTATCCTGCCATTGATGTTTGTTGGATGTTCCGGCAGCGATGGCTCCGATGGAGCGAACGGCACGAACGGCACGAACGGTACGAACGGCACCGACCTTACGGCAGCTCCAGCCAATGAACAGTGCCTTATTTGTCATGGCCCCGGCACCGTAGCGGCTATTAAAGACATGCACGCGGTATCCCCGCTGTCGCCCTCACAGCGCCGCTTACGCTGATGACTACGTCGACTGGTGCGGCGTGTGGATATCAATCGAGCAGAATGCGGCGCAACTGGCCGGGATCAGGATGACCGGCACCGTCGATCTCGTCACCATCGCGACCGTGACACCGGTCGTCAATTTCACGGTTAAAGATTCCGCGAACCACGGCATTGTCGGCCTGAAGTCGAATGTAACGGGGACGTCGACATCGTGAACAACTTGCGGGTTACCCTTGCCCAGCTTGTTGAATCTCCCACGAACACTTCCCCTCCTATTGGCAAAGCTATGAAGTGGCCTCAGCGACCTCCCGGCCGACTGACAGGTGTTGCAACTAACTTCGTGGATAACGGCGACGGCACCTACACCTACACCATGAATAAGAACGTAACGACCGTAGCCGGCGTCACCTATGATCCGGCCAAGACCCACCGTATGGCGATCCGGGTCTATGGGACCGTTGCCGGAGGCACGCTCGACGAGGAGCCACTGGATCTGACCAGAGACTTTGTCCCCTCGGCAGGTGGTTTCCCGTGCTCGCCGATACAGCTGACATCGTTGCAGAGGGCGCCTGCGATGCCTGCCACTACCAGCTCGGCATCACCACTCCGCACGGCGGCCGCGACGACACGAAATACTGCGTGATGTGCCATACCTATCAGCGCGCAAACGGTCGTACCGCGACGTCTCCGAATGCCAGCGGTGTAATGACCGGCAGCACCAATATCGTGAGGGCCAGGTGGCTCTGGCTCTGACCCGACCTCGACAGCCAGGGGCTTCGCGTCCGGTGAATTCGTCAGGATGATCCATCAGATCCATAAGGGCGATGAACTCAGCCTGACGGGCTACAACTATGGCGGAGTTCTCTACAATGAGGTCACCTATCCGCAGGATGTGAGAAAGTGCACCACCTGCCATGCCGGCACCCAGGGCGGCAGACATCTGACCAATCCGAGCAGGAAGGCCTGCGGCTCCTGCCATGACAATATAGCCTGGGCCCTGACCCCAATACCAACCAAGTATTCCCGGGTTTCAAACTCCATTTCGGCGGAGTTCAGAGCGACGATGGCGCATGTTCGCTCTGTATACTCAAACAGCAATCGCAAATGTCCACGTAGCCATCGCTGAACCTGATCCGAACAACTTGCTCCTTGTCACCGCCCTGACCGGTACGAGCACCGGCAGTAGTTCGAGCACCAACGCGGCCTGCGTTGTGGCTTCGAATGATACCCCGCCGACAGGAGCGGTCGTGGTTACCTACAATGTGGTGAGCGTCGGGACGACATCGGTGAACGGCGCACAGCGTCCGACGATCACATTCTCTCATTTCGCTTGACGGCACCCGACCAGCTTCAACCCCGACACCACGGGCCAGCTGTTCCCCAACTTCGTCGGCTCGCCGAGCGTATACTTTGCCTGGGCTGTGCCGCAGGACGGCATCACGCCCCGGCTGACTTCAACGCCTCTGCCAGCGGATACATCAAGAACATCTGGAACGGGGCCGCGACCGGACCGCCGCGGGCATCGACCGGTCCCGTCCGCAAGTCCTACGTACACCATCACGCTCACGGGCGTGAAGGTCGCCTCAAATGCAAAGATGCTCACCGGCGGAGTCAGGCTTCACCTACAGTTTGTCGACGACCCCGCCGCTCACCCAGACACCGGCTACACGATTGCGGACCCGACGGTGGCATCCGCCTGCACCTTCTCCCAGACAGTGGTTTCGACGGGCGTCGGCGTCGGCGGTCTCATCGTTCCGGCGCCTGATAAGTCAGTGGTTGGCACCGGCTACACCGGACGGCGCATCGCAGTCGATACCGCAAAGTGCAACGAATGCCATGGACACCTGGGTGCAATCCGTCGTTCCATGCCGGACAGCGGAATGACGCACCGACCTGCTCGTTCTGCCACAATCCGAACAGGACCAGCAGTGGCTGGTCCGCGAATGCCAGCACCTTCGTTCATGCAATCCATCGGGCGCAAAGCGGACCGTTCCATTCATCTGGCATGCCGCTCGGCAACAACGGATACTGGACATCACCTATCCGCTCTCCGGCGATGGCTCTGATCTGCTGAAATACTGTTTGGCCTGCCACGTTTCCGGGTACTTTGACTTCACGCCGACGCGTATACCTCCGGCGGCGGCGCACTGATGAACGAATCTGCTGTGGACCACCGTCGCTACCGGTACGCTGGCCTCAAGCTCGACCAACTCCTTTACGTTCTCGCCCTATGTCACACTGGATATGAATTATGGCAGCGGATTCAGCTTCAGCGCCAGCACCGGCGTCGGCCTGATGCCGCGGGTACGACCCTGGTGAGCTCGCCGATCTCCGCTGTATGTTTCGCCTGCCACGACAGCACAACGGCAGGTGATCACATGAAGGCGAATGGCGGCGCGCTCTACCGGCAGCGGAGCGAAGCCATGCAGCCGTAAGAACAGCATGGTACTGATTAGGCGCGGATTATTAACGCGCACGACACCATTGAGGCGGACCCTTCGGGGTCCGCCTCTTTTCCTTTGTCAAATTAGTGATTGACAACGATAGTATTTGACAAATAACTGTATTTCTCATTACAGTATTCACGCTCGTGCGTTGATTTGTTCCTGTTTGCGGGGCATTTATTATTTGTGCTCGAATCGAAAAAAAATAACACATAAGACGGAAGGAGCCGGAATCAGATGAGAGGCAAGGCAATAGTATTTTCGTGGTATTATTCCTGACAACGTTGATCCTTTCCATGGCAAGTTGTTCCAGATTTTCCCAGCCTTCGGATGCGGAGGTTATCAAAGCAATAGAAGATTCCGGGATTTTGAAGGGCAAGACCTTTACGATAACATCACCCCTGGTGGTCCTGGAGCGGAGCGCTCAAACAAAAGATGGTTCCTGGCCGGTCAAAGTAAAGATGACCATGATTATCCAGATGCCCGATGGGACAATATCGAATCCGCGGGAGAATACACCCATTTCAGGATCTTTAAATCCACCGATAGTGCGGGCCATGCGTCTGGAAGGCGCATTGGGATCCTGATCCGGTTACGCGAAAGCCTGCGCTTTGCGATGCGTGAGCGCCGATCTTCTCCTGTTCGCGCTGATATTAAACCTTGAAAGGAGGAAAGCATTTTGAAATATAACAGGATGATTCAAGCGTTGTTGAGCGGTCCCCTTGTCATTCGGGCGGCATTCATGGCGGCAGTACTGGTGATGATGTCTCCGTTCATCTCTACGGTCTCCTTGGCTGTTACCCTGTCAGGTGATTCCAGTACTTATGTGCAATCCCGAGAGGATGCAGACAAGCAGAAGATCCTCAGTGCTTACGAATATCTCAATTTTTCCGTTCAGGATCCCGGAAAAGAGGTGTCGTTTCATTTCGGCGGTTGGCTCCGGTATGACCTGAAAACCGAAGAGTTCGGCAACAAATCGAACAGCGACCTTCAATACGGCTATCTCAGTTATAAAAGTGCGAGCAATAATGCCGCCGTTAATCTCGGCCGCGTCATGGTATTTGAAGGTGTAGCAGCGGAGAGAGTAGATGGCATGTACGCAAGAACCGACCTAGCCAAGGGTTTCGGCGTATCGGCCTTCGGCGGAACCCCGGTAGAGACGGAAATTGACCTTCCGGGGAACAATGTCATCTACGGAGGCCGGCTGTCACATCAGATACCCGGCCTGTACCGGATCGGCGTCTCTGCTCTAAAGGAAGAAAAGAACAGCGAAGACTTCCGCAAGGAAGAAGGCATCGATCTGTGGCTCCGGCCGATCAACAAAGTCGAGCTTATGGGCAATTCCAAATATAATGAGATAACAAAAGACTGGGCGAACCATTCCTATTTCCTTGTGCTCGGTCCCTTTGCCAGGGTACGGTTCAACACCGAGGCATCCGTAATCAATTACAAGGACTACTTCACCGGCGCGACGTCCTCCGCCTTTAGTTTTCAGCCATCCGTCCTCGACCAGGACGAAAAGGTCAGAATCCTGGGAGAGCAGATCGCTTTTGGTTTGACTGACAAACTGAATATCTCGTTGGACTACAAGGGGTACTCCTACAGCATCGCAGGTGACGCAAAATACTACGGCGGTAACATCAGGTACAGCGTGGTAAAGGCCGGGGGTGCAGGGCTGTCGTTGCACAAGATGGACGGCGATGACGACCGTCTGAAGTACGATGAGTACCGGGCCTACCTATTTGGAAAGTTCGGCAAGGCCGATGTCACCCTGGACGCGCTTGACGTCAAATATAAGGAAGCCATCAACGGCGTCAAGGATGCATATTCTGTATCGCTCGCTGCGGCCTACGAACTGGCTGAAAAGCTGAAGATTGGAGCCGATGTTGAATATTCGAAAAATCCGGATTTCGAAAAGGATATACGGACATTCTTTAAATTGATCTACAGTTTTGATATTGGCTACGGCAAGCGGAAGGAGGGTGTGTAACATGAAGATGAAGACGGTAAAAATAGCCTTTCTGCTGCTCCTGCCGGTATTTGCCGGAATGCTGTTCGCCTGCGCGAAAACGGCGAGCATGGCGGCATGGCATCCGGTGGAGGTATCCTATCCTCCGATGTGCAGCGACTGCCACACTGACGACAGGGCAGCGATGAATCACACGAGCGATTTTAGCACGAGGCACAAGTTCTATGCGAGTCAGAACGAACGGACCTGCGGCGTCTGCCATAAAGAGGCATTCTGCTCCGATTGTCACGCGCATGTGGAAGAACTGAAGCCGAGCGACAAGTACAAAGATTCCCCTGAACTTACGCTGCCCCACCGGGGGGATTATCTGAACCAGCACAAGATCGACGGCAGGATCAACCCTTCATCGTGCTTTCCGTGCCATGGCCGTCAGAACAATGAGAGGTGCAAAGTATGTCACCGATAAATAAAATGATGATGCTCGGCGTGCTCATCCTCGCGGGAATGCTGGTTCTGGGAGGGTGCGGCAGTTCGACCGCGAATTCCGAGGCACCGTTCAACTCGACCGCGGGGCATCCGGCAGGGTGGCTTCCGGCGGGACACGCGCAGCCAGCACAGGCTGCTCCGGATTCTTGTTCCGAATGTCATGGGAGCGATTTGTCCGGAGGCATTTCAAAGGTATCTTGCACTCCCTGCCATTTGAATGGATCGCCTTTCGTATTGACGAATTGTACGTCCTGTCACGGGAATCCCCCGACAGGCACAGTCGCACCAAACCGGGGCGGAACGCATGCGGTTCACAATGCGCTGCCCAACGTTGCAAATGTTTGTAATTCCTGTCACAGCGGCGCAGGATCCGGTACGCTGAAGCACGATAACAGTGCAGTGGATGTGATGTTCTTGAGCTCCTACAATGCAAAAAGCGGAACCGCTTCCTATGACGCAGCAAGCAGCACCTGTTCCAAGGTCAGCTGCCACGGGGGGCAGACGACACCCGGCTGGCTGTCGGGAGCGACGATCGACGTAAATACGCAATGCACAGTTTGCCACGCTTTCGGTACTGCCGAATATAACAGCTTCGTCTCCGGTCAGCACGATTTACACGTGAATACGCAGCTTATCCCCTGCGATCAGTGTCATGACACGTTGAAGCTTCCCCTCACCCATTTTACCTCATTGAATACCTCGGTGATGGAAGGTCCTGCCTCGGCAACGATCAATAGTAATGTGAACTACAACGGCACCTCATGCTCGCCGAGCTGCCATGGAACTCAAAACTGGTAGCAGTCACGAAATGACGATGTGAACGTATAGTAACAGAAAGTGAAGGCCCGGACGAAAATCCGGGCCTTTTTAATTTACCAGCTCAGTTCCTGCGCAGGCGAGGAAGATGATAAAAAAGCTATGCTGAGGTTTCTTAGTAAAGATAAGCTCCTCTCCTGCAATAAGACCACTGCTTCGGTGACCATCGTAAAAAGGGGGCAAACCATTGGAGAAGAGGTTGCAAATACCGGGTGGCGAAGCCCGGAGAAAGGTCGTCTACGGACAGCTTCGGAAGGAGATTGGCCCGACCCTGCGGCGGCTGTATGAGTTCAAAGCGGTGAAACTTCTACGGACACGACTTGCCCTCACTCCTCTTCTAGTTGTCGACGGGACCTACCGCGAGGTCGCACAGGAGAGTTCGGTTGTTCTGCGCCGATGCCACGTATTGCTGCGCCCGGCGCATAGGGATCGACCGGCGGCGTATTGGGTCTGACGGATGATGCGACGTTCCCGGTTTCCTGGGACATTTCGTGGGCGATATACATTTCATAGGGTGATCCGTCGGCACCTTTCAGCGATATGCTGTTCTGCCGCACTTCAACGATCCGCGACCCGTCCGGGAGAATATCGTTTAGTCTGAAAAAAGACTGCTCGCCCTTCGTAACCATAAGTACTGCGCCGGTAAAAGTATGGCTTTGTATCGTTCCTATGAGGCGATATTCCTGCGTCGAGGCTGGTTGCGCTTCTGTTCTGTCGGCTGAGAACAATGTCGTGGAAAAGAAGACAAACAGCATGAAAGAAAAAGTACTGACCGTTTTTCTTATTAATGATCTCTTTCTCATACGCGACAAACGTACCTTGGTAAGGATACCTCGTGGCATTGGCCGATGTCAATAATCGTCAATGCAGTGATTCGGCTCTTAGCGTCGTTTAAATGGCTCGCCACGAACGGGCGATGGAGATGCATCTTCATGCTCATCCCATTCACTCAGCATGCTGTGCAGATTTCGTCTTCTCTTGGCAGTAGGGCGGGTCATTCCGCAACGAGTTACTGTGTGATCTCCGTCCCCACGCCTTCTTTGGTGAATATCTCGAGGAGCAGGGCGTGGGGGACCCGGCCGTCGATGATATGGACCTTGGTGCAGCCGGCATCAAGCGCCTCAAAGCATGATTTGGTCTTGGGCAGCATGCCGCCGCTGATTATGCCGTTATGGACGAGGGTTTCAACCTTCTTCTTATTCAGCGTGGGGATGAGGGTCTTGTCCTTGTCCAGGATGCCTGCCTGGTCCGTCAGAAGGATGAGCTTTTCCGCCTTGAGCGCTCCGGCAACGGCACCTGCTACCAGGTCGGCATTAATATTATATGTTTCTCCATGAGCACCGACACCGATGGGTGCGATCACCGGGATAAAGCCGCTTTGTTCCAGGGCGACAAGCGCACCGGGCCTTACCTCGGTCACTTCACCGACAAGACCGATGTCTATGACCTCCGTCTCGCCCGTGCTTTCGGATTTCTTCGTCATTTTCAACTTCTTTGCCTGGATCAGTCCTCCGTCCTTACCGGTAAGTCCTACAGCCTTGCCGCCGGCCTGGTTGATGAGGTTCACGATCTCCTTGTTGACCTTGCCGCCGAGGACCATTTCAACGATGTCCATTGTCTCTTCGTCGGTGACCCGCTGACCTGAGATAAACGCGGCTTTTTTCCCCATCCGTTCCATGGTCTTGCCGATCTGCGGCCCGCCGCCGTGCACGATCACCGGATTGATGCCGATATAGCGCAGAAGCACCACGTCCTGCGCAAAGCCTTGTTTCAGGTCCTCGTCGATCATGGCGTTTCCTCCGTACTTGATCACGAAGGTCTTTCCCATGAACGTCCGGATGTAAGGCATGGCCTCGATAAGGGTTTTAGCTTTTTCGATCAGCTTTTGCATGAAAACCTCTTCATGAGACAATTTCTAAATTCGAAGCCCGAAACTCTAAACAATATCGAATGTTGAATGAACAAACCTTATTTAGGATTTCGATATTTGTATTTCGTGCTTGTTTTATAAAATATACCTGCTCAGGTCCTCGCTCTTCAAAACGTCGGCGAGGCGTTTTTGCACATAGTCCGCGTTGATGGCGACTTTACTGCCCTTTTTCTCAGGCGCGTCAAAGGAGATCTCGTCGAGCAGGCGTTCCATGACGGTGTGGAGCCTGCGGGCCCCGATATTCTCCGTGCGTTCATTCACCTTGGCTGCGATGTCGGCGATTTCCTCGATCGAGTCGGCGGAAAAGGTTATCGAGACCTCTTCCGTGGCAAGGAGCGCGATCTGCTGTTTGATGAGCGCGTTCTTTGGCTCGGTCAGGATCCGGATGAATTCCGCCTTGCCCAGCGAATCCAGTTCGACCCGTATCGGGAACCTGCCCTGAAGCTCGGGGATCAGATCAGACGGTTTGGAAACATGGAACGCGCCTGCGGCGATGAACAGGATATGGTCGGTCCTCACCGGGCCGTACTTGGTCGTGATCGTGGACCCTTCGACGATCGGCAGGAGGTCGCGCTGAACGCCCTCGCGGGACACGTCCGGACCATGTGATTCACGGCCCGCGATCTTGTCGATCTCGTCGAGGAACACGATGCCGGACTCCTCGATCCTCTGGATCGCCTCCTTGATGACCTTGTCCATGTCGATAAGCTTCGCGGCTTCTTCCTGGACCAGGAGCCGGAGCGCGTCCGTTACCTTGACCTTGCGACGCTTGGTCTTTTCAGGAAGAAGCCCGCCGAGCATCTCTTTCAGGTTCATCTCGATCTCTTCCATGCCGATATTCGAGATGATGCCGAAGGGCATGACCTTTTCCTTCTGCTCGAGTTCCACCATCCGGTCGTCAAGCTTCCCCTCGCGGAATTGCTGACGGAGCTTCTCGCGCGTGCTGGTGTGCTGCTCTTCCTGTTCGATCGAAGGGGTTTCAAGCCCCGGTGATGTCCTGGGCGGCGGCAACAGAAGGTCGAGAAGACGCTCCTCGGCCATGGCAGCCGCCTTCTCCTGGACCTGTTCCGCCATCTCGCTTTTTACCATATTGATGCCGATCTCGGTAAGGTCGCGGATAATGGACTCCACGTCACGGCCCACATACCCGACTTCGGTGAACTTGGAGGCCTCGATCTTGAGAAAGGGGGCCTGGACGAGCTTCGCGAGCCTGCGGGCGATCTCGGTCTTTCCCACGCCCGTGGGACCGATCATGATGATGTTCTTCGGCATGACCTCGTCGCGGAGGTCTTCATTCAAATGCTGACGTCTCCAGCGATTCCGGAGCGCAATGGCAACGGCGCGCTTGGCCTTGTGCTGGCCGATGACATATTTATCGAGCTCTTCGACAACCTGCCGTGGGGTGAGCGAATTTTTCAAAAAGACCTCCGGAAAAAACACAGTAGTCAGGAGTCAGTAGACAGGAGTCAGGAGAAAATCGTGATAGCATTCGCTGCTATATTCTGGCTTCTGGTTCCTGACTACTGTCTCCTGCGTTTACAATTCTTCTATCGTAACTACATTATTCGTATAAATGCAGATCTCGGCTGCGATCTTCATTGCCTCTTCCACGATCTCACGCGTGTCGAGCTTCGTGTGGTCGACGAGCGCCCTGGCTGCGGCAAGGGCATAGGGGCCGCCTGAGCCGATGGCGGAGATGCCATTTTCCGGTTCGATCACGTCTCCGTTGCCGGAGAGAATAAAGGAACGCTCATGGTCAGCGACGATCATCAGGGCCTCGAGCCGGCGGAGGACCCTGTCCGTTCTCCAGTCTTTTGCAAGCTCCACCGCGGCGCGCGTGAGGTTGCCATGGTACTGATCGAGCTTTGCCTCGAATTTTTCGAAGAGCG
The DNA here is from genome assembly GCA_963755045.1 of Nitrospirota bacterium. Lineage (GTDB taxonomy): Bacteria > Nitrospirota > UBA9217 > UBA9217 > UBA9217 > JALNZF01. The sequence goes on along the minus strand of CAVWIL010000001.1, from coordinate 122,298 downwards.
TGAATGCATCGGCCGTCGCGCCTGCGAAGCCGGCAAGGACCTTATCATTATACATTTTGCGGACCTTTTTCGCATTGTGCTTCATCACGGTGGCGCCGACGGTCACCTGGCCGTCGCCGGCGATCGCTGTTTTGCCGTTCCGTCGGACTGCCAGTATCGTTGTGCCGTGCAGGGGTGTTATTTCACTCATGATGCCTCCGTCTGTAAAAACGACGGACGATGGACGACACGCTCGCATTCGCTCACTAGGACGATGGACGATTTTGACTAGTTGTTCGTCCGTCGTCCCTCGTCTGTCGTCTCTCGTATCAGCATCCTACTCGTCCCTCGTTGCCTCGTCCCTATTTCTTCCGCGCCTTCGGATGTGCCTTGTCATATACCTCCATCAGCGAGTCGAGGTTCACATGCGTGTAGCGCTGGGTGGTCGAAAGGCTTGCGTGGCCGAGAAGTTCCTGAATGGCGCGCAGGTCCGCGCCGGACTCAAGCATGTGCGTGGCATAGCTGTGCCGGAGCGTGTGCGGGCTCGCTTTTTGCTGCATGCCAAGCTGTTTTCTATGGTTTTCTAAAATACGCTGAACAGTGCGCGCTGTCAAGCGTTTTCCTGAAGGACCAATGAATATTGCAGCGGTTTCAGCGATGCGGGACGGATTGGTCAGATATGCGTCGATCGCAGCTCGTGCCTTGGTGCCGATCGGGACGATTCGTTCCTTGCGGCCCTTGCCTCTGATCCGAATGAGGCTGCCATGGTGGTCTATGTCTTCCCGGTTCATGCCGATGAGCTCACTGGCGCGGATGCCGGTGGAGTACAGCGTTTCAAGTACGGCGCGGTCTCTCAACATCATGGCATGATCTTCGGGTTTCTTTGCGTTCGGCGATTCCATGAGCCTGAGGGCGTCGTCAGCCGTCAGCACGGCGGGAAGGCGCTTTTCGCGGCGCGGTGTGGCAACCAGTCTTGCGGGATTGCTCGTGAGTGTTCCATCGCGGTTCAAATATCTGAAGAACGACCTGACAGCGGAAAGCTTCCTGGCAATCGATGATTTCTTCACCTCGCCCTGCATGAGGTGGGCTATGAATCGCCGAAGTGTCTGATGGTCCACTGCAGACAGCTCTTTATCGCCGAGAAATGTGGAGAGCTGTTCGAGATCGGAAAGATAGCCCCGCAGGGTGTGAGGCGAAACGTTTCGCTCATTTCTGAGGTAGTTGAGGAAATCAAAAATGTGCTTCCGCATGAAGATACTTTAGCGTAACAGGAGTGAATTTGCAAGAGAAGACGACACAATTGCGGAATGCGGAGTGCGGAAGGCAACAGGCATAGGGCATGGGGCGTGGGGCATGGGGCATGGGGCATGGGGCAAAGAGAAGTTATTTTACGCTGCTTGTAGGCTCTTGCACTTTGCTCTCTGCACTCTGCTCAACTGCATCCGCCTTCGGTTCTTCTTTATACCCACATTCCTTCTTCATGCAGACGATGGAGAGACCGGTCTTTTTGGAGTATTTCTCCACGAGGAACGGCGCTCCGCACTGGGGACAGGGACGCAGAACCGGTTTATTCCAGATGGCGAACTTGCACTCGGGATAGTTTGCACAGGAGTAGAAGGACTTGCCGAACCGCGAGCGGCGCTCCACGATCTTGCCGCCGTCCACGGGGCAGAGCACGCCCGTTGACATGCCTTGCGTATACTTGCACTCCGGATATTTTGAGCAGGCGAGGAATTTCCCGAACCGGCCCCGTTTGACTATCATGGGGGACCCGCACTTGGGGCAGACCTCGTCAGTGGTCTCTTCCAGTGCGACCGCGACGCCGCCGTTTTCCGTGCGTACGAAAGGTCGGGTGGTCTTGCAGTCCGGATACCCGCTGCAGGCAAGGAACTGTCCGTTCCTGCCCCACTTGACGATCATGGGTTTGCCGCACTTTTCGCAGTTGATATCCGTCGGGGCCTGGTCAGCCTTGAAGTCTTTCATCTCGGCCTGGGCCTTCTCGAGGCTCTCGCTGAAGGGTTTGTAAAAGTCCTTTACGACGTCCACCCACGCCATCTGGCCTTCTTCGATCTTGTCGAGCTCTTCTTCCATCCTGGCCGTGAAGGCCACGTCCATTACTACCGGGAAGCTGGTTATAACCAGATCGTTCACAAGCACGCCGAGTTCCGTGGGTCTGAACTTGTTCTCCACCTTGTTCACATAGTCGCGTTCCTGGATGGTCGAGATGATCGCCGCATAGGTGCTCGGTCTGCCGATGCCTTTTTCCTCGAGTGTTTTCACGAGCAAGGCTTCGGAAAAGCGCGGCGGGGGCTGGGTGAAGTGCTGCTTCGGTTCGAGCTTGATGAGCGCGAGCAATTCACCCTCGGTCAGTGGCGGCAGCACGGCCTCGCCGTTCTCGTCCTCTGACGGGACCTGATCTTCCGGTTTTTCTTCCATATATACTGCCATGAAACCCGGAAATTTTACGACCGATCCTGTGGCGCGGAAGGTATAGTCGCCGGCCTTGACATCTACAGAGGTCTGATCGATGATCGCCGGATTCATCTGGCTTGCCACGAAGCGGTTCCAGATGAGCTTGTACAATTTATACTGGTCATTTTCCAGGTATTGTTTGATCGCATCAGGTTCGCGCATCACCGAAGTCGGCCGGATTGCCTCGTGCGCCTGCTGGGCGTTCTTGGCGTTTGCGTAGACGGGAGGTTTTCCCGGAAGATAGTCCTTGCCGTATTTGACCGCGATGAACTGCCGCGTTTCTTCCTGCGCTTCGTTCCCGATGTGCGTAGAGTCGGTCCTCATGTAGGTAATGAGACCGACGGTGCCTTCTTTGCCGATATCGATGCCTTCATAGAGCCCCTGGGCAATTCCCATGGTCCTTTTGGAGGTGAATCCGAGTTTGCGGCCCGCTTCCTGCTGGAGTTTGCTCGTGGTGAAGGGGGGGACAGGATTGCGCCGGCGCTCTTTCTTGTCAACCTTGGTGACGGAGTAGGGCTTGCCTTTGAGGTCAGCGAGGATTGTTTGCACCTCTTCATTGTTCTTGACCCTGAGCTTGTCTTCGTCCCGTTTGAGAAGTTTTGCTTCGAACTGCGGGGGGATCTTTCCCTCGAGGAGCGCGGTGAGGGACCAGAACTCCTCGGGGATGAAGGCCTTGATCTCCTCTTCGCGCTCGCAGATGAGGCGAAGCGCCACGGATTGCACGCGCCCCGCTGAAAGACCGCGCCGCACCTTTTTCCAGAGTATGGGGCTGATCTGGTAGCCCACCAGACGGTCGAGGATGCGCCGGGCCTGCTGGGCGTCGACCTTGTTCACATCGACCTTGCCCGGGTGTTCGATGGCCAGCAGGATGGCCTTTTTCGTGATCTCATTGAACAGCACCCGGTAGACTTCTTCATGCTTGATGCTGCCGGATATGGCCTCCGCGACATGGGCGGCTATGGCCTCTCCTTCCCGGTCAGGGTCGGTTGCGAGCAGGATGCGGTCGGCTTTCTTTGCAGCGGCTTTGAGTTCCTTTACGACCGGGGCCTTGCCCTTGATAACGATGTACTTGGGTTCGAAATCCTTTTCAATATCCACCCCGAGCTTGCTTTTGGGCAGGTCCATGATGTGGCCTACGGACGCCTTGACCGTAAAGTTCTTGCCCAGGTACTTGGCGATGGTCTTGGCCTTGGCCGGAGATTCGACTATGACGAGTGATTTCATATTTGTACCTAACCCGGACAAGCCGGAACCCAAATTAAATTCTATTTACCACGGATGCACATACCCTGCTGTTGCCAAAACGCGGGCATAGGCTGAAGAACACGGAAAAGGATTAATAATTAATTCTTAGGATTTATCAATCCGTGAAAATCCGTGTTAATCCGTGGCAAAATATTTTTATTATACACTTCCTAGTTCCACGCCGTATCTTTTATCCGCCGGAGATTCGCGGACGAGCTGTGCTCCCGTTCATGGGGGGACACGAAGAAGATAAAAGCAATAAGGTTCTTGATATGGTCAAGCTCTATCCGTTCGGTGTATGCCGTCATGGCCTTTTCCAGCAGTTCTTCCCGCTGGTCCTCGGAGATGATGCCGAGGTGGGTGAGCTTTGAGACAAAACCAAAAGCGTCAACGGTGAACCGCTCCCGCTCTTCCCGGTTCATCGCCCTCATCCGGACGGAAGATGCCTTCGGCTCCCGCGTGATCAAGCTCTCTGATTGGTTCTGTACGAGGGTCTGCATCAGGGTGAGCGCGGCGTCCGCCTCAGTGAGCCGGAAGCCGCTGTTCAGCAGGGCCTGCATGATCTTGCCTTCGTTGTCGAACAACTCCTGCTTATTCCGTACCTGGTCCGCGATAATCGAGAACAGGTCCATCATTTGTTCGTCCAAAAAAATCTCCGATGTTTTTACCGCGGAGGCACACTTGCACTCACGTTAATACTCGTAAGCGCATGTGTGCAGGCAGAGAGCACAGAGAAAATCAATTATTATTTCAAAAGATGCATTTCTCCGCGTCCTCAGCGTCTCTGCGATAGACGCTATGACTTTTTACGAATGTCTCAATTCTTTCCGTACAAAATACTTCCCCGGGAGCTGTTTTGCGAGTCCTTTCAGTTCCAGGTTTATGAGGACCCCGCTCAGCTTCCCGGCAGTGGCGCGACTTTCATTCATGATGATATCAATGTGCTTCGGCTCATTCGTAATGCAGCAGAGCACGGTTGTTTCTTCCCGGGTGAGCGCGGGCAGGGGGCGGGCCGGTGCTGCCGGTCCCTTGTCCTGCTTTTGCACACCAAGGTTACGCAGGATATCTTCCACGCCTTCCACCAGGATCGCGCCCTGCTTGATCAGACTGTTCGTGCCTTTGCTGGTCAACGAGCCGATGTTCCCCGGTACGGCATAGAGTTTGCGGCCCTGTTCGAGCGTGTACTTCGCGGTGATCAGGGAGCCGCTGTCCTCGGCAGCCTCGATGATCACGGTTCCCTGTGACAGCCCGCTGATGATCCGGTTCCTCGCCGGGAAGTAGCCCGATTCGGGTTGCGTACCAAACGGGTTCTCAGTCACCACGGCTCCGCACCCCGTGCTGCTGATCTCTTCCATCAGGCCCCTGTTCTCGGGAGGATACACAACATCGATGCCGCACCCGAGCACCGCTATAGTTCGCCCTTTTGCCGTGAGCGCACCACGATGCGCCTGGGTGTCGATCCCTCTCGCCATGCCGCTGACGATGGTAAAACCAGCCGCAGAAAGTTCCGATGCGATCCGGCGCGTTACGGTCATCCCGTAGTGTGTGGGCTTCCGAGTGCCGACGATCGCCATGGCGTTCCTGTCTTCGGCCCGCAGGTCGCCTTTCACGTACAGATAAGGCGGGGGATCGGGTGTATTCCTGAGGTTTTCGGGATACACGGGGCTGTCGGCGGTCACGATCGTAACGTTCGCTTCAGCCGCCTTCGCGATTTCCCGCTCCGCATGCTCCTGCCAGGGGAACGATGCGATCGCCGCAGCGATCTTGTCGGAAAGCATGCCGATTTTCCTGAGCTCCTCATGCGAAACGGAGAGCACCCGCTCAGGTGAACCGAAAAGGTCGACGAGTTTTCTGAAGGTGATTCGTCCGACTCCCGGAATGCTGCTGAGTCCTATCCAAGTGTAGACCGGATCAGAATTTGTTTGCATGAAGCCGTCCGTGTTGGGCTCGTTCCGTGCTCAAGGTTAGGAATTATACAGTCTCGGGGAAGATAGTCAAGAAATTTTTTTGGACGGTTCTCAATTGTGATATCGTAATATTCGATTTTACAGCATGCCGGCGCGGAGAAAACAGCGCATCCAGAGCATGCTGCGATGATTGAAAAAAATTATCTTGCAGACTGATTGAATTAAGGATTTATTGTCTGTTATTGCGATTTGGTCCCGACGGAACCATATCTGCACAGATATGAACGATGTGAGAGTGAGAATAAGTTGAAAATTACTTTATGAAATTAATTTATTGTGATATATTTTCGGGGCGAGGATTATTTTCTGAACTGTTGGAATTGTAAGCGGTGGATCATTTTACATCTCACCCGGAACTTGTTATAATCACTCCCATGAAAACGAAAATTGACCAGCTGCTTGCCAAGGTTGACCGGGTGCTTGACCGCTACCTGGCGGACGGTACTGATGTGACGAACTTTGCGAGACATCGAGCATTGCGTTGGGATGGCGCGCGCAGGATGCTTATGCCGATTTCACGACCGGTGCATATTCATCCGAACCACTTGCTCGGTATCGATGCTATTAAGCATGAGGTTCTTCGGAACACGAGAAGTTTTGTTCATGGCGGAAAAGCAAACAATATCCTGCTGTGGGGAGAGAGGGGCACGGGCAAGTCGTCTCTTATAAAGTCATTGCTGACCGCCTTCAACAAAACTCCTCTCCGGATGATCCAGGTCTACCGACATGACATCCTGTCAATCACTTCCCTGTACGATATGATCGCCGGCCATCGGACCTATCGTTTTATATTGTTCATCGACGACCTTTCTTTCGAGGAAAGTCAGACAGATTATAAAGAAATGAAAACGATAATGGACGGCGGGATCGAGGATATTCCGGATAATATATTGTTTTATGCGACCTCGAACAGGAAACACCTGATCCCGACCCGATTTTCCGACAACACCAACGACGAAATCAGACCTTCAGATACTGTTGAGGAAAAAATATCACTAGCGGACCGCTTCGGACTCAGTTTCGGATTTTATCATTTTTCTGAAGAGACATACCTGGAGATCGTCGCCTTCTATGCAGCGGAGTACGGAGTTCCTGCAACCGGGGAGCAGCTAGAACGGATGGCAATTCGCTGGGCGCTTGAGGCCGGCAGCCAAAACGGACGCACCGCGGAACAGTTTGCGAAGAATGCTGCTGTCAAAGACTGAGTGCCCAATAGATGCGCCATTGCCGTCCGCTCCTACGTTCCCGATGAACTCCATCTTACGTATGTATCAACCTGTATTTCTCAGCTCTCTCGATTATCTAAAAGTGCGCAGCAGTAGGTGTTTTTATTTCAATCTGGAATAAATCAGCGTCTCCCGCTAATGGACAAGAGGGGTATCAAAGTCATCATATGCAGAATGTGATCAAGGCAATCCTCTTTGATTTCGGCGGTGTGATCGCGGAAGAGGGGTTTTGGAAAGGACTTCAGGCCATCGGGAAGGAAAACGGGCTCGATCCTGATGCATTTTTCAAGACGGTTGACGCGCTCATTTATGAGACCGGGTATCTTATCGGCAAGGCGGATGAAGCATTGTTCTGGAACGCGGTCAGGAGCAAGACCAATATTCGTGGCACTGATGCCGAACTCACGAACGAGGTCCTGAAGCGCTTCGTGCTCAGACAGGACATGATAGCATCAGTGGACCTTCTGAGGTCAAAGGGGTTCACAGTTGCAATGTTGAGCGATCAGACGAATTGGCTCGATATAATAGATCGACAAACAGGACTGTTCCTGCACTTCGATACAATATTCAACTCCTTCCGGCTTCACAAAAGCAAACGCGATGCATCCGTGTTCAAGGATGTATGCGCAGCGCTCGGCGTTCAGACGGGAGAAACTCTTTTTGTCGATGACAATCTCAATCACATCAAACGGGCACAGGGGCAGGGGCTCCAGACAATCCATTTTACGGGAATAGACGAGTACAGACGGCAGATCAGGAATTTCATCGATTTAGAATGAGACTGTATCACGAATGACACGAAGAGGACGAATTACACTAATAAGACCGGAAGCTTGTATTTTCTAATTCGTGACATTCGGATTATTTGTGCAATTCGTGCTAACGTTTTAGTTCCGATTTAGAGGGTCAGGGTGAGGGGATTTCCAGATTAAAGCTTTAATGCCTTTCTTGCCAGCTCCACCAATCCAAATACCTTCAAGTCAACGAGCGTGCCGCTCATCTGCGCGGCGCGGAGATAATCCTGGACCTTCTGGATCGGGACCTCGGTCACTTCAATGATCTCGTTGTCATCTCCGCCGTTCTTGCCCACATGGACAAGCTCCGTGCACAGATAGGCGCGGAGCGCTTCGGTCGAGGCGCCCGTCGAGATCGGTCCTTCGGCGAGAAATTCAATGTTCCCCGCTGACCAGCCTGTTTCTTCGATCAATTCACGATTCGCTGCAGCTTCCATTGATTCGCCTGGATCCACCAGTCCCGCGGGGAGTTCGATGACGTCCCGGCCCATCGGCGGCCGGAACTGCTTTTCAAGAATGACGTTGCGGGTAGGCGTGACGGCGACCATCACTACGATGCCGCTGACGCCGACGCGCTCGAGGGCCTCCCAGGTGCGCACCGTTCCCCGGGCGTCCCGATAGGTGATCTCCACCGCGCTCATAAAATTACCCTGCCAGACGGTTTTTTTGCTGATGATTTCCATAGGTGAGGACAGGAGTCAGGAGTCAGTAGTCTGGAGTAAGTAGCCGGCATAAAGGATTCTGAACCAACATGCTGGATTCCGGCTCCTGGCTTCTGTCTTCTGGAGCTTCACAGCCATTTCTTCAAATCCAGCGTCAACGCCGCGGGAATGATGGTGTCAACTTCGCGGAGCCGTTTTCGGCCGGCTTTTACAAACATGGCTTTCTGCAATTTCTTTTCTTCCTTATAGTGGTCGAAGATGGGAAAATCGGCTTCGGGGATGTCTTTTGTAAAAAGCCCGCAGCCAGCGAGCTGCACGGCGCGACGCGGGCCGCGGATGGTCGGGCCGAAGATGCGGCAGATGTGCGGCCGCTGGTTATAGATCATGCATGCGCCGTTCTCGAGCGCCGGGCAGGACATCTTTGCCGATCTGCGTGAGATCGAGTCGATGGCGGGCAGCGTTTTGAGCAGCGGATCTTTGCGGGAAAAGGCTTTTTTCTTTTCCAGGATATCAATCTGCTCGATTGGCCCTTGCGATGACCCGTTCCCTGACAGGAGCAGGGACCTGTTTCAGGGCATTACGCAGATAGATCGCGTCGAGCAATGTGATGTCGAAGAATCCGACAGAACAGCACTCATGGCACCCTTGTTTGCATCCGACGCCGTGTTTTGAAGCGGCGTTGGAAAAAACCTTGTTTGATCGATCGAGGAACTGCGCATATTTTTTGATTATCCGGTTCATTTCACAAGACCTTTCTATTGAGAGCGGTGTGAATTATACGAGTTTGCCAGGCCGTTTGTCAATATGAAGCTTACCATCGAGGGGAGGGTAGAGGTGTGGGGAGAATTTCACTCTATTGTGCGAGTCCGGGGAGTGTGTTCGCGATGTTTTGAAGCTACCTTGGCATTCTCTGTCTCATTGCTTCGTACAGGACCACTGCAGAGGAGGTTGCAACATTCAATGAGTCGATCGTATCGGCCATGGGAATGCGAACGCGGAGGTCGACTTCTTCCACGATATCATGTGGCAGACCGGCGCCCTCCTGTCCTAAAATAATGACAGTCGGTTTTTTGAGGTCGATATCAAAGTGGGCCTTTTCTCCGGTCACGACAGTTGCGACGGTCTGATAACCCTTCTGCCTGCTAAGCCTCATGAATGCCTTACTGTCCCCGATGCGCACCACGGGAAGCCGGAGTATGCTGCCCATTGACGCCCGTACGGCCTTGGCGCTAAAAGGATCAACCGTGTTTGATGTGATCGCTACACCGGCCGCGCCAACAGCCTCGACTGTTCTGATGATGGTACCGAGATTGCCAGGGTCCTGGAGCTGGTGGCAGATAACGATGAGCTTTGAGCCATGAGCCAAGAGTTCATCTTCGCTATGCTCCTTCATCGTAACAACTGCTATCACCGGCTGAGGTGTTTTGCTCTCCGATAGTGCATCCATCAGTTTATCCGAGATCCAGAGAATGTCGATTGATCTTGTTTCCGCCAGCTTGATCACACCCTTGCCGTGATGTTGTACGAGAGAGGGTGAGGCTATGACCATGGTAACGCCAGCCTTGTCCCGGAGGGCTTCCTCGACCATTTTAACGCCTTCGATTAAAAAGACCTGTTCCTTTTTCCGGTGTTTTGGATCGGAAAGGGCGCGCAGGTGTTTTATGAAGCTGTTGTCTTTGCTCGTGATCGGATTATAAGGGCTGGAATGCTGCATGGAAGGGAGTATAACACAGGTCGGCCTATAGCCACAACCAAAGATAAAATCTTTGACACGGGAAAATCGGATGAAGGCTATGATAACAGCGGATAAATTAAAGCATTATCATAGGTTCTTCATAATTCAATCCGCCTTTATCCGCCTGTCCTAGCGCTTACGAGTGCGTATGCGCAGCCTGCTCTCGCGAAGACGCGGCCATAAACGAGTGCAGGGTATGTCAAAGGTTCTCTTTCTTGTTTTCCCAACAATGGCAGTTGTCGTTAGATCTTCATCTTCCGAAATGCTTCCTCGTATTGTCGCTCCAGTTCCTCCCATCTCTTGAGCGATTCGTAGCTGCTCTGCCAGGCATCATAATCTTCCTTATATTCCGGATTGCCCGTCAATTTATTGTTCTGGAGCTCTTGAATAAAGGCCTCGGTGGTCTTGTTGTGCTTCCGCTCCAGAATGCCAAGGGACTTTTGGATCCGCTGGATGGTATTTTTGCATACGTTCAGTTCCCGGGACAGGGATATTTCATATTCATCGTAAGGCACGGCTTTCCTCCAACGCTTAATTAAAATTGCTTAGCACGGATTTTCACCGGAGGCACAAGGATATAGACAAGCCAAAGACTTCATATATAGAGCTATCCGTTTATCTTGTCCGTGATATTCTGTGGCTTTTCCCGTGGTAACTGTTTGGGTTGTTTCGTTATTGATCATTTTTTATCATCCCAGCTTCGTGCCATACACCGGTTAAACGTAGTGCAAATGACAGCGAAAAACAAGAAAAAAATATACTTGACAAAATTAGTCAAGTTTGTTATGTTTCAGTAAGGAATAGTGAGGACTATATCAGTCCTGTTTGAATAGGGATCGGCCTTCACCGGCAGGCATAACGTATGAAGCTATCCACAAAAGGAAAATACGGCGTCCGGGCTGTATTCGAGATTGCAAAGCACTACGGCAAGGGACCTATCTCTATCAAGGAGATAACGGAACGGCAGGGGATTTCCTTTTCCTACCTTGAGCAGATCCTGCATAAGCTCGGCAAGGCCGGATTGATCGAGAGCGTACGCGGTCCCGCAGGCGGATATTTACTCGCGCGGAAACCGTCGGAGCTGACGATAGGCGACATTGTGCGCGCACTTGAGGGGCCGATAGCGCTGTCCCATTGTCTGGAGCCGGGCGAGTCGGCTGATTGCTACCAGACCGACGACTGCGTGGCCAGGATGGTCTGGGCAAAAGTTGGCGCAAAAATTGAGGAAGCGCTTGACAGTATCAGTTTCCATGATCTCTTGCAGCAGCATCAGAAAGAACCGCTTCTCCTGAAGCCGAGGAAAAAAGCGGTTTTGGCGGGAAAGGGGGCATGTTGATATGAGAAATGTATACCTTGATCACACGGCTACAACGCCGGTGCACCCGAAAGTCCTGGAGGCCATGCTTCCCTATTTTTCGGTAAAGTTCGGCAATCCTTCCAACCTGCATGATATCGGGCGGGAGGCAAAGAATGCGGTCGAAGAAGCGAGGGGCAAAACGGGAACGCTCATCGGTGCAAGGGCCGATGAAATATTCTTTACCGCCAGCGGTGCAGAGTCGAACAATTTTGCGATCAAGGGCATAGCCCAGGCGAACAGTCAGAAGGGTAAACATATTATTGTATCGCAAGTAGAACATTTTTCCGTGCTTCATCCGGTGAAAACGCTCGAGAAATCAGGTTTCACGGTCACCTATCTGCCGACGGACAAACAGGGGCTGGTGAACCCCGAAGATGTCGCCAGGGCGATCACCAAGGAGACGGTTCTCGTTTCGATCATGCACGCGAACAATGAGATCGGCACCATAGAACCGATCGAAGAGATCAGCAGGATCACCAAGGAACGGGGCGTACTGTTCCATACGGATGCGGTTGCGACCACAGGATGGATCCCCGTGGATGTAAGGACTCTGGGCGTGGATGCCCTTTCGTTCTCGGGCCATCAGTTCTACGGCCCCAAGGGAGCGGCCGGGCTCTTTGTTCGCAAGGGAGTCAGGATCAAACCACAGATCGAAGGCGGCATTCAGGAGGACGGGAGGCGTGCGGGCACCGAGAATGTGCCTGCCATCGTGGGTCTGGGCAAGGCGGCGGAGCTCGCGGCGGCAGAAATCACCAACCGGATGAGTTACCTCGCCCCGCTCAGGGACCGGCTCCAGAAGGGCCTCAGTGAAAAGATAGACCACCTGGTGATCAACGGCCATCCTACGAAAAGGCTGCCGAACAACCTGAACATCTCCTTGTGGTATGTGGAAGGCGAGTCCATGCTCCTGTTCCTGAACATGCAGGGAATCTCGGTATCGAGCGGGTCGGCCTGCACCTCCCGGTCGCTCAAGTCGTCGCATGTGCTCACCTGTATCGGCACGGACGCTGCCGTGGCGAACGGGACGCTGCTGATGTCGCTCGGGATGGGAAACACCGCAGAGGATATCGACTACGTGATAGAGACCCTTCCCCCCATTGTGCAGCGCCTGCGGGAGATGTCGCCGCTCTATGAGGATATGATAAAAAAAGAGAAAGGAAAATAAGGAGGACACTATGGAACAGTACAGCTCAAAAGTGATGGAGCATTTCGCCCAGCCGCATAACGTGGGCGAGATCGAGAACGCGGACGGCGTTGGCACCGTGGGCAACCCGGTATGCGGCGACGTGATGCGTCTTTACATCAAGGTAGAGAACAACATCATTACGGACGCCAAGTTCAAGACCTTCGGGTGCGGCGCGGCAATCGCCACGAGCAGCATGGTGACCGACCTGGTGAAGGGAAAAAGCATCGACGAAGCGCTCAAAATATCCAATGCAGCCGTGGCCGAAGCGCTCGGCGGTCTGCCGAAAGTTAAAATGCATTGCTCGGTGCTGGCGGAAGAGGCGCTGAAGTCCGCACTCGACGATTATTATAAGAAGCAGGGAAAACCTCGCCCGTGAAGATATCCCCCGATGCAGGACATGAACACGAGATGGAGTGATTCGATTTCGGAGTGCGGATTGCGGAATGAAATACCGGCTTAAGCTTGTGTTCATCCGTGTGAATCTGCGTCTCAGAGGGTGTCACTATGGATATTAAAGACATTAAACCAGATGAAATACTGGATTGTGTCGGACTGTCCTGTCCTATGCCGATCTTGAAGACATCGATCAAGATCAAAGAGATGAAACAGGGGCAGGTGCTTGAGGTGCAATCCGATGACGACGGCATTGAGATGGACATGCCTGCCTGGTGCGATATGACCGGCAACGAGTATATCGGACAGGTCAAGGAAAACGGGGAATACCGGGTATATGTCCGGAAGAAGTAGTCTCCATTCTTTTTAACATGCTTTTCAATTCAGACGGACAATCGTGAACTATCAATTTGCCATCTCCCTCCTTATTGTTGTTGCAATAGCGGCAGCGCTTCTCCTGATGCGCAAGTTTATTTTTCGTGTACTTCATCGTCTCGCGCAGAAGACTGACAACGTGATCGATGATCTCCTGCTCGAAGGTCTGGAAGGGCCTTCCGCGCTCCTGATCATAGCGCTCGCTCTGTACATCAGCATCCGCCTGTCCGAACTCCCCGAAACCTACATGGTCTATGCGGTCAAGGGAATGTATCTGTCGCTGATCCTCACCGTGACCATGGGGCTTGCGAACACGAGCGGCCGCCTGTTGGCGTATTTCCTGAAAAAGGTCGATCTCCCGATTTCGGTGTCCAGCCTGCTCAATGCGGTGGCCAAGGCGATCGTCTACGCCATCGGCGTTCTGATCATGCTGAACTTCGTCGGGATTTCGATAACCCCCATCATTACCGCCCTCGGCGTGGGCGGTCTCGCCATGGCCCTGGCGCTCCAGGACACCCTCTCGAATCTTTTTGCCGGGATCCATATTCTCGCCGAGCACACCATCCGGGTCGGAGATTACATCCGGCTCGAGAACGGCCAGGAGGGCACGTTGTCGATATCGGCTGGCGCACCACGCGGATCCGGCTCTTGCAGAACAACATGGTCATTGTTCCGAACAGCAAGCTCTCTCAAAGCGTGGTCACGAACTATTACCTGCCTGAACGGCGCATGGCGATCACAATGCCCGTGAGCGTGAGCTATGATGCGGACCCCGAGGCGGTTGAGCGGGCGCTGACCGACGAAATGAAAAGGGCTGCCGGAGAAGTGCCCGGACTGCTGAGCGAGCCCGCGCCCGAGGTCCGGTTCATTCCCGGTTTCGGCGCTTCATCTCTTGATTTTACGCTTATCTGCCACGTGCGTGAAGTTGTCGACCAGCAGCCGGTGCAGCATGAACTCCACAAGCGCATCTTCCAACGGTTCAAACAAGAGGGCATCGAGATCCCCTTCCCCACGCGCACCGTGTATGTAAGAGAACCTGTCCCGGGCAAAACCGCGCAATAACGTTCCCCTGTCCATGCACCCTCTGCACCCTGCTTTCCGTTTGACAATGCCGGTATGATAGTTTATTATCAAAACGCTGAACGGAAGGGGCTATTTTTGTGCAGACCATAGCAGCGTTAAAAGAAGGCGACTGGGTCGAGGAAATCTACCTTGTTACCTCGAAACAGGTCTCGACGGCAAAGAACGGCGTGACCTATCTGTCGCTGAAGCTCGCGGACAAGACCGGCGAGATCGACGGCAGGCTGTGGGACAACGCCGATGAAGTTTCCGGAAAGTTCGAGCGTGAGGATTTTGTCCGCATCAAGGGGATGGCGTCAGTATATCAAGGCTCGATGCAGATCAAGATGAAGACACTCGAAAGGGTGGATGACTCCAGGGTGGATGTCGCCAACTTTCTCGAAACGTCACCGCGAAACGTCGATGAAATGGTGAAGGAGCTGCGGACCGTTGCAGCCGCCCTCTCCAACGGCTATCTTCAGCAGCTCATGAATGCCTTTCTTGACGATACTTCCTTTATGGCATCATTCAAACGAACACCCGCCGCAAAGACGCTGCATCACAATTATATCGGCGGCTTGCTTGAGCACAGCGTTGAGCTTGTTGCGCTTTCCCGCGATGTGGCAAAGCACTTTCCCTCAATCGACCTGGACCTGCTGACCGTTGGCGCATTCCTGCATGACATCGGCAAGGTGAAAGAACTTGCGGTCAGAAAATCGATCGAATACACGACCGAAGGAAGGCTCATCGGGCACATCTCGTTGGGGTACGAGATGATCGTCGAAAAGGTAAACGCAATCCCGTCTTTCCCAGCAGAACTGGCCCTGCTGCTGAAGCACATCATGCTCTCGCATCATGGCGAGTACGAGTTCGGTTCTCCGAAGCGACCTAAGATCCAGGAGGCGATCATCATCAACTACCTGGATGACCTCGAGGCCAAGATCAACAACTTCCAGGCAACGATCAAAAAGGAGAACGTAGCCGAGGGGTCATGGACGAACTACAGTAAAATGCACGACCGGTATCTGTACCGCGCCAGGAGTCTGGTTTGTCCCGCTCCGGCGGTAGGGCCGGAAGACGCCGAAGAAACAAAAAGGCACATGGGCAGGAAGGCTGTCCCTGGCAGGGATGCTGAGGCGTCCGGCAAACTGCCGCTGGATATATGACGACATACTGCGTATGTCGAATTGGAAATTGAAGATTGTAAATTGGAAATTTTAAATTAAAGGGAACTGGTCGTAGTCTTTTTATCAATCTCAAATTTCCAATTTTCAGTTTCCAATTTCCAATTCATTTGAGGTACTCCATGTTCGGTGTTCTCCGCAGTCTGCGTGACGGGCTGGCAAAGACCAGAAAAAACTTTTCGGACAAGGTAGGTTCCCTGGTCCTTGGCGACAAGATCGACGAAGGGTTCCTCGATGAACTCGAGGAGGCGCTTATCGCGTCGGATGTCGGCGTCGAGACTGCGTCGTTCGTTCTCAAGGACCTGAAGGAGCGGTTTAAACGCAATGAACTGTCCTCTCCCGCACAGGTGAAGGACCGGCTCAGGCAACTACTGTTTGAAATCCTCTCGGCACGGTCGTCGGTATTTTCCCTGACCGCGTCTCCGTCGGTGGTACTCGTTGTTGGTGTGAACGGCACGGGCAAGACCACGACCATCGGCAAGCTGGCGAACCGGCTCCAGTCGGAGGGTAAGAAGGTGATGCTTGCCGCGGGAGATACCTTCCGCGCAGCGGCGTCGGAACAGCTTTCGATCTGGGGGGAGCGCGCGGGAATACCGGTGATCAAACACAAGGAGGGCGCCGACCCCAGCGCAGTGGTATTCGACGCTGTTTTGGCGGCAAAAGCCCGGGCAGTCGATGTGCTCATCGTGGATACCGCCGGCAGGCTGCACACAAAATCGAACCTCATGGAAGAGCTCAAAAAAGTGCGCCGCATTCTCTCACGCGAACTTCCCGGCGCGCCGCATGAAACCCTGCTCGTCCTCGATGGGAATACCGGCCAGAACGCGCTGGTGCAGACGAAGATGTTTCATGAGGCGGTTGGCATCACCGGCATCGTGCTCACGAAGCTTGACGGTACATCCAAGGGCGGCATCGTCTTCGCCATTTACAAGGAACTATCGATCCCGGTAAAGTTTGTGGGTATCGGCGAGGCAATTGAAGACTTGAGAGACTTTGATCCGAGAGAGTTCGTGGATGCGCTGTTGTGAGCATGAGCAGAGCATGAGCATAGAGCATAGAGCATAGAGCATAGAGCAGTTAAACATCTATTGCGCTCTGCACTTATGCTCTATGCGGTTCGAACCGGAGTACCATGGAGACGCGTGCAGGTCGAGATATTCGGTCAGGTTTACAGCCTCAAGGGCAAGGATGATCCCGCCTATATCCGCGAACTTGCTGCGTTCATTGATGCTAAGATGAAGGAAGTGCAGAAAGGCACCGGCACGGTGGACCCTCACCGGGTTGCCATCCTGATGGCACTTACGATTACCGATGAGCTTTACCGTTTGCGTGAGCGATATGGCATCCTGGAACAAACATCTGAGAGCGCAGCCAGTCGACTGCTTGAGCTTACTGAGAACCCCTAAGCAACAAGCTGCAAAACATCAGTCTGTTCCGATTCTCTTTTGGGAAAGAAAGCGCAACGTATCATTAGCGTATCATGTTGAAATGCAATAAATTTAATGCTCCCCAATAAGAGAATGCCATCTATTTTTCCTCTTGCCATTTTCAGCTGGTTCTGGTATATACTAGTAGCGATAGAAAAATGTCCCCTGCTTTGCCCGTGATGATGTAACTTGTTCCTCGTGAACAAAAAATTAACGGGAGCTGTTCCTGGAAAGGGTGTGCATGCCCAGATAGGACTGGGAAGCCTAAACTTTTCTACACGGCACCCACCTGGTTAATACCAGGAATCAAGTTTATCCACACGGCAAAAGCGGGGGATTTAAATAGTTCGAGTAGGACGGTTTCATAATTAATAATTGTAACGTGTGATCAGCGCGAATCCGAAAGGGGCGGGAAGCTCAGACCCCGGGCGCTTGTGATAGTGTTCAAGAAACAGCGGTTCACTGAGGCAGTTAACCGACACGAATCTTTAGAATGGGTGTTTTCTCAGTTCCGCGACCAGGTTGTTTTTGCCAGCACGTAACATAACGAGACTATGGGGATTTTAATGTATACATATATTTGTCGAGAGGAATCACCGGGAACAGATGTTCCGGAGAGATTGCGCGCGAATCCCGTTCGCCAGATCCGTTTTACGCAATCTCCCGTGGAAAATCGACAACTTTCCCGGCATCCGCTCAATCCCCCGGTCCTGTGTTATCCTGATCTGGATCAATCCGGCCCCTTCACTATTACAAGTCCCGTGTAAGCCCTCCCGCAGTTAATAACGTTGGTTCTAAAAAATCTCAATAAACCTACGCAGGCAGAGTCACTGTCCGTCGAGCCCTCTCGTCCGCCGCTGGCTTGGAGAATGCGTCCCCGCGACCTGTCCGAGTTCGTCGGTCAGGAGCATATCCTCGGTCTGGGAAAACTTCTGCGCAGGGCAATCGAAACCGATCGGTTCATGTCGCTCATTCTGTATGGTCCGCCCGGTGTTGGTAAGACAGCGCTGGCTCACCTGATCGCCGAGCGAAGCAGCGCATACTTCGTCTCGCTCAATGCCGTCACCGCCGGGGTAGCCGACATCCGGAAGGTGACGCACGAGGCGATGCAGGAACGAGCACAGAGCAATAAAAGGACCCTCCTTTTTATCGATGAGATCCACCGCTTTACACGGGTACAGCAGGATGCTCTCCTGCCCGATGTGGAGCAGGGGAATATCACGCTGATCGGAGCCTCGACGCAAAATCCCTTCTTTGCCATTATTCCAGCGCTCTCCTCACGCTCGCAGATCTTCGAGTTTAAACCGCTCAAAACTGAAGACCTAAAGGCGCTCATCCTTCGCGCGCTTGCCGATAAAGACCGGGGGCTCGGGAATCTGGCCGTGACCCTGACACCGGATGCCCTCGGCCTCATTATCGCGAAAGCCAATGGCGATGCGCGGCGTGCGCTGAATGCTCTTGAACTCGGCGTTCTCTCGACAGCCCCGGGTCATGACGGCGTCATCCTCTATGATCTCACTGTGGCAGAGGAGTCCATTCAGCAGAAGGCGCTGGTGTACGATGAAGACGAACATTACGACACGATCTCCGCGTTCATTAAAAGCATGCGCGGGAGCGACCCTGATGCGACGCTCTATTGGATGGCAAAAATGATCAAGGCCGGCGAAGACCCGTTGTTCATCGCACGCAGGATCGTGATCGCCGCGAGCGAGGATGTCGGGAACGCGGATCCGCGGGCGCTCTTTGTGGCCGTTTCCGCATACCAGGCAGTGGAGCGCATCGGCATGCCCGAGGGCGCGCTGCCGCTCTCACAGGCGGCTGTATATGTTGCCTCTGCGCCGAAGAGCAACGCGTCGTACCTCGGTATCAAAGAGGCGATGAAGGACATTGAGGAAGGACAGCTCATGCCGGTACCGGACCACCTGAAGGATGCCCACTACAAGGGCGCCAGCCGTCTCGGCAGGGGCAAGGGCTACAAATATCCGCATGATTTTCCGGGCCACTATACGGCCCAGGACTACCTCCCGCAGAAGCGGGAGTATTACCGGCCCTCGGAGCAAGGCGAAGAAAAAAGGATCAAGGAACGCCTTGCCGGGCTGAAGAAGAGATACCAGGAGGAAAAAAAACATGATTGAGTATATTGTGCTGTTGATTGTAGGGCTTGCCATGGGATTGGGCGCAGGCCTGTTGATCAAGGGAAAGTCCGCCGCGGGCAAGATCAAGGAAGCGGAAACGGAAGCGGCGAGGATCATTGCCAATGCCGAACGCGAGGCGGAGACCAAGCGTAAGGAGGCGGTTCTCGAGTCCAAGGACAAATTCTATCAGGCGCGGTCTGATTTCGAGAAGGAGACCCGGGAAAAACGCCAGGAGATGCAGAACCAGGAACGGCGGCTCACCCAGAAGGAAGAGAGCCTTGACAAGAAAACCGACCTTATCGACAAGCGGGAATCCGATGCAGCGCGGCGCGAGCGGGAGTTGACGGCGAAGGAAAAGGTCACGCAGGAAAAGGAAGAGCGCTTCGAAAAGGGAATCGTCGAGCAGCGGCAGATGCTCGAGAAGATCGCGAACATGACCGCCGAGGAGGCCAAGCGCCAGCTCATGGTCTGCTATGGAAGACGAGGCCAAGTATGAGGCGGCCAAGACCATCAAGCGGATCGAGGACGAGGCCAAGGAAGAGGCGGACAAAAAATCGAAGAACATCATGAGCCTGGCCATCCAGCGGTATGCCAGCGATTACGTGGCGGAGGCCACGGTCTCGGTGGTCAATCTTCCCAATGATGAAATGAAGGGCAGGATCATCGGGCGCGAGGGCAGGAACATCAGGGCACTCGAGGCGGCAACGGGCATCGACCTGATCATCGACGATACGCCGGAAGCGGTGATCCTGTCGTGTTACGATCCGCTTCGGAGAGAGATCGCGAAGCTTACGATCGAGCGCCTGATCCATGACGGACGCATCCATCCTGCCCGTATCGAGGAGATCGCCGAGAAGGTCAGGAAAGACCTCGATATCACTATGAAGGAGGAGGGAGAAAAAGCCGCCTTCGACCTCGGCCTCCACAATATTCACCCCGAGATCATCAAGCTGCTCGGGAGGCTCAGGTTCAGGACCAGCTACGGACAGAACGTGCTGATGCACTCGCGCGAGGTCGCCTATTTCGCCGGCGTCATGGCCGCAGAGTGCGGTGTTGACCAGAAACTGGCGCGCCGCGCCGGTCTGCTGCATGATTTGGGCAAGGCCGTAGACCATGAAGTGGAGGGGACCCATCCGCAGATCGGCGGCGACCTGGCCAAGAAGTACGGTGAGAACCCCAAGGTGATCAATGCGATCATGACCCACCACGGAGACGGTGAACCGAACTGTGTTGAGTCCGTTCTGGTTGCTGCTGCGGACGCACTTTCGGCGGGAAGGCCGGGTGTGCGGCGCGAGACGCTCGAGAGCTACCTCAAGCGGCTTGAGCAGCTCGAGACTGCAGCGAATTCCTTCAAGGGAGTCGAGAAATCCTATGCAATCCAGGCAGGCCGGGAGATCCGCATCATCGTCAAGCCGGAAGATCTCTCCGATGCACACTCTGCCCAGCTGTCGCGCGATATCGCCAAAAAGATCGAAACCGAGATGTCCTATCCTGGCCAGATCAAGGTCACGGTGGTACGCGAGAGCAGGTATGTGGAGTACGCGAAGTAGCATGGTGCTTGGCGCATAGCGCATAGCGTTTAAATAAAATGCCCCATGCGCTCTGCTCTATGCGCTTTGCGAGGATATCGGAGGTTTTATTGAAGGTTCTTTTCATCGGCGACATCATCGGCGAGCCGGGCAGGAAGATGGTGCGGCAGCAATTGCGCGGCCTCCGGGACATGCACCATCCCGATCTCGTGATCGCGAATGGAGAGAACTCGGCGGGAGGGTTCGGGATCACGTCCGAGATAGCCGATGAGTTGTTTTTTCTCGGTATCGATGTGCTGACGTCGGGAAACCACGTCTGGGACAAGAAGGAGATCGAACCCTATCTGGCCAAGCAGGACCGGCTCATCAGGCCGGCAAACTATCCCGAAGGCAATCCCGGTTACGGCAGTGTGATCATTTCCACCGAGAACGCGGGCAAGGCCGCGGTCCTGAACCTCGAAGGGAGGGTCTTCATGTCCAACCTGACAGACCCGTTCCGTGTTGCCGAACAGGAGATCGAGAAGCTGAAAAAAGAAACGCCGATCGTGATCATCGACTTTCACGCCGAGGCTACGTCCGAGAAAATCGCACTCGCCTGGCACCTGGACGGCAAAGCGAGCGCGGTGATCGGGACCCATACCCATGTTCAGACAGCCGACGAACGCATCCTTCCGGGCGGGACGGCTTTTATTACTGATGCGGGCATGACAGGGCCCACGGATTCGGTTATTGGTGTGAAGAAGGAGCAGGCAATCGCCCGGTTCCTCACCCAGACCCCGCACCGGTTCGAGATACCCAAGGGACCGGTGCATCTCTGCGCGGTCATCATCGATGTCGATGGTAAGACGGGGAAGGCGAACGCCATAGAACGAATACATGTGAAATCCTGAAGCTCGAAAGCTTCAAATTACAAATCCTACATAATGTCCCAATCACCAAAATTTGCAATAACCGAACGTCTGAAATTGGTGCTTGATTTTTGGTGCTTAATTTGTATTTTGCGTGCATGGATTTGGTGCTTGTCCTATGAAGACCCACATCCTTACCGTCACTCAGCTTACCGCTCAGATAAAAAACCTCCTCGAAGGGTCGTTTCCCGAGGTCTGGGTGGAAGGTGAGCTCTCGAATCTCAGCATTCCCCAGTCCGGTCATGCATATTTCACACTCAAGGACGAACAGGCCCAGGTTCGCGCGGTCATGTTCCGCTCATCCCTTCGATTCCTCAAGTTCACGCTCCAGCACGGCATACAGGTGCTGTGCCGCGGCAGGGTCAGTGTCTATGAGCCGCGCGGTGAGTACCAGCTCATTCTCGATTACATAGAACCCAAGGGCGTGGGCGCACTCCAGCTTGCCTTTGAGCAGCTCAAGGCGCGGCTCGATAAGGAAGGGCTCTTCGAGCTTGGCCGCAAGAAGCCGCTCCCGCTCCTTCCGCGCCGCATCGGAATCATCACTTCACCGACCGGCGCCGCGATCCGTGATGTGCTGCGCGTGATCAAGCGACGCCATCCCAGGATGCATATTCTTCTCTATCCCGTGCCGGTGCAGGGCATCGATGCCGCCCCCGCGCTTGTTGAGGCAATAGACTTTTTCAACAGGGAGAAGAGCGTCGATGTTATGATCATGGGCCGCGGCGGCGGATCTCTCGAAGACCTTTGGGCCTTCAACGAGGAATCGGTGGCGCGGGCAATCGCTGCATCGAAGATCCCGCTCATTTCCGCGGTCGGTCACGAAACGGATTATACAATCTCGGATTTTGTCGCTGATCTACGCGCTCCAACGCCTTCTGCCGCGGCGGAGATGGTGGTGAAAAGTGAGGAGCGTTTTCGGGACGCCGTTCATTCTCTCGAGGTCAGACTTGTCAGCCGCATGGAACAGATGATTGAGACGGCGCGCGCATCGCTCCGCGAGAACATCCGTCTTCTGGGAGATCCGGGACGGAGGCTCGAGCAGGTCGTGCAACGAGTGGATGAACTGGTCCGCCGGTTGGCGTTGGGACTTCGACAGCATGTGCGCAGGGACCGGGCAACGCTCACTTCGTTGACCGCGGGTCTCGATCACTTAAATCCGCTCGGTATCCTTTCACGCGGATATAGCATCACAAGGAAAATGCCTGACGGGGTGATCCTCAAAGATGCCGCGGCGGTCATGGCCGGCGATCTGATCAGCACCCGGTTCCATGAGGGCGAAGTTTTGTCCCGGGTGGAGAGGCATGACGCTGCGGATACGTGATCGTTGCCAAGAACCTCTCTGTTCTTTTTGACCAGGACAGAGCGCCTGCCAGCGATTGCCGGAGCGGGGCGCATGTTCCGCTCTTCTTTTGACACCCGATCACACTTGTGCTACAGTACAAGCTATGCAGAAAGATATCGAACAGGAAGAACTGCTTACCCCTGAAGTGCAAGATGTCATGCGCGCCCTCGTTTCGGCGTTCAGGACGGTTAAGATTTATCCTCCCAATAATCCCGTTTATTCCCAGTCAATAAAAAAATCTTTTGAACTGCTGGACCGTTTTCTGACCACGGCGCAGGACTACACCATCGGCGTGCAAAAAACCAATTTCACCTACCGGCGCACGCCTGTCGGGAAAGAGGCGCAGCTGAACAGGGCCATTGCACAGGACCTGTTCGCAAAAGGGATCCGTGAGATTGTCTTCAGCGCCGGGTGACCGAGGCGGAGCTGCTGGAGCTCTGTCGTGCCCTCGCCCTGTCATCGGAAGACATGGCGCTGAGGAACGGCATCTCTTCGATCCTCTGGGAAAAGGGAGCAGCGCATATCAAGGTGGCCGAGGCGGGTCTTGATGAGATCATAACCACGAAGATGTCCATGGGTTTGATGGATAAGACCGCATCGGGGACCACTGCAACAACGGCAAGTTCAGAGCAGTCCAAAGCCAGGGAGGAAAAAGTATTTTTTGGGCGTACACTGGTCCTCGGCGAGCTTATCAGCGATCCCTCGGGGTTCGCATTCAGCATGCTTGAACTTGCAAAGCGGACACACGCTGAAGATGAAAGCGTGGAGGACCGGCTGTATGCCCTGTACCAGGAAGCGGGACAAAAGATTGAAGCTGAGCATGCCGGACAGGGTGACGCCATGTTCGAGAGCCTGGGCAAGTCCGTTCTTTCTCTCGAACCTAACTTTCGCGACGCGCTCGTGACCGGCAAATTTTATAAAGACCTGGATACGGAAATGGCGGCTGAACAGCCGGCCGACGCTGAACAGCTCCTGCCTTCCGCGATTCATGAGGTCCAGGCAGGGCGTTTTTCCCATGCCTGGACCGTGCAGCAGGTGTCGACACTCCTGAAAAAATCAACATCAAAAAAAGCCCTTCCACCTACACCTCCGGTGCCTCCCGCTGCCGTGGAAGCCGCGCCCCTATCCCAGGACCTCCCCGTGATTGCCAAGGAAATGGCTGAGTACAGTCCGGAAGAGTTGGAACGACTCAAAGTTATCGAGGAAGCCGGCACGGAATCCGATATATTGCAGGCAGCGATGCGCACCTACATCTGTTTGCTGCCTCTCGCCAAAAATCCTCGGCATGCCCTACCGGAAGAGAAGGAATTCACCCGGTTTTCCAACATAGTCCACCAGCTTGAGGACATGCTGAACTATTTTTTGAAGGAAAAGGATTATGACGGTGCCTTGGGCGTTATCCAAGCATTTCACATGCCTGTGGACACGGCATTCCAGCCGAGGCTAAAGGAGGCCCTCAAAAAGACATCATCCAAATCCGTCGTTATGTCGGCGATTGGCGAACTGAGAAAGCATCCACAAGGGTTCTCGAGAATACCAGGCGGCCTATTCCTATATTTCAAAAATCGAACGGGAAGCAACAGAAATCCTTCTGGAGCTCATGGCGGAGGAACAGGACCGACTGGCGCGGATCTTCTATCTCGATCTCCTGAAGGATGTCGGCAGGAACCAGATCGCACTGCTCGGGGAACTGCTTACAGACGGGCGCTGGTATTTCGTGCGCAATATCGTGAGCGTTCTGGGAGAAAGCAAGACGGACCAGGCACTTGCATTTCTTCGAAAGGCGGCAGACCACGAGAATGCCCGTATCCGGCAGGAGGTCATCAAGGGTCTGCTCACCGTCGGCGGGAAGAAGGCGGCCAGTATTCTGGCGAAGCTGCTTCGGGACAAAGATGCCGGCGTCCAGGTGACGGCTATCCATGCCTATGGGGATTTTCCCGGCATCGGTGCCGAGGAATCAAGACCGCTGATTGAGTTCCTGGAGGGCCGGCCCCTGAGAAAGAAAGAACAGGAACTGACGATAGAGGCGATTAAGGCGCTGGGAAAAATCGGCGGACGGGAGGCAATGGAATTTCTGAAAAGATATTCAGTCATCCGGTGGTGGAAACCCCGGAAACTTCAGAAGGAGCTCAAAGCAGCGTCGGAGCGGGCGGGTGAAGAGATCAAGAGGAGACAGGGCGATGGCGGACGAACAGGGAGATAGCCGGGGAGAGGCGAGGCAGTCCTTTTACGCGAAACAACTTTTAATCGACTCGGCGCGGACCGCATTCCAGCAGCTTGCCGCCATCCTGAAAAACGCGACCCTGTATCCGGAAGCGCATCCGTATCTGCTTACAGCAGCGGACAAATTCCGCGGCAAGATCGAAGAACTGCTCGTGGAACGGAAGGAAGTGGCTTTCTTATCTTGTCGGCGGTGAGCTGTTTTTTGAGAAGATATCCGTTCCGATCGATCAGGTGCTTTCCCTGCTGCTGGAACAATTCACCACGAGGGACGTGGGCGGGGTTGTCTTCACACCGGGACTTACCTCTGGGGAATTGATCCGGTTTGCCGGTCTCATGAACAAAGAACCCGCGTATCTTACCGGACAGGGCGGAATCCATACCGTAATCGTGAAAGAGGGAATCCCGCACATCGTGCTTCACAACGTGGTCCTTGTCGAAAAGAAGACGGGTATTGACCTCAAGGCGGGAAAGAAGAGGGCCTCCGAGGTATTCAAGGACGCAGTCGACACGGTGCAGGAGATGGTCCAGGCAATGCATCTTGGCCAGTTATCCAGTGCGCGAAAAGTGAATTCGGTCGTACAAACCATGGTTGACAATATCCTGGATAACCGGGACGCCCTCATGGGCTTGACCGGCCTCAAGATGTACGATGAATACACCTTCGCCCACTCCGTGAACACCTCGATCCTCGCGGCCTCCCTCGGGACCTTTCTCTCATTTGACAAGCCGAAGATCGCCACTCCTGGGTATGGCGGGGCTGATGCATGATATCGGCAAAACGACGGTCCCCCTCGAGATCATCAATAAACCCGGCAAACTCACGGATGAAGAGTGGAATGCAGATGAAACGGCATCCCGTCGAAGGTGCGCTGGTTCTCGTCGACAATCCGGGCGTGTCCAAGCTGGCCATGGTGGCGGCTTTTGAGCACCACCAACACGGAGGAGCCCGGGGCTATCCGCAGGTGAGCATTCAACATGAGCGGCATCCCTTTTCTCAGATCGTGGCCCTCGCCGATGCCTATGAAGCGCTCACGGCGGCGCGGGTATATTACAGCTCCCAGATGCCCCCGGACCAGTCCATCCGGATCTTGATCAAGAACCGGGGCATCACCAGCGACCCCGTCCTTCTCAAGGCGTTTATCAACATGGTCGGCATTTTCCCCATCGGGACCCTTCTTAAACTGGATACGGGTGAGATCGGTCTTGTCATGCATCAAACGCGCGATTTGATGCGTCCCCGCGTTCTGATTTTGACCCGCTTCGACGGATCGGAAAAGGAGACCCAGGACATAAGTCTTCTGGAGACCGCAGGAGGGCATTATCGGCGCTCCCCGGTCGGCACCATTGATCCGAACACCACCAAAATCGATATAAAACAATATCTCGGATAAGAGGCACCGGCTGCAAACCACTGCTGCTAACCGTTCCCGGTGAGCATCCCTGGAATCTCTTCCTTGTATTTATCCTTGATTTTGCCCATCCGTTGCGGATATAATTATTCCGTCGCGCTTGTCTTTTTTGGCCCGACATGACGGGGCATATCATATGGCGGAAAAAAAATTTGAGACGGCGATGGCGCGGCTCGAGGAGATCGTCCAGAAGCTTGAACAGGGAGACCTCCCGCTGGAGCAGTCGCTGAAATTGTTCGAGGAAGGGATCAGGCTTTCGCGCATCTGCAATACCCGGCTGGAAGAGGCCGAGCGAAAGGTGGAGATCCTGCTCAAGGATAAGGCCGGCAATATGATTGCGAAACCGTTTGAAGAAGAGGAAGAACGTGAGGGGAACGCATACTCAAAATCGCCAAGCTACCAAATTTCAAATAAGCACCAATACCCAAAATACCAATTTCCAAACGTTTGGACGTTATGATTATGGGTGCTTGGAATCTTATTTGAAATTTGATGCTTGTTATTTGTGCTTGATTTTACATCATGGATATAACATCATACCTTTCCAAAAAAAAAGGCGTTGTTGACAAGGCGCTCGACAAACTCGTTCCACCTGCAAAGATGTTCCCGACCTCTGTCCATGAGGCCATGCGCTACAGCCTTTTTGCCGGCGGCAAGCGGGTGCGGCCCATTCTGGCCATTGCCGCTGCCGAGGCGCTGGGCGCAAGGTCCTCCGGCCTGCTTCCCCTGGCTGGGGCACTGGAACTCATTCACACGTACTCGCTGATCCATGACGATCTTCCCGCCATGGACGATGATGATTTCAGGCGAGGGCGGCCGACCTGCCACAAGGTATATGGCGAGGCCGTTGCCATCCTTGCGGGGGACGGGCTATTGAACAGGGCATTCGAAGTGCTGTCCGATCCCCGCCGGACCGAAGCAGTACCCGCGAACAGGCTTCTTGCCATCATCAGGGAGATCAGCGCTGCATCCGGCGTCCTCGGTATGGTGGGAGGGCAGGTGGTTGATATGGAGTCCGAGGGCAGGGAGATTGATTTTCCGACGCTTGAATACATCCATACGCATAAGACCGGAGCGCTCATACGGGCCTCGGTGCGTGTCGGCGCACTCTATGCGAAGGCGAGTGACAAGCGGCTCAAGGCACTGACCCGGTATGGCGAACTGGCCGGCCTCTCTTTTCAGATCGCTGATGATATCCTCGACATTACGGGCAAGCGGGAGGAGATCGGCAAGAACATCGGCAGCGACCTGAAAAAAGGAAAGAGGACCTTCCCGAGCTTTTTCGGTCTTGAAGGATCGCGCCTGAGGGCCAATGAGGTTGGGGACAAGGCGATTGATGCCCTGCGGGACTTTGACCGCAGGGCGGACCCGCTCAGGGAGTTGGCGAAGTATATTGTGAATAGAGTGAATTAAAAAGATTGGTGACGAGGCCCGATGTCGTCGGTAACGTCTGTCGTAACATTGCGAAATAACGAAAGACGCTACCAACACGGGCATCGTTGCCGTGACCGCATCAACCGAGAGGTAACCATGATACTCGATAAAGTGAACAATGTTCAAGAACTGAGGTCGCTTCCCCAGGCGGAACTGCCGACGCTGGCCGAGGAACTTCGTCAGGAGATCATCGCGGTAGTGTCGAAGACCGGCGGACACCTGGCCTCGAGCCTCGGGGTCGTGGACCTGACCATCGCCCTGCATTACGCCTTTGATACGCCGAACGACCGGATTGTCTGGGATGTGGGGCACCAGGCGTACGCCCACAAGATCCTGACAGGAAGACGCAGCCCGGTTTTCCACGCTCCGTCAGTACGGCGGGATCAGCGGATTCCCCAAACGGGAGGAAAGCCTCTGCGACCATTTCGATGTGGGACATGCAAGCACATCCATATCCGCCGGCACCGGGATGATCTCGGCCAGGGACATCAAGGGTGAGGACTTCCGGGTGATCGCCGTGATCGGCGACGGGTCCATCTCTGCCGGTTTGGCATTCGAGGGAATGAACCAGGCGGGTCACCTGAAAAAGAACCTGATCGTCATCCTGAACGACAACGAGATGTCCATCTCGCCGAATGTGGGCGCCCTCTCATCATATCTCAGCAGGAAGATGACCGGACATTTCTATACAAAGCTGCGCCAGGACGCCAAGCACTTTCTGCAGGGCATCCCCCGGGTCGGTGAATCCATGTTCAACCTGGCCAAGAAGGCGGAGGATTCCCTCAAGGGTCTGATGGTGCCGGGCATGTTGTTTGAAGATCTCGGCTTCCAGTACCTGGGCCCCCTGGACGGGCACAATATCGACCAGCTCCTTCAGGCATTTGAGAACATCAAGGATTATCCGTGGCCGGTGCTGGTCCATGTGATCACCCGAAAAGGCAAGGGCTGCGAATTCGCGGAATGCAATCCGTCACAGTATCACGGCACACCACCCTTTGATCCGGCGACGGGCAAAGTCGTGTCAAAGAAACAGCCCATTATGAGCTACACCGAGGTGTTCGGTCAGACCATGATCAAACTCGCCGAGGACAACGACAAGATCGTCGCCATCTCGGCGGCCATGTCCGAGGGCACCGGGCTCGACCTGTTTGCCGAAGAGTTTCCCGACCGGTTTTTCGACGTGGGCATCGCAGAATCGCACGGCGTTACGTTTGCGTGCGGCCTTGCGGTGGAGGGGATGCATCCGGTCGCCGCGATCTATTCCACGTTTATGCAGCGAGCCTACGACCAGGTGGTGCACGACCTCTGTCTCCAGAACCTGCCGGTGACGCTCGCGCTTGACCGGGCCGGTCTCGTCGGAGAGGATGGACCGACGCACCACGGCGTGTTTGACATTGCGTATCTTCGCCATATCCCCAATATCATCGTGATGGCGCCGAAGGATGAGAACGAACTGCAGCACATGATCAAGACCGCGGTTGAATACGAAGGCCCCACGGCAATCCGGTATCCGCGCGGCATCGGCCTCGGCGTTCCCATGGACCAGGAGCTCAAGACCCTTTCCATTGGCAAGGCGGAACTGATCAGGGACGGGCGCGATGTCGCGATCATCGCCATCGGCACGATGGTCACTCCATCGGTCGAAGCGGCCGAGAGACTCTCCGAAGAGGGGATCTCCGTGGCGGTGATAAATGCGCGGTTCGTAAAACCGCTTGATGAAGAGATGATTCTTTCCGTGGCGAAGAAAACGGGATGGATCGTGACGGTGGAGGAACACGCGCTCATGGGCGGTTTTGGCAGCGCCGTGCTCGAATGTCTGGATGCACAAGGGGTGACGGGGATCAAGACCCACCGCATCGGATTGCCGGACATGTATATTGAACACGGCCCGCAGGCAGTTCTCCGGCAGAAATACGGCCTTGATGCGAACGGCATTTATTCTTCCGTCAGGGAGTTCGTCGAAAAGTCCCGCCCCAAGGTCGTTTCCCTTGTTACGCCGCTACGGACAAAGGACGTGTGACGCAAAGGCGGATTTGGGAATAACCACCACCCACGCCTGAGCAGAAGCACGAAGAATTACCCCGCGCCATTGCTCCGTACATGCTCAGTTTTACGGCGAAGGTATTGCGGGAATCGTTTGTTAAGACCTCTACGGTTTTAAATATCCATAGTTCCCGGTCCGAATTTCCGTGACCCTGCCGTTTTGCAGGACAACGATTCGCATAAACTGGCTCGGCCCGAGATTGTACGTCCATTCTTCGACCGTTATGTATACTCGTTGATGGGTGGCCGTACCGAGTCTCTGGGTCACGTCCTCCTGATGTGAATCACGAAAGTCGGGCTCACCGCATTTTGACACGACATCGGCTTTTCTGTCGTCGGTCGAAATGATTCCGCCTTTGCAGCTGAAAGAATCGGCATAGGCGTCAAGCCAAAGAAGTGTAAGCATCAGGACAAAAAGAGCAGAAAGAATATACGTATGTTTTTCTCATATGCACAGCCTCCACGCGCAGCTCTGATGACATCTGCATCGAATACTAGTTTAATTCAATCCGGAAAAAACATCAATAAAAAAACAGATTACGCAACGGTTGTCACGTTGACAGCCTCAACCGCTTCTGTAGGCTCATGTTGCGAATATCAACAATGTTGCGAACTTATTTTTCCACCGATGGGCAAGCACGTAAAATAAAAAGATCGGCAAAATACGCCTCGACCGTCTGCTTGTTGAACGAGGCCTGGTGGAAAGCCGCGAGCGTGCTCAGGCACTGATCATTGCCGGCCAGGTGCTCGTGAACGAGCAGAAACAGAACAAGTCCGGCTCGCTTGTTCCCGAAGACGCAGAGATCCGCATCCTTGGCGAGCAGCTTCCCTACGTAAGCCGGGGTGGACTGAAGCTTGAGTCAGCATTAAAAGAATTCGAGGTGTCTGTTGCGGGTAAGACTGCCCTCGATGTTGGAGCATCAACCGGCGGCTTTACCGACTGCCTGCTCCAGCATGGGTGCGAAAAAGTCTATGCCGTGGACGTGGGCTACGGCCAGATGGCGTGGAAGCTCCGGCAGGATCCTCGC
The DNA here is from genome assembly GCA_963755045.1 of Nitrospirota bacterium. Classification (GTDB taxonomy): domain Bacteria; phylum Nitrospirota; class UBA9217; order UBA9217; family UBA9217; genus JALNZF01. The sequence goes on along the minus strand of CAVWIL010000001.1, from coordinate 91,186 downwards.
GTGGTTGTCATCGAACGCACCAACATTCGCACCATAGAACCTTCTCTCATCCCCGGGCCTGTCGCTATCGTGGTGATCGATGCTTCGTTCATCTCTCTTGAAAAGGTAATCCCTTCGATCATGCAGTTTCTCGGGCCCGGATCGGAATTGATCGCGCTCATCAAGCCTCAGTTCGAAGTCGGGAGGGCACAGGTGGGCAAGGGCGGGATCGTGCGGGATGAGACAGCGCGGGCCGCGGCAGTCAAGACAATCTCGGATTTCATCCGGAGCATCGGCCTTGACGTAAAGGGTGTCATCCCTTCACCGATTCAGGGCCAGGACGGGAACGTGGAATTTCTTATTCACGCGGTCAGGCATGAATAAGTAATAGTTCGGAGTTAAGAGTTCGGAGCGTTAAAATAGAGTTCGGAGTAATGAGTTCGGAGTTCGCAGACGAGTATTATGGTGCGAAGCTGCATTTGATTTTGAAAATCTGAAGGTTTATCAACGAGCGTTGGAATATGTTGATTTTGTTTATCAGAGTTACTAAACATTTCCAAAAGAAGAGCTGTTTGCTCTTGACCGATCAATTCAAAAGAGCGGCGACCTCTATATGCTTGAACATCGCGGAAGGCAGCGGCGGGACAAAACCAGAGTTCAATCAATATGTAAAAATATCTCGAAGATCTGCCAGGGAATGCTTTGCGATCAGTGAGATATCTTATAGGCAATCCTATTTTATGAAGAAACGAAAAAACAATCGAGATTGTTTTGTACGGAAATATCGAAGATGCTGAGCGGGCTTATGAAGTCATCTAGCTCCGAACTACGAAATCAAAACTCCGAACACACAACTCCGAACTACGCGGCTGTAAGCCGCATAGCAAACTCCTCCCCCAGTACGACGATCGATTCGATGTCCAGATAACGCGGCGCGGTCTTGTCCAGAAGCAGTCTGCATTGCGCGGGAAAATCTTCACCAGGAACGGCATCATAGAACAGCAGCAGCGCGGGATAGTTAGGGAAGAAGCGGAATGCATAGGCTGCGTCGTGGTTCCCCTGAGCGTTCGCGGTAACTCCCCCGAGCCGCTCGCAGGCGGCCTTGAGCGCATCCACCTTTCCGGTAAAATGCTTCGCGATCACTTCCTCCACGTGGCCGGCCCAGGCCTTGTCCTTTGCGTGAGATGCAGGCACCGAGCCGAAGGTTATCCATTCTCCCGAATGCGGAGGCGGATCGGGAATGCAGAGATGGTTGTAGATGAGGATGATATCCAGGGCCGGGTTCCTTACCGCCGGATCCATAATCCTCTCTTGGTGACGATATAATTCTCGTTCAGAAATCCGATCTTAAGCTCGTCGTGCCCACTGATGTCACGGCGTAAAGAGTCGCTACCTTCTCAAAATCCAATGCTCGAATCTTTAGGCTGCAAGAATGCGAGGGCCTGCTCATATACGGTGCCGGCGAGCCATGCTGTTCCGCCACCGGCCTCGCGAAGGATTCACGCGCAGCATCGGCCATTTCGGGACAATCAGCCGGACGCGCCTGGCGTGTAGCAAGCTTCGCAGCGAAGCCAAAGCAGCTTGGGAGACCGCACTTGCCGCAATTGGTCCTCGGTAAAAGCCTGTAGAGCTCGACGGCAGTCTTCATGGAGATATATTACTGCCTTTTGGCCCCCCTGTCAAATGACCTGGATCATACATCCCTCCGTCTCTTGACTAGCCATGTTCTCCTTGGTATTATCCGTTATCCATGGTGCGCACCGGGAGGCTTTTTTATGGAATGGGTTAATAAGCTGGCGACGGGCATCACCACGATCGACAGCCAGCACAAAGAGCTTTTCAAACGGATCAACAACCTGGCCATTGCCATCAAAGAGCACCGCTGCAATGCCGAGATTGAAGGGACGATCCAGTTCCTCGATGATTACGCGCGGATCCACTTCTCTGAAGAGGAAAAACATATGCGCGATTCGAATTATGGGGGGCTGGAGGAACAGCGGAAGGACCACAAGAAATATCTTGCCATGCTTGCGGCCTCAAGGAGCAGCCTGACGCGGATGCAGGGCGGCTCGTATCATCTTTCCGCAACCACGAACCAGGTGGTGGTGGACTGGATCGTCGACCATATCATGAAATTGGACATGAAGTACGGGGAGTTTCTGAGAAGCGGGAAGGGTCCGGGGCAATCAGTTCGGAGTGATTAAATACAGTTCGTAGTCAGTAGTTTGGAGTTCGGAGCTAACGATATTATATCATGAGGTCATTTGGGATTCTCCCCCCCCCCCCCCCCCCCCCCCCCCCCCCCCCCCCCCCCCCCCCCCCCCCCCCCCCCCCCCCCCCCCCCCCCCCCCCCCCCCCCCCCCCCCCCCCCCCCCCCCCCCCCCCCCCCCCCCCCCCCCCCCCCCCCCCCCCCCCCCCCCCCCCCCCCCCCCCCCCCCCCCCCCCCCCCCCCCCCCCCCCCCCCCCCCCCCCCCCCCCCCCCCCCCATCTGGTCAGGTCGCGAACAGTTTTGTCATCCTCTGCTATAATCACGGTTTCCGTTCCCCGTGAGATCTCGGTATGAGCAGGAGCTCCCGTTTTGACTGCTACTGCGGCGATCAGGGGAAAGTATATTTTAAATGTCGTGCCTTTTCCAGGTTCGCTGAATACATTGATATAACCGTCGTGCTGCTTTATGATGCCGTATACCATCGAGAGGCCGAGTCCAGTGCCTTTCCCGACCTCCTTAGTTGTAAAGAAGGGCTCGAAGATCCTGAGTCTGGTGTTTTCATCCATTCCGATGCCGGTATCCGTTACCGACAAACATGCGTACTTCCCGGGTCTTCCGTAGGAATTGGCCCTGATAAAGTCTTCTCCCAGCGTTACTTCTTCCGTTTCTATCAGCAAGATCCCGGCGACCGTCATGGCATCCCGCGCATTGGCCGCAAGATTCATAAGGACCTGTTCGATCTGCACTACGTCGGCCAAAACCGACAATTCGTTTCCAGACCGCTCGATCCTGAACTCTATGTCCTCGCCGATGACCCGCCCGAGCAGCTGTTCAGACCGTTTGATGATGACGTTCAGATCGATCGCCTTCACGTCCATGACGTGATTCCGGCTGAAGGCAAGAAGGCTACGTGTCAGATGGGCGGCTCGTTCGGATGAGGTGATGATCTGCTCGGCAAACTGACGCCCCGACTGCCTTTGTCCATCTTCATCAAGAGCAGATGGCTGTATCCGATGATCGTAGTCAGAATATTGGTCAAGTCGTGGGCTATCCCTCCTGCGAGTTGACCCACGGCCTCGCGCGGTAATGTCCCTGACCACCTCGATCCCCGCCACGATCTTCCCGGATTCGTTCTTGAGCGGAGAGGATGTTATTTCGACATGGATCATAACCATTATCGGTCAGGACCCGATCTCTCTGTTGTATGGATCATACCGTCTTTGAAGGTTGCCTCCACTTCGTAGATTTCTTAGGTCTCGTTTTTATACTCATAGGCTTTGTAGCAATATACACCGACATGATTGTCATGAATTTCCTTGTCGACCTGGTTCTGGTAAATCACCTTGAAATTCCGGTCCTGGATGCTGATCCCGTCACCGATGGCGGCGATGATCGCCTCTGACCTGTTCTTTTCGCTGATTAAAGCGATCCCCTCCTGTTTGCGCTCGGTGATGTCGCGGGCAATGCTCAAAAAGAAACTTTGTCCCATCGAGCTCGATCAGCCGCGAGCTGACCTCAACGGGGAATGTCGAACCGTCTTTCCGCTTGTGCACGGTCTCAAAGACCAGTCCCTTCAGCGCCTCCACCTGAAACATCTGGTTTGGGATATCGTGCTAGGTTTCGGGAGCGCGGATGTCCTTGATGGTCAGCCGGAGCAGTTCTTCGCGTGAATAGCCGTAGGCTGCCAAGGCACGCTCGGTGGCGTCAAGGATGTTTCCCTCCGGATGGACGAGAAGAATGATGTCGTGCGCATACGTGCTCATCAAATCGTACCGCTGTGCCAGCGTCCTGTGGCTTAACGGCATAGGGGAAAGGCCTTTCGTCTCTTCAGCGGGTGGGAAAACAGTGGTGGATATTGATCAAAGGGGATACAATGACAAACTGCGGGCCCTTGTCAATGAAACGTGTGTGGAAATACACTTTTCGTTTGATTTTATCCCCCCGTGATGTTATTATTTTCAGACCGCCCAAAAACAGACGGAATATCCCGAGGTTATCCTTAAAAATCGCATATGATAAAGAAATGGTTTCAAGCAATTATTGAACTGCTCAAGAAGTTCGCCCGTTTTGCCTGGGAAAAGTTCAAGGTCTTCTGGTTCACGATCGCTCGTGCCGTTGCTCCATGGCCTGACGCCGAAAAAGGCGCTGATGCTTGCCGGTCTCGCGTTCGTGGCCGGCGTGCTCTTTGTCGCCCTCCTGTTCTTCATTCTTCTCCTTCGGCCTTCCCACGGTGGAATCGCTCAAGGACTACAAGCCGAGCCCGGGAACGATGATCCTCGCCGAGGACGGGCGCGTGCTGGGCCATATCAGGATCGAGAAGGGCGTCTACGTCCCGCTCCAGCGGATCCCGAAATACATGGTGAACGCGCTCCTGGCCACGGAGGACCCGCGCTTTTTCCAGCACACGGGCATCGACTACCGCGGGATCATGCGTGCCGCGCTCAAGAACATCATCGAGGTGCGGGTGGCCCAGGGCGGCAGCACCATCACGCAGCAGTTGACGAAGGTCGTGTTCCTCACGTCCGAGCGGAGCATCCAGCGGAAGATCAAGGAAGTGATCCTTGCGCGCCGGATCGAGAAGGAGTTGACCAAGCAGGAGATCCTCGAGCTCTATCTGAACAAGGTCTACTTCGGCCACGGCGCTTACGGCGTCCAGATGGCTGCCAAGACCTATTTCGGCAAGAACATCTGGGAGGTCAACCAGGCCGAGGCCGCGCTCCTCGCCGGCCTTCCCAAGTCTCCGGCGGCCTACTCGCCCTACAGCGATATCGACCTGACGAAGGCCCGCCAGTGGCATGTGCTCAAGAGGATGGTTGCCGAGGGGTATCTCACCGAAGAGCAGAGCAAGAAGGTCTACGACCAGCCGCTCAACCTTGAGAACCTGCGGCCCCAGGAAGAGCTTGCGCCGCACCTGGTGGACTACATCCGCAAGTATATCGAGAAGAAATACGGGTCCGACAAGCTGTACCAGGGCGGGCTCAAGGTCTATACGACCATCGACCTCGACCTGCAGCGCCAGGCGGTCACCGCGCTCAAAGAAGGCCTCCGCGCGCTCGACAAACGCCAGGGGTTCCGCGGCCGCGTTGGGTTCAAAGAGGTTAAGTCCACGCCGATCCAGTGGGGCACCGTCCACGTGACGGTGAAACCCGGAGAAGGTTTCAACGCGCACGTGCTTGCCGTGGGAGACAATTACATCACGGTCAAGGGCCGTGGCCTCATGGGCTTCATCATGCACGACGACATGGCCTGGGCGCTCGTCAAGTCGAAAAGGAAGAAGGACGACCCCGAGGAGTTCAAGAAGCCCCAGGAGCTTGTCCAGCCGGGCGATATCATCAAGGTCCGCCTGAAGGATTACGATAAGAAAAAGCAGATCGCGTCCTTTGTCCTGGATCAGACACCGCTCGTCGAGGGCGCCGTGGTGTCCATCGAACCTTATACCGGGTACGTTCGCGCCATGGTCGGCGGATATGATTTCGTCGAAGGCGGGTTCAACCACGCCACCGACGCGCACCGGCAGCCCGGATCATCGTTCAAGCCGTTCATCTACGGCGCGGCGCTCGAGAGCGGCTTCACGCCCGCTTCGATCCTCATGGACCTTCCCGTGATCCATGAAAAGAGCGAGTACGAGAAGAAGGGGTGGAAACCGACCAACTATGACGAGCGGTTCCTCGGCCCCATGCGGCTCCGGACCGCCCTGGCGCTTTCCCGCAATGCCGTTACCGTGGGGCTGATCGAAAAGATCGGGCTCGAGAAGACCATCGATTTCGCCCGCAAGGCGGGCATCACGAGCCAGATCAACTACGACTACACCACGGCCCTGGGCTCGTCGGCGGTGACGCCGCTGGAACTTACCTCGGCCTATGCGACCTTCGCGTCGGAGGGGTCCGCACCGAGCCCATCGTGATCAAGAGCATCATGAACGGAAACGGCACCCCGCTCGAGAGCTACGAGCCGCAGCCCGTCGAATCGATCGACCGGACCACGGCCTTTCTCGTGACGAGCCTCCTCAAGAGCGTCGTCGAGGAAGGCACCGGCAGGGGCGCGAAGTCGCTTGGCAAGCCGCATTGCGGGAAAGACCGGCACCACGAACAATTATATTGACGCCTGGTTCGTAGGTTACACGCCGAGCATCGTCACGGGTGTCTGGGTCGGGTACGACAACCCCAAGGCCTCCCTCGGCGACAAGGAGACAGGCGCGCGCGCCTCGCTCCCGATCTGGATATCGGTCATGGCCAGGGCGCTCGCGGACAAGCCCGCAGAGGACTTTACGCCGACCGACGACATCGTGTCCGTGAAGATCGACCCCGAATCAGGCCTTCTGGCCAGGGAGGGAACGGCGGATGCGATCACCGACGTGTTCCGCCGGGGCACCGAGCCCACGAAGTTCGCCGACACCGTGCAGAAGCCGCAGACGAACCTCTTCAACCTGGACCAGGGTGATGCCGCGGAAGCGCCGGTAAAGAAGATCAACCCCGACGAGATCACGGACTAGGTCAAGTGCGGACTGCGGAGTGCGAGTGCACCCTGCACTCGCGGTGCCACACCCCGCATTCGCGGTTCCACTCGATAAGCGCCGGGTGCAGGCTCGTAAACGCTGGGCACAGTGCGGAATTAAAACCGCAGGACCGACTCTTTCACGGGAAGGGACAGCTTGAATGGATTATAAGACAACCCTGAACCTGCCGAAGACGGACTTCCCCATGAAGGCCAATTTGAAGGACCTCGAATTGCGGGTCATTGCAAAATGGCAGCAGGAGAATATCTACGGCCGGCTCCAGAAGCAGGCGGAGGGCAAGAAGACCTACATCCTCCATGACGGGCCGCCCTACGCCAACGGCCATATCCACATCGGCCACGCGCTGAACAAGATACTGAAGGACGTTATCGTGAAGTTCAAGACCATGGAGGGATTCAAGAGCCCCTACGTGCCGGGCTGGGACTGCCACGGGCTGCCCATCGAGCACCAGGTCCTGAAGAGCCTCGGTCCCAAGAAAGAGGGCATGAGCCAGAACGAGATCCGCAAGCTCTGCCGCGAATATGCCGGGAAGTTCATCGACATCCAGCGCGACGAGTTCAAACGGCTTGGAGTGTTCGGCGACTGGGACAATCCCTACCTCACGATGAACTATCGCCTACGAGGCCGCGATCGTCCGGGAACTCGGCAAGTTCGTCGGCAACAGGCGGCGTGTATAAAGGCAAGAAGCCGGTGTACTGGTGCGGTTTCGACGAGACCGCTCTTGCCGAGGCCGAGGTGGAGTACGCGGACCATGAATCTCCGTCGGTGTACGTGCGGTTCGAGCTTCCCGATGCAGGGAAGGCGCTCCCGTCGCTTTCCGGCAAAAAGGTCTCGATCGTGATCTGGACCACCACGCCCTGGACGCTTGTTGCGAACCTGGCCGTCGCGCTCCACCCCGAGTTCGACTACGTTGCCGTCGGGACGCAACGGGCAGGTCCTCATCCTGGCCGAAGGGCTTCTGACGCAATCACTGGAAAAGTTCGGGATCGCGGACCATACGATCATCGAGAAGTTCAAAGGCAGGAAGCTCGAAGGGCTCAAGGCGCGCCACCCCTTCCTTGACCGCGACTCCCTCGTCATCCTCGGCGACCACGTGACGCTCGAAGCAGGCACCGGCGCCGTGCACACCGCGCCGGGCCACGGCCAGGAAGACTACGAAGTCGGTCTGAAATACGGGCTGGATGTTTACGCGCCTGTAGACCAGCAAAGGACGGTTCACGAAAGAGGCGGGCGTTTCGCCGGCCAGCACGTGTTCAAAGCGAACAAGGCCATCATCGAGCTGCTCAAGGAAAAGAGCGCGCTCCTGGCCGAAGAAAAGATCTCCCACTCCTATCCCGCACTGCTGGCGGTGCAAGAACCCCGTCATCTTCCGCGCCACGGAGCAGTGGTTCATCTCGATGAAGAACGAACGACCTGCTGAAAAAGACCGTCGAGAATACCAACAAGGTGGCCTGGGTGCCGGCCTGGGGCAAGGACCGCTTCCTCTGCATGATGCGAGAACCGGCCGGACTGGTGCATTTCGCGCCAGCGCGCATGGGGCGTGCCGATCATCGCCTTCACCTGCAAGGACTGCGGCAGCTCCTGCTCGACCAGAACATCGTGGACCATGTGGCGGACATCATTGAAAAAGAAGGCGCCGACGTCTGGTTCGTGAAGACGCCGGCAGAACTGCTCCCGTCCGGCTACGGCCTGCAAGAAGTGCGGCAACAGGGACTTCGCGAAGGAGATGGACATCCTCGACGTGTGGTTCGATTCGGGCGTGAGCCATGCGGCCGTGCTGAAGCAGCGTGCAGGAACTTTCCTGGCCCGCGGACCTGTACCTTGAAGGGAGCGACCAGCACCGGGGCTGGTTCCAGTCGTCGCTCCTTACCTCCGTTGCCACGACGGGCAGGGCGCCGTACAATCCGGTCCTGACCCATGGCTTTACCGTGGACGGCTCGGGCAAGAAGATGAGCAAATCCTCGGGCAACGTGGTCGCGCCGCAGGAAGTGATCGACAAGTACGGGGCCGAGGTGCTCCGGCTCTGGGTCTCGGCGGCCGACTACCGCGACGACATCAGGATCTCCCAGGAGATCCTGACCCATCTGGCCGAAGCGTACCGCAGGATCAGGAACACGGGCAGGTACCTGCTTGGCAACCTCGCGGACTTCGATCCCGCGACAGGACCGCGTTCCGGACAAGGACCTCCTCGAGATCGACCGCTGGGCGCTGCACCGCCTGCAGAAACTGGTCCAGCGCGTGCGCAAGGGATACGACGATTTCGAGTTCCATATCGTGTTCCATTCCCTCCATAATTTTTGCGCCGTGGACATGAGCGCCTTCTATCTCGACATTCTGAAGGACCGGCTCTATACGGCCAGGGCTGCATCCGTCGAACGGCGTTCGGGCCAGACCGCCATGTACGACATCCTCTCGGCCATGGTGCGGCTCATGGCGCCGGTGCTTTCGTTCACCGCCGACGAGGTCTGGGGTTACATGAACGAAAGACCAGGCCGGAGAGCGTGTTCCTCGCCGGGTTCCCGAAGCCTGAAGAGCATTACGTCGACGACAAACTCGAAGCGCGGTGGGACAGGATCATCGCCATGCGCGGTGAAACGGCGAAGGTGCTCGAGGCGCTCCGCCGGGACAAGAAGATCGGCCATTCGCTCGACGCGGGCGTCACGCTCTATGCCGAACCGCAGCTCTACGAGTTTCTGAGCGGCTACAAAAAGGACCTGGCGTTCATCTTCATCGTCTCGTCGGTCGAGATCGCGCAAGAGGCTGATGCTCCTGCGGACGCCTACACGAGCGAAGCGGTCAAAGGGCTCAGGATCGCAGCCGGGCAGGCAAGGGGCGTAAAATGCAGCCGCTGCTGGATGTACAGCGAGACCGTGGGCGCAGTCAAGGACCATCCGGGGATCTGCGGAAGGTGCGCGGGGAACCTGTAGTGAAGTGCGGAAGTGCGGAGTGCGGAATGAGAAATCAAAAACTGTCATTCCCGAATGTTTCTATCGGGAATCCAGTGATATTGCTCTCAACCAAGGAGTCATGATTGAAAAATAAATATCTCTGGGTCGGATCCATCATCGGCATTGTCCTGGTCCTCGACCAGCTCACGAAATACGTTATCGAGACGCGCGTCCGGCTGTACGAGATCATCACGGTCATCCCGGGTTTTTTCAACATCACCCACGTGCGGAACAAGGGCGCGGCTTTCAGCCTGTTTTCCGGCGCGCCGGAGCGTTCCGGAGCGTGTTTTTCATCACGGTGTCGCTCGTGGCCATCGCGGTGATCGCCATGTTCATCAAAAAGACCCGGGAACGCCTGCTCGTTGTCTCGCTTCTCGCTTATCGCGGGCGGCGCTCTGGGCAACCTGATCGACCGCGTACGCTACGGCGAGGTCGTCGATTTCATCCAGTGGTATGTCAAGTCCTGGTACTGGCCGTCGTTCAATGTGGCGGATTCGGCCATCTCGATCGGCGTCGCGCTGCTGGCGATCGACATGCTGTTCCAAAAAGCAGGCATGAAGAAAACTCAACAGAATCGTAGTCAGAATGCCTGAAATAAAATTTCGCAATCCGAATTGTTCCAACGTCAAAAGTTTCGAGATTGTTTGAAGCTTAGAATTTGAGAAAGTGCAGGATTTCGCCCGAAAGGAAGCATTCATGCATCCTATTTTATTCGAAATACCCCGCATCGAATTCCTGAACTGGGTCATCGGCCCCATCCCCATCAGGCTTTACGGCCTGATGATCGGCCTCGGGTTTCTCCTCGGAATTTACCTTGCGGCGCGGCAGGCGAAAAAGGAAGGCGTCAACCCGGACCGCGTCCTCGACCTGGGCGTGTACATGCTCCTGACGGCGATCGTGGGGTCACGGCTCCTCTTCGTGCTGACCAATCTGCAGGAGTTTGCAGACAAACCCGCTGGAGGCCTTCGCGCTCTGGAAAGGCGGACTTGTGTTCTACGGCGGGCTGCTTGCGGCCGTGCCCGTCGGCATCTGGTACGTGCGGAAGCACGGCCTCCCGGTCTGGAAGACCGCCGACATCATGGCGCCTTCGATCGCGCTCGGCCAGGCCTTCGGCAGGCTGGGCTGTTTCTTTGCCGGCTGCTGCTTCGGCGCGCCCTGCAGCGGCCCGGTCTGCATCACCTTCAGCGATCCCCATTCTCTGGCACCCTTGAGCGTGCCGCTCTTCCCCACCCAGTTGATGGAATCCGCGGGCAGTCTCCTCATCTTCGGAGCGCTGCTCCTGCTTCGTCGTACGAAGAAGTTCGACGGCCAGCTGTTCTGGCTTTATGTGCTGCTGTACGCCGTCATGCGTTTCATCCATCGAGTTCTTCCGGGGCGATGCGGTGCGGGGACTGTACTTCGGCGGTATCATCTCCACGTCCCAGATCATTGCGATCGGCATGTTCTTCTCTCTGTTCATGATCTGGAGGCTCGGGAAGACAACGGTAAGTCATAAGGATAAATAACAAATTATTCAGAATGTAAATTTCACAGTAAGCTGACTCTCGTGCAGCGACTTCCCGTTCACTGTTTTGTCCTGAATTCGTGAAAATTTGTCAATTCGGATCATCATCCCTATGCCTCTCACCGATCATATCGTCACGGAAAAGCACGTCAGCAAGCGCCTTGATATCTTCATCGCCCACTACGAGCCCCATATCTCCCGCAACCGCATTCAGACGCTGATCAGAGAGGGCCTGGCCCTCGTGAACGGGAAACCGGAGAAGCCCGGCTACAAGGTGAAACTCGGCGAGAAGGTCTCCCTCGAGCTGCCGGAAAGGCCGGTCCGTGATGTTCTGCCTGAACCTATCCCCCTGAACGTCATCTATGAGGACCCCCACATCATCGTGCTGAACAAACCTCCGGACCTCGTGGTGCATCCCGCTCCGGGAAACTACACCGGCACGCTGGTGAATGCCCTCCTGTATCATTACGGGAGCCTGCCGTCTTCGGGCGGAGAAGGAGCGGCCGTGAGCGCGCCGGGATCGTGCACCGCCTCGATAAGGACACCTCGGGGGTGATGGTTGTTGCCAGGACCCAGGAAGCGCTCCGGTCCCTGTCCGACCCAGTTCAAGAACCGCATCGTCAAGAAACGGTACCTGGCGCTCGTTGCCGGAGTGATCAAGAAAGGCTCGGGCACCATTGAGGTCGGCCTCGGCAGGCACGTCAAGGAACGGAAGAAGATCAGCGTGCATACGCACAAGGCGCGCGAGGCAATGACCGCGTTTATCGTGAAGGAGCGCTACCAGAACGCGACGCTCGTCGAAGTGGAGATCAAGACCGGCCGAACGCACCAGATCCGCGTACATATGGCGCACATCGGCCATCCGGTGCTCGGCGACCGCGTGTACGGCGGGGCAAAAGCATCGAAGTACGGAGAGCGCCTCATCTCCCGCCAGATGCTGCATGCCGAATCACTTTCCCTCCTTCATCCCGAAACGGGCCACCCCATGACGTTCATTGCGCCGCCGCCTGCCGACATGGCGGAGATCATCGAGAAGTTGAGGCAGACGAAGCGGAATGAGAAGGCGCCTGAGATTTATTATAGAAACGCATTTGCCAGGCGAAGGTTCCTATAGAATATAAAGGAGGCCTTAGATCACGCAAAGCCGCAAAGGCCGCAGAGACGGCAATAAAATAAGATTATTTTTTTAATTCAAGAACACAAGCTTTACTTTCCCAGCTTTTCCTTTGCCTCAATCATTTGCTTGGCCCCGGATTTATCAATTAGTTATTTGGGCTGAATCAAGCCCGTGAGGCCGCCCGCAGCTGGCCGCAGGCGGCGTGGATATCGCGGCCCCGGCTGTTCCTGACCACGGCCACGTAGCCGTTGTTTACGAGGATGTCCCGGAAATCGAAGGCGCGCTGCTCATCGGGTCGCTCAAACAGGATCCGGGGAAGGGGTTAAAGAGCAGGATATTTATCATGCACGGCAGGTCCTGCAGCAGCTCCATCATCCGCTTCACGTCACCATAGGAATCATTTATCCCTTTGAACAGCACATATTCGATGGTCACTGTCCTGCCCGTCTTCTTGCAGTAATAGTTCACCGCCCGTACAAGCCGCGCGAGAGGATACGTTTTATTCACCGGCATCATCTGTTCCGCATCTCGTCCGTTATGGCATTCAACGACACCGCAAGGCTCACTTCCACCCCGTCATTCGCGAGCTTCTCGATCATCGGGGCAAGCCCGCAGGTGGACAGAGTCACTTTTCTGGGCGAAAACCCCATGCCGTTCCGGTCCGTTGCGATCTCGATGAACGATCTGACCGCGGCATAGTTGGCGAGCGGCTCGCCCGTGCCCATAAGGACGATGTTCGTGATCGTTTTTCCCCCCACGATTGTCCCGCCGCGAAAACCTGATTTACGAGTTCCGCCGTGTTAGATTTCGCACCAGGCCGCCCGATCCGGTAAGGCAGAAGCCGCAGCCGGATGCGCACCCGACCTGTGACGAAACGCAGAGTGTGAGCCGTCCTCCCGGGCCTGGTATGACCACGCCTTCGATCGAGTTCCCATCATCCAGGCGATACAACAGTTTCTCGGTCCCGTCCTCTGATGTCGTTCGCCGTCCGATCGCGAGCGCGGAGATCATACAGGAGCGTTTCAGCTGCTCCCGAAAGGGCCTGTTCAGATCGGCCATGGCATCGATATCCTCGATCTTCCTGCCAAAGAGCCGGACAGCAACCCGGGTGCCCTGTCCAGCCCGCTGTCCCAGAGTACGCGTGCAGAACAGGTCCAGCTCACGGGGCGTCAGACCTTTAAGGTCGGTTATCGTATCGGGGGTCGTATTCATGAAGAGACAGTCCTTATGCCGTTATTATTGTATGGATATTAATCCGGACGAACTGTCAATGCAAGCGGATTGTGCCAAAATCAATTGACAGTCACATTGTGAACATGCTAAAAATTTAGTCATGAAAGCCTTGATTCAGCGTGCTACGTCCGCACATGTTGAGATCGCGGGAGCCACGGTCGGCGGCATCCGGAAAGGGCTCCTGGTGTTTCTCTGCGCAGTCAAAGGGGACACTGAAAAGGACCTCGAGTACGTGGCCCGGAAGGTATCATTGCTCAGGATCTTTGAAGACGAGCGGGGAAAGATGAACCGCTCCGTAATGGAAATCAACAGGCGAAGTGCTGGTAGTCTCGCAGTTCACGCTCGCGGCCTCAACGCGAAAGGGAAACCGGCCTTCTTTCGACAATGCGGAGGAGCCGGAACAGGCAAAGCGGATGTACGAGCTCTTCATCAAACGGCTTCGCGATATCGGGGTCCCGGTCCAAACAGGCACGTTCGCAGCGATGATGCAGGTATCTCTCGTGAATGACGGTCCGGTGACGATTTCCCTCGACTCCCGGGAGGATTAAGATCTTGCGGCGTATATCAGCCAGGGGAAGTTATTTATGAGCGGTCTGCTCTCTTAATATGATCCTCTGAAAACAATCCCAGACTGAACTGAAATATGTGCTCAAAGCCTGCCACATTTATCATGAAGCGCTAAAAACTTCCTTGACAATCACGGATATTCTCTTTATATTATGCACTCGTGCCGAAGTGGTGGAACTGGTAGACGCGCTGCGTTCAGGGCGCAGTGGGAGCAATCCCGTGGGGGTTCGAGTCCCCCCTTCGGCACCATTTCCAAGACCGAACGTATTGCATTATCCGCAGAGAAAAATTTAACGATCATCCGTGAAGTCTCCGTGATCTTCGGATACGTTCATACTTCCTCTCTCATGAAAAAAATACTGATCATACTGTTCCTTGCCCCTCGCCGCGTGCGCTGGTAAGGAACCGCCCTTCGACGCTGTGGCTTCTTCAAAGAAGCCGAAGAAAGCATGCGCAACGGATGCGTTCGAAAAGGCCCGCAAGGAATATCAGGAGATCCAGGAAAAGTCTCCGGACAAGAGCTACGACGCGGTACTGATGCTCCGCGTAGCCGACACGTACTTCGGCGAGGAAAAATACAGTGAAGCGCTCGTCGAGTACCAGGCATTTCTGAACTACCATCCCGTGAACAAGGACGCGGCATACGCCCAGTACCAGATCGCGATGTGCTACTACCAAGAGCTCACGACCATTGACCGGGACCCCACGCCCGCCCACGATGTGGTAAGGGAGATGCGAAAGCTTCTCGAGAAGTATCCGAAGAGCGGCTACGACGAACAGGCGAGAAATACATTGCCATCTGCCAGGACTGGATCGCGGACTATGAGCTCTATGTCGCGCACTTCTATTATAAAAAGGAAGTCGTACAAGGCGGCGATTGGCAGGTGCGAAAGACTGCTCAAGGACTATCCGGGGTCCTCAGCCGAGAAGGACGCGCTCTACTATGCTGGCCTTTCGTACATGGAACTGGGCGAAAAGGACCAGGCCCGGGCCAGGTTCGAGACCCTTTCCCAGAAATACCCCGCCATGAAGGAAACTGCGCTGGCCCTCATCCATAAATTAGAAAATCCATGAAATACTACCCCGCCTACCTGGACCTTCGCGAAAGGCCCTGCCTGGTCATCGGCGGAGGCACAGTGGCCGAGCGCAAGACTTTTTCCCTCCTCGAGGCAGGAGCCGACGTTACGGTCATAAGTCCCTCGCTGAGCAGCAAACTGCACGAGCTTCTCCCTGTCGGGCAAGATCACCCATATAAAGAGGAATTTTGAAGAAGCAGACCTTTCCGGCCAATTCCTGGTGATCGCAGCCACCGGTTCGCCGGAGGTGAACACGCGAGCGGCGCAGGCGTGCAGGAAGCGGCACATGCTGGTGAACGTGGCGTCGCCGCCGGAGGAAAGCACCTTCATCGTCCCCTCGACGCACGAGCGCGGGGAACTCCTCATCGCCGTCTCCACGAGCGGCGCGAGCCCGGCCCTTTCGAAAAAGATCCGCCAGGAAATGGAGGAGCGCTATGGCCCCGAGTACGGGCTTCCTCGATAAGATGTCGGTCTCCGCAAGGCTGCGGGAAGAGGTCCCCGACGAACAGAAACGGCAGGCGGTATTTCAGGCGATCGTGGACTCAGATGCGATCGATCTCATGCGGCAGGGAAAGACCCACGAGGCCGAGCTGCGGATGACAGAAATAGCGGGATTGAAGCACCGGGGGGAGAAATAAAAAAATGGAGTAACTTTTTAGGTCAAACTTCTAAAAGACATTTACCGCGAAGGCGCAAAGAACGCGAAGGACATCAAATAAAAAATCTTGCATTGAATCATAAAGTACAAGATTTTCTTCGCGAGCTTCGCGCCTTTGCGGTTCAAGTCCTTGGTTCTATTTCATTTCTAATTTTATTTATTTTGCGGCACATGAGTAGTTATATTACCACTAAGGTGATTTTAGGAGCACTATGAGGTCCAAAGATAAGAAAAAGGAACCGGTGATCTGGCAGGACGATGTGAAGCGTGTCGCTGCAGGCGTCCGGAAACGCGTGCTGGAACATACGATCAAGAACAACGGGGGTTATCTCTCCCAGGCCTGTTCCTCAGCGGAGATCCTCGCAACGCTCTACGTGAAGATCATGGACCTCGGCAAGATCAAAACCCCTCTTGTCCCTCAACCGTTTCCGGGGGTACCTGGACCGGACAACCCTGACTATTTTACCGGCGCTGCTTTTAACGGCCCCGGTCCGGACCATGACCGCTTTTTTCTTTCTCCGGCCCAATACGCCCTGGTGCTCTACGCGACCCTGATCGAGACGGGCCGCATGGCGGAGGAGGGGCTTCTCCAGTTCAACAAGGATGGAAGTTCGGTCGAAATGATCGGCGCCGAGCATTCGCCGGGCATGGAGACCATGACCGGCTCTCTGGGCCAGGGCATCAGCCAGGCAGCAGGCATCGCCATGGCCAGAAAGAGAAAAAGAGAAGGGCAGGGTGTTCGTCTTCATGTCCGACGGCGAATTCCAGATCGGCCAGACCTGGGAGGCGCTCCAGTCACTTTCCTTTCACCGGCTCGACAACGTGATCATCTTTGTTGATGTGAACGGTTTTCAGTGCGACGGCAAGATGTGCGAGGTCATGGATATTGAACCGCTGGACAAGCGGATCGAATCCTTCGGGGCGCGGGTGTTCAGGGTCAATGGGCACGACGTCAAGCGTCTCGCGGATGCTGGATCGCATGACCCTGATGGCCGGCCTGTTGTCGTGCTCTGCGATACCGATGCCGCGCGAGGTATTGATGTCCTTAAGTCGCGGGCCCCGAAGATGCACTATGTCCGCTTCACGGGCGAAGAGGAAAAGGGCCGCTATCTGTCCGCGTATGCGGAGTTGTGCGGCAGGGAGTATTCACCCGAACAAAAAAAGAAACAGCGCCTGCGAAATCATCCGTCGGTCCCGAAATCGTTACCAGGGTCCATGCAAAGAACCTCGTACGATGGGCAGCTGACAAACCGGAAGTGCTGGTGCTCTCAGCCGATCTCACGAGTTCCACGGAAATCGATCTGTTCAGGTCCACCTATCCCGACCGTTTTCTGTCCATGGGCGTTGCGGAACAGAACATGCTGAGCTTCGCCGCGGGCCTTGCGCGGGAAGGCTTCATCCCCTTTGTGCATACGTTCGCGGTCTTTATCTATCGCCGCGCGTACGACCAGATCGCCATGTCCGTTGCCTATCCGAACCTGCCGGTGCGGATGATCGGATTCCTTCCCGGCATTACCACGCCGGGCGGGGCGACCCATCAGGCGATCGAGGACATAGCGATCATGCGCGCGTTGCCGAACATGACCGTGCTTGAGTGCGGGGACGCGACCGAAGTGGAATCCGTCCTCGATCTGATGCAGGACATTAACGGCCCGGTGTATGTGCGCATGCTGCGCGGCGAGATCCCGCGGCTCTTCAGCAGTCCAATGATATTCAACAAGGCGCGCGTTTTATCCGAAGGGGACGACGTTACGGTCCTGTCAAGCGGCATCATGACCGAAGAAGCGATGCGGGCGGTGCAGGTGCTCCGGAAGAGGGGGCTCTCAATTCAGCACATGCATATTTCGACGTTGAAGCCGTTCAATGATCGATCCGTTCTGGATGCGATCAGCCGGTCGCGCTTTGGTGTGATTACGATAGAGAACCATACGATCATCGGCGGCCTCGGAAGCATCGTTGCCGAGAAGATGGCGGAATCCGGCGTTGCGAAAAAGCTGGTCAGGATCGGTCTCCGGGACACCTTCAGCCATGGCGCGAGCAAACAGTATCTCCTGAAGGAACACAGGATGGACGCGCTTTCATTGATCCGTGAGGTGGAGGCTATGGTCGGTAGGAAATTCAACATCTCTGCAGATGAACTTGCCAAGACGCACATCACCGCAGTGCACAGTGCGGCAAAGGCGGAAGCATTGTAAAAACATTGTGGATTTCAGATTTCGGATTGACAAATTCTTATGTCTGTTTTATATTCAACTCAACATCCAAGAGGATGTATCTGACCGAATTGAAAAAAAAGATGGAGTGCTCTCATGGTTACCGTAAAAGAACTGGAAAGAGCCGTTACTGATCTGCCCTCCGACAAACTCGCAGAATTTCGGGCTTGGTTTGAGTCGTTCGATGCTGCGCAATGGGACAAACAGTTTGAGGAAGATGTGAAGTCAGGGAAGCTTGACCGGGTTGCTGAGAATTCGATCAAGGATTATGGCAAAGGAAAAGCAAAACCATTATGAGGCATTTTGCCAGCCCGTTGTTCTGGGAATGTTACGAAAAACTTCCCTCGCATCTCCAGGAACTTGCTGACAAGAATTTCGTTCTCCTCAAGGAAAATCCGCAGCATCCCTCCCTCCACATAAAAAAGACAAGCAAGTACTGGTCAGTGCGAGTCGGCATGAGACATCGAGCGCTTGCTGTCGAAGTTGAAGATGGCATGCTGTGGTTCTGGATCGGGACGCATGCCGAGTACGATAAATTGCTTAAGTAAATGTTTACCGTTGAATGGATTTAAATTACCCACTCGTATTCAACCTGTTAGAAATCAATCACCATGCCCTCTGCGCTACGCGCTATGCGTCTTCAATCTCCTTGACAAAAAAGGGCTGTGTACTATAATCGTACAGCATTGCCCGGGAGAAAAGCAGACCAGCTGCCCAGGCCCCGGTTGGGAGGTAGTTGATGAAGATCGATATCACCATGCTGAGTGAGGATGAACCGATTGACCTTAACCGAAGGATCGTCGAACGGCTGCGCTTCCTGAGTCAAACACATGCGCACCATAAGATGCTGCAATTCAAAGTGGTGATCGGTGAGCTTCAAACCGACACCGTCCCGCGCTCTGCGGCGTGCTGACCAAATATAACAAAAAACGTCACGTTATTACCACAGCGGAAACACTGAACGTGGCGCCAGAGCTTTTACGCTTGCAATACGCCAAAGCTTCAAAATAAAAAGTCAAACGTCTTTCCCATGCCCAACGTGAGCGCGCAATTTCAGCATCACTATAAACAGTAGCAACCGCTTGTGATGAGGTTCAGATTACTTTAAAAAGATTGTTGAGTTGTAGACTTCATTAAAATCAGTGTAGATAAAATTCAGCCTCCCACATCAGTTACAGCATTTATTATACTGTCTCTCAACAGCTGTTAATATCCTATCATTCCATCAAAAAAAATTCACATATCATTCATCTCATCTTTCTCTACAAACAACACAAACCCCATACCTCACATCCACCTCTACCCTCGCTGCAATTCAAGCAAGTAATTTGATGGAGCTTTTCCTATGATCATTCAAAAAACCTGCACACCCGAATCTCTTTTCTCCGGTGAACGATTCTCCGTCACCTACCGTTTATTCGGCAGTGAGAAAGACGCCCGCGCCAAGGCTGAAGATATCTGCATTGAACAGACCGTGGAATTTCCCGCCGACGAAGTGCCTGATGGGATCATCAGGGACCATGTCTTCGGAAGGATCGAATCATTCGAAGCCGTGGGATGCTGAAAGCTTCAAGGCGGTCATTAGCTATGCCGTAGAGATCGCGGCAGGCGAACTGACCCAGTTTCTGAATGTTGTTTTCGGCAACAGCAGCATCAAGCCCGGCATCCGGGTGGAACATCTCGATCTCCCGGAATCGCTTCTCCGCTTTTTCAAAGGGCCGCGCTTTGGCAGGGAGGGGTTACGCAGCCTCGTGAATGCCCCCAAGCGGCCGCTTCTTTCCACGGCGCTCAAACCCATGGGGCTTTCGTCGCAGGAACTTGCGGACCTTGCATACCAGTTTGCCCTCGGAGGCATGGACATCATCAAGGACGATCACGGCCTGACCGATCAACGCTGCTCGCCTTTCGAGGAACGGGTATATCGATGTGCCGAGGCAGTGCAGAAAGGAAACCGGGAAACAGGCCAGCGCACTCTCTATATCGCTAATATCACTGCTCCGCAAAGCGCGGTCGTGAAACGGGCCATGATCGCGAAGAATGCGGGGGCAGGCGGTCTGATGGTCGCGCCCGGGCTGATCGGCTTTGATCTGATGCGGGAACTGGCCGAGGATAACAGCATTGCATTGCCGGTTATGACACATCCCGCACTGCAGGGAAGTTTCGTCACGGGTAAGGGCGGCATCTCCCACGGCGTCATCTTCGGCCAGCTTGCGCGATTGGCGGGCGCCGATGCGACGATCTTCCCGAATTTCGGCGGACGCTTTTCGTTCAGTCGCGACGAGTGCAAAGAGATCGCCGATGCAACCTCGGCGCCGATGGGTCATCTTAAAGCGATCTTTCCTGCACCGGGAGGCGGCATGAGACTCGACAATGTGCCGGAGATGTTCGAGACCTACGGCCGGGACCTGATATTTCTGATCGGCGGGGGATTGTTCAAGCACAGCCCGGACCTTGTTGAGAACTGCCGCTATTTCAGAACAATGGTGGAGAAGATGTAATCCTTGTTTCGAACCCGGACAAGCCGGGACCAAAAAATCAAAATGCAAACACGAATTTCACGAATGATACGAATGCCACGAATAGAATCAACATATCTGATTGCCTTTATTCGTTAATTCGTCTTCTTCGCGCCATTCGTGTAAAGCTTTTAATTTCTTGCCCTTTTGAGTAGAATTTAATTCCTTGTTCTTAAAATGGAATTGACACGGGCTGAGAAAAGACTTATTGTATTTCATGCTTAAGTTAAGGCCGATCATGTTGCTCCTTGCCTTTGCTCTCCTGATACAAAACACCTGCCCGTTTAATTCAGCCGGGAAATCCACCGTGGCTGCATCCTGTGAACGCTGTCCCTTGCATAAAAACCAGCTCGTTTCTGCAGACGGACAGGAGCGTATTGTCTCCGATTCATCCGGAGTCCATTTCCCGCTCTATGTTTTCTCCCTTCCGAAGACGATCCACACATTCCGGCTTGAACCGATCCAGACCCCGAGGCAAGCCATTGCAGACAGCTACAGGGATGCCCTGCCGGCCCAACTCTTCCGACCTCCCCAAGCATAATATCTCATTACAAAAATAATATCTTTTCTCGCCCAATGGCATATGAAAGAAGAGCGGCCACTTAGAGAGTCCGCAGAGGGCGCTGAGGAAATCAACATTCAAAATCTTTTCGTTTGATCCCTCTGTTTCCGGTGGAGCCAGGCTTGTTTCTTTATTTTGACGAAACGGCTTCTTGATCACCATTGCGTGCTTATCGCGGGGAAAATGCAATTAACATTTCAAGGAGGTCATTATGCAAACGAAGAAGCTGCTCCTCAGGAGTTCGCTTGTTCTTTACTTCGTCATTGCCTTTGAAGTATTGATCATGATCAGTCCCTTCGCCGGATTCTTCTACTCGGTCTTTAATCCGGTGCTGCTCAAGCTCGCCAGCAACCCTTCAACGCGGTGGCTCAGCGCCTTTTACCTTCCTCACATGGTTCTGCCGCAGGATTGGCTCCTGCTGTTCGTGCGCGTTATGGGGTCGGTGTTGTTCGTCGTCGGGATGGCGATATTCATCGTATGCGCGGGCCAGATATACTATGCCAAGTTCACCAAAAAGGGTGCCGTCCTCGGCGGCCTGTATTCTTTCATCCGGCACCCTCAGTACCTCGCGCTTGGGATCGCGGGTCTCGGCCTTTCGATCCTCTGGCCCCGGTTCTTGACCATCGCACTGTGGATCGTCATGGCGTTGGTATATTATGTTCTTGCGAAAGATGAAGAACGCCGTATGGTAAATGCACATGAGGCGACCTATCGTGCGTACATGGATAAAACAGGAATGTTTTTGCCGAGGGGGTTGGAAAAATCACTGACCCCGTCGTCAATCATCGGGAAGGTCTCATTCGCGCTGCTCCTTGCAGCAATGGTCATGGGAACGGCATATCTGCTCCGCGTGTACAGCATCAACCACCTCACCCTCTGGACACAAGCGCAAAACGTTACCGGTATCGCGATTCTTCCCGAAGACGGGTCCAAGATGGACCATCGGATGGGGGATATCCTCGCGCTTCCGGAGGTGCGGCAGCGTGCTGCAGGAGAATAAAAAGTATCTCGTTTATTTCATTCCTCAGCACTACATCATGCAGGGAATGATCGCGGATACGGGAGGGGACTGGAAGCTCTTTAACCAGCATCATTCCATGGCAATGATCACGGACTGGATCTTCAATCCCTTCGGACATCTTCGCGAAGGGCACCATGCGATGCACAGCGGCATGCAACACGAATCCAGCAGCATGGTGACCGGCATTGTCCGGCGGCTCATATTTTTGTCTATAGAAGACATTGCCGTAAACGGTCCTGCGGACCTCTTTTCGATAAATGCCCTGCGCGTCCCGCAATTCATGGTCGACGTTGAAGTGCATACGCTGCAACTGCTGGAGGTCAAGGATCTTCCGCACGGCAGCGGGTGGGGTACAGTTCCGACACCGATGTTTTGAGGAAAAATGTGGAATGCGGATTTCTGATCGCGGAATGTGATCTGAGGAGGACAACATGAAAAGAAGATCTCTTGTCACCGGTTTGGGAATTGCGGTATTCATCGTGATGGTGCTGGGTCCGGCCTATGCAGCCATCGTCGGAGCGAAGAAAGAGGGAATCGTTGAGTACGTCGGGGCACAGAAGGATGTTTTCGTGAGCGGCAAGGCTGTGAGCGTCGTGTCTTTGGAAGACCTGGCCGGTCGCAAGGGCTTGTACGCGATGGGCCCCGTAGACGGGCTGGACGGAGAGATCACGATCTTCGATTCGAAGCCCTATATCACCAAGGTGCGCGGTGCGGATTATGTCATGGATAACACATGGAAGCATGGCGCATTCTTCCTCGTTTGGACGGAACAGACGAAGTGGCAGGATGTGCCTGTTCCCTTGACGATAAAGGGTTATGTGGACCTGCAGAAGTTCGTCAAGGCGCAGGCACTGGCAGCGGGGCTCGATGTAACGAAGCCGTTTCCCTTCCTGCTCTCCGGCACACCGGTGGAGATCAAATGGCACATCAACGTCGATCGGACGGAAGGCAAGCCCATTACGAAAGAATCGTTCGCCAAATCAAAACAGCCCTTCGTCACGAAGAACGAGCCAGTTGATATCATCGGCTTCTATTCCGAACACCATGCCGGCGTATTTCTCACCCAATATACGCCGGTGATTAAGGAAGGGTCAGGCATGGAGAACGCGATCCACATCCATCTTGTCTCGAGGACGAGCAAGGCTTCGGGACATATCGATGATATCATCCTTGGTGAAGGCATGGTGCTTCGCCTGCCGAACCAGTAGTCTTTCGCGCATTATTGACTTGTCAGTTATAGGGGAATATAATCAAGCCCGACTCGGTCATTTGGGTCGGGCTTTTATTTATTATGGTTTTCTGCTAAGGAGTGTTGATGGACTTCTTAAACATGACGTTTCCCATTTCAGGAGTAACCACCAATATCCTGTTTCCTCCGCTCGTTGCTATGGTGATTTCGTTCTTTACCTCGATGGGTGGCATTTCCGGCGCATTTCTTCTTCTCCCGTTTCAGATGAGCGTTCTCAACTATACGGCCCCGTCTGTGAGCGGAACGAACCACGTCTTCAACATCGTCGCCATTCCCAGCGGCGTGTACCGCTATATTAAAGAAGGCCGCATGGCATGGCCGCTCACCTGGGTCGTCATTGTCGGTACCTTTCCCGGGGTGTTCATCGGGTATTATCTTCGCGTCCTGTATCTTCCCGATCCCAGGGTTTTCAAACTCTTTGTCGGATGTGTACTGCTGTATATCGGCATCCGACTGTTTAAAGAGCTGATCTTCGGAAAGAAAGCGCAATCACCGAGTGCGAAGGCTTTTGAAGAAAAATTCAAGGCAAAGTCGGAGGAGCACAGGAGACAGCAGGGCGGGCAGATTGCAGCCGGCCTTCCGTCAGACGCAGTCGTGAAAACGATCAGCGTCTCGTTGAAGAAGGTAGAATACGAATTCTGGGGTGAAAGGTTCACTTTCAACACGATAGGCATGTTCAGCCTGGCCTTTATCGTGGGCATAATTGGCGGAGCATACGGCATTGGCGGTGGAGCTATTATCGCTCCCTTCTGCGTGGCCTTTTTCCAGCTGCCGGTCTATACGATTGCCGGAGCAACGCTCATGGGAACGTTCATCACTTCGGTTGCAGGGGCTCTTTTTTTCAGCGTGCTACCTGCGTCGCATGGCGCTTCTCCCATGCCTGATTGGCCACTAGGAATCCTGTTCGGTATCGGTGGTTTTGTGGGCATGTATCTTGGCGCGAAGACCCAGAAATTTGTCTCGCAGAAAGTCATTAAGTCGATTGTTGGCATTGCTATCATGTTTCTGGCTGTTAAGTATATCATGCAATTCGTTCTATAATTTCAAGGAAGCCATTACGCAAACGAAGAAGCTGTTCCTCTAAAACCGTGCATCTGGTTCGGAAGGTCTTTGTTCATTGGACACGTCCTTTCTTTTATCTTCAGCAGTCATTCCCGTGAAAAAATTAATCCATAGTTTTTATTTATGGGTCTTCCGGGTTTTGTGTGGGTCGTTTTTCTCTGTTCCTAACTCAGCACGTGTCACGATCCTATTTTTTTTCTGCACCCCAGTTCACAGCTCCGCGCAGGGCATGACTGCCGGTACTGATAACAGGCCTTTTCGAGCATCGCAGCACTTCCCCTCGCCCGGAGAACCGAGCTCGGCCGTGTCTGCCTGGCTTTGTGGCAGCATCGGTCTTTTCTACCTTACCATGCTTGTGCGCGAACCTGTTCATGGGATGCAGGGGCTTCTGGAAAGGCAAAGATATGAGTCTCTCCCCAAACCCCGTAGAGGTTAATTCGCCACTTAGTGGGGTAGGCCTTTTAAGTTCTGCCGTTCCCCTGCGCCGGGTAGCTCTGACGCGAGAGACACGCGTAGCAATGGTGCACAGATCATAGTTACGAGAACAAGACAAGGCAGACACGGCCGAGCCCTTTTTTAAAGGGCGAGGGTGGAGTGATGCGAGTCCTGCATATCAGGGTGGAGGTACTGCACATCTTCCCGGCATGCTGCGTGGCCGAGTGATGAGCTGCCCAAAAAAACAATGCAAACGTGGGACGAATGCCAACTCTGATAACCTTCAATATAGATTGTTAATGAAGAATACATAGCGATTCTTGCAATTACATGACCCGCATTAAAGTCAGAAGAGCCTTATTTATTTTTGAAGCGCTCAAGCTATTATCATGGCGTACATCCAAGAAGAAATCAATGATTCTAAGTGAGATATCTTGAAAATGCCGTGTACCTAACCGATAAGTATACAACTGACATCGAGAGCGAGATCGTCGAAGGCACGACTATCAGTGTCTTGACCGTATTGTGCGCGAACAATGTCGTTGACAAACGCTTTTCGCGTGCTCTATACTGAAGCCATAATCAGCCATGTTTCGAGATCATTCAAAAGGCGGTCTTCGTGTTGTATCCGTTTTTGAAGCAGCAAAAGGGATTCTTGTTTTGCTTACCGGATGCGGACTGCTGGCGTTCATTCACCAGGACGTTCATCTCGCAGCCGAGCAGCTTGTCCGGCATATGCATTTAAATCCGGCCAGTCACTACCCGCGGATTTTTATCGATCTCGCCGACCATGTATCTGACGGGCAGCTGTGGGTGATGGCTTTATCCGCGCTGCTCTACTCGGTGGTCCGCTTTGTCGAGGCGTATGGCCTCTGGCTGCAGAAACAGTGGGCCGAATGGTTTGCTGTCCTGACGGGTGGGATGTATATCCCGGTCGAGCTCTTCGAAATGCTGCGCAAAACAACATGGCCAAGAGCAACGTTATTAAGTGTCAACGTTGGTATTGTCGCATATCTGGCCTATGTCATGTATCACTCAAGACGGTTAAATAACCGTGGATGAATGTGTTCCTTACACAATTGGTTATTGATCTGAAATCAACACTACAAGGAGTCTGAATGTCGATCCAGGCAATCAAAGGCGTGAAGGATATACTGCCGCAGGACATGCCGGTGTGGCAATACCTCGAGTCAACAGCGCGCAAGCTGTTTGAGAACTATGGGTTCGCCGAGATCCGGGTCCCGGTGTTCGAATATACGGAATTGTTCGCCCGGAGCATCGGCGCGTCAACGGACATTGTTGAAAAGGAGATGTACACCTTTGAGGATCGCGACGGCAGAAAGATCACCCTCAGGCCGGAAGGGACCGCCGGCGTGGTGCGCGCGTTCATCGAACACAAACTGTATGCAGATGCCCAGCTTACGAAGCTGTATTACCTCGGCCCCATGTTCCGTCATGAGCGCCCGCAGAAGGGCCGGTATCGCCAGTTCTACCAGATCGGGGTTGAGGCGCTCGGGACTCGACCATCCCCATGTCGATATCGAGGTTCTGGCGATGCTGCACACACTTTTCACCAGACTCGGCATTGCAGGCTTGAGCCTTCAGATCAATTCTCTCGGCGACAACGAGTGCAGGGGCGCGTACCGGGACGCGCTCAAACAGTATTTATCGGCAAAGCTCCCGACTCTGTGCGCGGACTGCCAGCGACGGTACGAGACAAATCCGCTTCGCGTTCTGGATTGCAAGGTGGATGCGGACAAGTTCACGGACTCGCCGGTGATGCTCGACTATCTCTGCGATCCCTGCAAGGCGCATTTCGAGACCGTGGAACAAGGTCTTCGAACGCTCGGCATCCCTTTTGAGGTCAACAAGCGTCTGGTGCGCGGACTCGACTATTATACCCGCACGACATTCGAACTCGTGATGGGGCATATGGGTGCGCAGAACACCGTGGCCGCGGGAGGCAGGTACGACGGTCTGGTCAAGGAGATCGGCGGCCCGGCAACACCGGGGATCGGTTTTGCGCTCGGCGTCGAACGGGCGATATCGCTCATGGATACCAGGAACGTGGTATTTCCACGGCCCGCGCTCTTCATTGCCGCGCTGGGACCGGACGCAGTGGCGCTGGCGCTTCCGCTTGTTCATCACCTCAAATCGTCGGGGATTCCCGTTGAAACGGATTACACGGGAGCGAGTCTCAAGAGCCAGATGAAGAAAGCCGACAAGTCCGGCGCCGGTCATACGCTGATCATCGGCGAACAGGAAATGAAGAGCGGGATAGCCGTCCTTCGTAATATGCAGACCAAGGAGCAGGCCGAGATCGCACTGAAGAATATCGAAGAGGAACTGAAGAAAAGAACAATGCGCCCATCATGAGAGTAGGCGTTATTTCCGATACCCACGTCCCAGCCATCGCACGGTCCCTGCCGGCTGTTATCTTCGACATCTTTCAAGGTGTCGACCTCATCCTCCATGCAGGCGATATTCTCGAGATGTCAGTGCTCGATGAACTCAGGACCATTGCGCCCGTCGAGGCAGTCGCCGGCAACATGGACGGCTTAGAGGTCCATGTGAACCTTCCTTATAAAAAGATCATTCCCCTCGCTCAATACCGTGCAGGGCTTATTCACGGTAAATATAAAATCGATGTCCAGCGCGAAATGATCCGGAAAGAGTTTGATGATGTCGATCTGATCGTCTACGGGCATTCGCACACGCCCTTCTGGGGAAAGGTGAACGGCGTCTATTTTCTGAACCCGGGAAGTCCGACCGACAAACGACATGCGCCTTATAATTCCGTTGCCCTCCTTGAGGTGGGAGATGAGCTGAAAGCTGAGATCATCAGGATCTGATATTGACTGAATTCCATTCGCTTATTTCTGTAATGATCATTCCGAAGGTCTCTATCGGTAATCCAGTCTTAGTCCTATTGGAAAAAATCACGTAATTACTCAGGTCAAAATATGGATTGTGTCCGGTGTAACACCCTTTTGGATTCAGCCGTACTGAATAGTCACAAAATCATAAAAGGGCATCCACACTTAGCATGCGATCGCCCTCCACCTGATATCAGGACTCGACCCATCACTCAACCCTCGCCCTCAAGGGGCGAGGGAGGTCTGCAATCCCTCTACCCAACGAGTGGAGAGGACCTAGGGTGTGGGGGAGGGAGATAATATTCCCCGATGAAATCATTCGGGGATGACAAACATTGTTAATCTGATTGTAGTGGGTATCCGGATTTTATTGTTTTAAGTTGCAAAGGTGAATCATTTATGATATTTTTTGTTTCATATGGCGATTGAAAAAATAAAGTTCGGTACCTCGGGTTGGCGCGGCGTGATCGCGGCTGATTTTACGTTCAGCAGAGTACGGGCGGTGACCCAGGCGATCGCCGATCACCTTGTTGCACAAGGGTTGAAAGACAAGGGTGTTGTCATTGGATATGATACGCGCTTTTTGTCCGAGCGGTTTGCCGCAGAGTCCGTCAGGGTTTTTGCGGCGAACGGGATACGCTCATTTCTCTCGAACAGGGATGTTCCCACTCCTGCCGTCGCCTTCGAAATCATTCGCAGAAAGGCCGCGGGCGGCATCAACTTCACCGCAAGTCACAATCCTCCGGAATACAACGGCCTGAAATTCTCCGCTGCCTGGGGCGGCCCGGCACTGCCTGAAACCACGAAAGATATCGAAGTGCGTGCCAACGCTCTTATTGATAAAAATTCCATCCCGCTCCTGTCGCTGGCTGAGGCAAAACAAAAGGGGATGGTGGACGACGTTGATCTCCGCAAGGCCTATCTTGATGACCTGAGAAAAAAGATCGATTTTGAACCAATTAAGAAAGCAAAATTAAAGATCGCCATCGACCTGCTTTATGGAACGGGCAGGGACTATCTGGACAGCGCTCTCAGGGACGCCGGTTGTGCGATTACGATCGTGCATGGACATCGCGACCCCCTGTTTGGCGGCCGTTCTCCCGAACCGTCCGAGGAAAACCTCGCGGAACTTTCAGAGGTGATGAAAAAGGGGCGCTTTGACCTCGGCCTTGCAGTCGACGGCGACGCTGACCGTTTCGGGATCATTGACCCGGACGGGACATACATTAATCCGAATCAGGTCCTCGCCCTGGTCCTGGATTACCTTTGCCGCACACGGGGCTGGAAAGGCGGCGCTGCGCGCTCCATTGCCACCACCCATCTCATCGACGCGGTAGCCAAGAAACACGGCATTGAGGTGTACGAAACCGGAGTAGGATTCAAGTTCATCGGAGACCTGCTGGTGCAGGGTAAGATCATCTTCGGCGGCGAGGAAAGCGCGGGGATGACGATCAAGGACCACGTTCCGGAGAAGGATGGCATCCTTGCCTGCCTTCTGGTCGCGGAAATGGTTTCAAGCGAACGAAAAACGCTCAAAGACATGCTGAAGAGGCTCTATAAAGAAGTAGGCGTCATTTTAAACGACCGGGTCAATATACGCCTTACGGAAGCGAATCACGCGGCAGTGTATGCGCGACTCAGTCAGCCCCTGAACGAGTTCGGCGGACTCAGGGTCAAAGGCAAGAAGACCACCGCGGACGGGACCAAGTACATGCTTGAGGATGACAGCTGGGTTTTGATGCGCGCGTCAGGCACGGAGCCGGTGGTGCGGGTGTATGTCGAGTCCTCTTCAGAGGAACAGATAAAAGAATTGATAGAAGCCGGGAAAAAGTTCATATCAGGGCAGTGAAGAGGTATTAACGCCAGCGACACTTTTTCGTCATTCCCGAATACCTTTATCGGGAATCCAGGTTTTTCAAAATTATTTGGATTCCGGGTCAAGCCCGGAATGACGGATTAATATTTATATTTTATGATATCTTTTAGCAGGGAGGGCTTATGAGCGAGATCATCGATGTGTATGCGCGCGAGGTGCTGGATTCGCGCGGTAATCCAACGGTGGAGGCCGATGTCATTCTCGAAAGCGGGGCGATGGGCCGCGCCATCGTTCCGAGCGGCGCGTCAACAGGCGAGCGCGAGGCCCTTGAGCTCAGGGACGGCGGTACGCGCTATCAGGGGAAGGGTGTCCAGAACGCGGTGAACAACGTGATCGAGGTGATCGGTCCCGCTATCATGGGCATGGATGCCATCGAGCAGGCAGTGATCGACCGGACCATGATCGACATCGACGGCACCGAGAACAAGGGCAAGCTCGGCGCGAATGCCATGCTTGCCGTTTCGCTCGCCGTGGCCAAGGCCGCTGCCGAGGATGCAGGCCTGCCGTTGTACCATTACCTCGGCGGCCCGAATGCCCGGGAACTGCCGGTCCCCATGATGAATGTGCTGAACGGCGGCGCGCATGCGGACAATAATGTCGATATCCAGGAGTTCATGATCATTCCGGCCGGCGCTCCATCCTGCACCGAGGCGATACGCATCGGCGCGGAGGTGTTCCACAATCTCAAATCGGTCCTCAAGAAAAAGGGATACAACACCGCGGTTGGCGATGAGGGCGGATTTGCCCCGAACCTCAAATCGAATGAAGAGGCGGTGCAGGTGATCCTTGAGGCCATCGAGAAGGCCGGTTACAAGCCGGGTCAAGAAGTGTTTCTCGGGACTCGACGCAGCGGCAAGCGAGTTTTACGAAAATGGGATCTATGATCTGAAGGGCGAGGGGAAAAAGATATCATCCGAAGAGATGGTCTCGTTCTACGAAGCGTGGGTCAAGAAATATCCCATTGTCAGTATCGAGGACGGTATGTCGGAAAAGGACTGGAAGGGCTGGAAGCTCCTGACCGACCGCCTGGGTAAGAACGTTCAGCTCGTCGGCGACGATATCTTCGTGACCAATACGTCGATCTTCAAAAAAGGCATCGCAGAAGGGATCGGCAACTCGATCCTGATAAAGCTGAACCAGATCGGCACGCTCACCGAGACCCTGGATGCAATTGAGATGGCGAAACGGGCGCACTATACCTCGGTGGTATCGCACCGGTCCGGCGAAACTGAGGACTCGACCATCGCGGACCTCGCCGTCGCGACGAACGCGGGACAGATCAAGACCGGGTCCCTCTCGCGCACGGACCGCATCGCCAAGTATAACCAGCTCATACGGATCGAAGAGGAACTGGGAGACGCGGCAGTGTACCGGGGCAGGGACGTGTTTTTCAGTATAAAAAAATAGCACTCAAAAAAAGTTTTCTCGCAGAGGCGCAGAGTTCGCAGAGAAAGGCTTAATATTAATAACAAAGGCTTAAGGGTTTTGATTTAACTCTGCGCTCTCCGCGTGCTCTGCGAGAGACGCCTTTTCTGCATCGATAATCATGGACCGATCCGAATTCGAAATACTCGTTCAGAATTCCCTCCGAAAACTTCCTAAAAAGTTTAAAAAGAAACTCGCCAATATTTCCGTTGAAGTAGAAGACCTCCCTTCCCGGGAACTTTTAAACGATATGGGAATACGGTCCGGGACGTTATTCGGCCTCTACCAGGGAGTCCCGCTCACGGAGAGGGGATGGAATTACGGCAATATGCTGCCGGATCGGATCGTTATCTACCAACACCCGATCGAGAGTGTTGCAGCATCTCCTGAACAAATTGAAAAGATAGTCCAGGATACGGTGATCCACGAGATCGGACACTATTTCGGGTTTACCGATAAAGAGTTGCATGAGATAGAGACAGTGAAACGAAAACAGGAAGAAGGGAAGGGTAGGTAGGAATGGATAATCGAGATTGATAACCCAGAACCCTTAACTAGATCCAGCAGAATTGCACCCCGATCATCTTTCAAAGCAAAAAGATTTTAAAGAAATCGTTTCTTCATTTGAACTCCTTGAGGCCAAAGGTGGCAAATAGGACTAACAAACCGCTCGTTAGGACGCTTCGCCGCTATGCGGCTTGTGCCCAACAGCTCAGTCATTGGGCAACGACGAGTAGAATGACTGACGAAGGAGGTGAAGAGGATGATCCTCATACTCAATGGCAGCCCCAGGAAGAAGGGTGTGACAACGACGATCCTCAAGATAATTGCAGATGAAGCACGCTCTGCCGGCGCCGAAGTGGAGTGGGTCGACGTCAATGATCTTTCAATAAGGCCATGTATCGGGTGCCTGAAATGCAGGCCCGACAAAAAGTGTATTCTTCCGAGAGACGACGCGCATCGTATCGGAGAGCTGATAGAAAGATGCTCTGGTTTGGTGGTGGGCACCCCTACCTATTGGGGCAACATGCCCGGGCCGTTGAAGATTCTGTTTGAACGGAATGTTCCTGTCCTTGAGTACTATGAGCTCTATACGTGGCGCTTTCCAAAACCGAAGCATAAGGGCAAGAAGGCGGCAATTGTTACCGCCTCCCTGTCACCGTTTCCCTTCAATCAACTTCCCTCGCAAAGCCGCGGGGCACTTCGCGCCGTCAAGACTGTGCTGAACGCGGCCGGCTTCGACATCAGGGAACAGATCAACGTCCCGATGACCCCGGACCCCGCACACATCGGGGAACGCTGGCTGGCAAAAGCCAGAAAACTGGGAAGGTCAATGGGAACTTGGTAGAATGAGCACCGCTTGTGTTGTCCGCCCATCTTGAGGGGCTGGTAGGGTCTGCAGGACGAAACTCGCCAGCCCAACACGGTGTTCCACCGGATCGCCTACGCTTCCGGTGAACTCTGTGTTAGGCAGGGAAAATCGTTTCCCGCTGAAAGGAGGCGACATCAAATGATTGCTACGAAGATCGTACGAAAGGGAATAGCGGCGCTCGGTTTGGCGGTGATGGCGACGCTGGCAGTCATCGATATGGCGAGCGCGCAAGGCGGCAACATATACCAGGCAACGCTGGCCGAGCCTAACCAGAAAACCCAGGAAGTCAGTACTGAGCAAGTCCGGCGCATCCTGGCCGACGGCAGCGCCATCGTCCTGGATGCCCGGAAACGCTCGGAATACGTGGCCGGCCACATCCCGGAGGCACGTAACGTTGACGCTCCGCCGCCCGCGTCTGTCGCCGCAGTTGAGCGTTTGGTGAGCGGGGACAAGAACAAGGCGCTGGTACTTTACTGCAATGGTCCGTTCTGCCAAGCCAGCAGGCAACTCGGTGAGCAGTTGGTCGCCGCCGGGTTCACCAATGTGCGGCGATACCAGCTCGGTATCCCGATTTGGCGTGCGCTCGGCGGGCCGACCGAGATCGAGTTGGAAGGGATACTCCGGATCTACAAGGTCGACCAGACGGCCGTGTTCTTCGATGCACGATCCGCCGAGGAATTTGCGAAGGGTAGTCTGCCGGGGGCGCATAACGTTCCGGCCGACAAACTCACGTCAGATGGGCTGCAGAAAGCCCCGCCTGCCAAGAGACGATTTCAATACACGCATTGTGCTGTTCGGACGGGATTCTGCTCAAGCGCGCACACTCGCCGACGCATTCAGCAAGATCCCCTGGCACAATGTCACTTACTTCCCCGGCACCTTTGAGACGCTGAGGGCAGCGATCAAGTAGGGAGTTTGGTGGGAGCGGCACTAGCGTTTGTCTCCACCGCCGCCACTGCCGCTGCATTTTCCGCTATTACAGGTACATGCCCGTAAGGGGGCAGCAAAATTTTTCTGAGAAGCATCCATAAACTAATAGATTTCTTCTACCGTTGGCACTATCTTGACACAAAGTGCCATTTTTGTTAATATTAAATTGTCCTAGCGGTAAGTTACTTATCACCCCGAGAAGTTAGCGAAAAGGAGACCTCGTCTCTGAAATGAAAATTTCTCTAAATTTATTGGAAATAAACATATTCGTTCTATTGGGAACGGGTGAGGAGGAGAAGATCATGAAAATAACTTCGCGATCTATCGTTCTATATCTCGCATTCATTTTGCAACTGGCAGCCTGTAGCGGTGGTGGAGGGGTGGAGGCGGCGGCAACGGGAATACGGTAGACACCACTCCGCCGACTGTAATCTTTAATTCTCCCGCGAATGGTGCTGCGGGTGTCTCGATAAATTCCGCTCCCTCGGTTACATTCAGTGAGCCGATGGATGCTTCAACGGTCCATCAATCGACATTTACGCTGAAGTATAATTCCGGTTATCCCGTATCCGGCACCGTTGAATCCACATCGCAGACGGCAATATTCCATCCTTTCGGGGGCCTCGCCTATTCCACCACCTATATTGCGACGATCACAACAGGGGTCAGAGATGTGGCAGGGAATGCTCTTTCAAGCGAATTAACCTGGACTTTTACTACTGAGACGTGGCCTACTCCTGCGCCGCCCACAGGTCTCACTGCAGTTCCGGGCGACGGGAAGGTAACGCTTTCATGGAACCTCGCCTCCGATACTACGATCAGTTATAATCTTTACTGGGGCACAAGCCCCGGTGTTACAAAGAACAACGGGAATCAAGATCGCTCTCGGCCAATTAGCGTCAGAACTATCTCCACGAAAACCTTACTGGAGGAACAACATACTATTACGTTATCACCGAGACCCTGGAATAGGCTCAGAAGGCATTGAATCCGCCGAGGTTTCCGCAACACCGCCGTTTTCGACATCGATAACGCGGTTTGCATCGGATGAGCTCTTTCGCCTGGCAGCGCGGCGTTAACGGGAATGTTTCGGCGTGGCCATGGCAGCGCTCCCGGATGGCTCTTTCTACGTGACGGGCAACTTCTCATGCACGGTTATATTTGGGGCAGACGAGGCCAACCAGACTACGCTGAATCAACCATCATGCTCCACCAGTCGTGGGGTCCAAACGAAATGTTCGTGGCTCGTTACAATGCTGATGGCTCGCTGGCTTGGGCAAGACAGACCCAGAATTCTTTGGTCAGGGAGCCCAAAGGGCTGACTGTGCTTTCAGCACGGATCGGTAGTCATCGTCGGCTCGTATGCGGGAAACACAACCTTTGGTCCAGGTGAAACAAATGAAACAACAGCTTGCCAGTACCAGCTTTTCGGATGTGTTCGTTGCCCGATATGCAGGCAACGGCTCCTTGTTCTGGGCAAAACGCGCCGTGGTAGGCAGTTATAGCTACGTGGTTCGGGAAACGAGGCGCGCTCAGTTGCAGCGCTGTCCGATGACTCGGTAGTGCTGACCGGTTCTTTCTTAAGAATATCACTTTCAATCCTGACGATCCCGGCTCAGTGACGCTCAACACGGACCTGATTAACTGCCACACCAATGACTTTGATATCTTTGTTGCACGTTACACAAGGATGGCGCAGTATTATGGGCACGCCGGGCCGGTGGATGCTCTTGTGGAAGAGGGTCTGTCCATTGCTGCTCTGCCGGGAGACAAAACTGCGATCACCGGGCGGTTCCAGGGGAGAGTAACATTCAATCCGGGAGAGGCGATCCTAACACAACTGACATCCAGTTTCACTACAGTATTGTCGTATGACATGTTCGTTGCGAGTTATGAATCGACGACTGGTAACCTACAGTGGGCGCGTTCTGCGCAAAGCACGGATGTGGATGATGTGGGAAGCGGGATCTGCATGACAGCCTCGAGCAGTCTTGTGGTAACCGGTTCGCTTGGAGGCACGACAACGTTCGGTGCAGGCGAGCTTCATCAGACGATACTTACCGGTTCTACCGCATTCCTTGCCCAGTACAATGCGGCCGACGGAACTCTGGGTTGGGCGGCAGGGATCAGTGGAGACTTTGTGCCGAGTGCTAGTGGCGTCCGGCCCCGCTGCGCGCGGCAACAGTTGCGGGAACCCGTCTATACTACGGCGAACCTCGGAGGGACAGTGATGACCACGCCCTACACGGACATTCTGCTCGCGTCGCTATTCCGCTGCAGGTTCTCCTGCATGGGTAAAGCGAGTGGACCGCGGGCCGACCATCGGCCGATACGTGTCGGTTCTATCTGACGGCAGTATTCTCGTTCTGGGGAACAAGGTTTCGCCGTAGTAGAAAATTTGATGCACGTTTCGTGGTCGTATCTTTAAAAAAAAATAAACAACTCAATCTTTAAGACTGACCCCATACGGCATTGACCCATTCGGCCCTGTTATACCTTTCCTCAAAGGGTGTATTCCCGGTTAGGCTTTTCAAGAAGAATATAATCCTTCTGAAAGGAGTTCTTGCATGATTATCCAGATACTCAACATCGGTCTCCCAAAGAAGGAGCTGTTTCACGGTAAGGAATTCATTACAGGCATGTGCAAAAAACCAGTTGCAATCCCTCTTGTGCTGACGAAGCAGGGCTTTGAAGGAGACGGCGTGGGCGACTTGAAGCACCACGGCGGAAGTGACAAGGCCGTTTGTGTCTACGCCATCGATCACTACGAGTACTGGGAAAAGATATTAAAAATAAAAATGCCTGATGCGGCATTTGGCGAGAATTTTTCAGTGACGGAGATGAAAGAGGATGAAGTCTGTATCGGCGACATTTACCGAGCGGGCATGGCAACGGTGCAGGTGAGCCAGCCGCGCCAGCCCTGCTCGACGCTTGCCGCCCGCTACGGCAGGGAGGATTTCGTGAAGCTTGTCGTGGATTCCGGCCGAACAGGTTTCTACTTCAGGGTGCTTGAGGAGGGACGTGTAAAAGCCGGCGATGGGCTATTCCTCATTGAACAGGACCCACGCCGGGTATCGATCGCTTTTGCCAATCGCATCTATCACTACGATCGAAAAAACCGCGAAGGAATCGAGAAGATTCTCGCGGTTCCTGCCCTTTCGGAATCATGGCAGAATCATTTCTGGAATTAAAAGAACAGGCATAGCGTTCCACCCCGCCGCGGTTGTTGCGATTTACTTCCTGGGAACTCTGCATATTTAATATAGTCGATAAGAAAAAGCAACACGACTTCCTGAATCTGAAACAACGAATGGAGAAAGCAAATGGCTAAATCGACCTTTGTCTATGTGACCTACATCCGCACCACGCCGGAGAAGCTGTGGTCAGCGCTGACCGACGTGGAGGTCATGAAGCTGTACTGGTTCGGCGTTCACTGCGAAAGCCAGTGGACGGCGGGATCCTCTGGAAGATGGTGTACCCCGATGGCCGTATCACCGACACCGGCGAGATCGTCGAGGCCGAGCCGCCACGGCGGTTAGTGATCCGCTGGCAGCATCAGAACAAGCCCGAGCTCAGGCCGAAGGCGAGTCGCAATGCACGATGGAACTGGAACTCAGTGGACCGGCGGTCAAGCTCTCCATCACCCACACCATCGAGCGCGAACCCTCGAATTTCATCGTGGCGGTGT
This sequence comes from Nitrospirota bacterium, assembly GCA_963755045.1. GTDB lineage: Bacteria > Nitrospirota > UBA9217 > UBA9217 > UBA9217 > JALNZF01. The sequence continues at coordinate 54,154 of CAVWIL010000001.1, read as the reverse complement.
CTGGCGCCTGGCCGATGGTCATCTCCAACCTGAAGTCCCTCCTGGAGACCGGCTCCACCGTTCTGCAGGACCCTTACCCCAATGAGAGCGCCCATCCTGGAAAGGGGTAACCATGGCACAGGTAATTTTTAGAAACCATTCATCGGTTATGGTTCCACGGCAAGATCGAGACAGCATTCGTAAAATTTATTGTGATGTCCTCGGTGGCAGTATCATGAAAGCGGATCCCGAAAGGGTTGACGAATATCATTTGAAACTTGCAGTATTGGTTCTTCCTGAACTTATTGAAGTAGCACATCATTGAAACATATCAAGTTATATTCTGTATCTGTTGAAATTCTCTTAAAATACCCCATAGAAGACATTGACAAATCTTCATACCTATGATTATATTTAAATAATTCTCGATAACACCAAACCTTTCGCGAGAAAGGGGGCTTCGAAAGTATGTGAGTATCCCGTTAGAAAAATAGCCGGGTCGCCGAAAGATGTAAGATCTTCGTGTTCGCTCGGCTTTTTACTGTCAATTGGGGCAAGATGGTGATTCGCTACCGGGGTACGGCCCTGAAAATAGACGAAGTGAAAAAGACAAGGTATCATTGCTCCCAATATTATAGAGAAGGGATAACAAGTTACCTACTGAAAATCACGTCTTCCCATAAATGGTTACAAACATATTTCATCAAGTACATCGGCAAAGATCGAAAACAGCGGCGGCGCTGCTTAAGTAGTCTAATCGTGGGTAATTATCATAATGAAAATCAATAGAACATCTTTCAGCATTCTCTTATACTTCTTTTTCTAATTGCTTTAATTTCTTGTTCCGGTAATAACAGTATGTCAGGCTGCTTTCTTGGTTTTGGTTCAGACTGACCACCAATACCAACAAACTCCGGCGGTCCGCTGGATACTCAACCTCCTTCGATTCCCTCAGGTTTGCAGATTACTTCAGTCACGCCAGTTTCTATAACGTTTTCCTGGACAGCGTCAACAGATAATACCCAGGTGTCGGGGTACCATATTTACAGAGACGGACAATATCTGGAAGGGACCGAGTACGTAGGGTATATAGACATACGAACGAATCCCAGCACCACTTACTGCTATAAAGTGTCTGCCTATGATGATGCATACAACGAATCCTCGCAGAGCACTCAAGTATGTGCAACGACGTTAGATGACACTACACCACCCTCAGCACCGGCCGATCTCAAGGCATCGGTCCTTCCGCACACAACCGTTCAGCTTTCATGGACTGCTGCTACCCACAATGGTCGCGTAGATGGATATAATATATATCGTAACGGCATTTTACTTATGTCCACTGCCAAAACATCGATATCAAACAGCGGATTGACCCTCTCTATCCGATATTGCTACACAGTAACCGCGGTCGATGAGATCGGCTATGAATCGGCTCAAAGCCCGCAAGTCTGCGTGACAGTGGAAAGTTGGCGCACGGAGGTACTAGCGCAGACGCTCCCTTCTGCAGAATACCGAAATACATCTATTGCTATTGATTCTCACCACAACGCCCATATCCATTAATCCTATAACGAAATTGTCGGCACCTCGGAATTAATGTATAACTACTACGTGACTAACGCCAGCGGCTCGTGGATCTCCAACATTGTAGATCATCCGTTGTGGGTTAACGCGGATATCGCCATGGATTCAAGCGATTCTGTGCATGTAAGCTATTTGGGCTTCCCGGGCGTCACCCACGCCATTTACACCTCCGGCAGCTGGTCTACCGAGGTTCCCGATCGAAAAGCGCGGTGTGACGCTTCTCTTGCTATAGATGCCGCGAACAAGGTGCACATAATCTACTATGCATACACGACTCAGCCTGCCTCGTCGAAAGAGCTTAGGTATGCGACAAACGCTTCCGGTGCCTGGAAGGTGAGCATCGTGGATACTTCTACCAACTACGGCTGCTACGTAGGGGATGGCAAAAGCCTCGCGCTCTCGATAGATGCTAATGGTTTTGCGCATATTGCATATTTGGGCGATTACCCACAGTACGGCCTTAAATATGCAACGAATAAGACCGGTAGCTGGAATTCATCAATTATCACCCTTAGTTATAGTAAAAGCCCTTCTATTTCCGTTGACGTAACTGAAACAATCCACGTTGTTTATTCAACGACTCCGCTCTCTAAGCACGCGTCTTTCACAAAAGGATTGTGGACGATAAAAGTGATCGAAAGCAAAGAATGGTCGCAGTTCCATTCATTTGCCTTAGATGCGGCAGGAAATAAGTTTGTAAATTACATAGTAGGCAATAACCTATGGGGAGGCCAAGGCGAGCTCAGATACATGACTGCCATGTATGGCGGGTGGTCTACATCGGTTGTTGATTACAATGTTTGTGCTGCAAACACTGACATGTCCTTGGACTCACTAGGCAGGGTTCATATCAGCTACTTCGGGAGTCAAAGTTGTAGCCTTAAATACGCTATAAACAAATAGTAATCTAAGGCAGATCAAGCGGTACGACACTGGCATATTATATTGCAACCTTCGCACCTTTTTTTCTAGAATTTGCAAAAAAAGAAAACAAGCTGATTGGCCAGACATCTAAAGAAATCAACAACGAAACTCTAACAAACGATATCGAGTCGGCATGGAATAGACTCGGCGAGTTTTTCATAGCTCGTTGCCCTGCTGACTCTTTATTTCGTTCTTGTGCAATATAATACCTATCCGTATTCGATGATAGTTTAACTCTATTGAAATTGCATGAGTAGTAGGTGAACTTCACAGCTTCGAGTATTTTTGCACTATCTTCTCAATGATCCCCGTTGTTGACGCCCCTTCGATATACCCCACACTCACGACCTTGCCGCCCCGGGCCTCCACGATGTCGCGGCCGATGATCTTTTCGATCGGCCAGTCTCCGCCCTTGACCAGCACGTCGGGCTTGAGCTCTCCAATGATCCGGTGTGGATCGGGTTCATTGAACAGAACGACGTAGTCAACGGACTGGAGCGCGGCGAGCGTTTCCATGCGCTCCGCCTCGGAGTTGATCGGCCGCTTTTCCCCCTTGATACCGCGCACGGAGGCATCGCTGTTCACAGCCACGATCAGGAGGTCTCCAAAGGATTTTGCTTTCGCGAGGTAGCGCGTGTGGCCGGTATGGATCAGATCGAAACAACCGTTCGTAAAAACAATCTTCCTGCCTGATGCGCGCAGAATGTCGAGGAGTGGGCGCAATTCCTGGACTGTCTTTATTTTATTATGCATGCGGAACTATAATATAAAATTGGAACAATTGCAAGGGGGAGGAGGCAAAGGAATATAATGATTACAAGATGGATTGTTAGTGAATGTTTTGATCCTGGTGCGTAGTATAAATTTCATCAAATATCGGAGCGATTTTCTGAAAGGCATTCAGTACCGCAGGGTCAAAATGTTCCGGCATGGTTCTCCCGTCGCCCTGAGTAATGATTTTACAGGTTGTCTCATGGTCGAATGCATGTTTGTAAGGTCTTTTGCTGCGCAGCGCGTCATACTGGTCCACGATCATGACTATTCTGCCTTCAATGGGAATATCCATTCCCTTAAGCCCGTTCGGGTATCCTTTCCCGTCCCATCGTTCATGATGGTTGAGCGCAACAGATGCCGCAACCTGAATACCCGGATAGGTTGAGCCGGCAAGCATTTTTGCTCCGATGGCGGCGTGTTTTTTCATGATCTCAAAGTCTTGTGGCGTCAGAAAGGTGGGTTTCAGGAGGATGCTGTCGGGAATACCGATCTTCCCCAGATCGTGCATGGGGCTCGCAAATGTTATGGTCTCGACAAAGTCAGAAGACATGCCCATTGCCTCCGCGATCTTGTTCGAATAGAGGCCGATCCTCGCGATGTGTGCCCCGGTGTCCGTATCGCGGTGCTCAGCCACGGACGTCAGACGCTGGATGACCTCGGCGCTCATCTTCTTGACCATCAGCAGGGCATCCGCCAGTTCCTGCGTCCGTAACCTGACCGTGTCCTCGAGCATGGCCTTGTAATTCTTTTCCATCTGGACGAAGCTGGTATATTTGACCGCTTTTTCCACCGAGTGCAGGAGGTAGTCCGGATTGTAGGGCTTTGTTATAAAATCAAAAGCGCCCTGTTTAATCGCATCCATGGCAACATCCAGCTCCGCGAATGCCGTCATCAGGAGTACGGGGATGTGTTGATCATAGGCATGAATGGTTCTCAGAAGCTCGATGCCGGTAACCTGGGGCATTTTGATATCGGTCAGGACCACATCGAAGTGCGGTCTTCTTGACAAGGTTCATTGCATCGTTCGCATTTTGGCAGGCATGAACCTTATAGTTGAACGATTTCAACAAAGTGGAAATGGATTCAAGCACATACGGATCATCATCGACAACCAGCAGTGTATTTTCACCTTTGTCGTTCATCGATACAGGACCTCCCGGGATTTCCAAACACCAGCTTCTTCACATAACACTAAAGTATAGTATACCTGAAATATTTGAGAAATGCCACGGTAAGACAACAGGCAAAATCATTCTGGCGGGCACTTGAAGAACAGGAGAAAAGAGGAGGGGGAGGTCTGAAAAATCCTCCCGGCCCCGGGGTTCATCAATGCGTAGCCGTGCGACATTTCTTGCCTGGTTTCAATCCGCAATCTGCAATCCGAAATTTATCTGGCTCTTCTGACTTTTATGTGGGTCACCTAAGTGCAAGTATCGCTATTTCTCTGAGTTGGTATTTGTCCCACGTGTGCATTGTTTTTTTGGGTAGCTCATCACTCGGCCACGCAGCAATGCCGGGAAGATGTACAGTACCTCCACCCTGATATGCAGGACTCGCATCACTCCACCCTCGCCCTTTAAAAAAGGGCTCGGCCGTGTCTGCCTTGCCTTGTTCTCATAACTATGATCTGTGCAGCATTGCTACGCGTGTCTCTCGCGTCAGAGCTACCCGGCGCAGGGGAACGGCAGAACTTAAAAGGCCTACCCCATTAAGTGGCGAATTAACCTCTACGGAGTTGGGGAGAGACTCATATCTTTGCCTTTCCAGAAGCCCCTGCATCCCATGAACAGGTTCGCGCACAAGCATAGTAAGGTAGAAAAGATCGATGCTGCCACAAAGCCAGGCAGACACGGCCGAGCCCGTTCCCCCGGGTGAGGGGAAGTGCTGCGATGCTCGAAAAGGCTTGTTATCAGTACCAGCAATCATGCCCTGCGCGGAGCTGTGAACTGGGGTGCAGAAAAAAATAGGATCGTGACACGTGCTGAGTTAGGAACAGAGAAAAAGCGACCCACACAAAACCCGGAAGACCCATTTATCTAATATACGCTTCCGTAACGTATCTTCTCATCATACGGTGGCTGTTAAAGTAAGAGGCGTTCTTACTCACGGCGTTCTTCATCATTTCGCTCCAGTCACTCTTGTCTGTGTCATAATATTTGGGAATGATCAGGTTCTCGAGTTTGTTATAGAGGTCGGCCGCGTCCTCGGCATCCCCGCCGAAACCGGGCAGCGCTTTTTCGGTAGGCATGCCGCCGATGGACCATCCGGTAAATCCCTCGATGTGCCCCTCGATCCACCATCCATCCAGTACGCTGAAGTTCACCACGCCGTTGTGAGCGGCCTTCATCCCGCTTGTGCCCGACGCCTCGAGCGGCCTGAGCGGCGTGTTGAGCCACACGTCGACGCCCGAGACGAGCTTGAGCGCGATGTCCATGTCATAGCCGGGGAGAAAAGCAATAGCTATCCTTCCTTTGAGTTTGTCGAGGTATTCGTAGATGCCCTGGATCAGCCGCTTGCCGTTGTCGTCGTGGGGATGCGCCTTGCCCGCATAGACGATCTGGAGCTTGCCCTTTTCACTGATCTTGAGCAAACGATCGATGTCGGAGAATACGAGATGAGGACGTTTATACGCGGTGGCGCGCCGCGCAAAGCCGAACGTAAGGATATTCGGGTCCATGACCACACCCGTTGCCTCGCCTACATAGGTAAGGAGCTTCTTCTTTGCCTCCCGATGCGCTTCCCACATCTCCAACTCCGGGATGTTACCGGACCGGACGAAGAGCTCGGGTTCATTGGCCCAGCCGGGGATGTATCGGTCATAGAGCTTCGCCATTTCCTGGCAGGTCCAGGTGAACGAGTGTACGCCGTTGGTGATGGCATGGATGTGGTATCCGGGGAACATATGCTGCGAAACCTCACCGTGTTTCTTTGCCACTCCGTTGATGTACTTGCTCAGGTTGAGCGCAAGCATCGTCATGTTCAGGTTGTCCTTGCCTGCGAGGTCCTTGAGCACGTCGAACGGAATGATCTCGCCGATGACCTGTTTGACGAGGGGGTAGGGAAATTTGTCGTGGCCAGCCTCCACGGGCGTGTGAGTGGTGAACACGCACAGGTCCCGTACTCTGCCCGTGTCCCAGATCGACCGCTCATCCCACACGCTCTCGATGTCGCGTTTGAACTTGAGCAGCAGTTCGAGCACGAGAAAACTCGCATGCCCCTCGTTCAGGTGGAATTTCTTGATGTGGAATTCAAGGGCCTCGAGCATGCGCACGCCGCCCATGCCGAGCACGACCTCCTGTTTGATCCGGTAGGCGATGTCCCCTCCGTACAGGGAATCCGTAATGCCCCGGTCCTCTGTCTCGTTCTCCGGCAGGTCCGTGTCGAGGAAGAGAATAGGCACCTTGCCGCCCGTGGGGCTGATGACCTGATACATCCATGCCTGGACCAGGACGTCCCTGCCCTCGATAGGCACCGTGACTTGTGCGGGCAGAAGCGTCATGTATGTTGCCGGGTCCCAAACGGTCGGTTTTTCCTTCTGCCAGCCGTTCGCATCGATCTCCTGATTGAAGTAGCCTTTGTGAGTGATCAGCGTCACGGCCACGAGGGGAAGATTAAGGTCAGCCGCGGACTTGATGGTGTCGCCCGCAAGGATACCGAGGCCGCCGCTGTAAGTCGGGATATCATTTTTCACGCCGATCTCCATGGAAAAATAGGCGATCAAGGGCTCGGCGGTAAATTCCTGCAGATTGTTCATAGTTCTCCTTTAAGTATTCAGAGCTGATGCGGGATGTAAATGAACGAAGATAAAACTAAAAATTTTCTCGCAGTGGCCTATGAACGAAAAGCGGCCACTTAGGACTTCCGCAGAGTTCGCAGAGAAAAGCTTTAAAATACTCTGGGTTAAAGCCAAGACTAAAGGGCTGTGATTTAATTCTGTGTCCTCTGCGCGCCCTGCGAGAGACGCCGTTGGTTTATTTAGTTTGTCCAGTCAGCTTACTCCATCCGGATCCTGTTCGGCCAGGTATAGATGTTCATCCGTTCTCCGCGGGCAAATCCCACGAGTGTGATGCCCATGTCTTCGGCATAGCTGATGGCCATGCACGAGGGCGCAGCGCGGCTGATCAGGACCGGCAAGCGGTTCCGGCCGGCCTTCGTCACGATCTCCGATGTCACCCTTCCGCTGGTGAGCAGGACCTTGTTTTCCATTGGGACGGACTGAAGGAACGCCTTCCCGATCAGCTTGTCCACGGCATTATGTCTGCCGATGTCTTCGGAAAAGAACAAGATGTCCTTACCGTCCGAAAGCGCCGCGCTGTGCACTCCGCCGGTTTCGAGATACAGTTTCGATATATTCCGGAAGTCTTTCAGCAAGCTTCTGATTCCTTCAAGGCTCACGATCTGCCCAACGACGCCGATCCTGCCATCCGTATCCATCCGGTACCTGGTGAAGGTGATCCCTTTGCCGCAGCCTGAAGAGATGGTGCGTTTCTCGAATATGTTTTCCCAGTCCGCGGGAAGACCGGACAACTCGATCCGGATGGCGGCGTCGTTTTCAATGAATTCCAGCTTCCTGATCGAGGATCGTTCGCGGAGCAAACCCTCCGAGAGAAGGAAGCCGACGGCAAGCTCTTCGAGCTCGGACGGCGTGCAGAGGAGCGTCACCAGCTGTTCGTTGTTCAGGATGAGCCTGACCGGCAATTCGGACGCCACCTCGTCGACAACTCCCTCGACGTTGGAGCCGGAAATTTTGAGTATGAGCGCATCTCTCTTCGTTTCCACCGGGGGAATATAACATAATCAGGGTCATGGGGCAAGGGGCTTGGGCCGGAAAGTCAACACAAAGCAGAAATGAGGTGCGGTAATCAGAAATAGTACGTGTAACCGATGTTCGCGGAAAAATTAGAAACTTTGGCTTCGTACCCATCGCCGTATATGCGGGGCGCTGCGTAGCTAATGGATATCCCGAAATGATGCCACCTGGCCTCGAGAAAGTCGCTTAACGCAAGCCTCGGTTCATAGGATTTGTTTGAAGTGTAGATCTTCTCGCCGCCGGGAACCTGTGAACCGGTCAACTGTATTGTGCCCGAATAAGTGGCAGCGCCGACACCGGCCCCGACACCCAGCCGCACGAATTTCCCTTGATACCGGTGCTCTCCCCACTGGTAGAACAGCGTGGGCACGGCATAGATCATCCTCCCGGTTATGTGAGTGCCGAGGTCCGCATATTCATTATGCTGTATTTCCTGCTGTCCCATGTCGAAATCGACGTAATTCACCATGAACGTATAGCCGAAGTTCGAGTCCTTGAAAAAGGAAGATGCAGTGCTGTAGCTCAGGAAGATTGCCGATGTGTCCCGCTGTACCATAGTGGCGCTGGCGCCGTCGCTTTTTCGCTTGACCGTAAGGCTTGATTCAAGAAGGCCATAACCCAGCGTAATGTGGGCCTCGTCGGTCAGGCTGTTCCAGACCCAGGCCCAGAACCCCGTTTTCTGAGGTTCTTTTCCCGCGTCATCGCCGGTAACGAGTGGTGATGTGCTTTGGGTCGAATCTAATGGAGCGGTGGCTGCGTGCTGTGCTGGCCCGGCCGATTGCGCCCGGGAAAGGTTTGGGGAGAGGAAGAGCGCGGTCAGGACCGCGATAACAAGGGCGATGTGATATCGTTCCGGCATGAAACAGGCTCCTTGAGTCCATTGTCACCACAGATGAACACAGATAAACACGGATGAAAGCTGTAATTGAACTTTCTGTTTTTATCCGTGATAATCCGTGTCAATCCGTGGCAAAATCATCAGTTCTTGCTAAGAGGCTCTCGGTAAGGTCGTGACTAGCATATCATCGCCCTCTGGATTTGTAAAGTCGAGACAAAAGACCCCCTTTCCCCTTGTCAAAGATTTTGCTTTCTGCTATCATTGCGGCATCGCAACGATGTGGACGATAGAGAACCAGGGGAATGACAAGTTTCCCGAACGCTGATCCAGGAGAAGGAGGGGAACAATGACTAAACCAATATACCGTTATGTTCTTTCAATGTTTGTGCTAGCCTTGCTTCTTCCGTCCTGCTCGGCCACGACGCAGCTCACCTCTGTATGGCGGGATCAAACCTACCAAGACCATCCCCGGAAGATCCTGGTCCTCGGTATGCTCAAGACGCCGGGGAACCGGCGTATCCTGGAGGACGAGATGGTGCGGCAGTTGAAAGCCCACGGCACAGACGCCGTCGCCGGCTATACTGTTCTTCCGGAACAGATCGAAGCGAACAAGGAAACGGTCACCGCGATAATGAACGAAATTGGGGCTGATGCCGTGCTCATTTCGCGGCTGATGGACAAGAAATCGGTGACGACCTATGTGCCCGGCAGCCCTCCGCCGACGGGTTATGGGTGGCAAGGCTACTATTCCTACAACCAGGGTTATACTGTCCAGGACGAGTACGCTGTTGTGCAGACGAACCTCTATGATCTCAAGACCAACAAGCTCATCTGGACCGCCGCGTCGGAGACCTGGGTTTCGGGTGATAGCGACAATCTGATACTCAAGTTCACCGAGGTCATCGGTGATGCCCTGGCACGCCAGAAGGTGATCTCGGGAGGACCGGCAAAGTAACGAACGAATGGCAGTGCCCGGGAAAAGCCATTCCCGATGAGGAAGGATCAGCATGAAAAGCAGGGTCATACAAACTCTGGGTATCGCGATCGTATCGATTGGCCTTCTGGCCTCGTGTTATGGAACGAAGATGCTTGCGGAATGGAGGGACGAGGAGTACCGGGGATATCCTCAGAAGATATTCGTCATCGGCGCGTCGACCGAGTACGGTCCCCGGACCCTGGTCGAAGATGAGTTCGTACGTGAGTTCAAGGCGCGCGGGAACGACGCCATAGCGAGCTATTCCGTGCTCCCGGGCAGGGACAAGCCGACCAAGGAAGCGATCTTGGCAAAGGTGCAGGAATTGGGCGCCGATGTGATCATTGTCGTGAAGTTCCTCAAGAAAGACGTCGGGGGAACGCAAACCCCGCTCTACCGGGCTGCCGTACCGTCGGGATTCGATTCCAGCTGGGACAGCTATTACGGCGGTGTTTCGCATGATGTCGGCGTGCGGGATATATCCTACGGTTACGACGTGATCAGCATGGAAACGACCCTCTACCAGACCTCGACACGCAAGCCCATCTGGTCGGCGATGTCCCAGACCTCCTATGAGCAGGGCGGGCCCATGAAGCAGATAAAGCCGTTCACCACCGCTGTTATGAAAAAGCTTGCTCAGGAGAAACTGGTCCGCTAAACAGGAAGAGATCAAGCCCTTTCAGTCATTCCAAATACGCCCTTCATCCTTCATCCCTGCGCGATGCTAAAGGCAGGCTCCGAACCTATTCGATCGCTGAGCTCGGAGCGTTCCCCAGCCAATCACTTTCCATCTGCCCCTTTGTTCCTCTCTCCCGGAAGGACCGGTTCCACGATCTTGACCGGGGCCTTCAACGTCCGTTTCAGGATGCCGAGCACTCCCTCTCCCACATCCGCGGCAGGAAGCAGCTGCACATCAGGCTCGTTGATCCTGCCGCTCACGGCAACGGGCATGGAAACGAGAGTCCCCTGGAGAATGTAGTTGACCACCGGTATCTTGCTGACGATCTGGTCAATGTCCGTAAAAGGGGCCACCAGCACCGTCATGCGTATTGTGGAATCCTTCAGATCGATCCTGCCCTGGCCGACAATATTCATTGCGGAAGAATCAATGACCACTTCCGTCAGGTCGAGCTCCCCGTTCTTGAGACCGGTCTTGATCGAGATCGAGCGATAGGGGAGCCCTTTGGCGCCGAGGTCGGAACCTCTTCCCTGAACCAGGTTTGATATCTTCACCACCGACAGGATCTTAGCCAGCGCGAGTTGCTGATAAATGTGGCCTTCCCGGGCAATGAACGTAGCCGAACCCTCAATCGAAGAAACAAGATCATCAGGTTTTCCCCGGGCCGAGAGGGACCCGCTCAGATCGAAGATCCCGCTTATTTTCTGGTCTCTACCGATAAGGCAGACGAGGGTGGGCTCCATCTGCTGCCCCGTTGCCTCGGGCTTGATGTCAACGCTGATGTCCCGACCAAAGAACGCAAGAGTGCCGTGAATGGTGATCCCGCAGAGAGCGGTCTCGAGGTTTTCGACTTTTATCTCATTCGGGGCTAGAACAACCACTGCCTGAACGGGGTTGAGAATGATCTTGCCATACGAGAGGCTGTCCGCCTTGACGCGGAGAGTGCCCTGCAGGGGCAGCTGTTTTTTGTTCCGTGCCTCGTCCGGTTTAGTTCCGGGAGCATCCTTCCTTTCAGCCTCTCCCAGCGCGCTACGCAATGCCTCGATCGAGACTGCTGATGCACCAAGGTCCCCGTCGACAAGATATTGCTGCGCCGATGCAGTGATGGCCCCCGCAAGAGCGAAATGCATGTCAGCAAGCAAGAGATCGGATGATTCGACGGTAACGGTCTTGCCGCTGGCGCTGAGACGAATGCTCTTCACGTCCAGCGGCGATTTGAAGGCCCAGGGAATGAGGATATCTTTGCCCTCGAGGCTTCCCTCTGCAGTGGACTCCTGCGGTTTGTCCATCACGATGTGGGCTTTGAGATCGCCTTGTATCGATCCATGACGGAACGATGACTTCTCGAACAGGCGGTTCAGGGCCTGCTCATGTATGCTTCCCCCAAAGGAGACATCAAGGAGCCTGTTTCGGCGGCGGAGTGTGAGTGAGGCCTTGGACCCCTCGTCCTGGATGTCGAACTGTTTGATCCGGAGTTCCTGTTCATCCCAATAGATATCCGTAGAGACCAGCGGGCCGTTCTGCACCTGCAGCGTACCGCGAAGCGACGTTTTACCGTCTTTCTGTTTTCGGAAACGTGTCTGAGTGATCGACAGGGGGGCACGGAGGGTCAGCTCGGGCGGCAGGTTGAACTTTGCCGATGCCCACTGGACCGCGGCAGGACCGGTGTTTCCTGATATAGACACGTCAATTGAGTATGCCGGTTGACCGGGTCCTGAAATAAGGATCGATGTAACAAAAGATGCGTCGAGAAATTTCGCCTGGGCATTGGTTACGGAAATGCGGTCCATCTCTGCCTTGAACGTACCACGGTCAACCGTCACCGGCCCGGGGAGCGACTGAGCATCGACCGTGATTTTCGAGACAGTCCCCGACGCCTCCATGGTCCCGCGCCCGGGATGGAGGAGCGGACCGGCAAAGGTAAAGCCGGTGAGGTTGATGGTGCCTTTCAGGGATTTCACTGATTTGAGAGCATCGCGCACGGTCTCTATTCCCGAAAGCCGCTCCGCGATGTCCTGCAGGAAGATCACGGACCTGCCCGAGGTGATCTCGAGAGAGGGGGCCTTTCCCCAGATGACCCGGCCGGAGAGATCGGTAAGCGATGATCGGCCCCCTGCCAGGGAGAGGCCGGTTATCTCGAGGGTATTCTCCCCTGTCGACAGGAACCGGCCGCTTGCAGATGCCGGTCCCCAATCGGCAAATCTGCCGGCCATCGCAATGTCGAAGCCGCTTCGGGGGGAGCGCCAGACGGGCCTGCAGATCGCTGACGAACATGACCTGTTTATCTTCAATGTTAACGGCAAGACGTCCCTCGTCCACTTCGGCGACCAGTTCAGGGGCAACGGTCCGGATCGCTGCAATCACGGAAGCGATCTTTCCCTGCTGTTCCTCCAGTGACACAGGTCCTTTCTTTTCCCTCTTTTCTTCACCATTCTCGGAGAACTCCAGGACAAGGTCCGGTTGTTCCAGCCGCACTTTCGCGATGTGTATCCGCCCCAATAGAAGCGGGAGAAGCTCGGGATAGATATGAGCCGATGCCAGCTTGCCTGTCACGATACCGCGGAATGAGATGTCGACCGTGCGGACAATGAGTCGGGGGCGGGGGAGCAGGGAGAGATCAACGCGTTGAAAGGTGACGGCATCGCCGGAATGCTTCGCCACCAGGGACCGGATCTTGTTCTCGATCGGTGCTGTCTTGATGAACCAGGGGGCGAGCAACAGCACGAGGAACAGAACACTCGCGATGATGATCGCCGCTCCGGCGATCCGGCGAAATGTTCTTGAAAGCTTTTTCATAGACGTCCTTTTACAGTTCTTGCACGGTGATTATACGAAGTTCCCCCCTTATTTGCAAACGTCCGGCAGGTGAAATGATGTGATATTCACAAATAAAAATTTGGTAAAATATGGACAGTATCCGTCTAGTATGCTAGAGTTGTTATAAATTGATTTCCCGCCGTTATCTAATAATAAAGTATTACAAATTCAGTCATGAAATGCGAGGAGGAGTGCAATGAAAAGGCTATGGGAAGTGTAGTCCTAACGTCTCTGGTCATTCTGTCGGCTCTACCGGCAATGGCTGCTGAAACGAAAACACAAGACAGGCCTTCCAGTGTGGCGGTTCAAGCCACGAGTATCACGGCCACGGTCGAGAAGATCGATTACAAGACTCGAACGGTGGTCCTGAAGGGACCCAAGGGCAACATTGTCGAGATGCAGGTCGGTGAGGAGGCTAAAAACTTTAACCAGGTGAAGAAGGGCGACAAGGTCACCTTCGACTATTTTGAGTCGGTGGCTATCGATGTACAAAAATCAAAGGGAGAGCCGATTGCTAAAGAAACAAAAACAATTACCACGGCGAAACCCGGAGAGAAGCCGGGCGGAACCATAAAAACAACCGGGATCATGACCGCCAGGGTGGATAAGATCAACTACCAGACCCGCGAGGTGTCCCTCAAGCTGCCTGAAGGGAACACCATGAGTCTCATAGTCGGTCCGCAGGTGAAGCGACTGGAAGATGTCCATAAGGGCGATGAGGTCGTCGTGCAGTACACCTCGACGGTGACGATTTCGGTGGCAAAGCCTGGTAAGAAGTGATTGCTGCTAAAAACTGTTGTCGTATCTTTTGCTATCATTCCCGCTTCTGCTTGCGCCAGGCGGGGAAGGCTGATCGGGAATCCAATATTCTCAAATCATCACCGGATCTCCGTTCCCCGATTATACCTTCGAGAACAGGTTGCACGGGGATGACGAATTTACCCGCAGTTTCGCCTGCATATCTGCACATTAGTAACTAAGGAATTAAATCTTTTCAAAACAGCAATAAATTTTCTCGCAGAGGCGTAGCCTGCACTTGCGTAAGCGCGGCCATAAAACAGAGTTGGCGGAGAAAAGCTTAATATAAATTCTGGCTTAATACCAAGGCTAAAGGTTTTAAATTTTGCTCTGCGTCCTCTGCGTGCTCTGCGAGAGACGCCCTTTTGTTCCGGCTTGTCAGGGTAAGGAAATGCAACCAATGATGCGTACGCGAGCCTTTATTCTTGCAATGGTCGTCATCGTTGCCGGATGCGCGGCGAAAGCGCTGCCTCCGGTGGCTTTCCCGGTGCCGACACGGCCGATCGCTTACCTGACCGAGGTCAAACCGATCCTCGACAAACGCTGCGTGGTCTGCCACTCCTGCTATAATTCGCCCTGCCAGCTGAAGCTGAGCGAGTTCGAAGGACTGGACCGCGGCGCAACAAAGAAAGCTGTTTACGACGGCGCCCGCTTAAGATCCATGGACCCGACCCGGCTGTTCATCGATGCCCAGTCCACCCAGGAGTGGAGAAAAAAAGAATTTTTCAGCGTTACCGACAGCACCGTATCGAAGGGCTTGAACGACTCGATCATGATCCAGCTGCTTTCCCACAAGATGAAGAACCCGGAAAGCGCGGGCGAGTACCGGCCGGAAACAGAGGACCTGACCTGCGCCGAGGACCGCAAGGAAGTCAGCAGGTATCTGAAAAAGCATCCGAACCGCGGCATGCCATATGGCTTCCCTCCGCTCAAAAAGCAGGAATTCGAGATCATAGCAGGCTGGCTGGTCCAGGGCGCGAAAGGGCCTGACGCGGCCCAGCAGGCGGAGCTCACCGCACCAAAGGCGGGTGATACTCAGGCGATCGGGAAGTGGGAGGCGTTCCTGAACCAGGAAGACGCCAAGCACGCCATGACCGCGCGCTACCTCTACGAACATCTTTTCCTGGCCCATATAAAATTCGGCACGCCGACCAATGAATTCTATGAACTGGTCCGTTCGAAGACGCCGTCGGGCCAGCCCATCGAGATCATCCCGACCGTGCGGCCCTATGACGCTCCCGGCGTCGAGCGGGTCTACTACCGGTTCCGGAAGATCCACTCCACCATCGTGCACAAGACCCACATGGTGGTTGAATTCGATGACGCCACGATGAAACGCTTCGAGGAACTGTTCATCCGGCCCGAATGGCTGCAGCCGCCGCACCTCGTGGGGTACGACCCGAAGCTGAGCGCCAATCCCTTTACGGCCTTCGAGCAGATCCCGCCGCGCTCGCGCTATCAATTCCTGCTGGACAATGCGCAGTATGTGATCATGACGTTCATCCACGGTCCGGTCTGCAAGGGCCAGATCGCCCTGAACGTGATCGATGACCATTTCTGGATCATGTTCCAGGACCCGGACCACGATCTGACCGTCCGGTATCCGGCTTTCCTGAAGCTGCATCAGGACAAGCTGATAATGCCCATCGAACGGGGAAGCGACCTGCGGCTCTTTACCGCCCTGACCGATGAGCACCGGAAGGCGGCGGTGGAATTCTACCAGGCACGGCAGGACTATTACATGTCGCACAACTACGACGGCCTCGGTTACGAGTCGATCTGGAAGGGCAACAAGGCCTCGGATGCACCGGTCCTCACGGTCTATCGCCATTTTGACAGTGCATCCGTGCACAAGGGCGTGCTGGGAGAGCTGCCGAAAACGATGTGGGTCATCGACTATCCCTTGTTCGAACGCATCTATTACTCGCTCGTCGCCGGGTTCGACGTGTACGGCAACGTGGGGCACCAGCTGGCCGTTCGGCTTTACATGGACGGCCTGCGCATCGAGGGCGAGAGCAACTTCCTCGATTTCCTGCCGCCGGCGAAGCGGGAGGAGATAATGCAGTCGTGGTACAAAGGGGTGGATCTCAAGGACATCCATTATTACCCGTCCGCCCTGCCGGCGAAGATCGCATTTGCCACCGATGACCCCAGGCGTGAATTCGTCGAACAGGTTGTGAACCGGCATATCCTCCCCGAGACGAACATCACCTTTGACCGGCTGAATTACCTGCGGGCCGGCGCCGATTATCCGCCGCTGCCCATGGCCTACAGGACCAGGGATGATTATTTGCAGGGCTTCCGTGCAGTCGCCAAACCCGGCACGGCTTTCTTCTCACTGGTCAATGATTATAATGCAAATCTCGCCTTCATGCGGATCCGCACTATGGACGGGAAGGATCTGGCAGGGACCATCGTGGTCAACCGCTGGCACGACAGTGTGGCCTTTATGACCGGCGAGGACAAGAGGCTCGATCCGTCAAAGGACAGCGCCGACTTCATCCCGGAGCTTATCGGCTCGTACCCGAACTACTTTTTAGATGTCCGCGAAGAGGACCTGCCGGACTTTTTCGACCTGCTGGCCCACTTTGATAAGAGCCCGAAGGACATGGAGCGGCTTGCCAGGTACGGGATCAACAGGGCGGACGAACGGTTCTGGGACGCCTACGACTGGTTCCAGAAGCGCTTCCTGGAAGAAGAGCCGGTTCGGGGAGGGCTCTTCGACCTGAACCGTTATTACTATAACTCACGGTAGAGCTCATGGATTTATCCATGATAATCACTAATCGGACAAAGGAGGGTATGCACATGAAGAAGCATCTCAGCATCGGCATTGCCGTTCTCGCGGCGGGGATCATCGCGAGTGGTTGTGTCAGCAGCGGTAAATTCAAAAAGATGGAAGCGGGGAAGAATGAGGAGATCGCGGCGCTGCAGCAGGAGAAGAGCGCGCTGGATCAGCAGAACAGCAAGCAGAAGGAGCAAATCGCGTCCCTGGAGCAGCTTAACACGGCGCAGCAGCAGCAGATGGGGACTCTGGCGCAGCAGAAGGGTTCTCTGGAACAGCAGAAGGCCGAGTTGCTCGCAGCCGACAAGCAGCGGCAGCAGCAGTACGATGCGCTGGTGCAGGGGCTGTCAAAGGAAGTGGAGAAGGGCCAGCTCCAGGTGCGGCAGTATAAGAACATGCTTGCCGTGGACCTGGCGGAGCAGATCTTCTTCGATTCCGGCCGGGCAACGCTGAAAAAAGAGGGCAAGGAAGTTTTGAAAAAGGTCGGTGATGCCCTGAAAGGGTATGAGAACAAGATCATCCGGGTCGTGGGTCATACGGACAACGTGCCGGTGGCTAAGTCCCTCAAGGCAACGTTCCCGTCGAACTGGGAGCTTTCCGTCGCCCGGGCGACCAATGTTGTTCGCTACCTTCAGGAAGTCGGTATTCCGCCTGAGCGTATGGTCCCATCCGGGAGGGCTGAGTACGATCCCGTGGCTTCGAATGACACGCCGGAAGGACGCCAGAAGAACCGCCGCATCGAGATCATGCTGATCGACAAGAGCCTGGTGAGCGAAATGACCAAAACAGGCATGTGATGCCGATTCCTTCGGACTGAGGGCATGGTGACGGAGTTGCAGGCCGTCACTGTGCTCATGTTTTGTAACTGTTCATTCTCGTGGTCGGCGTAACAGTAGACGCCTGAATGATGACGACGTCTTCCTTGAAAGCAATGCTGCATACGGGCAAGGCGATGATGCTGGTCCTGGTTGTTCGTGCTCGTCCAGCCGGCCTGCTCATCTCTACCGGTCAGCACGGGCGTTGAACCACCAATGATCATGGTGCGGAACAGCACCGGGACCGATCTGGCGGAGGTCTCGCTTTCGGAGGCAGCAGGAGGAGGCAATGCCTCCCGGTACGGGTCTATTTCCCCGGTGCCCAGAGGAGCGTCCCAGGTCGTTGGGCGGGCTACGAATCCCGGGCAGTTCCCGCGCACCGTGAACCTTCAATGGATCGATGATCAGGGGAACCGGCATTCCCGTGAGCTTTCTCTTACAAAGGTGCTGCGGACCGCCACAGGGACAAAGGGTGAGGCGCTCGTCTTTGATATCCATTCTCAGGGAGATGTTGACGTGTACCTGGAACTGACCGCGTCGTCCGACGCACAAGAGATGGATAACATCGAGTGGCGTCTCATCGAGGTAGCGGGCAGGGAAATCTCTCCGCCTGCTGGCGAGAAATGGCCGTTCATAAAACTCGATCCAATGAAGAAGCAGGCCGTGGGATATGCGGGATGCAATAACTTCTTTGCGGGATATGCGAGGGAAGGCGCTTCGCTCTCGTTCGGATTGATCGGCTCTACACAGCGTGCCTGTGAAGGACCTCAGGATGAAACAGAGAGAGATTTTCTGAAAGCGCTCGGGTCAACCCGCTCCTGGCAGATCAAGGACGGAGTTTTGATCCTCAGCGCAGACAAGGTCCTTGCCCGCTTCAAGCGGGCAGATGGCAAGTGAGATCAGGTTCGAGACCATTTTGAGCACCAGAGAGATCAGATTGTTGATGATGTTGGAATTGGCAGCGGATTTGAAAGTTTAACTATATCAAAAGGAGGAAGTCATGAAACGAAGCATCATATGTCTGGTAGTGTGCTGTATCGTTGCACTTGTGGGAGGGCAAGTCTTTGCCCAGGCGAAGGGTCCTGTCGAGGAGATGGCGCAGGGGTTGATAGATTCCGTGAAATCGGGGTGTGACAAGGAAATCAAGGCGTACTGCAAGGATGTGAAGCCCGGCGAGGGGCGAATCCTCGCTTGCCTGTACGCTCGCGAGGACAAGCTGTCCGGCCAGTGCGAGTATGCGCTCTATGACGCGGCAGCCCAGCTCGAGCGGGCGGTGCAGGCCCTGACCTATGTCGCGAACGAGTGCGGCGACGACCTGAAGGCCAATTGTGCCGGCATCAAACCGGGCGAGGGGCGTATACTCCAATGCCTCGACAAGAACGCCGCGAAAGTCAGTAACCGCTGCAAGCAGGCCTTGAAGGACATTGGGGTGAAAAAATAATTCAGGGAACATCCCGAGCCTCTTATGACTGCAAACTCATTTTGACCTTGATGTGATCTTTCCCCTCTCCCCAGTCGCCGTTGATCAGGGCAGGGTGAGGGGCAATTTTTGAAAGGCAACAATCAGTATTTCTCTTGTAACCGTAGTTAAGTTCAACACGCTATAAAATTTCAGGAGGCGAAAAAAATGAAGAAAGGAATAATCATAATTTTGGCAATGGTACTCGTGGCAATAGGATTTGCGGTGTATGTCCCTGTGGCAGGGGCGGAGGAGTACACGACGATCCGGCCGGGCGGCCGCGGCGGGAGCATGGAGTTCACCCTGCCGATCATCTATACGGATTCCACCATGATCAAAGGTCAGGGAGGGTCCAGTTTGCACATTAACTCCGACTGGAACACTGGTTTCGGTTTCGGCTACAACATCAATGATCACTTTCAGGTCAACGGCCTCTTCACCTGGTCTTCTCGGAGCTATGACGCGACAGTAGTACTGACCGACGGCACGACCAAACAGTACAGTAACTATATGAACACCTCCAACTTTGCAGTGAACGGGGTCTATTACCTCTTGGATGGACAATTCACCCCATTCATTTCAGGCGGTATTGGTTATGCGTTTGTTAACACGAACATCCAGAACGGTCCTCCCACTGACACGTGTTGGTGGGACCCGTGGTATGGAAACGTGTGTACAAGTTATGTCCCGACCAAGACCGAAAATGATTGGAACTACAATGCCGGCATCGGCATCCGGTATGATGCGAACCGCTCGTTCGCCTTGCAGGCCAGCTACAACAAGACGTGGATAGATATCAAACAAGCCGAAGGGGGCAAGCCGGATTTCGACATGTTTAAAATAGACTTTATTTTCCGGATGTAATGAAAGAGATTAACCGCAGAGGTCGCAGAGAAACGCGGATCCTGAAATAGAAGCAGAGTAAACAAAAGAAGACTGGTTACATTCGAGGCATGTTTGTGTCCTGATTCAAGTGGTTTTCTGCGTCCTCCGCAATAACATTTTGACATTATGCTCCACACAAGGAGGAAGTGAAATGCTGCGAGATCTTACATTCAGAAGTTTGTTGCTCATGATGGCAGTCGCCTTTGCATGTATGATCGTGTCCCTGCCGGCGGATGCCCAATTCACCGGGCCCTGTGCTGATACGGTCAACAAATACTGCAAGGACGTGACGCCGGGAGGCGGACGGATCATGCAATGTCTCAACGACCACCGGGACGACCAGAGCCTCAAATGCAAGGACTGGATCGAGGCTCAGACCAAGAGCTTGAATGAACTGAATACTGTTTGTGCCAAGGAGATCGTCACCTTTTGCAATTTCGATTACCCCGACAACATCCGCATCTATCGATGCCTGCAGAATAATTATGCAGGCGTTGCCGTCCGACTGCCGGGATAAAGTGCGGGAGATCAAGGAGCGGTTGCAGTAGGGAACGATAGCGAGGGTGGGATACTGAACTGTGCGGACTGAGAAGACATGATCTCGTTCAGAACTCATGAGCAAGACGATAGTGGAGAAGGAGAAGAGATGTTGAAGATATTGATAAAGGAGTTGAAAGAGAAAAGAAAATAAAAGAGGGCCGAGGGAGCGCATATAAAAAAGTTTCCGAAGGGTCCAGGGTTCAAAGGGGTCGAGTGTTTTGTCGTCTTGCATTGAACATTTTGCCCCGAGAGTCCCAGAATCCTCAAATGATCGAACCCGTGAAAAAGGAATCAACATCATGAGAATAGCCGCGGTCCTGTTCATCATATGCTTGTCGCTCCCGGCACAGGCACATTCCGAGGAAAACCAACCAATCCCCTACGCCGGTTCCTCAAGCTGCCGGGAGTGCCATGAGAAGTTCTACCAGCTCTGGTCAACATCCATGCACGGGCTTGCCATGCAGCCCTATTCAGCAATCTTCGCAAAGGAAAAACTCACGCCTCAGCAGGGCGATATTGCGATAGGGAAAGAGAAGTACCGCGCTGATATCGATGAAGGCGTAGTGATCGAGACTGGTCAGAAGGGGACGAAGAAATACAAGATCGAGCATGTGCTCGGCGGCAAGAACGTCTACTATTTCCTCACGCCCTTCACCAAGGGGCGGCTCCAGACCCTTCCGGTTGCCTATGATGTCAACAAGAAGGAGTGGTTCGATACCGCCGCCAGCGGCATGCGCCACTTCCCGGGAGGGGAGCGGGGCGAGACGGTCAACTGGAAGGAATCGCCCTACACCTTCAATACCGCCTGCTACAGCTGCCACGTGAGCCAGCTCTCGACCAACTACGATCCGAAGACCGACACCTACCACACCACCTGGGCCGAGCCGGGCATCAACTGCGAGACCTGCCACGGCCCGTCAGCGAGAACACAACAAGATCGCGAAGGCCACACCCAAGGGCCAACCCCTGCCTGAGTACAAGCTCATCAGGACCAAGACCATGACGAAGCAGCAGCGGAACGACCTCTGTTCGAGCTGCCATGCGAAGGGGAGCCCGCTTACCCTGGAGTATAAGTCCGGAGAGCGGTTCTTCGATCACTTTGATCTTGTAACGCTCGAAGATGCCGACTTCTATCCGGATGGCCGCGACCTGGGCGAGAACTATACCTTGACCTCGTGGAGCATGAGCCCCTGCGCCAAATCGGGCAAGCTCGACTGCATCCACTGCCATACTTCCAGCGGCCGCTACCGGTTCAAGAAGGAGAAGTTCAACGACGCCTGCATGCCCTGCCATGAGGCCAAGGTCAATAACCCGACAGAGCACACGCACCATCTGCGGAAAGCGAGGGAAGCAAGTGCATCTCCTGCCATATGCCCATGACCGCTTTCGCGCGGATGAACCGGAGCGACCATTCGATGCTTCCGCCGACGCCGGCAGCGACCATGGCATACAAGTCGCCGAATGCCTGCAACATCTGCCACAAGGACAAGGATGCGGCATGGGCCGACAAATTCGTGCGGCAGTGGCGCACGCGAGACTATCAGGCGCCGATCCTCAAACGCGCAGCGCTCGTCGACGCAGCCCGCAAACGGGACTGGTCGAAGCTGCCGGAGATGCTTGCCTATATCAATGATCCCAAGACCGCGATGAGGTCTTTGCCACCTCGCTCATTCGGCTTATCTCCCCGATGCAGGACCAGAAGGTCCTTGCCGCGCTGCTCATCGCGGCCAAAGATCCGTCGCCTCTTGTGCGTGCGGCAGCTGTCCAGGCGCTGGGATCTGATACCGACCACGGAAAGTCTGCAGGCCCTGATCGAAGCAACAGGAGATGAATACCGGCTGGTGAGGGTCCGGGCAGCGGCCGGAATTGCGGCATTTCCGCGGATGACAGCACCGGTGGCCTATCAGGCGCAGCTACAAAAAGGCGAATGATGAGTATCTTGCGTCCATAACAGCGCGGCCGGACCAGTGGACATCCCATTACAACATGGGCAACTACCAACTCAGCCGGGGAGAGCTCAAGGAAGCGTTGCCTCTTACCAGGCAGCGCTCAAGCTCGAACCCCAGGCAATCATGGCAATGGTGAACTCATCCATCGCTTATGCACGGATGGGGGAGAACGACAAGGCGGAGAAGTCCCTGCAGCAAGCTCTCAAGATAGCGCCTGATAATGCAGCTGCAAACTTAAACATGGGCCTTCTGAAGGCGAGAAGAATGAACCCAAACAGACCGAAAAATATCTCAAGAAAGCGATCAAGGCTGATCCCCAGATGGCGCAGGCCGCCTTTAATCTCTGCATTATTACTGCAAAGGACCGCATCAACGAGGCGGTGACCTGGTGCCGGAAGGCGGCAGAACTCAGGCCGCAGAATCCCGACTATGCCTATACACTTGCGTTCTATCTGAACCAGAAGGGAGATAAGGACGAGGCGATCAGGACGTTACAGGAGATCATCGAGAAGTATCCGGGGTACAAAGATGCTGAGATGCTTCTTAAGGAAATAACGAAATAAGGAGAGGGGCAGAGGGAAAAGAATGGTCCAAGGGGTCAAGGGTTCCAGGGGTCGAGTGAAAGATAGATAGGGTTCAAGGGGCTGAGGGTCCAAGGGGGCAAGGATTCAAGGGTTCAAGTGGATATTAGGTTTTCACTCAGACCCTTGGCCGATGGAACCATAGAACCCTCGAATCCTATTTATCAAGAAGGAGGTGATGCGATCAATACAATAGAGAAAGAAAATGGCAGTTATGAGAATGAAATAAGATGAATTAACAATGTCGACAAACAGAAAGGAGAATCTCATGAAAAAGCTAACGATTTCTGGTCTTGCGCTTGTTCTTCTGTTGGTATCGGGCACTGCGTGGGCAGGCGGCCGAATCCGGACTATACCTCGGCGCATCGGGCGGCTCGGCCGGCTTCGACGTGTCGGATGGAAGCGTCTCAATACAACGATAACGACAACGCATTCAAGATTTTCGCCGGGTACAACTTCGGGATCATCCCGTTGATCAATCTCGCCATTGAGGGATCCTATGTCGACTTCGGAACCGCGAAGGGAAACGTTTCGGGTAACAGCGTCGAAACGAGTGTGACCGGCTGGGATTTGTTTGGGCTCGTCGGGGTCAACATGGGGCCGGTTTCTTTGTTTGGAAAAGTCGGCGCGATTCAATGGGACGGCAAGTCGAACTACCCCTCCTCGGGGAACAACTCGGGAACCGACCCCGCCTACGGCGTGGGCCTGCAGTTTCAGATAAGCACGATTGCTATCCGGGCCGAGTACGAACTCTTCCCCCTCGATAAGGTGGATATCGGCTTTGCGTCGGCAGGTGTCTCGTTCACGTTCTAGAGCCACAGATCGAAGTAGCACGGAAGTGTCGACCATAAGTACAAATCTTTACCACTGCGCCAGCCGTCTAACGGCGGCGGGCGCAGTTCTTATAGGAAGGAATATTATACTTATGAACAATGAAATCATAAAATTTGCCGCGCCTGCACCTCCTGTTGGCGGCAATTAATGAAAGCAAATCTCCGACGCTTTTGCGCGGAAGAAACAAAATTGAACAGAGTATTTATAGCAAAATATCTTAATTTAAGGAGTGAACATGATAGGTCGTACGGCTGGTAAGAACCGGGTTCAGCCTTGCCCTGTTGTTAATGCTTGCCCTGCTGGCGCCGCGCACGTCGTTGCCCAGCAGGCCGCCTCTCAGGTGACAGCGCCGAGACCGCACGATGCTGCCGATCCAGGAACCGAAACGGCCGTTGTACAAAGAGCTGGATGCACGGAACGCGAAGATGCCGCCGAACTTTGAGGTCAAGGCGCCCGCCGGAGCGCCGAACGTGGTCATCATCCTGATCGACGATCTGGGTTTCGGGGCGCCTGCGACCTTTGGCGGTCCGATCCCCACGCCGACGCTCGATCGCCTGGCGCAAGAGGGTCTGCGCTACAACAACTTCCATACCACGGCACTGTGCTCGCCGACGCGGGCGGCGCTCAAGTCCGGCCGCAATCACCATACCGTGAACATGGGTTTCATCACCGAGATGGGGACCGGCTTCCCGGGCGCAACGGGCCAGATCCCCAACGCGACAGCGCCGGTGGCGGAAATGCTGCGCCTGAACGGCTACAGCACCGCGGCCTTCGGCAAATGGCATGAGACCGCCGCATGGGAGACCAGCATCTCCGGTCCCTTCGACCGCTGGCCAACGCACCAGGGTTTCGACAAGTTCTACGGCTTCATCGGCGGCGAGACGAACCAGTGGGCGCCGTACCTGTTTGACGGCGTCACCCAGGTCGAGCTACCAGATGATCCGAATTACCACTTCATGACCGACATGACCGACAAGGCGGTTGCGTGGATCAAGTACCAGAAGGCCATGACGCCCGACAAACCGTTCTTCGTCTACTTCGCGCCGGGGGCCACGCATGCACCGCACCATGTGCCACAGGAGTGGATCGCCAAATGGAAAGGCAAGTTCGACCAGGGCTGGGACAAGATGCGCGAGGAGACTTTTGCCAGGCAGCTCAAGGCGGGGATCATCCCGACGGGCACCAAGCTGGCCCCGAAGCCGGCGGCGATCAGGGACTGGGACAAGCTCTCTGCCGACGAGAAGCGCCTGTATGCCCGTCAGATGGAAGTGTTCGCCGCCTATCTTGATTACACGGACAGCGAGATCGGCCGGATGCTCAAGGCCGTAGAGGAGACCGGCCAGGCCGACAATACCCTTGTGTTCTACATCGCCGGCGACAACGGATCCAGCGCCGAAGGCGGCGAAAACGGCATGTTCAACGAGTACACCTACTTCAACGGGTACCGGAAAAGGTCGCCGACATGGTGAAGATGATGGACAAGTGGGGCGGCCCCGAGACCTATCCGCACTATGCCTCCGGCTGGGCTGTCGCCATGGACTCGCCGTTCACCTGGACCAAGCAGGTCGCCTCGGACTTCGGCGGCACCCGCAACGGGATGGTGGTCTACTGGCCCAAGGGGATCAAGGCGAAGAACGAGATGCGCAGCCAGTTCACGCACGTGATCGACGTGGCGCCGACGATCCTGGAGGCGGCAAAACTGCCGGAGCCCAAGGTGGTCGACGGTACACCGCAGATACCGATGGAAGGCGTGAGCATGGCCTACACCTTCGATGATGCCAAGGCAAAGGAGAAACATACTACGCAGTACTTCGAGATCGCCGGCAACCGGGCCATCTACCACGACGGCTGGATGGCCCGCGTCATCCACCGGGCGCCGTGGGAGTACAAGCCGCGTACGACCCTGGACAAAGATGTGTGGGAGCTCTATGACGTCCGCTCCGATTTCAGCCTGTCCACCGACCTTGCGGCGAAGAACCCGAAGAAGCTTGCGGAGATGCAGGCACTGTTCATGAAAGAGGCCGAGGAGCATCATGTGCTGCCCATCGACGATCGCGTGCTTGAGCGTATGAGCGCCAAGATGGTGCATCGCCCTGACCTGATGGGCGACCGCACATCGATCACGCTCGCCGAGGGGATGACCGGCATGATGGAGAATGTATTCATCAACGTGAAGAACAAGTCCAAGACCATCACCGCAGAGATCGAGGTGCCGGCAAGCGGAGCGAACGGCGCCATCCTTGCGCAGGGCGGCCGCTTCGGCGGCTGGGCGCTCTACGTGAAGGACGGGGTTCCCGCATACGACTACAATTTCCTTGGCTTGCAGCATACGACGGTCGCTTCGACCAAGAAACTTGCTCCCGGCAAGGCACACGATCAAGTTCGATTTCGTCTATGACGGCGGCGGGCCCGGCAAAGGCGGCACCGGCACCCTGTTCGTGAACAACGAGAAGGTCGCCGAAGGCAGGATCGAGCATACCCAGGCCGGAATGTTCTCGGCGGACGAGACCGCAGATGTGGGCATCGACCTCGGCACGCCGGTGGTCGAGGCGATCGGTTCGGAGGCAAAGTCGAAGTTCACGGGCCATATCACGAAAGTGACGGTCGAGGTCAGACCGATGAAGGCTACCGGACAAGGCCGAGGCGGAGAAGGGCCAGAAGGAAGCCGCAAAGAAGAAGGCGATGTCGGATTAAGTAAAAATGCGGAGACCAGGAATGACGGTGAGGATCCTGCTTATCGTGACAGCAGTAATCGAGGCGGGAGCAGGAGTGGGGATGGTAGTAGTGCCGTCGGTCCTGACCACGCTCCTGGTCGGTTCATCACTCGATTCGCCTGGCGCGTTGATAGTCCACGCGTGGCCGGGGCGGCCCTGCTCGCACTGGGAGTCGCCTGCTGGCTCGCACGCCATGACGGGCAGAGCCGCGCAGCGAGAGGGATAGTCTCCGCGATGCTGGTATATAACCTTGGAACCGCCTCGGTCCTCGCATATGCGGGCATAGGCTTGAGACTGTCCGGCGTCGGCATTTGGCCGGCCGTTGTCCTTCACGCGTCGATGGCTGTTTGGTGCATTGCGTGCCTTCGGAATTAATGGCGATACAAGATCCCGTATGCACGAAGCCAATGCCCGGCACCAAAATGACCCTCGTCGAGCGGGCCAACACGAGCCCCATATGGTAAACACCGGCAGGCCAATAGCCCTGAGCTTGTCGAAGGGCGATCTGGTACACGCCGGGGAAGTGATAGGGAAAGCAAGTTGGCACCAGGGTGGCGGGCCGGGGAATGATCCATGAAAGGCAAGCGCGCGATTTTCGCCGAGGAGGCGCTTCAGCGACTCATCGACGGAAATGAAAGGTTTCTTGCGGGGGCGGTTCGAAATTCGGCGCCCACGATGGAGACCATGGCGCGACTGACCCGGGGACAGCAGCCGTTCGCGACGATCCTTGGATGTAGCGATTCCCGGGTGCCGCCGGAGTGGATCTTCGACGCCGGGCTCGGCGAGTTGTTCGTCGTGCGGGTTGCGGGAAACGTCCTTTCGCCTGAAGTGGCGGGCAGTCTGCAATACGCAGGGGCATACCTTCACACGCCGCTGTTCGTGGTCCTCGGCCACGAAGGATGCGGTGCGGTCCAGGCCGCCCTGGATACGAAGTTTCAGGGCGTGCGCCTGCGATCGCGGATCCAGCTGCTGGTGGACGATATTTTACCGGCGCTAATGGGCGTTGACCCCACGGTTGCCGCCGCGAAAGCGCCTGGTGCAAGCCGTCGAGAACAACGTCCGCCGGACGGTGCGCATGATCATTGAATCCCCCGAGGGTCAGACGCGCCTCGCGGAGGGATGGATGAAGATCATGGGCGCCATTTACGAGATTCGAACGGGACGGGTGCGCTTCCTGGAAGAGTCCGGTTCGGCATCGCAGACGAGGAATAGAGCGGCTAAGAGTCCAGGGGTCAAGTGAAAGAAATAAGACGGGGGTCACGAGGCAAAAGGTTTCAGGGTTAACAAGGAGGTGTGCATGAAAATAAAAATCGCAGTAGTGCTCATCGTGGTCATCGTGGGCCTGGCGCTCGTCGTCAGCCCGGCAATCGCGGCAGAGCAGAAGAAGGCAGAGCAGAAGAAACCGAACATCGTTATTATCTGGGGCGACGACATCGGTTGGTGGAACATCAGCGCCTACAATCAAGGCATGATGGGATACAAGACACCGAACATCGACCGCATCGCGAAAGAGGGCGCGCTGTTCACCGACTGGTACGGCCAGCAGAGCTGCACCGCCGGCCGCGCGGCGTTCCTCACCGGCCAGTCGCCAATCCGCACCGGACTCACCAAGGTCGGTCTACCGGGCGCAAAGGAAGGACTGACCAAGCTCGATCCGACCATCCCCGAGCTGCTGAAGTCGCTTGGCTATACCACCGGCCAGTTCGGCAAAAACCATCTCGGCGATCTGGATGAGCATCTGCCCACGAATCACGGTTTCGACGAGTTTTTCGGCAATCTCTACCACCTGAACGCCGAGGAGGAGCCCGAGAACGTTGACTATCCGAAGGATCCAGCATTCAAGAAGAAGTTCGGCCCCCGTGGCGTGATCCATTCCTGGGCCAACGCCGATGGCACGCAAAAGATCGAGGACACAGGCCCGCTTACTATAAAGCGCATGGAGAACATCGATGAGGAGTTTCTCGCCGGTGCGGTAAACTTCATTAAAAAGGCCCACAAGGACGGTAAGCCGTTCTTCGCCTGGTTCAACACAAGCCGTATGCACATCTGGACTCACCTCAAGAAGGCGTCTGAAGGCAAGACCGGTCTCGGAATTGAGGCGGACGGCATGGTGGAGCACGACGGGCACGTGGGCCAGCTTCTCAAGCTACTGGACGACCTCGGCATCGCCGACAACACCATTGTCATGTATTCCACCGATAACGGCGCGGAGGTCATGAGCTGGCCGGACGGCGGCACCACGCCGTTCCGCGGCGAGAAGGCCACCAACTGGGAAGGCGGCTGGCGCGTGCCTACCGCCATCCGCTGGCCCGGCACGATCAAGCCGGGTTCCGTGTTCAATGGTATCGGCTCGCACGAGGACATGCTGCCCACATTGCTGGCTGCCGCAGGCGACCCGAATGTCAAGGAAGACGTCCTCAAGGGCACAAAGAAGATCGGCAACACGACCTACAAGGCGCACATTGACGGTTACAACCTCATTCCGTGGTTGAGCGGCAAGACAGATGAAT
The DNA here is from genome assembly GCA_963755045.1 of Nitrospirota bacterium. Lineage (GTDB taxonomy): Bacteria > Nitrospirota > UBA9217 > UBA9217 > UBA9217 > JALNZF01. The sequence continues at coordinate 24,900 of CAVWIL010000001.1, read as the reverse complement.
CGCCTCGCAAGGAGTTCCTGTACTGGGCCGATGACGGAGGCCTGCTGGCCCTTCGCTACAACAACTGGAAACTCGTGTTCCAGGAACAGCGCGGTCATGGCGCGGATGTATGGGAAGAACCGTTCGTCGAACTTCGGCTGCCGAAGCTCTTCAATCTCCGCATGGACCCGTTCGAGAGGGCCGACCATGAGGGCATCGGTTATTGGAAATGGAGGTTAGACCGCGTCTACTTGTTGGTGCCCGCGCAGGCGTACGTGGGACAATGGCTCTCGAGCTTCAAGGAGTTCCCGCCTCGCATGAAGCCGGGCAGCTTCAGCCTGGAGAAGGTCATGGATCAGCTAACCAAGGAAACAGGCAGCGGTAAGTAACGTTATGCTTGATGAGAAACTGAACAATACAGATGTGGCGCCCGCCGTCTCATGGCGGCGGGCGCTATACTTAGGGAAAAGGAATATTATCATTATGAACAACGTCATCATCAAAATTATCGCGCTGGCACTCCTGCCAACGGCAATCATATTTACATCCTGCTCTACCACCAAGTTCCCGGTGGAGATCATGGCTATTGAGACCCCGGACGGGGCGATCATCGTGGAAACGACCACCATGACCGCGACCGTCACGGCCATTGATCGTGCCAAGCGCAAACTGAAGCTCGTTTCTCCGAGCGGCAGCAGGTCAACCTACAAGGCCGGGCCCAAGGTCATCATCTTCGACCAGATCCAGGTCGGCGATCGGATCACAACCACGGTTACCGAAGAAGTGGCGGTCTTTATCGGCAGCGGCGCACCACCCGGTGCGATGACCGAGACCACAGTGGTGATTGCTCCCGCGGGTGCGAATTCGGGCAGCGTGCGCGTGGATACTTCACAGATCACCGTCAAAGTCATTAACGTGAATGCCGCGAAGCACAAAGTCACCTTTGAGCTCCCCGACGGTACTACGAAAACAGTCAAGATCGGCAAGAAGGTGGACCTCTCCGCGGTGCGACCAGGCGACAACGTCACCGTGCAGGTCAGCGAAGGATTCGCAATTACCGTTGAAAAGAAAGACAGCCCTGTCTCAAATGACAGGTTAACTATGTAAGCAGACGAGCCACATATATCCGTCTTGCGCAGTAAAAACGATATGAGAGATATTAAAAAGGAGAAGACAATTATGAAGAACAGAGAGGAACATATCGACAAATTAGCAGCGCAACTCAAGGAGTGGTCAGCCAAGATCGACGAGCTTGAGTCAACGGCCCGCATAGCCAAGGCCGATGTGAAGGCCAGCTATGAAAACCAGATCAAGCAGCTCAAGGAGAAGCAGGCTGACTCGATGAAGAAGCTCCAGGAGCTTAAGGGTGCCAGCGCCGAGGCCTGGGAAATACTGAAGGCGGGCGCGGAAACGTCATGGGCAGACCTTAAGAAGGCCGTGACTGCAGCGACAGAGAAATTTAAATAGCTGTGCGAGTCGCCCTTCCATAACGGTGTTGTGATGACTCGGGTCGTTCAGATTTTCTGAGGAGCGAAGGCGTAAGCAACTTTGAAAACCTTACATAGGCGCAAGCACCCAACTACCAAAAAGGAGAAAACAGTGAAAAGCAACCATTTAAAGAAGATCCTCGGCGCGGTGCTTGCTCTGCTGATGCTGACTGTGATATTTGCCCCGATCTTCACCGCACAGGCGCAGGCACAATCCGATGCGCCGCCTGCTGACCATTGGAAGTTCTCGATTACGCCCTACCTCTGGCTGCCGAATGTTAACGGCACGCTGAAGTACAGCGTTCCGCCGGGTGCAGGGAGCCCGGAGGTCGAGGCCGGACCGAACGACTATCTCCAGAACCTTCAGGCCGTTATCATGATCTCGGGAGAGGTTCGCAAGGACAGGTGGTCGGTATTTACCGATCTCATTTACCTGGAATTCGCCGACGAGAAAAGCTCGGTCAAGGCGGTCGATTTCGGCGGAAGTCTCGTGAACTCCAACTTGAACATTGCGACCAGTTCATCGTTGCGGGGTACGGAATGGACGCTCGGCGCAGGCTACGCGGTCCAGACCGGCCCTGCCGTGACGCTCGACGTTTTCGGCGGTCTGCGTTACTTCGATCTTACCGTCTCGACAAGCTGGCAGCTCTCGGCGGATATTACCGGGCCGGGCGGAGGGCAAACATTCCCGCGGAACGGCGGAATCTCCGAGACGCTGGCCCTCTGGGACGGGATCATCGGCATCAGGGGGCGCATTCCGCTTGGCGGCAGCCACTGGTCGATCCCGTATTACCTCGACATCGGCGGGGGGTCATCGCACCTGACATGGCAGTGGCTGCTGGGTATCGATTACTCGTTCAAGTGGGGCGGAGTGACGCTCGCTTATCGTGATCTTTACTACGACCAGAAGGACGACAAACTTCTCCAGGACCTGCGCTTCAGCGGCCCGGCGCTCGGCGTGACGTTTCGATTCTGATCCCTTTGGAAGGCGGAACGACGCTGTCTGAACCAGGGTATCGAGTCCGGAACTTCTTTACTTAAGTTGTCACCCTGAACGCAGTGAAGGGTCTTGAAACGGTCTGGGAATGCAAGATTCTTCGCTGCGCTCAGAATGACCATCTTTGCATAGAGATTTATGACTAACAAAAAAGTGGCGATGTGTCTCATGCACGCACGGAATATAGAGAGGAGGACCGTATGAACGCAGAACAGATCAGACTTGAAGAGGCCCGGGAGCAGAAGGTCCTGTGGAAGAAGTGGGGGCCCTACCTCAGTGAACGGCAGTGGGGGACCGTGCGCGAGGACTACAGCGAAGGCGGCGACGCCTGGAATTTCTTCACCCACGACCATGCACGCTCACGCGCCTACCGCTGGGGCGAGGACGGCATCGCCGGCATCTCCGACGACAAGCAGCAGCTCTGCTTTGCCCTTGCCCTCTGGAACGGGAAGGACGCGATCCTCAAGGAGCGGCTCTTCGGCCTCACCAACAGCCAGGGCAACCATGGCGAGGACGTGAAGGAGTACTACTTCTATCTCGACAGCACGCCGACCCATTCGTACATGAAGTATCTCTACAAGTACCCGCAGGCGGCCTATCCCTACGCTGACCTGGTAGAGACAAATGGTCGTCGCACCCGGAACGAGATGGAGTATGAACTCCTCGACACCGGCGTGTTCAATGACGACCGGTACTTCGACGTCTTTGTGGAGTACGCCAAGGGCAACGCCGAGGACATCCTCGTCAAGATCACGGCCTACAACCGCGGGCCGGAGGCTGCGGAGCTGCACCTCCTGCCGACGCTCTGGTTCCGGAACGACTGGGCTACCTGGATCACGGAATCCAACAGGGCTGCCGGGAAACCAGACCTCAGCCAGATCAAGGCAGCCGCGGGCACGAGCACGGTCAAGGCAACGCATTCGCTGCTGGGCGAGTTCATCTTCTCCTGCGAGGGAGAGGTGCCGCTGCTCTTCACCGAGAACTCAACGAACAATGAACGGCTCTTTCCCGGCCAGCCCAATGCCACCCCGTATGTCAAGGACGGCATCAACGACTTCGTTGTTCAGGGCCGCAAGGGAGCGGTTAACCCCGGGAAGACCGGGACGAAGGCGGCGGCGCACTACCGGCGCATAATTCCCTCCGGACAGTCGGCGACCGTGCGTCTGCGCCTGACCGCCAAAGGCGCTGCCCTGCCCTTCGGACAGGAGTTCGATGCGATCTTCGCATCGCGGCTTAAGGAAGCGGACGAGTTCTACCGGTCCGTGACCCCGCCCTCGGTCTCCCCGGACGCGGCCAGCGTGATGCGCCAGGCCATCGCAGGCATGCTCTGGAGCAAGCAGTTCTTTTTCTTCGACGGTGACAGCTGGCTGGAGGAGCACAACTCGCACCCGCTCCATACGGGGTATCGAAATGCCCGGAATTCGGAGTGGTTCCATATGGTGAACGAGGATATCATCTCCATGCCCGACAAGTGGGAGTATCCCTGGTACGCGGCATGGGACCTCGCTTTCCACACGCTCCCTCTCTCGATCGTGGACCCCGATTTTGCCAGGGAGCAGATGGAGTTGATGCTCCGCGCCGTCTACCTGCATCCCAGCGGCCAGATGCCCGCGTACGAGTGGAACTTCAGCGACGTGAATCCCCCGGTGCATGCCTTCGCGACGCTCTTTCTGCATCGCACCGAGCAGGCCCTGCGTGGCGAGACGGACGTGGATTTTCTCAAGTCGGCGTTCAACAAGCTGCTGCTGAACTTTACCTGGTGGGTGAACCGCAAGGACCGGTTCGGCAAGAACGTCTTCGAAGGGGGCTTCCTCGGCCTCGACAACATCGGCGTTTTCGACCGCAGCGCCCCGCTGCCTACGGGCGGCCACCTGGAGCAGGCAGACGGCACGGCCTGGATGGCCCTCTTCAGCCAGAACATGCTGGAGCTCGCCTTCGAGCTCTCCCTCCACGACCCGACCTACGAGGACATGATTGTGAAGTTCGCGGAGCACTTCGGCTATATCGCCTCGGCCATGAACCGTCCCGGTCAGGAAGGCATGTGGGACGATGAGGACGGCTTCTACTACGACATCTTGCGGCTCCCCGATGGAAGCGCCACGCGGCTGAAAGTGCGCTCCATGGTTGGGCTCCTGCCCTTGTGCGCCGCCACGAACATCGAAAAGTCGACTCGTGAGCGCATGCCGCGTGCGATGGCCCAGATTAATGAGCGCCTGCGCAGGATGCCCGAACTCCTGAAGACCATCCACCCGACTGGCCCCGGCCACTTCGGCGTAGCAGAGCGGGGGATCCTGGCCCTGGTCAACCCGGAGCGGCTCCGACGGATCCTTACGAAGATGCTCGACGAGAACGAGTTCCTGGGCCCCTGCGGCATCCGTTCGCTCTCGAAGTTCCACGAGCAGCACCCTTATGTTTTCTGGACAGGCGGTCAGGAGTACAAAGTAGATTATCTCCCTGCCGAGTCGAACACCGGCATGTTCGGCGGCAACTCCAACTGGCGGGGACCGGTCTGGATGCCGGTGAACGCCATGATCATTCGTGCGCTGCTGAACTTCTACCTGTACTACGGCGACAACTTCAAGATCGAATGCCCGACGGGGTCAGGGAAAATGATGAACCTCTTCGAGGTGAGCAAGGAGATCGCCGACCGGCTCAGCCGGACCTTCCTGCGGGACGAGCGCGGCAGACGTCCTGTGTACGGGGGCACGGAGAAGTTCCAGACCGATCCTCATTGGCGCGACCACATCCTCTTCTATGAATACTTCCATGGCGACAACGGCGCAGGGCTGGGTGCGAGCCATCAGACCGGCTGGACCGGGCTGGTGGCGAAGACCATCCAGTTGTTCGGCCTCATGGATCCCAAGCGGGCACTGGAAGTTGGCAAGGGGGCCGCGTTTGTCAAGGGTGACACAAAAAAGTGAGTCAGTGCACAGCACTTTACAGCAATCCGAAGGAAGGGAGAAAAAAATTGCGAGTCGACATAAAAAAGGAGATTTCAAACGACTGCGATGAGCGGCGAGCAGGACTCACTTCGAGGAGCGAGAGCCTCATGAAAACCGGCAGATCCCGTACTGCGACCGTTCTGCTCCTTTGCTTTATGCTGGCGTTCTTGATCCTTTCTTATCCGGCAAGGGCTCTTGCTGCTCCCTTGCCGGCTTCCGTATCCAAGCCAGCCATAAACCGGCAGAACCAAAAGCCGTGAGCGAGGATGCCCTCGGCCGGAGCACGCCCTTCGGTACGGTTATGGGTTTTCTCGTGGCAGCGGAAAAGGAAGATTATCAGCGTGCCTCCGAGTACCTGCAGAGTCCGCTGTCCAAGGATAAAAAAGAAGAACTTGTCCGACTTCTGAGCATCGTATTGAACCGTGGCGCGAATATCAACCCGGACACCTTGAGCAGAAAGCCGGAGGGAAATCTGGACGACGGTCTTTCCCCCAATCAGGAAAAGGTGGGCACGGCAAAATATGAGGAAGAAAGCCTGGATCTTCTGCTGCGCCGCGTTGATCAAAAGACGGCAGCACCGATCTGGTTGTTTTCTTCTGAAACTCTGCGCAGCATACCCGAGGCGGCCGAGCAACTCGATCCGCCCCTCGTCGAAAAGATATTTCCTAAGAAGTTTTGGGGGACCCGGATAGCGTTTTTACCGCTCCCTCACTGGATCTTCATCTTGTTTATATTACCGCTCCTGCTGGTGTTTTCGTGGCTGCTCGCCCGTACGATCATCAGAATTGTTCGCCCGCCGGTCCTGCGCCGTATCAAATCTCTCACCGAGAGCGATGCAGCCTGGTTGACCACGCCACTCACGTTGTTGATACTTGCCCTTTTGCTCCGCATCCTGTCCCCGCTAAGCGCTTATCTTCATTTACGCATTTTCTGGTTTGGCGCCGGCACCGTGCTGATGATAATGGCTCTCACGTGGCTATTGAATCGATTGACGAAGATCGCGAGGAGAATACAAATTGCCCGGCTTCGACAGACAGAATTACTGAACCAGATCATCCTGGTTGAAATGATTACGTGGCTTGTACAGGGTTTGTTGGTAGTATTTGGCCTGTTGCTTATCCTGAGGCAGCTCGGCTTCGAATTAACGACTGCCATTGCGGGACTGAGCATCGGTGGAGTTGCCATTGCTTTCGCTTCACAGAAGACGATCGAGAATCTCTTCGGCACCATTATGGTCATCACTGATCAGCCCATCCGGGTGGGCGACTTCTGCCAGGCGGGCAACATCGAGGGAACCGTGGAAAGTATCGGTCTTCGCTCCACCCGCATCCGAACCCTCAATCGTACCCTTGTCACTATTCCAAATGGTGAATTCTCTGCAATGAACATCGAGAATCTGGCGCACCGGGATAAATTTCTTTTCCGTCATAAATTCGGTTTGCGGTATGAAACAACGGCGGAGCAACTGCAGCTTGTCCTTAAGGAGATTCGAACAATGCTGTCTGAATATCCCGGCGTGGAGCCTGCAACTCACCGCACCCGCTTTGTTAAGTTTGGCGATTCTTCGCTCGATATTGAGGTTTTCGCATATGTGCTGACGCCGGATGCGCTAGGCTTTCTGGCGGTACAGGAAGACCTCCTCATCCGTCTGATGGGCATTATAGAAGCAAAAGGAACAAGTTTCGCCTTCCCTTCACAGACCATGTATCTTACGAGGGATCCGGGAAGTGTTATTCCCGGGGAAAAGAGTACGACACAAGCCTCAACATGAATGACAGGAACGAACGAATCCCACGAATAGTTTCTTGATCGTAATTCTTTTTTCGCGGGAAGCCATAAAGCTGAATGCATCGGAGATCATATACCAGTAAAGCAGACAAAGCATAGAGGAGATACGTTGATTCCATTCCAATAGTCGACAGATGAAAAAGCTTCGCGGATACCGCAACAGGGTGGAATCAACGATCGATGCAGATAAAAGAGCGGCTAAAAGAAAAAACAGGAAATGTGAGGGATGAACATGAAAACAAGCGGATCATGGAGATTCGCGGTAATAGGGTTAGCGGTGATATGCCTGACGTTGCCGGCTCCGATATTTGCTCAGGAGACGGAGACGCCGGCAAAGGTGTTCAAGCAGGAGGAACTCGACCAGTTGCTGGCGCCCATCGCGCTGTACCCCGACAACGTCCTGACTCAGATCCTCATAGCCTCGACCTATCCCCTCGAGGTGGTGCAGGCGGAGCGGTGGATGAAACAGAACAAGAGCCTGAAAGGTGACGCCCTGAATGCAGCCCTGGATAAACAATCCTGGGACGACAGTGTGAAAGCGCTTGTCCCGTTCCCCAGCGTTCTCACCATGATGAGCGAAAAGCTCGACTGGACCCAGAAACTGGGCGATGCGTTCCTGGCGCAGCAGAAAGACGTCATGGACACGGCGCAGACAGTTGCGTCGGAAGGCGGTAGAGGCGGGTAACCTGAAAAGCTCAAAGGAGCAGGAGGTGAAGACAGGAAGGTGACATCATCATTATTCAGCCCGCCGACCCGCAAGTGGTCTATGTTCCAACCTACAACCCGACGGTGGTTTACGGACCATGGCCGTACCCGGCCTATCCGCCCTATCCGGTTTATGTGTATCCGCCTCCATACGCTGCATTCACGTTCACGATGGGGATCGCTATTGGTGCGGCCTGGCACGGGGGGTACTACCACAACAACTGGCACGGGGGAACGGTTGTTGTGACACATCCTGGAGGAAGGCCCGGTGGGCCTGGCGGCGCCTGGCGGACCTGGAGGGCCTGGCGGACCTGGCGGCCCTGGCGGCGCCTGGTGGACCTGGCGGCCCTGGTGGGCCTGGAGGACCTGGAAAGCCTGGTGGGCCTGGAGAACCTGGAGGAGGACCCAAAGCAGAGCAATGGAAGCACAACCCGGAGCACCGGCAAGGAGTTTCCTACCGCGACACAGCCACGCGCGACAAGTATTCACCGACAAACCGTGCCGGCGTGGACAACCGGATGGACTCCCGGGGGTATGATAAGTCCGGGGCAGGAGTGTCCGATCGGACTGCAGGCAGGCAACCGGCCCAGGCGCAGAACAGAGCGTCCGATCGAACTGGTTCTGGAGCCACGAGTCGGGACAACGCCTTCGGAGGCATGGATCGCGGAGGGCAGGCGAACCGGGAAAGTGCGAGAGGCCAACAGAGCATGTCATCTGCCCAGTCACGCGGCGGAGGGGCTTCCCGGCCTTCCGGGGGTGGGGGTATGTCGCGCGGGGGAGGCGGGAGAGGCGGAGGCGGGAGAGGCCGCTGACAGGATTCAGGAGAGAGAACATTTCGTCACGTCATGAATAAGAAATCATCGAGGGAGGACAGATCAATGTATTTATTCCGAATGAAATTTCCGTCAGCCCGGGTTCTCCTGAGCTGTGCACTTGCCCTGCTTGTTGTCGTCATGTTCCAGGGAACTGCGCTGGCAGCACAAGCAAAACAAAAAACCTTCGAGACCCCGGAAGCAGCCGTAGAAGCCCTGGTTCAGGCCCTTCGCGACAACAGTGAAAAGGAACTTCTTGCCCTATTCGGACCCGGCAACGCAGCGTTGATCTCGTCAGGGGATGAGGTGGAAGACAAGGAGCAGAGCGCTAAATTCATCCAGCATTATGACGAGAAGAACCGCCTGGAGAATGCAGGAGAGAGAAAAATAATTCTCCATCTGGGGAACAATGACTGGCCGTTCCCGATCCCGATCGTGAAGACCGGTGAGAACTGGCGCTTCGACACGAAGCTGGGCAAGGAAGAAATCCTCAACCGCCGGATCGGGAGGAATGAACTGGCTACCATCCAGACCTGCCTGGCGATCGTCGATGCTCAACGGGAGTACGCGACTATGGACCGTGAGGGCGACGGCCTGCTGAAATATGCGCAGAAGTTCTGGAGTGACAAGGGCAAGAAGAACGGTCTGTACTGGGAGTCGGCACCAGGGGAAAAACCGAGCCCGCTCGGTCCGTTTGTCGCAGAGGCCCAGAGCAAAGGCTATCAGAAAGAGAAAAAGCCTGTGCCTTACAATGGCTACTTCTTCCGGATCCTGACGGCACAGGGCAAGGATGCCCATGGCGGAGCATACAGCTATCTCGTGAAAGGCAAAATGGTCGGAGGATTTGCGCTTGTAGCGTACCCGGCTTCATACAGCGCCTCCGGTGTGAAGACGTTTATCGTGAACCACGAAGGCGTTGTGTATGAGAAAGACCTTGGACCGAAGACGGCAGAGAGAGCGAAGTCCATGAAAGCCTTCAACCCGGATAAGACATGGGAGAAGTCTGAATAAGCATGAAACGGATGCGAAAGAAGATGCTACGGTCACTGTGAAAAGCACAATAGGTCTCGTGTGGTGGCTGTTGGTTTCATTCGCCGCAGGATTGATGGCTCCCGATTCATGCCCGGCGCGTGGTACGAGTCGCTCACGAAGCCCTCATGGAATCCATCGAACGCCATCTTCGCTCCTGTCTGGTTTGCTGTGGGAGACTTTCAACAGAGAATTTGTCAGAAAGAAATAAATTATGGGTCTTCCGGGTTTTGTGTGGGTCGCTTTTCTCTGTTCCCAACTCAGCACATGTCACGATCCTATTTTTTTCTGCACCCCAGTTCACAGTTCCGCCCCCGATGAATTCATTCGAGGGCAGGCTCCGGCATGATTGCCGTTACTGATAACAGGACTTTTCGAGCAGCGCAGCACTTCCCCTCGCCCGGGGAACGGGCTCGGCCGTGTCTGCCGAGCTTTGCCGCAGCATCGGTCTTTTCTAGCTCACCATGCTTGTGCGCGAACCTGTTCATGGGATGCAGGGGCTTCTGGAAAGGCAAAGATATGAGTCTGTTCTGTCTTTCCCCTGCGCCGGGTAGCTCTGACGCGAAAGACACGCATAGCAATGCTGCACAGATCATAGTTACGAGAACAAGACAAGGCAGACACGCCGAGCCCTTTTTAAAAGGGCGAGGGAGGAGTGCTGCGAGTCCTGAAAATCAGGGTGGGTACTGTATATATTCCCGGCATGCTGCGTGGCCGAGTGATGAGCTACCCAAAAAAAACCAATACACACGCGGACAAGTGCCAACTTAAATAATCATCAAAAAAATGATTGTTAATGAAGAATTAGATCTCGATATTTGTAATTAAGTGACCCGCATAAAAGTCAGAAGAGCCTAAATTATTAGGGAAGGAATAGGAGACGGGCATTATGCTCAAAGACTACTTCCGAACACATCGGCTCCGCTTCATTATCGTAGTGCTCGCCGTGGTGGCGCTCATCGTCGCTATCTGGGTGGCCATTGCTGCCCTTAGTCCGATGCCGCCGCGTACGGTGACCATGGCAACCGGCCCTGAAGGCGACGCGTATTATGAGGTTGGGAAACGCTATCGTGAACTTCTCGCGCTCCAGGGGATCGAGCTTCAGCTTCTGCCGACCGCGGGTTCATGTGGAGAACCTTGCGCGGCTGCGCGACCCTCAATCGAACGTGCAGGTCGGTTTTTTGCAGAGTGGCATGACGAGCAGGAAGGAATCGTCCGGACTCGAGTCCCTCGGCACGGTCTTCTATGAGCCCCTGTGGTTCTTCTATCGGACAGAATACCGGGTAAAAGGGATACAGGGCTTGCGGGGCAAGAAGATCTCGATCGGGCCAGAGGGCAGCGGCACGAGGCTGATTGCGCTCAAACTGCTCGAGCTGAACGGGATCGACCAGAGCTTCGCGCAGCTGCTTTCGCTCACGCCCCAGCAGGCCGGCGAACAACTGCTCCGGAACGAGATCGACGCGGCATTCATGCTGACCTCCTGGGACTCTCCCGTGGTTCAGCGGCTTATTGCCGACAAGAACATCGAACTTGCGAACTTCCCCCGCACGGATGCCTATATTGCGCTGTATCCGTTCCTGAACAAGTTGATGGTGCCCGAAGGGGTGGGTGACCTGGCGAAGAACCGGCCGCCCACTGATGTATTGCTGTTTGCGCCGAAGGCCAGCCTGGTGGTGCGTCAAGACATCCATCCTGCGATCCAGTATCTGCTGCTGGACGCTGCGGAGAAGATCCACTCCGGGCCGGGGATCTTTCAGAAGGCGGGGCAGTTCCCGGCCGCTGAATCGATCGACCTCCCGCTGAGCGAGGAAGCGCGTCAATTCTACAAGTCGGGACGGCCTTTTCTCCAGCGCCATCTCCCTTTCTGGCTGGCAGTGCTGATCGGCCGGCTGCTGGTCCTGCTGATCCCCGTGGTCGGCGTACTCTATCCTTTGCTGCGGGGCGTGCCAGCTTTATATGGCTGGCGAATACAGCGGCGGATTTTCCGATTATACGGCGAATTGAGGTTCCTTGAACATGACCTTGAATCCCGCAGCGCGGGACAGAGTATTGATGACTCTGAACGAGCGGCTTGACCGGCTTGAAGAAAAGGCAAACCATATCCGGGTGCCTGAGTTCTACGCGAACCTGTTGTATACCTTGCGGATGCATATCGCGCTGGTCCGCGAACGGATGACAAGGCTTGAGAAGGCGCATGGGGATGGACGTGGGTAAGCTAACAGTTTGCTGAAAAAGTCTCATCTGGTGTCATTCCTTCGCGTTGCTCAGGGCAGGCTCTGAACCCTTCACGTTGTCATTCTGAAGGAGCAAATCGACTGAAGAATCTGTCGTTCAGGGTAAACTCCGTGAAGGATCTTAAACCTTTGGAAAGCAAGATTCTTCGCTATGCTCAGAATGACAATTCGGGTAATTATTGACTTTTTCAGCGGCCTGCTGATGTCGCGTTGTAAATTCCCGACATGTCAGGCTGCTTGAGGGACTCCTCATGGTAGGCCGGAGGACATCATTGAGACCGGTGATACGGTACCGAAAGCCGATCCTCTTCGCCATAGTTGCTCTCTCTGCGATCGCATGCGCGCTACAGAGCAACGAGGTGTCGGCTGCAAGCGGGCCCGAGGGCATCGAATGGCGTCTCGCGGAGGTCGGCGGCGCTCCGGTGGCGCCTTTGGCCGGGCATAATCAACCGTCGATCATGCTCGATTCCGCTCAAAAAAAGGCCGCCGGCTTTGACGGGTGTAACGCCTTTTTCTGCGGCTATACGCTCGATGGCTCCTCCCTGAAGTTCGGCCCGATCGGTTCGACCCGACGGGCATGTCCCGAGCATGAGTCCGGTCTGGAGGCGAAGTTTCTTAGTGCATTGGACAGGACACGGGGGTGGAAGATCCAGGATGGGTCGCTGCTTCTTGTCGAAGGAAACGAACCTCTCGCCCGATTCACCATGGGAAAGTGGGGTGAAGCCGCTTTCGAACCCGGCTCCATGACCTACCGGTTAAGATCATTTCCCTCGGGCACCGTGACCCTCTCCGGGGGAGAGTACCGATTGCCAGCCGTGCCGGGGTCCGCTTCGGAGATCATGGTAACGCTCACTGACAAGAGGATATTCGGATCGATCAGGGGAAGGGAAACAGGAGCGGTCGTCCTCGTCACTTCCCCCGGCGGCACCGGGTCCTTCTTCGAGCTGGCGCTTCTTTCCAAAGGCGCGAACGGATGGGAGAACTCGGACACACTTCTTCTTGGAGATCGGGTGAAGGTTCACTCGGTCAGGATCGAAAATGATCTCGTTGTCGTTGCCATGACAACTCATGGTCCTAACGACCCGCTTTGCTGTCCCACGATGAACGTGATAAGGCGCTTTATGGTCCAGGACAACCGTCTTGTGCCTTCCGTTGACGGACCTATAGCGCCGGCATCCAGTATTTCGTCAAGCAGAAGGAGCGGATCGTTTTGAACCTGGAATACGCCGCAAGCAAGTCGGACAACTATGGTGTCTATCTCAAGATGGGATATGGATACTGATCCCATTCGGCATCTGTGGTTACTATTTGAAGGTCTTCCAGTTTTTGTGTGGGTCGCTTTTATCTGTCTTAAATCAGTGCCTGAGCAGAGAATCGTTTTTTTTGCACATCCCCTTCGCGTCCTGAACGACATTTTTGACCCGTCTAAGGCCACGTCCGCTCGCCCGCGCAAACTCGGCCTGCGGCCTCAGACAGTGCGCGTTCGCCCTGTGGGACGCTTCCTTTGGCCAAGACGGGTGCCCAAAAATATCGTAAGGGCCACTCCGGGGACGTGCGGGGTTGGGGTAAAGCTTTTTGATTCTGTCTTTCCCCTACGCCGGGTAGCTCTGAGCGAAAGACACGCATAGCAATGCTGCGCAGATCATTGTTACGGAACAAGACAAGGCAGACACGGCCTCGCCCTTTTTTAAAGGGCGAGGGTGGAGTGATGCGAGTCCTGCATATCAGGGTGGAGGTACTGTATATCTTCCCGGTATGCTGCGTGGCCGAGTGATTAGCTGCCCAAAAAAATCAATGCACACCCGGGACAATGCCATCTTAGATAACATTCAAAACAGATTGTTAATGAAGAATAAAAAACTATACTTGCAATAAGTGACCCACAGAAAAGTCAGAAGAACCATATTTTCTGTGTTCTCTGGTGAACGTTTTAGAGTTTTATCGAGTAACTGTCGAATGCCTACAGCGCCCGGTCAAAAAGCGATGGCAAATATGATCTCCGGATACGTAGCGCTGCAGGACTTATAGACCGCCTCGTCGCAGGAGATATATTGCTCATAGACCACCCCGGCGCCGAAGTAGCTTCCCCGACCGGACATGAAATAGATCCCGGCGCGTCCGCCCGCGGAATCGAGGTCGTCGTAGTTATCGATCATCGTCCGTCTGTAGAAGGCCCCGATATATGGTCTGATCGGGCCGTTGGTTGGCACTACGTATCGTACTGCGGGGCTGATCTTGGTGATGCCAGGGTTCGCGCTCGTCCATGACTCGATGTCCAGCCCCAGCTCAAGGCCGCTCATCAAGTAATAGCCGAATCCAACGCCGACAATCAAATAGGACTCGTCGAAGGCATATCCATTCCCCACAAGGACCGAGAGCCGCATGCTGCCGCCAGCGAAGGGGTCCCGGTCTGCCGCGTCAGCCGGGGGTATTGCGAAAAGGAGCAGGAAGGCAAGTACAGCGAACAGAGCAATGGTCCGGAACATTTTCATTGACATTGGTGTGCACCTCCAGGAGAGTAATGAAAACATCAGCCGCGTCCAGCACCGGATCTCCGTGTTTCGATCTCCAGGCTGACCAGCCGGGCGAGCAGGACGGCGGGATAAAGCTGGCCGATAAGCGCCTCAAGCATGACGAGAGAACGAACAAAGGGATGGACCGCGGTGATGTCGCCGAACCCGACCGTGGTCAGCGTCACGATGCTGAAATAGTAGAAAGTCTCGGCGCGCGAAGTGGCAGCGCGGGACCAGTCACCCGGCAGGTTGAACGCTCCCGGCGCCAGTATCTCGATAAGGCCGTAGAGGAAGGCGAAGAGCATGGCGATGAGGAGGTAGAGGGCGATCGCCCCGCGGATCCGGTGAGCGGTCACCGGCCCTTCGCGGGAAACCTGAAGAAAAACCATAAGCACGAGTGCGGACAGGACAAGAATGGTGAACAACGCATTAACGATGATCAACCCGGGATCTTCTGAAAAAAGCGTCGCAATCCTGAAGAGAATAGCTCCGGCAACAAGGAGAGTCGCCGAGCCATCGTAAGATTCTTTTCCTCACGATCGCCAGGAGGCCGACCAGCAGCGCAAGGGAGAAGAGAAGGGAGCCGATGATGTTGAATGCGTGCCGAAGGAACGTAGCCGGGGTCACAATAAAGAAATGGATCGCCAGCAGCAAGAGCATAAACGTCAGGCTCCGCTCTTCGGTCCAGAAACCGAGGAATCGAGGGAAAACACTCCCTGTGCTCTGTTCGCGTTCGGGCATGGCAATCATACCTCGGTCATTTGCTCCACTGGGCAGGTGCAGTGGCCAAAGTTTAGCATCGGAGCTTTTTATTGTCAACTCGATTCAAAGGTTTTCTAATGAGCATGTTTATCATATGATATAATTTAGTAATTCATTCACCTTCACATCCATGGTTTAATCGTAAAAAGTCAGAATGTGCCATCCCGAACCCTTCATTTGTCATTCTGAAGGAGCGAAGTGAGTGAAGAATCTCTCGTTCAGGCTGGTAGGACATCTCCGTGAGGGGTCTCTTAACAAGATTGAATTACCAGGATTTCTCGCATTCTGCTCGTAAATGACAAGAATAAATCGATTTCGGACCGTATCAGCCTTGGCTAGCCGCAGGAATTCAGTGAGTCCTTCGGCGGTGAGCTCACGTCGAATCACTCAGCCGAGCTGCCGGGGCCTTCAAAAGGAGGATCCCGCATATGCGTGCCAAGCTTCCTGTTTCCAGTGATATTACCCATACGACCCTGGCAGTACTCTCCATCGGCGCGCTCATCGTGGCGAGTTTCTGGGTCCTGCGCCCCTTTTTGTTCTCCATTATATGGGCGGGCCTGATCGTGATCGCAACGTGGCCGCTCCTGGTAAAACTCGAGGCGAGGTTTGCAATGAAGCGGGGATTTACCGTGGCACTGATGACGCTTGCCCTCCTGCTCATGGTCCTCATACCGATCACGCTTGCCATTGTTACCATCGTCGCTAATACGAGTGCCATCTCGGAGAAGGCCCAGTCCCTGCCCTCCCTGGCCTGTCCTCGCCGCCGGACTGGCTCAAGCGCATTCCGGTGGTAGGCGAAAAGCTCGCAGCCAAATGGAGTGACTTTGCCGCGCTCAGTCCCGATGAACGCTCTGCCAGGGTCGTCCCCTATGCGCAGAAGGCGCTTGCATGGTTCGTGGCGCAGGCCGGGAGCATGGGCATGACCCTGCTGAATTTCCTGCTGACGGTGATCATTGCGGCGATCCTGTACGCGCAAGGAGAGGTTGTAAAGGAAGGGATCCTGAGCTTTGCCAGGCGTCTTGCCGGTTCGCAGGGCGAGGAGGTCGCGATCCTCGCGGCCAAGTCGGTGCGGGGCGTCATGCTTGGGGTCGTCGTGAACGGCGCTCATCCAGGCGGCAGTGAGTGGTATCGGGTTGTTCATCACCGGAGTTCCGGCGGCGGGATTGCTGACGGCGGTTGTGTTCATGCTCTGCCTGGCCCAGATCGGGCCGGTCCTGGTCCTGGTCCCGGCGATCATCTGGCTCTACTGGTCCGGCCAGCCGGTATGGGGAACGGTGCTGACTCGTTATTTCGGTTGTTGCTCTCACTCTTGATAATTTCATCCGCCCGTTCCTGATCAAGAAGGGAGCTGACCTGCCGCTCGTGCTGATATTCTCCGGGGTAATCGGCGGCCTCATCGCATTCGGCATCATCGGCCTTTTCATTGGACCGGTTGTACTGGCCGTCACCTACACGCTCCTCAAGTCATGGGTGTCCGGAAGCACGCAGGAGGATGAGGAGATTGTCAATGAAAAGTGAACCGCCGGCAGGCGCCTATCCTCATCTTTGAACTCGAGCGTGCTTCCCGGTTCGATCTCTGCCCTTTGGCTTTCTCTTGCTGCCTTCGCGGCAACAACGCTTTCAGGTTTTGATGAAAATATTTTGACGATTTAGAATCACGCCTTGAAGATTTTCCGGATTCAGAATATAATAACTATTAAGTAAGTTTTATTTAATTTGAGAAGCCTGATCAACTATATTAAGCCGTAAAAAGGGAATAGGGCAATGACGAAAGAGGAAGCAGGCCTTCGTGAAAAGCTCGAGGCGCAGTTGCGCTTCGAAATGCTTTTGACGGAAATCTCAACCGGGTTTATCAATATCTCCCACGACCAGGTGGATGATGCGATTCAGGATGCCCAGCGCCGCGTTTGCGAAAGTCTCAACATCGATCGCTCCACGCTCTGGCAAATCTTCGGAGGGAATCCAGGCGCGTGTCTCCTCACGCACATTCATCAGCCTCCGGGAAGTATGGCGAGTACCAACCACATGAATGCTGCGGATTATTTTCCATGGTCGCTGGAGAAGATCTTGAAAGGCGAAGTCGTTGCCATTGCGAAGCTTTCGGACCTCCCGGCGGAAGCAGGACGCGATCAGGAGACGTGGCGTTTATACGGAACGAAATCCACCCTGCTGATCCCGTTATCAGTAGCAGGGAATGTCGTTGGCGCGCTGTCCTTTACCATTATGAATGATGAGAGGGACTGGCCGGAGATGATGATCAAGCGACTTCAGCTTGTCGCACAAGTGTTTTCAAATGCGCTCTCCCGAAAAAAGGCGAAGGATGAGCTGCTAAACGCATATGCCGAGATACAACGGTTAAAAGAACGGCTTGAAGCCGAGAACATCTATCTTCGCGAAGATATCAAAAAAGTGCACAACTTTGACGAGATCATTGGTCAGAGCGATGGAATGCGATATGTCCTGTACCGGGTGGAGCAAGTTGCCGGCACGGATGCAACGGTTCTTATCCTGGGTGAGACCGGGACGGGAAAAGAAGTTATCGCTCATGCCATCCATGGCCGGAGCTTGCGTAAAGATCGCCCCATGGTGACGGTGAACTGCGCGGCACTTCCCGCTAATCTGATCGAGAGCGAGCTCTTCGGCAGGGAGAAAGGGGCCTTCACTGGGTCTTACGCACGGCAGATGGGGCGGTTTGAAGTGGCCGATAAGGGAACAATATTCCTGGACGAGATCGGGGAACTGCCCTTGGAGCTGCAATCTAAATTACTCCGGGTGATCCAGGAGGGTGAATTTGAGAGACTCGGGAGTCCCCATACGATCAAGGTGAATGTCCGTATTATTGCCTCTACCGGCCGCGATCTGAAGGATGAGATCAAAAAGGGCCGTTTCCGAGAAGACCTCTATTACCGATTAAATGTCTTCCCGCTGACCATACCTCCTTTGCGAAAACGAATCAATGACATCCCCCTCCTGGTTGAACATTTTGTGAAAAAATTTTCCCGCAAAATGGGCAAGGAGATCAAGAGTGTACCCACAGAAACGATGAAGGCTCTTCAGGACTATTCGTGGCCCGGAAATGTGCGAGAGCTGGAACATGTCATCGAACGTGCGGTGATCACAACTCAGGGTCCTATACTGCGCCTGGCAGAGAGGATCGATGACGACAGGGCCCTTTCGTGCAATATCGATTCGCTCAGCATCTGTAATGTCGAACGTGAGCATATTCTGAAGGTCATGGCAAAGACCGGCTGGCGCATTGAAGGAAACAAGGGTGCGGCCGCTCTCCTGGATATGAACCCGAGCACCTTGCGTTCGCGCATGCAAAAACTCGGGATATCCCGTTCTGATCAAAACTCCAATCTTTAGTAGTATGTTACCCATCCATTAGTTATCTAGTTATCCTCGAAATATCGCGGCTGCCGTGAAATATGGTGGTGGCCAGCTTCCTTAATGTTCTCATCGCGTTCTGTTCCATTCTCTAGTTAGCATCCATTTCAAAGACTTGCATGTCTTGGGTGTGCGATGACCTCAGGCATGATGCTTGCTGTATATTCTACGCTCCCTCCATTTCTTTTATCATTTTTATAATTTTATACAACATGCCGGACATCAACATTTGAGATTGGTGTATCCTCAGTGCAGGGCTGGATTACGACGTTTTTTCCTCATGCGGAGTCCCGGGTTACAAGTTGCGGGCTTGAGATATTAAAAAGTGGATAAATGTAATACTTAGGAAGGAGACTCTAATGATTATCGCCACGATCAGAATGACGGTGCCTCAGGAAAAGCGTCAGGAGATGCTACAGACAGTAAGTGCACTCACCGGAATGGCGCGAAAGGAGCTCGGGTGCCAGTCCTGCGATGTGTTCATTGACACGGAGAACACCGATACCTTCCTCGTGATGGAAGAGTGGGATTCCCAGGAGGACTTCGACCGTCATGTCCGTACCTCCACCTTCAGCGCACTGCTCGGGGCTTTGACGCTCCTGAACGAGCGGCCGGATTTCCGTATTAACGCCGTAGCGGAAACTGCCGGTATGGAGAAGATCAAGGCCTTGCGGGCTGCTTGATTCAGGAAGGAGAGGGTGGCTTTGATCTATCAATTACCACCTGTGACCGGTGTGAAGACCGTCAGGAAGGTGAGAACGGATAGCATAACTCTCAAATATGAACAGCGGAGGTAAGTAAACATGCGGCATGCAATGGTGTGGACGGTGGTCATCGGTATGGCGCTGGTGTTCAGCGGGCACGTCTCGGCCCAGCAGACCTTGGTCGACAGTGTGTTAAAAGGATGCGACAAGGAGCTCAAAACGTATTGCAAGGACGTGACGCCCGGCGAGGGTCGGGTCCTGGCGTGTCTGTATTCGTACTGGGACAAGCTGTCTGATCAATGTGATAACGCGCTGTACGATGCCGCGGCTCAGCTCGCTCGGGCGGTGTCGGCCCTGAGCTACGTGGTAAACGAGTGCCGGGACGACCTGAAGACCTATTGCTCCGATATCCAGCCCGGCGAGGGACGGTTGCTCCAGTGCATGGACAGGAACTACACGAAGGTAAGCAAGCGGTGCAAGCAAGCCTTGAAGGACACGGGGCTGAAAAAATAAGCGGTCCCTGAACTATCTTCTTTGTCTCTATCCCGTGGATACGAAGACATAGTCCGAACGTTAAATGCTGATGTGAAAGGCGCGGTACGTTGTTCTCTTAGCACCGGCTTGAGGCCAGGTGTAGTATCGCCGGGTGTAGGCTTGTGAAACGCAGAGAGGGCCTTCCTAAAGCGCTGGTTGAGACACGTTCCTGGCGGTTGCTGCTCAAAGCAGACGGGTGGGCTGGTCCGCTCTGACACAGGGTGTCATGAGAAAGGAGGAATGAAATGGAATGGATCATCAAAACGCTTCAACAATACCCGGAGATCGCGATCTTTCTGACGCTGGCACTCGGCTACTGGATCGGAAGCTTCAAGTTCGGCAAGTTCAGCCTCGGGGCAGTGACCGGCGTATTGCTTGCCGGCATCCTCATCGGACAGATAGGTATCACCATATCACCGAACGTGAAGTCCGTTTTCTTCCTGATGTTCCTCTTCGCGGTCGGCTACGGCGTCGGGCCCCAATTCTTCCGGGGCTTGAAGAGCGACGGCATTCCGCAGGTCCTCTTCGCTGTTCTCCAGTGCCTCGTCTCCCTTTTGGCTGCGTACGCGGGCGCCAGGTTTTTGGGCTACGAAGCCGGCACGGCAGCAGGGTTGCTGTCCGGATCACAAACGATCTCTGCGGTGCTTGGCGTTGCCACCGATGCAATTAACCAGCTTGGTATCTCCGTCGGATGAAAAAACCAAATTCATCAACCAAATGCCGGTGGCATATGCCGTGACCTATATCTTCGGCACCGCAGGCTCGGCATGGCTCCTGGCGATTATCGGGCCCAAGCTGCTTCGTGTGGATCTCGCAGCGGAGTGCAAGAAACTGGAAAAAACGATGGGCGGAACAGAGGCCGAGCCCGGCGTCGTCAGCATGGCCCGCAAATTCGATGTGCGTGCGTACCGCGTGACGAATCAGAACCTCCTGAATAAGACCGTTGCAGAGCTTGAGGCCATGCCCCGGGAGGCGCGGGTCTTCATCTCGCGGATCCGTCACAACGGCGTGATCATCGAGCCCGAGCCCGCGACGGTCATCATGCAGAATGACGTCGTCGCCGTGGCCACCCAACAACAAGTACACGTAGAGCGCGGGACCTTGATCGGACCTGAAGTAGACGACAAGGAGTTGCTCGATTTCCCGGTTGAGGTGATCGACGTGGTGATAACGAACAAGTCCTTCGCGGGAAAGACCCTTAAGGACCTGGCCGCCGGCGATTTTGCCAGAGGCGTATTTCTACGAAAGCTTGTGCGGGCCGGGCAGGAGATGCCTTTCACTCCGGGCACCACTGTTGACCGGGGCGACGTGCTGACTCTTGTCGGCGCCAGGCGTGATGTCAACCGGGCGGCAAAGGAGCTGGGGTACGCCGACCGACCCACAAATATGACCGACATGATCTTTGTTGGACTGGGCATTGGGCTGGGTGGCCTCATCGGCGCCCTGACGGTGCGGGTGGGTGGAATTCCTCTCGGTCTCAGCACCAGCGGCGGAGCGCTCATCGCCGGACTCGTGTTCGGGTGGCTCCGGTCCGTGCACCGTACCTTCGGCCGCATTCCGGCGCCGGCGTTGTGGATCCTTAATAACGTCGGCCTCACCACGTTCATCGCCGTTGTCGGCATCAGCGCAGGCCCAAGCTTTGTGGCGGGTCTGAAAGAGGCAGGATTGAGCCTGTTCATCGCCGGCATTGTGGCGACCTCGATCCCGTTGATCGTCGGCGTCCTGATGGGCAAGTACCTCTTCAAGTTCCATCCGGGCATTACCCTCGGGGCTTCGGCGGGGGCTCGGACGACGACGGCAGCGCTGGGCATGATCGAGGACGTGGCACAGAGCAAGGTGCCTGCCATCGGTTACACCGTTCCCTACGCCGTCGGCTGTATCCTGCTCACAATCTGGGGTCTGGTAATCGTGTTACTCATGGCATAAAATTTTTTTAAACGAGAAAGGAGAACACTATGGCAGGTAAAACCAGGAAATTTTCTACATCCCGTGCCGAGCAAAAGGAGCTGCTCAAGCTGAGTCCCTTCGAGCTCAAGGACAAGCTCATTTCGCTTGCTGACGAGAGCGAACGGGAGAGCGACGCACAGATGCTGAACGCCGGCCGCGGCAATCCGAACTGGATCTGCACCACACCGCGTGAGGCCTTCGGCACACTATTGCGGTTCGGCATCGAAGAGTCGAAGCGCGGCATCAGCCTTCCCGATGCAGGCCGCATGCCGGAGAAGAAGGACATCGCCAAGCGTTTTGACTTGTTCCTTGATGCCAACAAGGCCGCTCCCGGAGCAAAGCTCCTCCGCGACTCTTTCGACTACGGCGTGAAGACGCTGAAGTTCGACCCCGATGCCTTTGTTCATGAGTTTGCCGAGGGTATCATCGGCTGCATGTATCCCGTGCCGGACCGGATGGCGCGCTGCAACGAACGGATCGTGCATGAATTCCTCATCCAGGAGATGTGCGCCGGGAAGCCGCCGGCGGGCAGGTTCGATATCTTCGCCGTCGAGGGCGGCACGGCGGCAATGTGCTACATCTTCGACTCCCTGATGCTCAACCACCTGCTCCGCCGCGGCGACACCATCGCGCTCGGGGTGCCGACGTTCACGCCCTACATCGAGGTCCCGCACTTCGACCGCTACGCGTTCAAGGTCGTGAACGTCGACGCGAGCACGGAATTGCGTCCCGACGGCACCCACACGTGGCAGTACGCGGACAAGGAGATCGACAAGCTGGCAGACAAGCGCATCAAGGCCTTCTTCCTCGTCAATCCGAGCAACCCGCCGTCCTTTGCCATGCGCGCAAGCTCTTTGAAACGGCTCGTCAGGCTCGTGAAGACCAAACGGCCCGACCTGATCATCATCACCGACGACGTCTACGGCACCTTTGTGCCGGGGTTCCGGTCGCTGATGGCAGAGCTGCCGCAGAACACCATCGGCGTCTACTCCTACTCGAAGCACTTCGGGTGCACCGGCTGGCGGCTCGGGGTCGTGGCTGTTCACCAGAACAACATCTTCGACAAAATGCTGGCGAAACTACCCGCCAAAGACCGCGCGGTGCTCAATCGCCGCTACAGCAGCATCTCCCTCACGCCGGAGAAGCTGAAGTTCATCGACCGCATGGTGGCGGACAGCCGCCAGGTCGCGCTGAACCACACTGCCGGCCTGTCACTGCCCCAGCAGGTCCAGATGTCACTGTTCTCCCTGTTCGCTCTGCTCGACAAGGCGAACAGCTACAAGACGTTGTGCCAGCTCATCGTGCGCCGGAGGTACCAGGCGCTCTGGGAAGGCCTGGGTATGCCGTCACCGCCTGATGAGGACCGGGCGTACTATTACGCGGAACTCGACATCATGGTCTGGGCCGAAAAGGTCTACGGTCCCGACTTCGTGAAGTTCCTTCGGAAGAACTACGAATGCACGGACATCCTGTTCCGCATCGCGGAGAAATCAGGCGTTGTATTGATGCACGGAGGCGGTTTCGGCGGGCCGGACTGGTCGGTCAGGGTATCGCTCGCCAACCTGCCGGAGGACACGTACCCGAAGATCGGCAAGTACCTCAGGGAGGCGGCAGAAGGCTACGTCGAGGAATGGAAGGCGTCATCGTCGAAAAATGAAGTAGCCATGACAACATAACAAAAACAGAAAAGGAGGAAACACCATGAACAGAATCGCATTGAACACGTTTCGGAGTTTTTTGATGGCAGTCGTCGCACTGATGCTGATCGCATCAGCGGCGCAGGCCAAGCCGAAGATCATGATCCTTGCCACGGGCGGCACCATCGCCGGCGCGCAGGCAAGCACGAGCGAGGCCGGTTACAAGTCAGGCAGTTTCTCCGTTGATGACCTCATCAAGGCCGTGCCCCAGCTCAAGGACCTTGCGGACATCTCCGGAGAGCAGGTGGCCAACATCGGCAGCCAGACCATGAACCACGAGGTGTGGCTGAAGCTGGCCAAACGAGTCAATGAGGTGCTCAAGGGCGATGTCGACGGCGTGGCCATCACTCACGGCACGGACACGATGGAGGAAACGGCCTTCTTCCTGAGCCTCGTGGTGAAGAGTGACAAGCCGGTCGTGCTGGTGGGGTCCATGCGGCCTGCCACGGCCATCGGCGCGGACGGTCCGGCCAACCTCTATGACGCGGTCGCGCTGGCCGCCAATCCCGAAGCCAAGGGACGCGGCCCGCTCGTCGTCCTCAATGATGAGATCCACTACGCCCGTGAGGCAGCAGAAGACGAACAGCACGGCACTCGACACATTCAAGTCGCCGAACCGCGGCCGCGCCGGCGTCATGAACACGGGCAAGGCATACTTCTTCTCGCAAAACACCACCATCCATACGACAAAGAGCGAGTTCTCGGTTGACGGCAAGGGCGTGAACGACCTGCCGTGGGTGGAGATCGTGTACTCCTATGCCAATTTCGGTCGCGACACCATCGACTTTCTCGTCAGCAAAGGCGTGAAAGGTATCGTGCTCGCCGGAGTGGGCGACGGGAACAGCACCGATACTGCGATCGCCGCGCTTGCGGACGCGGCCAAGAAAGGCGTCGTCGTTGTGCGTTCCACGCGCATGGGCAGCGGCCTCATCGTTCGCAATGTGGAAGTGAACGACGACAAACTGGGGTTCATTACCGCGATGGAGCTCAATCCCCAGAAGGCCCGCATCCTGCTCATGCTGGGCCTGATGAAGACAAACGATCCCAAGAAGCTGCAGGAGCTTTTCATGAAGTACTGAGAGGAACGACCGCCCGCAGGTCTATTGCTGACGGCATGGGGGCCGGTCATCGTGGCCATGATGGCATGAGGAAAAAGCAGCATCATGTGAAAATTGGAGAGAAAATCGAAACTGAGATCCTATGAAGAAAGGAGCTGTGAAGAATATGAAAACGAAAACGGCAATATATCTAGGCGTCATGATAGCTCTACTGGTAGTCCTCGGAATGGCAGGTGAGACGCGCGCAGAAGACAAGGTGCGTGTGGAGATTTACGGTTTTATCCAGATGGACGTCATCGGCGACTTCAACCGCGTTGATCCCAAC